>JACKHN010000003.1 GCA_020638975.1 Planctomycetaceae bacterium
TAGCGCGATGGCGTGCAGACGGCAGATACCGAATGGGCATCCGTAAACCGGCGTCCTTCGGCGGCAAGCCGGTCGATGTTGGGCGTCTGCACCTTGGTTGCACCGTAGCAACCGAGATCGCCATAGCCGAGGTCGTCGGCGAAAATCAGAACAACATTTGGTGGTTGCTCCGCGCCCAGCATCGAATAAGTCGACAGCAGGAACAGGGCCAGAACTGGAACGAGTGCGCTCAGTTTCATAGTACTACTTCAAGATGGATTGGGGTTCTTTACGAAAGGCAGATTATCGAGACGGATCAAACTGAAAGGCCGGCTTGACTTCAGGAGGCAGCGGACCTGCATTCCTGTCACGGTACTTCGAGAAGCAAGCGGGTTTGGGTTTCTCGGGAAGCGTCGCATGCCAGGCTTGAAGTTTCTTTAATAGCTCGCTGGCGACCTCAGGATGCGAGGCCTTCACATTGTTCTTTTCCAGGGGATCCTGATTCACGTCGTAGAGCTCGAGCACGTCGAAGTTCATGCTGGTCAGCAGCCGCCATCGACCATCCAGTATCGAGTAGACGGGACCGTTCCGACTTGGAAGTCCCTTCCAAAACAACGGCTTGTCGCGCAATGGAAGTTCCGTCCCCTGTAGCGTCGCCACTTGGCTCTTGCCGTCTGGTTGGTATCCCTCAGGCAATCGCGCGCCGGCGAGTTCGCAGAACGTCGGCAACAGGTCAACGGCGGAGATCCACGAAACGTCATCAATTGCACCAGCCTTGATTTTTCCAGGCCAACGAGCGATGAACGGGACACCGATTCCGCCCTGCAAGATTGACTTCTTGCGCCCGTTTCGACCGCCGGTTGTCCCGACGCTACAGCCGATTCCAAATCCCTCGCCGGTCGCGGAATCGTACATGGTAGTCAGCTTTCCACCTCGGCCACTGCCTGCGGGTCCATTGTCTGAACTGAAGATTACCAGCGTGTTGTCGGATAGGTTTAACCGGTCCAACGCCGCGAGCAATTCGCCGATTCGGTCGTCGGCGTGAGAAAGAACAGCGGCGTAGACGTTGTCAGGTTCACCCAACTCTGGAAATCGTCGACGATACTCCGGCAGCGTATGAAACGGTGTGTGCGGCTCGTGCATCCAAAGATTGATGAAGAACGGCTTCTTCGCGGCGGCGTTCTTTTCGATGAAGGCGATCGCGCGGGCGGCGTCCTCGTGTACCGGCATTTGCTCGCCTGCGCAGTTGAACACCCCGTACTCGTCATAACCGTAATCCTTTGGCAGCGGCGAATCGGGGATCATGTTGTTCGCGAGATGCCATTTGCCGAAATGAGCCGTCGCGTAGCCAGCCGACTGCAGCATCTTGGGAAGTGTGGGAGTCTTCGGATCGAGCCAGTCCGGCATGCCACGATTCGCGTTACTGCTCACCGCCGCGAAGTGCCCGTCGATGTTGTAACGCGCTGGGAAGTGCCCAGTCATCACGGCCGTACGGCTCGGAGAACACACGCCGCTGGCGACAGTAAACCGCGCGAAGTCCGTCCCCTCTTTCGCAAGCCGGTCAATGTTCGGCGTCTTCAGATACGGATGCCCGTGGCAGCCGAGATCGCCCCAGCCCCAGTCGTCAGCGAAGATGAAGAGGATGTTGAGTTGCTCGACCGCATTCACCCGCACTACGAACAAGCTGCTGGCAATCATGAAGACGATGGCTGGGAGATGCATTCTGATCATTGGAGTTTCTCTTCGTGTTTCTTTTTCCGCCGCGATACGTGGCATCAGTACGGATAGTCCGCGCCATCGCGGCTGCGCTGGCAATCGGCTTCGAGTTCTTGAAGTCGAAGCGCGAGCGACTCGGCGCGCTGCGGCATCTGTTGTAGCAGATCATTTTGCTCGTACGGATCTTCCTTCAAGTCGTACAATTGCAACCGGCTGTCACGTTTGGCGTCTTGCAACAACTTCCAGTCGCCGGAAATGATCGCTTTTCCGTCAATGCCATCGTGAAGCCGGCGATAACCGAAATACAAATCGGAGCCTCGTGAATCGACCTCGTGCCGAATCACGGGCATCAAATCAATGCCGTCGATCGGACGAGCGTCTTTCTTGCCGAACGTGTATCCAACGAGATTCGCGACGGTCGGAAAATAGTCGATCGTCGAGCAACGCACACTCGTTGAGGTACCCGCGGGTATCGTACCCGGCCATACGGCGCATGCCGGCACCAGCAAACCACCCTCGTACATTGTGTGCTTGTGTCCCTTGAAGGGGCCCGCCGAGGCAATGCCTTTCTTCGCTAACGCGTCGGCCGGACCATTGTCGCTACAAAAGAACACGAGCGTGTTCCGCTCGATGCCCAATTCGACCAGCTTGGCTCGCAACCGGCCAATCTGCTCGTCCATCGCCGTAATGCAACCGTATAGATTCTGTCTTGCTTGGCCGTACTTGGCGTAGGGCTTCTTGTACTCTTCGCCAGCCACGGTTGGCTCGTGTGGTGCGTGAAACCAGACCGTGGCTAAGAAAGGCCTGTCCTTGTTGGACTCGACGAATGGAATGACACGATCCATGATCACCCGACTGTCATCGCCAGCCATGTTCTCACTGACTTCCTTACCGTTGTGAACGTAAGGCATTCCACCTTTCCACGGTTCGCCCGCTTGCGCGCCCCAACTGTCCCAGCCATCCGGTGTCACGGACGGATTCCAAGTCGGCACGGCGCTGGTTGTCGCAAAGGTTTCGTCGAAGCCATGTTGCGATGGCGGCGAAAAGAAACCTCGCGAGCTCGCGTCTTCCGGCTTGACCCAGCCCATGTGCCATTTGCCGAAGAACCCCGTCTGATAACCTTTGCTCTTGAGCATTTCGGCGAGTGTGATTTCACCCACTCTCATTCCCGCGGTGTGCGCGGCCAAGATTCCAAAGCGAAACGGATAACGGCCCGTCAGACAACTGCCTCGCGTCGGCGAGCACAGCGGTGCGGCCGCGTAGAAGCGATCGAAGCGAATTCCTTGGGCGGCCATCGCATCCAAGTTGGGCGTGTTGATCTTCTCGTTGCCATTAAAGCCGACGTCGCCCCAACCCTGATCGTCGCTCATGATTAAAATGACGTTCGGCGTCACATCGCGAGTGTCATTGGTTGACGCCGTGTTCGGCGAGTCCTTGATGAGTGGCCGAGAGGTTCGTTCTTCAAGAGCTGCGTTTGGTTCGGCCTCCGTCGCCTCGACGGTTTCGCTGGCTGTCAGTTTGTCAATCCATCGGGCGTGTTCGTCCTTGATGTTTTGAAATTCAGGCTTCGCAGCGAGGTTCTCCCATTCGTTCGGATCGTCGTCATGGTCGTACAACTCTTCGCTGCCATCGACGTAGCGAATGTATCGCCAACGCTGTGATCGAACGGTATGGTTGCCGGCCGTCGTGGAAGTTAGCGCCGGACGGTCCCACGGCGTGTCTGGACGATTCAACAGTTCGTCAAAACTCTGTCCTTGCAATTGTTCGGGAGCTTTCAAGCCGCAAAGTTTGGCGAGCGTCGGATAGATGTCGATCAGCCCGACGGTTTGATGACAAACGCTACCGTTTCCCTTCGCGCCGGGCACGAAAACCATCAACGGGCTGCGTGTCGATTCCTCCCAGGGCATCCATTTTCGCCAGTGATGCTTTTCACCGAGATGCCAACCGTGATCGGACCACAGCACGACGATTGTATTGTTGGCATGACGACTTCTTTCCAAGTGATCGAGTACCTGCCCGACACAGTCGTCAGTCAGCGCCACGCAAGCGTGGTAGGCGTGAACGAGTTCGCGACGATAGGTGGGACTGTATTGGTCAACGGCATCGTCGGCAATCAATGGTTGTCGATCGAGTACCCAACGGCGACCGATTTCGGGAACGTCATCCAGATCGTTCTTGAGAACCGCGGGCAGAGTGAGCTGCTGGCGATCAAACAGATCAAAGAAGCGTCGCGGGGCCGTCATCGGCGTATGCGGTTTGTAGAATCCGAGGGCCAGAAAGAACGGTTGATCATGCTGCCGATCCAATTGCGATTTTGCCCACGTCGCAATTTGTTCGTCGGGCATTTCGCCCGGTGCGATATCCAGTGCGGCCCAAGCCAGGGAGTCTTCGGCTTGATTGCCAAAGCGTTCGGTGAACTGACGTCCATTGGGCGGTTCGGGACCCCAGCGAAGCGTCTTGGGACCGATCTCATCCCAATATTCTTTCTTGCCATGATCGTTGTGATAGATCTTGCCCATGCACGCCGCGCGATAGCCATTGTCGCGAAACCACACCGGCATCTGTTTCGCGTTCTTGTAAGCGTCGCTCGCGTTCTTGGATGAGTTGCCGTAAATGTTCGTTGTCGATGCGTACAATCCCGAGAGCACGCTGGAACGCGAAGCATTGCACAACGCAACCTGGCAATGAGCATTGTCGAACAACACGCTCCGCGCGGCGAATCGGTCGAGATGCGGCGTCTTCGCATCGGGACTGCCACCCAGGCAACCAATCCAGTCGTTCAAGTCGTCGATCGCGATAAACAAGACATTCGGTCTAAGGGTCGCACGGCGATTTCCCTGGCTGGGCTCCGTCTTGTTGCTCATCGGAGGCGGATTATCACCCGCCTGAATCTTCCGCATCGCTTCGGCAAATCGCTTTCCCATCAACCATTGACTGGCGGCGTCAAAGTGCGTGCCTTCATCCGAAGTGCTTGTTCCGGCGGAGGACACGAATCCGAGTTTCGACGTGCTCGTGCCAACGGCTCGAATTGCAGCGCGAACGCTGTCACGCTTACCGTTGTCGAAGACTTCTCCAACAACGACCGGCAAGTCGGCGACCCCAGTATCTTGACGAATACGAGCAATCAAGGTTTCTAAGCGTTCCTGATAGACCGCGGCGCTCGCTTTCGAATCCGATTCACCCTGATGCCACAGCAACCCGCGGATCGCGAATGTATCTCCACGTTGCGCTAACGTCTCGGTCGCCAAGTGAATCGTTTCCATAAAGTCGCGATAGCGCGGTCCTTGCGTGTCCGGTTCACCATGCTCGCCCGGATTCCAGTCAACACGCAAACTCGTACCCCCTTTGGATCCTTTGATCAGCGCCAGCTTCCGTCGCGGCGACGCGTCGTGCATCTCGCGAGCGAACGCCAGTTCCGGACCGAAGGAGGGCGACGGGAGCGAGCCTGTGTACTTGGGAGGTACGCTAAAGCCGGGCGCGAGCCGTTGCCAGCCATCGCTCGAGTGCGGCACGCTGCGATAGAAGATGATCGCATCGTCAAACTGCTGGCTCTGTTCAGGCGTCAGCTCACTGACGAGTCCGCGGCCATCCATGTTCGATTGCCCGGCAAGCAGATACACGTCGTATTGCTCAGCCGAAACAGTGCGTGTCTGTGCGAGCCAACAGCAAAAGAGAAACACTGCGAATCGAAGTCCACTAGCAAACATAAAATGCCTAACGCGGCTTCGCCGCAACTGACTGTAGGATGGACGCCCTCGTCCGTCCGTGTTTAAACGTGATGGCCGGACGGACGAGGGCGTCCATCCTACAAAAATGCGCGCCGCACGCACATCAAACCGAGTAAGCCTCTAATTGGGATTCCCAGCGGAAAGGTACGGAGTAGCGTATTCATCGATGAGTTACCGCAGTTCCAACTCAATCTGACGCAGCTTGATCGGTGGCCAAACGGTTGCGTTGGGTGGGCCGTTGTTGAATCTGCATCATAGCTTCGGGGTGAAGTCACTTCACTCAGACTGGCAAGTATTCTTGAACCACAAGGCGTTTATGGGCTGGCTGCGTTCAGATCGAATCGTTCGATGAACGGAAGAAATCCCTGGCGCTTTCCAATATGAACGCCCCATTCGATTTGCTGGCCGGAATTCGAGTCGGTGAAAGCTTCGGGGCGATACGCACCGGCAGCGTGGGGCACGTCCTTCACATCATGCGCTTTGGTGAAGTGAATGCCGTCCGCGGCATATACGATCGAACGCACCAACTCCTTGGGACCGGTCGTTCCAATCAACGCAGCAACACCGTCGCCCTGCGGCCAGACTAACACTTCGTGATTGCCCGGAATCACCGGATTGCCTTCATACTTGATGTAAGGCCCCTGCGGCTTTTCGGCGATCGCGAAACCCAGCTGAGTCTGACCTGGGCTCTTTCCTAGCTGACGCCCTTTGTAATAGAACCAGTACTTGCCGCGTCGTGTGATGAGACAGGCATCATCAACCAGGTGACTGTCGAAGTCCGCTGGGTTGTCGCTATTCTTCAATGCCGGGTTGGTAGCGAGTCGCTCCCAGGGTCCGTCAGGCGATTCCGAGACGGCGATGCCAATTTTCGAATCAGGATTGAATCCCTTGCCAAATTCTTTCGATGTTCCGGTGTAGAACAGCCAGTAGCGTCCCTCGGCAACGAGAATGTTAGGAGTGAAGACACTCGCGCCTTCCCAGGTTCCGGCGTCTCCTTTGGCGAGCGTCATGCCCTTCTCCGTCCAAGCGTGCCCGTCGGGCGAAGTTGCATACCAAATGGTTGCATCATATCCCGAGGCGATCGTTCCCTTCGAATACCATACATAGAAAAGGCCATTGACCTTGATGATGTCGCTGGGATCGCGGCGCATCACACCTTCTTCCGCACCAATGCCTTCGGTGGTCAAGTAGGTCACCTGGATTGTTCCCGTTTCCGACTGCGCCGATGCTACGCTGCCAGACATCACTCCGACCGCGAGTACGATCCTTGCCAGGTTTCTCATCGTGCTGACCTTCTGCTCTGATTCGGTGTCTTCGTCTATAGTCGTTGACTTCCATGCGGTTAGGCGGAAAAAAGCCAGTATAAGGCGTCGCGGTCCAGTTTGTTTCCACCCTGAAACAGCCGAACTAACCCTAATCCTTCGAACTTCGTGAACTCAGCGGTCGAACCGCCTGCCGCACGCACGAAGGTCGGAACGAAGTCGACGCTCGTAACGGGAACATTGCACGTCGTTCCACTTTGGATTACTCCCGGCCAACTGCTCCGTTGGAACCTGCGGGCCCGCTCCAGTAGCGAGGACGCTTTCTCCGCCAGCCAATCGAAGGCGAAATGCGGTGATTGGTCACTAATGGCCGAGGCCTGTTTCTAGCTCCGCAGCAACTTGACCGATGTGGACGCGGCGATTGTGTGGCGACGCTATATCCAATTGACCGCGGTCGAATGGGCCTTCTGGATCACCAAGAACAAGCTATCGATCTGCCCGATTTGGCATCACGCGGCGATTGGGCCAAAAGAAGTCGCCCGAGACCTTACCGCTGAGAGTCCGCGGAAACGCCAAGCCAGAATCGCAACCGGCAAAGCGCGACGCGGCAAACGCTTTGTCGCATCAACCGCAAGGTCGCTGAAATCCACCTGCCCCGTTGCGAGCATGCAGCAACCCGCGATCCGCTCGCTTTCGTCGAGTAAGCATCGCTCGCGAAATAACGGACGGTTTTCCGACGTAGGATAGGCTTCCAGCGCTTCCAGCCTGTCGAATTGCCGCTGACAGGCTGGAAGTCTATCCCACTAATTACGCGAGCGTTGCTAAGGCCTTTGTCACGGAAAGGTGCTTCTTTTGGTGCTGCCAAGCTTTCGCCTGCAGCCACTCGTCGACTTCCGGCTGTCCGCTGCTGAATTGCCAGCGTGGGTGGTCTTGCCTTAGACACTCCCAGCGGAATTCTTGCGGCAGCTTGACGCCACTCATTCTTCGCCCCGCATCGTGTCACCTAGGTCGCGTTGGGCTTTCGTCAATTTCGGCGTTGCGTTCAATGCGTTCCAAAGCGACTGTTGCGCATCGGGCGTCATTGCGATCGTATTCTGTTCTGCTTGGACAACCTCGCGGCAGGGCTGCACAACCGTTACCATCCGTACGTAATCACTGATGCTGACTTTGCGTAATTCCGCGGCTGTGGTCACTCAGGGCTTGCTGTCGTCATCGAGACGCACCATCAAGTGGCTTGACTCGGCCATCGCACGCTTGTCCGATCCTGACTAGCGACCGACCTTCGGAACAACGATCGCTGAGCCGCACGCGGTGCATTTGACTTTGCGTCCAGCCAAGTCTCTAGTTGCGACGAACTGCTGCCCGCATCCGCAAGTGACTTCGATTTGAGGGGTCACCACCTGCGAACCGCCTGGAACAGGCACCGTAATCGGACGCGTACACATGGGGCACTTCACGACCTTGCCGGCCAGATCCTCATTCGCCATAAACTGTTGCCCGCAATTTCGGCAGCAGGCTTCGATCCGGACCGGACCGGGCAATGCCAACGGATTGCTGCATCGCGGACAACGAACCGTCTTGCCCGCCATCTCTTTCTTGGCCACCAAACGCTGGCCGCACATGCATGTCGCCGAGATGTTCGTTGTGTTCAGCTTCAATCCAGCGTCGGTGTCTGTTCCAGTCTTCTTTCTAGTGTCCGACTTCGACGCGCTTAGTTCGAGCTTGGCTTTCGTTTCATCTTCGGGCTTGGACTTGAGAAACTCCATCAAGTCATTGGCCATCGCCAGCATTGATGGATAGCGATCTTTAGGTTTCTTCGCCATCGCCTTCGTGCAAATCGCCGCAAGTCGCGGACTCATATCCGGGCGGTGCTTCAGCGGACTCTCTGGTTCCTTCGAGAGAATCTGGCCGATGATCGAGGCAACTGATCCCTGGAACGGCAAATTGCCGGTAAGTAACTCGAATAGAATCACGCCGAGACTATAGATATCGCTGTGCGGACCGAGCTTGTCTGCTTTGCCTTCGATCTGTTCGGGCGACATATAGGCTGGCGAACCGAGGATTGCGCCGTCGCGAGTCAGTCTCGCATCATCGTCTTCGTCGATCTGGCGTGCGAGGCCGAAGTCCATGACGATCGGCTCGTTGCGAGGATCGATCATGACATTTCCAGGCTTAACGTCGCGATGGACAAGCCCGTTGATGTGGGCTTCATGGAGCGCGACGGCGATCTTGCGCACTACATTTGCGACGTTGCGATCACGTTGTGGCTTCTCCGGATTAACGAAGTCTTGCAACGTATGGCCCGCAATGTAAGCCATTGTCATGAAGTGCGTGCCATCAATCTCGCCAACGTCAAACACTTGGCAGATATTGGGATGGTTCAATGTCGCAGCTGATCTTGCCTCGCGGAGAAATCGGTCGATGTGTTTCGATTCAGACTTGTCGAACTTCGGAATCTTCAACGCGACCTTTCGATCGAGTTGTGTATCGTGCGCGAGATAGACCGACCCCATCGATCCTTCGCCCAACGATTTCATGATCCGGTAGCGACCGAACGTATCGCCGGGCATACGTAGCGTCGGACGCGATACAAACGAACTTTCAGCGTCTCCGCCCAACATGGCCGTTTTGCCGATGTTTGCCGAGTCGTTAGTTGTTTGTTCGGGATCCATAACTTCCACTCGGCCTCATCGCGTCGGCAAAATTCACACTGCAAATCTGCCAGAGTAGGCAGACCCTCAGTACACACGAGATCCCTCGCCCGGGCCAGTCGTGTTAACACTAAATGCAGAACTGCTTGGGCTACCTTACCAATGATAATGTCAAACCGCTGCTTGTGCATCCAGGTAAATACGGTTTCCGGTCGACTTTGGTTTGAAACCACTCTGTCGCCTCGGTGCCGGGGCGCCCCAGTACGAACGGGCTATTTCAATTTAACCCTAGGAAAAACAGCAACTTTCAGGTTTTCGCTTGACACTTGACGCAACTTGCTCATTCGATAGATTCGCCCCCATCTGTGTTTTCTAACAGGATTAAAGGATACGAGGATTTAAGGATGAGGATTAGGATAAACAGAAGTCTCGCGACCCTGCTGGGCGTGGCGATTGCCGTCGCGAGCCTGTCAGGTGAAGTTTTAGGAGCAAGATGGAGTCGGGGGTCGTCGTGATCGGGGCCAGCATGCGTGGTGGTCACCACGCCTCAGGTCGCACCGGTCATTCCCGTCTCGGTATTGATGCCGCTGATTTTGCCAGGCGAGTCCCTGGACTCGTTGGACGGTGCAAACTCAGAAGCGGTAACGAGCGAAGAGTCGGAAGCCGCCGACGCCGCAACACCGCAGGCAAGTAGCCAAACGGGATCGACGTACCCGACTTCCAACCGAACCTACCGTTTCCGCCGTTTCCGTCGCTAGTCGAACGAGACGGACCCCGCCTACCGCACGGCAGTTCGAGGCCGATAAACGCCCAATGGCTTAGACACGTGCAATCACCCACCTGATTCGTTATGCTCTTGCTAAAGTAGCCCCCACCATTTGCTACGTGCGCGCCTATCGCTAGTTGAGGAGAGCATTATGAAGTTTCGAGTGGCTGTCTGGTTGTTTGCGCTGGCTGCGTCTGGAACTCTGATTAGACCTCAATTTTCGTCGGCGACCGATCCGCCGACGAAGGATGAGGCTGCGCGGGCTTTGCGCAAAGCGGTCGATTTCTTTCGTACGGAGGTCGCCGCCAGCGGCGGTTACTTGTGGCGTTACAGCGCCGATCTTTCGCTCCAAGAGGGCGAGACCCAAGCCTCCAACACGACGGCGTGGGTGCAACCGCCAGGTACGCCGACCGTTGGTAGCGCTTACCTATTCGCTTTCGAAGCGATCGGCGATCAGTACTATCTCGACGCAGCCCGTGAAACTGCGTATGCCCTTGTCCGCGGACAACTCCAATCTGGCGGCTGGGATTATCGAATCGAGTTTGATCCCAAAAGTCGGCGAAAGTACGCGTATCGCGTCGAAGGTGGTACAGGCGACGTGCGAAACACGACAACGCTCGACGACAATAACACACAAGCAGCGCTTCGCTTTTTAATGCAGGTTGATCGAGCATTCGAGTTCAAAGACCAGCAGATCCACGAATCGGTCGAATTCGCGTTGGCTAGTCTTCTGAACGCTCAATATCCGAACGGTGGGTGGCCGCAACGATTCGACGAGCCACCGGATGCGGCACAGTTTCCCGTCATTAGGGCGAACTATCCCGATTCGTGGCCGCGTGAGTTTCCGAAGGAAGACTATAAAAGCTACTACACCTTCAACGACAACTCGATCGCCGACATGATCGCGACGATGTTTGATGCCGAGAGAATTTATGGAGAATCGAAATACGGCGACGCAGCCAAGAGAGCGGGTGACTTCATTCTCCTGGCACAGATGCCAGAACCACAACCGGCATGGGCGCAGCAATACAACGCCAAGATGCAGCCAGCTTGGGCTCGGCGTTTTGAGCCCGCTGCTGTCACGGGCGGCGAGTCGCAAGGAATCCTGCGAATTCTCATGTCAATCTATCGCGAAACGGGAGACAAGAAGTATCTCGCGCCAATTCCCGCAGCGATCAAGTACCTGCGATCATCCCAGTTGCCCGATGGCCAGCTGGCGAGATTCTATGAGTTGAAAACAAATCGCCCACTGTATTTCACCAAAGAGTACGTGATGACCTACGACGACGGCGATCTTCCCACGCACTATGGATTCAAGATCGGTTCGAGGCTTGAATCGCTCGAAGCAGAATACGAAAGATTGCTGCAAACAGAGCCCTCGAAATTGAAGCCTCGTGAATCGAAGCCGACCTACAAAATGAGCGGTTCGCTCGCTCAGCAGGCTCGCGCCGCAATCGATTCGTTGGACCAACGTGGAGCGTGGGTCGAACCAGGTACACTTCGAGCTTATCCGACCAACGACTCATCAAAAAGCGTTATCGATACGCGTACTTTTGAGAATAACGTCGAAACGCTTAGCAAATTCATTGCTGCGAGCGGTAGCCGCTAACGTCAGAAACAGAAGGTGCCGCATGTCCTTGGCGAAACACTTTGGCGCGATCGGCGACGGCATCGCTGACGATACGGATGCATTGCAGCACGCCGTTGATGATGGCGATGGCGTATTAGAGTTGTCCAAGGGAACGTATCGCATCACGCGATCAATCGTGCTCGATTCACGCAAACATGGGTACTTGGGCGTGCGTGGCGATCAGGGAACTGGTCGAGTTGTAATGGCCGGCGCGGGGCCAGCGTTACAAATCATCGGCGACCATCAAGGCACGGCCACTCCCGAAAGCTTCAAGCCGCACACGTGGGACCGTGAACGAATGCCGATGGTGACGGGACTGGAGATCCTCGGCGAACATCCCGACGCGGATGGCATTGAACTGTGCCGGACCGTGCAAGCTACGATTCAGAACGTATTGATTCGGCGTTGCCGTCACGGCGTTCGTCTCGTCGAACGCAATCGCAACTTCGTTTTGAACGCTTCCCACATCTACGACTGTCACGACACGGGCGTGTTCTTCGATGCGTGCAATCTGCACCAGGTGATCATCGCAGCCTGCCATATCAGCTACTGCAAGCGAGCTGGCATCCGGCAATTGAACGGCGACGTCCACAATATCCAAATCACCGGCAACGACATCGAATACAACTCGGGCTACGAAGGTCCCGGCCAAGAATTGACCGGCGAGATCGTGCTCGAAGCTCGCGACGGAATCATCAGCGAATACACGATCGCCAGCAACACGATTCAAGCCACGCTCGACGCTCCTGGTGCGAACGTCCTGATTCTCGGCAAGGCAGAAGATCCGCCAAGTGGTATTCGCTTGGTCGCTATCACTGGCAATGTTTTAGGGAGTCGCGACCGCAATATCGTCATCGAACACGGTTCGCGGGTCAGCATCTCCGGCAATACAATCTATGGTGGCCAGCGGCTGAACTGCGAGTTTCGCCACAGCCGTTACATCACGTTTGGCTCGAACAGCTGTTTCAGTCGTCCGGCCAGCTATGCCAGCGAAACAACGGACGGAATGTTACTCGACAATTGCGTCGGCTGCTCGCTCGTTGGAAATGTCTTGAATGATTGCCGCCTTGGCGACGAGCAAGGTGGCGGGGCGATCACGATTCGCGAGTCGCAAGATATTGCGGTATCTGGCTCGCAGATTCTGAATCCGAGCAAACGCGGGGTCGATGTCGTGGACTCTTCACGTTGCAACATCAGCGGCAACTCGATCCACGAGACCGGTGAAGTCAAACAGATGCTCGCCGCAATACGTGTCGCCGGCAAGGGCTCGGGCAACTGGGTGCACGGAAACTCGGTCACCGTCGGATCTCGAGGCGACATTCAGGGCGAAGCCCCGTCTACACGAGTCGATGGTAATCACGTCATCTGACGACTCGCTACTCGTCTTCCTCGTCACCATAATCGACTTCGCTGGCATCGTCGTTTTCCATCTCTGCTTCTTCTTCAAGCCGCTCGAGAATGGCACGTGCCTTCTCGGCCTGCGACTGCCGGACGACGACTTGAATCTCGCCAGGTGCTTCCGCCTGGAAACCAGATGTGTAAGATCCGGTCGTTGTTGTCTCAATACCTTCTGCCTCAAGAGCGGTCGCCACGGCTGCGGCTTCGATGGGATTGACGGCACTATAGACGACAGTCGGTGAATTTGGATCGCTCGTCATGGCGGATAGCTCCCGATGAAAGTTTGTTGTAGTTTGGTCGAGCACTTTCAATTGACCGACTCATTGTACTCGATAGCGATCGCTTGATGGCCGTTTTACATCTCGATGCCCTGCCGCCACGCACCACGAAGGGAACGATCGTGCGTTTGCTGATTCAAGTTGGCGAAATCGATAAGCAACGTATCGGTGCAATCTCGATCCAAGGTAAATCGGCGACCATCGAAGTTCCGGACACTTGGGCAGCACGCCTGGCGAAGAAGATTGACGGGACCGAGCTGGCGAATCGTCACATTCGCGCCTGGCCCGCCACGGCACCCTCGGGCGGCAATCGCGAAGATCACTTTGAACGGATGATCCGGCTGCTGGAAATGGAAGCGGCGGCGGAAGCGGAACAGCTGGTGCAATCGCAACGCCGATTGTCACCGGCCCAAGCCGAGAAGGCCGGGACAACGCTCATTAACTTGACCCTCCGCGACGAAGCAGCGGGCCTGGGTGGGCGCGTTCTCGTCACGCTTGGCAAGAAGTCGCGAGAACCCTTGCCCTGGACTCGTCTCGGGATCGGATCGCCTGTACTTTTGTCCGAGCAAGAGAGCGACGAGCATTGGCGCGGCGTTGTCAGCTACCGTGCCGGGCACACAATCGAAGTGGCCATGTCGCAGATGCTGCCACCGGCAGAGGGCAAGGTGACCTATCGGCTTGATCTCTCCAGCGACGAGGTGGCTCGTCAGCGGCAACGGGTCGCCATGGAACGAGCTCGCAGCGCAACGAGTGACCGACTGGCTCAGCTACGAAGCATCTTCCTCGGCGAAGTCTCCCCTTCAACGCGAGACAAGGAGACGCCCGCCACATTTTCTCCCTCGCTGAACGAGTCGCAAATCGATGCTGTTCGTTTCGCACTCGCGGCGGACGATCTGTGCATGATCCACGGGCCACCGGGTACGGGAAAGACGACGACGGTGGTTGAAATCATTCGCCAAACGGTGGCACGTGGCGAAAAGGTGCTGGCTTGCGCGCCGAGCAACATGGCCGTCGACAATTTGTTCGAGAAGCTATTGGCTTGCGGCGCACGCGTCGTCCGCCTCGGGCATCCGGCTCGGGTGATGCCGGAACTGCGATCGCACACCTTGGATCTGATGGTCGACGATCACGACGACATGCGAATCGCCAAGAAGCTGGTGCGTGATGCCCACGCGATGTTTGCTCGCGCCGGTCGCTTTACCAGAGCGAAGCCCGCCCCAGGCGAAAGGCAATCGCAGCGCGAAGAAGCCAAGAGCATGCTGGACGACGCTCGACGCTTGGAGCGTCAAGTAGTTCAACAGATCCTCGACGGAGCGGACATCCTGTGCGCGACCTTAACCGGCCTTGATGGCGAGTTCTTAGGGCGACGACGTTTCGATTGGCTGGTGATTGATGAAGCCTGCCAGACGACGGAGCCTACTTGCTGGATTCCCCTTTCGCGTTGCGAGCGAGTGCTGTTGGCGGGCGACCACTGCCAACTGCCGCCAACCGTCGTGTCGCGAGATGCGATTAAAGAAGGCTTCGCTATCAGCTTGTTTGAGCGATTGATGGAGTTACACGGCGGCGATGCCTCACACCGTTTGACCGTTCAATATCGAATGCACGAACAGATCATGAACTTCTCGTCGCAGCAGTTTTACGAATCCGAACTGGTCGCCGACTCGAGCGTTCGCGAGCACCTATTGCACGATCTTCCCGGTATCGAGTTGTCGGAGGCGACATTCTCGCCGGTCGAGTTTGTAGATACGGCGGGTGCGGGCTACGACGAGGAGCTAGAACCAGACGGCGAGAGTCGGCGTAATCCAGCCGAGGCGGAACTCATCCGCCGCAAAGTGCAGGCGTTGCTAGAGGCCGGAGTTGCCGCGACGGACATTGCTGTGATCGCACCGTATGCGGCACAAGTCCGTCTGCTCCGAGACATCATTGCTGTAGAGCGACTCGAGATCGATACGGTCGACGGCTTTCAAGGTCGCGAGAAGGAGGCGGTACTCATCTCGCTCGTCCGCTCCAACGCCAACGGCGAGATCGGATTCCTAGCCGATGTCCGTCGCATGAATGTCGCACTCACGCGAGCCCGCAGGAAGCTGATCGTCATCGGCGATAGTGCAACGATCGGCACGCATCTGTTTTATCAACAGCTGATCGATTACTTTGAGCAGATCGGTGCTTACCATACGGTTTGGGAAGAGCCCGATCTTCTGTGACTTACGCAAACTGAATTCTGGAGCTTACCAATGCGACTGCTGCTTCTCGTGCTAACGATTTCTAGCCTACTATCGGCATTCGACGCGAACGTGACGGCTGAGGAAAGCCGCTGGGAGTCGGCGATACAAGCATTTGAGAAGCAAGATGCTGAGAAAATGCCGCCTAAAAATGGAATCGTCTTCGTTGGCAGTTCGAGCATCCGCAAGTGGGATCTGAAGAAGTGGTTCCCTGACCGGAACGCGATCAACCGCGGATTTGGCGGTTCAGAAGCTTCCGATTCGCTTGAGTTCGCTGAACGCATCATTCTCAAGTACGAACCGCGAGTGGTCGTCGTCTATGCCGGCGACAACGACATCGCCCATGACAAAACGCCCAAGCGGGTGTATGACGATGTCAAACAACTCGTCAATCTCATTCACAGCGAACTCCCCAAGACGAAGGTGGTCTATATCGCCGTCAAGCCAAGCATCAAACGCTGGGCGCTGATCGATCAAGTTCGTGAAGCCAATCGCTTGATAACGGAACTCGCATCGAGCGATGAACTGCTGGAGTTCGTCGATATCGACAAGCCGATGCTGGGCGAGGACGGCATGCCTCGTAAGGAACTCTTCGTGGAAGACGGTCTCCACCTCAGTGAAGAAGGCTATGCAATTTGGACAGCCCTCGTGAAACCACATCTGAGCAACGAGTGATCGCTACCAAACTTCGCTCAAGGGGATGGCGATGCCGTCGATAAACGTCGGTCTCACGGAATCCGTTTCCGGCTCTAATGCTGCGTTACACCTTGATTTTAGGGTTGCCCGTTTCGTGAGCCGTGACGCATAAGCGGTCGGGCGGCGAGGAATGCTGGGCGCGCCCGGGGCCTCACGGCCAGCGGCTCACTTCATTCACCCGAATCCTTAGCTGAAACGCTGCACTAGTGGTCGCCGTCAATAATCTCGTGGCGGCGTCCGTCATTGGGATAGCAACAGTAGTCCGCGTACGTCAGCTTGGTTCGCGGCCTTGCTTCGGTCGACATCAGTCAGACTCGCGGGGATAGGGATCGGGCACTAATTATTAGCGCAACTTGCGTGATAGGTCGCGGCAACAACGAGTCACAAACGGCAGTGATACTATTTGTAGGTTGGGCGTCTCGTCCGACCTGGATACCGTTTGAAACCTTGGACGGACGAGGCGTCCATCCTACAGATTCTTCAAACGGTATCACCACCGTCCTAGCGTTCGGGTACTGAAGCAACGTATCCCGGTGTGCCACCTTCATAAATGCTGAACTCAGCCCACACTGGCAAGTGGTCGGAGACTTCGAGTGCTTCTTCCGTGCTCAGATTGTAATCTCGCATGAAGTCGACAACGCCGCTGCGACCGACGAATTCGCGTGTCGCTTGGCTGTGGAAGATAATATTGTCGTACTGCTCCGTTCGGCGAACATTTGTCGGGATGCCCGCGATGGCCCACGTGATACCGGGGACCTGTCCCAGTTCACCGAGGTGTTCACTATCCGCATTGAAGTCACCAAGGATAATCACGTCATCTTCGTTTCGGCCATCATCTCGCACAACTCGATAGACGTCATCCATCACGGACAACTCGGTCGCAACGATATCGGGATCAGTGTGTACGTTGATCAGTGTAAAGGTAAAGGCTTCGTCGACGCTGGGACCACGAGTGCGAAACCAGCCGACGAGCGGTTCTCGATGTAGCAAGTTGTCGGGATCATTGACCGTATAGAGAAATGTTCGGTCCACTTCGATAGTTTGCCGGTCAAAGACATAGGCGTATTGTTCCTTACTGCTGGTATCGCCGATCCGAGGGCCAATGACGAAATCATAGTTCCGTCCAGCGGCGTTGATAATCTCGATGAAACGCGGCATGACGTCTTGATCGAGCGAGCGGATCTCCTGAATTGCGATCACGTCAAATTGGCGAATCAATCGGGCTAAGATGTCCATGGCCTTCGGCTTCGAGAGCTTACTCTGGCCGAATACTTGGATATTGAACGATGCGATCTTAATCGTTTCACCGGGTTGGTACGCCGGCACTTCAGGACCAGCAGCACTAATCGGAAAAGTCGCACTTCCGCCCTTCTTCTTGAACTCGATATTCTCGAGCCCTTCGATGTCAAAGTTCTGCAAGAAGAACCAGCCACCGCCAGCGATCAGAGCGACGAAGATAAGAATCGAAGAGTTCCGCAAAACGCCCCTCCTTGGGCAGTTCAACAGTACTTAGGTGTCGCCCGGCGAATTCGACGGAGCGATGAAGGCACAGATTTGCCGGGGCGGGAGAGTAGCCGAAGCGCAGAGTACGCTCCAGGGCAGTTTCCTTAGACGCCACCTCAATGGCCCAAATACAACAACGCTAGCGTCGCCGAGTTATTCGGCGACGACAGGCGATTTTAAGGTGCCTATCCCAGCAATCGTCGCTTCGACCTTGTCGCCAGCTTTCAAATAGGTTCCCGTCGAACTTCCTACTCCGGCGGCGGTGCCGGTTGAAATGATGTCGCCGGGTTCCAACGTGACGAAACTCGAGATGAACTCGATCACGGCGGCTACCGGAAAGATCTGCTGGGCCGTGGAAGCGTCTTGATGCACTTTGCCGTTTACCGAGAGTTTCATGGCGAGTTTCTGCGGATCGGGGATTTCGTCGGGAGTGACGACACACGGACCGCAGGGGCAGAAGCTGTCATGCCACTTGCCATGCAGCCAATCAAAGAAGCCGTCCTTCTCGCGTTCCTTTCGACCAGGGTTAGGCCGGAACTTGCGATTCGATATATCGTTGATCACGGTATAGCCCGCAACGTAATCGAGCGCATCGGCCTCGCTAACCCCCTTGGCTTCACGCCCGATAATTACTGCAAGTTCCAATTCCCAGTCGATGTGGTCGGGAGAAACATTCGGGATGCGGATCGGTTTGCCGGGATCGGTGAGCGTTGTGGTTGGCGGCTTCATAAAGACGTAAGGGAACGTCTCGGCTCGCTCGGCGGCGATGCCGCCACCTTCCTCGATGTGCTTCGCATAGTTGCCCGCCAATAGGAACAGCTTGTTGGGGCGAGGAATCGGCACGAGCAACTCGACTTGATCGTGCGCGAGCGTCATGTCGTCCGTCAACTTGCATTCATCGCTGGCCATGAATTCGGCGAGCTTCCGCGTCGCTTCCAATGCTTCTCCGTTTGGCGGCAGAAACGGCAGCACGCTGGTGCTGATCGGCAAGACCGTTGTCGACTTTGTCGCGATCGTGTGTGCTTTCGCAACGGAAGACAAAGGAATGATTCGATCGTCTTCGTAAAACCCAACGGATGTTTGATTGCGAAACTTGTAACGGCAAAGTCGCATCGTGCGTGTTCCTATTCAAAGTAGATTCGTGGAGTGACTCGGTGGCGACTTAGAGTTCGCCCTTCATGCGGCGGAAGTAGTCGCCAAGATGGTGCGTGCCGCCTTCGACGATCCGCTTGCGAACTTGCTCTTGCGGCGAGGTCGCTCCCTTTTCTGTCCGTAAACAAATCACTCCGTCTTCCTCGACCCACTCGCCGCCGCAGGCTTTGCGGAGCGATTCTCCAAGGTATCCGCCCCAAACGCGAACGAGCATGGCAACGTTTTCATCGGACTTACCACCTTTAATGGCATACTCGACGTCGTCGGCATTGGCTTCGATTAGATCGACACTGGCTTCGGAGAAATCCAGTTCCAAGACGAGGTGTTTGCGGGAGAATCGTTGAGCTTCGAGCGCGTTCGCTTTCATCTCTTCAGCGAGATCGGACATGGTTCATCCTTTGGTCGTAACAGGCGGCACTAACAAGACTTCTGATTCGGTTTAACGTTGCGAGTTTGCCACGTCAAGCCGTCGCGATGCCGCTTGCCGGGGCCTTCGAGGAAACTGGTACAGTAGGAGACAATGAATGTAACGGTCAAGGAACATGGCATGATCCAGGTAAAACTGAGCGATCGATCAGAGAAGCTCCATCCGAAAACAGCCAGTAGTGGAGCGAGTTGCTCGAAATAGCCAAGCCCGATGCTGGTCGCGATACCGGCGATGACGCCTGCGATCACCGCCTTCTCACCGACTCGCGGCATGAACATGCCAACCAGAAACAGGCCACCGAGCGGTGCGGTGATCGCGTTGAAGGTGCGTGGCATCGCATCCACCACACCCCACTTGTCCGGAAGGAAGCTGAGACCATAGGCGGCGATCGTGATCAGCAGCCCGGCGATTAATGTAATCGATTTGGCCTTGCCGACGTGTGAGTTTTCTGGCGACGCTCGCTGCTCGGTCGTGAGCACGGTTGCAATCGAGTTGATCCCCGAATCGATGCTTGACATTGCGGCTGCCAACAGTGCGGCGAGAATGGCTCCACCACAACCTGCAGGCAAACGACTGACTGCGAACGTCGGAAAGATCAGACTCTGCTCTTTCTTCGAATCGAGTCCACGGTCGATCGCGAGTTCTTGGCCAACGTAGTAATACAGCACCGCGAGCCCGACAACGACTAGCATCAGATTGATGCCGACACCAAACAGCGAACCTGTCACGAAGCTTCGGCGCGCGGATTTCATGTCGCTGGTGCTGAAGTAACGTTGAACGGTCATCTGGTTACCGACGTGCGTGCAGACATGCCAGATGCACATATTGAACGCCACGGTGACAACGGTTGCTCGCACAAACGGATCAAAGCTGAACAGCGGCAAGGAATGCGTCGCTTCGGTGCTGGTCAAGTGGCGACTCGTTGCCTGATACCAATCTGGCAACCAGGTACCTGTCGTCGAGGCGACGTATCCGATCGTGAACAGGCCACCGCCGATCAGCAACACGACTTGCACCACATCGGTCCAGATCACAGCTCGCAACCCACCTAACATCGTGTAGCTTGTCGCCACGATGCCGACGGTGACGATCACGAGCAGCAGTTGCGCCGATGCGGCGGGATCGGAAATCCCAGCCGCTTCAAACACGGATACGACCGCCTGCGGAATAGATAGATCGCTAACGCGTGCCAACGCCTTTGCCGAAAGCAATACGACAAATCCCATCCAGAGCACGACCATCGTGATAAAGAGGCTAACACCCAGCTTACGCGTTGCTGGTCCGAATCGGTGTTCGAGATACTCGTACGCGGACGTATAGCGAAACCGCATCATGAACGGAATGCAGAACACCCACACAATGACCATCTCGAAAGGAATCGCGAGCATCTTGCCGAAGATGTGCGTGACACCCGACTTCCAGACTTCGCCTGGTTCGGACAGGTAAGTCAGGCTTGACAACAACGAAGCGATCACACTCATGCCGACCGCGAACCACGGCATCTGTCTGCCCGCAAGAAAATACTCGTCGTCACTGCTTTGCCGTCGCGACAAGTAAACACCGAACGCAATCATTCCCGCCAGATAAGCCACAATGACCGCGTGGTCTTGCCATGCCAAAGCGAGCAGCATTTACGATTCCTTTAGCGGTGTCTCTACTTACGAATGTCGTAGCAGAGCATCTCGTGCTGATCGCGTAGATAGAGGCGGCCATCCGCAACGACCGGATGCGCCCAACTCTTGCCATTATTAATGCCGATCTTGAACGACCCCTTTAGCTTGTAATCGCTCGGCGTTGCTTCGATCAACGCCATTTCGCCGTTCTCATACCGGAAGTACAAATGGCCGTCGGCACAAACGACGGCTGCTGAACCGCTTCCCACACCACGACCGGGTCGCCAAGCATCGCGGCCACTCTTTAAGTCGAAGCAAACGGGGAAGCCGTTGTTGTGGCCATGTCCCATATAGACATGATCACCGATCAGGATCATTCCACCGTGATGGTTCTGTAGCTCCTTGGAACTCTTGTACCAAACCTCTTGCGCATTGACCTGCCCACGGGCGCCGGTCAGCCGCAACAAGGCTGATCCACCATCGCCATAACCGCTAGAGCAGAAGACAAAGTCACCGGTGACGATCGGTGTCGGTACATTAGCCGTTCCATTCGCAATCCGGTTGTAGCCCCACAACATCTTGCCGCTGCGAGCATCCACACTGATCACGCCGCGTCCGACGAGTTGCACGTACTGCTTCACACCCCCGCCATTGCTGATGACAATCGACGAGTAGCCAGCACCGTCTTGGCCAGCGGAACCCGTGTTAGGCGGCATCGCGGCTTGCCACAGAACCTTGCCGGTACGTTTATCCAGCGCAGCCATCATCGCGTCTTGTGCTCCCGGGGTGACGATCAATCGATCGCCATCGACCAGTGGCGACTCGCTGTACCCCCACATCGACATCATTTTGCCGCCGAAATCCCGGGTGAAGTTCTTGCGCCAAACTTCCCGTCCTGATTCAGATTCCGCACACAATAAATCTCCGCCGTGTGAGACTGCGAAGACAAGATCATTGTCGACCGTTGGAGTGCAGTTCGGAGCGTCACCACTGCCGACCGGCGTGTTCCAGAGGATCTCGCCGTTCTGTGCGTTTACCGCAACGAGTCGCGTCTCGCCGCCAAATTTCCCCATCGTGAAGATGCGATTTCCTGCGACCGCAACACTTGAGTACCCTCCACCCAGTCCGCTCGCTTTCCAAAGCGTTGGCGGACCATCCGCGGGCCACTCGTCGAGCAAGCCGGTCTCCTGGCTGATACCATCCCGATTCGGGCCTCGCCATTGCGGCCAGTCGCCACCGGCGCGAGCCACTTCGGCGGGCAACTCGTTCGACAATGCAGTCCGAGCCGTGCGGCGAGCGAACGCCTGATCGGCAGCGCTCAACCGATCGAGCGGAATCTTGACGGTCTTGCCGTCCTCGCGTCGCAACGTCACTTGATCGTCTTCTAATGCGACGAATGCTGCTCGCGACTTGTGTTGGCCCGTCACATCGGTCCACGTCCGTAATTTGTCTTGGGCAGACGTAACCGTGATCGAGCAAGCCACCGTGGCCAGGATAAGCGATGATGTATGTCGACAGAGTGTCTTCCGGCACATTTGTTATTCCTCTTCTCTCTTGCAACGGGCCGATGCTTCGGGTTGACATGAAGCTGAGTATACTCGATTCGCTCACGAACTGCAGAAGCCCCTTACCGCGACGCGTAAAGCACTCCAACCTTACGTCGCTTCAACGTCACCTCAATGATACCAATCGCCAGCGAGGTGGCGGTGTAGAAGAGGATCACGTACAAAGCCCCGTCACCAATCGGATTAGCAATCCCGGCGACCGAGGGAAACAAGGCAGCCTTCAGTACGAGCGCCAACCCACCGTTGCGTACTACGATCTCAAGCGAGACCGCAAACCGATCATCTGGCGACAGACGAAAGAGTGTCGCGGCACCAACGGCACACCAAAACGACGCAATTCCAAACAAGATGAGTGCCAGCGGCGTTCGCCAACCGTAGCTCGCGACCTCGATCCGCCCACTGCCAAGAGCGCCGACGATGAACACTGCGAGCAAGACAGTGCTTACTCGAATGAGATTGCGACTGAGTGCCGGGGCCCGCACGGGCCAGACTCGGCGGATCAGCATTCCCGACAGAAGCGGGGCCAGCAGGAAGCAACCGATATCGGCAAGCACTCGTCCAACCGGCATCGCAAAGTCATCGGGCAAGTGAGTTGCACCGTAAATACGCAGCAAGAGCGAAGTGGTGACGAGACACAGCAACGTCGAGACGGCTGTCGCAGCGATCGACAAGGCTACGTTGCCTTGCCCCAGATGCGTCAGCAGATTGGAATACAATCCACCTGGCATCGACGCAACCATCAGCAGCCCGAAGGCGACTCCCGGTGGTAACCCGAACAGGAACGCCAGCGCGATTGCCAGGGGAGGCGTAATCACGATCTGAGCGAACAGTACTGACAGGACTCCCTGGGGAGCGCGCCAAACATCGACGAACTCCCGGGGCGTCAAGATCGCGCCCATTCCCACCGTTGCGGTGACCAGCATCATCATCGATAAATGATACTCAACGGCAGCAAAGTCCAAGATGTATCCTCGAAGCTAGTTGGCGATTCTGAAACACCTATTTTTCGCTCAAAGGCACGACGCGAATATTTAACTCGCCAAGCTGCTTTCGGTCGACCTGGCCTGGAGCTTCGGTCATCAAATCGGTCGCTCGCTGAGTTTTCGGGAACGCGATGCAATCGCGAATACTCTCCAAGCCACCAAACAGCATCACGATACGATCGATCCCCAAGGCAATGCCAGCGTGCGGCGGGGCTCCGTATTGAAGTGCGTCGAGCAAGAACCCAAACCGCTCTTTCGCAGTCTCCTCGTTGATGCCGAGCAGGTTGAAGACGATTTGCTGCGTGACCGAGCTATGAATTCGGACTGTGCCGCCACCCGCTTCGGAACCATTAATGACCAAGTCGTATGCTTTCGCTCGGCACTTCTTCGGATCGGATTCGAGCATCGCCAGATCTTGATCGCGCGGTGCCGTGAATGGATGATGCATTGCGACCCAGCGATCTTCCTCGTCGTCATGCTCGAACATGGGAAACTCGACGACCCACGAGAAGTGCATCTGCTTTGGATCGTAAAGCTTCAACTCGGCACCGAGTCGCTTGCGGAGCCCATAGAGCGCTTTGCACGATACTTCCCACGAGTCGGCAATAAAGAGCATCAAGTCGCCCGGTTCCGCCTCCATGCGTTCGCCGAACTTCTTAAGCAATGCTTCGTCAAAGTTCTTCGCGATCGGCGACCAAAGCGAGCGGTCTTCTTCCATGCGGAACCAAGCGAGTCCCTTAGCTCCGAAATCGTGCTTTATGTATTCAGTCAACTCGTCGATCTGACGACGCGAGTACTTCGCGGCAGCGCCCTTGGCGTTGATACCACGCACCACACCGCCCGTGGTGGCGGGTTCTTTGAAGACGCGGAACTCAGCTTCCGCTGCCAGATCCGTACAGTTCACAATCTCCATACCGAATCGCAAGTCCGGAGCGTCGTGTCCGAAGCGCTCCATCGCCTCGTCATACGTCATACGCGGTAACGGCAGTTGCAGATCGATTCCCGCCAAGTCCTTCGCCAGACGAACCATCAGCCCGTCGATCATGCCGATGATATCGTCGGCATCGACAAATGACATTTCCATGTCAAGCTGAGTGAACTCGGGTTGTCGGTCGGCACGCAAGTCTTCGTCACGGAAACAGCGAGCGACCTGCACGTAGCGATCGAGGCCGGCGACCATCAGGATCTGCTTATAGAGTTGTGGCGATTGTGGTAGAGCATAGAACGAGCCGTGATGAACGCGGCTGGGCACCAAGTAATCGCGAGCTCCTTCCGGTGTACTGCGTCCAAGAATCGGAGTCTCGACATCCACGAAATCGTTCGCTTCGAAGTAGTCACGCATCGTCTTGATGATTCGACTGCGGAGCAGCAACGTCTTCTGCATCTCTTGACGCCGCAAATCGAGATAGCGGTGCTTCAACCGCAGGTCCTCGCCGGGTGGCGTCGACTGGCTGGGCGTGAACGGTGGGACCTTGGACTTGTTCAGGATCTCCAACGAGGTTGCGCGCAATTCGATTTTGCCGGTTGCGAGCTTCGGATTGTCTTGCTTGTCCGGACGAGGCTGTACCGAACCGGTAACGCGAATCACGTCTTCAGCCCGCAGCTTCTTGGCACGCTCGATCAAATCGTTACTGCTGTCCGGCGGACCGAAGCAAACCTGAGTCAGGCCGTAACGATCGCGAAGATCGATAAAGATGCCGCCCCCGTGATCTCGATAGCCATCCACCCAGCCACACAAAGTGGCCTCCGAGTCGACGTGATCCAACCGCAATTCGCCGCAGGTATGAGAGCGTAACAACCGAGTCTCCTTGTCCTTCAATGGCTACTATCGAACAATTCAAAACTTCGCATTCTAGACCGTGGCAGGATTTTAGGGAAGGTTCGCAGGCTTAGAGCGAAGATATAGCAGGAATTGCCGAAGCGTTCGTTGATGGGTGAGGAACCGTCGAGTAAACTTCCGCACTCACCTCAGTCCGATTTCAGACGACGCCGAACCACAATAAAGTCAGCCGCGAGCGAGTTCATGCCCATCGAAACGACGTGCCCTGGTTGCGGACGAAAACTTCAGGTTGGGGATGAACACGCCGGGAGACAAGCACGCTGCCCGCTCTGTAACGAAATTTACTCGGTTCCAGCGACCTCTGGTCCACGGGGAGAAGGCGGAGACGCAAGTCAGTGGCGGATGAGGACGCCCGAAGGCCAAACCTACGGCCCGGTAAGCAAGGCAGACTTGGACGGCTGGGTCGCAGAAGGCCGTGTGAGCGCGGATTGCATGCTCTCGTCCGACGTGAAGCCGAATTGGGTGAATGCAGATGTAATTTATCCGGGCCTAACCGAGATCAGGCAGCAAACTCCCGTTACCGCTTCCCGCCCTACGGAGCGATTTGTCGACGGGCATCGAGGCGGATTGATCCTCGCGTTGGGAATCATCAGCTGGGTGGTGGGGTGCCCGATCTTTGGCATCTGCGCCTGGGTGATGGGAAGCGCCGATCTCCGCGAAATGCGGGCAGGACGAATGGACTCCAGCGGCACCGGGTTGACTCAAGCCGGGCAGATCATTGGTATGTTGCACGCATTGCTGACGATTGTCGTGATCGTTGTGTTTGTGTTCCTGCTACTGCTGGGAGTCGGCTGGCGGTAAGTCACCGAACGTTAGATGGCGATTGAATCAATCTGTAAAGGTTGCGCTCAAAAACTCCGTGTCGGCGATGAATACGCCGGACGGAAGGCCCGCTGCCCGCACTGCAAGACGGTCTATACAGTTCCTGGCGTGGCAAGCGGCGAACGCACGCCAAGCACTAGCGACGGGTGGCTACTAAAGACGAAAGACGGCACGGTGTATGGGCCGGTCCCGAAGTCGGATCTCGACGGCTGGTTTCACGAGGGACGGCTCGACTCTACTTCGCAGGTGCGGAAGGAAGGTGAGACGAGCTGGCGTCAAGCATCCGAGCTCTATCCATCAATTCTCCTATCGAATTCATCTGGCGATAGTCCGTTTTCACGTAACCCGATATCCAATCTGCCAGAAACGAATCCCTACGCCTCGCCTTCGACGAGTGGGCCTGCAACTCGCCAATTCCGCCCCCATCGCGGCGGCATGATTCTGACGCTGGCATTGCTCGGCTTTGTCTGTTGTCAGATCTTCTCCATTGCCGCCTGGGTGATGGGACATGCGGACATGAAGGAGATCAATGCGGGAAGAATCGACCCGCAAGGCCGTGGCTTGACACAGGCTGGAATGATCATCGGGATCATCGGTACGGTGCTGATGATTCTTGGGGTTGGAGCCCAAATTATCATCGTCGCGTTCGCTATCGTCAGCGAGATGTAATTGCGACGCCCTTTCCAAACCAAGGTTGCCGTTCTTCTTCCCGCGTCTTACGATGTGTCCAAGTGAACGTCCTAAGGTATCAGGATCGAGTCTTACCGCGCGCAGCTCATGCATCCGACCGTCCGAAAACTGTTCCCCTACATAGCACTGACCGGCTTGTTTTCGGCGTTGGCTTGGGCGGTCTCGTTCGGCACGCTGCCTTCGGCTGACTTCTCGTTCCATAACGGCGACGAAGTCAAAACGGTCGATCCAGCCTTAGCCTACGGCCAACCCGAGCACCGTGTGATGACGGCAATGTTCGAAGGTCTCTATCGTGAATGGCCAATTGGCTATGAATTGGACGAGCAGGGCAATGTTGTCAGCACCCCGGAACCCGACGAGAACGGCAACTATCCCATGGGATCTGCGCCCGGCCTCGCGGAAAGCTATGAACTATCGGACGACGGACGCATTTACACCTTCCATCTCCGTCCTGGCGTGAAATGGTCGGATGGGTCGCCGATTACGGCTCACGATTTCGTTTGGTCGTGGCGTCGTACCTTGCATCCGGAAACCGCTGCGACGTACGGATACCAATTGTGGTATTTGGTCGGTGCCAAGCAATACACCGAAGGACGCGTTGAGGTCGGCGATCTGGTCGAGATCGAACTGGCGAATCGCCTGCGAGCCGATCAGCCGTTCCCGCGTGGTGACATCCGTCGCGCCAAGCTGATTGGGATAGCGCGTCCTCCGCAGGTCTCGCCTCCGACAAACGCAAGCGACGAAGTAAAGGAAGAGCTGCAGGCGACTTGGCGCAGCAATTGGGTTTACGTCGTCGATCACAATGCCGTGCCGGGCGCGTCGGAGTCTGCAAGCGGAAAGGTTGGGGCTTATTGCAAGGGGACAGCTGACACCAATTGGAAGCAGTACGAGACGGAGTGGGTCGACGACCGGCGGCCTGAGTCGCTGCCGGATACCACGGTGAAGTGTCAGCAGATTCTGCTAGATTTCGAGTCGTCTGTCGGCGTTACCGCTCCCGATGATGCGACGCTGGTTGTCACGCTAAAGAATCGAACTCCCTTCTTCATCGACCTCACTGCGTTCTATGCGCTCTATCCGGTCAATCGAGCTTGTGTCGAGAAATACGGCACGCCGAATTGGACACAGCCACAGAACATCGTCACGAACGGTGCCTATAATCTGGAGTTTCGCCGTGTGCGAGATCGCATGCGGCTGGTAAAGAACCCGCAGTACTGGGACGCAGATCGAGTGAAGTTGGAGATCGTCGACGCGATGGCCGTCAAGTCGGTGACCACCGCCCTGAATATGTATCTCACCGGCCAACTGGATTGGGTGACGGACGTACCGGCATCCGTCATCCCCGAACTGATCGCTCGCCCCGAGAAAGACTTCATCCCGACGCCGGTCTTGATCATCTACTTCTATCGACTGAACACAACGCGCCCGCCTTTGGATGACGTTCACGTACGCCGCGCTTTGAATCTTGCGATGGATAAGCAACTGATCTGCGAGAAAGTGACGCAGGCCGGCCAGATCCCCGCCCGCAGTGTTGTGCCGCCTGGGCTGCCAGGATACAAGTCGCCGTTGTGTGGTGAGTTTGATGTCGAGGCGGCACGCGCCGAGTTGGCAAAGTCAAAGTATGCCAATCGTCCCGGAGGCATCCCCAAGATCGAGATCACCTACAACACGAACGATACGCACCGCGCGATCGCGGAAGTCATTCAGCAGATGTGGAAGAACAACCTGAGCATCGACGTCGAGTTGAAGAACCTGGAATGGAACTCCTACCTTGATGCACAGCACACGATGCAGTTTTCCGTCTGCCGCGCCGGTTGGGTTCCCGATTATCCCGATGCCAACACTTTCATTGACATGTGGGTCACGGGGGGCGAGAACAATGAAACGGGTTGGAGCAATGCCCGATACGACGCACTCGTCAAACAAGCCGCTGAAGAACCGGATTCCGAATTGCGTCTGCGGCACATGGAAGAAGCGGAAGCGATTCTGATGGACGAGTTGCCAATTGTGCCGATTTATTACTACACCGGCAAGAACATCGTATCGCCTCGCGTGAAGGGCTTCTTTCACAATGCACTTGATCAGTATCCGATCCAGTTGATGTACTTCGAGGAGTGATTGTGGGAGGACTCGGCGGCTTTCTACTACGACGAGCGTGTTGGATCGTGATCACTTTGTGGATCGTGTACACAGCGTCGTTCATCCTGATGCGGAGCGTGCCGGGAGGCCCTTTCGATAGTGAACGCAAGCTGCCCGCCGAAATTCAGAAGAATATCGAAGCTCGCTATAAACTCGATCAACCATTGATCAATCAATACTTCAATCACTTAGGCAACATCCTCTTCGCCGGGGATTTCGGGCCGAGTTTTCGCCTCACGGACTTCACCGTAAATGAAGTTATCAAGCAGGGATTCCCCGTTTCCGCGTCGATGGGAATCTTTGCGATTACGTTTGCGTTCGTGTTGGGAACGCTTTCGGGGATCGTCTCGGCGATTCGACGTCATACGGCGTGGGACGTTTCGTTTATGACCGCCGCGACGCTCGGCATCGCGGTGCCTAATTTCGTGCTGGCGAGCTTGGCAATCGTCCTGTTCGTCTTCACCATCCCGCTGTTCCCGGCAGCTGGCTGGGGCTCGTTGCGGCAGATCATTCTCCCAGCATTGTGCCTCGGTGCACCATATGCAGGCTACATCGCTCGACTGACTCGCACCGGCATGCTCGAAGTCCTCGGTCGTGATTACATTCGCACGGCATACGCCAAGGGATTGAGTGAGCGGCGAGTTGTGACGCGGCATGCGTTGCGAGGCGCATTGCTTCCGGTCGTTTCGTATCTCGGTCCAGCGACGGCTGGAATCCTGACAGGATCGCTGGTATTGGAACAGATATTCGCGCTGCCCGGCCTGGGAAGTCACTTTGTCGAAGCTGCGTTACAACGCGATTATCCCTTGGCACTCGGAATGGTCATGGTCTACACCTGCCTGCTCTTGTTTATGAACACGTTGGTCGACTTGTCCTATGTAATGCTCGATCCTCGCGTGAAAATCGAGACACAATAGATGACCGAATCGTCCCCACAATCGAAGCACACGACCGAGGCCTCCGACGCCGAACGATATACGCGGCTGTTAGACGAGGCGCGAGGAATCCATGGCGTGTCGTTATGGCAGGACGCATGGCGACGCCTGCGGAGAAATCGAGTCGCCATGGGTTCGCTGTATTATGTGATCGCGATTTCGATACTAGCCGTTTTTGTACCGCTGTTGCCGCTGCAATCTCCGCTGGACAAGGACTTACGGAATCGGAAAGATCTTCCGCCCAATCTCGCCGCGATATCGCTGGGCGATCGGAGCGAATTACGATTCGAGAATAATTCTCTCCAAGCCGAGCTAAACAAGTTTGAAGCCTCGATGGCAGAAATGCGTCGCGCGATCGCATCTTCAGCCGCCGAGCAACGAGCCGATTTATTGCAACGGATGGAGACTGCCGAAACGAACAACAATCCGCTACTGAAGTTGTGGAACAACCCCGGGCCAATCGTTCAAGCGATGTTGCGATTGCGAATTGCGGTATTCGGCGATTGGTGCATTCCGTCCATTTTCGGGACGGACGACCTTGGACGAGATGTCTTGTCGCGAGTGTGTTGGGGGGCTCGGGTCTCGTTGATCGTAGGAGTTGTTGCGACCTTGGTCTCCTTGGCAATCGGAGTCAGCTACGGTGCGATCGCTGGCTACTGCGGTGGTTGGATTGACGAGCTTATGATGCGGTTCGTCGATATTATGTATTCCATTCCCTTCATTTTCGTCGTCATCTTTCTGCTGACCATTCTGGGAGCCGAAGACACGAAGCGCTGGCTGGACGAGCACGGCGTCAACCAGCTGGTCATCTTTTATGTCGTCATCGGTGCCTTTTATTGGCTGACGATGGCTCGCGTCGTCCGTGGCCAAGTCATTTCGCTGAAGAACGAACAGTTTGTGGAAGCCGCGAGAGTCATCGGTGCGGGCCGAACACGAATCATCTTCCGGCACCTCATCCCAAATGTGCTAGGCATCGTGATCGTGTATCTGACGCTGACGATTCCTGCCGTGATGCTCTTCGAATCGTTTCTCTCGTTCTTAGGGCTTGGCGTTTCGCCTCCAGACGTCTCGTGGGGACTGCTGGTCAACGAAGGTACTCAAGTTATCACACCGATCAAAATCTACTGGTGGCTGGTTGTCTTCTCAGGCATGACACTGGCAATGACCCTGTTTTCACTGAACTTCCTCGGCGACGGACTCCGCGACGCACTCGACCCGCGGATGAAGAATCGATAGGAACAAGCACGCCGCTGCCGTGAGCCCGCTTCGGTGATCTCGTGCATGTGTCGCGCCGAGGCTAGTTCCAAGAACATTCCGGTTTCCCGTTGAACCAACCCCGGGCGCGAGTATAAGAGGGGCTTTGAACAGCTTCTCCGGAAGTTTGATACCGTGCAGGCATTGGTCAGCATTCGATATAATGAATCGCCGTCGCACTCCGCCACGACTAGCCTATTCGCCGATCGTCAACTTGCAAAACGGGATTCACAACTGTAGGTACTCAACTCCCTTAGCATCACGGCAGAGCGTGATTGCTTCTACAATCCACACTAGCAGGGAATCATCATGCCACTCAATCGCCGTCAGTTCATTCACGCGACCGCCGCTACGGGACTCGCCTTGAGCGGAGTACCCTTCATCCACGCCGCACCCAAGGCCAAACAATACCGCACCGCGTTGATTGGCTCCGGTTGGTGGGGCATGAATATTTTGAAAGAAGCGATGGCGGGGGGACAGTGCAAAGCCGTTGCGTTATGCGACGTAGATCAGAACGCGTTGGAACTCGCCGCCGAGGAAGTGACCGATCTGTCGGGTGACACGCCGAAAACGTACGGCGATTTCCGCGAGTTGCTCGACAAAGAGAAGATCGACATCGCGATCATCGCGACGCCGGACCACTGGCACGCCTTGAATACCATCGCGGCGATTGATAAAGGTGCCCACATCTTCGTCGAGAAACCAACCGGCCACACGATCATGGAAAGCCGAGCAATGTTGAACGCGGCGCAGGCGTCAGGTCGCGTCATCCAAGTCGGTCTCCATCGGCGGATTGGTCCGCACTATGTCTCGGGGATGAAGTTCTTAAAAGACGGCGGAGCAGGCGACATCGGAATGGTCCGAACGTTCGTTCATAGCCGTGGTGGGGCTGAGCTGCCGAACAAGAACAGCGAAGTTCCCGACGGGCTCGATTGGGAAATGTATTGCGGTCCCGCTCCTCTGCGGCCTTTCAACAGTCGCATCCATCCTGGCGGCTTCCGAAACTTCCTCGACTATGCCAACGGCACGCTCGGTGATTGGGGCGTTCACTGGCTCGATCAAGTTTTGCTGTGGACCGATGAAAAGTATCCTCGCAAGGTCTACTCTACGGGCGGACGCCCAATCAAAGGCGAAGCAGTGCTGAACGAGACCGAACAGACAACCGACGCGCCTGACATGCAAGTCGCGACCTTCGAGTTCGAATCTTTCACCGCCACGTGGGAGCATCGTCGCTTTGCGGGCAATGAAACCGAGAAGCATTCGATCGGCTGCTACTTCTACGGAACCAAAGGCACGTTCCACATGGGCTGGCGTGATGGCTGGACGTTTTATCCGGCCGATGGCAAAGGCGAAGTCCTCCATCACAACGCACAACACCAAGAACCGGATGGTCACAGCATCACAGCACTTTGGGCTGACTTTATGAACAGCATCGAGACCGGCAAGAAGCCCGTCTGCGACATCGAATCCAGCCATCGTTCCACCAACATGAGCTTGCTCGGCATGTTGTCTTACAAGCTCGGGCGGAGCGTTGAATGGGATGGAGTGAAGGAGCGGTGCGTCGGCGATGAGCAAGCCAATGGGCTACTCAAGCGTGAGTATCGTGGCGACTGGAAATATCCAATCGCGTGACGACTCTTGCTTCGTTATTTTTACCACGGTGGCACAGAGAACACGGAGTTTCTGCTCTTGCCACGCTCCGTGACCTCCGAAATTCTGTGTTTAGCTTCTTCCTCTCGATCCTTGAAATGACACCGCATCCTAAAGCGGCGGGAACACCCACAACCAAGGCGTAACTTCCCGAAGAGCAACGATGAATGCTGGCACGGCGCAAACTGCTCCCAACCCCAAAATGAGGGCAAGCAGCATTCCCAAGACGCCCGGAGGCCAATAGCCCGTCCCAGTCTTCGCCCACTTCACCAGTGCGACAAACACGACGGACACGCTGCAGAACGCGAGAATTATCGTGAGAAGGCGCATCGGCGACGCCTCAGGTGAGAAGTCGACTCGGGAACTTACACAAGCGATTGTTAGTGTCGATCTCGCCCAAACTCAAACACCAACTGCGGATCATCTTCTTTCGCGTCCGGATTCAACTCGCGATACAGCAGGCTCGGTTGAATATCGCGGGCGTTTTGATACTTCTCGCTGCAATACTCTTTGATGTTGCCTTTGATCTCGTGGAAGAAGATTTGGCAAATCGGAACGCCTGGATAGATCTTCACGGGCTGGACGGCAAACATCTCTAACGTCCAGTGGCCGCGGAATCCGACGTCGCCGAAGCCGGCCGTGACGTGGACGAACAGGCCCAACCGGCCGATCGACGAGCGGCCTTCGATCATCGGCACGAAGTTGTGTGTTTCCGTATACTCGGCGGTGCGACCGAGATAAAGCTGATTTGGACTGAGTACGAGTCCGTCTTCTGGGATCTGGATGCGGCGAACTCGGTTGGGGTGTCGCATGTCGAGTACGATCTCTTCATAGATCATGATCTCGTCATGCAACGTCAGGTTGTAGCTATTGGGATTGAGTTTCGCTTCATCGAAAGGCTCGATCACAATTTCAGTGCCAAGGTGGCTGCGGATCTCGTCACCAGAAAGAATCATTTAATGCTCGACTCCGATTCGTGGGCAGATCTTCTTGAACCCGCACTCGTCACACAATGGCTTACGGGCCTTGCAGACGCGACGACCGTGGTGAATCAATCGATGAGAATAGTCGATCCACTCCTTCCGCGGTAGCAGTTCAATCAAATCTCGCTCGATCTTGACGGCGTCTGTGCTCGCCGTCAGTCCCAATCGCTTGCTTATTCGCCCCACATGTGTGTCGACCACGACGCCGGTCGGAATGCCAAATGCCGTGCCTAACACCACATTCGCGGTCTTTCGCCCCACACCTGGCAAGTTGACGAGAATATCGAGATCTTGCGGCACTTCTCCATTAAATTCTTCTGACAATCGCTGCGAAAGGGCTTTGATGTTCTTGGCCTTGTTGCGGAAGAAGCCGGTGCTTTGGACCAGTTTTTCGATTTCCTTCAGCGGTACTGCAGCGAGATCCTTCGCAGTCGGATACTTTGCGAACAGGACTTTGGTCACGATATTGACCCGCTCGTCCGTGCATTGTGCCGACAGCACGGTCGCGACGAGCAACTGGAAAGGGGTGTCGTGAATGAGTGCGCATTCGGCATCCGCATAGTCGCGTCGCAAACCACGAACTACTTTCGCAGCTTGCTTCTTCTTGGCCGGATCTGCTGTCATACCGTCGCTTCCTGACTTCTTGTCTGCCGGGGAAAACCACTAATGGACACTAACTGACACTAATCAATGCGCCCGCAGGGTAGGGTCTCCGATTAGTGTCAGTTAGTGTCCATTAGTGGTTCCAACTGTCAGCTGGCTACTCGGACTTCGTGTCATCGAACGACGCGGCTAGAACTTTACGATACGCTTCGCGTGCCTGCTCGTAGGCGGCGGAGGCGGCTTCTTTTTCTTCTTTTCGCGTGCGAGGTTCCTTTTGGCTCCAGCAAACGTCGATCGCGTCGAGGCACCATTGAGCGCTGCGTTTGCTGGCTCGAATCGGTTCCCCTTTGACTTCGACGAAGATTGGATTCGTGTGGCAACTGGGGAAAATCCGCACCGCCACCCAACTGGAACGTTCCAGTTGGTATTCAAACTGAACATCTTGAATGCTGCCATCGGCGTCGATGTTCGTTGTCGCGACGGACTGGCCGTTGACGATCAACTCGACAGGCACTTGCCGCGTGTTGCCGACGCGAGCCCGTTCGACGTGCCAATAGGGTTTCTGATCTAGCCTCAGTCGGCGGATGTCTTCACGCGGTTGATCTTCCAGCATCGCGGCTGCATTCACCGACACCACAAGTTTTTCGCCAGCATCCGCCGGCATCACGCTGGCGCGATCGTAAATCCCCGGCTGCCCCACTTCAAAATCGTTGATCTTGAAGTCGAACAAATGGCTCAAGCCATCACAGCAGTAGCTCCGTCCGTCTTTGATGCCTTGAATCCAAGTATCGAACGTTAGCGGCTGGTCGTCGAGTTTGACGTAGCCGCGACCGAGCCCAACACGCTCGCCGTAAATACAAGGAAAATCAGTCTCGCCGCTAATCCGGCATTCGTATCCGCAGTTCAACGTGTGATACCAGATGTTCAATTCCCACACCGAAGGCGTATCGACCGACGAGATGAAATCGCACACACCATGCGTGACGTCCACGACGTACTCGTTCGCTCCGATCCCATCGAAGCGAGGCATCGCATAGTCGGGCAACTTGTCCGGCGAACGGCCCTTCCAATCGGGACTTGCTCCGCCCCAATTGCCGACCGGAAACTGTCGCGAACCGTCCGGCATCACATCCGGCAACTGCAAGCCCCAGCCACTGTGCGAGAAGCCAACGACGCCGCCTTGTTGCTTGCCCCAAGCCAAAATGGGCAAGTCCCACGTTGGCCATTCGCCGATGTGTTCGGTGCGAGTCCCTTTGAAGTGGCCCTTCTCGGGGCCGAAGGCCCAGTCGAATTCCGCCTCGTCCGGATAAGTGTAATCGTCATCTTTCAGTCGCAACAGGCAGAGGTGCCCCGCGTGTTGCGAGGGAAATCCCGAGACCTCGACGTCGTATCGCATCAAGTAGTTCGGTGTCGACAGCCGGTTGATGTCGCCTTCAAAAAACTGCTTTTGGAAATACCAGCACGGTCCCCAGGAGAGCACGCAACCAACGTTCAAATCCTCGCCGAGGATATGTCGCATCATGGCTTCGGGCGTAACGCCTTGTGTCGGAGCGTCGTAGTGAGCACAGCCCGCAGCATGCACGTGATGATCGCCTGAGTACCAATTGTGATCCGTCAGCTTGATCCAACGTTCGAGCTGAAAGGTTTCCTTGTGAGTCTCGGCGACAGGGACAACCAGTTCTCGTTTCAAAATTCGATACTCAGGGCCCCGTGTGTAGGTGACTTCGTACTTGCCAGGCGGCAGGACGAGGAACTCGCCGCTGTGCCGATACACTTGATCGTGAAAGAAAAAGTCGGGGGCCAGTCGTCGCGAACGCGCTGGATAGACTTGACCTCGCACATCCCGGACGACGAATTGGCCCGTTGTCGGCGTGCCGTCGGTATCGAGGATTTCGACTTCGACCTTAACGGCTGCTTGGCACTCGAACAGAATTGCCAACTCGTTGCGGAAGCCGAGATCCTGAGTGCCTTGCCCGACGTCGAATTTCAAAGTCGCTTCGCGTTTCCCGCGATCGCGGCTGTAGATTTGAATCACACGGTACTCAAGCTCTAGCCCTGAGAGCGTCTTGTTGAGCGGCTGGCTGTCGAACGCTTGCACATCGGTCCAACGGTTGGGAACATCTTCTGGCTTCACACGTAAATCGGGAGCCGCCGCGTTGCTGGAGCGGGCATACACCGGTGCGGCGTTGGGACTTTGAACGCCCAGCGGCGAGGTAACCCCAGCTTCGTTATGCACCTTGACCAGGAAGACTCGCCAGCCTTGTTCATTGAGGCTCGCCGTAGCAGCACCGCGGGCTACCTTCACGCGACTCTCCGGATTGATGTTTACGCCCGCCAAGCAGAGCGGATCGAGGACGGCTTGAATGACTGCTGTCGACTTGGCGTCGTCCATCTCCTTGATCGCTGCGTCAAACTGGGCTTGCTGCTCGCCAGTTAACGGTTCGCCGAGATAGCTGAGTGCATCGACGACTCGCTTCACTTGTGCCTTCAGAGGCTGGGAGGCGACACCACGCACAAGATCAAGTTCAGCAGCGTGAAGACCATACGCGGAGCATGTTATGACAAGCGACATCACGGAGAGCCGAAACGCGTTCATCGGGCAGCCTCATCAAAAGGGTGGGAAGTCTGTCAGCGGCAGCCAATATGATGTGGTTGCTGAGTCGCGATTGCAAGCGACATAAAGTAGCCGTCACGCTCCGCCGTGACGAGCCTTTAGAAGGAGGCTTGCGCCACGATTCGGCTGGATTGAATTTCGGCGTCCACTTTGCAGGCTCATCACGCGGAGCGTGATGGCTACATTGCAGGCACCGCGACCCCCAAGTCCTTCGCCAACCGACAGAGTGCCGCCCAGTTCTCGTCATCGAGAAAGATGCCGTTCTTGGAGCGGTCAGCGAACACCCAACGTTCGGGGTCGCCCGGCAGGACGATCCGCGCGCAGCCCTCGATGCGAGGGCAACTGCGAATGTATTCGGCCAGATTCGCGACTTCGGTTTGAAAATGCTCGGCTCCGCCGAACCCAGCGGGATCCAGCAACATCAGGAACACGCAGTTGCCCTTCTTTGGATAGAACGGCTGACGCGCGACGACACCGCCCGACAAAGCTCCGGTCAGGATTTCGATCATCAAGCTTAAGCCGAAACCTTTGTACGCTTGATTGCCTCCCATTGGCAGAATCGAGCCAGGCGGGTCGGCGTAGAGTTTGTTCGGGTCGGTCGTCGGCCGGCCTTCACTGTCAAGCAACCAGCCCTCGGGACAGGTCTCGCCCGCGATCTTCTTCACACGCACTTTGCCCTCGGCTGTGGCGCTGGTGCTGAAATCAAGGATCAGCGGTTCATCGCCGTTGGGGACGCCAATCGCCAGCGGATTCGTACTGAGACGCGGGGCTTTGCCGCCCGGAGGTGCCACGCGCGCCGCAGCTCCGTGCGAATTGACCATCAGCATCGAGACGAGCCCATCGGCCGCCGCTCGTTCGCAGTATTCGCCCAATCGTCCGATGTGTCCACAATGAATGATCGTGCCGATCGCCATGCCGCTGCTTCGAGCCTTCTCGGTAAGACGCTCCATCATGCGACCGGCTTGCACTTGCCCAAAGCCCCAGTTGGCATCCGCCGTAATGTGGGTGGGCGACTCTTTCAGGATCGTCAATTCGGCACCGGACTCACACTCGCCGGTCTTAGTTGCTTCCAGATAATACGGAATCCGCATCACACCGTGCGATTCATAGCCGCGCAGGTTCGCATCCACCAGACTCGGTCCGACTCGACGTGATTCTTCTTCCGTCGCACCGCCGGCGGCAAGCAATGCGGTCGCGAACTCTTGAAGGGCTGCGGCGGGAATCGTGGGCATCGGGAACTCCTAAGTCATTGTTGTAGTTGCGTGCCGCGGTTGGCTGGTCCAACGGTCCGTTCGGCACGGTTGGTCGAGCCAGAGGTGGCACCCACGTTGCTGGATGGATGTGCCGTATCAAATTGCCGTAGAGCCTCAAATAAGGTCACGGCGACGGCGTTGGCGAGATTTAAGCTTCTGACTTGTTCGCGGATCGGAATGCGAAGGCAGCGATCTGCGTTGGCTTCGATGATGGCGTCCGGCAAACCCTTGGTCTCGCATCCGAACACGAACACATCGCCCCGTTCAAAGGCAACGTCGGTATACAAATGTGTGGCTTTCTTCGAGAAGAACCACGGACGGCGAGCTGGCAGTCGAGTGGTGGCATCATTCCAATCCTCGGTCATCTCCCATTCAAGGTGGGGCCAGTAGTCCAGACCCGCGCGACGCACCATCCGTTCCTCCATGCTGAATCCCAACGGCTGGACGAGCCAGAGCTTGGCGCCGGTCGCAACGCACGTACGCCCGATGTTTCCCGTGTTTTGCGGGATTTCGGGTTCGTGCAGGACAACATGGAAATTGGGTTCGTATTTCACACCACCGGGATATCAGTTGGTAGGCAGAGCGTCAAGCGGCTTGGCCGTCGGGAACGCGGTCGCTACTCTGTCGATGTGATGTTGCTAGAATCATTGCGGTTAGTCGAGAATCAGCCGTTTAAGGACGTTGCGGTGTGCCACTGGCTCTGCCAGTGCAAGCCTTGACGGCACTGGCAGAGCCAGTGGCACGCTCGATGTCGCGACAAACTGCCTCCATGAAAGTCCAAGCCCCGTGGAAATCACTCGCAATCCAACTCGTCCCGTCAAAATCGGCTCTGTAATCATCGGCGACAACAATCCGGTCGCGGTGCAGAGCATGACCGCGACTCATACTCAGAATGTTGCTGCCACCGTCGAGCAGGTTAATGCGTTGCACGAGGCCGGTGCGGATGTTGTTCGGATCGCGGTCGACAGTAAAAAAGATGCGGAAGCTTTGGCCGAGATTCGTCGTCAGACAAAGGCCAACCTTTCGGTCGATCTTCAGGAGAACTACCGGCTCGCCGAGCTAGTCGCTCCGCATGTCGATAAGATTCGCTACAACCCAGGCCACCTGTACCACCATGAACGTGATCTGCCCTGGCAGGAGAAGGTGGCCTATATCGCCGGAGTGGCAGCCGCGAACGATTGTGCGATCCGGGTCGGAGTCAACTGTGGCAGTGTCGATCCCGCCAAGAAGGAAATGTACGCGGATGACGATTCGATCGGGCCAATGCTTGAAAGCGCGCTCGACCACTGCGAGTATCTCGATTCGATTGGCTTTACGCGTTACTGTGTTTCGTTGAAAGACTCAGACCCGCAACTGGTGATCGAAGTCAATCGCCGCTTCGCGGAAGCTCGTCCGGACGTGCCGCTGCATCTTGGCGTGACCGAAGCGGGGATGCCGCCGGACGGGATCATCAAGACTCGCATTGCCTTCGAACAATTGATCAGTCGCGGCATTGGCGACACGATTCGTGTCTCGCTGACCGTTCCCAATCCGAAGAAGCCCGAAGAGATTCAAGCAGGTCGAAGCATCTTGGCGGACATCGCGGCGGGGCGCGTCCGATCCGTCGTCGACTATGGCCTGAGTACGATGAATATCATTTCGTGCCCGAGTTGCTCGCGCGTCGAAAATGAAGCGTTCATCGAGTTGGCTCAACAAGTCAAAGCCATGACCGAGTATGCCAAAGACCATGCTATCACGATCGCTGTTATGGGCTGTCGCGTGAACGGCCCCGGCGAGACTGACGATGCTGATCTGGGGCTGTGGTGTGGGCCGAATTTCGTCAATCTCAAGCGAGGCACTGAGGAGTTGGGTGCCTTTTCTTACGAAGATATCCTGGGCAAACTCAAGGAAGAGTTGGACAAACTCGTGGGGGCAACGGCTTAAAAAGCCGTCCGAACGCGTGGTTGAGGGACGGTTTGCCTGTGCGGTGACGGGCGCTCTTTGCGCTCGAATTGGCGCGCTATGCACAGTATCAATACGCCGACTCAGATTTTTCTTTAAAGAATCGCCGCAAATCCGTGTATTTCGTACAAGAGAAATGAGCGGGGCCGACCGATTCATCGCTGAATCGAGGCCACCGGGCGGGGAGCGATGAGGCTTCTGGAAAACAGATGGTCCGGGAAGTGCTGTCATTGGTGGATACGTTGAAGTCGATGTGCAACGTCTCTGATAGTATGAGTCACTGCCTTCGACACCTCCATCAGCACAACAGCCCCGATTACAGCGATAGGTCTTAGTGAACGAATCTTCTCCGCAAGTCTGGTTGGTTGACGTGGCGACTTGCGATTTCGGTTAGTGACGGGGTGGAGAGGAATCTAGTGAATAAATCTTCCAAGTCTGATCCGGTTGCTCCTCTGAAAATCTTAGAAAAACCAGAAACTGAGCAACGGCAAGAATCTGGATCCGCGATTTGCTATCGAATGGAGCCGATGAAGCGAATGCTGTCGCACGAAGAATGTCAGCACTCGTGTCATCAAGGAAACGGCAACTCCGGAACTGGCAACCATATGCCGCCGTGTCTGTTGTCGGCGCAACAGCACAGCGTCGTCGATCTGGAAAAGGTCTGTCGAGTGGCCCTCATGGTCACTCCACAAGAGACCGGTGAGGTCGTCGATCAAGCCTGGGAGGCTGTCTCGACGATTCGTGCCATCTTGAGGCAACAAGCCCATCCAATGACGGTGACTTCGCAGACTGTCTTCCTGCGGAGTGCCGAAGACGAGGAGGCATGTCGCAAGATATTTGCCGCTTATTTTGGTGATCGTGCACCTGCGACGAACTTCATTGTCCAGCCTCCGTGCGGTGGCCAGGCGTTGGCGATCGAGGCTTGGGCTCTCGGTGGTAACGGCGTTGCCGTGGAGTTCCCCGAGCCTGATGTGGTGCAAGTCAGTTACGAAGGACTGCGGTGGACACAGCTTTCCGGAATCGTGCCGCCTCCAACGGCGACAACGGCCTATGATCAAACCAAGGAAGCGTTTGACGAGGTAGCCAATCGATTGGAGCGGGCAGGCACATCCTTCAACGATGTCGTCCGCACTTGGTTGTATCAGGGCGGAATCACCGAAGACGAAGATGGGATCGAGCGTTATCGCGAATTGAACCGAGCACGAACGGACTTTTTTGCAGAGCAGGAATCGCAGGGCCGTATGGCGATTCGTCGAGGAGATTCAATCTTCTACCCGGCCAGCACTGGCATTGGCATGGCGGGACGCGGGTTAGCCGTCAGTTGTTTGGCTCTCCAAACCCAACGTACTGATGTCCACCTGCAACCCTTGGAGAATCCTCAACAGGTTTCGGCCTTCGATTATGCAAAGAGTTTTTCTGCAAAGAGTCCAAAGTTCTCGCGGGCGATGGCCATGGTGGTCGGCGACTACGTCACGACTTGGATTTCAGGGACCGCCAGCATTGTCAATTCGGAGAGTGTGCATTTAGGGGATATCGAACGGCAAACCGAACAAACCATCGATAACATTCAACGGCTGATCGGTCCGGAGAATCTCGAACGACATGGTTTGCCGGGAGCTGGAGCACAGATCGCCGACTTGGCCAAGGTCAGAGTCTACGTCAAGCGGCCCGAAGACTATGAGAAGTGTCGCGTAGTTTGCGAGCGTCGCTTCGGCCCGTTGCCCACGATTTACGCACAAGCGGATGTGTGTCGTGGAGATTTATTGGTGGAGATTGAAGGTGTGGCGTTCTCTCGTATTCGTGAGGCATAACCCACCCGAGAACGAGGTACATGGTGTCTGGTCAACCGATTCTATCGTCGGAGCGCCGTGTTATTCACGTGGACACACATCGTCACGGCAGGCGAGGTGTTGACTGGAGCATCGTTGCTGGTGCTGCTCTTTGTGGGGCGCTCACTGTGATTATGGTTGTGGCGCTCATGTGGCCCGCGCTGGAGGCAGGATCGGCACAGCGATCACTCCGCCCTCCGACCGGTGCCATTGCACGGGGGTTGAATGCGGAATGGCAACGGGCCAGCCACCAGCAGGAGTCGCAAGTCTCGCTGAAGCGAGATCGCAGTCGACAAGCAGGGATGAACGGGGAGCAGCCCGTGGAATCGACAGGTTTCGGCTTCGCGTTCCAGTCTGACGTCGGTCCAGACGGACGGTCGTTGAACGAGGAGAATCCCTTCGTTAGTGAGGAGCCGCTTCAGGTCCAAAACAAAATCGACGATCTGACATTTGCCAGATGGGCCCAACTCAACATCCAGCCTGCGAAACTCTGCTCCGACGCCGTTTTCCTGCGACGCGTCTATGTCGATATGCTCGGCACGCTCCCCACGCTGGACGAGGCACGAGAGTTCGCGGACAGTCCCGATCCGATGAAACGTTCGGCGTGCATTGATCGCGTGCTGGAACGCCCCGAGTTTGCGGACTACATGGCCATGAAGTGGTGTGACATCCTGCGTGTGAAGGCAGAGTTTCCTATCAAGCTCTGGCCGAATGCGGCTCAGGCTTATCACCGTTGGATTCGCACATCGATCGCCAACAACATGCCCTATGACGAGTTCGCACGCCAATTGCTTACGGCGTCTGGCAGCAATTTTCGTACACCACAAGTTAACTTCTATCGCGCGATACAAAGCAAAGAGCCGCCAGCGATTGCCGAAGCGGTTGCGTTAACCTTTCTTTGTGAACGTGCCGATCGATGGCCAGAGTATCGGATGGAAGGGATGAGCACGTTCTTCTCTCAAGTTGGTTTCAAACCAACAGGTGAGTGGAAGGAGGAAATCGTCTTCTTCGACCCAAGACGCGGCAATTCAACGATCAGCACCGAGCCGCTTCTGGCGGTCCTTCCGAACGGTGCAGCGGTACAGATTCCAGCTGGTGAAGATCCACGTCGGGTGTTCGCCGACTGGCTGGTGGACAAACGCAATCCATGGTTCGCACGCGCGATTAGCAATCGAATCTGGTATTGGCTGCTCGGGCGAGGAATTGTCGACCCGCCCGATGACATGCGAACGGACAATCCACCGTCAAACAAAGCCCTGCTCGATCATCTCGCTGACGAACTCATTAGCGCGGACTATGACCTAAGGCATCTCTATCGCCACATACTCAACTCGCATACCTATCAACTCTCCAGTATCCCGCAGAGCAAGTCCTCTCGAGCAGCCGAAGAGTTCGCGTTCTATCAAACGCGGCGACTGGACGCCGAGGTGCTGATCGATGCCATCTGCATCGCGACGGGGACGACCGAAACCTACTCCAGCATTATTCCCGAGCCCTTTACCTTCCTGCCGGATAATCAGCGGGCGATCGCGTTGCCTGACGGAAGCATTACTAGCAGCTTTTTGGAAATGTTCGGACGTCCCACTCGCGACACCGGATTGGAGAGCGATCGGAACAATAGCTTTTCCGCCGCACAAGCCCTGCATCTGCTGAACTCGAATCATTTGCGTAACAAGTTGAAGACGGGACCAAAGATGAGAGAGCTGCTTCAACAAGCGACCGCATCGTCAGACCCTTCCGAAATACTCTATCTCGCAATCCTCTCGCGGCGTCCAACAACGGATGAGCGATATACGGTCAGCGGGCTTTGCAGTTCCATGAGCGGTGCGCAGGACGTCGTGTGGGCGCTGATGAATAGCGATGAATTTCTATTTCGACACTAATTGCCTAGGAGTGCTTCCATGTCCAACACAAAACATTGCGGTGGTTGTTCAAGTTGGGGGCCAAACCTAACTCGCCGGCAAGCGATTCAAAGTGGACTGCTCAGTTCGGCAGGAATGATGATCGCATCGCGGCTAGTGGCCGAGGACTACGCAACTTCGACGGCGGGAGCCAAGGTGATTCCGGCGAAGGCGAAAGCGGTAATCCAGATCTGGTTGTCGGGCGGTCCAACTCACATCGATACGTTTGATCCAAAGCCAGAAGCCGGGACCGACTATACCGGGCCGCTGAGCAAGACGTGTGCGACCAACATACCGGGCTTTCAGATTGGCGAGTTGCTTCCGGAACTCAGTAAGCTGGCCGATAAGTATTCTCTGATTCGCAGCTTTACACATGGGCAAAACGGGCACGAGACTGCGTCTTATCTAACGCAAACGGGCCGCATGCCGGGAAGAGTTGTCTATCCTGCGGCCGGGGCCGTCGTCACCGCCTTTAAGGGTTTCCCCGAGTCAGATGGCACGCAAGAAGAGAGCTTGATTCCTCCGTACGTTGTGCTGACCAGCCCGCAAGGACGCTTCTCCGAAGCGGGCTTAATGGGAATGCGTTACAAACCCTTTGCAACAGGTGGCGATCCGAACGCAGCTCGTTTTGCGGTGGAAGGGATCGTCGCGCCCGATCTATCCGATGCACAGCAGATGCAGCGACGCGACTTGTTGCAACGCGTCAACTCGCTCGGCAATTCGCTACGCGACAATACAGAACTGGCCATCGCTACGAAATCCAGGGAGCATGCGTACGATCTGATGCTGGGCGATGCGGGCAATGTGTTTGATCTCAACACCGAAGACGCCGAGCTGCGCGCTCGCTACGGTCGCACGACGTTCGGTCAATCGTGTTTGGCAGCTCGCAGACTGGTCGAGCAAGGCACTAAGTTTGTCACGATCAATCACGGCGGTTGGGATACCCATAAGGATCATTTTGTGGCCATGCGTCGTAAGCTGCCTGAGTTGGATCGCGGCTTAGGGACGCTGATCGCAGATCTGGCGGATCGAGGTCTGCTGGACAGCACCATCGTCTGGTGCGTCGGGGAGTTCGGTCGATCGCCGAAAGTTGCGACGGAATCACCCTGGAATGGCGGTCGCCATCACTTCGGCGCGGTATTCTCAACATTAGTCGCCGGCGGAGGCTTCAAGGGTGGACAGATCGTTGGTGCTTCCAATGCTCGCGCCGAGACCGTCAAAGAACGCCCCGTGTATCCGTGCGACCTGATCGGAACGATGTACGAACTCGTGGGAATCGATCCCGAAGCCGGCTTGCCGAATCCTCGCGGCGAGTTTATCCGCGCAACACCTGGCGAGGACGAAGGAATGGAATCGGGAGGCCGTGTAACGGAACTCACCTAACGCGTGGCAGCGCGCGGCGAGTTCGAACATCGCTTGCGTCTTGTCGCCGAAACTATTGATGTCGCGGAGAGAATAATGAGTCGGGATATTATGCGGAAGTGCGGCGTCTGCTTGCTCGCAGCTGCCATGACCTTGCTCGCTGCTCGTCCCGCCACAGCACAGCAAGGTTCGCGAGACCCACACTTGGCGTACGCCTTTCCTGCGGGCTGCCAACAGGGTGAATCGTGCGAGGTTGTGGTAGGCGGCCAATTCCTCGAGGAAGCTGCGGAGGCCTATGTCGTCGGTGGCGGCGTTGAAGTCGAGGTTCTCAAGTGGTATCGCCCGATGACACGCGGCGAGTACAACAACTTGCGAATGGCTCTCGACGAGGCACGTATGAAGCTGGAAGAGGCGGGAAGTAGCAAGCGACCAACGTCCGAAGAGATCGCAGAGGCTGCTGGAATCAGCGAGGATCAACTGCGAGAGATGGAGATTTACCGCCAACGAGAAGCGGATCCCAAGCGTCAGCCGAACGAGCAATTGGCGGAAGAAGTAACGCTCAAGATCAGCGTGGCTAAAGACGCCGAGCCGGGCAAACGCGAACTGAGAATGTTGACCGAGGCGTCGATGTCGAATCCAATCTGGATTCAAGTTGGCAAGTGGCCCGAGGTTCGCGAGACCGAACCGAACGACGTCGAGCCAGACCCGGTCATCAACCAGTTGCCGATTGTCGTCAACGGACAGATCATGCCCGGCGATGCCGACACGTTTTCCTTCGAAGCGAAAAAGGGGATGCGTCTGGTCATCCAAGCCGCCGCTCGGGAAGTGATTCCGTATCTCGCAGATGCCGTTCCCGGCTGGTTCCAAGCCGTCATGAGCCTCTCAGACTCGAACGGCAACGAAGTGGCTTACTCCGACTCGTTCCACTATCGTCAGGATCCGGTCCTCTACTACGAGGTGCCTCGCGACGGTAAGTACATGGTTCAGATTCACGACTCAATTTACCGCGGTCGTGAGGATTTCGTTTATCGGATCACCTTGGGCGAGTTGCCATTCGTCACCAGTATTTTCCCGCTGGGTGCGCGGGTGGACTCGGATGTTAAAGTCGAACTTGAGGGTTGGAATCTTTCACAAGACACGCTCGATATCAAAATGGCGTCTCGCCGTCACTATCGTCCCGTTCAATGGTATTCGGCCCCGCAATACGATGGCACAGTGATCCGCTTTCCGATGCAGGTCGATCGTTTGCCGGAAGTGTTTGATGAAGAACCCAACAACGATCTAAAGACAAGCCAAAGTGTAAAGACTCGCTCAATCATCAATGGTCGCATCGACTACCCGGGTGACCAGGACATCTATCGCCTTGAAGGATTCGGCCGTCTGGTCGTTGATGTGCAGGCTCGCCGACACGGATCACCACTCGACTCGATCTTGAGCATCACGGACGCCCAGGGTAAGGAGTTGGCGTACAACGATGACCACGAAGACAAGTCACAGGCGTTCTTAACGCATCACGCTGACTCGCACTTGGAGGCAGTCATCCCCGGCACCGGTGAGTACTTCCTGCACGTGGGCGACGCGCAGCGCAATGGCGGCAAGGACTTCATCTATCGGCTGAACTTGCGAGGCCCACAACCGGACTACGAACTTCGCGTGGTCCCGTCGAGCATCATCGCACATGCCGGGGCCGTTGTGCCGATCACGGTGTTCGCGCTGCGTAACGATGGCTTCGCGGAAGATATCGAATTGTCGTTGGTCGACCCGCCCCCAGAGTTTCGGCTGGACGGTGGCGTGATCCCAGGGAATGCTGAACGAACCCGCATGACCCTGACCGTTCCAGCAACTCCTCCCGACGGTCCCGTTCTCTTAGAAATGGAAGGCCACGCACGAAGCGGCAAGGGCAGCAGCGTGATGCTGACGCGACCCGGCGTGCCTGCCGAAAACATGATGCAGGCATTTATCTGGTATCACTTGGTGCCTGTGGAAGATTGGACGGTCATCATCAGCGGTAAACCGCGAGCTACGCCACCCTTTGCGATCATCATGCCTGATCGACGAGTGAATCTGGTTCGCGGCGGTGAAACCTTTTTGAACGTGAATCCGCTTGTGAAAAACCTCGTCGCGAAAGAGATGCGAGTCGAACTCGACGACGCTCCCAAGGGCGTTAGTGCTGAGGTCGTAACGGACAACTTAAATAGATTCGCCGTAAAAATCACCACTGCCGTTGAGGAAGCGGAACCCGGCCTGCGCGGCAACCTTCTCCTGCGCGTTCTCAAGGAAACGACGCCTGCCCCCACCGTAGAGAATCCCATGCCAAAGCCGCGGCGTACCGACTACGGCCTCCTCCCTGCCATCCCATTCGAAATCGCTCAACGTAAGTCGGTGCGTTGAGGCACCTGCGGAGATCTTGGGTTAACGCAGCGACGTCGGCGTCCTTTCAGCAACTATCGCGCGGCCCTCATCATCTCCCATTGCGAAGACGGATTGCGAACGTTGTGAAAACAGAATCTCATCGGGAGGACCGCTCTCGGAGAATCCGATTTGTAGCATGTCGAGCAGCGACCCGCGAGCAAAATGAACCTTGACGATCGCGAGGTTGTAATCGATAAGGGACCGTTGATAAGACGTCGCCGCTTCCGTCTCGCGGATTTGCGCCTGCAGCAACGTTTCGATATCAGCTTCACCCGCCGCGTGACGCTCGGCTTCGGCCTGCAAGCGGACCCCCGCCGCCTCGCGACTTATTGCCAGCGACTGAGTAACACCATACGCACGATCCAATTCAGTAAACGCGGTTCGCAAATCCGCAGCCAGTTGTTGCTGCTGCTCCTCAAATAGGGCATGTTCACGACGCAGTCGAAGTTCAGCGTTGCGAACGGCGGCGTGTTCGCGGCGATTTCCGATCGCACGCTGGATTTCAACGCCAATGCGCCACCCCTGAAGTGCTTGGTCGAACAGAGGATCCTGATTCCCGGGATCGTCCGCCAGACGCCGATACTCTCCCACCAAGTCGACTTGCGGTCGCGTTAGGTTCTGAGCGGCCTTAAGCTCCAACTCGCGTTTCTGAATATTGGCAGCTTGTTTGCGGTTCTCGATGCGACGCGTCGTCGCAAGCTCCAGAGACTCGTGCCAATCAAAGACGAATTGCGCTTCCAGGGGCCGCGTCGTTGGTCGAATCACCCGACCGTCGGTCGTCGGCAACCCCAATAGCGAACGCAGTTTGATTTCAGTACTGTAGACCCCCGTCGGTGTTGGGCCGGTACCACTGACGGCATTCTGAACAGCAGCGTCTGCGGTGTAATACTGCTGCCTGGCGATGGCCTCGAAATCACGCGGGCTCACCTGCTCTGCCACTCGCCGCCGCTCACTTTCCCAGGATTCACGAGCATGGTCGCGAGCAGCTTTCTTGGTTTCGAGATTGCGGAAGGCGAAGGAAAGTTCCCAGTAGGTGAAGGAGACGTCTCGGACTAAGTCTCTCACCGCCAGTTCCAAATCGAGGTGGGCCTTTTCCGTTTCGATCTGCGCGATCCAAATGCCACGGTAATTGCCAGGTTGTGCCCCCGGACCCGCGATGCGATTGAACTCAGCGCCGCCTCCGCGAAGCAAAGGGTGTCGGGCGGTGGCGCCATAGGCGGCGAATGGGCCCTGGGCGAGTTTCGAGTCGTAACCACCGAGAGCACCGACGGTCACTTGCGTACCTGACACCAGCGTGCGCCCCAGTCCTGCCGTAGCCATCGTCGTCGGCTGTGAAAAGACCCCGAATGGACCGACTGGCACGGACGAGCCGACTGAGCGACCGCCGCCATTCCAAAACATCTCCGTCTCGAAACGAGTATCGAACGCAGAGAGAGCGGCATCGGGACCGAAATTTGGATCGGATTGCACTATTGCCGGATCGAGCGGAGTTGCGGTGGTGTTCGGCATTGCTAGCACACGACCGCCTGTCCCACGAACCACCGAGCTGTTTGCAAGCGCTATCTGTACCGCATCGTCCAGCGACATTGGCCAAGGCGCGAGAGCGTCGATGTCTCGAACTTTGGGTGGCGGAAGGGCCGTTCTCTCTTGGTAGGAAACCATCTGAAGACTTGAGTCGGGGAACACCTGTTCGCGAAGTGCTCGGACATATCTGTCTTCCGAGGAAGCGTCTTGGCTAACGCTAGTGTAACGCGCAGCAGACCGAGTCTGACATCCTGTCAGATTTGCACAGATGGTCAAAGCGACGAGTGTGCCGCAGATCCACCGCCACGGTTCGTACATGCGATAGATTTCGTTGGGAGCAGTGAGAATTGAGAGGGGAAGCGATAAGAACTGGCGCGCGACGAGGGGTCTATCAAGTTATTATCGGAGTCCTACAGTCGGATTAGTAGCGAGAACCGTCACAGGCGGTCTCGCTTCCTAGTCGGCAAAGTCGCCGTAATCCGGATAGTTTGCCGTTTCATTGGAGCGGAGTTACATCCAACCAATGCGACTCGCTTCCGCCAATCTCAACCGGCGTGGTAATGCAGACTCTCGCTCAGCAGTGGATCGTGGCGAGGTACGGGTGGTGCTTGGGCAAACGAGCGGAAAAGCATCAAGCCTGCCGCACCAAGCAAGCAACTGATCGAAGCGACCTCCCAGACGCCGAAGACGGGCGTTTCGCCGAGCGTCGACGGGAATACCATCACGTAAAGATCAACCCAGCGACCGATCAGAACGACGACAGCCACCTTCATCATGATGCCCGCGTTTCGCTTCGCTGGCTTGGGCAGTAGCACAAAAAACGGGACAACCCAATTCAACACAATCGATCCGACCACGACCGGGCCCCACGGCCCGTGGGTGCGCGTGATGAAGTAGGAGGTCTCTTCAGGAATGTTCGAGTACCAGATCAGCATGTATTGGCTGAACCAGATGTACATCCAGAAACAACTGAAGCCGAGCAACAATTTGCCGAGGTCATGTAAGTGCTCGTCGTTGAATACGCCGCGTAGCGGCCCGTCGTGTGAACGCAGTATCAACCCGAGGATGATCATGACTGCCAAGGCAGCTTGGATCATGCCAGCAAAGTTGTAGACGCCCCACATCGTGCTGAACCACATCGGCTCTAACGCCATCATCCAATCGGCACTCGCCAGCGAGAACGTGACCGCGTAGACCGCAAGAAACAGCGCCGCGATGCGTACATTGCCGCCGGTGATGGCTGCATCGCTCGTCTTGTCTTGGCGGCGAGACCTCGCAACTAGCCAGCCGGCAAGCAAACTCCATAGCGAGACATAGATGACGGCGCGAAGCGCCCAGAATGATGGAGTGAGCCACAGTTCCTTGAACCAAAACGTCCCAGCATCGCCGTGCCAGTCGTGGTGCCAGCCGTAACGCGACATCCGCACTCCAAGCACAATCAACATCGCGATGCCGGCGACAGGAAGCACTTTGGCCATGGCTTCCGGAATCCGTCGAAAGGCAACATGCCAGCCGCCACCGGAAACGTAGGTCAGCGCCACGAAGAGCGCTCCGCCCAAAGCGATCGTCAGCAAGTAAAATGTTCCGACGAGCAGATTGCTCCACACGCGTTCCGCTGCGAACGCCACGCCGCAAGCGAGAATGATTGCACCCGCGATGGCGAGTCGTTGCAGGAAGCGATTATGGCGAGTCACACTCGTCGCGTCGAACAAGCGATTTGGGCTGGTATGTGAATCTTCGGTTGTCATAGTTCCTAACCTTCGGATTCTGTGGTTGGTTCTGGCGTGACGGCAGGGACTTCTGGCTGCGGAGCCTCTGTCTTTGCCGCGTCGTCTGCGGACGCGTCTCGCAGCTCATTCGGAGGCGTTTTCGATTCTTCCGTTTCCGTCGTCGCGGTCGCCTTGTCGTCGGTCGCCTTTGTCTCTTCAGTTGGTTGACTAGGTGCGTTCGGTTCTGGTTCCGGCACTGGCATCTTGGGCGTTGCGGTAACTTCGGCCTTCACTTGCGATGCGGGTTCGTCGGTGAGAGGCGTTGACGGTGCTTCTGTTTCGACCGGAGCGGTTTCCGGAACGGGAGGTGCCTTGCTTTGAAGATCGCGCACGTAGTTGATCACATCCCAGCGAAGGTCGCGGGATAGTTGCGAGGCGAACGGAGCCATACTGCCTTGGCCGTAGGTCAGGATGTGAAACAGTTGCCCATCCTTCATCTGCAGCGACTTGCCGGTCAGCATCGAAGGTGGCGGCGGGAAGCCGCGTTGCGGAACGAGCCCGTCACCTGCCCCCTTCGGACCATGACACGAGATGCAATACGTGACATAGACCTTGCTCCCACGCTCAAGCGACGCAGCGAATCGTTCGCTCACGATTGTTTCTTTACTCGTACCTGGGCTTGCCGAGAGTTCAGATGCTTCGGGCTTCATATCGAGTGAGCCGACGGCGCTAGCCGCGGGCTCTGCCACATCGGCGTCAACAGCCGCTTCGATTGCACTCCGACTGACGGGATTCACAAGCTCCTCGCCCGCTCGAACGGCATCCTCTTTCGTGGCGGTATAGTACAGAGGCAGTTGCCCGCGCGCGATCGTACCGGGGACTGGCGGCTGCATCGTTCGCCCGTCGGCGAAGTTCGGGTTTGCAGCAAAGGCTTCCCAAGCCGGCGTGTACTTCATGTCCGGCAGGATCTCGATGTTCGGCTTGGAATAATCTACGCCCACGCCAGCGGTCATAACGACAACGACCACAAGCAGCACAGCGAGAACGGTGTTTGTGCGATTCATCATTGCAGTTCGCCTCCGGGCGTCGTCACTCTCTCCTCGACAGCCAACACATGAAACTCCTGCAGCATGCTTCGTACCGCCGCGGCATCGAAAGCGGCGTTGGCCTCATCGATCACAAGGACGAAACGATCGTCTGTGATCCGCGGGTCGATGATCTGTGGTTGCTTGCCGGGAAACAGGCGGCTGACGGCGAAGAGTGCGAACACGGATCCGAAACCGGCTAGCAGCACCGCCGCCTCGAATGCCACCGGGACATCCGAAGGCAGCGAATTCCAGGGCTTTCCGCCAACATCAAGCTGCCAATCGATCGACGCTGTCCAGTGTTCGAACCACAGCATCCCAAGTGCTCCCGTCATGCCGCACAGGAAACAGACCCAGGTTAAACGCGACGGTCTCAAGCCCATGGCTCGTTCGAGTCCGTGCACGGCGTAAGGGGTGAACGCATCAACGATCTCGAAGCCGCCACGCCGCACGGCATCGGTGGCGGCAAGCAAGTCGTCTTCGTGTTCGAATGTTGCAAGCAATACGCGGTCGCTCATGCTGCTTTCTCCTTACTGCTGGATTCCGCAGACGGACGCTTCTTCAAGTGGGCTGCCCCCTTGATTTCTGCGATCGCAATGACCGGCGCGATCCGACAGAAGATCAGGAAGCAAGTGAAGAACAAGCCGAAGCTGCCAACGAACGTGGCAATCTCGATCCAGGTCGGAGCGTAGTCCGCCCAACTCGACGGCAGGAAGTCGCGATGCAAGCTCGTGACGATGATAACGAATCGCTCGAACCACATGCCGACATTGACCAGGATGACAATCACGAACACAACTGGCAATGTTGATCGAAGTTTCTTCGACCAGAGCAACTGCGGGATCACCACATTGCAGGAAACCATCGTCCAATACGCCCAGGCGAACGGCCCTAACGCACGGTTCTTAAATACGAACTGCTCGTAACCGTTGCCACTGTAGAAGGCGGTAAAGAACTCGGTGCCATAGGCTAAGCCCACGATGCATCCCATCGACATCATCAGTTTGCACATGCGGTCGATATGCGTCATCGTGATATAGTCTTCCAACTGCATCACCTTGCGAGCAATAATCATCAACGTCAGCACCATCGCCAGGCCGCTGAAGATCGCTCCCGCCACGAAGTAAGGCGGAAAGATCGTCGTATGCCAGCCTGGAATCACGGCGGTCGCGAAGTCCATGCTGACGATCGTATGCACAGAAAACACCAGCGGCGTCGCCAAACCGGCGAGCAGTAAGTACACGGTCTCGTAACGAAGCCACGTACGTGCCGAACCGTTCCAGCCCAGGCACAGAATTGAAGTGATCCGCTTTCGCCAACCAGGTTCGCTACGATCGCGAATCGTTGCCAGATCGGGCAGCAGGCCGACGTACCAGAACACTGCTGAAATTGCCAAGTAGGTCGAGATGGCAAAGACGTCCCAGAGCAATGGCGACTTAAAGTTCACCCACAATGGTCCGCGCGTGTTTGGATAAGGCATCATCCAGAACGCCAGCCACGGTCGGCCCATATGAATTAGCGGGAAGATGCCTGCACACATAACCGCGAACAATGTCATCGCTTCAGCAGATCGGTTAACCGCCGTGCGCCATTTCTGACGAAACAGGAAGAGCACTGCCGAAATGAGTGTTCCGGCGTGGCCAATACCGACCCAGAACACGAAATTCGTGATATCGAATGCCCAGCCGACGGTCTTGTTCAGCCCCCACGTTCCGATTCCGGTTGCGATCTGATACCACACGGCGGCAACGCCGACGATCAACGCGGTAAATGACAAACCAAATGCAGCCCACCACAGTGCCGTTGGTTTGCGAGCCATCGGGGCGCAAATGTCGTTCGTAACATCGCTGATCGTTTTGTCGCCCGTGACGAGCGGCGGTCGTAAGGTGGCAGTCCCTGAGGACATCGTTGTCTCCGTTAATGGATCGCCTGCGGGGATGTTGCATGGCTGCGAGAAGCCCCGTAAACGGGGCTGAAAACCAGGGGTAACGCCGCGTGAACCCCGGCATGAATGCCAGGGCTAATACTAATCGGTTGGACTTGCTCTTCCGGGACGCTGAAGCTAATCCCCTTCAGTTTGCCGTGGCTTCCCGCGCAGCGGTAATAGCCCCGGCGTTCACGCCGGGGTAGGATCGTCACATGATGTTCTGAGGCTCGTTCACGAGCCTTCTCGCTGCTTGTGCTTGAGCTACTTCGACATCCGGGAGGGCAATTGCAATGTCGCGAAACTACTACTCCGAGATCAATCTCCATCTGGTCTGACACACCAAGGGCAGCTCGCCTCTGCTGACCGCAAGCGTCGCGCCACTTGCTCATCGTGCATTGCGAAGGCGGATCATTGATACACCAGGAGCGTTCGTGCATGAGATCGGAGGAATCGAAACGCACGTGCATCTGGCCGTAACGATTCCGCCAACTCTGTTGATCAGTGAGTGTATTGGACAGCTTAAGGGTGGCTCGTCGCATGACGTCAACGAGGAAGCTGGGAAGCGACAGAAAGTGTTGCAATGGCAAGCTGGCTACGGTGTCGTTAGTTTTGGAACGAAGGACCTGGAATGGGTGAAGGCCTATATCCAAAGTCAGCGCGAGCATCACGCCAAGCAGACGACGCACGACCGATTGGAACGCATCGACCAAATTGAGGGCGGCGGAATTCGCGCGTGATGGTTGGTTGCTAAAGCAGTTGCGGCGAGAAGCCCCGTAGACGGGGCTCGATGTACGGTTTATTGGCCGGCGTACCCCGGCATGAATGCCGGGGCTATTACCGCTGCGCGGAGAAGTTGTTGCGAGCGATGCTGAATCAATTGAGCAGCGAAGTTCGTTTTGATGTTGCCCCCTCGCCGGCACGGAGGGACGAAGGATATTAGCCCTGGGCTTTAGCCTAGGGAACGCTCGCAGATTGGATCTAAGCCCCGAAGGTGGCGACACCAGTCGTCCACGCTTTGAAGTGCCGCCGCCTTCGGGGCTCTCGGCAACCTTTGTATCGATTTCTCCGGCATGAATGCCGCGGCTAGTAGCTAGAGACGTAGTTCGCGTAACACCACTCGCTAACGCGATACCATAATAGCCCCGGCGTTCACGCCGGGGTAACACGGCGAGCCTCCAACCCCAGACTCGTTTACGAGTCTTCTCGCCGCACTCGCTTGAGCGAATCTGACACGCATTCGCGACTCTCGACACCTTACGCATGATGGCCCCCTTCCTCATGCTGTGCTTCCCGATTCTTCACTGCCCGCAAATAGGCAACCGATGGGCGGAAATTGAACTCTTCAAGCAACCGGTATTGGCGGGGATTTTCAAATGCTCGATGGACTTTACTCGTTTTGTCGTTCATGTCGCCAAAAACAATGGCTTGAGCGGGGCAAGATTGTTGACAAGCGGTTTGAATGTCACCATCGACAACCGATTCGCCGTGTTGCCTCGCAGCGATCTTGCCTTCCTCGATGCGTTGCACGCACATCGAACACTTTTCCATCACGCCACGAGTTCGCACGGTGACGTCGGGATTAAGGACGAGATTCTGAAGCGGATCGTTGTGTTCGTACTTGAACCAATTGAAACGACGCACTTTATACGGACAGTTGTTTGCACAATAACGCGTACCAACACAACGGTTATAGGCTTGCACGTTCAGCCCTTCGTCGCTGTGAACAGTAGCCAAGGCCGGACATACCGTCTCGCAGGGGGCGTTATCGCAATGCTGGCACATCATGGGTTGATGCGCGACCTGGAGATCGTCGTCATCACCGGAATAGTATCGGTCGAGACGAATCCAGTGCATTTCTCGCTGCCGAAATACTTCGTCTTTGCCGACAACCGGTACATTGTTCTCCGATTGGCAAGCGATTAGGCAGGCTGAGCAACCCGTGCATTTATTGAGATCAACCACCATACCCCAACGATGGCCCGACTTCGGATGATCCTCGGCCCACAGTTGCGTATCTCCGTGGTGATGGGCGTGTGGAGTTCCCGCATGCGAGTCCTTCGCGAACTCCGATAGTGTCGTCTCCTGAATGATGTCTCGCACTTCCGCACCATGCGGTGCGACGTTGCGAGGTACTTCCAGCGTGTGATGCCGCTGCGTTGTCGCGAGGTCGCGACGACCGCCAATCTTCGTTAGCGTCACTCCAGCAGCCGTGTACTGTAGCGTTCCGTTCCGAGTCGCGATGAGACCAGCGGCGTTCTGCCCTACTAACTCGCCGGGTGCCACCGTGGGCCGACCCTCGAGCCATTGCGGGCCGATGTCGGTGAAGCGATCGGTTCCACGAACCCCGTAACCCAGAGCAATGGAAACGACGCGATCATGCTGCCCCGGTTGAACCAGCGTCGGCAACTCGACCTTCGCCCCGCCTTCATTCGATTCGACGCGGACTAGATCACCATCCGACAGCGAGAGCTTCTCTGCCGTCGATGGCGAAACACACACATAGTTGTCCCATGTCACCTTTGTCGTTGGGTCCGGCAGTTCCTGCAGCCAAGGATTGTGAGCGTGGCGACTGTCGGTTAGAGCGACTTTCGAGTACAGCGAGAGTAGGAACTCGTCTTCCGTCGATTCGACATTCAACAAAGAAACCGCCTCTGTTTGAAACTCACCAACGGTTGCCGAGGGTGTGTTGGTGCTAACAAAGCCATCGTGAACGGCCTTGTCCCAGAATGCTTGAAACGGTTGCGACTCGACGAGAGGCAACATCTTGGCTCGCCAATTCGCTCGCAGAATGTCGTAAGCAGAGTCGCTCTTGCCCGACCAGCGAGCGAGGCTCTCCAGAATCGAACGTGTTCCGCCCAACGGCTGTAATGTCGGTTGCGACAGACTGACAAGTCCGGTGATCGGCTCAGCATCCAGCCACGATTCCAAAGGATGATGATCTGGACAGACGAAGTCAGCCAACGCAGCAAAATCGTCCTCGCGTTCCGCAAAGCTGACAACAAGCGCGGCCTTCTCGATGCCAGCGGCAATTGCCTCGCGATCAGGCAGGTTGTGGGTTAGGTCCGTTCCGGCGACGAACAACGCAGCAACCTTCCCCGCCTTCAACTCGTCAACGAGCTGCAATACTTCGGCATCATTTCCCTGACGCTGTCGGCTGGGCCGTTCGATGTCGACCGTCTTACCGTAGTTGCCCAACAGGTGATTGATAAAGTTCACTAACACTTGCACCGACACATCTTGGGAATCGCACAGCACGACACTCGCGCCGCGTGCATGCCACAACCGCTCAGCGAGTTCTTCGATATCGTGTCCGTCAATCGATGATTCGCCAAGGCTCCCGGCGGGTGCGTCCTTTCCTGCTCGTGTGCTCAGCTTCGCTGCCAAATGACTCAGCACGTTTCCATATTCGGTGGGCGACAGCCGATAGCGTCGGTCGGCATTGCCACCGGTCAGCGACATACCTCCTTCGAACTGCACATGGTAAGACATCTCGGGATGCTTTTCCGTCGGCGCACGTCGAGTCTGCCAGGCGGCGGTGAATTCAACGGGAGATATCCACGTTCCGAGGAAGTCCGCGCCGAATGCCACGATGACGTTGGCTTCGTCGAGCTTGTAATGTGGCAGCACGCGAATGCCGTGCGTCTTTTCGTGCGCATCCAGAATCGCGGAAGAACTAAAGGCATCGAACGTGATGTGCTTGGCGTCTTCGTATCCTTCGAGGAAGGCGTCGATTGTGGCTTGTAGCGTAGGGCTGGTCACGGTCGACGTAACAAACCGAATCGCTCCGCCGTTTTCTTTGATGCCCCTCAACCGATCCGCGATTGCTTTGTCGACATCCTCCCAGTTCGCAGCCTTGCCATCCGCAAGTGGTTGTGTCAGCCGATGACTGTCGTACAAACTTAGTGGCAGTGCCTGACCAATGGCGCACAGACCGCCTCGCGAGAGCGGATGTTCGGGCATGCCTTCCATCTTGAGTGGTCGACCGTCTCGCACACCCACGAGCAGCCCACAGGCTGCCGGACAACCGGCGCAAGTCGAAGCGTAAATCTGCGACCGTCCTGGAATCATGCCTTCCGGCTGATTAACGAATGGCAGTGCAGTCACTTCCGGCGCACGACCACATCCGCTGAGCGTTGCCAAAGACAGCGTGAAACCAGCCGCTTCGAGAAACTGTCGACGGCTGAACGGAGCGGGACCGGCTTGATGCGGGTCCGCTTCGAGAGCGTCGAGGCTTCCGTCTCGTTCAGCCAAGCTCTTCCAGTATGTTTTGTTTTGAGTTTGAGTCATCGAAGTCTCGGTGGGAGCAAGAGGGCCAGCGAATGAGACGAAAAACGCGAAGTAAGGACACCGTAAGTGAAGGGGCGCGAGAGCCGACTTCCACGCTCAAACGGTGTTTGGCTTGCCACTCGACATCCTGTCACCCTTCGCATCTCAATTCTCCCATTCGTATTATTGGCGAGATTCGCTGGCAACTTCTTCCCTACTGCGAACATCAGTAGTGACAAACAGCGCAATCGGTCTTCGCATCGACCGCCTTGCCGTTGATTCCAGTTTTCGTACTCTCTTGATGGCAGTTCACGCACCAACCCATCGTCAGGCTTTCGAATTGTTCCATACGTTGCATCGACTCGACGGGACCGTGGCATTTTTGACAGGTTACCCCTGCTGCGACATGAGCCCGATGATCGAAATGCACATGGTCAGGAAGGTTATGGACGCGAACCCACGGTATTGATTCAGCCGTGGCTCCCTCTTTCGGTTGTAACGTCTCGTCCAGCGCGAGCGCGTCGTACAGCTTGCGAAGTTCCTCCGAAACGATTTGCTTCGGCTTACGTTTCTCTTCGTCTGCCTTGTTCATCTCGTCCTGCAGCACGTCAAACGAGCTGGTGACGACCTTGTGACACTTCATGCAGACATCCGTCGACGGAATCCCGGCGTGACGACTCTTGTCGGCGGCCGTGTGGCAGAACATACAGTCGATGCCAAGCTCGCCGGCGTGCAGTCGATGCGAGTATTCGATCGGCTGCTTCGGCGCATAGCCCTGTTCATTGTCCGGCAATCGCCACGAGGACATGCCAGCCACGAGCGTTATCAGCCCGAAGCAGAGCCCAATCAGTAAGACGACAGTAATGACGCGTTGTTGCATCGAAGTTTTCAGTTTTTAGTGTTTAGTTTTCAGTTTTGGCTCTCAACTCTCGACCTTCTCAACATTTGATCTCTGCGTTCTTTCTGGCATAGAACCACCAGTTAACGGCCAAGCAACTGGCGTAGTAACCGGCGAAGCCGTATAGCGCAAACTGCGGTCGGCCAGCCTGGATCTGCGACGCGAACACCAACGGGATCAGGAACGCTCCGTAGGCGGCAATCGCTGAAGTCCATGCCAGCACCGGTCCGGCTTGCTCTTTGGAGAAAATGAACGGGATCATGCGGAACGTCGATCCGTTGCCAATCCCGGTCGTCGCAAACAGAACAATGAACGTCAACAAAAACGGGATGAAATACTTCTCTGGATTCTCACTTTCACCGGCCAAAGACACGATGTAGCCCGCTGTGATCGTCGCAGCAACCATGATCCAAGTGTCCCACTGAGTGACCCTCGCACCGCCAAACTTATCTGACAGCCAACCGCCGATGGGCCGCACCAACGCCCCGACCGCCACGCCGATCCAGACATAGTTCGCCGTCACCAGCCCATTGGTTTTGGTGACGAAGATGTCGTCCAACAGTTTCGGAAAAGCCGATGCATAGCCGATGAATGAGCCGAACGTCATCGTGTACAGCCACGTCATCACCCAATTGTGTTTGTTGCTGAAGATCGCGAATTGTTTGTTGAGCGGCTCTTGAATCGTCTTGGGTGTCGCGAACTTCATTAGCAATAAGGTCGTCGCAACGGCGACCGCGACAACCAGCAAGATGCGGATCAACTCGGGGATCGGGATGCGAACAAAGACCAACAGCACGACGCCGACACCGGCCCCCAAGAATCCGATCATTTGCAGCCACAGGTACTTGCCGATGGCCACTGGCGTTGGGCCACAGTCATGCTGCGGCAGATTGTTCATCATCAGCCACGCCAGCGCGGCGAGCAGCGTCAGGATCGGCACCCACACAAGTGCCGCGTTCTGAATCCACAGTTGGTTGTCGGGGCCGAGCTGCTGGGGTGAACCGCCCAACGTTCCGAACATGCCGAAGGTGATCACCCACGGAATCAGAAACTGCATCACACTAACACCCAGGTTGCCCAGCCCGGCGTTCAAGCCGAGCGCCAACCCTTGCATTCTCTTAGGATAGAAGAACGAAATGTTGGACATCGACGACGCGAACGCACCACCACCCACACCCGAAAGTGCGGCGAACGTGATGTAGATGCAGAACATTGTGTTGGGGCGAGTGAGCACAAAGCCCGTGCCGATCGCGGGCAAAATCAATAGCAAGGTCGTCATGAACTTGACGTTTCGCCCACCGCAGATCGCGATCATGAACGAATTGGGAATACGCAACGTCGCGCCCGCTAACCCCGCCACTGCTGGCAGCGTGTACATCAGCGTCTTGTAGGCATTGTCATCGAGCGGCACGCCTTCGTTCAGGAATGTGAAGTTGTACAAATCTGGGTTGGCGAAGTGAGCTCGCTGCATGATCTTCGCGATCATGCCCCAATACATCCACACCGCGAAACCGCACAGCAAGTTTGGGATCGAAATCCACAAGTTGCGGTTGGCAATCGACTTGCCCGTCGAATCCCAGAAGGCGTTGTCTTCAACGTCCCAGCGTTCGGGTGTATGGGCCATGATCGTGACTCAGGTGGAATGAGAGCGTGTTGGTTGTGGGTTGCGATTCATGCTGGCGTCAGATTGCTATCGTTCTCGGTACGAAACAGGTAATCCAAGGAAAGTGGCCCCGCGCCTCGCCAGGCCAGCAGGACCAGCGTGACGAAGACGAACGAAGTGAATTGGAAATCGACATTGCCAAACAGTCCGCCCGCTCCGCCGGTTCCTATCACCGTGATGATTACAGCGCCGAACAGGACGGCCGCGTTGACACCAGCGGAGACTCGTGTCACGAATCCCAGCGCGAGGCTGGCACCTCCGACGACATGCGCGAATACGACTCCCCAGGAGATCAGTGTTTGGACTTCGCCGAAGTCGCTGCCCAGTCGGCCTTCCAACTCGGCCATGTTCATGATGAAGTAAATGCCTTTGACCATCAGGGCGATGCCCAGGTACATTCGCAACGCGTCCATCGGTCGCAAATGTTGAAGGCCGGGAACGAGTTCTGGCCAGGGGCGACGCACTTTGCGTTCGGCACGTCGTTTCTCGTGTGCTTGTGCCAGTTCCTCGGCCGCCAACTTTTCATCGGCGGGACTAAACCGCACGAGGAACGTGAAGAACGAGAACGCGGTGACCAAACCGCCCAAGATGAGAAGCGCCTGCGGATAGGTGATGCTCTCGTAGCGGAATAGAAATCCCGCCGCGACCGCTCCCATATTGCCACCAGCGCCAACGATGCCGGACACCGAACCGAGCGCCCTCTTGTTGATAAAGGGCACCACCGAATAGGTCGCACCTTCCGACATTTGGACGAACAAGCTAAACACGATCATCGCAGGAATCGCCAACGCCAAGACTCGCATCTGCGAAAAGAACAGCAGCGCGATACCTTCAATGAACAAGGCGATGAATAACCAGCGAACTCGCCCTTTCAATCCGCTTTTCTCGACAAACTTATCGCTAATGAAGCCGCCCGTCGTGCGTGCAAAGATATTCATCAATCCGAACAAGCCCGCGACGAGCCCGGCCGTCTTGAGGCCGAGATCGAAATAGTCCATGTAGTAGATGGCGGCAATGTTGTTGATCGTCAGTTCGATACCGAAGCAAGACGCGTAGATGAAAAACAAAGCCCAGACGCGATAGTCTTTGGCGGCCAGTAGGAATGAACCCTTTCCCTTGGCGACCGATACGTGCTCGCCTTTCTCTCGAAGTTCCGCAAAGTTGCCGTCGGGCAAATCCGTGGTGAAGAAGAAGTAGGCGACGCCGGTGAGCATGCAAACGGCACCGGCCGACACCATCGACAGTCGCCACGACATCGCGTCGGTGAATCCCAACGCGATGAAGCCTGCGAACACAAGTGGCATTACCATCTGAGTCACGCCGCCACCCAGGTTGCCCCAACCCGCAGACGTCGCATTGGCCGTACCAACGCAGTTCGGAGCGAACATGACCGAAGTGTGATACTGCGTGATTACAAATGACGCACCGATTACACCGATCCCGAGCCGGAACAACATGAACGACTCGTAGGAAGTCGCTAAGCCGATCGACATCACCGGAATCGATGCGAAGACCAGGAGTATCGTGTAACAAAGACGCGGCCCGATGCGATCGCAGAGCCAACCGATAAACAGGCGCGCCAGAATCGTGATGGCCACCGAGGCGATGATCGTGTTGCCGATCTGTTCCTTCGTTAACGACAACTCTTCTCGCACGACCGCCATCAGCGGAGCAATCCCGAACCACGCAAAGAAGCAGAGGAAAAACGCGAACCAACTCATGTGGAACGCACGCATCTGCCGCGTCTTCAGCGAGAACAGATCAATACTCGTAGCTTTGTTGCGAATTTCCATGATGTCGTTCGACTACGAACCGCGGCGGCCATACCAGCGGACAACCTGCGGTTTTCGCCACAGGTAAGGGTTAGGAATTACCAACACGTGAACCAGTCGCGTGAAGGGGAAGAAGCCGATCGTCAGGAATGCCAACACAATGTGGAACTTAACCAAGTGCGGCATCGCTGCAATGAAGGTGATGTCAGGATTGAGCTTGAAGATCGACCACAGGTAGGGCGACAGGTTCGATGCGAACCAAGACGATCCCCAAGGGTGAAACAACGCCACGCTAATGCCGCTGATCGTTTGCAACAGCAGCATCACGAACAGTATCCAGTCGGTGGGCGTCGTCACGTTCCGAATCTTCGTATTCGAGAACCGTCGGACGACAACGCCAATCAACCCAACCAGCGTGAGGAATCCGAATGCGAGAGCCGAGACTTCCAGGACATACAATCGGAGCGGATGGCTGTTCCAAGCTAGGATCGTGCGAGGAATCAGGAACGCAATGAAGTGTCCAGCCGTAACGACCAGGATGCCGTAGTGGAACGGCACGACGGCCCAAAAGTGATGTTTGTTCTCGAGGAACTGGCTGGACAGGCTCGAGTAGGAGAACGACTGCATGCGATAGCGGTACACGGTCATCAAGAAGAACGTGAACAGGCAGACGTAGGGCAGTGCCACAAACAAGAACTGATCGAGAAAATGCTGGTTCATGGCTTTCTCGTTGAAGCTAGGGGTTGGTGATCGGCGAAACTTGTGTTCGAGTCTTCCCCGAGCGAAGCACCGAGGGTCAGTGGAACGAGATCGAGTGGTTCACCACACGACGACGCACCGCCGGCCATCACGCCCGCAACCGGAAAGGCATGCAACGGGTCGCTGGCGAACGCACTTGGCCCTCTCGCGGCAGCATCTGCAGCAGACTCGGCGGGCTCGCCCCAGGCGTGTCGCAGGACGAGTGCGAGACACGACACAACATGCCCGTAAGCCGTGTCTTTGCCATCCAAGGCGACGTTCATCTTCTCGACAGCCGGTTGCACGCAGGCTTTTACAAAGCGAGTCGCTTCGTTTTCAGGCATCGCCTCGACAATTGCCAACACGTGGCAAAGGTGGTCGGGCAACTCGGCGGATTCTGGAAGGTTGTATTTGCGCAGCTCTTCACGCATTCTGACGAGAAACATACCGCGAGCGTATTCCTCGCCGAATAAGTGCCAACCAACTTCCAACGCACACGCCGGATTGACATCGAAGGTGCGTGTGAAGGTCTCTTCGAGTTCATATAACTCGTGTTGCTCGGCAAATGCTCCGAAGCCCGCAGCCTGGCTTGCCGCCTCGGGCGTCTCGTCCATCAGCAGCACGTACAGCAACTCGGCCGTTTGCACCGTGTGCTCGTCCGGATAGCTGAGCAGCTTGCTTAGAGCGTTTAAGACTTTGGGTAGGTGTGACACACAAGGTTCCTCAAGGTAGGACGGACGCCTCGTCCGTCATGGTGGCCAGACGGACGAGGCGTCCGTCCTACTTACTCGCTAAAGTCCTCTTTGTGGGCCGCCGACGAAGCCGAAGCCCGCGTCGGTGCGGTGTTCGTGTGGCTCTTTCATCATTTCGATCGCTTGCTCGCGGTGCATCGGCGGAATCACGAATCGGTCCTCGAAGGTACACAGCGAAGTCAGCTTGTAGATCTCTTCCGCTTCCTCACGAGTGCAGTTGGCTTCGTGCAACATCCGATCGGCGGTGGCCCGATCCACGTCGCCAACGGTCTCAGCGCGACGATGCCAACGCACGGCTTTTTGTTTTCGCAACGCATATCGCACGACGCCTTCGTGCCCCGCGCCGAACAAATTGGCGAGGAACTTCATCGGCACGCGAGAAGCGTCGATGTCGTGGAACAGGTCCTCACTGATGTGATGAATCGTGTCTTCGGGTTTGCTGGCTTGGACCGGCGACATGGGAGGCACGTAGAAGAGCATCGGCAACGTGCGATACTCGATGTGCGGCGGCAACGCGATCTTCCACTTCACCACAAACTGGTAGACTGGCGACCGTTGCGCGGACTCGATTACTCCATCCGAGATGCCGCTCTTCTTGGCGTTGGCGATGACTTCAGGATCGAAAGGATCAAGGATCATCGAGCGATGGCCTTCGACCAATTCATCGTCCGGCAGCTTGGCGATCTCTTCGATGCGATCGGCGTCATACAGCAGCACACCCAGGTACCGAATGCGTCCGACGCAAGAGTGGAAGCACGCGGGAGCCTGTCCCGTCTCCAACCGTGGGAAACAGAGAAGACACTTCTCGGACTTGCCCGTGAACCAATTGAAGTACGTCTTCTTATAGGGACATGCCGCAACGCAAGATCGCCACGCACGGCACTTCTTTTGATCGATCAACACGATGCCATCTTCGCCTCGCTTGTACAGAGCACCCGACGGGCATGAGGCGACACAACACGGATTCAAGCAGTGATTACAAATCCGAGGCAAGTAGAAGAACACCAATCGCTCGACCGAACTGAGTTGTAGCTTCTGCTCTTCGGTGAGGCCTTCTAGGTTAGGATCGTTTTCCGCATAGATCGGCGAACCACCAAGATCGTCGTCCCAGTTCGGCCCGGATTGCACATCGATCTTCTCGCCATCGATCATCGAGATCGGCTCGGCGGTCGGTTGGTCGGAGCCTTCGGGAGCGTTGAACAAGTTTTGATAGTCGTACGTCCACGGCTCGTAATAATCGTCCATGCTGGGCATGTGCGGGTTGTGGAAGATGTTGGGAATGATCTTCGTGCGGCTAGTCGACTTGATGTCGAGCTTGCCGTTGCCATTGCTTTCCCAACCACCCTTGTACTTTTCCTGGTCTTCCCACTTTGTCGGATAGCCGGTGCCAGGCTTCGTCTCGACGTTGTTAAACCACATGTACTCAGCACCCTTGCGATCAGTCCATATGTTCTTGCAGGCCACGCTGCACGTATGGCACCCGATGCACTTATCAAGGTGGAAGACCATCGAGACTTGGGATCGAACGTTCATTGGGTTTTGTTCCAATCAGCCGGAACGCGCTAGCGTCCGGTTAGTTCGGGGAACCGTGGGCTAGCGCCCAACGGCTAGGCAAATCAATACACCGGTTCGCCCGGCAGCTTCCTTACAAGTAGATGCGTGTCGCGGTTACAACCGACCGGTCCCCAATAATTGAAGTGGTAGGTGAACTGGCCGTATCCGCCGATCATGAAATTGGGTTTTAGACGCGTCCGCGTCAGGCTGTTATGACCACCGGCTCGACGTCCCTTTCGCAAAGGCGATTTCGGTATGCCATGTGTTCGTTCGGGGGCGTGATACTGCATGCAGATGCCGGGCGGGATGCGACAACTCACAATCGTTCGTGTCACGATCACGCCGTTGTCGTTGAAGACTTCGACCCAGTCGTTGTCTTTGATATCCATCCTCTCGGCGTCTTTGTCGTTCATCCACAACGGATAGATACCGCGTGACAGCGTCGTCATTCGCTGGTTGTCGCCGTAGGTCGAGTGGATATGCCACTTGCCGTGCGGCGTGAGGAAATTCAGCATGATGACTTCACCTTGCTTCTCGCCCATCTCGCTGAATTGCAAATCAGAGTACTGCGTCGGCAGCGGCTTCGGCTTGTAAGTTGGCAGATGCTCGCCAAAGTCGAGATACACCGGGTGGTCGAGATAGAACGATTGGCGACCAGTCAATGTTCGCCAAGGAACATCGGCTTCGACGTTGTACGTGAACGGCGAATACGACCGACCGTTCTCGATCAAGCCCGACCACATTGGGCTGTTGATAAACCGCCGCGGCTGACTCTGGATGTCTTTAAAAGACGTACGGAAGCCACGATTCTTTTCCGCCAGATGGGCCAGCGGAACACCCGTCTTCTCTTCCATGTTTTTGTAAGAGCGATAAGCCAACTCGCCGTTAGTCACCGTAGCGAAATGCAAGATCGCATCGCACACGTCGATATCTCGATCGAGCGACGGATACGTATTGCCGCCCCAAGTTTCCGTGCGATGCGTCTTGAGGTATTCGTCATACTCGTCAGCGACTTCGTACGACGTCCCGTGGGCACCGAGTCCATTTTTGCGGACCAGTGGACCGTAAGAAATGTATTGGTTGTAGACGTTCTTGTAGTCGCGTTTGACGACTTTGAAGTTCGGCATCGTCTTGCCGGGGATGGCGTCACCCTCGCCCTTGATCCACTGATCCATGTTGGGCTGAGCGATCTCCGCCGGCGAATCATGCGCGAGTGGAGCGGCGACGAGATCTTCGACCGGTTCTGGGAAGTGTTGTTCGGACATTTCCGAGAACTTCTTGGCAACCTCTTTGAAAATCGCCCAGTCACTCTTCGACTCCCAGCACGGCGGCACAGCCGGCGAGAGCGGGTGAATGAAGCTGTGCATATCAGTCGAGTTCAGGTCTGCCTTCTCGTACCAGGTTGCCGCTGGCAGGATGATGTCGGAGTAGAGTGCCGATGTATCCATACGGAAGTTGAGATCAACGACCAGATCCATCTTTCCTTGCGGCGCGTTCTCGTGCCAAGCAACTTCCTTCACAGAGTCCTGAGCCAGATCTTCACCCACGGCGTTGTCGTGTGTGCCGAGGTAGTGCCGCAGGAAATACTCGTGACCTTTCGCACTGGCCATTAACGCGTTACCTCGCCAGATGAACCAGACTCGCGGCCAGTTCTCTTCCGCGTCAGGATCTTCCACCGAGAACTTCATCTCTTTGTTCTGCAATCGCTTCGCGACCCAATCGGCAATGGCCTCGGGAGTCTCGGCACCCGCCGCGCGAGCTTGCTTTGGAACGTCGAGCGGATTCTCGGGGAACTGAGGATAGAACGGCAGCCAGCCTTGTCGGACAGCGCGAACTTGCATGTCCATTGTGTGGCCTTTGGCCGTGGTTTCGCCGCCGTGCGGTGGCACAGTGTGATAGTCGGTGAACTCCTTTTCGTAACGCCATTGATCCGTATGCACGTAGTGCCAACTGGGCGCGTTCTGCAAACGCGACGGCGGATACCAGTCCTTGGCCAGCGCGATCGACGCCCATGATTCGGCGGGAGCGAGTTTTTCTTGGCCGACGTAATGAGCCAACCCGCCGCCGTTCACACCAACACAGCCGCAGAACATCAACGCGTGAATGCCCGCCCGATACATGAGATTGGCGTGATACCAGTGATTGATACCCGCTCCGATCAATATCGTGCATTTACCGTTAGTGTGCTCGGCCGTCGTTCCCCACTCGCGAGCGAATCGAATCAGCACGTCACGATCAACGCCCGTGTACTTTTCACTCCACGCCGGTGTATAGGGAGCGTTGGCATCGTTGTAGTCCGCAGGATACTCACCTGCGAGGCCTCGATTGACGCCGTACTGCGCCATCAACAAGTCATACGCCGTCGTGACTTGAACTTCTTCGCCGTCGGCGGTTGTGAGCGTCTTGACGGGAACGCCACGAGTACACACGGCGCCAGCGCCAAAATCGTCGAACTCGACTTGCACGACGGAATCGCTGTCTTCGAGGAAGCTCAGTTGTGGCTTGATTTCACTGCCGTCTTTGCCATCTTCGAGTTTGAGATTCCATTTTCCTTTCGTCGAACCCCAACGAAAGCCGCTGCTGCCCTGAGGCATCTTCGGAGCCTTCGCTTCTTCGTCCCACATCAGGAACTTCCACTCGCCGTGTTCCTGGTCCTTGTAGTTCTCCAGCCGTCCAGCTCGCAACAACTGGCCCGGTCGTACAACACCGTTCTCGTCTTTCTTCAACTCGACCAAATACGGAGCGTCGGTGTATTTCTTCGTATAGTCGATGAAGTACGGAGTCTTTTTCTGATGATGAAATTCCGTAAGCAGCACATGATTCGTCGCCATCCACCACGCACCGTCCTGTCCCGTGTTTACGGCAACCCATTCATCTGCGTACTTGGCGACCATATTGAAGTCAGGTGCAAAGACCCATAGCTTCGTGCCGTTGTGCCGCCCTTCTGCCAGGAAGTGGCAGTCAGGAGTCCGCGTCATGCCGATGTTGGCTCCCATCGAGACCAGCATCTTGGCGTGATACCAGTCAGCGCTTTCCTGGACATCGGTCTGTTCGCCCCAAGTTTCGGGCGACGCGGTCGGCAAGTCGCAATACCAATCGTAGAACGATAGCGAGATGCCGCCGATCAACTGCATCAGCCGCGCACCGGATGCGTAGCTGATCATTGACATGGCAGGAATCGGCGAGAAGCCAGCGATGCGATCGGGGCCGTGCTTCTTGATCGTGTGGACCATCGACGCACTAATAATCTCCAGCGCGGTGTCCCAGTCACAGCGTCGCAACCCACCTTTGCCGCGAGCCGTCTGCCAACGTTTTCGCGCGACGGGATCTTCCACCAGGCTCTTCCAAGCATCCACAGGATCGGGATGATTGGCGCGGGCACTCTTCCACAGATCGATCAACGCACCGCGAATGTACGGATACTTCACGCGCAGTGGACTGTAGAGATACCAACTGTAAGAGATTCCCCGCTGACAACCACGCGGCTCGTACGGCGGCAAGCCAGCTTCGAGCAAGGGATAGTCGAGTCCCTGCATTTCCCAAGTGACGATGCCGTCCTTAACATGAATGTTCCACGTACAGCCACCGGTGCAATTCACACCATGTGTGCTGCGGACGACTTTGTCGTGTTGCCAGCGGTTACGATAGAACTCTTCCCACTGACGGCCTTGTGGATTGATTTCGTCGCGGATCCAAGCGATCGCGTCCTGCATGATGCTCATCAATGACCTCGTACCGGAGTGGCGTCCACCAACGTGCGGCGGACACTGTGAAAGCGGCGTTTCCAAATCGCGTCAAAGCCAAAGACCAACCCGGCGGCTCCGGCCAGCCCCATTAACAACAGGGCCACTCGACTAGCGGCTGGTTCCGCAGGTTTCTCACCTGCCGATGCCTCGAAATACGCGGCCAACGCGTTGATTTCGTCTGCCGTCATCGGGTGGTTCTTGAAGATCGGCAGCATCGTTTCGGTGCCGGGCGCCATCAGCCAAGCACTTAATGCTTTCCGCCCCTTCAACCGTTCGTAGATACCAGTCAGATCCGGGCCAAGTCGCCCGCCACCAAGTGCCGGCGTGTCATACATGCTATGGCACGAGATGCACGAGGTGCCGCCAGCCTCTAGTTTTGCATGACCGAGAAAGATGGCTCGCCCAAGTGCGCGATCTGCATCCGTAAACGGCTTGTTCGAGATCTGCAAGCCTTTGAATTGTGACTCTTCGAGTTTCGATTCGGCTTCGATCAAATCCAACAAATTCTCCAGCCGCTCTTTGGTCAAACCTGGCAGCGTCGGCATCGGAACATTACGTGATTCCTCGAAGATCTTCTGAGCATAGGGATCGCCGCTATCGATAACCGCCTTCGGGTTTGCCATGAAGTTGGCAAGCCACTCGCGATCCTTTCGTTGCGTGACGTCCTTAAGATCGGGGCCGGTCAATCGCCCGCCGCCAATCGTATGACAGTTCATACAGTTTTGACGAAAGTAGTCGGGCGTGTCCTGAGCGAGAAGTGTCGTGGCAGCCGCGAGGCACCAGAACACAACGACGGCGACTGCAACGAGTCGAACTGTGTGAAGCCGGTCGCTAGTCACCAAGTAACAAGTCGCACTGCTTCGGGATGTGCTGAGCACTACAGGGTCATGCACTTTCTGCATAGCCAGCCTCGCCATCGGAATCCATTGTTCAGGGCAATTGGCTGCGGTGTTGAGTCAATCAACGGTCTATCGATCCATCAACTCAGCGATTCGCAGTCCTGTGTTTGGTCGGTCTAATTGCCGAGAGCGAAACGCACACCTCGTGCCATTTTTCACAAAGTCATAAAATGGACGTGATTATCCAGTTAACACCTGCTGGTGGGCGATAAATCGTGCGATCTCGCGCGCGCAGCGTCGTCATTCGCACGTAGGATTACACAGCCGGTAAGTTCGCCGAAGCGAGACTCGTCGCGGGCGGGTTCAAGGACGACCGGTCCGATCGAAACGGAGTCTTATGCGAGTCGTATAGGGACAAGGCACACGCGTAATCGAGCGTCTATTGAATCTCGACTTCATACCACAGTGTCTTCTCTGTGGAACGAAGCGGCAGCACCGTGCGGTCATTGACAGCCCGTGCACTGATCGAGGAACGTCGATCACCTTGCTCGTCTAGGGAATAGAACTTCACGCGTGACGGAGCAACCGGCAATGCGATCTCGGCATCGATGCCTTCGCACAAAATTGGTGCCGATCCCCAGCGGTCACGCAGAGTAATGCGGTTGTCGCCAAGCTCTTCTATATGTGCGTCGCTGTTGTGGACAATGCCGTTCGCCGCGATCAGAATCCTACCCGATTGGTCAAAACCCTGGCCGTCGATGCAGACAAGCGAAACGGTCGCCCAGTCGAGGCGGGGCCGCTGGATTCTAACTGCGACGTTGCCGAGTCGGATGATGCGATCACGCACGAAGCCGGTGAACACTTTCGTTCTCGTCGTATCCACGGCAAAGTATCCGGCGTCCGGTATTGATTGATCCAGACGAAATTGTTCGTTCTGTTGAGCAGCCTGTTCCGACCTCGCCGACTTTGGCTGATTCGGTTCCACCTCCATCCCAATTCGATTCACAAACGGGTTCGCCTTGGCGAACTGATCGAAGGTCAGTGACCACGGATCGCCTGTCGCATGAAGCTTCGCTCGTTCTGCGGCCTTGGTCAAAGCGACGAGTTGAGTCGTCTGCGCTGCCTGCACGTCACCGCGTACGAACATTGCGACGCAAGCTGGCATGTGGATCAACGTCGTCGGCTGACTTCTGATATCGAAATAGCTTGAGATGTGATCAGGTTCGAAGTCGGAGTTGTGACAGTACGCAAAGCTGTAGATGCCATCCCACGACTGAAAGGCTCCCATGGCCCCGAGCATCGGAAACCCTTCGGAGGCGTATGCGTTCGGAAAAGGATGGTTGTACTCGCTGACCGTGAACGGCATGCCGGCGACGCGACGATTTGCAAGGCTCTCGAGTGTACCGGACTTTGCATTCACCAGTGCGATGTTGTTGACATACCAGTCCTTTCGATCCCAAGGGCGATTCGGAAAGTGTGGATGCTGCCAATAGGCATGTGCATCGATGTAGTCCAACTCCGCTTGCACTTGAACCGGGCTGTAGCCAAGCTGCGTTCCTGAGATCAGGCCACGAACACCAAGCTGCTCCTTGAGGTAAGCCTCAAACTCCGTCCAGTACTTATGCTCGGTATCCCATAGGAAGTCGATGAAGTCCTCGCGCGCGGCCGTTGTCAGATGGAGATTGTTTCGTTGCAGCACGGACACGCTGTTCGCTTCAAGCGATTGCTCTGCCGGCAAACCAGCGACACCGCCCGCGCGAAGTGAAACATCCATGAGTTCATAAGTATCCGGCCTCAGCCCGGTAAACGTAATGCGAGCATTGTCATCATTCGCCTGGGCCAGAAACGTAAGTCGGTGCTCCCGATTCGCCGGTCCGACCGTCACATTGGCATCAAGTCCCAATCGCTGCCACGGTTCGTGTGCCATCATGCAATTCACGCCCACATGTTGCTCGTGCTGTGATCGCATCGAAAACGACAGCGTATAGGCCTTTCCTTTCTCAACGGAAAAACCGCTCTGCGTGAGTTGAGGCCGCCACGGCTCGCGACCTTGACGACGGACGACAATTTGCAATCGCGACGGACTTTGTGTACCGGTTAGTTCGGCGTCTGTCACATCATCGGTTTCGAGATGCCAGGCCTTCGAGCCATCTAGCTTCAGCAATTCGCCGCCGAGCGGTTGAGCTCCGATGTCCCAACGTTTACGCATTTGCTGCGTCGTCGCGTACTTGTTGGTAAGCCAAGCGTTCCACAGCTCACGAAAAGTGGAGGCATACGGTTCGGGCAACGTATCCAATTCGCCGCGACTCCATTGGTCGAACAACGCGTTTTCATTGTTGACTTCGACGAAGGCGATGGTGGGATCGTGAGTGTACGCGAGCCGTGTATAAGGATTTATGTGCGTCAGCAGATCTCGAGCGTACTTCCGTTGCAGCTCGATCATCCGCGGCTCGAAGTTATCGAGCCCCTTGTCGTAGTTTGGACGCTGCTCTTGCGCGACAAAGCCTTCTTTCGGACCGAAGGAGCGCGATACATGAAGGTTCAAGTTCGTATAGATCCCGTGCCGTTTTAGCTGGTCGATCAAGAAATCAAGGCGTTCCAACTTGTTCGGGTCGATCGTTAGATGATTCTCACTGTTGCCCCAGATAGAAGACGAGTCCATGTGGTGCATGCGCACGACATTGATTCCCAGTCTTGCAAGCCGCGCCGCCAATCGTTCAGTCTGTTCGTGCGTCGGAAAGCACGCCTCGAAGCAAAGGTTCGTGCCCCAAAAGCGGATTCGCCCGGCATCGGTTACGAATTGCCCCTCCTCGACGCGAACATGGCCATGCTTGCCGGCGGGAGCATCTAGCCAAGGCGACAAGTTGGTAATGTTATTGGGCGAGTCGTAGGAGACAAGAAAAGGGAATAGCGGCGACGCCTCAGTGTCCGTCGATTGAGCGAAAGCCAAGTTTGCATCGAATGCGAACAGTGCGACGATGAATGATATCCGCCAACACACTTGTCTCTGTACCTTCATTGGATTTCCTCGCGAAAGTAGCTATCAGCTCCGACGTGATGAGCCTAGCAAGTGAGGGTCAAATTGGACAAGTGGCTCCGCATCGCCAGAAGCATCCAAGTGGCTCAGCCCGCGACGGCACTGGCAGAGCCAGTGGCACACCATCCTCAGATTATTCGTGACAAAGCGTCAGTTACTGGTCGCGGCCTCGGCCACCGGCGACCGACCTTCGCCTGCGGCGCGAAACTCGGGATGCGTGTCGTCCAATATCTCGCGAATTGCTCGTCGATCAACCGAAGTGAGATGCACAAATTCAGGGCTTTGGTCGCTCTCGAATAGCACGGCATGCAAGCGAGCGTAAACTCGTTGCTTGATCGGTTCTGGAAGGCTAAGAAAGGCGTCGGAATAGATCAAATAACTGCACGGGTACTTGAACAATCGCCGCTGAAGATCGAATTCCCTTAGCGAGCGGCCTTTCGTGTCGCGTACTCCACGGGCAGCGAATTCGGTAGCAAACTCAGACATTCCTTGGACGGGCGACGTCAATTGGAACTCGTCGGCAAACAGCATGTATTGCACAAGCTTCTCGCTGGCCTTGTCCAGTCGACGCTTGGTGGTATCACTCTGGTAATCTTCCGGGCGTTCGAGTGCCTTGTTCATCACGCCATCGTAATGCAGCGAGGAACGAGCTTCATAGTTCGCGAACGTGATGAAGTTGTGCATCTGCGACTGATGTTCCATGACCATCAGCGCGACAAGATCACTGTGCGGTGACAAGTAGGGTTTCACATTGACGAGCGTGCTCAAGTCCGTCACGTTGGCAGCAGCTTCGCGATCAAGATCTTCGGGATTCTGACGATCGCGAGCGATGGCATTTCCCATGTGTCGCATTGTGCCATGCGTGCCGCTCACATACCAACCGCCCCAGCGCTGCTCGAAAGGACTGCGATGATCGGTCACGTAAGTTCCCGAACCAAGCAGTGGCCGACCGTTGTCGTCAGGAAATACCGAGCGAACCAAATGCCCCGGCACGGCTTGTGTCCGTGATGAAGCGTGGCACGTGATGCATTGACCGCGGTCACGGATGAAGCGTGGCTTCGAAGCTTCGGTCTGGTCGAGCGTGTAGAAGATCGCTCCTTGCTGAGGATCGACCGTCGACATCTCCAACACGTCCCCATCTTGCACCCAGCCCACATAGGTATCATCACCAAAGTAGACAGCGCGTGGATGCGAGGGTGCGATGCGGCGGAGTTGGAAGCTGGTTTGCGAAAAGACCAACATTTGCGACGACTTGGGGACATTCAGCGCGTCGAGCACGGACGGCAAGTAGCCATAGTGCTCGTCATGCACTAGCTTCAATTCGCCCGAATCGAGCAGCTTTTGCAGCTTGACGACTGGATCGTTTGTCTGTGCCGTGTTGTAGTTGACGGGTTCCGCCTCGAACTCGATCTGTGCTGCGACACGTTCGCTCGTGAATGCGACCAACAGAAGACACAGTCCGCAACCGACTACAAGTCGTCGCGGGCCAATGGGATTCTTCGAACTCAACATAGCAATATCGCCTTATGCCACTACATCGTGAATAACTTTGCCAGCCAATCCGGTGAGTCGGAAGTCACGACCACCGTAGAAATACGTCAATCGCGTGTGATCGAAACCGAGTAGGTGCATGATCGTCGCGTGGAAGTCATGAATGTGAACCGGGTTCTCGCTGATGCCAATCCCGTATTCATCGGTTGCACCGTACGTATAGCCACCCTTCACGCCGCCTCCCGCCAACCAGCACGTGAACGCGTCTTTGTAGTGATCTCGGCCATCCATCTGAGAAGTCTTGGCCGAGGGTGTGCGTCCGAACTCCGTACAGCCAACGATCAATGTCTCGTCCAGCATTCCTCGTTGCTTGAGATCCTGGATCAATGCGGCGATCGGTCGATCGACTTGGGCGGCAAGCTTGTTGTAGGACTTCATGTTGCTGTGCGCGTCCCAGTTGCCGCTGGCTCCTTGATCGATCAACTCGATAAATCGAACACCACGTTCGGACATCCGGCGAGCCACCAAACATTGCCAAGCAAAGCTCTTCGTATCACCCCGCTTCGCGCCGTACAACTCCAAGGTCTTGTCAGATTCCTCCGCCAGGTTAAACACATCGGGAGCGGTGCGTTGCAAACCTTCGGCTGCCTGAAAGGAATAGAGCCTAGCGGCTAGCGTCGAATCGTCCGAGCGAGACGCCAGATGGCGTTCGTTGATTTTACGAAGCAACTCTAACTCTTGCTGTTGTTGCTTGGCGAATTTAGGATTGGGTTGGAGATTCGCGATCGGTTGCCCTCCGGGTGTAATGCGTGTGCCCTGGTGATAGGCCGGGAGGAAGTTCGAGTCCCAGGCTTGCGAACCGCCGTAGGGCAACTTGTCACAGAACACAACGTGCGAAGGCAAGTTCGAGTTCTCTGTTCCCAATCCGTAACTGACCCAAGCGCCGATCCCAGGCAGCGTGCCGGCCATTGCACCAGAGTGGATACTCTGAGTGGCCTCAAAGTGGTCTCCCTTGTCCCCATGCAGGGATCGCATGAATGTCATCTCGTCGACGCACTCGCCCAAGTGTGGAAAGAGATCGGAAACCGCGATGCCCGACTTTCCATAGGGCTTCGAATTCCAGAGGCTCCCGGCCAGAGCACGATCCTTGCCAAACGACTTGCCGTGGTCTTTATTCAGCGTGGGTTTCGGGTCGAATGTATCGACGTGCGATACGCCGCCCGGCATGAAGAGCAAGATGACGCGTTTCGCTTTCGCCGGGAAGTGTGGGGGTTGTGGTGCGAGAGGGTTGTCGTCCGCTCCGGAGAATACCAAAGAAGGCGACATGCCGCACGCACCGAGTCCGATCGCGCCGAGCAGACTTCGTTTAACGAGGTCGCGACGGGTAAGTGTGTGCCTCGCGATATATTGAGTGTGCATCCGGGATCTCTCCGATTGCGATTCGTGATTTAATTAATCGATGTACAAGAACTCGCTACTTGTTAGCAGGACGCGCGCCAGGCTGGTCCAAGCTTGTCGGCGAGCATCCGATTCGGACAATCCCGTCGACACAACATCGCTCGTATAGCCGTCGAGATAGTTGGTTGCTTCAGTCTTTTCCGCTTCGATAGGCGGACGGGCGAACAGCAACTCGTAAGCAAACTGGATTTGCTCTGCGGGTAACTCGGAGTGGCCGGTGACCCGAGTTGCCAGTGCCGCTGCTTTCTCTTCCACAAATGGGCTGTTCATCATGTACAGAGCCTGTAGAGCGACTGTCGACTCGCCTCGCTTCTCCGTGCTCTTATTACTGTCCGGTCCATCGAACAACGCCAGGAACGGATGCTTGTTCAAGCGGGGAGTCATCAAGTAGGCAGACCGATGATTGTGGTCGTAGATTTGCGAAAACGGATTGCCCTGCGAGAACTTCAGCTTCTCTTCGGCTGGGAAGGGGTGTCGTCCTGGCGACCCCGCCTCGAGTGCCCCGCTAACCGCGAGGATCGAATCACGAATGGCCTCGGCGTCCATGCGTTGTCGGTCGAACCGCCAGTAATACTCGTTCGGTTCGTCAATCTTGGCATTCGCTTCGTCATTGTCTGAGGCAAGCTGATATACCGCTGACAACATGATTCGCTTGTGCAAGTGCTTGAAGGACCAACCATGATCGATAAAGTCGCGAGCCAACCAGTCGAGCAGTTCGAGGTGGAGCGGAGGTGGGCATTGCGTCCCGAAGTTGCTCGAAGTCGCTACGATTCCGCGTCCGAAGTGGTACTGCCAGACACGATTCACGATGACGCGTGCGGTGAGCGGATTGTCGGCAGACGCGATCCAGTTGGCGAGTTCCAATCGACCGCTTTCTCCACCGGCGATCTCTGGCGTCGAGTCATTTAGCGACGCGATGTAGGCTCGCCGAGCGACCTCGCCTTTTTTATGAACATCGCCCGCAATGTGAATCTTGGCATCGCCTACACCATCGCTCTTGTCAGAGACTGCCCAAGCGACCGGCGAATCATAAATCGTTTTCTCCGCTTCGCCAACTTTGAGCGGTACAAAATCACTGCGATCCTTCTGATGCTCCGTGCCAGCATGCGGATACTGCGTGCTGGCGAAATAGCCATACAGCCCGTAGTAATCCGCCATCGTGATCGGATCAAACTTGTGGTGGTGGCAGCGAGTGCAACCGAGCGAAAGTCCAAGCAAGGACCGACCAATCGTGTCGACCGTGTCGTCGATGATCAATTCCATCGAGGCGAATTTCGAGTTGCCGAATCTTCGCGACAAAGCCACATATCCTGTGGCAATAATCTTCTCGTTGAAACGTGCGCCGTCGGGATCTTGTTCGGCGAGAATATCGCCAGCGATTTGCTCTCTGACGAACTGATCGTAAGGCATGTCGTTGTTGAAAGCGCTAATTACGTAATCACGATAGTAACGGGCTTCGGGAATCGGAGTGTCGGTACCGTCACCGCTGGTGTCTGCATAGCGCGCAACATCCAGCCAATGCCGTCCCCAGCGCACACCGTACTCCCGGCTTTCTAGGAGACGATCAATGACGTGTTCGAACGCGTCCGGCGAATCGTCTGCGAGAAACGCGTTTACTTCGTCGGGTGTCGGTGGAAGGCCAATCAGATCAAGTGTTGCGCGGCGGATCAGCATTCGCTTATCGGAAGACTGAACGGGCTTAATCCCTTTCGGTTCGGCTTTGGCCACTAGAAAGCGATCGATCGGTGTCTTGCACCACGGCGAATTCTTGATCGAGTCGGGTGTGGGCTCGCGTAATGCTTGAAACGACCAATGGACTTCTGGCGATTCGTCGCTTTCGACTGGCTGCGACCAATCGATATTGCCTTCCGGCCAATAAGCGCCGTCGGCGATCCACTTTTTGAAATCGGCGATGACCTCGTCTGGCAGTCGTCCATCCGGCGGCATAAGCAGATCTTCATCATCGGTGAGAAACCGCTCGACCAGCGTGCCTTGATCGGGTTTTCGCGCAATGACACTGGGACCGTTCATACCGCCCGCGATCAGATCCGCCAGGCTATCAACACGGAAATCTCCTTCCGGCGTCTTTCCAGTATGACACTCTTCGCACTTCTCGACCAACACAGGACGTATTCGAGTTTCGAAGAAGTCCCCGCGTTCATCGCCATTGCTCGTCGGTACAAGTGACACCGTGAAGACCATGACGCAGAACGTCACGGCCCAACGATCGACAGAGCTAACTTGCATTGTGGCTCTCTCAAGATGATCGGTCTGAAAATCGGTGTGGCTTCCTGAACCGGACAGGAAGAATCTCAGGGGAGGCAGCTACGCGAAACGCTCCGGCGCACCATCACGAGCCGTGTAGTGAACGTTACCGACGATTAAACTGGATGTCAATATCCAATTAACCGTACTGATAGTGCTTGGTCACTGCTAACTACTAGGGTTGTAGGCATTAGCCGTTTGGGCGTTAGCCGCAGTTGTTAGGAAGGAACCGTGGCTAGGACCCAAACGGCTAATCCCAAAAAACAAGCTGAAACGCAGCACTATTGCATCGGACTTCCGCACTTCTCGCAGACGGCGTGCCGGAGCCCGCAAGCAGAATGTAACGTCGAATATGCTCGCAATTGCGCGGTCAATGCGTGCGTAATCGCGCGAAACTGTTCATTTCCGCACGCTGCGATGCGGTCGTTGAAAACCTCGCTGTTTCCTTCGGGAGCTAGTCTGGGAGCACTCATCGAACGCATTACTTGGAGATCCGAGCCGTTACGCTCCGGACGTGAGAAACATCACCGCGAGGCCGCAGTCGAAATGCAGGAGGGAATGCGATTTGCAGGGTAGGAGGGGGGGAACCTTCAAGCTGTGCATGCGAGGAAATTCGATGGCGATCTCACGACTACTTTTACTTTTGATCGGTCTCTTTCTGTTCTCTTTTTGGGACGTCAACTCCAAGGTAACTGCACAGCAAATCAACCAGATCCCCAAAGAACAAATCACGTCTGTGGGGAGCATCCAAGAAGTGCAAAACGGGGTCTTTCAAATCGAAAGTATCGGCGGTGATCAATGGTTCGTGGCCGTCGAACGAAACGCCATCGAGGTTGTACTGCGTGGGGCAGCGACGGCTGAGTGGCTGCGTCCCGGAATGCCTGTCCGATTTCAAAGCAGTTTCTTCAAGAACCGGTCAGGGGAACCGAGCGGCAAAGCCCAGGAACCTGTTACGGAGTTGACCGTCTTTACACCGCGTGAAGACTCCAAAGTGGAGATCAAAGAGGTAATTAAACGCGGCTCGAAAACCGATCGCACCTCGAAGACCGGCACGTTCACAGTCGTGGGCGTGCTTGCGAGCTACAAAGGCAATCACATGACGGTTGCTGTTGGACCGACGGAGTTCGAGGCGCAGTTAGCTGGCGACGCAAAGATCAGCGTTGACTTAACCGATCTCCGGTTCGCGAGCGAAGGCGACGAAATTCAATTCGAGGGGTGGCGTTACGTTAACCAGGAAGACAAGATTCACGCGACGAAGGTCCTAATCACTCTCGCCAAACCACTTGGCGAAGTGAGCGACAAGCAAGTTGCCAGTGCTGCCGAGGGACCTGAAGCCGAGGCATCCGACGAACTTTTGGCGGTCGCCCGCAGAATCCAGACTTCCCTCTCTCGCGCCAAGCGGGGTTACGAATCCGGCGACTATAGCGATGCCAGTGGGATCGTCGTTTCTATCATCGAGCAATGGGCAGACCTTGTTCAATCGGATAAGGCGACTGCCTTCCGATTGCTTCGCCCTCATTACACACAACTCAAGCAGGTTCACGCGTATCTTGAAATGGAAGGCTGCATGCTGCCACCGCTACCGGAATCGCCGGAGCTAAATGAGGTCGCCTCGCAGTAGGCAGTGTCGATGACTAACGACATCTCTAGACCGGGTTCGTCTGGGGTGCCTCTCGTGCCGCCGTCAACATGAGCCTTTCAGCAGCTTGCTCGCCGCTGTGAATGCAGTTCGGAATGCCCACACCATCGTGAGCGTTGCCAGCCAATTCTAAGCCCTGGTGACGCTCCAGCAGACTTCGCATTCGCGACACCTTCTCTGTGTGGCCGACGAAATACTGCGGCATCTTGGCACGCCAGCTGATAAACTGCATCGTTGGCTCGCCGCGAATGCCCAAGAGTTGCTGTAGTTCTTCGTGTGCAATTTGCAGGAGTTCTTCATCGGACCGATCGGCCAAATCGGGCTGACAGTCACCGCCGATGAAAACGCGAATCAACACGCTCCCTTCTGGCGCGCGGCCTGGATACTTCACGCTGGAGAAGCTGGCAGACAGAATTCGACGGCGTTCGATTGCAGGAACAACAACACCGAACCCATCGAGCGGATGTGCGATCTGGTCTCGCGTATAAGCCAAGGAAACGATCGAGCAGCGGGCGTGATGAATCTCATCCAGTTCTCCGGCCAGTTCTTCGTCCATTGTTGCGATAAGTCGCGAAGTTGGCTTGGCAGGCGTCGTCACGATTACCTCATCGAACTCCGCCGCCCGTTCGGGCGAATTCAACAATGACAACGACCAGCCTCGCTCCGTTCGTTGCAACTGACGAATTGGTGTATTGAGGCGGATTGATTCCGCTGGTAGTCTCGCGGCGATCGCGGACACCAGGCTAGACATGCCATCGCGTGGAGCAACAAACATGCTATATCGAGCGCCACTACCTTGTTCTTTGCGTTTGGGCTGTTTGTACATTGCCCGAATGAGGCTGCCGTGTTGTTGCTCCATCTCGGCGAAGCGAGGCATCGTCGATTGCAAACTCAAACGGCTTGGATCACCCGTGTAGATGCCGCCAACGAGAGGTTGTACTAGCCGTTCGTACGTCTCGCGTCCGAAACGGCGACGAATGAAGGCGGCCAGACTCTCGTCACCCGCCTGCCTTCGCCGAGGCATCAGAAGTTCACCTGCCATGCGTAGCTTGCCCAGCGGGCTCAGGATGGGCGTCGTCACAATCGGCCAGACTTTGCTCGGTGCCATGACCACGAAACCGTCGGGAATGTGATGAAGCTTGCCGCGACGGACGACGAACGCGTGCCGATATCCAGAGTTTGTGGGGATCAGTTGATCTTCAAAACCGATGCGGCGACAAAGGTCGATTGCCCAAGGAACGGTCGTGATGAAATTGTCTGCCGCCGTTTCGACGAGAAAACCATCTCTGCGCTCTGTCCGCAAGACTCCGCCCAACCGATCGGACGCCTCGAATAACGTCACTTGTACGGATGGAGCAAGCTCGACAAGTCGGTGCGCAGCGGCAAGTCCCGTGATTCCTCCACCGATCACCGCGACCCGACGAGGCGGTGTATTAGACTCGTGCATCGAACAACCGCATTCTACTCAAATGTTGGACTCTTTCCGATTAATCCTTCGAACCAATGTCGTGGTGAAACGCCTCCTGAACCAAGTCGTTCTCCGATCGTTCGTGCCTGCAAAAAGTCTGCCAGAATCTCTCAAATTCGTCGTTCATCCGTGACCACCAATCGTTCGAACCGTCGCCTTGCTGCGCGAAGCGAGCCAACTGTGCGAGTTGCTGCAACATGGCGGCATGCTCTTCGACTAACGCGTCAGCTCGAGATTTAAGGTGGGGTGCTTGATCGACCACGCTGTCAAAGAAACCTTCCGTCTCTTCTTCATGGACAAAGTGCGTTTTAACGTGTTCAGAAAACTCAAACAGTCCTTGTGAAACCGCTTCGGGGGATTGTCGATCTTCCAACAACCAACGCAAGTCACGAAGTGAGAAGTGCAGCGCCTCGTGCTCATCGACGAACGGATCAAACTTTCCCGAGGTATCTAATTCAGTCGCCATTTCAGTTCTCCATTTGATGCGGACGAAACTCAATCATTGGACCACGGTTTGCTCCCAGCCTGTCAAATCCTCACCAATCGGCTTTTGTGTAGTGGACAAAAGGATCACGACATCCATAATAAGGCAGTGCGATCAACAATGTCAAGAACACCTGGTCGTGAAACGTTGGTAAGTTCGGCTTAGACAGGGAGATGACTCATGGCAGTGATGCCAGTGAATCGGTGGCGTGAATATGCTCGGGATGACGTCAATGACAGTCCGTTGTTGGTGTTCTATGAAACGACGCAAGCGTGCGATTTGGCCTGCACGCACTGTCGGGCGTGTGCTCAAACGCGCGCTAACCCGTGCGAGTTAAGCACAGATGAATCAAGGCGGTTGATCGAGCAACTCGCTGAATTTCCTAAACCCCCGATGCTAATCTTGACCGGTGGCGACCCGCTCAAACGCCAAGACATATTCGAATTGATCGAGTACGCCAAGGATCGCAATCTAGATGTCTCGATAACACCCGCAGCGACGGACTTAGCGACCGACGATGCAATCCAACGACTTCTCGACGCAGGTGTCTCTCGTATGGCGGTCAGTCTCGATGGGGCTGATGCTTTGATGCACGACGGCTTGCGCGGTGTATCCGGCAGTTTTCGCAGAACGCTCGAAATGCTTCGTTCGGCCCGTGACATCGGACTGCCGACACAAGTGAATACGGTCGTAACACGAGCGAATTGGCACCAGATCGACGGGCTGGCCGAACTACTCGCCGACGAGGGGATCGTGTTGTGGTCGGTCTTCTTTGTCGTGCCTGTTGGGCGAGCCGTCGCGAACTACAGCTTGTCGGGTGAAGAGACGGAATCGGTGTTTGCAACACTTTGGGCGCAGAGTAAACGCCAGGGGTATCTGATCAAGACAACTGAAGCGCCCCATTACCGACGCTTCGTGCAACAGCAGCGAAAGGCATCGCCGTCGCATGATAACGAGAAACGCCAACCAGGTTATGGCGTCCCGATTGGATTAAACGATGGCAAGGGAGTCATGTTTGTCAGTCATTCGGGAATGATCCACCCCAGCGGATTTATGCCGATCGTCTGTGGCATATTCCCCTTCGACAGCGTCGTACGTGTTTATCAAGAATCCCCAGTCTTTCGCGGACTCCGCGATGCAATGCGGCTTGAAGGCAAGTGCCACGCATGCGAGTACCGCAATCTCTGCGGAGGTAGTCGCGCGCGAGCCTATGCCGCGACTGGCAATCCATTCTCGCAGGAGCCGACTTGCGTGTACCTCCCGAAAGGCTATGAACAAGCGGGCGTCGAAAATATCGGATAGAGGCAAGTTTTCAAGTTTCAGAGTAGCATTTATCCAGTGCTGCGATGAACGCAATATCGGTATCGAATCCGCGGACCCTTAGTTGAAAAGCGCCACTTTTGACATAAGTCATCGGGTTGTGATTGTGTTGAAAGTGACGCTGTCCAATTACGGACGCATCTCGACGACTTGACTCGCGTTCGCCTCGAATCGAATGAGTGAATCAAGCAACCTGCGATAGATGGGGGTTGCTTCCTCGCAGGTTAGGTCGCTCGTGACTACGTCGCGAAATCGGTTAAGGCTGGCAAGCGTGTTTTCATGCGCGCGATCCAAGCGGTTCGACGAGCGCTCGTCACATAGCACCGCCTTGCGCGTCTCCGTCAACTGGCGTCTAACGTCGCGCGACAGATCGAGGAAGCTCTTGGCGACAACGTCCAAGTGGCAATATCGTAGTCCGTAAGCGATCACGACTCGCGTTAACATCCGCTCGATACGCTCCATCTCTGGGAGCGTGTCATCGCGAAGTCGCTGAAAGTGTGAAACGAAGGCCTCACGTGAAGGCACTTCTCGATTCGTTATGTCGGCTTGCGAGAGCTGACCGGAGTCGCGAAACCGTTTTTCGCGATCAGTGTGCCGCGTGGTGTGAATGACGGCTGAAGCCATGAGGTAGCTCCTTGTCAACTGCGAGGCCCGCGCGGCCTCTAGGTGGGATTGACGCGCCAAATATACCGCGCCTACAATGGATGTCAAGATCCTTTTGTCGCGTTTCAGGCGGGAAGCTGGTAATGATCTCACAAACCGCAGAGTATGCGCTGCGCGCGGTTGTCTACCTTGCCGATCATGGTGGGGACCCCAAAACGAACGTGCAGATTGCGGAAGCTACGCAGGTTCCAACGGGATACTTGGCCAAGGTCATGCAGGGGCTCAGCCGTGCCCGCGTCGTTAATTCGCAGCGAGGCCTCAATGGCGGTTTTACACTCAAGGAATCGCCCGACGAGCTAACCGTGCTGGCGGTGATTAACGCGATTGATCCGATTCGCCGAATTCATGAATGTCCACTTGGACTGCCTTCGCACGGAACGACCTTGTGCCCGCTACATCAGCGCATCGATAACGCTGCGGCTTTGGTCGAAGAAGCCTTCGGTGACACGACGATCTCTGAATTACTCGACGTTCCGAAATCTCGCAAGCCGCTTTGTCGTTTTCCAATTGCGAAAGGCGAATAGATTTCGCCGGCGTCTGGGGGAGCGATTTGTGTAATTGCGGGCGTGAGGAATCCGTCCAGATTCTATGACGGATATCGGGGAAAGGGGTAGTGTTACACCTTGGACCGGCTCAACAATAACTTCTTCTTTTGCGTAGGGTCCGCAGTGCGGACCTCAGGGATTCCTGGTCCGCACTGCCGACCCTACTCTTGAAATGCCGAAGGTATTTTCGACTTATTCCTTTGCCGCAAGTCGGGCACTCCTGCCCGACAAAAGACGGCCAAGAGTGGCCGTCCTACTTCCCGGAATTTCAAACTGTACCACTACCGGAAAAGGAGTCAGCCAGCGAATGAACGGCAGCGTATGCGAGAAATCGCGGCAAAACAATCGTATATCGCGTCGTGCGCACGCCTCGCAAATCGTCTACAGCAAGGCTCCTGTTCCCGTCTCCTTCTTCTCCCTCTTCCCATCGGGAATCGAATCGCCGAAGATGGCGACATGAATCTGAATCAACTTGCCCTAGCTCGCTGCGAGCAACTCGTCAACCGTGCGACCCAGTTAAACATTGCCGTCCTGCGTGACGAAACGGGGGCCCGAATCATCGACTGTGGCGTTCATGTTCCTGGCGGCTTCGAGGCCGGAATTGGCTTGGCCGAAGTCTGCATGGCCGGTCTCGGTCGGGTTGATTTAACACCCGGAAACAGCGAGTTGTGGCCGGGGCCGGCGGTCGCTGTGCGCACGGACCAGCCAGTCGCGGCATGCATGGCATCACAATATGCCGGATGGCAGATCGCGGGCGAGAAGTTCTTTGCTATGGGCTCGGGACCGATGCGAGCAGTTCGTGGTCGCGAGGCCTTGTTTGACCACATCGGTCGTAAAGAGTCGGCGGACGCGGTCGTTGGAGTTCTCGAAGCGGGCAAGCTGCCGCACGAAGATGTCTGCCATCTCGTGGCCGAAGAGTGTGGCGTCGCCGCTGAGCATCTCACGTTGATGGTTGCGCCAACCGCAAGTCTCGCTGGCTCAATCCAAGTCGTGGCGAGATCGATCGAAACCGCATTGCACAAACTGCATGAAGTTGGTTTCGACATCCAGCGAGTCCGCAGCGGCTTTGGCGTCGCACCATTGCCGCCTGTCGCTGGCAATGATTTGGACGGGATCGGTCGCACGAACGACGCGGTGCTGTATGGCGGCGAAGTTACGTTGTGGGTGACTGGTGATGACGACAGTCTCCGCGAGTTCGGCCCGCAGATTCCGAGTTCCGCGTCGCCCGATCACGGGCAACCGTTCGCCGAAATCTTTGCTCGTTATGATCGCGACTTCTACAAGATCGACCCCCTGCTCTTCAGTCCGGCTCGAGTGATCTTGAACAATCTCGATACGGGCACGTCGATGCGGTTTGGCGAGCTCGATCCGCAAGTGATCCACGAATCGTTTAACTCTTGAGTCGACGCATGAAGTTCGCTGTGCTCGCGGCTCCGGACAGTTGGTACTATCGCGACCTCTTGCGCGCGGGAGGCACGCGTCATCAGGTCGAAGTGCGTTCGTTTTCAGAGCTATCGGCAACGATCTGTTCAAGCGGACATCGGCTGTCTTCGGAAGGAACTGACCTGAACGGCTTTGATGCCATCATTGTTCGCACGATGCCACCTGGTTCGTTGGAGCAAGTTGTTTTTCGCATGGACGCGCTCGGGCGGCTCGAAGCGTCAGGCACGACCGTCGTGAACTCGCCGCGTTCGCTTGAAGCGGCTGTCGACAAGTATCTTTCGTCCATCAAGCTCGCCGACGCGGGCCTGCCCACGCCTCGCACGATCGTGTGCCAAACCGTGGATGACGCCATGACGGCATTCCATGAACTCGGTGGCGACGTCGTCGTGAAGCCGTTGTTTGGCGGCGAAGGGCGTGGGATCACGCGGCTGACCGACGAGAACCTCGCTTTGCGAGCGTTTTCTATGTTGGCACAGTTTAATGCCGTGATCTATGTGCAGGAATTCATTGAGCACTGCGGTTATGATATTCGACTGTTTGTTCTTGGCAGTCGAGTGTTCGGCATGAAACGGATCAACGCGTCAGATTGGCGGACCAATGTTGCTCGCGGTGCTACTACCGAGTCGTTCGAAGTCGATGATCGCTATGCGAGTTTGGCACGCACGGCTGCCGATGCCGTCGGTGCAATGATCGCTGGTATCGACATCTTGCCGGCTCGCGACGGTCGCGAGTTTGTGCTGGAGGTCAATGCCGTGCCAGGATGGAAGGCGTTGGCTCGGACACTGCATACCGATATCGCAGCGTTGCTTCTCGACGAAGTGGCCGCTACAGTGCGACAACGAAAGGGCGGGTGAGTTGGTGGCAGAAAACATCGCAACCGTGAACGTCGGGCTTCGACTCTCCGAAACCGCACGCCAGATGCCAGATGCTGTCGGCGTCGTTCAACCGCTAGGCCATGATCCGTCTGGCAAGCGGATCTATCAGCAACTGACTTTCGCGGAACTAGATCGCGATACGGATTCCATTGCGGCGGGCCTGCATCGCATGGGGATTCGGCCCGGGATGCGCATCGCCTTGATGGTACGTCCTGGAATCGATTTCATTTCGCTGGTCTTCGCCATGTTCAAGGCCGGCGTCGTGACGATACTGATCGATCCTGGTATGGGAAAGAACAACTTGGTGAAGTGTCTCGACGAGGCAGACCCCGAGGGATTCATTGCCATTCCGATCGCTCAGGCGATTCGCAAGTTATTGCCGCACCGCTTTCGCAAGGCTCGCTTTAACGTGACCGTCGGACGCCGCTGGTTGTGGGGCGGACCTACGCTTGAAAAGTTACGCACGACTCCGCACGAAAGCGTTGAACCAATTCGCACGACGGCCTCTGATCCGGCGGCCATCATCTTCACGACAGGCAGCACGGGCCCACCGAAGGGCGTACTGTATCGCCATGGGAACTTCAACACGCAAGTCGACCAACTGCGCGAGTACTACGACATTCAACACGGCGAGATTGACGTGCCGGGGTTTCCGTTGTTCGCCTTGTTCAACGCCGCGATGGGAGTGACGACGGTGATTCCCGATATGGACTTCACTCGCCCCGCCGATGTCGATCCTCGCAACATCATCGAGGCGATTCACGACTGGAACGCCACACAAGCGTTCGGCTCGCCGGCGCTTTGGAATACCGTTGGTCGTTATTGCGAAGACAATAGCATCCAACTGCCGACTCTCCGTCGAGTCTTGTCCGCCGGGGCACCTGTTCCGCCCCACGTCCTACAGCGGATGAAACATGCAATTCACCCTGATGGCGATGTTCACACGCCGTACGGGGCCACCGAGTCGTTGCCTGTTGCTTCGATCGCGGCAAGCACCGTGCTCGCCGAAACAGCCGCGCAGAGTGCGATTGGCAAAGGCACCTGTGTCGGCGCTCGTTTTTCAGGTATTCAGTGGAAGATCATCAGTATCGATGATGGTTCGCTTGCAGACGTCACTGAAGTGGAGGAACTGCCGCGTGGCGAAATCGGCGAGTTGATGGTGCGAGGCGATGTCGTCACCAGTGAGTACGTGACGCGAATCGATGCCAACTCGTTACACAAGGTCCGCGATGGCGATTCGTTCTGGCATCGGATGGGTGATGTCGGCTATCTCGATGAGCAGGATCGATTCTGGTTCTGCGGCCGCAAAGCCCATCGTGTCGAAAAGCCAACAGGCGTGATGTTTACGATCCCTTGTGAAGCCATCGTGAACCAGCACGAGAAAGTCTATCGCTCGGCCTTGGTCGGAATTGGCGAACCCAAACATCAGTCGCCCGTGATGGTCGTTGAAACATGGCCCGAACATTATCCGAAGTCGCCGAAGGAAGAACAACAACTGTTCGCGGAACTGTGGGATGTTGTGAAGTCGAATCCACTGACCGAAACGGTCCACGAGATATTGCTTCACCCCTCGTTGCCCGTCGACATTCGGCACAACGCCAAGATCTTTCGCGAGCAATTATCGGCTTGGGCCGCCGAACAACTCCGCTGACCGCGTGCGAGGCACATGCATCGCCAGATTCGCTGCAGTCCCTTGGGGTATCGCTACTTGAACTGCGTCACATCGTATGCCATGCTCTTGACTCGTTAGAGTCGACAGCATTCCTCATCGAGCTTCCTCGCGATTGATTGCAACTATGAGCCAACTAGCTATCCCCTCCTTGTACCGCTTACTCCCCTTCGTTGCGATATTGCTAACTGCCGTTTCATCATCCCTTGGCCAAGAAACGAGCGTGCCGACGACAAACGACCAGGCGGTTGCCGGCGTCGAATCTCACGAGTCGCCGGTCGTTGCCGTTGCAGAAATTCCTCCGCCCCTCACGAAGCCCGAACAGGATGTTGCCTGGCCATTCATTCGGCTGGGCGTTGGGGTTGCCGTGGTATTGGGGCTGATCATCGCGCTCAAGGTGAATGCATTCATCGCGCTGATTGGTGCGGCGATTGTCGTCAGCCTCATGTCGCCCGGACCCTTCTTTATAAAGATGACGCGAGTTGCCGAAGCCTTTGGTACTGGCGCAGGGAATATCGGGATCGTCATCGCACTAGCTGCGGTGATTGGCAGTTGCTTGCTTGATAGCGGTGCCGCCGATCGCATTGTGAGAGCTTTTTTGCGAGTGCTCGGTGAAAAACGAGCCCCCATTGCATTGATGGGCAGCGGCTTTGTGTTGGCCGTGCCAGTATTCTTTGATACAGTTTTCTATCTGCTGGTTCCGCTCGCCCGTTCGCTGCATCGTACCACAGGCAAACAGTACCTGAAGTACATCATGGCGATCGCCGCGGGCGGAGCGATCACTCATACCCTGGTGCCGCCAACCCCCGGTCCGCTGGTGATGGCGACGACGCTAGGAATTGACGTTGGCGTCATGATCTTGGTCGGTGGTCTGGTTGCCTTGCCCGCCGCGATCGCGGGTTTGATATGTGCGAGCTTGGCCGATCGGTGGATGCCGGTGCCAATGCGGCAAGTCGGGAATCAGCCTGATCCGCCGGCTCTCGCCGACGATCAATTGCCACCGCTGTGGCTGAGCGTGTTGCCAGTTGCGTTGCCGGTCCTATTAATTTCCGCGAACACGGTCCTTGAAACTTCCGCCAAGAGCGCTGTAAAGACGCAACTAGTTCAGGCCGGGATTGCTCGCCCCTCGGACAAAGAACTAGCCGATGCGATTCGCGCACCAGAGAACATTACGGATCGCACGGCTCGAAGCTTGGCGAAGGCCGCTGGCGTGAGCAACGTGTTTGGAAACGCGAATTTTGCTTTGCTGCTTTCGACGATCGTGGCCTTGTGGATGCTGGCCAAGCAGCGAGGTTTGTCTCCAGTCGAAGTTGCACAAGTCGTCGAGAATTCGCTGATGGGGGGCGGCGTCATTATATTAATCACCGCCGCAGGCTTCGCGTTTGGAGCAATGCTAAAGGCCGCCGAAGTGGGCGCAGCGATCGAAGCGATATTTGCCGTGGGCGGATCAGGCTTCCTACTGCTCGTAGTCGGTTTTGGCTTGGCCATGGTATTGAAGATCGCCCAGGGATCCAGCACAGCCGCGATGATTGTCGGTTCAGCAATGATGGCGGCGATCTTGGAAGGCAGCAGCGTACCACCGGCGCAACTGCTTGGCTTTCATCCCGTCTATCTGGCAACGGCCATCGGCGGCGGTTCGTTGGTCGGTTCCTGGATGAACGACAGCGGCTTTTGGATCTTCGCCAAAATGGGCGGCTTGACCGAAGTTGAGGCCCTAAAGTCCTGGACTCCGATGCTGGTCGTCTTGGGCGTCGTCAGCTTCCTGATGACGTTGCTACTGGCCAACGTCATGCCACTGGTCTAGTTGACGAAGAACGCCGCTGGCTAGCGACCGTACTCGTCGTCGTAATCGTCCAGCGACGCCTGAACGACGCTCCTTGCGTACTCAGAACCGTACATACCTTCGATCGTAAGGATCGTTTTCTTGTCGGGCATATTCTTGTAGGTTGCAAAGTAGTGGTGGAGACGCTCGACAATTGCTTGCGGCAATTCTTCGACTTCGTTGATGTGAGACCAAACGTTGTCGTTCGCCATCACTGCGATGATCTTGTCATCGGCCTCGTCGCCATCGACGACTTGCAGACCGCCGACGACCTTGGCTTTCAAAATGATCTCGGAGCGTGCGATGGGCCGTTCCGTCAGTACGCAGATATCAAGCGGATCGCCGTCACCTCGCTTGGCTTTCGGCGACAATTCGCTAACTCGCCGTCCACAGTATGTCTGCGGGACAAAGCCATAGAGGGCGGGCGGTTGTGACGAGCCGCGTTGTGGACGGTCAACCCTTAAATACCCCGTAACTTTATCGACTTCGAACTTAATCAGATCGAACGGGGTAATCTCGATGAACGCTTCGACAACGTGAGGAGCGTCTTTGCCGGGATCAAGGCCATGCCAAGGGTGGGGACGCCACCGGTAAAACGGTGCACTGAAAGACATGAAATCCTTTCCAAACGGCTGTCGAGTTCAAGATGGCGACCCAATTGCCCATCAGAACGAACGGCCCCCACATCGACAAGCCCACGTGCGCATGACAACTTCGCGCCGAGGCGGATAACGTAACAGAACATGCTGGCGTGCTAGCCTCTAGGGGGCAACGGGAGCAGCATTCGGGTCGGTCACCACCAGATCGATTTGTTTCGAGAACGTGTCCGAGAAAATTCGGAATTGAAGCGAAGCGCCGGAGCTGACGGCGGCCATGTCAGTGTTTAGCTGCGACATCTTCTGAACCGTCTTGTCGAGTATCTCGAGTTGTTGCTTGAGGCCGGCGACGATTCCTTGCACTTGATTTTTCTGTTGCTGCGAGAGTTGTTTGTCGTTCATCGCCTTCTGGCCCTCGAACACCTGCGCCTGTAGTGCTTGCTGTTGGGCCTGTGCCGATTCGTATTTTTTAATGGCGGCCTTGTTCAAGCGGACCGGCGATTTCTCGACAGGTACGATAAAATACGGATCTGTTTTGACTTGAACGCCACGTGCATTAAGACTGGCATCAATCTTCAACGCGAGTGCGGCTTGCTCTTGGTTCTCGCCAAAATAGATGATCGCTTCGCCACCCTTTCCCAACTCGACCTGCGAAGGTTCAACCATACTCTTGTGGCCGTTGACCGTAATCTCCATCTTCAGGGAACTGCGATCGGGCGCACCTTCCAGCGGCAGTTTTATCGTCGCGGATCTTTCCAGATCAATCGTCACGGGAGCAACCTTTTGTGCAATACGCAACGCGAGATCCTGTGGCTGGTCCTGGCCGGCGGTGATCGTGAGCGAGCAATTACGCAGATTGGTTGCCGTTGCGTTCTCGATGCCAGCGGGCGTCCATTTAAAAGTTAGGTCCTTGTCCGGCATCGACATGGTTGCCACGACGACGGGGTCGGCGTTGCCATCGCTGAGATAGAATTCCCAGTCGCGTGGCGCTACACCATCTTGCGCATTCTGAAGTGAAAATTCGAATCTACCACCGGCAGCAATATCACCGCCGTCCATGCTAATGAACACAGCATCTTCGGGACGGATATTGATTTGACCGAGTTTCATTTCGGGCGCGTCGGCGGTCGGGACAGGCAGATCAACGGCGGGCTGAAACACGAAAGTCTTCGGCTTGGGTGGCGCCTTTTTTTCTGGAGGCTTGGCAGGCTCCGGCTTCTTCTCCGGTTCCGGCTTCTTTTCTGGCGGCTTTTCCTCAGCGGGCTTCTCCGGCGCGGGAGCTTCTGGCTCCGCTGCGGGCGCGGCGGGCTCCGCAGAAGGAGTAGCGGTCTCGGCTGGTATTGCCTCGCTTGAGCTCACAGCTGCTGAATCGGTCGTCGCTTCGCTTCCGGGCTCGCCCATTGGCAGATTTGCGGCAACGTCGTTCGGCGGAACTTCTCCGGTTGCAGCAGGCAACTCAGCCTCGGCTGTCGCGTCCGACCCGAACACCGGGTTGGTATCGTCTCCAGAATCAGCTTCACCCGTGGCGTTTGAATCGCTTGCCTCACCTTCGCCGGTCGACTCAGTTTCGTCTTCGCCGCTCCCAACCGCTGTGGCGGGCGCGACGACGGCGACTTCTTTGTCACCACCTCCGAAGAGCATTAGGGCACCGAAGCCGCTGCCAACCATCAGCAGCACCGCGCCAGCAATCGCGCCGGCGACAACGAGTGCCCTCGGGATTCCCTTCTTCTGCACGTCGCTCGCAGCAGGTTCCGGCTTGTCTTCGGTCGCCGTTTCTTCGGCTGCCTCAATAGGCTCTGCGATGGCTTCTTCGACGACCGGTTCTTCGCTCGCCGTTTTCGCGACCGGCTTAGGCACCTCTGCCGGTTTCTTTTTTCGTCGTTTTGTGTTGATGGCGAAGGCAGCTGGCGCCACAGAAGCCGCTGGTTTTGGGCCATTGCCGACCTCGATCTTAATCGCCGGTGCAGCCGACTTCGATTCAGACTTCGATTCAGACTTCGATTCAGACTTCGATTCAGACTTCGATTCAGACTTCGATTCAGACTTCGATTCAGACTTCGATTCAGACTTCGATTCCGAGGCCTGTTCTTCTTCCACAGGCGAAACTTCGGCATCTGCCTCGACCGTTTCGACCTCGGCGGGTTCCGCTTCTGCCATCTCGGCATCGTCGGTGCTAGCCATGATGTCGGTTGCCAATGCAGAAACTACATCTGCCATCGATGCAAAACGATCCTCCGGTCGAATTTCCATCATTCGGTTACAAAGATCGACCAGTGGCTGGGGAACGTCGGCGCGCAAATCGCCGAGCGGGATCGGTCGTTTCGACTCCTTGATCTTTGTTCGCTCTACATCCGACTTGGCCGCGAATGGCGCTCGCGCTGTTAGGAGGAAGTAAAGCGTTGCGCCAAGCGAGTAGATGTCTGAGCGAGCATCAACCTCTTGGCCACGAGCATGTTCCGGCGCCATATACGCGATCGCTGACATCATCAGCTCGGCGGTGTTCTCGGAGGGAGCTTGCTCCGCCTTCCGAAGATGCCCGACCCCCATATCGAGAATCTTCGCTACGCCTTGATCATCCACCATAATATTGGCAGGTTTGATATCGCGATGAACGACATCTTGACTGTGTGCATGCTGCAAGCCCTCTGCCGCCTGCCGAACGATGCTAGTGGCTTCGGCCACAGGCAACTGTCCTTCGGCATCGACGCGGCTTTGGAGATCCCGACCGTTGACGTACTCCATAACAACGTAGTGACGCTGTCCTTCGCTAGTAACGTCATGAATATGAACGATGTTTCGATGATCGAGTGCCGCCGCAGCCTTCGCCTCGTTCAGGAATCGCTTGACGAGTTCTGGATCGCCGGTGTTCTTCTTCGACAGCGTCTTGAGCGCTACCTTGCGACCGAGCTTCGGATTCTCGGCGAGATAGACATTGCCCAGTTCACCCTTACCCAATTGCTCGGACAGCCGGTACTTCCCAATCGTTAGATGATAAAAGCCCGATAGCATTTGACTGGCCTGCCATTTCGTCACCCATCCGTTCTTGAGAAGGGCGCGAGCGATTTGGACCGGGTCTTCAGCGGTTTCCGCGAGTTTCTTGATTGCTTCGATTTGATTTGGGGCGAAAAGCTGGCTTCGCTCCAGTACAAGGACGAATTTCTCGCTGGTCTCGATCAGCTTTACTTTGGCCATGAAGTTGGTTCCGTCTCTGTTTCAGTCGATCCGCGCAGGCTTTTGTAGATTCTGGCAAGCCGCCTGCCATTTCGCAAGAACTTAATGAATTTAGTTTCGACGAGTTTTGGCTGGCTGGCTCGCTTCCGTCGAGTTTCTCGCCAGCATGTGTCAAACTCTGAATAGTTGTTGCCAGATGGAGCCACTCGGTATTGCCTAGCTTTCGCAGGTCCCGCAACCGCATGATCAGTGACGGGTGCTCGGCCCAACTTGGAACAGGAATTATCGGAAACGCAGGATTTCGGAGGCGACTCTGCCGATTAAGTGGAGTATCCCGGCAATGCGGATGGAACTGGTTCTACGCATTATGCCGTACCGATAGGTAAAGACCAGCGAGTTTACCGCTTTCTTCGATTGTGCGGATGGTATTGATTACCCTCCTCCCAACGGAGCGGGCGGCAAACCAACTTGGAAGAGCCAGGGAGCGGAACTACCGCTTCCACTGGCGTAACCCATTTGTGTGGTGGAGATCATCCCGATGAAGAATCTCAGGGGGAGAGTCCTGACTCTCTTGGCGGCCATTGTTGTGGCGAGCGTTGCGACCCAAGCAACTGCTCAGCTGCCACCACCTGGACTAGCAGGCTCGCTGCCTATCGCTAATCCTGGTGCGATGCCGATGTACGCAAACTCCCCGGTTGGTGGTGCGCCACAAGGCGTCATAATGCCGCCCCCGCAGGCAATGGCTCAGTTTTCCAATGCTGCGTTCACCAACCAAATGCCACTCGCAGTCGCCCCTTACTCGAATCCTCAGGCCATGTACAACATGCCGGGTGGCTACGCTCCACAAGGATATAATCCCGGTGCCACGATGCAACCCAATTGGGGCGTCCAACCAGCATCCTACGCTGCTCCACAACCTTTTCCATCGGCTGGCGGAATGGCGGTTCCAGCTGGCTACGAAGCGGGCGGTTATGGCGCGGGATATTCGGGTGGTGGTTGTGGCTCGTGCGGCGGTTATGGATGCGATGCCTGCTCAGGATACGGAGCAGCCGGCTTTGGGGCACGATTCCTTTCCCGACTGCTTCCTTATGCCGAAGGAGGTGCGTGTGCGCCTCGATGGTACGACATCACACTTGACGCGATGTACCTGACTCGCGACGACGCCGGTCGCAACACCGATTTCTCGAGCGATGGCGTCCTTGGAAATACAGTTTTGAGTACAAACGACCTTGACTTCAACGACGAACTCGGCTTCCGGTTAACCGGTGCACATCAGATCTTCGCGGGGGCTACTGCCGAGTTCACTTATTTCGGATTGTTCAATTGGACTGCAGACGCCTCCGTCGAGCGAGACCCCGCAAACTTTCCACCACTCGGCGTTGGACCAGGACCTTATGCCGACGATCTGTACTCAATCGTTAGCGACTTCGGATTAATCAATCTTCCGAATGGCTTCGATCAGACCGATCGTGCCCGCAGACACTCAATTAGTTACTCGTCGACGATTGATAACTTCGAGCTAAACATTCGAAAACGCTACACGGCTCCCAACTGTCGACTTCAATATTCGTGGCTGGCGGGCGTTAGATATATCTATCTGCTGGAAGATTTTGAATACTTTACGCTGGGAGGTGGCGGGGATGCAGCAGCAGTGCCGCCCGTGCCGCCACGTGGTTCGATGGACGACGACGTGCGAACGAGAAACAGTCTGACGGGCTTTCAGATAGGTGGAGATGGCTGGCTGAATTTAACGCCGGGTGTCAATGTCGGGGCGGATATCAAGGCCGGCGTTTATGGCAATTACGCGAACCAGAGTACTAATGTAGTCGCAATCCTGTCTCCGACATTAGCGAATCCGGCTGGTCAAACTTTGAACGGTCGCGAGAGCGTCGACGGAAATGATGTAGCACTTGTCGCCGACGCCAATCTGTATTTCATGTGGAGGCTTGGCCCCCACTGGACCGTTCGAGTTGGTTACAACTTCCTGTATCTCGATGGCGTCGCGTTAGCATCGGAAAACTTTAATGCTGGCACCGCCCGCGACGTGATCAACGGGACAAATACGACCACGCCGACGATTAACGACAATGGCAAGATCTTCTACCATGGCGGATTTGGTGGCCTGGAATGGATGTGGTAGTCGGGCATTGATTGATCAAGAAGTCTTCGTGTACCTAAAGGGCAAACGCGGTTCAGCACCCAAGCAACCGCGTTTTTCCTTGCGCATGGGAGTTGCTCCAGACGTGGTAGGTAGTGGTACAGTTTGCCGTGGGTCGGGCACTCCTGCCCGACAAAAGACAGCCAAGAATGGGCGTCCTACTTTTAGGAGTCGCAAACGGTACCACCACCACGCGGTAGATGGACAAGACGACATTGGGGCAAAGTGGTAAACTGCTTGCTACTCCCCGCATGGAGTTTTGATCTGTACCACAATGGAGAGCTACCGTGATCAAACGCGACTTTCTTGTTTCGCTGATCTTCCTGCTGATTGCGATGATGTCGACTTGGCAATCCGTCGTCGCCGAAACGCAGCGGCTTGTCATCGTCGCGGGCAAGCCTTCGCATCCGCCACGCATGCATGAATTCAACGCTGGCGTGCAGTTGCTCGATAAGTGCTTAAAGAACACGCCAGGATTGAGCGTCGAGGTCGTACTCAACGGATGGCCTGTGGACGAAACCATCTTCCAAGATGCCGATGCGGTGGTCTTTTACATGGATGGCGGTGGAAGGCACGAAGTTGTGCAAGAAGAAGGACGACGACTGAAGCTCGTTGATGCTTGGACGAAGAAGGGCGTAGGCATCGGCTGCATGCATTACGGAGTCGAGGTCTTGGCAGATCAAGCAGGCAGCGAGTTCAAGCGTTGGATCGGTGGGCACTATGAGAACATGTTCTCCTGCAATCCGATCTGGGAACCGAAATTCACACAGTTTGAAACTCATCCGATTACCCGTGGCGTGAGACCGTTCGAGATCGAAGACGAATGGTATTTCAACATGCGGTTCATTGGCGATGTGACGGGTAACGAAGAGAAAGTCGTGGAGGATACGAAGTTCACGCCGATCTTAGTCGCAGCCCCGTCCGATGCCGTCCGCGATGGTCCGTATGTCTACCCCAAGGGACCATATCCGCACATTCAGGCTTCAAAGGGCCGAGCGGAAGCGATGATGTGGGCCGTCGAACGACCCGACGGTGGCCGAGGCTTCGGCTTCACGGGTGGCCACTTTCACGACAACTGGGGGAACGAGCAATATCGCAAGGTGGTTCTTAACGCCATGCTTTGGCTCGCCAAGGTCGAGGTCCCGGCGGGAGGCGTCGAATCACAAGTATCTCAAGCAGACTTGGACGCCAACCTTGATCCGAAACCGGAGCGAAAGAAGAAGTAATCCTTGACCGCGTCAGTTCGGCGCGGTCGCACGTTGGACGTCGAGCACCCAAGCAGGCGTCTCGCGGACATAGTCTTCGACGTGCTGGCGGCGACCAAAGTAGTAGTACGCGTTCCAACCTTGAAAGATAACGCTCAGCACGATCACCGTGCCGTAGAGTGCCAGCACAATCATCTTATAGATGTAGTCGAATCCTTCGACCGAATCGAGTACTTGCGCCAGTTCTGGTTTTGCGGCAACTTCGGCCGCGAAGGGGCCTTCACCGGTTAGTCCCGTGAAAATCATCCACAAGCAATACACGATGATCATGCTCAGAAATCCGACCTGGTTCCAGCCTAAAAATCGTGGAGCGGATTCGTCGAACTGAAGCAACCGCTTGCGTCCTTGGAACTCGTTGTACGCGACGACGGCAAGGCCCGCGGTAATCAGGAAACCGACGATGCTGAAGGGAGCGAATGGAGCGGATGTGACGGCAAAGATACCTGTCATCCAGCCGTTAAACGCCGCGACGCCGGCCGCCTTGCGGATCTTCTTCGATCGTTCGTTTGCTAAGGCCAATTCGTGGTGATGCTCGGCCGCGAGCGGCCCAGAAACCGGTTCAGCGAGTGTCGCAACGCTCATCTCGTTACCTCATCCATCCAAGAAAGTCGATATGGTCCGCGCGTACGCGACCAGAAAACTCTAGGCCATAGATTGCGGAACGCAATCAACTGTGCTCTCGTGAATGAACAAGACCCGTTCTTCGCAAGAGTGGTCTGCGAAGTAGAACCGCCAGAATTGTAAAACTTGTGTGGAGGTAACGCCCGTGAGAGAGATTCGCGTTGCGGCTGCTCAATTTGAGAATCGAGACAATGATCCCGCCTATAATTTGGAACGCATCCACGCACTGACGCATCGAGCCGTTGAACAAGGTGCCGAGATCGTCAGTTTTCATGAGGGGTGCATTCCGGGCTATACGTGGATTCAACGCTTGAACAAGGAGCAGTTGCTCGTCATTGCCGAGCCAGTCCCTGACGGGCCGTCGATTCTGGCTCTGACAAAGATTGCTCGCGAGTTCAGCGTCATCGTGATGGCTGGCTTGTTCGAACGCGACGCCGACGACAATGTTTTCAACTGCTATGTCACCGTCGGACCAGAAGGCTACATCACGAAGTTTCGCAAGCTGCATCCGTTCGTAAATCCGAATCTGTCGCGGGGTAACGAGTACAACGTCATTGACCTGCTTGGCTGTAAGATCGGCTTCCTCATTTGTTACGACAACAACCTGCCCGAGAATGTCCGCATGACGGCCTTGCTTGGTGCCGAGATCATCTTCATGCCGCATGTGACTTGCTGCTTGCCTTCGGTGATGCCAGGGCGAGGGACCGTCGATCGCAAGTTGTGGGAGAATCGACACAGCGACCCCGTTCGCTTGCGGCAGGAGTTTCGCGGCCCCAAGGGCCGAGAGTGGCTGATGCGTTGGATGCCCACGCGCGCGTATGAGAATGGCATCTACACCGTATTCACGAACCCCATCGGCTGGGACTACGATACCGTAAAACCTGGTCTCGCGACCATCTTCGATCCCTTCGGCGAAGTGCTCGTAGAGAGCCATGCGTTGGAGGACGATGTTGTTGTGGGATTGCTTACGCCGGACAAACTTCAGCAGTCTTCAGGCCAACGCTACCTCAAGGCGCGCCGTCCCGAACTGTATGGCAAACTCGTCGAACCCCAGGAGTCGGTCACGTTGCCAGGTTGGACGATGGAACACGAGAACGCAGAGACGCGAAGTCGTTGACGACATGCTTGATCACTCAGAGATGACATTATGAATTCGCGAAACCGCATAATGACGCTTATTGCGTCGGCAATGCTTCTCCTATTGCCCCACAGCATGAACGCTGCGGAAACCATTCGCTACGTTGGCTATCCCGACTGTATCGAACTCAAGAACGAGACCACTCGCGTCGTCCTCTGCCCTGAGGCAGGAGGACGAGTTCTCGTCTATTCCCTCGGCGGTGAGAACGCGTTGTACCTCGAGGAAGAGGATTCCGGCAGAGATTACACTCCAGGTCAGCGCGCCGAAATGTCGGCCGGTCGGTTCGATATCGGCCCTGAAAAGATCATTCCGCGCCGCGACCTGCTCTGGTCCGGCAAGTGGCATGGCGAAATCACTGGCGATCGCGCGGCAAAACTGACTAGTCAGAAGGACGCAGCCACGGGCACTCAACTCGTCCGCGAGTTTCAATTAGCGAAAGAAGGCACGCACCTGTCGTGTAAGCAAACCATCATTAACGTCTCGGACCAGGTGACGCAATGGTGTCACTGGAGTCGGACGTTTGCTCGCGGCGAAGGAATTTGTCTCATCCCGCTAACGCCGAACAGTCGCTTTCCGAACAGTTACGTGATGTACGAGACAGGCGATCTCATTAACTTACGGCCCACCGACCCAAACATTCGCACCCGCGACGGCTTCTTGGAGATCACCGGGGTGCCGAAGGAACCCAAGTTAGGCATGGATTCGCAGGCAGGTTGGTTTGGTTACCTGATGCCACATGACGTGCTGTTCGTCAAACGCTACAAAGTGTTTTCCGATCGCGTCTACAACGAAGTCGCCGGGCTCACGATTTCGATTTGGTATCCCGAAGGCAAGCGAGTCGAGTTGGAACCGATCGGCCCACGGGAACGATTGAGCCCGGGCGAATCAGCGTCGTTCACGGAAGACTGGTGGCTTTTGCCCTACGAATTCCCCGCTCCCCAGACGCAAGTTGACCTGAGTAAATTGAACGCGTTGGTGAAGGCGGCAACGCGCGTTGAATAGAGCAATGGCTAGAAGTGGTCTCAAGACGAGAAGCCGAGGACGCTAGGCTCGGGCCACAGTCACCAAACGCTCGCGTAGCCATCAGTGTCGGCATAGCGGGCCGCGTCGAGCCGCGACCGCGCCATTTGTTCGCCATAGCGAGGCGACGCGAGCAAACGATCGACATAACTGCTTGGCGAACTCTCGTCCAGAAACGTGTCGATCTGAACCGGGGTTGGCTGCAGACCGGGTGGGGTCAAGCGTCACGCGGCGGATTCACTTGACCCCTTCATCAACCCACGCTTTCAGCATCGCGATCTTTGCGTTGGACAGTTGCCGAGTCGAATTCGCCGGTGGCATCCGTTCGTCCGCATCTTGCGAGCTGATTCGGCGAACGAGTTCGCTTTGTTGGCTGTTGCGGGCGCCACGATACTGTGCCCGTCTCGCTCGCCAAACACGTGGTCTTGCATGTCGAGGCGCAGATCGGCCTCGCGCGTTTCGTTGTCGGGGCCGTGACAATGAAAGCACTTGCGGACAGGATTGGCAAGACGTCGCGGTTGAACTCAACTTTGGCGAAGGCGACTTGCGGCGAGAAAAGTGCCAAAGCGCGCACACACATTACCACAGGATGAAAGCGTAATGTTCTCAATATCGATTGATCGCTTAACCACCCTGCAGCGGTTTGCCCCCCGTCTCTTTCCACCAAGCCAGCGCGGCAGACTTCATTGCGGTAATTCGCTCCGCGTGATCGCGATTTCCGGCGAGATTCGTTTGCTCGTACGGGTCGGCATTCAAGTCAAACAGATCTTGATCACCTCGCTGACGCGCCGGGAACTCGGTCACGATCGACTGAATTCGAAAGTAACTCTGGTTTCGCTTTTGCTCAACGTCTTGCAGATAGAGGATGTACTTCCACTGCTTGTCACGAACGTACAACGCATAGACATCGCGTTCGGGTCGTTCATCCCCCTTTGTAACAAAGGCCGGATAGATGGCACCAAACAACTGGTCGCGAGTTTTGTTTGACTTGCCGTCCATGATTGGTCGAAGGTTGTTGCCTGCTGCCGTGTCGGGCGTGGTAACGCCAGCATAATCGAGCAACGTTGGGTAGATATCGAGCGTGCTTGTAAGCTGACGGAAGCGTTGGCCGCCTTTGATCTTACCGGGCCATGTGAAGAAAACTGGTGTGCGAACTCCCTTCTCGAACGGCGAACCTTTCGAAGCCCGACCGTTACACCATCCGTTATCGATCACGAAGACGAACAGCGTGCTCTCGTACAACCCTTTCTCGTGCAGCTTGCCTTCGAGTTGCCCAATTCCATCGTCAAGCCAAGCTTCCATCGCAAAACTAAGATGCTCCTTCTTCAAAAACTCCTTCTTGTTCTCGGCGGAGATGTAGTCAGGAACGGAAATCTTGTCCTTGTCGAACAGGTCGAGATACCTCTGCGGCGGATTGTGAGGTGTGTGAGGAATCAAAGGTGCCCACCAGATGAACAGCGGTTGTTTGCCACCGCGTTCATCGATGAACGCGAACAAGTCGTCTTGTCCGTCTCGCACGAACTTGTTCGCAGTTTTTCCGGCGCCATGCGTGAAGCCCATCTCGCGTGGATCGCCTTCCCAATACTTGCCTTCGACGTAAGTCGCATAGCCCGCGTCACGCAACAAATTCGGTAAGGAATTCGTCGGCGAGAGCTTGGCAGTTCCGTAGTTGTAGTAGATCCCCGACTGGTGCGGCCAACGACCACTGAGAAAACTCGCCAGCGTGGGATGACAGCGAGACATCGGCAAGTGAGCGGTCGTGAATACTGCTCCCGATTTGGCAAGACGATCAAGGTTCGGTGTATGCACCGAGTGATTCCCCATGAAGCCGAGATGTTCGTTGTCGTGGTCATCCGAAATGATGAACACGATGTTAGGCTGTTCGGCCCCCGTCACCGCGGTCAGCCCAATGCGCGATGTGGTGTGCGATACGAGGATTGCGGCGATTAGAAAGACAATGCGAAACAACATGGATCAGCCTTCAAAGGGATTAGCGAAAGTAAGGCCGCATTAGATTCGATGCGAAACTTCTAAGGGATACAGGACGAGGTTGGAGCGAGTCGACAGCCCTTTCGATCATCGTCGATATCAACTGAAATCGCAATAATGTCGCTGGCAATGGTTTGCGATTACTGAGGCTGCAAGCCGCTGCCGTTTCGTTACAATGCGACGGGCGAGGACCCTGGCACAACCTCCTGGCTCCCTTGAATTCATGAACGATCCAGACAATTTCGCTGCAACAAACGACTGGGATGGCGAAGAGTCGCACCGCGTCCAAAGCGCGATCGACGCGACTCAGCCAGAGCGAGTTGGCCGTTATCGCATTGAGAAGTTGCTCGGTCGCGGAGGCTTTGGACGGGTCTATCTCGCAGACGACGAGCAACTCCAACGCCGCGTTGCGTTGAAGGTTCCGCATAAAGAAGTCCTCGGCAACACGGTCGACGCGCAGGCCTATTTGGCGGAAGCGAGGACGGTCGCCAGTCTGGACCATCCGAGTATCGTGCCCGTCTACGACATCGGCAGCAGCGACGATTTCCCGTACTTCATCGTCTCGAAGTTCGTCGAAGGCCAGAGTCTGGCGGCAAAGATCACTCAGAGTCGGCTCACATATGAAAGTGCGGCAGAACTCATTGCCACGATTGCCGATGCGTTGCACTACGCACATCGTCTGTCGCTTGTGCATCGCGACGTAAAGCCGGGTAACATTCTGATAGATAACGCGGGAACGCCATTTCTAGTCGACTTCGGATTGGCGTTACATGAACGAGATGCCGGTACCGGCCCCAAGTTCGCGGGGACTCCTGCTTACATGAGCCCCGAGCAGGCTCGCGGCGAAGGGCACCGTGTGGATGGGAGATCGGATGTCTTCAGCCTGGGCGTGGTGTTCTATGAGTTGCTGGTCGGTCGCCGACCATTTAATGGAAAGAATGACAGCGAACTGTTGGAGCATGTATCGTCCTACGAACCGCGGCCTCCGCGACAGTTCGACGACGCGATCCCGAAGGAACTAGAACGCATTTGCCTCAAAGCGATGGCCAAGCGTGCGTCGGAGCGTTATACGACCGCCAAGGATATGGCGGACGACCTGCAGTTCTTCGCCAAGCAAGCCGCGAGCGAAACGGTTGTATCGTCCAGCAAGTCTGGATCCGACAGCGTGATCTCCGCTGCGGAGTTGACCTCATCGAGCACAATTCAGGGCGGTGACTCAACTCGTCATCCGCCCACACCCACCGCCTGTGATGATCCTCAAAACGCCCCCTTGCGTATCGTGCCAAAGGGTCTGCGGTCCTTCGATGCACACGATGCCGATTTCTTTCTCGAGTTGCTTCCCGGTCCGCGCGATCGCCACGGTTTGCCGGACAGTCTCCGCTTTTGGAAAACACGACTCGAAGAACGAACAGGCGATGACACTTTTGCCGTGGGCTTGATCTACGGACCAAGTGGATGCGGCAAATCGTCGTTCGTCAAAGCCGGTTTGTTGCCACGACTCGTCGAGCATGTGATCCCAATCTATGTCGAAGCCAACACATCTGACACCGAAGCTCGACTCTTGAAGGCGCTCCGGCGCAATTGCCCCGCGTTAACGCACGATCTGGGGCTGACGGAAAGTATCGCGACGCTGCGACGTGGACAGGGCATGCCGGTCGGTAAGAAGGTGGTCATCGTCCTCGATCAATTCGAGCAGTGGTTGCACGCCAACACACAAGTCGAATCCACCGAACTGGTGCGAGCGATCCGGCAGTGTGATGGCGGTCGAGTTCAGTGCGTGGTCATGGTACGAGACGACTTCTGGATGGCCGCGACACGCTTTGTCCGCGAACTGGAAGTGCGACTCGTCGAAGGCAAGAACTCGGCCGCGGTCGATCTGTTCCCGCTCAACCACGCAACGAAAGTGCTCACCGCGTTCGGACGCGCATTCGGAGACTTGCCGGCCAAGGCAAGTGACACGACCAAAGAGCAATCGGAATTCCTCGAGCGAGCCGTCGGCGAGTTGTCGCACGACGACAAAGTGATCTGTGTTCGCTTGGCTTTGTTCGCCGAGATGATGAAGGGGCGCCCGTGGAGTGCTGCGACGTTAAAGAAGATCGGCGGTACTTCGGGGATTGGCGTAACCTTCCTTGACGAGACCTTCACGTCGTCCACAGCACCGCCAGAACATCGCTTGCACCAGCGAGCGGCCCGATCTGTCCTGAAGGCCTTGCTTCCCGAGATCGGCACGGACATCAAAGGTCATCTGCTGGCTCATGATGAATTGCTGGCGAGTTCCGGCTACGATCGAGGTTCTCGCGACTTCGACGATTTGATTCGTATTCTCGATGGTGAATTGCGGCTGATCACTCCGACCGACCCCGAGGCTGCCGACGTCGGAACCGACAGCGTCACGAATCGCGATGCCTCGAAAAAATACTATCAGCTCACGCACGACTATCTAATTCATTCACTGCGCGATTGGCTGACCCGCAAGCAGAAAGAGACACGGCGAGGCCGAGCCGAGTTGACGCTGGCCGACCGCAGCGGCACTTGGAACACTCGTCCCGAGAACCGCTTCCTTCCGTCGCTCGGCGAATTTCTTTCGATTCGGACGTTGACCGATCGCAGTGCCTGGACCGAGCGTCAGCGTGAGATGATGTGGGTGGCAAGTCGCTACTACGGCTTCCGCGGAGCCAGCGTTGCCGTCTTTCTGACGATGGTCGCAGTTTGTGGGCTAATTGGCTGGCAGCAGTTTCAGCAAAGTCAGAACCGGTTGCGAGCTACTGGCCTCGCGGATGCGTTGATCGAAGCCGACATTTCGCGAGTCGCGAACATCATCGACCTGGCTCAGCAATATCAGCCGTATATTGGAACGGTCTTTCGTGAACGCCTTGCTGCCAGCGACGACGATTCGCCAGAACGGCTCCGACTGTCGTTGGCGCTGTTGCCTGACCAGCAGCAGATCGATTACTTGCAGCAGGAATTGTTGACTGGATCGCCCAACGAGTTTCTGGTGGTGCGAGATGCTTTGGGGCCGTATCTCGCACAGCGCGGCGATTCGCTTTGGGAGTGCGTCACCGATTCGCATCGCCGCGAGCCGGAACGTCTCCGTGCCGCGTGTGCTCTTGCAACGTACTCGGCGAGCGACCCACGCTGGAGCGAAATCGCGTCGTTCGTTGCGGATCAATTGACGCACGCGATGCCGTCTCAGTTGGCAACATGGCAGTCCGCGTTGCTGCCTGTCAGCGAGCAATTACTGCTTCCACTCGGCGTGGTGTATCGCGACACCAACGCCGGCGAACAGCGACGTGCCTTCGCAGCCGATACGCTGACGCAGTACGCTGCCGACGACTCGAGTTTTCTTTTCGAACTACTCGCCGATGCGAATCTTTCACAATTTAGTAGCGTGTTCGCCGCACTTCAGCAGCACGACCGAGAAGCGATAAAACTCTGTGCCATGGAATTGAATAGGTCCATGCCGAGCGACTTGAACGATCCTGACCAATCCGCATTCTCGCGGCGGCAAGCCAACGCAGCAATCGCGTTAGTACTGCTCGATTCGGAGGAACTCGCATGGCCGATCTTGCGGGCAAGTTCGCATCCGACTGCGCGAAGCGAGTTCATTCATCTGGCTCCCGCACTCGGAGTCTCGGCCTCGCGACTCGCGGAGCGATACTTTGTGGAATCGGATTCCGCCAGCCGCGCCGCGTTGTTGCAGACGATTGGCGAGTTTGACGACAGCGATGATCTTGCCGCCCTGAAGAAGAAACTCGAACCGCAATTGATCAAGCTCTTCGAGACGCACGACAATGCTCGCTTGCGTCACTCCGCGGAGTGGTTGCTGCGTCGCTGGGGGCACGCGGAGTACTTGGATGACTTCACGAACGCGCAGCGATCCAAACTTTCGGATCAACCTGTCGGCGTCAAACACGGCAATTGGTTCGTCAACGCGGCGGGTCTGACGATGGTCGCCTTGGAAGCCGGTGACTTCGTGATGGGATCGCCCGACTTAGAACCTGAACGCGGGGGCGACGAACTGCAGCACTTACGACGTATAGGACGCACTTTTGCGATTGCCTCGAAAGCCATCACGAAGGCCCAGTACCGCAAATTTCAAGAGGCGAACTACGCGGACATCTCCTACCCATATGCAGACGGCTATAGTCGTACCGACGACTCGCCGATGCTTGGCATGAAGTGGTACGAAGCCGCATGGTGCTGTAACTGGTTGAGCGAACAGGATGGGATTCCCAAGGACCAGTGGTGCTATCTGCCGAACGAGGCAGGGAAGTACGCCCAAGGAATGAAGCCCGCAGACGATTACCGAGCGCGAATCGGATACCGCTTGCCCACAGAAGGCGAATGGGAATTCGCTTGTCGTGCGGGAACGAGCACCACGTTTTCTTTTGGAGCTGACGTGACGTTGTTGCGGCATTATGGCTGGTACATGATCAACTCTGACGACCACACGTGGCCGGGAGGAAGCTTGAAACCGAACGACTTCGGTTTGTTCGACATGCACGGCAACAATTGGGAGTGGCTGCACGACATCCACTATTCGTACACGGCAAGTTCGGATGGAACAGCCGTCGAGGACCCCAACGACATCGCCGTAGTTAAGGACGTTGATGTCCGTCTGAATCGAGGTGGTTCATTTCAGCAGTTACCGCACGAAGCCCGATCGGCCAGTCGAAGCGGATGCCAAGCCCCGCTGCAGATCCTGACGATTGGCTTCCGCCCGGTGAAGACGATTAAGTAGCGTGGGCTTTCCACATCAATCCACATGGGAGGCAAAGCCTGGCCAGTTGAAAATGCGCGGATGACTCTACGATGGGAGGCATCGCAACCGGTCAAGTTTTTAACTCGCCAGTCACAGCCCACCCTACGCCGCAGTCTCTTCCTCTTCGCTATAGCGGCGTGTCGGCTCCCACCACCAATTGCCGTCGTCGAAGGCTGATTCATCGTCGAGTTCGTTGAAGACATAGTCGACTTCCTCTTCCTCGTCCTCTTCATCTTCTTCCACGATCTCGGCGACTTCCTCTTCTTCCTCCGGCTCTTCGGCAATCGCGACAACTTCTTCAACCGGCTCGTCCTCGACGAAGGTTTCGTCCCAGACTTCGGCGGGAATGTCTTCGTCTTCTTCCGGCGGCACGAAGTCGAGCAGCGTGTCCTTGGGCTTTACTTCGATGAATTCCAGACGCGGAATCTTCGTGCCCGGCTTGCCGTGGGCGGGCAACACGCGAATGTCGACCAACGCCTGCACGAACATCTGCTTGATGTGCTCGTGGCAGGTGAAAAACAACAACTGTCGACCTTCCTTGGCAAAGTCGCACAGCAAAGCGACCGTGGCTTCGGCTCGCTTGGCGTCCAGGTTGACCAGCACATCGTCCAAGATCATCGGAAGGTTTACGCCGCGGCGTCCATAAGCCGCGACCAATGCCAGTCGCAAGCTCAGGAAGATCGCCTCGCGAGTGCCTCGACTGAGGACATCCAGCGACATCGGTTGGCCTTCGGCGTTGTCGACTCGCAACTCGTTTTTACCCAAAGGAGTCCAGATACGAGTGTACTTATTACCGGTCAGGCGGCTGAGATAGATCGACGCCTCGCCCAGCGTTTCCGGCTGACGCTCGGCCTCGTACGACTCGCGAATGTCTTCGAGCATGCGAAGCGTGATGGCAAGCGTCTGCCACTGCTTGACACACTTCTCGATCTTCCGGTCGAGGCAACTTCGCTCGAACTTCGCCGCCGCTAACCGACTGTCTTCGGCCAGCGTCTTCATCTCCTGCTTGACCTCGCCGTGCCGCTGATGCAATTGGCCCAACAAGGCCTGCGAATCGTGCAACTTCGACAACAAGACGTTCCATCGCGATTCAAGCTCGTCCGAGGTGTTTTGCTCCAACTCGCGTCCCACATCTTCTTGTGAGCAATGCGTGCCGATGATGGCTTGGATTTGCTCGCTTAACGAATCGCGGCGAGTCATCAGGTCGGCGAGTTGCTGCAACTGGTCGGCTCGCTCTCGCAACGCTTCTTCGTCCGTAACGCGAGCCTCGGCGAACAACGCTTCGCGCGACCGCTTCAAGCGACGCAGATTCTTCAAGCAACCATCCAATTCGCGGCGAACTTCCTTCTCGGCCTTTTGCAACGCACGGCGTCGCTCGACCATCTCGCGTTGTCCCGCCAATGCCGCAGCGAGTTGACTGAGTTGGATTTGAGGCTCGGGGCTGACCGCTTCGATACCGATGTCGGCATTCAATTGTTGTAGCCGTTCGACCAAGACCTCACGATCTTCGACCAGCTTTTCTAAGCGTTCACGTTGCTCGTCCAAGCGAACTTGAATCTTGGATTTCTTCTCATGATGCTCGCTCAGGTGCTTGATGTTGGTCGGCGACAGCGACTCGGGCAAGCCAGCAGAACGCAACGCTCGCTTCCATCGCGACTTGGCTTCACGCAGTTCTTCTTCGGCATTTGATGCGAAGCGCTTCGATTCGTGCGTGCGGCGATCGGCTTGCTGGCGATCTTGCTGTAGTGGAACCTTTTCTTCGAGAGTCTTCAACTCGCGTTCGGCGGCGGCCAGTCGCGTCGCAAACGTGCCAACGCCTGTCGGCAACTGCCGATCAATCTCGTCACGATCTTCGAGTGCATCCGCGATTTCTCGCGTCAACGACTCGCGACGGCGAAAGCATTCTTCCAACTCGTCTTGCGCACTCTGTTCGGCAACATGCTTCCAGATCATCGACATCACGGTGCAAAGGAAGCCGAGCAGCCCGATTCCCCACCGGTATTCTCCGTCGAGAGCCAGAACATTCTCGCCAAACAATCCGGTGAGCATCAGCGAGACGCCAAAGACGAAGACAACACCGATACCGACAAACAGTCGAACTCGCTCGAACTGTTGATCGAGCAGTTCGTTGTTATCTTGTTCAAGATTGCCGTTTTGCGACTCAAGAGCATCGATTCGCTCGTCGATCTGGATTCGACGGCGCAGTAGCTTGACGGTGCTCGCGGCACGATCGAGCGACTCTTCAAAGGTTTCTGCACTGCGACCCTGCAATTCGTGTTCTAGGTCGTCCAGTGCGTGTTCTTTTTCCTGGCGGCTCTTTTTATGATGAGTCTTCGCAACTTCTCGCTTGCGGTATGCTTCGCGAAGCGAGTGGGCGGGTGCAAGCAGATGTTGGAACGTCCGCTGCGAAACGACCACACCATCGGCCAGCGCCACAGTGCCTTGCGTCGCGAGTTCCTCGTCGTGCTTTGCAAGCGATAGTTCCGCCGCCTCGACCTCGCCTTGTGTCATGCCGATTTCGCGATCCAACGACGACAACCAAGGGCCGTGTTCGCAGATGGCTTCGATGCGGCTCGCCCGTTCCCACAGTGCCTTATTGATCGGCTGGGCCGCCATTTCGCGACGCAGTTCCAAGCGGCGTTGTTTGATTGGCTTGATCTGCTCGTTTTGGACGTCAATTGCTTCGTTGACTTCGTCCAAGCGGGCGATGCAATCTTCCGGAAGCGGTTCGACGTGTCCGATGCGAGTGATCTGACGCGTCAACTCGGCTCGCTTCTTCCACTTGTCGCGAACCTGAATCGAGACTTCCACCGTGCGAGCGTTGAACTCAGTATTCGCAATCCGCTTTTCGAGTTCGTCAATCTCTTCGACGAGCAGTCTTTGCTGATGCGCCAGATCCGACCAGCGTCGCGTGTGTTGTTCAAGGCCTTCGATCTCGGTGTGCAGCCGATGTCGCTTGGCCATCAGTCGAGCTAGTTCTGAATCGGCGTTGGTATCACTCTGCCAGATCCTGAGCCGCTCGGACTGCAAGTGCCGCATGACTTCAACCAGCGAAACGCGATCCACGCCGCTGGCCAGATCGTACAGTTGCTCGGCGGCCTGTGTGTCGTTCAGCGTTGCTAACTCTTGCAGTTCGCGAATGCCGACGGCGAACACGTTGTTAAAAATAGTCTCGTCGATTCCCGAGAGCAACGAGCCGAGCAAGTGTTGTCCGTGCCGACTGCCATTGTCCGCCAATACGACCGCGCGACCGATGTGTGCTTGTTCGTCATCGTCCAAGCGACGCTCGACAGTAAACTCGCCGCTGTGGTTCTCGACACGCAGCGTACCACCGGGAGTGCCGCCAAAGACCGGTGGCAGATACAGATGGCGACGCTCTTCCGAGAAGCCATATAACGCCGTCCGCACGAATTGCATCAGCGTCGTCTTACCAGCTTCATTGGGTCCGTAAAACAACGTGACTTCGGGCGATAGCCCGTCGGCGGACATCGTGTTCCAAACACCAAAGCCGTCGATATGGATATCCGTAATCTTCACGCTACGTTCCTCTCAGCTTTGGGTCCCTGCGAAGATGTTGTATGCGAAGCGTGGCTCGCCATCGCGGCTTCGTGCGGCAAGCTGTCGTCGCCTCGGAGCAGATCAAGCCCCAACATCGCGGCCTCTCGCAACACCTCGTCACGTTCAACCACATCGGTCAACCAGGTATCGGAGCTAACTTGACGAGGCAACTCCTCATCGCCGATCAAGCTGCGGACTTCGATCGGCTTCTCGTCTTCCTCTTGATAATTCTGAACGACTCGCATGTAGTCACCCAGGATGGAATCTTCATCACACCATTCGGCTCGCAACGCGTGTGGCGGTTCGATTTCGAGGCCAATCGACCAGATCGCTGGACTGCCATAACCGAACTCACGCTGTAACCAATCCAGCGTCTCAACGCGTTGCCGCGAGCGGGCGAACACACTGTCGAAGCGTCCGATGCCGCCAAGCTTCCACGTGACAAGCGCCGGTCGGTCGTGGTCGGCCAGCGTGCGGAGACGTGATCGCAATTGGTTCTGCACTTCGCCGCGAGGGTTCCCGGCGACGACTTCGACGCTTTCGCGATACCATCGAATGGCATCGGTCTCGATCGTTCGCAATCGAGTTTCGCCATCGGCAGCGACGCTGACCAATGTGCATCCGTGGGGGCCGGTTTCTCGTGGTGAGAAGCCTTGTGGGCTGCCAGGGCAATGCGCGGTAACAATGCCTTTGAACGGCGTATCAGGGACGTCCGCTCCACCAGCCGCCCAATACTCCAGTCCCTGGCGTGGCTCGTTGAACAAGTCGCTCTTGCCGTGCATTACTGCGATTTGATAGCCGCCCACGGCGAGACTTAGGAACTCGCCGGCTTGCAGTGACTTCTGTGGATTCCAACTGCGGCCCAGCAAATCGGCGATTGCGTGTTCGCCACGATAGTGAGTGAGTTGCTCGACCTTGTCCGAAGAAAAGATTCGCACGTTCGCTGGCCAGTCGATGTTGCGGATGCAATCTTCTTTGAGATCGTCCTTGCTCGCCGCCCAGTACACCGAGATGCCTCGCGTGCCAAGCTTCTCAAACTGCTTTCGCAGAAAGGCCACAGCTCGGGGACCGGCATGCGTGGGATCGAACAAGTCGCCGCTGAGTACGACGAAGTCGACTTCTTCGCGCACGGCGGCTTGCAAGACTCGCTCGGCAGCATCGAACGGAGCATTGACGAGCGATTCAAGCATGTGCTCGGGCGGATCAGAAAATCCAGCGAGCGTGCGCTCTAGATGAAAACTTCCGGCGTGCAAGAACCGGAACGACTGACCTGACATGAGCACCTCCCTGCGCTCGAGTGTTTTGCGGCATCCATGCCTAAACTGCGGGTAGTTCAGGCGCGCCGGCGGCAGTTTAACAAGGAGCGGCAATTCAGACTAGTTTGATTCGCGGGCGATGCTAGCATCTCGGACGAATGTCTTCCTGGCGGGTCAAACGCGGTTCCCAACGCTTCCTTGAACGGGAGTCAGTGACATATCGGACGGCTCAAATACCATTGGTTCCGCGGCTCATTGCCACCCGCCCGGGTGCGACTCTATTTCGTAGAAACATGACAAAAATCTCGAAACAACGTCATAAATTGGGGGTTTTACGATAACAACAGCTTAGTTTCGGCGAGGTTGGTTGGAATAGGCTCCATCATTAAGTAGAGTACAAACCGCTTGGATTCGTGCGCATTCCCGCAGTAAGCAGTAGGTTACTCTCACTTGCGCACTCGTGGGCCAATTGGCTCTTACATCTACCACTCTTCCCTCTTTTGCACCTTACGTGCCCATGTTCCCTGCGATTCAAATAGCATCCGCCGTTTTGATGGTTTCTGTAATAATCAGTTCGCCCACGATACTCCTCGCACAGGCGGACGGATCGATCGCAGAACCTGCGGCCAGCAAAACGAAGGCAGTTCGACGTAATCGAACAAAAACTGCTGAGCCTCGGGCGGACGACAAATTTCCGAGCATTTTCGGATCAGACGTCGTCAGCGAAAAAGGGAAATTTTTGAGGACGGGCGGCCACAGTCAACCTCCCGGTTTTGCTTGGATCAAATTCTCTTTGATCTTACTGGCGACGTTTATATGGCTGCGGGGGATTCAGTTATCTGCCGATGATCGGCGAAATTCTCAATTGCAAGTCGACTTGTGGATTGAGAAGCTTTTCGTGTTAGGATTCGCTGGCATCCTGACTGCGATTTTGCTGCCCGCTTATTTGCTGGGCGCATGTGTGCTCGTCGCGTCGTGCGGAGTTCCATTCTGGAAGTACGTAACCTGGCGAAACGCGCAGATCGACGATCAGAGTCAGCGACTGGGTTGGCAGCATCTGTTTCTTGCTACTGACATCCCCTTCCGCGAGCTGCCCGACACGACGTTGGAGTTGCCCCTCAGTCTAGGCCCGGGTGCATCCAGCGGAACGATCTCCCTGGTAGGAAAGACGTTTAGCGACCGTGTCGCAAATGCCGGTGCACAAGATGAAGCTGGAAATTCTTCTGGATTTCAGTTGGCGCTCGCGCTGATTGGACACGCCATCTCGATGCGGGCAACCGATTTGCACATCGGCGCAAAAGACGACCGAGTTGTGCTTCGGCTGCGAGTCGATGGAGACATTGTCTCGCTTGATCCACTTCCACTCGCTAACGGCCTTGCCGTTATCAACGTATTCAAAGTGCTCAGCGATCTGAGTATCGCAGACAAACGACGATCTCAAGATGGCAGTTTCCGCGCGGATGTAGAAGGGCGACGATTGTGCTTTCGCGTGTCTTCTCAAGGTACACATGCGGGCGAAAAACTGAGCATTCGAATTCTCGATCCGGCGAAGAACTTTTCGACGTTTTCGGCATTGGGAATCTCGGACCAAATGGAGAAGCAACTTCAGGCGATTCTCAGTCGCCGCAGCGGCCTCGTCCTCTTCGCAGGTGCGACCGGTGCCGGGAAATCGACGACGGCATACGCAGGACTTCGTTACCTCGATTCGGGCGACCGCAATATCGTCACGATTGAGGATCCGATTGAATACACGATTCCATCGATCGATCAGATTGAAGTGAAAACACGTGCAGGCCAGACCTTTCAATCAGGACTTCGCAGCCTATTGCGACAAGATGCGGACGTCTTGCTCATTGGTGAAATCCGTGACGAGGAAACCGCGAAGATCGCGTGTCAGGCTGCAACGACTGGACAACTGGTAATTTCGACCATTCACGCGACGGACTCCTTGTCCGCAGTTATCCGCATGACGGATCTAGGCGTCGATCAAATCCATCTTGCGGCCGCATTGCGTGGTGTGGTCAGCCAACTACTCGTCCGTAGGCTGTGCATCGAGTGTCGGATTGCTTATGCACCGGACGCAGACGAATTGCGACAACTTGGTTTGGCGGATTTTCGAGGTCAGCTCTATCAGAGCCCTGACCCGAGTACAAATGCTTGTCTTAGTTGCCACGGCAGGGGATTCGTGGGCCGCACTGGTATTTTTGAACTGCTAGACATTTCTCATGCGATTCGCGAATTGGTTCGCGACAACGTGGGCACTGCGGCGATCCTGTCGGCTGCCCGGGATAGTGGGATGACGACTCTGTGGGAAAGCGGCGTGCATCTAGTTCGCGAAGGGATCATTTCAAAACAGGAGTTCGACCGCGCTGTTGACGAATCATAAACATGCTTTACTACGTATCCGATCTCCTGTTCATCATCGTCGTTCTAATCACGGCTTACTACATCTCGCGAAGGGGGATGGTCAATGCCGCAGTGCTTTTCATCGCGATGCTCATCGCGAGCTTGCTGGCGATCACGACTTTCGAGCCGGTAGCAAACTGGATCTCTCGGACCTATCTCGTCGCGACGGATTTTCGAGTCGCTAGTTGGATTTACATTGTCTCGGTGTCCGCGATTTTTTCGTCAGCTCTCGCACTTCAAATGTGGTGCATCCACCTCATTCTGCCGGAAGCTCCAGTCATGTCTCAGCGGATGGAGAGTATCGGCGCGCGAGTTCTCGGTGTATTGGGCGGGTATCTGTTCGCCTCATTCCTGCTCACGGCATTGCTGACATCACCAGCACCTCGTGAGTTTTGGGGAACGTTTGCGCCAGAAGCTCACCGACGTCCAGGTCCAATCATGGCCTGCGCACCGGATTACCAATTCCTGGCGCTCACGGAATATACGTGTGAACACGCGTTTGCCTTGACGGGCGGATCGTGGGGACTTGGACGCCCGGTGATTTCTGCGGAAACGACAGGTGGACGTTGGTCAACGTTTCCTATTCGCTATTCGAGGTTTCGTGAGAATCCGTAGTGGGCACCTTGGTCGACTCGAGCGTGAGTCCAAGTCCGCTTTTAAGAGTTGCAGGTGATCCGGCACGAGTCAGTGGCCTAGGATGTGCTGTGATGCTTTGCTAGAAGGAAGCGTCAGGTGCGTCACACTTCTTCGCTAGTAGCATTACCGTGCAATGGCTAATTCCGATTCACATTCGTTGCGATCGGCACTTTCTCGATCATCGAAACGCATTGATCTAGCCATGCAGGCTGATCAATTTCGGTTGCGTCAAAGCCTGAGGTGGATTGAGCAAGCGGCTCGCGAGGGAAAGTCGCTCGATAGAAAAGTGGAGGAGCTACAGAGAAGACTCGACAAATCCTGCGACCTCAGAAAACGGCGGGAAGAGACTCGTCCAAATTGCAACTTCGATCTCGACCTTCCAATTTTGGCTCGCCGTGAAGAAATTGCCGATGCGATTCGTGACAACCAAGTCGTCGTCATCTGCGGCGAGACCGGGTCGGGCAAGTCGACACAGCTTCCGAAAATCTGCCTGGATATCGGCCGAGGCATTTCCGGATTCATTGGACATACGCAGCCGCGGCGTGTCGCGGCACGCACGATTGCGGCTCGATTGGCGGACGAATTGAACTCGTCGTTAGGCGAGCATGTGGGCTTTCAGATTCGTTTCACCGACACGACAAAGCCCTCTTCATTCATCAAACTGATGACCGATGGGATCTTGTTGGCCGAGACACAGAGCGATCGCTATCTGGATCGCTACGACACGATTATCATCGACGAAGCTCACGAGCGGTCGTTGAACATCGACTTTCTGATCGGCTATTTGAAGAACATCCTGCCGAAGCGTCGCGACTTGCGAGTGATCATTACTTCGGCAACGATCGACGCCCAGAGCTTTGCCGCTCACTTCTCGACACAGGATCGCGCCGTTCCGATCATCGAAGTCTCGGGGCGCACCTATCCGGTCGAAGTCCGATATCGACCACCGGAATCATTCGGCGAGAACGAAGACACCGAGTCTATCCCCGATCAGATTGCTCAAGCAGCCAGCGAACTGTGCAAGGAAGGGCCTGGCGACATCCTGACGTTCCTGCCCACCGAACGCGACATCCTCGATGTGGCGAAACGCTTACGAAGCCGATCCTTCGCCGGGCATGAAAAAGTACAGATCCTGCCGTTGTATGGACGACTGTCGATTGCCGAGCAAAACAAAGTGTTCAAGCCGACCGGGCAAAGGCGGATGGTGTTGGCAACCAACGTGGCCGAATCGTCGTTGACGGTGCCGGGCATTCGTTATGTCATCGATACCGGCACGGCTCGCATCAGTCGCTATTCGCCTCGTTCCAAAGTTCAGCGATTGCCCATCGAACCCATCTCACGAGCGTCCGCCGACCAACGCAAAGGACGTTGTGGTCGAATTGGGCCAGGCATCTGCATCCGATTGTTCGGTGAGGACGATTTCAACAAGCGGGATCAGTACACAACGCCAGAGATCCGCAGAACCAATCTCGCCGCAGTCATCCTCCGCATGCTGGCGTTGCGTCTCGGCACGGTCGACGAGTTCCCGTTTCTCGATCCGCCGCGAACCGATGCGATTAACGACGGATACAAAACGCTCTATGAACTAGGTGCTGTCGATGATCGTCGCCGCCTGACCGACATCGGAAAGTCGCTCAGCCGTTTACCGATCGACCCGCGAATTGGCCGTATGATCTTGGCAGCGGATCAAGAAGGATGTCTCCACGAGATGCTGATCATCGCTTCGGCCATTGAAGTGCAGGACGTTCGCGATCGCCCCATCGAGAAACAAAAGCACGCGGACGAAGCTCATGCCAAGTTCGCGCACGAAGATTCAGACTTCCTCACCTATCTGAATCTTTGGGACTTCTACCACAACCTTCGCGACAAACTTTCACGCAGCCAAATTCGCAAAGCCTGTCAGCAGAACTTTTTGTCGGATATTCGGATGCGCGAGTGGCAAGATGTTCATCGGCAGCTGGTGCGGCTTGCCAGCGAAAACGGACTGCAGGTTTCCACGCGACGGAACAACGCCGATTCGATTCACCGGAGCTTGCTGTGTGGCTTGTTGTCGAACGTGGCGATGCGGCGTGATGGCGTCGAGTACGAGGGTGCAGGCGGAACGAGTTTCTTCGTTTGGCCTGGTTCGGCAGCGTTTGAACGAAAGCCGAAATGGATTGTTGCCGGTGAACTGGTCGAAACGTCGCGACGATACTTGCGAACCGTGGCACCAATCCAACCGAACTGGATCGAACCGCTGGCCTCGCATGTCGTCAAACGCTCGTATACGGATCCATTCTGGTCGAGTAAGAGCGGAACGGTGCTGGCGTATGAGAAGGTGACTTTGTTTGGACTGACGATTGTCGCCGGTCGGCGGACGCCCTACGGGCAACACGATCCCGAAACCGCGAGGCGTTTGTTCATCGAACATGCGCTGGTCGGCGGTGATTTCAGTTCCGAGCCCAAGTTCTTGAAGCACAATCGCAAACTGCTGTCCGACCTGCAATCGATGGGAGCCAAGTCACGCGCGCCCGATTACTTGGTCGGGGACAGTGCCCAGTATGCCTTCTACGATGCACATCTGCCGCAAGAATGTTTTGATGCGGCATCGTTGAATCGCTGGCTCAAGGGTGCCGATGCCGAAGCGATCGATCGGCTGAAGATGACGCTCACTGATCTGATGGGAGAATCGAGCGGACATGATACTTCCGCGTTCCCCGATCAATTCAATGCCGGATCGCTGAACCTTGAGATTGACTACCGCTTTCAGCCCGGTGATCAGGACGACGGTCTGACGATCACGGTGCCCAAGGAGGGATTACAGCAACTCGATCAGCGACGGCTCGAATGGCTTGTACCCGGTCGCGTTGAGGAGAAATTGACAGCGTTGATTCGATCCTTGCCGAAGGCCCAGCGACGCAGTTTTATCCCGGCACCAGACGTCGCGCGACGAGCGAGTGAGATGATGCCGTTTGCCGAAGGGGACTTTTTAACGGTCGCGGCACAAACACTCGGCAAGATTGCTGGCGAGCATCTTTCACCTCATGCGTTCAAGCTCGATAAAGTTCCACAACATTTGCGGATGAATGTTCGCGTTGTCGACGAATCGGGCGAATTGCTTGCCGAAGGACGCGATCTCAACCAGTTGGCAACCGAGATCGGCGTCGAAAGCTCGCCGGATATGAGTTTGATCAGCGACGGTGAATGGGAGCGTGACGGCATCAAAGTTTGGGACTTCGGCGAGTTGCCGGACAGCATCACGATTCGTCGAGGCGATTTTGCACTCGAAGCTTACCCGTCGCTAGTCGATGCCGGTGATTCCGTTTCGCTGCGACTGGCGACAACGCGGGAAGGTGCTAGGTCGCAGACGCACGCTGGGCTGCGAAGGCTGTTCTGTTTGGCCGAGCATCGCGAGTTGAAGTCGCAAGTCCATTGGTTGCCTAATATCGACAGACTGACTCTGTATGCGGCAACGATGAAGCATACGCGCGACGTTCGCGAACAACTGATTGATCTCGCGGCGGAGTTGGCTTTCTTGCGAGGCCCTTTGAAACCACGCGACGCGGAGTCGTTTGATGTCGCCTGTAAGCAAGGGCGAAAGGAGTTGCTAGTCGCTGCCCAGGATCTCGCGAAGGTTGTTGCTCCACTGCTGGAGCGTTATCACGAGGTGCAGGTCAAGCTGGGAGAGGCAGCGTCTCCGAACTTGCGAGCATCCGTAGCCGATATCCGCCAACAACTCGCTCGTCTCACCGCAGATGGCTTTTGGACTTCGACGCCTTGGAATTGGCTGACACAGTATCCACGGTACTTGCAGGCGATTCTTGTGCGATTGGACAAGCTCTCCACAGGCGGTGGTGCGCGCGATCGTCAATTGATGCAAGAGCTGATGCCTTTCCAGCGACGCTATGATGAAGCAGTCGAGGCGGGCGGTGTGGCGAACGAGAGCGTCGCGGCTTTTGAAGAATATCGCTGGATGCTCGAGGAATTTCGGATCTCGCTGTTCGCACAGCAAGTCGGCACTTCGATCAAGATCTCGCCGCAGCGACTGGAGAAGCAATGGGGGAAAGTGTAGGTTAGTGCGGCATATTTGTCGCCACGAGAGCCCATTCCTCCAACACGGCACTTTAATCTAATGATGCTCGCACTCCTCGCGTTTTTGCCGATCATTGTCGTTGGGTTATTCCTCGTCGTTTTGCGTTGGCCGGCAAGTCGCGCGATGCCGCTGTCATATGCGAGCGCTGCGTTACTCGCGTTGTTTGTATGGCGTGTGCCGGTGATTCAAGTGGCGGCCGCTTCTGTCCATGGTTTGATCGTCGCAGCGTCCCTGTTGTACATCATCTTTGGCGCCATCTTGCTGTTGAACACATTGCAAGAGAGCGGAGCATTGGGCGTCATCCGGCGTGGGTTCACCGACATTTCTGCAGATCGCAGAATTCAAGTGATCATCATCGCTTGGCTCTTCGGATCTTTCATCGAAGGATCGGCAGGATTTGGAACGCCAGCGGCGGTTGCCGTTCCTTTAATGGTCGGCTTAGGATTTCCTGCGATGTGTGCGGTCGTTGCGGGAATGGTGATTCAAAGTACTCCCGTTTCCTTCGGCGCGCTGGGCACTCCGATCCTGGTCGGCGTCGGGAACGGACTGTCTGGTGATCCGGCGGTTGAAGCCTACGCCCGCGAAGCCGGCTACGTGGCAGCCAACGGCGATCTGGCTTGGAACGTTTTTTTGTCTGCGATCGCTTTCAAAGTGGCGTTGCTGCATGCAGTCGCAGGCTTGCTGATTCCACTGTTCGTTGTCGTGTTGATGACTCGGTACTTTGGACCGAATCGATCGTTCGCGGAAGGCCTCCGTGTTTGGAAGTTTGCGTTGCTGGCTTCCGTTTCAATGACGATACCGTATGTGCTGGTCGCTCGCTTTCTGGGGCCCGAGTTTCCATCGCTGATCGGCGGGCTCGTTGGCTTAGGGATCATGATCACTTGCGCGCGGGCGGGAGTATTCGTTCCGAAGGGCGAACCGTGGGACTTTGATTCCAAGGATAAATGGGATACCGAGTGGATAGGCACGATCTCGCTGGACGATACGGGAAAGCCCAAGTCGTCGATGTCATTGCTGACGGCATGGAGTCCGTATGTTCTTGTGGCGGGCTTGCTCGTCGCGACCCGCGTCCCGGCGTTAGGCATCAAGCAGTTGCTCATGTCGCCCGGCGCAACGATTGTGTGGCCCAATGTCTTCGGTACGGAGATCACTTCCAAGGTCGAACCACTTTATCTGCCCGGCACAATTTTCATCGTCGTGTCGATCCTGACGTTCGTGCTGCATCGCATGAAGTCGGCGGATTTCGGCGTGGCCTGGAAACGTTCGGGCCGAACGATGTTGAGCGCTTCGGTGGCACTTGTCTTCACCGTGCCGATGGTACAAGTCTTCATCAACTCGTCCGGCGGAGCCGCTGGATTCGAGAAGATGCCGATCGTATTGGCCGAGGGCGTCGCCTCGTTGACAGGTTCTTCATGGCCTTTGTTCTCGCCCTTCATTGGTGGATTCGGAGCGTTTGTCGCCGGGAGCAATACGGTGAGCAACATGATGTTCTCGCTGTTCCAATTCGGAGTCGGCCAGCGAATCGGAGTCGATCCAACATGGGTGGTGGCTTTGCAGGCGGTCGGAGGCGCGGCCGGTAATACGATTTGCGTACACAACGTCGTCGCCGCCTCGGCTGTCGTCGGCTTGATTGGCAAGGAGGGAGCGATCATCCGCAAGACTTTGCCCGTGTTCTGCTACTACGCGCTCATCGCTGGTCTGCTCGGAAGTCTGATCGTCTGGAACGTGCCCTAAGGAACGACTCAACAATAACTTCTTCTTTTGCATAGGGTCCGCTGTGCGGATCTCAGGGATTGCTGGTCCGCACAGCGGACCCTACGTTTGAAATGCCGAAGTTATTTCTGACTAATTCCTAAGATGGCGGAGTAACCGAAGTTGGGCTAAACCGATATTGGGTTTATCCTTCTCGCCATGACGGCATCTCTCCACACCACACGCTACCGCTTCCTGCGAGAGCTCCTCACTGAAACAAGGAAATCGCAAGGGCTTTCACAAGAGGCACTCGCCGAGCGGTTGGGCCGCCTTCAGACATTTGTAAGTAAATATGAACGTGGCGAGCGGCGGCTCGACGTCGTTGAATTGCTGGACGTCACCGAAGCATTGCAACTGGACGCGTCAAAGTTGATTCGTCAGCTTATGGCAATGGATGGATCATGAAGATCATCCATATCGAAAGGCTCGTCTCAATTGGACCTTTCCCTCGGTCCCGTGAATGGAAACGCATCCGCAGCGGTATGCATGATGCGATTCGCGCCGTCGATTGGCCACCTGGCACTGGAAAGTTCACGATTTATCCGCAGAGCGGAAAGCGGCGAGGTGAAGGAAACGGTGTTAAGCCGATCAAGAACGAATGTCTCGCCAGATTACGTGAACAAGGTTGGGAAGCGGAAAGCGCATTCGACGTTCTTGGCACCGCAAATCCCGGCGACCTTGATGCTGTCTTTCAGGCAAAGGCCGGTGCAGTCGCGATGGAGTGGAAAACTGGCAATATCTCATCAAGTCATCGCGCGCGCTGAATAAGCTCTCGATTGGATTGATGCGTGGCGCGTTGGTGGGTGCCACGCTCGTCGTACCGTCTCGACAACTTTACCGGTGGCTCACGGATCGCATTGGGAACTTCCAAGAGCTACGTCCTTATCTGGACCTGTGGAAGGCGATTCCCTGCGAGAACGGCGTCTTTGAAATCGTCGAAATCGAGCAAGACGGAGAGAGCCTCGATGTTCCTCGAATCCCCAAAGGGACAGACGGTCGGGCGCGTCGCTAGTCCTCAATGAAGTCGCCATTGCGATGCGACTGTATGTCGTCCCGCTCTAGGCGATCCCTGATGACGTCGGCGAAATCGAGTTCGATGCCTAACCAGCGCCGACTCCTTGACTCACAGACGGCAAACGTCGTTCCGCTTCCGCCAAATGGATCAATCACAACATCACCAGCAACGGTTGACATTTCCACCACGCGATCCAGCAACTTGGTCGACAGAGCGTTCGCCTTTCTGTCGCCCGACTTGAACTTTCGGTGTCGCACGGGCGGGATATCCGTCCAGACATCCTTGAGGTTCACTCCGTTCGGGTTCATCGCCTGGCGATGCCCGCCGTAATCCTTAAGCTCTTTCCCGCAGTGACGGCATAGAGCGATCGGCGTCCGGATTTTTCGAAACGTGTTCGGCTTTCCTTTGCTGTAATACAGCAAGCTATAATGAATGGCTCGGATGCAGACGCCCCGGAATCGGCAGGCACGCGCTGATCTCCACAGCAATCCAGTGGCGAAACTCTAAGCCTTGAGTTCCGAGAAACGCTCCAATCGGAATATTCCATTTCGGAAGGTTATACACAAAGAAGCTTCCGCCTGGCTTGAGGATTCGAATGCATTCCGCCAACCATCCGTAGCACCATTCGAGGTAATCGGACCGCATATCATTAGAGCGATCGCCGTACTCTTTCCCGAGATTGAATGGTGGATCGGCAAAGACCGTGTCAGCCACTTCGTCCCCGATCATCGGCAGCACGTCCATGCAGTCGCCTGACCAAAGGGCACCTAGACTCGTACGAAAGGCCGGCTCATCCGCATCAGCGAGCACGAGACCCGTGAGATCTAGCTGACCCGAATCTAGTTGCAACCGAGTTTGATTTCTCGACTCTCGTGTACTAGGCACGTGAAGTTCCCACCCGCGTAACCCAAGTTGGGTTGCGTCCTACCGAGTCAGACCGGCGCTCGTTAATACCTCGAATTGTGGCGGTGGCGTTGCTTCACTCGCTTGGTAGAGTACCCTTGTCGCTGGAACGTCCAAAGTGATTGGCGCGCTTTAGTGAGATAAGAGCCATGACGCGACAAGTCTATTTATCCGGTCAATTGGTGGCCGAAGAAGACGCAAAGATCTCGATCTTTGACAGTGCCGTGTTGCTTGGCGACACGGTAACTGAGTCAACGCGGACGTTCGGACACTGTCCGTTCAAGTTGAGTGAACACATTCACCGCCTGTATAAGTCGCTCAAGGTTGCCCGCATCGATCCAGGCATGAATGCCGACGAAATGTTGAATGTGACGCTCCGCATGTTAGAGGCAAATCTGCCGGACTATCGCGAGGGCGACGATTGCTGGATTGTCCACAACATTTCGCGAGGTGCATTCATTCCCGGTCCGGACCCGACTGTGCAACGCAGCGTGGCGACCGTGATGATCTACACACAGCCGCTGGATTTGCGTGGGTGGGCCAAGTTCTATACGGATGGTTGCCATGCAGTTACTCCGATGAGCCGGATCATCCCCTCGCAATCGCTGGACGCGCGAATTAAGAATCGCAGTCGCATGGCGTATACGCTTGCCGAGATGGAAGCGAAGTTGGTCGATCCTGAAGCGCAAAGCGTGATACTCGACATTCACGGAAATGTGGCAGAGAACAAAGGAGGCAACGTGTTCATCGTGTCTGACGGTGTGCTGAAGACGCCGCGCACGACGAATTGTCTCGCCGGTATCAGTCGAGCGACTGTGATGCAATTGGCCCGATTGCGAAACATCTGTGTCGAAGAGACCGAACTCCAGCCCTACGATTTGTACACGGCTGACGAGGTGTTTTTTACGAGCACACCGTATTGCATCATGCCGGCGACGAAGTTCAACGGACTGCCCGTCGGCGACGGCCAAGTTGGACCGATGACGCAACGACTGCTCCGAGCATGGAGTGAGTTCGTTGGACTGGATATCGTACGCCAGGCGCGCAAGCAACTCCCGGCATCAGAAGCAGGTTGAGTTCATCGCTGCACGGCGCAGCCAAGGACGAATTCGTTCGATACATTGGGCATTCCCGGTCGAAAGACCCTGAGAAAACAATGTGTGACTGACGAGGAGTTCGATATGTCCGACGCCATCAATCATCCCTTGAATCGAAAGCTGCGCATGGCACTGGTGGGTGGCGCCGGAGCCGCGTTCATTGGACGAGTCCACGCGACGGCCGCTCAGTTGGACAGCCGCGCCGAACTCGTGGCTGGCGCGTTGTCGTCGAATCCGGAGAAGTCGCGTGCGGCGGCTCCGTCGTTCGGAATCGCGGAAGATCGCGCGTATGGCTCGATTCGCGAACTGATCGACGCAGAACTTGCCCTTCCTGCCGACCAACGCATCGACTTCGTCAGTATCGCGACGCCGAACTTCACTCACTTCGAGATTGCCAAAGCATCGCTCGAAGCTGGGTTTAATGTGATGTGCGACAAGCCGATGACGACAAGCGTTGAAGACGCAGAAGAGCTAGTCCGCATCGTTGAGGAAACGGGAGCGGTATTCGCTCTGACGCACAACTACACCGGCTATCCGATGATTCGCCAAGCCCGCGGGATGATTGCTAGCGGCGAACTTGGCGATATACAAGCCGTTCGCTGCAACTACATCCAAGGTTGGATGTGCGGGATGAAGCCCGACCCGAATCCGCCGCGAGGTGCTTGGAAGACAGATCCAGCCAAGGCCGGATCGGGGTCGCTGGGCGATGTAGGGACGCATGCTTACAACTTAGCTTGTTACGTGACAGGACTGGCCGCAATGGAAGTCTCGGCCAACATGCGCAGCTATCAGCCTGGCGGAGTCCTGGACGACTATGGTCATGCGACGATTGCATTCGGCGAACAGCAAATGGGCACAATCACCTTCAGCCAGATATCCCACGGAAGAATGAACGATTTGACTCTGGAAGTCGACGGCACAAAGGCCTCTTTACTGTGGCGACAGGAACAGCCGAACGAGCTGACCGTCCGGAAGACTGGCCAAGCGACTCAAATCTACGAACGACATCCGTCGGCTGCCTATATTAACGACTTGGGCCGCGCTGCTTGTCGAATCGCAGGCGGCCATCCCGAGGGGTTCTTTGAGGCTTTCGCCAATATCTACAATTCGGCATTCGACGACATGATTCTCCGAGCGACGGGCGGAACGCGCGTGAACACGAAGCTATATCCTGATGTTAGGGACGGCGCGACGGGGGTGCGTTTCGTCGACGCCTGCCAGGCGAGCAGTCGCGAACGAGGAGCCTGGAAGTCGCTGTGACAGGCACTGCAACGCCGGTTCTCGGTGGGTTGACGCTACGCGAATTGGCTATTAGAATCCGTCCCAAGTTCTACGACAGTATGGGTTTGTGCCAACTCTGCACATCCCACGCAAAACACTGCCCAGCGATCCAAATTCAATATTGAGCGGAGCCGATGATGGCAAAATCTGCATCCAAAGAGGGTGACGTCTTCGACGAAGACCGCTTGTGTCGGTTGATCGAGATGATGAAGGAGCACGACCTCAGCGAGGTCGATCTGCAAGAGGACACGCAGCGAATTCGACTGCGTCGCCAGACCGCGCCCGTAGTCAGTGCCGCTCCGGTCTACGCAGCACCGCCGTCTGCTCCTGCGGTAGCCGCGCCGGCTGCTGGCGCATCCGTTGACGGCGACAATATCGTCGTGATCAAGAGCCCTATGGTTGGGACTTTCTACACAAAACCAAATCCCAAATCACCTCCGTTCATCAAGGTCGGCGACCATGTTGATCCGGAGAAGACGATTTGCATCATCGAAGCGATGAAGGTTTTTAACGAGATCCCTGCCGAAGTCTCGGGTTTGGTCGTTGCAGTGCTCGTCCAAGACGGCGACGCGGTCGAGTTTGGAAAGCCCCTCTTCAAAGTCGACACGAAAGGATGAGAAGGAGCTTAGGGTCTAGAGTTCAGAGTCGAGAGAAGAACGCTCTTGACACTCTATCCTGACTCTCGACGCTCGGCATTCGACTCTCGACTCTCCATGTACAAACGAATTCTGATCGCTAATCGCGGCGAGATTGCACTTCGGATTATCCGTGCGTGCCGCGAGATGGGAATTGAAACAGTCGCGATCTTCAGCGAAGGGGACCGCGGAAGTGCCTATCTCGACTTGGCTGACGAAGCCTACTGCGTCGGCCCAGCGAAATCAGCGCAGAGCTATCTGAAGATCGATCAGGTAATCAGCGCGGCGGAAGTCGGCAATGTTGAAGCGATCCATCCCGGCTACGGATTTTTGGCCGAGAACTCGCATTTCAATGAAGTCTGTCGTAGTTGCAAGATTGACTTCATTGGGCCCTCTCCCGAAGCAATGGAGAAGCTTGGCGACAAGAACACGGCTCGCGCGATTGCTCGCGAAGCAAAGGTTCCGGTTGTCCCGGGCAGCGATGGCTTGCTGACTGATGAAAACGACGCCGTTCGTGTTGCGCATGAAATCGGTTTTCCCGTGCTGATTAAAGCGACGGCCGGTGGTGGCGGCAAAGGCATGCGAGTCGCGGCCAATGAACTTGTTCTGAAGACCGCAATTCAACAAGCTCAAAACGAAGCCCAGGCAGCGTTTGGTAATGCTGGCGTTTACCTAGAGAAGTACGTTGAACGGCCCCGTCACGTCGAAGTGCAAATCGTGGCGGATCACCACGGTAACGTTGTGCATCTTTGGGAGCGTGAGTGCTCGACGCAGCGACGTCATCAAAAGCTGATTGAGGAGAGTCCAGCGCCAACCCTGCCGCAGGCAACGCGAGAAGCGATGTGTGAGGCGGCTGTACGTCTGATTAGGAATTGCAACTATACGAATGCCGGCACGGTGGAGTTCATCGTCGACCAAGAGAACAACTTCTACTTCATTGAAGTGAACGCGCGTATTCAAGTTGAACATCCGGTAACGGAAATGGTGACGGGGATTGATCTCATTCAAACTCAAATTGCCATCGCCGCTGGTCTGCCACTGCCCTTCACTCAGGAAGATGTCGTGCAACGTGGGTCCGCAATCGAGTGCCGAATTAACGCAGAGAATCCCGATCGCAATTTCCAACCCAGTCCAGGCAAGATCGAGCAGATGTTCGTCCCCGGCGGTCTTGGCGTTCGATTCGATTCGCACGCCCATCAAGGTTACGTCGTGCCACCACACTACGATTCCATGATTGGAAAACTAATCGTCCATCAGCCAACACGTGCCAAGGCGATTGCTTGCATGATACGGGCCTTGGATGAATTGCGAGTGGAGGGGATCGCGACGACCGCGCCCTTCCACAAGAAGGTGCTCCAGCACGCGGAGTTCGTCGAAGGACGTGTCGACACGAGCTTCGTCGAACGTGTGTTTCTCATCAAGTAGCTGCGAAATCTTCGGAATTCAAGCCAGCACACGTGGTTAGTGGCCGCTGAGGCCGTGCATGCGCCGTCCTTGGCGAGCATCTCGTCGGCAAATAGAATCGTGAGTTCGCGATCAGTAGCGTCAAGCAAGGTAAGGGAGAGTGAGTTCATGGCCAATACGTTATCCAGGCCCGCAAAGTCGGAATCGAGTTTTAAACGAGTCGCCGTCTTATTCGCAGGTGGCCCAGCCCCTGCGGCCAATGCTGTGATCTCGACCTGCGCGACTTCTTTTCTGCGAAACGATATACAGGTGCTGGGGATTCTGCACGGCTATTCGAGCTTGATCAACTACTCGCCGGAGAAACCGCTCGAAGCCGGGCGAGACTTCCTCGTCCTCGACCACAAGATCTTGAAACGCACTCGCAACTCGCAAGGCATTCTGATCGGGACCGCACGGGCTAACCCTGGCAAGAGTGTATCGCATCCAGATCACTTGACTGATCCCGAGAAGAGCGCGCCATTGCGACGTACTTATGAAGCGTTGTGTTCGTTGGAGGTCGACGCGTTGATTTCGATCGGTGGAGATGACACGCTTAAGACTGCTAACAAGTTCAAGATGTTTCAGGACCACTTGCCGGCGGGCTCCAAGCGAATTCCCGTCGTTCACCTCCCCAAGACGATCGACAACGATTATCACGGTATCGATTTTACGTTTGGGTTCTTTACGGCCGTCGACACGTTGGCGACTGAGATTCGCAATCTGTTGCATGATGCGGAAGCGGGACGTGCCTACTTCTTGGCCGAGACGATGGGCCGGAGCGCCGGATGGTTGGCTTACGGGGCGGCCATCGCTGGCGAAGCGAGTTTCGTGATTAGCGTCGAAGATATCAATGGTGATTATGCCGACGAAGAAGAAGTTACCGATCCCGAGTCGGGCGAGAAGTCACAACGCAAGATCATGAACGTCGACCGCGTCGTCGATCGTATCGTGCGCACGATAATGGCCCGTGAGAAGGAAGGAAAACAGTACGGCGTCATCGTCATTGCGGAAGGCTTGGCCGAGTTCTTGCCCGCTAAGTATCTCGAAGGCATCCCTCGCGATGATCATGGCCATATTTCGATCGCTCAAGTTGAACTTGGCAAGATGTTCGCAGGCCTCGTTTCGAAAGCGTACAAGGCAAAGACCGGGACCAGCCGCAAAGTGAACGGATTGCAATTGGGCTATGAGTCTCGCTGCGCCCAGCCGAATGCATTCGACGTGATGCTCGGGAGCCAACTGGGGGTCGGAGCGTATCGGGCATTGGTCCAAGAGAAACTGAACGGTGTGATGGTTTCCGTAACCGGCCAATTGGCTTTGCACTACGAACCGTTCGAAAAACTTGTCGATCCGGACACTTTGGTCACTAAAGTTCGCTACATCGAAACGGGAAGCGATTTTCACAAGCTAGCGAGGTTTTTGGAAACCGACGTCAACGATTAACGCGTTTCCCTACCGCTCCACCGCAAGGCGATGTGAAGTCGCAGGGCGGAGCGGTAATCCAGGCCCGCAATTGGTGACAAAGCTTTTCATCGCTGCGCCGGACAAGCGGCGGAAGCGAGCTTGCACGTGGCGGGCATGTGGTGAGCCGATTTTTGTCAGCCAATGATTTGGTCGTGACACGGCAAGCAATTCGTAATGCACGGAGTCGTCAACGCGGTTCCAACTGACCGCGAACTGCTCTTCGCCACACTCGAGGTGTCCTGGCAGAGTTCCGCACGCAAATCCGAATCGAACCGATTTGCGTTCCTCACTTTCGTCGGCAAATACATCCACGATGCGACAAGGATTGAGCGACCAGAGTGGCCCCGCACGAAACAAAACTGCCACTTGTTCGCCGACTCGTATGGGACAATGTTTCCAAAAGAGCGTCGTCATTTCGCCTGGAAACATCGCCCAGCGTCGCAGACCCTCCTTCGCGATCTCGTAAGTAGCTTCGCCGTAGCCCAACAAGGTCCGTTCGCGATCCGCAACGAATCCGGGAGGGAAGGAATCGCGGTGAGTCATCCCCACTTGGTGATAAGTGAACTGCGAGTCAGTTCGCTCCAGCAGCAGTCGAATCACACTTGCCTCGGTTGGACGCACTACGGTTAACATTTATCTTCCCTTGCTGATTTCCCCACGTACTTACCCGCAATCGCGTATGCGTTTTAACCGGGTTCGAGAACATTTATTGCCCAAATCGCGTACAACCGTTAGGGTACGGGCAAATCGGAGTGATGCCGTGGACAAATATGATGTGGTCGTCGTTGGAGCGGGCTTAGCTGGCCTTAGTTGTGCAAGGTGGCTATCCGAGCGTGGCCAGCGTGTGATGCTCGTCGATCGCAAATCGAGCGTAGATCAATCCGTTCACACAACGGGGATCTTTGTGCGGCGAACGCTCGAAGATTTCACGCTCCCCGAACACTGCCTCGGGCCAGTCGTGCGGAACGTACGACTTTACTCACCACGGCGCAGGATGCTGGCCCTATCGAGTCCCCACGACGAATTTCGTGTGGGCAGAATGGGAGTCTTGTATCAGCACTTACTGCGAGCAGGCCTAGCAGCTGGCGTTCTCTTTGCACCCGCAACCAGCTTTCGCGACGCGACAGTAACAAGCGACGGCATGCACTTAGAGCTAGAATCACAATCGAAGCGGGACTACGTTCACACCAAGTATCTAATTGGAGCGGACGGGGCCAATTCACGTGTTGCCCGAGCGTTGTCTCTCAGCCAGAACCGAGAATGGATTGTGGGGGTAGAAGAGGTTTACGATAGTCGAGCGATGGATGCTCCGCCCTGTTTACATTGCTTTCTCGACCCGGAGCTCGCCCCGGGATACATCGCGTGGATCGCTCATGACGGAGCCGAGATGCATGTCGGGGTGGGTGGGTATGGAAATCGATTTGATCCCAACGAGAGTTTGACAAGATTTCTCAAAGAGGTTCCGCAGTTCGTTCCTGCCCAGGGATTGCCAATGCTTGAACGGCGAGGAGGACGCATTCCAGTGGGCGGATTGTTGCCGCGCATTGTTAGTGAACGTGGCTTACTAGTCGGTGATGCGGCTGGCGCTGTTTCCCCCATGACGGCCGGCGGTCTTGATCCCTGTTTGCGTCAATCGTCTCTCGCCGTGGACGTGATCGTGAAGTTTCTTCGCGAGGGCGATGCGGCTGCGCTCGATCGATACGAGAGCGCTCCCTTCCGTAAGCGGTTTCGCACACGATCACTAATGCGTCGCAGCTTGGCGACAATTCAATCACCGTGGGTCGCTGAGATGGGCTTCGCCTTTCTTCGTCTCGCTCCATTTACGTCCCTGGCACGACATGTCTTCTTCGGTCGCGGATCCTTTCCAACAAGTGATCGCGAACTCCAAGCGTGTCCAGGATTCCGCCCGATCTGAACGCTCTTGCGGTTACTTATCCGACGAACGACGCGTCCAATAGTCGACGGCAAAGACGAAACCCGCAGCGAGTACTGCTGCGACACACACCGCGAAGACTTGGCTATCGAACTGCTCCGGTAGGTAGACCGCAAAAGCCTTCTCTTTGAATTTCTCGATTTCAGGATTGAGGTCGGTTTGGAAAGGCCATAATTTTCGCAATGCGCCAAACATAAAACCGCAAAGCAGCGACATCGTTGTGGCATGGTGGCGACTGAGCAACCAGCGGAGTAGCTTGCTGAAAAGCACCAGGCTAATCACACAGCCTGCTCCGAACACCGCGATCGTCACGACGCCGTCGACAATATCCTTGCCGGCCAAAAAATTACGAGGAATTTCGGTCAGGTGTTCGTAGACGCCGAGCACCAACAGGATCATCGCCCCACTGATCCCTGGAAGGATCATTGCACAAATTGCCACACAGCCCGAGAAGAATACGAAGACGTGGCTGGGGGACGCTGTTCCGGGCGAACTCTGGAGCGTGCTGACCCAATACGCAAAGATCGCACCGATGATTCCCAAGAGGACGCAACGAACTGTCTGCATGACAGTTGCTGTCTTTATGAGTCTGGCGACGAGAATCGCCGAAGCAAAAATCGCACCGAAGAAGACGGCATACGTCAGTCCACGAGTCGTTGCATTATTCAGCAGGACTCCAATGATCAGCGTCATTACCACCACGCCCGATAGCAATCCGCCACCGAGAGCCACTAGGAATCGCAAGTCGATGTGTGCAGCAAGCTCTTTCCATCTCCGGCGTCTCATGTGCCTGAACGCCGTCGTATCGACGTGACTGATCGCAGTAACCAGGCGTTCATAGATGCCCAGAATCAACGCGACAGTTCCGCCCGAAACGCCGGGCACGACATCAGCGCAACCCATGCAGACGCCGCGAATCGCATTGCGAACATCCGCCGCCAACGAAGTCTGTTTCTCGTTCATACGATACGCGCCATCTATAGGTGATCAGTTACTCGGCGGCGAAAGCATGAAAGTCTCTGAATTTTCGAACTCGCTGTCACTAAGCGAGTCGATCGAATCAAGCGGCGGATTCGGCGGGGTATGATACAACGAATCCGGTTGATGCAGATGAGGTAACGATCTCGACCCGATTTCGGGAACCGGAACGAGCTGGACGCCCATTGGTTCAGGAAAATGGTAAGTAGACCGCGTCTCAAATACGGGACGAGTTGGAACCGGGTGAAACTTCGAGTGAGGAGGTTTAATCGTTGCTTGCTGTGGTTCGTACGCTTGTGGGCTGTCGTGATGCATAAACGGCCCTGCGACATAAGGCATTGCGACGTGGACACAGTCTTGAAGCCGTTGGCGATCGTCACAGGAAGTACACTCGGAGAGATCCTGCATCCCAAATCTGCCTCCCGTGATCGGCACCGGTCCGCTCAGCGTTTTGGCGAGTTCGGGATCGTGAAATCGATGCGGCATCTGCATTGGCGCGGCACATCCTGAGACTCCGAACGTGCATAGCGCCGCAATCCCCAACGCCAAGCTCCCAATTCCGAATCCTTGCGACATGCTAGCACCCACGACGACGAACACTCGTATCTGATCCAAGAAATCGGCAGACGCGCCCGCAAACTTTACGCAATCCGAACAATCGTCGCAGTCTGCTCAACTCAGCGCGAGTGCATAGGATTGCAACCTCTCCTCAAAAACGCCCTGCTAAATCGATGACCGGGAGGTTAACGTCCTAATTCGCAAGTCTTGTTATATCAATCGCTTACGAATTGCAACCCACTGTCTTGTCGGGCATTTTTCCCAAAAGGGTTTACAACGGCTTGCTGGTGGTTCCCACTCAGGCGGAGCCTCATGTTGTTAACCGGGTCCTACTTGTCCATTGGTGCTCCTAAGCCAACACATGGTTAACAACCAGAATGCCGTGGCTCGTTGCAATCCAGCGATCAGGCGGGGCTGGTTTTGGTACGATGGAGTTTGCCATCAATTGGAGGCGTATTCATGAGATTTGCACCGACGCCAGACCACGGTGCGGAAATCCTGGCCCGCGTAATCAACCCCGGGCAGGGTGGGATGCCAATCCAGGCGGCTCGAGAGAGGCTCGGCTTTAAACTCCCATCGCATGATCGCGACCGAGTGAACGAGTTGGCCGCTAAGGCACGCTCGGCTCTGAAGAGCGCACAGAGCTCGACGAGTACGAACGTGTCACCGCCATGCTGGAACTTATGCAATAGAAGGCTCGTCTTTCCCTGAAGCAGGTTGGCATCTCGCCGTAGTGTCGGATGGGCCGAGCGGCTGGTCAGGTTGGGTTTTTCATCATCGCTTCGAGTTGTCGATGGCTCAGGAACAGGCGGTAGGGATGCCCAGGCAGTTCTTCGAAGTCCCATTTCTGATAGAACCGCTTCACGTCGTCGTTGAGGCAGTCGAGAATGACAGCGACGAAGGCGAACGTGTCGCCAGCTTCGTAACAGTCTCGCAGCGATTGGGCCAAGAGAAGTCGCCCGAGACCTTGCCCCTGATAGTCTGCCGAGACGCCAAGCCAAGCCAGAATCGCGACCGGCAAAGCTCGACGCGGCAATCGCTTTGTCGCATCAACCGGAAGGTCGCTGAAATCCACCTGCCCCGTCGCGACTGTGTAGTAACCCGCGATCCGCTCGCTTTCGTCGAGCAAGACCTTCGTCACGGAAAGGTGCTTCTTTTGGTGCTGCCAAGCTTTCGCCCGCAGCCAGTCGTCGACTTCCGACTGTCCGCTACTGAATTGCCGGCGCGGGTGGTCTTGCCTTAGTCTCTCCCAGCGGAATCCTTGCGGCAGCTTGACGCCACTCATCCTTCGCCCCGCATCGTGCGGCCGAGGTCGCGTTGAGCTTTCGTCAGTTTCGGCGTAGCGTTCAACGCGTTCCAAAACGTTTGTTGTTCATCGGGTGTCATCGCGATCGTGTTCTGCTCGGCTTGGACAACCTCGCGACGAGCCTGCGCGACGGTTACCATCCGTACGTAATCACTGATGCTGACCTTGCGCAATTCCGCGGCTTTGGTCACACAGGACTTGCTGTCGTCATCGAGACGCACCATCAAGTGGCTTGACTTGGCCATCGCACTGTTCTCCGATCCTGTTCTTGTTGGCATTTCCTTCTACTACAAGTGTATTGCACATTGATATACATTTCAAGATCAAGACTTCGAGAAGGAGACTGTGACATTTTCCAATGCTTGAACATCGAGGTCGATCTGGGGCGTTCCTTTGGCTGAGCAGGTCGAACGGTTTGAAGAGACCTTCTCCGAGCGATGCAAGTTACTGGGCACGAGTGATGAAGATGCCGAGGAACGTGAACTCAGGCTCGAAAGGTTCTAGCAAACATTGCTGGAACGTGCGGCACCAAGAACGAAGCTTCACGGAAATATTACGCCGAAGAAATGGAACTACATCAGCACTGGGGCTGGTCACTATGGCCTTCAATACAACTACGTCGTGCTAAAGCACGTCGGTAGTATTGAGTTTTACATCGCACTTTCGCACTTTCCGCACATCTCGCCTGCATTATGGCGTGATTTTCATGGGGTGTCGATTCGTTACTGATCGTAGGCCGTGGTTGGGATTCCGAGGAGTTGGAGGAGTTGACGGTGGAGGGGCGTGAGGGCGGTTGTGATCGATTCGGGTTTACGCGAAGTAGGGGACGTCAGCGTGTGACGCGACAGCGGCGCGAAGTAGTCCAACACGCGTCGTGTTGTCGGACGGGTGCAGGGACGGCCTTCCGGGTACAACGGGATCGATGGCAGCTTCGCCGAGTCCATTGCGCGACGCAGTTCGCGTTCCAATAACGATTGCACCATCAATGCAAAGAAGTAAACCGCCAACAGGCCGACGATCCGCTCCACGTTTTTCAAGTACACCGGAGCAACGCGGAAGTCCGTCTTCAACTGCGAGAAGCGTTTCTCAATGATCGGTTGACGCTTGTAAGCATCCAACACTTCCCGCGCCGTCCATTGGGGAAGGTTCGTCAGCAACGGAAATACGCCGTCGCCCGCCGACTCGCGGGCCAACCGCACCCCGTCCATTTCCCAACGGATCGTGAAACGCGTTTGCACTTCGCGAACGTACTTCGTCTGCGGGCTCGGACGACCGCGAGTCGCTTGCCGATACGAAGCCTCTTCGAGTTCCTCGATCTCGACTCGCAACAACTCACGCACCGCATGCTCGCCGAGAATCGCATCGACTGCCGCCGCGACTTTCTCTCGTACACGAAAACGCGTGCGCGGACCCGTCAATCGATCTCGCAGCGTCGTCAAGTCGTTCATGGCTCGTTCCAGCCGCGTCGCGGGCCGCTGCATCGGACGCTTGTTTGCGGAGGCTGTGATACCACAGCAAGCGAAAACCTTCCTTCGTGGCATGCTCGTCCGCACAGACTTGCATGGCGTCCGTCAGATTGCCGTCTTCATCGACTTCGTGATACAAATCACTCCACTTGATCGACTTTGGTTGTTCGACCAGCCGCGAGCGAAACGTGGTGTTTTTCCTTCCGCGTCGCGGGCAAGACCGTGATGAAACGCCCGCCGCGACTGGCGATGTCACGCATCTGTTCGGTCGTGGCGAGCTTGCAGTCGGCGACATACACGAAGTCCTTGCGGCCCACGAGTTCCGCCAACAGTGTCCACGTTGCTCGATGCGTTTGATCGTCGACGACGTTGCCGCTGGCCGTTTGGAAATAGATCGGCACACCGCCATCGTTGGTCACGGTCAGGATATACAGCAGTTGCTTCAAGTCGGGCCGATGATCCTTGCTATGCCCCCCCAAGTAACTACCGGTGCCATCAGGCCAGCCAGCAGCCTTTCCACCTTCGCATCAGGATACTCGCCGCAAAACGACACCGTGGTCGAGTCGTTGTGCAACTCGTCGAGACTGAGGTCGAACTCCTGCACGACGTGCCTCACCACGTCCAGGATCAGGTTCGTGTTCAACGCGCGAGCCATGCGGTCCAAACAACGTCCGACGCGATCGTCGTTAAGCTGGTCGATATGCTGCGGTTGCAAGTCGAACAACTGGGGATCAAACTCGCGAGCCCACTCGGCCACGCCATACACGGGTTCCCGAGAGACCAGCAAGTTGGTGAGCAACAACAGGATGACTCGTGGCGTGGCGACTTTGGTGCGAGCATCCTCGCGCGGCAGATGTTGTTGGAGAAAATCGTGCAACCGCATCCGTCGCAGCAAGCGTTGGAGAATCGGGATCGCTCCGACAGCATGTGTGACGAGCGTGGTACCGCGCTGGTGTTGGCGGTTCTTCCCGTCGCGGCGTTGTCGGCTCGAGCGGCGCGATTGGTCGCCGCCTGTTCAGTCGTTTTGTGGCTGGTTCGCTTCTTGACGGTTGACCGCTTGGCATACAATCATATCACCCCAAGCAAATAGACCGAAGTTACTGTTCCCGCATCCCGTAGCGCTGAGCTTGAGCGACGAAAGCACGACGAGAAAGCGGGCTGAGTCGTGAAGCATGCAGGGTGGGGCAGGTACAATCATGTGAAAAGTGTTTGTTGCCACGATTCGACTTTTCACATAAACGCCAGAAGCCCTTGCAGTGCAAGGGCTTCTGAGTACACCCGACTGGGCTCGAACCAGTAACCTCCGGTTTCGTAGACCGGTGCTCTATCCAATTGAGCTACGGGTGCGGGAAGTGAACTATTCTATTTTCTTAAGCCGCTGACGCAAGTGGACGAAACACCGTGATATATCCTTACTCTGACGCACGCCCCACCGATTACGGTTCGATTTGCACAAGTGCACGGCGGGCGGCGTCCGAGACTCTGGCATCAGGATCGTTCGCGAGAGCATTTAAGGGCTCGATCGCGGCGGTTGCACTGAGTCCGAGCTTTCCCAACACCGTCGCGGCCCAGAGTCGCACTTCAGGTTGTGTGCTTTGAAGTTGCAAGGTCAGCGGCACGACAGCTTCCTCACCGAACGCAAGCATTGCATCGCCGGCAGCAACTTCGATCGCCAACCGCTCGCCAATCAAAGCCGCGATCTCGCGTTCGGCACGCTCCCTGAGACTTGCGATTTCGAGATCTGCTTGCATGAGGTCCGATCGCAACTCGTCGAGTCGTTCGCCGTACTCGTCGCTGAGAACCTGAGATTCGCGAAGCTGCTTTCGGAGCGAAGTTAGATCACTTTCAAGTTTTGCCTTCACCCCACGCGTCTGTTCCTCGCGATTGGCACCCGGTTCCTGAGCCAACAATTCCATGGCGAACGCAACCGACTCGTCTAGCTTTTCTTCCAGGGCACGGCACTCGGCGTTCCGCTGGTTTAGTTGCTGGCTCTTTTCTTGCAGTTGACTAGACGTCCGTTCCAAATTCGATTGCAGAATCGCCAATCGCTCGTTCGCTGCTGCAACAGCCGTGTAGTCGTAATGAATCGCCTTCGTCGCCGGGGTAACGCTCACCACACCCCGTTGGTTCTCTGAATCGGAGTCCAACGCAATCGGGGTGGAACTTCCGTTCTGGTAGTACACGAACGCGAGACGTGTCGAGACTCCTAGAACCAGTAGTACGATTGCATAGGCAGCGAGCACGAACAGACCATTGTGACGTCCGACCATGACCGAACTCCTTGGCATCGAGCAAAGGGTCGCGAGACAAGCTCGCGGATAACAACCCTCGCTATAACTTCTTCACGTACGCGTAGTAGCCACCGATCTCGTCGCCGTTCGCAGCATGGAAACGGGAACTCAATTGCGTAACTCCCGCCGCGAGCTTGAGTTTGAAGACGACCTCTTTTGCTCCAGGATCGACTACGGTCTCGGCACTCTGACCGCCAATCTCGACGGTTGCTTTCACCGCTTTGAACGCCTTGCCTTTCGTGGTGCGATAGGCCTTTACGCCGGGGACATCCGCGCCAGGCGGCAATCCCGCTCCGATTGCAGTGTCCGATTCTTGAGGCCAACGTCGTATTCGAATTTCGTAGACGCCGTCTTCAACCACTTTCACATTCCAAAACCCAGTGTTAGCATCACCTGCCATCGCGCTGCGTACGGACGCGTGATTCCAGGGCGTCGAGCCAGTTGTGATCCAATCGTGGCAGGTCAATGTGGCCGGATTATCGTTGGCATGTCCAAGATAGATAGAACAGTCCTGAGTAAACGTCGGCTCTAACTCCTGCCACCACGCGTCATAGAACGCTGTCAAACGCTGCATAACTTCGGGGTGCTTTGCCGCAACGTTCTGTGTTTGACCAGGATCGGCCTTGATGTCGTACAACTCCTTGCCGTTATTCAGCCGCCATTGACTCGTCATTACAGCGCTCTGACGCCACTTGATCGGATCTTTAACACGTTGCGAATCGGTAACCAAAATACGATCCGGCCAGCTCTCGTCTGCCGCACTGGCCTTGCTTTCGAGCAACGGTCGAACGCTTCGACCATCGAACTTCACACCAGCGGGAGCATCAATGTCACACAGATCGATCAACGTCGGCAACACATCGACGTGCGCCGTAATTGGTGCGACATCACGTCCGCCGGTAAGACCTCCTGCGGGCCAATACACAAAGAACGGAACTCGGTGACCACCGTCGTACTCGCTTCCCTTGAAGCCTCGCATCCCGGCGTTGAAGACTTGGCCGCCACTTGATGTGCCGTTGTCAGTCGTGAAGATGAAGATCGTGTTCTTCGCGAGTCCTTCCTTTGCGAGAAACTTGCGTAATTGACCGACGTTGTCATCAATGTTCGCGATCATGCCAAAGAAGTTTTGGACGTTGACGCCTAAATCCCTATAAGGAGCACTCGACGCTTCCGGCGAATGCATCGGGCCGTGCGGAGCGTTCGTGCTGATGTAGGCGAAGAATGGTTGACCTGCTTGCTTTTGTGTCTTGATGAAACGCTTTGCGTAATCGAAGAAGACATCGGTGCAGAAACCTTGAACCGACTCGGGCTTGCCGTTGTGAAAGTAACTGCCGTCGAAGTAGGCGTTGTCCCAATAGTCGGGTGTTTGTCCGACTCCGCCTCCACCATGTCGCATCACTTCGGTATAGCCACGATCTTCCGGGCGATACGGATAGTTATCACCCAAATGCCACTTGCCGAACATCCCGGTGGCATAACCGCCGTCTTTAAAGACTTGCCCGATCGTGATCTCGTTTTCGCGAAGCAGCGATCGCCCCATGATCGTATGCCAGACACCGGTTCGATTTGTCCAGTGCCCCGTCTGCAATGCGGAACGAGTCGGCGAACAAGTCGGCGCGACATGATAGTCCGTCAATCGAACTGCTTCGCGAAATAACTCGTCGATATTCGGAGTCTTGAGAGTTGGATTGCCGTGACAGCTCAAATCGCCGTAACCTTGATCGTCGGTAATCACCAGAACGACATTCGGCTTCTCTGCCCCATGTCCGATCGACGATGAAGATCCCAGAAGGCTTGCTAGAAACGCGGCGAATAAAACATGGGAGATCTCTCGAGACATCAAATCGCTTCCTCTCGGTCGAAAGGCACAGAAACAGGCAACAGAGTAGTGCCTTGCATTGTAGCCTTGCTGGGCGGGCTTCAGCCACTCCCAAATCTTGGAACCCACGGCCTTTCAGTTCTTCGATTTGAGGGAATTCGCTCGATGTTCTTCGCAACGGCAACTACCCCTTCGATACCACTTTCCTGGAACGCGTTTTCTAGAGATTTATCGCTGAGATCTGCACCTAGAACGACGAGAAATGCTAACGCGATCATACGATGATTCCTCGCGACATCGACGAAGGACATGAGTGCCAAGAGTCTCGTCGTGTTGCGACGGCGGAAGTTGCGGTTCTGATATTACTTTGGCTCCGGGAAGGGATCTTGTTGGAGCGGCACAGGAAGTAGTATACATTGCGACGAACCGAAATGACCATCTCTCGCAGCTACGGGTTTTACTTCTTGTCACCGCGACAACTCGAGAAGACGTGTGCGATCGAACACGGTTTCGCAACGGCGAGTTCACACATGACCGTTACCGTTCACATCCCCGCCAGCTTGCGAAGCTATTGCCACGAAGACCGATCAGAGCTTATGCTTTCCGCCGCGACAGTTCGCGAGGCACTGGAGCAACTTGAGCGGAACCAACCGGCGATCTATCAAAGTATCTGCGATGAGACCGGTGCGATCCGCCGTCACATACATCTGTTTGTCAACAACTCTTTCATCAGCGACCGCCAAGGACTCGAGACCACACTCGCCCCAGGCGACGTCCTGTCGATCGTACCCGCAGTTTCAGGAGGTTGATTATGGCCGAACGTCTGGTCATCTGTATCGGAACCAAGAAGGGCTTGTTTGTCGCCGAAGGGGCAAAGACGCGGCGCAAGTTCGAGCTGCGTGGGCCGTTCGGAAACGGAGTTCCCGTCTATTCGTCGCTGATCGACACACGCGGCACGCCAAAACTTTATGCATCGAGTTGCAATCCGTGGTTCGGGATGAAGGTGCTGATCTCGAAAGATCTTGGCAAGAAGTTCAAAGAAACCAAGTCGGCTCCCGCGTTCCCGAAGGACGATGGACGAGCGCTTGCCAACATCTGGGCAATCGAACCGGGACTCGGCAAGAAAGATTTGTTTTGTGGCGTGGAACCTGCGTCGCTCTTTCACAGCACCAACGGAGGCGACTCGTGGGAGTTGGTTTCCGGCATCAGCAATCATGATCACGCGAAACAGTGGCAACCGGGCAACGGCGGTTTGTGCATGCACACGATCTACCGCGATGGCAACCGGATTCATCTGGGCATCTCGACGGGCGGCCATTACTTGAGCGAGGACGGCGGCGCGACCTTCCAAGCCGCCAACAACGGAGTCGGCGCGGGATTCTCGCCCGATCCGTATCCCGAGTTCGGCCAGTGCGTTCACAAGATCGCTGGGCACAAGGACGCGCCAGGCCGACTCTACATGCAGAATCATGGCGGCTGGTCCGAATGGACTGGCCCCGGCGGCGCGCGCCCAGACATCGGCGTACTCCGCAGCGACGATCACGGTCACACGTGGCGATCCATCGCCAAAGGATTGCCCTCCGACTTCGGTTTCCCGATTATTGTGCATCCGCATGATCCGGATACGGTCTACGTGATGCCACATGAACCGATGACTCGTGCATGCCCTGGCGGAGCGCCAGCGGTGTGGCGGAGTGAGAATGGCGGTAATTCGTGGACGCGGTCATCGAAGGGGATGCCGAAGAACGAAAGTTACTTCACCGTTCTTCGCGATGCGATGGACATTGACCATCTGAAATCGCCTGCACTCTATTTCGGGACGACAACCGGGCAGCTATGGATTGGACGTGACGGCGGCGAAGAGTGGAACTGCGCCTTCGATTCGCTCCCGCCCATCAATTGTGTGAAGGTTGCGGTGGTCTGACCTCTAGACGATCGTTTCTGGATGAAGACTTGACGCGACGTAATTCGAGCGATGCGATTGCGGATTCCAGCGTCGGATACTCGAACGTAAATCCTTCATCGAGCAGCCGCGTCGGCACAACTCGTCGACTTTTGATGATCAACTCGGTTTCCGTTCGCATCAGCAATGCTCCAACTTCTAGCATCCAGTTTGCTGCAGGCAGCCCAAACGACATGCCCACTGTGTTGCGGAATAGTTTCATGGCGTCGGCATTCGTGATGGGAGTGGGCGCAGCGATATTGTAATTGCCGGCTGCTGATGGATTGTCGATCAACCATTGGACCGAACGACAGAAGTCGTCCGCATGGATCCACGACAGAAACTGCTTTCCGTTACCCATCGTGCCTCCCAGACCGAGGGCTGCCAGTCTCCGCAATATTTCGTAGACAGTCCCCGAAACGATATCGAGCACCATCGCAGCACGAAGCACGGCCTTTCTTGTGTGTGGACAACTCGCGTTGGCAAACTCGTCTTCCCACGCTCGCGCTATGTGAACCGAGAATTCGTCTTTCGCCTCCGGCGTTGCCGCGATCTCGCCATCCTCGCCGTGTGCTGCCCCATAGGTATGCTTGTAGATCGTGGCCGTACTGAAGTTGAGCCACACAGCCGGGGGCGTCGCGCAGCCAGCTACCGCCTGTCCCAGCACGCGTGTCGAGAGAACTCGCGAGTTCATCATCTCGCGACGATTGCGCGAGCGGTAACGACAGTTTACCGAACGCCCTGCTAAATTAACCAGTGCAGACGCGTTTTCCAACGCGAGAGCCCATTTGCCGCAATGCTCGCCGTCCCACAAAACGCATCGCCCATAAGGAATCGACGTCTCACGACGACTCAGCACAACGATTTCGTAGTCCCGCTCGTCGAGCCATTCGCCCAATACACACCCAAGGAATCCCGATCCGCCAGCGAGAACGATCTTGCCTTCTGTCATATCCAATACCTCAAGCTGGGCGCGATTCGGGAGGTGTGCTTTCCGAGACACCACCGTTTTCGCGTATTACGATCTGGTGATGGAGGTCAAACCGCAATAATCTCGAGGTATTAACTGAATCGAGTCACGAAGCCCAAGACGTTCTGCTCGATGCCGGTATGACGCTTCGCCCACTCATTCGTTGAATCCACTCGTAACGGTCACTCGTGATCTACGACACGAGCCATCCTCTTCGCGAAAGGATGTTAACCGACTTGAGTCACTTCAAGTCTTGTTTTATCGCTCGCAGCTGTGCAGCTTCCGGAAGCGACTTGTAATGAGCGTCGAGCGGGAAGCACCCAGAGACGATGCCGTTGCGAGGTGCCGTCGTGCAATCGCTGAAAGTGCGGCAGACAAGCTTGCGTCGCATCTCGCGACCGGCCAGTGTATCTGCTGGCAGGTCGGGATAAGATAGGACCATGCGTCCCAGACCTATAAAGTCGATCCAGCCATTTCGGACAACGGCTTGCGCGACATGTGGCAAATAGTCTTGTAGATACGAATAGCCACTTCCCACCATCGGCAGATCGGGGAACGCTTCTTGGCAGCGACGCGCTGCTTGGATCTGTCGGACGACTCCCACGAGCGGGTCTTCGGGCGGCAAGTAGCCGTCGCTAGGCGGAAAGATCGCGGGACGTTGCATATGGGGATTGTAGTAGGGACTGCCCGCCGAGATGTTCAACGCCGCAACGCCAAGCTTCTGCAACTCGCCAATCAGTTGAAGCGGCTCGTCAAGGTCGGATTGCAGGGGATCAGCGGCATTTACGCCAAAACCGAGATCGTAGGGCAGCAACCGCGAATAATCCATCGGCTCGCCAACTTCGCGACTTGTTTTGAACGGAGGCATGTCGAAGATACTTAGTCGCACTACCACGGTCAGTTCCGGATACGCGTCGCGCACCCGACCGATAATGGTTCGCAGCAGCCGTGTTCGTCCTTCAAAATCTCCGCCGAACTTCCCCTCTCGCGTGCGAGCGCTCAGGAATTCGTGCAGCAAGTACCCATGACATGATTTGATATCGACGAATTGAAATCCAGCCTCCTGAGCCAAGCCAGCGGAGGTGACGTAATTGTCGATGAGCCGTTCCAGATCCGAATCGGTCCAGACGATGGATTCGTCGCTGGGATCGATTCCGAACTTCTCGTCGAGCAATGGATGATGGTACGCAATCCGCGGTTCAAGTTCTTTGGAGTTCGGTCGACAGAAGCGACCGGAGTGTGTCAGCTGCAATCCAACTAACAATCCGTCCGTGTTGCCGAAGCTCTCGATATGAGCCGATGTCAACGCGTCCAGCAACGCTCGTAGGCCGTTGAGATTTTCTCGAACCGCCATTGTTTGGTTCGGGTTGGCACGACCATCGCGTTGTACGGCTGCAGCTTCGCCGCCCCAAATGAACTTCGCTCCACTCAAGCCAAAGTTCCGCCAACGCCGCAAAGTCAACTCGGTGGGCGAGCCATCGCGATTTGCGTCCCAGCCCTCCATCGGATGAATGCACCAACGATTCGAAACGTGATGCGGCCCAACTTGAACTGGTTTCGCCAGCGGCGAATCGTCGCTTGCTTTGATGACCGCGTCGTCCAGCGGGAGCTCGAGCCCCAATTCGTCAAGCCGCTGGCGAAGTGCAGCGACAGATTTCAACTGGGCGATCTTAGGGTAAGCTTCGGTCATAGATAATCGACTGAGTTAAGTATCCAGACTGGCCGAGTGATCGGTAGCCAGAGGCGTCGTCCGTAAGTAAATCCTCGACGCCTTCGGCCCCCGGTTAAACGAGGATATTGTTTCGGGGCGACTCTATCGTAACGCTTCACTCTCGCGATCGGCAGGCCACGTTTGGAGTCGCATCCTTTTGGTTCAGACGCGACTTGGCAGTGTATTCAGGGTGTTCAGGACGCTACCGTGGCCGCGGAAAGGGCTGAGCCCACCTGAGCCAACTGTTTGATCCCATTGCCTGCGCACCTTCTTTCGGTTCGCGCCGGGGACACCGAGCCTTGCAGCGCACCGTCGCGGAAAGGAGGTCGTGATGCCTCAGTCTGACTCCGCGCCCCTTCGCTCTCTGTCCCAGTCAACTAAACCTCGACCAGCTTCGAAAGCAGGCCAAAGAGCTGCTCAAGTCCTATCGCGGTGGCGATCCTGCGTCGATTGACGAAGTCGAGCAACTCGAACGAGTCCCTGATCCAGCAACTTTCAAATTGATCGACTCGCAACGAATTCTTGACGAACGGCAGGATGAAGCGATCCGGCTTCTTGAAAGTGATTTGTCGTTGGTTGACGCTTGCGATACACATGGTGCAACTCCGCTCCACGTCGCTGCCTGAAAGCATGATGCAAGTGTGGTCAAGTGGCTCGATGCCGAGGCTCCGTATGATGTGCCTCACGCAGCTATCAAGCATCGGACCGCGACGGAAGGACGCCGCTTGATTGCGCCGCGAGCAGTGCCGGATGGGACGCGCACGGTCGAGCTTTCTGTTTCCTAGGAGCCTGCCCGCTAACGCATGTACGACGGGCCTCCGCAGCCTGTCGGTCAACGAGTTTGCTAATAGTTCGACGGCTTCGGAGAGCCGCCGTGCAAATTGTGCAGAGCGAACAAAACGAACGCCCTGCGTTGTTTAGGCGGTGCGTCGCAATCCAGGACATCACTCACCTCGAGTCGATGTGAATGACAATCGAGAGTTTTGCGCGAGCCCGTACGGCTGATCCAGTATGAAATCAACCGGTCGGCTAGACTTTTGGGCCGGTGGGCGAGACAGACGCAAACGCCGAAATTCTTGGCGACTCACGCTACTTGTAAGTACCAAGGATGCTTTTTTCGCGTTCCAAAGCTGCGGTTGTCTCAGGCAATTGCTGCGGAAATGGGCTCAATGGGGAGGTGAAGCTGTGTTTCACGGACTCGGGTGCTTGGCAGTTTCTTGCATAAATAGATATCGATATGTTAACCTAATACTCGCCCACCGTCAGTAATCACACCGCACTCATGGATGTAGTAACTCCTGTTACTCGAGGGAATCCCACATGCTCCGCACTCTCCACGCCACGGCCATCCTGATGGCTGTGTTATCGCCCACATTCCTCAACTCGGCTCGCAGTGAGGACGACGTCGCTAGTAAACCGCCGGGACTCGGCGATCCCGGAAAGCTCTTGTCGATCTCGATCGAGACAGGACGGACCATTGACGGCAAGTTTTTGGTATCGGGACGTGATGCCAGTCAGCAGTTGGTCATCACCGGTGATTACGACACCGGCCAAAAACGCGACCTATCTCGCGATGTCACTTACACCGCCTCACCTGACGGAATCGTCCGTGTCGATGCAACCGGGAATGTCACCCCCATCGCGGAAGGCGATGCAACCATTCACGTGAAGTCGCCCGCTGGATCAGACGCGACCATCAGTGTGACCGTGACGAATATTCTCCACGACTTGCCCGTCAACTTCCCGAACCAGATTGTACCCGTGTTTACGAAGTACGGCTGTAACAGCGGTGGATGCCACGGAAAATCGGGCGGCCAGAACGGCTTCCGCCTTTCCTTGCTTGGCTTCGAACCAACGGAAGACTATGAGTACCTCGTGAAAGAAGGACGAGGTCGACGTCTCTTCCTGTCTGCTCCCGACCGGAGCTTGTTGCTCGAGAAGGCGATCGCCAAGCTGCCGCATGGTGGTGGTCATCGCATCGACGCCGATTCGCCGGCTTATCGCTTGCTTCGCCGCTGGATTGAGCAAGGTGTTCCGTACGGCAATGACGATGACCCAACCGTCACGCATATCGAAGTGTTCCCCAAAGAACGCATCATGGGCCGCGAAGCGACTCAGCAATTGGTGGCGGTTGCACATTACTCGGACGGCTCATCGGAAGATGTCACGCGAACCACGCAGTTCGATTCGAACGATACAGAAATGGGCGAAGTCAGCGTCACGGGGCTTGTGACGACGGCACAACTCACCGGAAGCGTTGCTGTGATGGCTCGCTATCAAGGTCACGTCGGTGTCTTCCGCGCGACGATTCCACTCGGCATTAAGGTCGAAAACTTCCCCGTGGTGAAGAATCTCGTTGACGAAAACGTCTTCGCTAAGTTGAAAGACTTGGGGTTGCCGGCATCGCAAATCTCGGACGACGCGACGTTCCTTCGAAGGCTGACCGTTGATGTGGCGGGTCGCTTACCTTCGATGGAGGAATCCGAAGCATTTCTCGCCGATAGCTCTCCCGAAAAGCGGGCCGCGGCCATCAATCGATTGCTCGACAGCAGCGACCACGCCGAGTACTTCGCCAATAAATGGTCTGCGATCCTGCGAAACAAACGCCGCCAGGAATCGGACAAGATCGCGACCTTTGCGTTCTACGATTGGATTCGCGAGAGCATTTACGAGAACAAGCCATACGATCAGTTTGTGCGAGAAATACTGACTGCTTCGGGCACCCCTGGGACGAACGCACCGGTTGCTTGGTATCGAGAGGTATCGGACCAAGCGGCGCAAGTCGAAGACACCGCTCAGCTGTTTCTCGGACTGAGAATTCAATGTGCCCGCTGCCACCATCATCCCTTCGAGAAGTGGAGTCAGCAGGATTACTACGGATTTTCGGCGTTCTTCTCCCGCGTCGGAAAGAAGAAGGGCTATATCCAAGGCCAGGACCGGATCTTCCACAATCCTGGCACGGCGCAGGCACAGAATCCGAAAACCAAGGAGAATGTTCCGCCCACGGGCCTCGGCAGCGAACCGACCACCCTAGATCCGCAAGACGACCCACGCATTGAACTCGCCGATTGGATGGCAGACAAGGATAATCCTTTCTTCGCGTATGCGCTCGTGAACCGCTACTGGAAGCATTTCTTTGGCCGCGGGCTCGTTGATCCAGAAGACGATATGCGAGTCACGAATCCTGCATCAAACCCCAAGTTGTTGGACGCATTGGCGAAAGACTTTATCGCCAGTAACTTCGATATGAAGCACTTGATTCGGACGATCTGCAGCTCAAGCACCTATCAACTGGCTGCCGAGCCGAACGATTGGAATCGTGACGATAAGCAAAATTTCTCACGGTACTATCCCAAACGATTGAACGCAGAAGTGTTGCTCGATGCCATCAATCAGGTGACGGGCACCACAACTGGTTTCAGCGGCGCCCCGAACGGAACACGCGCGGTGCAGCTTCCTGATAACGGTTTCACGTCTTACTTCTTAACCGTCTTCGGTCGTCCGGAAGCCAGCAGTGCTTGCGAGTGCGAACGATCTTCCGAAGCCAATCTCGCGCAGAGCTTACATCTACTGAACTCTAGCGAGATTCAAGGCAAGCTAACCACCGGCGGTGGTCGCGCGGCGAAGCTGGCCGCTGACAAGGAACGTGAGCATCAAGCGAAGATTCGCGAATTGTATCTGCTTTCGTTTTCACGTGAGCCGCTGGCTGACGAAACCGCCATCGCGATGGCTCACATTGAAAAATGTGGCGACGATACCAAACGCGCCTACGAAGATATCGTGTGGGCACTGATTAACACGAAGGAATTCTTGTTTAACCATTAAAAACGATGTGGTGAGCTTTCAGCTTGCCCTATCGAGAGGTGCAAGCTGGAAGCTTACCCTACTTTTAAGAATTGAATTCGCCTGCCGTAGCGATCAAACTAGAACCTACCACGCTGATCGCTGCTCCTGCCACAAAACACACCGACGGTCTCAGCCTTCCCGATACTTGAAAGGATTGTCCGATGACGCGAAGAGCGCTCGCCGTTCCAGCTTCTCATCATCGTATTTCGTCTTGGCGTTTGCTCGGTGCAGTGGTCCTCGTGTCCTCAGCTGCGACATCGCTGTGGGCACAGCTACCCAGCACGCAGCTCTCCAGCATCTTTCCGCCTGGAGGTAAGTTCGGGACGACGGTTGACGTCCAAGTCGCGGGTGCTGATCAGATCGATCTGACACAATTGGTGTTCTCTCATCCCGGGATCAATGCTACGCAGAAGACAAGCAAGCCAAACGAATTCCTACCCGAAGAGCCTACCCAAGGACAGTTTTCGGTGACAATTGCCGGTGACGTTCCACCGGGAATCTATGAAGCGCGTGTTGTCGGGCGTTATGGTGTATCGAATCCGCGAGCGTTCACTGTCGGCATTCACGACGAACTCGTCGAACGCGGTGGAAATAACAGCATTGAGTCGGCCTTCGAAATCGGTGTCGACAAGACCGTGAGCGGTTGGGTTGATGCGAACAATATTGACCACTTCAAGCTTGCCTTGAAGGAGGGCCAGCGAGTTCTCTTGGATTGTGCCGCACAACGAATCGATTCACGTTTGGACGGCACGATGATCGTTTACGATCCCAGCGGTCGCGAAATCGCTCGCAGTCGGGACAGCATCGGGTCCGATCCTTTTATCGATCTCAAGGCGACAGTCGGAGGCGAGTATATCATCGCACTTTACGACTTCGTCTACCGTGGTGGCAACGATTCGTTTTATCGGCTGACCGCCCACATGGGTCCACACGTCGACTTCATCTTTCCACCTTCGGGCGTTGCGGGCTCGAACGATTCGTATGTCATCTATGGGAGAAATCTTCCCAACGGGCAGCCCTCCGAGCTAAACCTGGGAGGCGTTGTGCTAGAGCAAGTGGCGGTAAATATTCCGCTTCCGGCAGATGAAGTCGCAGCGCGGCAGTTAGATGTTGCAGAACTTGTCGTTCCCCAGTCAGCGGTCCTCGATTCCTACGCTTATCAATTCAATACCGCAAATCCGACGCCGGTCTACTTTGCCCGCGCGCCAGTGGTTAAGGAAGTGGAGCCGAACAACGAACCAGCGCAGTCGCAACAAGTGACCGTTCCGTGCGAGTTCGCTGGCCAGTTCTACCCACGCGGCGATCATGACCATGTCCAATTCGAAGCCAAGAAGGGAGAGGTCTTTTATATTGACCTCATTTCACAGCGACTGGGACTGACGACCGATCCCTACCTGATCGTGCAACGAGTCACCAAGAACGATAAGGGCGAGGAAGTTGTTGCTAACATCGCGACGGTTGACGATCCAGGGGATCGGAATGGCCGGATAGGCAGCAGTTTTGATACGTCGACTGACGATCCCTCGTATCAATTGACCGCCGATCAGGACGCAATCTATCGAATTACAGTTCGCGACCAGAACGGGAACGCACCACCCGATCCTCGGAACGTGTATCGGCTGGTCATTCGGGCTCCACAGCCTGACTTCCGCGTCGTCGCGATTGCGGAACAGATCCAAGCTCCAGTGAATGCCAACGCAGTGCTTGCTGGCACGACTTCTATCCGTCGCGGGGGAACCACGCTTTACGATGTGCGGGTGGAACGGCGCGAAGGCTTTGATGGCGAAGTCGTGATCACGGCGGAAGGACTTCCTGCCGGAGTGACGTGCCGAGCCACCCACGTCGGAGCAAGTCAGAACTCCGGCGTCTTGATCTTCCAGGCTGCCGAGGACGCTGCGGCTTGGAGCGGTAACATTCGCGTGGTTGGCAAAGCCAAAGTCGCAGGCGCGGAAGTGACTCGTTATGCACGAGGAGGTGTTGTTGTCTGGGAAACGGGAAACCGGACGATCGACCCAGCTAATTATCGTGCCAGTCGCGACATCATGTTTGCCGTAATCGATCAAGATCCTGAGCAGGCGTTGATCGATGTTGGCGAAGACAAGATCTGGGAGACCTCCCTCGGAGGCAAGCTGGAGATCCCGATCAAAGTCACTCGTCGCGACGACTTCAAGAGTGATATCAGCCTCGTTCCCTTCGAAGCAGCCAACGAGTTCAAGCCCGGCAATATCGCAGTTAAGGCTGCCGAGGGCGAGGCAAAGCTTGAACTCGACATCAAGAACAAAGCGACGAAACCGGGTGTCTACACGTTCTATTTACGCGCCGATACGAAAATCAAGCATGTGAGAGATCCGAACGCAATCACTAAGGCGGAAGCAGAGCAGAAAGCAATCGACGCAGCGGTGAAGGAAGTCACTGACGCATTGAAAGCAGCTAACGACAACAAGACCGTGACGACAAAAGCAGCGACGGATGCTGCCGCGGCGGCAAAGCTGGCGACCGAGGCGAAGGCGGCTGCTGACAATGTTGCCAAACAAGCCGCAGACGCCGCACAGCAGGCCGTCGCGAAACTCGCTGCAGCGACGGAAGCTGCCGCGAAGAGCGGAGGTGACGAAGCACTTGCCAAGGCCGTGGCCGAAGCAGAAAAGGCTAAGACGGATGCTGAAGCTGCAAACGCGGACGCGGTCGCGAAGCAAAAAGCTGCAGAACAGGCAGCCGTTGATGCTCAAGCGAAACTGAAAGCGGCTGACGAAGCGAAGGTGGCTGCGGAGAAGTTAGTAGTGGATACGGATGGCAAGTTGAAGCGAGCACAGGCCGTAAAGACTGCAGTCGACAAAAAGGTCGCCGACACGAAGAAGGCCAATGCACCTGCTGACAAGAACGTGGCCTTCATTTCAACTCCGATCCGTTTGCGTATCGTCGACACACCCTTGAAGCTGACGGTCGTTGCGCCCGGCAACGCCCTTAAGCAAGGCGAGAAGCTTGAGCTTCCCGTTTCGATTGAGCGGTTGTACGACTTCACCGAGCCGACCGACGTGACGCTCGAACTTCCCAACGGGGTCGCTGGCCTGGCGATCTCGAAAGTGACGATCGCCAAAGATCAGAAGGACGGCAAGTGTGAAGTGACTGCCAACAAAGATGCTACGCCCGGCGACCATGTCGTCACCGTGCGCGCCAAGGCAAAATTCAATGGTCTTGATGTTGAAGCGACGCAGCAGATCGTGTTGAAAGTCGAGAAGGTCGAAGCCGCACATTAAACAAGTAGGGTGGGCTGTGCCCACCAGGATCCGATGGTGGGCACAGCCCACCCGCAAAGTACCAGCCCACCAAGCCTTTTGATCAGGTTGAATCTCATGTTGACGCGAAACATACACAGTCTGCTTTTTGCCCTCGCGATGATCTTCACCGTGACGCTCGGTGCCGACATCTGCTCGCTTCGTGCCGATGACGCAATCTCGATTGCTGAAGTGCAACATGAGGGCGACGTCGACTTCGAGAAAGAGATCCTGCCCATCTTCCGCCGCAAGTGCCTGGCTTGTCACAACAACACAGACGCCGAAAGCGATCTCGTGCTCGAAACGCCCCAATCCATCTTAAAGGGCGGTTCGGAAGGTCCTTCCGCGATCGCTGGCAAAGGCGTGGAAAGCCTATTGCTTAAAGTTGCCGCGAAGCAAGTCGAACCGTTTATGCCGCCTGACGATAACGACGTCGGTGCCAAACCGCTGTCTCCAGAAGAGTTGGGATTGGTCAAGCTCTGGATCGATCAAGGTGCCAAGGGCGAAGTGAGTGGTGCCGGCGGTTCGGTGAAGTGGCAAGCGCTGCCACCCGGTGTCAATCCGATCTATTCCATCAGCATCTCGCCCGACGGCCAATACGCCGCAGCGGGTCGAGCCAACCAAATCTTTATGTATCACGTTGGTAGTAAGCGCGAGGTCGGGCGATTGACTGATCCGTCGCTAGTCGACGCCGCCACTGGCAACCAAGGCGTAGCCCATTTGGACTTGGTTCAGTCGTTGCGGTTCAGCCCTGACAGCGAGTTACTTGTCTCCGGCGGCTATCGCAACGTAAAGTTTTGGAAGCGTGAACGCAACGGACATACGCTCGATATCGCCGGTATCGAAAGCCCAGCAAGCTCGATTGCCGTCAGTGCTGATGGCAAGTGGCTGGCGACCGCCGAACAGAACGGGAAAGTAAAACTATTCGAGCTGCCTTCTGGCAAGTTAGTACGGGCGATCGACGGCCATGCAGGCGGCGCGACGAGTGTTGCGTTCTCAACCGACAACACCAAGTTGGTCTCTGGCGGTCTCGATAAAGCCCTGCGAGTGTGGGTTGTTGCCGATGGCCAATCCGCTGGCAGCATTGAAACGCCTGCCGCCGTGAATGCCGTCGTGTTCGCCGCAGCAAATGCACAGATCGCGACTGCGGGCGCTGACAACATCATTCGAATGTGGCCTCTGCCTGATCCACAGGCCGTAGCTGCGCTGAAAGCCGCTGCCGACAAAGCAGTTGCCGAGCAAGCAGCGGCGGACAAGGTTGCCGCCGAGAAGGCCACTGCCGCCGCAGCTGCTGCCGAGAAAGCAAAGTCCGGCACGGAAGAAGACAAGGCCGCTGCGGATAAGGCCAACACAGAAAAGGCCGCTGCCGATAAGGACGCTGCCGATAAAGCTGCCGCCGCGAAAGCAGCGGTCGAGAAAGCCGCAGCTCCGATCGCACCGCTGAAAGAGTTGAAGGGACATGGCGGCCCGGTGACATCACTTGCCGCGATCCTACCAACCCCCACTCAAATCGCTTCTGGCAGCCAAGATGGAACGCTTCGCGTGTGGGACGTGAACGGCGGAAACATGGTACGGCAAGTCAGTCATGGCGGACCGATCACTTCGATCGCGGTCCGACCCGATGGACAGCGATTCGCCTCGGCCAGTTCCAACAGCACGACCAAATTGTGGGATGCGGCTGGTAAGCAGATCGCTGAGTTGAAAGGTGACTTCCGTGCTCAGATCCAGGTTGAAGATGTAACCCGCATGGTTGCCATCGCAAAGCGTGATATCGACGCCACGAAAGCCGACCTCAAGGCGGCGACCGACCGCAAGGAGGCGGAAGAGAAGAACGCCACGGCAGCCGAAGAAGCCCAAAAGAAAGCCGACGAAGAACATAAGGCGAAGATCGAGGCCGCGAAGAAGCCCGTTGAGGAGAAGGCCGTTGCCGACAAGGCCTTGGCGGATCTCCAAGCGGCACAAATGAAATATGAAGCTGAGAAGAAAGCTGCCGAAGAAGGCATGGTTGCTGCAGACGAAGCGATCAAGAAGGCCCAAGCCGACGTCGTTGCTGCGGATATGAGTATCGCTCAAGCGGTTGCCTCCGCCAAAACGGTTCTCGATACGCTGGCAGACGGTTTGAACAAGGTCCAGGAAGCGGCCAAAGCACAGCCAGACAACAAGGCACTCGCCGCGATCGCCGCTTCGGTTGACAAGGCGGTGAAGGAATCTGCTGCAGAGCAACAGAAGGCAGCCGAGGCAGCCAAGGTCGCGGCCCAAAAGGCGATCACCGACGGCGAAGCCAAGAAGAAAGCTTTCGAGGAGGCGAAGAAAGCCGCTGAGGCGGCCATTGCGAAGGGAACCGGCGAGATCAAGGCCGCCGAAGCCAACGTCACCAAGCTCGCAGCACCGGCCCAGAAGGCTCTCGACGAACAGACCGCTGCCGAACGGGCATTGCAATCCGCGATGCGAACCGTGGCTAGGGCCAAAGAGTCGGTGAAGAAAGCGACGGAAGGCATTCCGCCGGTCGAGGCAACGGTTAAAGCGGCCGAAGAGCATGCCAAACAGATGGAAGCTCAGCTTGTTGAAACGCAAAATGCCGCCAAGGCTACTGAGACGGCCTACCACGCTGTCGCCTTTTCACCTGACGGTTTGACGTTGGCGACAGGCGGCGATGACCAAAAAGTTCAGCTATGGGACAGTGAAACCGGTGCCGCGATTGAGACGTTCGAAGGACATGGCGCAGCCGTTAACACGGTCGCCTATACAGCGAACTCGAATGTTGTCTCGACAGCCGCGAACAACTCGGCGATCGTGTGGAACAGCAATCCGGAGTGGAAGCTAGTTCGCACGATCGGGTCGGTTGACTCGACCGAGCAGTTCGTCGACCGCGTCACAACCCTTGACTTCAGCCCCGACGGGACGTTGCTGGCGACGGGTGGCGGCGAACCATCGCGAAGCGGTGAACTCAAACTTTGGAGTGTCGCCGATGGGACGCTCGTTCGCGAAGTCAAGGAAGCTCACAGCGATGTCATCTATGGTTTGGAGTTTTCGCCGGATGGAAAACAGATCGCGAGTTCTGCGTCGGATCGCTTCGCGAAGATCTTCGATGTCGCGACGGGCGAGTTCGTGCGGTCGTTTGAAGGCCACACGCATCATGTGCTCGGCGTCAGTTGGAGGGCCGATGGCCGACTGCTCGCCACGAGCGGCGCCGACAACGTTATCAAGGTGTGGGATGTTAGAACCGGAGACCAAAAGCGGACGATTGCTGGCTTTGGTAAAGAAGTCACTGCAGTTCGCTTTGTTGCGGATGGCAGCAATGTCATCGCCTCGTGTGGCGACAAGACCGTCCAAATGAAGAACGCTGATAACGGTGGCAACGTCCGCAGCTTTGCCGGTGCCGCCGACTTTATGTACGCGGTCGGAGCCAGCGCGAACGGCAAAGTGATCATCTCAGGTGGACAAGACAGCGTCGTCCGGCTGTGGCTCGAGAATGGCACGGTGCTCGCGAATTTCGATCCGCCGGCCAATGATGCGCCAGGAGCCGAGTAGCACTGGTAAATTCGGTACAACGTAATTATCACGCATAATCCCGCTTAGCACTGCGAGTCCGATTCGCTTTGTGACGGTCGTATCCCTTCTGCCGCGATCCGTCGGTTCGGTGATAGCGCAGAGTCGGTTGAGCTCGATTTTTCCGACGAATCCCTGTCGTGACGATTGGTCTGCGCGGGTGGCTCTTCTTCTTGTTTGCATGGTCATAAGTCGATCAACACTTACAGTCGCGGTCGGATGCCGCGCTGTCATGGATTTCGACGTTGGCCAAGCTCAGTCTCACTGCGGTGATGCTCTGGTTGGGAACATGGAGGGAGTACGGTGCAATTTCGCATTCGAGTGCCGATCATGCTCGGCCTACTCATGGCTTGCTGCCAAGCGCCCGGGCTTGCGCAAATCAACACCGGTTGGTTCCCCCATCACGCGCCGTTGCCACCCGTTGAGCCGTGTTTTGATCCGAGGCCCATACTCGGCTGCTATCGAGATCCAGGTCCCTGCTGGCTAGGCCAGACGAGCTTCGACGTCCTCTTGTTGGATCGTTCGGATGCTGACTCACAAGCAATTGCGCGAACACGCACAACGATCGGTGTCGTCGAAACACTAGGTGCGGAAGTGGCGAATACAAGCGACCTGGGGTTCCCCGTGACTGCTGGGTTTCGATTCAATCTAGCCCTGCCGGGAAAGGATGGTTGCGACCTGGTGTTCAACTATCTAGGCAGCAACTTCGAGTCCTCGCGCACGTTTGACGGAGCGACGACCGGCTATCCGTACTTTGAATTTGGTACATGGCCCGAGGACGATTCTATGTATCAGACCACCTACGAATCCACGCTTACCAGTGTCGAGCTTAACAGCCGTCTTCGGCATTGGTCACATGTGGCTCCGCTGGTTGGCGTACGTTACATCCAACTCAACGATGTGCTAAGCCACACATCGACCGACGGCGCTACCTACTTCGACGAAACAACGGCTGACAACGAGTTATGGGGATTTCAACTCGGAGCGGAAGCCTTGCTCTGGGATGGCGGCTCGGTTCGCCTCCAAACAACGGTGAAAGCAGGGGTGTTCTACAACAACCTGGGCCTGAGAACGACCAGTGGCGACATCGACATCACCGATCCCGTCACTATGGTAACGACGACAATCGACCCAGACTCATCCTTCGCGACCGAGCATATTTCCTATTTTGGCGAGATAAATCTGGAGCTTGCCTACCGTGTCGGCCCGCATTGGTCGATTCGCGTTGGATACGCTGCAATGTGTTTGGACGGCGTAGCCTTGGCACCTGATCAGTTTGACGACTTCAATCTTCAGTCGGGAATCGGAACGTTCGACTACGGCACAGTGCTATATCACGGCAGCTACATCGGGCTTGAAGCGACTTGGTAGTCTTGCCTTGGGGAGTTGGAATATGCGTTGGAAAATCCCAATCACGTTTCAAGCGATACTACTTGCGCTGCTGCCGGCGTGCATCGTCTCTGCTGAAGGCGTTACGATCTACGATGAGAGTTCGGTTGTGGACAACGGATACTACACCGGAAACTGCGGCGGCGACTGCGGCCTCGTCTGCGTTTGCCAACCTGAGACTTACTATTCCGCTGGTATCAACTTCCTCTGGCTAGGACGAAACAAGCCGCAAGACAATCCGTTGATCGTCTTCCCCGCCGACGTACCCGCGACGCGGCTGTTGGGAACAGCGGATATGGAGTTCAATGTGGGAGCGGGCGTCGACATCGCGTTTCGTGCCAGGCGACCGAGTGGCCGCAGTTGGGAGTTTCGATACTTTGGACTCTATGATCAACAAGCCATCGAACGCCGCACCTACAACGACGGCGACGCGATTACAACGAACGATGCTGCCATCGTACATCTCGGCGCCGTGCACGGTTCGTATACGGATCTGACAACCGACTATTCAGCGGACCTGCACAGCGGCGAACTCAACTTGTGGCTCATGCCTTGGTGGCGTATCGAACCAGTAGTTGGAGTTCGCTGGATGCGTCAGAGTGAAGAGTTAGAATCCTTCGTCACGACGAATCTCGGCGAAGGATCTTTGATCGAGTTTGCGAACAACATGTACGGAGCGCAGGCAGGCTTTCGCGCCATCTTGTGGGAGAACCCACCCTGTTTCCGATTGGAAGCAACGTTGAAGGCGGGCGCTTTCGTGAACGAAACGCGTCTTGGCGGCGAGACTCGGACCGGAGCCGTCACGACAACCGTCGCAGACACGTCGTTCTCGACGACGTCCTATGTCGGCGAGTTGATGATTAGTGCGGTCTACCAAATCACGCCCTATTTCGCCTTCAGGATTGGCTACAACGGGTTGTGGATGGATCGAGTTGGTCTGGCCGCCGACCAAATTGACGAATCCTTCTTCGCTCCCGGAACCACCGATCTGACCACGCTAATCTACCAAGGTGGACATCTCGGTCTCGAGTGCTCATGGTAACGAGTCGCAGTTCAAGAGAGCAGCGACAGACGCAGGAAGTTCAACGCTTGTTTCGTCGCCCGCTCCTTGAGGATGTCTGGGTGCCCGCTGAAGGGCAGGGACTTGGTATACGCTTCATCTCGCGTCGCGAACGCAAAGTGAAATTCACCTGGGTCGTTATCACTGTTGCTGTTTGGAAACGCGCCAAGCGCCAACCCATAATCCGTACCGAATTGTTGACGAGCATGAGTCGCCAAGCGTCCGATCACTTTCCGTTCGTCTAACGCGTCACCGCCCAACTCAGTTTGCCCGATGGTGGTGGCCAGCGACGAGGCAGTACGAACCACGATTCCGCCGCGAAACACTTCGCTCGTCGGGTCCGCTTCCGAGAGCCAATCCGCGAGCAATCCGCCGGATCCCCACTCCAGCGTTGCGAGGCTTTGTGATCGAGACCTCAACATTTCAACGACAGCGTGCTGTAACTCGGTCGTCTCCTCGCCAAAAATCAGTGATCCGAGGCAGTCGCGAATCGTCGCGATCGTGGGCTGCATGGCCTCGATGCACGCGTCCTCGCTTTCTGCTTCTGCGGTAATACGCAATGTAATCGTCGCTTTGTGGACGGTAATACCGACCGAAGGCTGTCGACCGCGCGCGATCACATCTGGCAGCATTTGTTCCAGATCGCTTTCGCCAACGCCAAAGCACTTGATCTGATGGTGTCGAATCACACGCCGCTCGCCCATCATCTCCTGAATCGAGGGCCTCACGGACTGCTCCCACATCTCTCGCATTTCCGCCGGAACTCCCGGCAGCGCGAACAAGCGACAGGGTGATCTGCCCGGTCGTTCAAACAACAGATCAATGCCTGGCGCCGTACCATGCGGATTCAAGATTGCTCGGCTTCCGGCAGGAAACATGGCTTGGATCGTGTTGCGTTCCGGCATCTCCCGCTTTCGGCGTGCGAACATGGTCTGTATGCGAGCAAGTGACTCCTCATCAAGTACAAGTTCAACGCCGATCGTTTCGGCGATTCCCTGACGAGTGAGATCATCGGCTGTCGGGCCCAAACCGCCGGTACAGACAAGGATGTCCGATCGGTCGAGTGCTTCGCGAAACACTCGCACGTTCGCCGCCAGATCATCACCAACGGTCGAGTGGTACAGGCACCGAATACCCAGTTCGCCGAGTCGTTGGCTAAGCCACTGGCTGTTCGTATCGAGCCGCTCGCCACTGGTAAGTTCGTCGCCAATCGCAATGATCTCTGCGTGCATACATTGTCTCAATCTGCTGAATCAAGGCCGGAAATAGTTGAGTTAAGGAAATCGAACGCTCTTCGAGCCGCGGCGGGAGCGTCGTGGCTGTGCCGGCTTAGCTCGACGTGCAATCCGCCCGCATAGCCGATCTCGCGGAACGCGTTCAGCACCGGTACGAAGTCGATCTCGCCTTCGCCAAACATCAAGTGATCGTGAACGCCTGCTCGCATGTCTTCGATATGGACGTTGACGATTTGGTGACGCCATTGCCGGATGTGGTCTTCGATCGGCGTCTCGCCAAGGCAGTGCAGATGTCCGATGTCGAGGGTCAACTGGAAGTGATCCGAGTTAATGCGATTGTGCAACTGCTCAAAGCTGGCCATCGTATCGATCAACATACCCGGTTCCGGCTCGAACCCGATCGTCACGCCCTGGGACTTTGCATATTCGACGAGCGGGACTAACCCAGCTTCCAACCTCTCCATGGCGGCTTCGTTGGATGCCGAGTCTCGCAGGACACCAGACCAAAGCGAAACGCAGTCGCTTTGCAAAGCACTTGCGACGTCAATCGCGAGTCGGAGGAAGTCACCTCGTCGTTGTCGTGCTTCGCCATCCGGCGAGAGCAACGTGGGCTCGTGCTTCGTGCGTGGATCGAGCAGGTAGCGTGCGCCCGTTTCAACAACGGAACGCATCTTATGATGTCTCAAGCAGCGAGATACAGCGGTCAGGTCGTCGAGATAACTGTCGGAGTACGGATTCAGCGCGTGGTGGTCGAGTGTGATTGCGACGCTCTGATAACCGATCTCGGCTAAGACTTGGATCGCTTCGATCAAGTTGTGGTGAGCGAAACCGTTCGTGTTGTATCCAAGCAACATCGCAAAGCAGTTCCAGTGCAAAGTAGTTGTAGTTGTAGGGTCCGCTGTGCGGACCGTTGTTCGCGTGGTCCGCACAGCGGACCCTACAGCGGCGCCCCGCCGCCTTAAGTCGAATAAACCCACTTGCCCAACAGCAACGTCGGCACCAGCAACGCCAAGATCCCGACTGCATAAGGCCAATCCGCCATCAGCAACGCGACCGAGGCGTCTAGCACAATCAACGATAGAATGCTTTGCTTGACGGCTGCTTGGACTTGCTTCGGAGTTGGATCGGCCACCGCAACCAAACACCGGCGCAAGATCGAAACCGTCAGCAGGAAAAGGGCCATCGGCCACACAAACGTCGGCTCGATATGGAAACGCTTTGCCAACTCGATCGGTGCATACTTAGGAAAGAACGCCAGCATCATGACACCTGCAGCCATCAAGCCGACACCGAAGGTGAGCAGCATGCGACTGCTGGCCTTTGCTTCCGTCCGAGCGAACCAGGTCACTCCTACGATATAAACACCGATGCCACCCGCGACCACCAGGTGGCTCATCTCAAAGCTCAGCGGCGTGAGGTCACCTGACGCCGCGAAGCTCATCCCGAGCAATACATTGAAGAACCGGCAGGCACCCATCGCAAACGGACCGAGCAACGTCTTCTTAAGTATCTTGTCGTATGCGATGACACTTACCGCGATTAATGTCGCGACCGCGCCACTTCGCCAAACCGGTGAATCGCCGGCAGTCCCCACCAAGCACACGCCCGAGGCCAACAACACGCCACCGACCAGCATCGCATAGCCGAGCAACTGTGCGTAACCGCGTGAGATGCGACCGGACGGCAAGGGTCTGGTCGAACGCTCTTTCAAATCGACGTCGAAATCGTAAACGTCATTCAAGATCATGCCAGCCGTGTACAACAAACACGACGCAATCGCCAAGCAAGCAAAGGCGCCGATGGGGTCGAATGAACCGCGTACGAAAACGAATCCCATCGCCACATCCGCGATGGCGGTGAAGACGTTCGGAGCGCGAAAGAGCTGAAGATAGGCGAGCAGCTTCGACGAACCTGCTGAAGTGTCTGCGTTCTCGCCGCTCATTGCATTGCTACTCGACCGTAATTCCCAACTCTTGCATCGCGGACGTCAGGTATTCGCGAGCTTCACGGGCAGCGTCATCGGGGTTGTCGATGTAGGGATACAGTTCAACCGTGATCCAGCCATCGTAGCCGGTCTTCTCAATCGCTTGCAGCGTCGCTTTGAAGTCGATCGCTCCATGGCCCGGTATCAAATGCTTGTGGACGCGCGTCGAAGCAATATCTTCGAAGTGATAATGCTTCGTGTACGGTGCCATCTTCTCGACCCAGTCCTGTGGATCTTCGCTGACACAGTAGGCATGTCCGACGTCGAAGTTCAGGCCGACCCAAGGAGACTTGATTCGCTCGGCGAAGTCCAAATACTCACCGAACTTCTCAATCATCAGTTCAGGCTCCGGCTCGATCAAGAGCAGCACTTCTAGCTGCTCGGCGAGTTCGACACAGGGCATGATCTCGTCGTAGAAAATCTTCGCGGCGTCCTGCCAGGATTGCTCAGCGGTCAGCAGGCCTCCAGGCTCGGTCGTTACGTTCGGCGCGCCGATCTCTTTCGCCAGCTGCAACGAACGCTTTGTATGCTCACGACGGATCGCTCGATAATGCGGATCTGGGTCAGTCCAACCAGGATGCCAATACGGCTGCCTTGGATCGTTCACCGCGTTCATCATGAAGGCGTTGATATTGGCAATCTGCAGGTTGTGCTTTTCGAGGTGATCCCGAATCGACTGCTTCCGTTCTTCCAACAAGAACGACGGCCAAGCGTGAGGTACGTCGGCCAGAATTTCGATTCCGGTGTATCCAAGCTCCCCGATCTTGCGGATGGTATCCTCGATCGAGAAGTGCATGTAGGCATTGCTGCTAAAGGCGAGCTTCATGGGGCTCTGGCTCGTATCTGCTAACGATTTCGGGGAATTCAAACCACACAGTTTAGCCTCCATCGAGACGACCGAGAAGCCGCACCGATGGCTGCGAAGAACATGAAATCGAAAAAGACTCCCAAGTAGATGCGGCGAAGAAGTCGGTGTCCGGGCGAGGTAATGGTACCGTTTGCCGTAAGTTGGGCACTCCTGCCCGACCAAAGACGGCCACGAGTCGTCGTCCTACTTTCAGGAATCGCATACTGTACCACCAGGGCAAGAATCGCTTGCTAAATGAGGCTGAATGTGCGAATCTAGTCATGGATCAGGGGATTTGGTCTCGGTGGCCGCAGGGCGGTCGAGGAGGCTTTTGATGTTTTTCAATTCATTGCTGCGGAAGTTCTACGCTCGTTTCATGCTGGCGGTTTTCGTCTGCGTATCTCTGCATGTGCTGCCCTGTGCCGCACAGAGCCCCAGCCTTCAACAAGCGATTCGCGCCCACCTGGACGCTGGTGAGTTTGGACTAGCGGAAGATCTTGCTTCCCAAGCGAACAATGCCCAGCAACGCGATCTGCTGATGCGTCCGATCAGTGCGGCACAAGCGGCAGCCGGCATGTTCCGGGCTTCCGTGGGAAGTGCGTCGTCCATCGAGAGTGATAGCCAACGGACAGCTGCTTTCGACGAATTGATGGGAACGCCGGTCGGTGGGACGCCGTCACGAGGTGGTGCAGCGCTGGCAGATTTTGACACCCTCATTAACTTAATCGAGTCGACGGTTTCACCTGACAGTTGGGATACCGTTGGAGGTCCGGGCGCGGTCGAGTCGTTTCCGACCGGAGTCTACGTCGACGCCAGCGGTCTGTTGAAACGAGTGGTCATCGACGACGCAACGGCCAGCTCGCTCATCGCAGCTCGCGAGAAGGCGAAGGCTGCTTCTGGCCTTCATGACATTCGCCACACTTCGGTATTGCGCAAAGTATCGCTGACGAAGCTCGAGAGAGAACTTCAAGCTCTTCGAGCGGCAGGTCGTGCTCCCGATGCGGCGATGTTGAATCTGGCGGGGCTACAACGAGTCCGTTATATCTTTGTCTATCCGGACACGCGCGACATCGTGATCGCCGGGCCGGCTGGAGATTGGACAGCCGATGTCGAGGGGCGATCGGTCAGCACGTCGGACGGCAGTCCGATTCTGCAATTGGAAGACTTTGTTGTTGCCTTGCGCAACGCTTACGAAAGTGGTGGGCGGTTCGGATGCGCAATCACCCCGACGAAGGATAACTTAGCCAGCGTGCAGAGTTACTTGGCCGAGTCGGCGAAGACATCCTTGAAGCCACATCAACGCGATGCCTGGCTGAACGGAATTCGCTCACGTCTTGGCAGACAAGATATCTCGGTATTCGGGATCGATGCACGGACACGAACGGCACAAGTCCTCGTCGAGGCGGATTATCGGATGAAGCTTGTAGGGATGGGCTTGGAGCCTGGCACCTTAGGCGTGACCAGCTATCTCGACAGCATCGCGATTCCGGAAGGTGGCTCGCCTCCCGCGACGTCCGTTTTGCGATGGTGGTTCACATTGAACTACGAAGGCGTGCGTTCGACGAAAGCTGCGGATGCCTTCTCGCTTCATGGACCCGGCGTCAAAGTGTTGAGTGAGAACGAGCTGTTAACCGAACGCGGCGAGCGTATTCATACGGGCGAGTCCGACGCGTTGAACAGCCAGTTCGCGCAAAGTTTTACGAAGCACTTCGCTGACTTGGCGAAAAAGTATCCGATTTACGCTGAGCTTCGCAACGTGTTTGATGTTGCCCTGGTCGCAGCCGTCCTCAAATCACAAGATCTCCCCGGACAAGTGGGCTGGGAGATGTCGCACTTGCTCGATGCTTCGCGATTCCACGTCAAAGTCGGCCCGGCTCCGAAGACCGTCGAGACCGTGATGAACTATCGCGTCATCGACCGTAAGCATGTTGTCGTGGGTGTGAGTGGTGGCGTGTCGGTCGATTCAGGCAACTTGTTGCAGTCGCACCCGATCAAACAAGATACCTACGGCCAGCTTGAAGGTGACCGTGCGAACTCGGCACCTTCGCGGTCTGACCCACGGTGGTGGTGGGACTAACGGCGTCGACGGCTCGTGATCCAACGCACGAGCATCAGCCAGTCGCGGATTGGGGCACGACGATTCTGGAGGCAATTTGCTCGATCTCCGACAATCGCGAACCGCACTCGGCGCTGTTACCGGCCAACGCAGCCGTTTCTAGCCGCGAAGCGGCCTCCAAGAGTAGTGAAAACCCGGCCGTACCGCCTGTGCCCTTTAGCCAATGCGCTAGTTCGGCCAGTCGTTGAAAGGAGTTGCCCGATTGCACCGATCGCATCTCAATCAACTTCTCTCGCATGCGATCGACGAAGTCGAAGACAATCGCTCGAAATTCCTCATCGTCCATCGGTAGCGTCGAATAAATCGCGTCCGTCGCGGGCGTCTTTTGGCAAGTTGGTCCAACCGAGGGACTTGCCGGGAGTTTTGCCGTTGTTGCTTGCAGCTCCCGCGCGATCGTTGTCAGCAGGAGTGGCGAGTCGACGGGTTTCGTCAAATAGCCTGAGCAACCCGCATCCAGACACTTCTGTTCGTCGCCCTTCATCGCATGCGCCGTGAGCGCGATAATCGGCAACGTGTGGCCGTTCATTCGCAGTTCTCGCGTCGCCGAGTACCCATCCATCACCGGCATCTGCATATCCATCAGAATCAAATCAGGATGTGTCTCGTCGGTAGCATGGATGGCCTGCAAACCATCGTTGGCGGTTAAAGCTTCCGCGCCAGCTCGTCGGAGTACAAGCTGGATCAGCTTTCGATTAGTCTCGCCATCGTCGACGACCAAGATACGCTTGCCCCTCAAGCTAGTTTCCGGGTTTTGATTGTAAATGGTCGACGGTGTTGGGGCTGGCGAAGAGCCAATCAACGGTTGTCCGGTCACGGAACCAGTGTCGATGGTAGCTCGGAAGATGCTGCCTGAACCAACTTCGCTCTGCACCGTCAATCGCCCCCCCAACGCTTCGGCGATTTTTCGACTGATCGCCAAGCCGAGGCCGGTCCCACCAAAACGTCGCGTCACCGATGTGTCCGCTTGACTGAAGGGATCAAAGATGACTTCCAATTTCTCGAAGGGAATCCCCATTCCCGTATCAGCGACTTCGATCTGCAACTGAGAAGGACTACGATCCGTCATGCTGGCCACGATCCGAATGCTGCCTTGTTCAGTGAACTTGATCGCATTTCCGACAAGGTTCATTAGCAACTGCCGCAGGCGACCGGGATCGCTTTCGATCGATTGAGGCAACTCCGTGGCCAATTCGTACTCGAGTTGCAGTCCCTTCTCCTTCGCCTGAACACGCAGGACGGAAACGACCTCTAAAATAATTTCGCGCGGCGAGCAGGTGATCCGTTCCAATTCGAACCGGCCCGCTTCGATCTTGGAAACGTCGAGGATATCGTTGATCAACTCCACTAGTTGCGCACCGCTGCGATGAATCGTTGTTAAGTAATCTTGCCGATCTTCTGGACTGATATCGGATTGCTCGTTCTTTAGCACCTCCGTAAATCCCATGATCCCGTTCAGCGGTGTGCGGATCTCGTGGCTCATGTTGGCCAAGAACTCAGTCTTCGCACGATTGGCCGACTCGGCAACTTCCTTCGCCGTTTCCAACTCCACCTGTGCTTCTTGGCGTCGTCGAATCTCCTTCGACAACTCCTGCGTTCTCGCGATGACGCGGTCTTCGAGTTCGTTTTGAGCCTTTTGAATTGCGGCCTCGCTTGTCTGAACCCGATCCAACATGTGGTTGAATGCGTCCTGGAGTGTCTTCAGTTCCGCCTGTGCGTTTTCTTCGACCCGAATCGTGTAGTCGGCATTGATCGAAATCTGTTCGGCAGCTTTCGTTAATGCGATGATGGGACGCGAGATGGCTCGTTGCAGTCGCATCGCCAGCAGCACGACGACAAGCATCGCCAGAGCAAAGACGTACCCCACGATCCACGCGAAGTCGATGAAGCGTTGCATCAAGTCCGACGTATTAGCCCGCAAATACACGGTCCCCAATCGCTGAGAACCAACGACCACACTGTGAACGACTTCAACTTGGGAGAAGCCAATGAAGCGATAACCCTTCGGGGATTGTACCGGTGCCGTGAACGACTGCTGCTCGCCCCAAGTGGCGAGTACGGTGCGATCATTACCATACAACCGCGCCTCTTCCATCGTGGAATCAGTCTGCAGGGAAGCCAGCAGTTGCTTTCCCCGTTCGACGTCTCGAAGCGCCAATGCAGGGCCCGCTTGAAAGGCAATGATCTCGGCTCGGTCACGCAGCTGACGGCCCTTCGCATCACACAGTGTATCGACGCTGTGCCACGCGAACCCGATGCACGCCATCAATAGTGCGAGTGCCGCAGATCCGCAGGCCAGCAACATCGACTTCGTACGTATGGAACTATTGCGTAGGAACATGTTTGCGACCGATAGAGGCGTTCGTCGAGGCCACAGAACCCTTTTGCCCCACGAGGAATACAACCCGCGCCAGATTCTTTCTTCGCAAATGTAGGCCACGATTCGGCGAGTTGCCCCCATCACGGCAGGGTATCACGACAAGCGTGCGGTACGGCTTGTGGCGATCATGGCGATTTTGCTTGCTACGATCTCGTCTTTCATCGCATCGAAGCAGGAAGATGAGGTCCGACGATGCGTTGTACTTGTTCGTGCAACACGCGGTTTGTCGCCAGCACATCTGTCTTTCGAAGCGGCAACGGCTCGCCAAGGGAAGTCGTAACACGACCTCCAGCCTCCTCGACGAACAAGACTCCCGCCGCAAAGTCCCACGGTGAAAGCTGATACTCGAAGTAGGCGCCAAACAGTCCGCAGCCAACTTGTGCGAGATCCAACGCAGCAGTTCCGAACCGGCGAATACCGTGGATCTGTGCATGGAATAACTCCCGCACTGCGGCCAACGTTGCTTCCATCATCTCGCCACGGTCATAGTAAAAGCCGACGCTCACCAGCACTTTGTCGAGCGTCTCCGAACTGCAAACACTGACACGCTTGCCGTTATGAAACGCACCGCCACCTGCTGTCGCTTCGTACCAATCGTCACGGCTTGGATTGAAGATTACCCCGCACTTTGGCTTACCTTGATGGTAGTACGCGATCGACACTGCATAATGTGGGATGCCGTGGACGAAGTTGGTCGTTCCATCCAACGGGTCGACAACCCAGAGATGTTCCGATTTAGCGTCATCATGGTGCGACTCTTCGCCGAGCACCGCATGGTTCGGAAATTGACGTCGGATGACCTCCACAATCGCCTGCTCCGCTTCAACATCAGCGACCGAGACCAAATTGTAAGTTTCCACGTCGTTCTTATGGTCTGCAATAACACCCGTTTGGAAGTACCGCGACAGTACTTCACCCCCGGCGCGGGCAGCGATTCCAGCCGTATCTAATTCACGCATTCCTGGTTGCATTTCGATCTCAAGTTTTGAAAGGATTCGATTGACTAGGACCTCCCCACGGCCACATTGTCGCGTTTTGCGTTTATTGGGGAAGGAGCGATCCGAATTCGTGTTCTGGCGACCCCAGGAAGTGATTTCGGGCCTTCGCTTCGCCTTTCCAGACGCGGTCGAAGCCGCTAACATGTGTGTCTTCGGAGGGTATGCGAATGGCTAGCGGCCTGTTTGGAGTACAGGTGCCCCGCAAGGGGTTGAGGGTTCGAATCCCTTGCCCTCCGCTTTGAAAAACACACGGCTCGCAACCTGCTGACTAGTAAGCAGTTGTGAGCCGTCGCTTTTTGGCGTATACCCCCTTCTCCCTGATTTCACCCTGTCAGCGACCTCGCGTGGTCCAGACAGTTCGTTGGGCATCACTTCTGACGTCAATTTCAAGCGGCTCGCGTGGATTGGGTGACCAACCAGACAGCTGAATAGACACAGTAGCGTGAACACACTTCCAATATTCGTAACACATCAGTGGTCTGAAGTGGTTTTGGTTGGTAAGGGTGGTAGCTGTGCAGTTAGTAAGTATTGTTCAAGTGCGGTGATGATGGTGCGGATGGGGTCGTGGCCACGTTGTTTGAGAGTGCGGAAGACGCTCATCAGCACCGCTTGGCAGTCGGCTCCGCGCTGGCTGCGGTTGCCGTAGCTGTTCTTGCGAATGATGACCGCCGGACGAACGCATCGTTCGGCGTGATTGTTCTCGAAGGGAACATTGTCTTGATCGAGAAATGTGAACAAGTCGCTTTGATGTCGTCGCAGGCGTTTGATCAGCCGCTTGGCATGCGAGTTGTCCCACTCGGTGTCGATCAGCGACTGCAAGCGTGCAGTCACTCGCTCCCGTCGCGAGGCGTACGTTTCTTCCGGCAATTCCCCTTTCTGACGCCACAGCCGAATGGCATCGCCCAGAAGACGCCGCAGTTTTTTGGCGAACGCCGGCCAGTTCTGTCCAGGCGATTTGTATTTCTCGGTGTGCTCCAGTTCGCGCAGCAGATGCACCAGACACGTTTGTCGCAGCGCGCAAGCAACCACATTGTAAGCGCCCCAAAAGTCGCTCACCAACGTACCGGAAAACTCTTCGATAAAAAACTTCGTCAGCGCCGGCGAGCCACGCGACCGATCGATCATGTAATACGTCAAATCGCCCGTGCAGAAACACCACAACCAGTACGTCTTTCCGTTGACTCGCCAACCGGTTTCGTCGGCGTGCAAGACAGCCGAATGCAGGGCTTGGCTTTGAATTTCTTCGTACCAGGCGAACAGAATCGCTTGCAACCGGCCCCACATATCGATCAGCCCACCTTCGCTGATCTTCATTTGCAGGTGAAAGTTGAAGACTTCCACAATCTGCGAGAGCGTGTTGCCCAGTGCGTAGTGCAGCCAAGCCGACAGCACCAGCACTCGGTTTCCCAGTTGGCAACCTGGCAAGGCGTCGACGACCGGAGGCTCGACCTTCTTCTTGCAGCGCGGACACCAGTCGCGATGAATCGTATGCTCGGTGACTTCCGGTTGCAGGTCGGGGATGTCTTCCGTGTAGCGAAGACGGGTTTCCGCACAGCGTTTCAAGCGACCGCCGCATTGGGGACAGTTGTCCGCTCGATGATCCGCCTGCCAATCGATGCGCTGTGGCTTTTCTCGCCGCGAGCCAAGATGACCCTGCTTCGCCCCCGGACGCTTCTTGCTGCGTCCCTTGACCGTCGGCTTTTCGTACACCGGTACCATGCCCGAAGGCGTACTGGGAGTCGTCAAAGGATTGCCTTTGGCTTGCGCCTCGGCAAGTTGCTTGGCCAGTTCCAACAGCGCAAAGACAACGGCCTCCTTGCCCTGGGAGAAAATCGCCTCGGCGTGCTCGCGAGTCAACTGCGAGCCAATCAAAACCTCGTGTGTCGTTGTTCCCATCGCACCCATGCCACATCACAGATGCTATGGTCATAACTTCATTCACCATTTTCACCTAGATCAACTTCACTCGGCTGAACTGTTACGAGTTTTTAAGAATGATGGGGCGGTCGAGATGCCTTGCCCAGGTCTGTTGATGTTCCGTGGTAGTCGTCGGGGCGAACGGTCTTAAGGCGAGTGCTCGATGTGGTTCGACTAGGTTAGGAGATGGTAGTTGTGTCGCGTCGTCGTTGACCTGATCGGCATGGCGACCGAACCTAAGTTGGGAAGCTTAACCACCACGCGTTGATCACCGGTCGTGCTCCAAGTTCCATTGTGTTGCCAGATCGCTGTTTGGATCTTCGACTTGGGCCAGCCACTGGATTTGATCAGAACTTTCTTTGGGTCCCCCTTTCGATCCACGCTCGCGCCAATATCGCATTGACTCGAACGCAAGAATGCGACGAATCAATTCGCGAAAGGCGTCTGGTCGCCCGGAGTGATCAACCGTATCGATCTTCTCAGCGATGATCGTCATCGTCGCTTGTGTTAGGTCATCGGCGTCGTGATGCAGAGCCGAATTACTGCGCAGCCAACCATAGATGAACAGGAGATACAGCGAGTACAACCTCCGCCAACCTTCCTGAATACCGGCCCTAGCGGCGTCAAGCATGGCTTAGCTGGTATCGTTCATACTTTTTGTATCTATCGCTTGCCGAGACGCGAATTCTTGTTAATCGCGTGTGTTTGGTTTAGTTTGATGGGTCATGGATTTGAAGAATCCGTGAATTGGTGAAAGGTCCTCGCGTTTCGCGCAGTCTTGTGATGTTGCGAGTTTTTCTCCAACCAATTAGGCGAGCAGTTCCGATGCGCTGCATGGACTTGTGCTAGGATCGACACGTCTTCAGTTACCGCAGTGACTTTCACAGCACGAGAATAAGTAAGAATGCTCGATTCGCTATTTCGACGCAATGCAAATGAGGCTCGTAGGGGCTTTCTTAGGAAACGTAGTATCAAGCGGCAGTCAAAAAAGTGGCACAAGCGAGCGAGGACTCGGCTGCGCGGCGAAACACTTGAGCGTCGTGACTTGCTGGCAGGCAATCTTGCGGTGGATGTCGTCCAAGGTACGCAGGCATTCGTTCGGCTAACGCCTCCGTCGGGTCAGGAGGTTCACATTCGTGGTAATAACACGAGCGATACGGCGCGGCTGCTTGCATTCTTCAGCAGCCCGGACGGGGCCGCGACAGTAACAACTATTAACGGGTCATTGACTGTTGTTGACGATACTGCGACCGGTGAAGGGCGAGTGATTGCGGGTACGTTCACGCTCGATGAGTTTGCTGCAGGCGATGGCGTCGCAATTGTGGCAGCCAATGCAGATGTGCAGTTTGGAGACGATGTTGGCATCCAAATCAGTGATGCGGACGGCGCGTTTGCATTGCTTTCATCGGGATTAGCAGGTCGACTCGCCGCAGAAGATGCATCGGATACCGATGACATTACCGTTGTCGGATTGCTAGGGCTCGAATTCGATTCACCCTTCGGTATTTCCTACGAAGTCAACACGACGGGCGCTGCGGTTAACGTCACGGTGCCAACGGCGTCTGGCGATCAAAACATCTCGTTTGACAACAGTGTTGAACAAGTAACCGGCCCGGCCGAGTTCCACGTCGACGGCACCGCTGGATCGATTGTCGCTGCCGAAGGTGTTTTTACGATCACCGAAGACGTGAGTGGAACGCTCGCGATCGCGGCTGCTGATGTTGGCGTTACACTTTCAACCGGAGATGTCCGAGTTGCATCGATGGCGAGCGCGACGGCGGCGTTCACCTTAGGTGTTGACACGGAAACATCAACACCGACGTTCGCACTCGTTCAAAACAGTTTTACGGTCAGCGGATTTCAACTGTTGCCGCGCGGCACGATCACGAATCTCGATGCGAGCAACGCGGGTGCCGGCGCGCAGGTGCTGCCGAAAGCCAACATCGGGCCGCTCTCTCTGTCGTTCGTCAACATGACACTCCCGACGCTCACGCTGGCCGGCGACGAGTTGAACGTCGGAGCCGGTGTCTTCGCCAAAGAGGGCACACTGACCTTCAAGAAGGACGGCGACACGACATCCGACGCAAGCGCCAAGCCAATTACTGTGAAAGCCTCGAAACCGGAGGGCGAATTCAAGCTACGCGGCTTCGTCGACCCATCGTCCGAAATCATCGAGACGTTTTTGTTCCCAGGAGCGTTCTCGCTCGGAGCGGCTTCAGTCACAATCGAAGTGCCGGAAATACTCAAGGCCAACGCGACCGGTGTAACGATCGCCTACGACCCGCTTGCCGGGTTGGATCAGGAATTGTTCAGCGCGTCGTCCGTCAACGTCGAGATTCCGAAGCTCGATATCACGGGCCAGTTTCTTCCGACTGCTAATAATAATGCAGTCACGGTGTTCGGCGACGGTTTTGCCTTTGGTCGCGGTACGGTTCAAGTTAGCAACCTGGATATCATCGTCAGCGATCTCATCACGATCTCCGATCCCTTCGTGCGGCTGACGGACTTTGCGGTCGATGTGTTCGATGGCATCACGCTGGGCGAGTTCGCGGTGGGAGCGAACAAGATCCAGCTCAAAAATGGTAGCAGCGATGCGTGGTCTCTGACGGGAGACAACGTCACGGCGGCGGTTTCGTTTAACGATTCCTTTGGCGTCAAAGATGTCAAGTTCACAGTGAACAAGCTGGAAGGAAAGCTCGGCAGCTTTCTGTCCGTGAGTACGACCGACACGACGTTCGTGCCAACGGCCACAGGCGACGACGAATTGCTGCGGATCGCGGGCTCGCTTTCGGCATCAATCAAGGTGAGGAGCCTTGATTTGTCGGGGACAGTAAGCACGTTCGCCATCGAAGGTGACGGCGACTTCAAGACGCTTCCCGGTTTCGGTGCTTCGTTTGGGTTAGGTGTGACACGCGCCGCCGACATCCTGTTTCCTGAATTCATCCCGCTACAGATTGACGAGATCGGCGTAAGTTGGCCCAACTTCGCGAAAAACCCAGAGAATTTTCAACTCATCTTTTCCGGCGGCGTGTCCGGTAAGTTACCTGCCGGTATTGCGGAGCTTTCCGGTTCGATTACGGGCTTGGTGATTGAGCCACAACGACTGTTCGATGGCGAATTTCCGATCACGTCCGTGGATGATATCACCGTTTCGGCGAAGGGCGACTTTTTCGGCGTGAAGCTCGAAGGCGGGCTGTTCGGCGGGGTTGTCAAGATCGATGACGAAGGAGCGATCACGACCGGTCCGACATTTGCCGACTCGTTTTTCTACATGGGGTTATCGGGCCAGTTTGAATTCCCCAACGTGGGAACCACTGGCCTTCGCATCGCCTTTTCTGAAGTCGGGCCGCTGGGAGTCTACTTCAGCGCCGGTGTGCCGATCACGGTTGATCCAGTATTCACGGGCTTGACGCTCAATAACTTTCGTGGAGGCGTGACGTTTAACGCAATCCCGCTCATCCCACCAACGACGCCGACTGATTTGCTGTCGTCTCGATTCAAACCAACGCTCAATCTGGACTTCGACACGTGGAGCAAGCGGACTCGCCAACAAGTTGCCAACATCGTCAGCGGCGAGGGCGGCTTTCTATTCGACTTCAAGGAGGATGTCAGCGGCACGATCACCGAACTGAACAACCGCAGCATTTCCGCCGATGGTTCGCTGCAACAAGCCTTCGCGAACAACGGCTATTCCGTCGGCACGGCGTTCAAACGACCGACCGTCAAAGTTCTCGAATTCAACAAGTTGTGGCATGTTCAGTTTGGGGCGAATGAGTATTTCATTGAGAAGAAAGGCGAGTTGAGCAGCACCAAGCTTCGTGTTAGCAGCGCGACGTTCACGCTCAATGCCGCATTGACCACCGAACTAGGCGAAGGAGGCGCAGCGAGCCAGACACTGGTCGATGCCTTCCGCGCTCAAGGCATTGACCTCACAACCTCTGCGATCGTCGAAGTCGTCAAGCGGGACGACACCTCGAACGCGCCGACCAAGTGGCGAGTGACTCAGAGCGGGCACGAGTATACGATCACACCCAAAAACGGCAAAGCTCCGGGTAACGACATCGACGCGCTGCTCGCCGTCAATGGCGACACGGGCACATTCGACGACCTGATGATTCCAAGTGTTCGTATCGAAGCTGGCGCGACGATCTACAGCACGTTCATCACGCAAAGTGCCTTTCAAGCCGATGTCGATATCGCGATGACTACCGAAGGCGGCATCATCTTCAACGGCAAGTTTATCCTGGGCGAGAAGTTCTCGGCGGACACAACGATGTTTGCTGACCTGAGCCTGATCCGCCCCGACTCGATCAACCCGCCGCAGTTCACGATGGTCGCCGACTTTCCCGGTGCATCGTCGGGTCTTCCGCGAGTCGCCCGCGTGTTGGGACAAGCGACTTGGGAATTCCTCGATATCAATGGAAACTTGGTTAATCCGATTTATCGTAACGACGATATCGCCAGCTTCCGCTTCTCGCTCTTAGGACGAGGCGAGATCCAAGCGACCGATCTGGCGAAGGTGGTCATCGGCGGCGATGCAGCAGCCGGATCCAGCGGCGGGTTCGCACAACTGGAACTGCTCGTCGGTGCTGGCCCCAACGGATCGGATGAGATCGAGTTGGGTGTGTCCGGTTCTCTCGGTATCCAAGGCATCATTCCAGCAGAAGACTTAGTGAGCGGCGCGGGACGGTTGATCCTGCGCGTGCCGGATGATTTTGCGCCGGATGAATTCGAATTGTTTGGCGCGTTGAAGCTGGACTTCGACACGAATAGCCCGGGGCTCTCGTGGCTCGAAGACGCAGGACTTGCGGCCGACGCAGAGATCCTGTTGGGTATCAACGCGACGCCAGACGTGCAAGAGTTGGAACTCGCGTTGCCCGGTCGCGCACTCGAAACATTCTTCCTCGAACCGCTAACGTTTGCCTTCGAGATGCAAGGCTCGTTGACCATGCAGCAGGATGTGCTTGGTTTCGGTGCGAACCTGATGATGCACGGTGTGTTTGGTGCCCACGTGCGAGTCGACACCAAAGACAATGACGACCCGTTGGATGACAGCCTCGATTTTGAGCTGTTCGTATCCGCACTGCTAGAAGCCGACGCTAACGTGCCCGGAGCAAACCTAAACTTGTTCACGATGGACGCTCTAGGTGTCTTCGTTGTGCGCAATGTAAATCCGCTGACGATTCCGAGTATGGCTGGCAAGCTGGACTTGGTCGGCACGGCAGGCATCCCGCACGTGTTTGAAATCAGTACCGGCACGCCGGCGGCGTTGCAATTCAATACGACCGGCGTCGATCAAGAGTACGAAGTTCCGGAGCGACTGCGCGATCGGTTGAACATCATGCAGGCTCGCCGCGAGCAGATCGATCCCGCCGATGTCGTGTTACCGGCGACCACTGTTCAAGGCGGAACGATCATCACGATTCCTGGCACACCGCCACCGATGATCGACGGGCAAACGTTCGTTTCCGGTCCGTATTTCTTCATCAACATCGGCGGCGATCCGCTGGATGAAAGCGATGACGCGACCGTTAGCTTCCTGAATGCCTTTGAGCTGCAAGGTGACTTCCGGCTGCTCGCCGCCGCGACTGGCGGGTTCGAGATGATCGTCAACGCTCGTGTTGGCACCGCTGTTGCCGGACTGGATGACTTGATCCAACTGAATCAAAACGCTCAAGGACTGTTCCGCGTCAGCCAGAAAGGCATTGTCGGCGCACTGACGCTTGACGCCGATATCGATCTTGGCGGGCTAGTCCAGATCGACGGCGATGTGTTCCTGGGCATCAACACTACAGCAAGCAACGAGATCGTTACGGTCATCGACACCGGTGGCGGGCAATCGCAACGTATCCTCGGCAAGGAATCGGCGGAAGTGTTGATCACCGGCAACGCCGATATTGGAGCCTTTGAACTCGATGGCGAGTTCCGCATCCTTGCGTCGGACGGCGAATTGCAGTTTTCAATCGATGCCGGATTGGAATTCTTCGATATCGCCGAACTTCGCATTCAGCAGTCGGCTGTGATCGAGACCGGGGTCGATATTGGCCTCCAGATGAACGCGCCGCTGAACGAAGGTCAACGCTTCAGCTTCGGCCAAGCCGGCATCTTCGAAGCCTCCGGTGTGCTGCGAATGGAATTAGATACGCTGAATAACGTGGCCCGGATTCGTATCGACGATTTGGATATGGAGCTGCTTGGCGTCATCGACCTCGACGGCGACGCCGTCGTGCGTGCGTTCCGCGAGTTTGAGACCGGAGCGTCGGTTCTGCGGATGTCGGGCAATCTCGAAGCGGATTTCTTCGGTGTGGCCGATGTTCGGGCGTCTGGCTTTTACGACAGTCGCGGCTTTGTTGACATCGATCTGAACGGCAGCATTCGACTTGGCAGCAGCAGTTTCGGAATTCGCGGTTCAGGCAACTTCTTTATTCGTCGCGATGAATCAATTCCGCTCGATTTCGGCGGTTCGGGTGAAGTGCGCGTGAAGGCGTTTGGCGTGAGTGTTGGCGGAGCCGACTTGGAGGTCGACTACGATCCGGCCTCGGGGAAAATCGAAGTCGAATCGGAGGTTTCGGTGGGTGTCGGTCCCTTCAGCGTCAGCAAGTCCGTGGACTTTACGATCGGCTTCCTCAAGCTTGGCTCGGAACTGTTCCCGAATCTGGCGGAGAAAGACGGCAGCGGTGGGCTGACTTTGAACGTTGGCGATCGCGGCGGACAGCGAAACGTGGAAGCGGATGCGATCAACGAAGCGTACACGATCACCTCGCTCGGTCCCGGTTCGGAACGCGGGCAGAAGGTCCGTGTTCGAGCATTCGGGACGAAGCAAGTGTTTGACGACATCACCAGCATCACGGGCGACTTTGGCGACGGCAATGACCAGTTCCGTGTGTTGGAGGGATTCGGCCAATTCACACCGATTGCTATCACCGTCGACGGCGGTGAGGGACGCGATCGCTTCTTTAACGAATCGGCACTGCCGGTGCGTTTCACCGGCGGCCCCGGCAACGATCTGTTGGCGGGTGGTTCGGGCGTTGACGAGTTGTTCGGAGGCGATGGCGACGACGAACTGATCGGCGACGCGGGTGATGACTTGATTCGCGGTGGTGCCGGTAACGATCAGATCGTATGGGAGTTGGGGCATGGCACCGACGATGCAATGGGGGATGCCGGGATCGATCGGCTGGTTGCCATCACCGGATTTTCGTCGGAACAAATTGAGATCGATCGAGTCGGCTCGAATGCAGTCGTCGACATCCAGAATGGTGTCTTTCACACGTTGCGGATGGATACCGAAGAGGTCGAGGTGCGATCCGGTGGCGGAGCCGATACCGTGACGTTGACGACCGCCGCAATAACGGGGCTTAACGCCGTGCGGCTGTCGCTGGGCAGTCTGGAAGGCGCAATCACACAAACGGGCGGCTCGGTCGATGTGTCGACATTCGATGACGACGCGGCGGATCGTGTGATCGTGCAAGGCACTGACTCCGACGAGACTTTCGACATCGATACGACGAGCGGATTGGTGCGAGTCACGCGGAATGGCAGCTTCGAGTTGTTGATCGGAGACGAAACGCGAGGCGTCGATGTCTTGCAACTCAATGCCAACGGCGGTTCCGATCGACTCACTTTAGCCGGTCCGTTCGATGGCTCTTCGGCCGGCGAACGGCTGCGGATCGAATTGTTTGGCGGAGCGGACAACGACGAGTTCTCCATGCCGATCGGCGGCGCGAGTTTCGATGGACAAGGCGGTAGCGACACGGCTCTGTTTACCGTCGTCGATGGAAGTCTGACGGATGTCATGCTGACAAACAACTCGGCGTCAAATGCCGAGCGGCGCTCGGTCTATACAGGATTGGTCGAAGTCGCGGGGCTCGACATCAATACGTCCGCTACAGCGACGGTGCAATCGACGCATGCGGGACGTTCCATCGTCCGCCAAGAAGCCGGGACGTTGGAAGTTCGTACGACCGGCGGATCGTTGGATATCGAGTTAGATGGCGATGCCTCGCGATCGATCGATGTCACGGTGATCAGCACGACAGCCGATCTCACGGTGACCGGTGGCACGTCGAGTGAAACGGTCGCGATCGGAACGGGACTCGTTTCACGTATAGGCGGCAGCGTGACATCGACGAACCTGGATTCCCTTAACTTCAGCACGGCTCTTGACGGGCGCCCGCAGGATATTGTGATTGGCGAGAGCTCGCTCAGCGGCGTCGGTGCAGGCGGGCCGTTGAATCATTCGCAAGTCACGAACCTCGGTCTGACGCTGGGGCTTGGCGATGATGTCGTGGATGTCACGCTCAGCCCAGCTTCCGTGACGCTCGACACCGGCGATGGCAACGACTTAGTGAATACGACGCTGAACAGTTCGCCCGCAGCAATTGAGTTGATCGACCCAGTTGGGACTGCGCTGACGACGTTGAACGTCGAACACCAAACCCTCAACAACGCGAACGCGACGCAAGCGGCAAACTGGTTGTTCAACGAACATTTGCTGACGGGCGACGATGTACGAGTACTCGATATCACTCCCGACGCCAAGGTCCAAGCGACGCTCGGCGAAGCCGATGGCGACACGTTACAGATTCTTCGTGTACTTCACGACACGGAGTTCTTCTTGCGCGGCGAAGACAATACGGTCACGATCGGCGGCGAGTTGGGGCTTCTTCAGCGATCGCTAGACGACATTGATGAACCTCTTCGCTTGATGGCCGAGACGACCAGCAACACGCTCGTGTTCAACGATATCTTCGGGCCGCTAAACCTCGGTGCGCCGCGACCGCGCAGCTTCGTGGCTGGCACAGTGACCGGATTCGAGCAAAATGGCCCAATCAAGTTTGATCTCCCGTCGTTCGACGACGTCGTCATCAACTTGGGCATTGCCAACGACGAACTGCTGGCAACGGATATCCCCAGCCTGACACAGATTAACAGTGGCGCGGGCGACGATCTGTTGCGAGTTGGTGGAACACTCGGATCGCTGGTCGTCAGCGGCGAAGACGACAACGATCAATTGCAACTGTTGGCGGGAACCGGCAGCGTGTCGTTCTTGGGTGGAGCAGGAACCGATGCCGCGACCTCCGATCGATCGGACAGTGCCGTGGATGTCTCCGGATCGTTGGTAACGGCCGGCAACGTCACTACGGTCAGCCTGGACGGAGTCGCCGATATATCTTTCACTGCGCCGTCAGATGTGGAAGAACTGCGAGTCCAACTCGGAGCGGGCAACGATACCTTCGAGATCGACAACTCCGGTTTCGACGCCACGTTCGATCTCTTCGGCGGCCCGGGCGACGACAATATCACGATCACACAAGCCGTGGGCGCTCCCGGCTCGCATCGCGTTGATGGCGAGGGCGGAGTCGATCAAGTAACGGTCATCATCGCCGGCGATCCTGTTGCCGATCAGTTCCTCCCGGTGGCTCCGACGGTCGAAGAGTTGATCGTCGACAATCAAACGAACAGCAACGCAGTCTCTTGGATCTCGAACGGCACGGTCTTGAGTGGCAACGACCTGACCGTGATTGACACCGCCGGAGCCGATCGTGTTTCGATCCTCGGCGGCACATCCGGTGCGGACATGCTGGAAGTGACATCCACGACCGTGACCGCTGATGTCGAGGCGACGGTCCACGAAGACAACATCGAGTTGTTTGAAGGATTGAGCGTTCTGGACTTCAACAGCCGCGAGAACGACTTCGAACTTGAAGCCCAAGTTGACGGATTGATGGGCGCGCGACTCGTGGCATCGGACACGGACGGGCAGTTCATCGCCACAGCAGGCGATCAGCCCGGATTTGCCGTCTTTCGGCGAGACGGCCAGAACCTTGAGTTTCTCACGCGAGTCACCAGTCCGGAATTGTTCGATGTCCAACGCATCGCAGTCTCGCCAAACGGTCGCCATCTATTTGTGGATGCGGTCGACACAGACGATGTGGGGCGCATCTTGAACTTCCAGATCGACACGGCGACACGGCGACCGTCACTCATTCAAACGTTACCGTTCAGTGCAGGGGAACTGCTGGTCAGCCCCGACAGCCGCAACCTTGTCGACGTGGGAGCAACAAGCGTTAACAACTATTCGATCGATTCAACGACCGGAGTGTTGACCCACGAACAGTTCTTATATGACGGTGACTTCGATTTCACTGTATTCGCCCGCTCGGCGGCGTTCAGCGAAGACGGCAGCCGCTTGTTCGTCGCCCGCACGCGATTCGACGGCGATTCGATCGCTATCTTCGACCGCAATACTACCACAGGCGAACTGACAAGAATCACCACGGCACCAGAAACCGGATCAGGCTTGTTCTTTAGTCTTAATACGCACACTGAGGTCGTCGACGATGGTCGAACGTTGATTACATGGAGCGGTACCGACGCCAGTTTACAGCCCAGCGGTCGGCTCGCATTTTATGAGCTGGCTCCGGAATTCGGTGGTGTACCAGTACGGGAACTCTATCGAACGTTCCAAGTGGATGGTGCTGCAAATCCCAACGGTTCGAACCAGCGTTCCGGTTTCAAGCAATTCGATTATGAAGACGGATTGCTGGTCACGCTGGAGGACAATGGTCAAACGCTGGTGTCACTCCAGCAGCAGGTGGATGGAGATTTCAATCGGATCGCGACCTTGGACTTGCAAGGTGGCGGTCTGCCATTCGGCGTGGTTGAACTGTCGGCTTCCCCGGCTACCGCATCGGGACGCTGGATTGGTATGGTCAGTCGCGGAACCAACGGTTCGACTTCGTCGGTTGCTTGGGTTCGACAGAACGCGAATGGCACCTTCGGCGGATTGAACGTCGATACCGGAAGTAGCTCCGAGCGGTACGGTTCGCAAATCGCCCACATCCCCGATCCCGCCGGTCAGACCGATGGCTACTTCATCACAACTCAAGACGGTGAAATCAGCTATAGCGGCACAACGTTCGACATCGTGCAGTCCGCGGCTGTTGACCTCTCGTCCGCGACAGTCATCGCACCGATTGCCTCAAGTCTTCACATCGTCGGTGCTAATTTTGAAGTACGTGACATCGCAGTAAATCCGCAGTCTGACAACATCGATTGGAACGGCAATCAAAACAAAGCGAGCGTTTGGTCATTGGAGTCCGAGGGAAATACAAACCGGCTGCGCGCCGACACCTTCATTCGGAACGACATGAACGACACGACCTCGCTGACGATGACTCGGACTGGGACCAAGGACATCACCGGTCCGACACAAGTGCGTGAACTCAAGTTTACTCCAGACGGACTGTCGACATTTATCACTAGTGATTTCGAACAGCCAGGCACGAACGTGCCCGATGGCATGGTGCGAGCACGGATTGACGCATTGACGGAAGCCGAAGTCGGCAACGTGGGCACCACGGCTCATACGACGTTCAGCCCCTTAAACAACTTTCAAAACTTCGGTTCTTCGATTTCGTTCGGAAACGGGCTTGCATATTTATCACGCCGCAACCGCAACGGTTTGGTCATCCGAGAATTACCCACAACCGGAGCGTTGGGCAATGGAGTTGGATTCGGATCGAATGCGTTTACGATCGGCAGCGATGCTGTAATCGCAGGCGCGGCTGATCCGAATCAGTTCTACCTTGCCAATTCCGACGATCAGTTGATCGCCTTCCGCTATTCCGACAACGGACCTGTCCAGGTTCGCCGCACATTGACAGATGGATCGGACGGCGTCGAGGGACTCGGCTCGGTCGATAGTCTCGCCCACAGCGGCGATGTCTTGTTGGTGACCTCTGTCGATGACGACTCGGTGACGCTCTTCCGGATCGACGCGGACGGCCGTCCCTCATTCGAATCGCAGATCATCGACGATGACACGCGTAATCTGCTAGATCCAGGCGGGATCACGATCACGCCCGAAGCCGTTTACGTCACGTCAACCGGCGAAGATGCTTTGACACTAATTCCGTTCGACGGTTCGAACCTCGGCGAGCCTTCGAGTGTGCGGCAAGGCGACACATTTACCGCCACGATAAGCGGCTTTATGGCGATGGCGGCTAGTTTGGACGGGCGCTATCTGTTCGGTGTATCCGGTGCGGAAGATGCGTTGTTGGCATTCGACCGACAGACGGGTGAAACGAGCGGTGTACGTCAGGGTTCCGGGACTCAAGGACTGACCGGCGTGTCCGATGTCGCCGTCAGTCCTGACGGTCGGTACGTTGTTGCAACGTCCGTGTTCGACGGCGTAATTACGGCCTTCGACTTCGACGGTAACGGTGACCTGCAATTTGTGAGCCGCTACGAAGGCTCCGAATCGGTTGCGGCCAGATCAGTTCAATTCGTCTCGAATGATGAAGTGATTGTCGCTGGCGGGGATGGCCTGCGACGTTTCCGAATTCTGCGTCATGCAATCATTCCACAGGGCACGACGCCGACGGACGTTCCAGTTGCCAATCCGACTCTCATCGAATTGCTTGATGATCAACTTGTCGTCGGCAGCGAGACGGATGGCACGGTCTCGCTCATTACGTTCACCAGCGAGTCACAACCCACCGCCATTTTTGACAACAAAGACGTGGCCGTCGATCTATCCAACGGTATCAAGACCGGCATCGAACTTGGCGACCTGGATGGCGATGGTGACCTGGATGCGTTCATCCCGGTACTGACCATTGGCAACGGCAGCCATCAGGTACTGATCAATCAAGGGCTAGCCCAAGGCGGGATTTCTGAAACGTTTCTGCCGAGCGGCCAAGACCTTGGCCACGATACCAGTCGCGCTGCGACATTGGGTGACGTGGACGGCGATGGCGATCTAGATGTTGTGCTGGCGAACGAGGAGTTTGGCGGTAGCGATCCGGCAAACCTCGTCCTCATCAATCAGGGCGGCGTACAAGGTGGAACGCCGGCAACGTTCTTGCACGGACAAAGCTTCGGCGACAGCGAAAGCCTGGACGTGGCGCTGGCCGACGTGGACGGAGACGGCGATCTCGATGCGATGTTTGCCAACCGAGAACAACACAATCGGTTGTGGTTGAATCAAGGCGGTTTACAAGGCGGTACGGCGGGGATGTTTGTCGACAGCGTTCAACTATTGGGAGACGAGTTCTCTGTCGCGGTGAATTTCGGTGACCTTGATGGCGACGGCGACGTGGATGCAATTATTGCCAACCGGTTCAACAGCCATCAGGTCTTGATCAATCAGGGCGGCGACCAAGGCGGAACGCTTGGCGAATTCGTCGATAGCGGCCAAGTTCTCTCCAGTGGGATCTCTCCGATTCGTCCTCCGGAAGAATGTTTTGCAGACGGAGAAGGAGAAGGCGGCGACGGTGGAACCGGAGGCGAGTCATGCGGCGGCTTTCCGATCTTCTACGACGCCGTCGATGCCGAACTGGCTGATTTGGACGGCGACGGCGATTTGGATTTGTTTGTCGTTAGTGATAACTTCGACCCAAGTTCCGTATGGCTGAACCAAAGCGGACTCCAAGGCGGAGCTGCCGGCGAGTTTGTCTTCCTCGATCAACCCTTTGCCGAAACTTCCAGCAACGCAGTGACACTTGCGGACTTTGACAATGACGGCGATCTCGACGCTTACGAAGCCAACGGGTCCAGCGCCGATCGTGTCTGGATCAATCAGGGCGGGCGGCAGGGTGGTGTCGGCGGCTTGTTCGTCGACAGCGGCCAGACCCCCGGTGGCAATACGGATGCCGTCGCAGCGGAGGACTTTGATGGCGATGGCGACGTGGATGTTATCCAGGTACTGGACAACGGAAACAGTCCTGATCAAGCGAGGATTCTGTTCAATCGTAACGGCCCGGTAGACGTGCAGGTCGATGAGGTTGCATCGGGATTGGGCAGTGTCAGCGGAGTGGCTCGCTTCGAAGGCAACTTGTTTGTCACGGATCGCGATGGGACGTTGCACGTTCTGAGGCGGGCCGATGCAAGCTCGCAATTCGAGCTGACGCAAAGCATTGCCGGCGGTCAGAACGGCATTCCTTCGATGTTGGGAGCCAGTGACGTCGCGGTTTCACAGGATGGCCGGTTTGTCTTCGTCAGCGTCCCTGACCGCGATGCCGTTTTGGTGTTCGCTCGCGATGCGGAAGGCGAACTCCTGTTTGCTCAGCTAGTTCGCGACGGACGCAGTGGCGTGTCGGGGCTTACTCAGCCAACGGACCTCCTCGTCGAAGGCGACACGCTAATCGTGAGCACCGCCGCCGGACGCGGCGCGACGACGGGCGGGTTTACCTTCTTCGACATCACGACCGATCCACTGCCTGATCCGCAGCGATTGGTGACCGCGTTTGATACTGTTGAAAGCGTGAAGCTGACGACTCGCGAAGGCGACGATCGCGTGCGTTTGTTGCAAGCACCCAGCGGCGACGTTCAACAGACATCGATCGTTACCGGTGGCGGCAGCGATCAAGTCACCGTCTTCGACATCGCTCCCGCACAGACGACGCAGCTAGATTTAGGTGATGGCAACGACAGTCTGACGATCGCGCACAGTTCGTCAGGCACGACCGATATCAATGCTGGTTTGGGCGAGGACCTTATTCGAGTTGCGATGGTCGGTGACGGTTCACAGACGCTTATCGGACTCGACGACGGTACCGATGGCGATATCGCGGTCGTGTCGTCCGTTGGCATCCCCGCGACTGCGACCGTAAACGTTAACGGCAATCAAGCCGTCGGGACGCCAACCGTTTTCGACGCGCTCGTTATCGAGACCGGCGATGGTGCCGTTAGCACAACTCCACCGACCGGTTCGGCCGGCACGGTCAACGAAGTGGGACAAGGCGACATCGTATTTGCAGGATTCAACAATCAAACGGCCGACGTCCAGCAGTTATTTATCGAAGCAACTCCGCAGCCGCAAATCACCTTCGATCCAACATCGATCTCGGAAGGCGATGGCGTGACGATCTCGGTCGTCGACGCAGCAGGCGGCGGCAATCTGACGTACGAATGGGATCTCGACGGCGACGGTGTGTTCTTTGACGGTTCGGGCAACTCGCTTCCGCTTACGTGGACACAACTTCAATCGTTCGGCATCGACGACGATGGCACGCATCCGATTGCCGTCCGCGCGACCAGCACGGGGCAATCCATTCCCTCGCTACCAGCATTTCAATTTACAACGATCTCGGTGGCTTCGTTGATCATCAACAATGTTGCACCCGCGATCGTTCTGCAATCGCCCACAATCGCCCATCTCAATGGCGAGCACACGATCACGTTTACCGCCACCGACCCAGGCAACGACCGCGTTGGGCAGTGGATGATCGATTGGGGCGACGGAGTCAGCCAGTCGTTCGGCAGCCAGACCACGCAAGCCGCTCACACCTACACCCAACTCGGCGACTTCACACTAACAGTCACGGCGGTCGACGAAGACGGTCCAACATTGGTCAATCAGGCTGTCGGTGTACGCCCCGGCGATGAGACCGTTTCCGCAGGCGGTTCGTACCGCATCAACGAAGGCGACACGTTGCTGTTGAGCGCAAGTGCCTTCGGTTCGCCGCTCCGCTTTGAGTGGGATCTTGGATTGCCGGGGCTATCGTTCACGAGCACTTCGCCTGACTTGGAACTATCGTGGGCCATGCTTGAAGCCGCCAACAACTCGCTGGACGGCGATGTTGGTCTCAGCGTGAGTCTCGATGTTATCTATGAATTCAATTCCACCGCGTTCATTGCAACAGATGTCGGCACACTCGACATCATCAACGTCGCTCCCACGGGAACGTTAACGGCGAACGTGACCGCATTGAACGAAGGCAGCACCAGCGGCGATTTGCAGGTGTCCGTGCTGAACGTCAGCGACCCGTCGACGGTCGATACGGCTCGTGGCTTCACTGTCAGCTACGACTTCGACAACGATGGTACGTTCGACTTGGAGAATCAGGATCCGGCCACCGTGGTCGACGTGCCTAACGCATTGTTTTCCGACAACGGAATCATTGCCATCCGCGCCCGCTTGTTCGACAAACCGGCTTCATCTCCCGACGATTTACAGTCTCGCGACCTGTTCACCACGGTCGTGGTCCATGATGTGATGCCGACCCTGACGCTGACACCTGATGTCACGACCCTAGACGAAGGCGATACGCTTACGCTTGATGTTTCGGCCTTCGATCCGGGTGGCGATCCGATCCTGAAGTGGCTGGTTGATTGGGGCGATGGCAGCCCGTTGTCGATGCAGTCGGTCGTTACGCCGCAGTTTACACACACGTACGCCGACGGTACAAGCGATTACAACGTGTCGGTGACGGCCCGGACGGATGCCGGTGATGTTGCCGAGTCGTTCGTGGTCACCGTGAATGATGTTGCTCCTGTGGCGATGCTGTCAACGGCGAGTGCAACCGTTGCGGAAGGCTCGGTCGACGCTCCCTTTACGATGAACGTCGCCTTCACCGATCCAGGCAACGATCCGGTGTCTCGGTACACGGTGGATTGGGGCGATGGAACAATCGAAGACATCGTTGGCACGGCAGCAAGTGCGGCTCACATCTATCGCGACGAAGGTTCTTACGAAGTCACGCTAACACAACTCGTCAATGGCGACGGAACGTTTGTTAATCCCTCGAACACGCTCTCGGTCACCGTTACGGATGTTGGACCCACGATCGTCGATGCCATGTTCGATGTCCCCGCCACCGGGCAGGAAGGTGCGGCACTTACTTTGACCGCGACTGCTTTCGGATCACAGAGTGGTGATGATCCACTTACGTTTACGTGGACGATCGAGCGACCGGATAACTCGACTTTCGATCTTGGCGGATCGGGCGTTCCGTTTTTGCCCGATACAGCGGAGGGGCTGAACGTTAACGTCGCGTTTGACAACTCAGTGAAGTTTACTCCGACTGACAATGGTACTTTCAACGTAACGCTGACCGTCATCGACGACGATGGCACGATGGCCAGTCGTGCGGCGACGATCAACGTTCGCAACGTCAAACCAACGTTGAACGCGTTTGTCGTTGCCTCAACCGCCAACGAAGGCCAACCGCTGCAATTCACTGCCTCGGCCACCGATCCGGCTGGCGTCAACGATCCGCTCACATTTACGTGGACGATCACGAACGTGTTGACCAGATCGACGACGATGCTCGACGGACCGGACGTTAGATTCACGCCCGACGGCGGGAACTACGGTGTCGCGTTGAAAGTGACCGACGGCGATGGCGGCACAGCTACGGCGGCGACTCAACTGCAAGCCATCTCGTTGCCGCCGCTGCTACAAGCCGCGTCCGTTCAAATTCCGACGACGGCCAACGAAGCCGAGACCGTTTCGCTTTCTGCCGCCGCCACGGACAACGACGGATCGACGGATGGGCTGTCATTCGTGTGGCGGATCGAAGCCCCCAACAGAAAAGTCACCCGCGTCGCCGGTGCCCAAGCGAGTTTCACATTCCTCGACGATGGTGACTACAAAGTCAGCGTCGCGGTGACCGACAACGACGGCAAGACGACCGTGTCTCCGGTCCAAACCGTAACCGTCGCCAACCTTGCCCCGACAATTGCTAGCGCAAACGCCCCAGCAACTGGCACGGAAGGCGTTGCGTTGAACTTCGTTGGCGCTGCAACCGATCCAGCCGGAAGCCGCGATCCGCTCTCGTTCATCTGGACCGTGACTCATCCCGACGATTCGACGACCGAAGTTGGAGGTCGCGACGCCAACTTCATCCCACCAGACGACGGCACGTACACAGTGAGCCTGACTGTTGATGACGAAGAAGGCGGAGTTGCGACCGTTGAGGTTGGCTCAATCGTTGTTGCCAATGCCGATCCGACGTTGAGTGCGATCGTGACACCAACCGGCCCGATCGACGAAGGCCAATCGGCAACGCTCAGCGTGAACGCCGACGACGTTGCCGGTGACTTGGACGGTCTCGCATTTGCTTGGACGATCACGACGCCTGCCGGTGCGGACATCGGGTTGACCGGGCCTGCGATCGACTTCACGCCTGCCGAAGACGGGACGTACAACGCGACGGTCGTGGTGACCGACGGCGATGGCGGCTCCGCAATTCAGACAGCTCAATTCACCGGCAACAACGTCGCACCGACGATCCGTGCGTTCGAGGTGCCTTCGCTCGTGTTTGCCGGGCAACAGATAACGCTCACCGCAGACGCCACAGATCCGGGCCAAGCCAACGACCCGCTGATCTTTACTTGGGCAGTCACCGACACCGTGACATCGGATGTTATGACCCTGACCGGCGGGCAAGTCAGCTTCGCGGCGGGCAGCGATGACTACCACGTGACGCTGACCGTGGCCGACGATGATGGCGGCGAGGTTGCTCAGTCGGCGACGATTCGAGTTGTTGAAGTGAATGTGCCGACAAGTGGCGTTGAAGGCGGCTTGCTCACATTCTCAGCGGCGACAAGCGACAACGATGCGTTCAGTTTCGATTGGGCGATCACTGGTGGCGTGAACACCGTCTCAAACGGTTCCGATGTCGAGTTCACGCCGGAGGACGACGGTCTCGTCCAGGTCCGTGTGACCGTGGCCGACGGCAACGGACAGACAATCACAAGCGACTTGAACTCGATCAACATCAGCAATCTCGATCCAACGCTTCGACCGATACGAAAACCGACCGTAACAATTTCCAGCGGGAAAGTTTTGACGCTCTCCGTTCTTGCTGACGATGCTCCCGGAGATATCGCTGATCTACAGGCGACTTGGACTCTGACATCCCCCACGGGGCAGACGCTGCAACGCACCGGATCGTTGGTCAAGTTCCCAACCGCTGCAGTTGGCTTGTATCAAGCCAGCGTCGTCGTTACCGACGGTGATGGCGGATCTACGACGGGCACGACGCAAGTGACCACCAAAGCTGCAGTCCGCTTTTTGCCGCTCGTCGGAAACTTCATCGCTCGCGCCTTCGGCAACATCATCACGCCGAGCGAAGTTGATGAATTCAGTCTCGATCTACAACAAGGTCCGCCTCAAGGCATCTACACCATTGGCATCAACGGAGAGAACGGCCTTGATCCTGCCGCGATTGAGATCATCGATTCGACCGGCAACCCGATTGTCACTCATGCGTTCGTAACGAATGCGGGCGACGGATCGCAGAGTGTTATCGTCGTTACTTTGCCTCCAGGTGACTATACCGTGCGAGTCTCGGCAGAAGGAAACACCACCGGTAGTTACTCGCTCGACGTGCGCATGCCCGGTGCGTTGGACGGCGAAGGCCAAGTCACTCAGCGAACCTTGCAGCTTGCCGAGGCGGCGATGTTGCAGCGACATTTCGGATTCAACACCATCGCGCTCGAACTATTCTCGCAGCGACTCGGCATTGATCTGTCCGTTGATCAGTTCCGATCCGAATTCGACGCGAACCTGAACGGCGAGATCGGCCCGCTCGACATCGAAGCGATCAAACAGAACTACGGCGACGGATCGTCAACGCGAGCGATCGCGACGCTCACGCCCATTGGTGGCGGTCCAGGTGAAACCATTCCGGCTGAGAGTGAAGGCCCCGCCACGTTTAACGTTAGCGATCTCAGCTTTTCCGTCTTCCAAAACCCTGCTAACCGACTGGATGTCAACGCCGACGGAACTGTCTCGCCGCTCGATGCGCTGGTCGTGATCAATCTTCTGAATGACATTGGCCCAACCTCGATCAATCGCCTAGCGGGAACGATCGCCGAGGGAGAGTCGGCATCGGAACCAATTATCGCTGCCGCGTTCTACGACACCAACGGAGACGATGAGATTTCACCGATCGACGTCCTGTTGGTGATCAACAAGCTGATCAGCGCGGAAGGCGAAAGCAGCATCGACGCTGCCATCGCATTGCTGCCACAGAACGCTCCGGCCCCTCCAATCGCCAAGTCACGACATGACGAAACCAATGCTCGCGATCACGGAGTCGCAGCCGACGACGTTGAGCGTCTACTTCCAGCACTCTCTCAAATTCATTCCGCAACCGCGGAAGGACAGCACGGAATGGCGATTCGAGCGTTTGCTTTTACTGAATCGAAGGACGTCAACCTCGAAGAGGTGCTAGCGGAACTGACGGGCGAAGCGAGCGTTAAGGTGTAACGTCTGTATCGGTAGACCGGGTCCGATCGTAACGACTGTACTCACGATTCGATTTGTGCCGACCATACCATCAGTGCGGGTTGTGTCGGCGATTCCGTCGCACGCCCACTCTCCCACCCATCGTTGACGTTCTGATCAACGAATCATATCTACCGATTGGAACTTGCCATGCTTAGGCTCTCTCAATTGTTTTCAGTAGCGATATGCTGCGCATTCGGGCTGGGTACGTTCGCCTCCTGCGGTCAAGGCTCCGAAACAGCTGCCGCCGAACGCGATTTCGCAGAACAAGCTGCCTTTAGTAACGGACCACTCGAGGTTTGGGGGCAAGACGCAGCGCCTACACTATTCGGGGGCTCAAACAACAACAGCACGTTCGGTATCCGCGGCTGGCTGTCACAAGGCGTGACGGCGAATCCCGACGATCCAATCAACCGTGAAAATTCTCCGGTCACTTTTAACGACCGAGCGAACGAGTATCAGATGAACCAACTGTACTTAATCGCTGAACGAAATGTAGCAACCGATGGTTGTAGTTGGGACATTGGAGGTCGAGTCGATGTGTTATACGGCACCGACTACTACTTTACGACCGCCACGGGCATGGAGACGCGCAGCGATGGCAGCCAACATTGGAATGGTGCCTCTGGTCCGCGCGGAGCCGGCCCGGGAGCCGCTCCGCTCTACGGCCTGTCTCTGCCTCAAGCTTACGCCGAAATCTATGCGCCCTATCTCAACGGAATAACGCTTCGAGCCGGCCACTTCTATTCGCCGCTCGGATACGAGCGAGCCGCCTCGCCCGAAAACTTTTTCTATTCGCATTCCTATGCACGGCAATACGCCATACCGATGACGCTAACCGGCGCGATGGCGACCGTTCGGCTAACGCCTCAAACTGCAGTCATCCTTGGCGGCACGCTCGGTTGGAATAGTTGGGACTCAGCCCGCGATCAATGGGGCGTCCTCGGCGGATTTGTTTGGCAAAGCTGCGATGAACGTACTGCTGCTTCGTTGGTGGTACACACCGGAGATGATGGGCCACCGAACGTGAACACACCCGGCTTCTTCGCCGGCCCATCAACTCCCGACAACGTAACCGTTGCCAGTCTGGTATTGTCTCAACGCGTATCGGATGAATTGCGATATGTGTTTCAGCATGACTTTGGGGTTGAACAAGATGCAGAGTTGGTCGGTGCCTCACTCAACGCAGCGAAATGGTACGGTATCAGCCAGTATATCATGTACGACTTGAATTCTTGCTGGTCATTCGCGATGCGGTTCGAGTGGTTTCGCGACCAAGACCACGCTCGTGTTCTCAACGTGCCCATTCAAGGAACGGTTTCAGGCGGGAACTACTATGGTTTGACCGCTGGTATAAATTGGACTCCACACGAAAGCCTCGTCATTCGTCCCGAAATCCGCTACGACTGGTCAGACACGGAAAGCACCGCCCTCAATATCGGTGGCCCCTACGATTTCTTCAGCGACGACGACCAAGTTACGTTGGCGTTTGACGCGATCTTACTCTTTTAACGCCGCGATGTAGACCTGCAATTGGGTTCGTTTAAGACGCGAGTGCAAGCTTTGTCGCTGTCCAAACCGGATTTTGAGTAGCATCAGAACTGTTGCCAGTTAGATGATTCTAGATGCGGTCATCGATAGCTGTTCCATTTGCCAACGCGATTCCTCCTCCGCACGACGGAGGCTGACTGAGTAGCCATGGAGCAACTTCGCTTTTCGAGACCGAGGCCGTTTTTGAAGACGGCTTGCGCGCGTCGATGAGAGCAACCGAAGTCGTTTTGGCGGGTTTCGCTGTGTAACTCAAATGTGTACTTCGAGGCTTTCTAGCAAGTCACTCCCACCTGCACCGGTTTACGAAACCGGACGCCGTTGGAAGTCACACAGAAATGTCCGGTGGAGGCTACTCCTTGGCGGTTTTGGCGGACGACGACGGACGCACACGTGGGTGTGTCCTAGGGCAGTTGCGTAACACCCCGAAAGCGCTCAGGACGACAACTCATGAGCGAGCAAACGGTTGCCAAGCGGACGCCCATGTCGACGGCGGCCATGGCAAATACTCCAACCGAGTTTCGTAAAACTTGCTTACTCTGTGCGTCAGTGAATCGCCTCCTGCAGCAGGGGCACGCATCATCAAAGCCTCTGGCCAATGCAGAGAATGCTGAAGGTTGCGGAAGCGTCATGATGGCCTTGAACGCCAAGGGTGCATGATGAGCGTAGTGACGGTACGAGACGCCTCCCACGGAATGACCGAGGATTTCGACGGATGACTCTGGGAGATGCTCGTCGTAATACGTCGCACAAGTCTTGCGAAGATCTTTGAGCACCCAGGGTTGTTCTTCCCCTGTCTCGACGCTCGTCTTCGGTTCGATCCCGGCGAGGTGGCATAGTTTTCGGAATCGATCGTTTGGCCGAGTTCCTCCGCCCAGGAACACGGGCGCATCCGGATCAAGGTGCTCCGGCATGATGCTCCTGATGTGAGTATGCACGGTACGATTCATTGGCCGGTAAAATGCCTTGTCGGTCTTGATGCGACGATAGAAGAGCCATCCCCACGGTGACTGCTCTTTGGCGTCGCGGTCGGGCGATTGACGTTTCCAAGACACCTGCCGCCAGAGGACTGGTTCGTGAAACGATGCCGTCTTCCAGACAGTGCCCGTATCCACCCCGTAGTTGAAGAACACGACTAACGCGCATCGCCAATACCGACCCACGGCGAACGGTTGGCTCCAGCCTCGCGGACGCTTTAACTCATGAGTTGCGAAGTAGATCGCGTTGATCTCCGCCTTGGTCAAGTAGTGCCTCCCCGCTACATCTCGCTGCGGTTTCTGTTTCGGAAACTTCGGCAGGGAATCGAGAATGTCTTGCTCCCACGCCCAACATATTAAGGCGCGCAGATGCGAACGAACCTTGTTCGCGGTTCGTCCTGGATTTCGTCCCTCTTGTGCGGCAGCGTACTCATGGACCCAATCCAGGAACTCACGGAATTCCTTGCGTCCAAGTTGTTCGAGTGGAAGTCCACCGCCCCAGCGTTCCCACTTCCTGAGTGTCGTGCAATACCCCTCGCGCGTTCTCTGCGCTGGATTGCCCGAACGAAGGTACTGTGCTACTGCGGTTTCGAGAGTCGTCGGCATGGTGGAACTCCAATGCCGCCGGCACTGGCTCCAATGCACGATCCCTTTCGACCGGAGGCAATGCGTTATGCTTCCTGCTGATTGCGCGAGATTAGAAGACTTTCATCATCGGCCCGATGTTTGGGGCCAATCTAAGAGTAGTCTCCCTAGAGCCGATGTCAGTAGCTACCGCAGGAGGATGAACGAATGCACGGCGACTTTACGAAGTCGGACCGGAAGCGAATCCGCGAACTCGCCGATCTTGCGTGGGATCGCAGGCTTCGACTTGAGTTACGGAAGATCGCGGTCGCGATGGAGGAAATGGAGAACGGCCGATTGACACCGATCGACGTTACGGATCGCATTCACATATTCCACGACGGCGCTGTTCGCGACCTTTGCAATCAAGTCTCCACGTCGCTCCCTTGGACCGCGGTGTGTCGCGCCTACTTTGACGGCGTTCTGACGAACGAAGACATCATCGACGCTAGTAGCAACGTTCGCGATGGCATTCTGAGATTTGCTGCGAGCTTTGCCAAACTTGCCCGAGAAAGAGAAACGACCGAATCGGCACGGTCGCGACGTCGTTGTTCGCCAACTCCACATGCATCAGGAGTTGTCGTCATGTGGCACAAACGTGGTCGCCGGTGCGACCGCGACCGCCTGTGCCGTGCGGCATTACTCTGATGCACCGGAAGCAGTCTTCGAGCGGTTCCGAACTGCTTGCGGGCGATGTGATCGAGGTCGATCGCCGATTTCGCTAGAATTCGATGGTCGGGACAACCGAAGTAATCGCTTGACTGAGAAAGCATTGCCGAGTTCGGTCACTTACCAGTTCGTAAACTCGTCGATGCATCTCGCCACGGAGCCTAACGCTACGGACTATCGGGGTTCCACGAAACTGTTTCAGGGCATGCCTTCCGGTGCCGGACGAGTTGCGTCCGCATCGTTCCAAGATCGAGATCTCCTACCCACGTCTGAATCTTGGGATTGTTTATTCGACCGATACAGCCTAGATGACCAACGGTCGAGGAACAGCAATCGACATATCACGCGGTCAGCCTGATCGCATTTAATACCGGGAACAGTGAGTCTCGGAACAGATGTGGCCACACAGATTTGGCATGGCGAATCGTCGTCCCAAATCCATGCAGTCGATCAATTTGGAAGAGCTAATGTTCAAAATCAACGGTCGCTATATCCGCCACAGGGGAGCGTGATTTTGTTGTGTCCAGTGAACGTGTGGCTTTGGCGAACGACGAGTTAGCACATGTGGCTGTGCCTGCAACTAGCCGCTCACTCCGTCTCGATCCACACGACGGCGTCTTTGGTCATCGATATTGAGGGCACGTTCGCCCCGAGCGAGTTGATTCTCGCTACCACCTCTGCGGCCAATGGATCGCCCCAGGCTCGCCAATATCCGTCTGACTGCCGGGCGGCGTAGATGAGGTTCCCGCAGGCGATGTCGACCCAGCCATCCCGTTCGAATTCCTCTGGCAATTCAACGATCTGCTCCTTCGTTAGATGGACGAGCGTGCCCGGTGTGGTCAGGAGTAGCGTGTAGAATTCGGTCGACCTGACCTTTGCGAATTGATGTTCACTTAGATCCGGCAATGGCATAGGATCGCGTCCCCAAACTAACAGCTCGCCATTCTCTCGAATTCCCACATGATGGTCGTGCCAGTTTCCTAAGCGAACGAAATCAGTAATCTCGTTCGGCGGCGGAAACTCAGTCTTTCCGATGTAGCGCAATCGTCCATCGTTAGTCAGGACAGTCCAGTCGCCCGTCGGATACGAACGTGCCAGATCGACGATGTTGGCCTCAGGGGCGTTCGCTATCAGAACGTTGTCCGGATGCCCTCGCTGGATGACGCTACCCACCCCCGACAGCCACTCGCCATACGCTGCGTCCGATGTACGATTGAGTACACGGACGTCTTGATCCCGGCGATACAGTTCCGCGCCATGAGCAATGTTCCATCGGTACACATCGCCGTTGCTACGCAAACCGAACCAACCTCGATTACTGTCAATCTGAACTTCGACGAAGTCAGAAATCTCCGCCGCCGCTCCAAGCTCCAACGGCTGATTTGCGGTACCGAACACCTGAACCTTCCCTGCCGGTAGTTTGGCCAAGTCCGGAAGATCCCTTGTTGGAAGCGGGACGTTTGCCTTCAACACTCGCGTACTCGAATCGTTCTGTGCCGTCGTGTCGTGCGCCGGATCGAATTCGACAGCGCCGATGTCCGGCAACAGGCGACCATCTCCGTTGCCGTCGAGCGGACGCTTTGTTCCGCGGATGTCGACGGCGGGCGTATAGTCGGTGGCGATAGCAGCATCAATCGCCGGTGAACCTGGGAGTGGCGGCATTGTTAGAAACGGACCGCCGTAGATGCCGAGCGGCGCGAGCATCGCGCCAGCGATGATTGGATCTGGACCCGATTTCACGGCGGCACCAAAGTTCTCAATGATGTTTGCGCCACGAGCAACGATGCCGCCGCCGTCCATTCGTTGGATCCAAACGTCTCTCTTCAGGCCATCATCGACCTGATCATTATTGGTCACGATGGACGATTCGAGTATCAACGTCGACCACCGATGAGACGACACACCACTGTTGATATTTCCAGAAACCGTACAGTGAATCAGTTCCATTGTTCCGGCGTTCACGTTCACAATCGCGCCGCCATGTTCTCTGCCCGAAGAATTTTTTGTGAAGACACAGTTAACCAGCCGGCACGTGCCGCCGTAATTGGCGATTCCACCGCCTAAGTGCCCTGCGGAATTATCTACGACCAAGCAGTTTTCGAGCACAATGTTTCCGTTCACACAATATATCCCGCCTCCATCCGTTGGTGCCGAACAACCAGAGATCGTGCAATTTCGCATCGACAACGTGGCTTCCTCAACCGTGATGCCCCCTCCTGGGGCATAGTCCTTGCCGCCGGTAATACTAACGCCTTGAATTCTCAAATTGCGTCGCTTAACCAAGTCGAACACACGCGATAAGCCCGCACCGTCGATGGCAATCGCAGTCTTCAGATTCTCAGCGTCGATGGTGATATCTTCGGCGACTTGAAGTGGGCTACCATTCAGGGTGATTGTTTTTCCCGCAAGCGCGGGGGCAAACCTAATCGTATCGCCTTTCACCGCACCGGAGACTGCATCACGAAGGGACCCGCGAACGTCGACGCCGTCCTCGGTCGTCGTGACGATGAGCGCGGACGACTCGGATGGTCTTCCGGATGCCGTTACTTCCTTTAACGGACTCGCAACTCGTGAGATCGTGACGACGCTCTCCGTGCCGCGTGTGATTGTGACGTCGCCGCCAACCAAGGTAAAACCGTCGTCCGCACCAATTGGAAAACGAACCTCGTAACTGCCGGAACGATACCAGAAGTGACCTCCGCTCGCTCTAACGTTGACGGAATCAATGAGTCGACGGGCTTTCAATATCTCGACTGAAACCTCAATCGAAGGATCGTCCGATTCGATACGGATATAACCGCCATCCGTCTGCAACCAGATTGTTCCCAACAACAATGCCACGATGGGCGCTGCGCCGAATAGCAGGCGAATGAAACGACTCGCAGTTGCAACCGGCAGCCCTGTACGTCTCGGCGGATTGACGCTGACTTCCTGCTCGCGAAATGGCAGTTCAACAGTTTCACTTTGCGATGGAGTTGTATCCAACATTGCTTCTGACGCATCGAACGTAGCGACCAAGGATGACCGTTGATTGACTCGCTCGGATTCAAGCACTCGTCCAAGCTCGTGGCCGGCTGCAAAGTTCTCTAACTGCGACGCAACTTCCGCCATGTCGCAAGGTCGTTCGTCGGGTAGCCTCGCCAGCATGCGATTGATCAACAGCACAAGCGCCTGCGGAAGATCGTCTCGTCGACTCGCAACACTTGGCGCAGAGCGATGTAGCAAGGCATTTAACCGCTTGACGGGCGTATCGAACTCAGGTCCGGCGAACGGCACCGATCCGGTGAGCAACCGGAAGAACGTCGCGCCCAAAGAATAGAGATCAGCTCGATAGTCCACTGCCCGAGTATCTTCCGCTTGCTCTGGCGCCATGAACTCTAATGTGCCCATCAACTGTCCGTCATCGGTCAAGTGTGGATGCGCATCAAGCCCCTCGATGGTCGCCAAACCCAGATCCAGAATCTTGACGCAAGGGTTGCCGTTTGCATCACGGGTTAACATCAGGTTCGAAGGCTTGACATCGCGATGGACCAAACCTTGCGAATGAGCGTATTGCAATCCGACAGCGACCTGACGCGTAATCTCGCAAGCGTCCGCGATATCCAATCGAGAGCAGCCCGCAGTCAATTCCGCCAGATCGATTCCCTCGATCAACTCCATCACCAGAAAAGAGACACCGTTCGCTTCTCCGGCGTCCAGTGCCTGAACAACATTAGGATGTTCGAATAGCCCAACCGCCTGCATCTCGCGTTGAAAGCGAGTTGCTGCGGTGGGGTTGTCGCCCAACTTCTCAGTGAGCAACTTCATGGCGACGTTCTTGTTCAAGCGAATGTGTCGCGCCTCGTAGACCGCGCCCATCGCGCCCTGCCCCAGTCGACGAAGCAGTTGATAATCGCGAATACGGCGGCCAACCCAATGGTCATGATCGAGCCACGCTGAGTGGGCCGATCGCGACTGAGACGTCAGGTTTTGCAAGGCACTGACGAAAGCTTCGCATTGCATCTCCTGGTCAAAGCGTGTTCCTGTCGCAGGTTCGCTAACACAGGAGAGAAGTCCTGCAACTCCGGAATCCGCGATCGTGTTTTCGCAATCGGTGCATGTATCGAGGTGCTCCGCGATCGCATCGGCTTCGTCATCCGCTAGATTGCCTGACGCCCAGCGGTCGAGCGCATCAGGTGGTGGACAGTCCTTTGAGCCCATGTTTTCTAGTCCGCTTCGGAGACCTTGGATACTTCGCATTCAGACAACGCGATGGGGTTCGCGTGTCTCAAGTCGGGGATTGCTCTGTCCTTCAACAGGTATTCCGCAGCAGCGCCACGACGCCCCGCATTTTGGAGCTATACTCCAACCAATTTAGCGAGGCGGAGTACAACTTCATCCTACTGATCGATCCAATGCGGTGAGGTCGTCGCACTTGCGTCTCTACACTGACTCTCAACGACCGCCAATCCCATAAAATCGTCATCCAGCAACTCGCGTAACTTCTTCGTGACCCGGAACTTGGCTTGACGAACCGCCTTCGCGGTCATGTCGAGTTCTTCGCCGATATCCCTGGCCGGGCGCCCTTTGACGGCCATGTCCCAAAAGGCCTGCCAGGTTCGCGGATCGAACTCCGACTTGAGGACGTCGAAGGCGCTTTGCAGCAAGAGTTGCTGAGGCGTCAGCCCGGCGATGCTGTCCGGCTCTTTCGACTCGTCTTCCAGTCTTTGCAGGCTCATGTTGTGGTCCGTACCGCCAAGACCGATTGGTTGCCGCCTGACGGATCGCAGATGATTGAGCGTTTCCAATCGCGTAATCCCCCATAACCAGGACCGAAACGCGCCGGACGATTTCTTGCCGGGCTCGAACGTGCCGAGCTTTAGCGATACCACGCGAAACACTTCCTGGCCGACGTCATCGACATCATCCGGCTGAAGCCCCATATTGCGGCACCAACTGTAGACAAGCGGGCCATACAGCCTCGTGAACAGGCTCCAGGCTTCCTGATCGTGACCTTCGATCCGGTGCAGTAGTGTTAACGAGGTTTGGACACTGGGTTCGCGGGACATGAAGGGTATTCGGGCGAGGTCTTACGAGATTTGCACGGCATTGTACCTGTGGCTAGTATAGCTTGACCTACCACCAATTGCGACCTGCTTCGCAGGCTCCGATCTCATTGCCCGTATGCAGTTTACGTCGGCATAACGCCGACAGAAATGCGATCAGCCTCGATCGCCAAACGAGTGCGCGTGGCGCTGCTGCAGAAGACCCGTGTATTGACAATTTTCAGCGTACGCAGGAAGACCTCATGTTCAAACGTCTTATCAACCGACGGAAGCTATCCTCGCACCGAATTAATCGCGCCCGTCGGATGCTCTTTGAACCTCTCGAAGACCGTCGACTTTTGACGCTGTACGTGGTCACCAGTCTGGAAGATGGAATCACTGATGGTGATGGGAAACTGACCCTGCGAGAGGCTTTGTTAGGGGCGGAAACGAATCTGCCCTCCGGAGACGCGATTGCCGGCAGTGCCACCGAGATTGACGAAATTCGTTTCGGGCCGCAGGCATTCGCCGGAGGACTCGACACTCTGAGTCTCACTGCTTCACTCAATGCGAAAGGCGACGCTGGTCCTCTGAGAATCACCGGCCCCGGTCGCGATCAATTGACGATTGACGGCGGGTTTCTAACTTCCCCGATCTTCAAGGTCTTCGGAGAAGTCACGATTTCGGGTCTCACGCTGACCGATGCCCGTCAATCCGCAGTAAGCAATGGGACCGAGCGAGACATATCGACGAACGCCGAATTTGACGTGGCGGCTGACATCGTTTTGGAAGACGTTCACTTCCTCAACAATCGCGGCGTCGACGGCGGTGCGGTGCGTCTATCGAAAGGATCTTTGGTTGTTCGCGATAGTCGTTTCGAAGGCAACTCGACAGCAGGAAAAGGCGGTGCCATTTTCGTCGAGCGAAGCGATTTCTCAACAGTCGATGTCTTGGTGGAAGACACTCAGTTCGTCAGTAACTCGGCTTCGGGACGCGGTGGTGCGATTGCTAACGAGAACTCGCAACTGACGATTCTACGAAGTGAGTTTGGAAACAATACATCGTCATCCGATGGCGGAGCGATCGCCTCGAACACGGTTACCGGAGTCTCATCCACGCGACTGTTTGAATCCACGCTCGATTCCAACTCCAGCAATGCACGTGGTGGAGGTTTGTTCGCGTCCGGCAGCGGCGAAGTCGTCATCGGCGAAAGCACGTTGTCAGACAACACTGCCGGCAGCTTCGGCGGTGGAGCCGCGTTTGTGGGTGATCTGGATGTTGTGGTCCGTTCGACGTGGGCGACTGAAAATCGTGCGACACGAGGCGGTGGCCTCTATTCCGAAAGCGACTCGATCGATGTCGATGGCAGCACACTTTCGACGAATACAAGTTCGCTGGATGGCGGTGGTCTCGCGGTCATCGGAAGTTTCACGATGGTCAACTCGACGCTGTCGCAGAACAGCGCTGGCGGCTTTGGGGGCGGGCTGTGGTGGAATGATGCCAATCCGAGCTTGGTGTTGTCCCCCTACTCGATGACTCACAACACGATCGTTCGCAATCGCGCCGACGCCGACGGGAATGGACTTGGGGACGGTGGTGGGGTAGCGATCAATGCGGCGGGGGCGGACAGCCCAACCCGCTTTCGCAGCAACTTGGTCGCGGGCAATGTGGCCGGAGAGAAATCGGACCAGCAAGCAAGCGATGTTCACTTGCTAGCCGGTACTGCGGTGACGACACGATCCGCCAACTTGATCGGTGATCCGAACTCCGCGGGTGGATTGGGACTTGGCATCATCGGTGATGAATTCGGAAACGAGATCCCGCTCGATCAGATAATCTTCCGCGAACTGGCCGATAATCTGGGCGGTATGGTACCGGTACATGCGCTCAAGATCGACAGTCCGGCCATCGACGCGGTCATCATTCCTACCGACTCAATTACCAGTGACGCGCGCGGTTATCCGTTCCTGCGTCAGGATGAGCAAATCGGTCAACGCCACGCAGCCGACATGGGTGCGTATGAAGTCCAGCTTCGACCGCTAACGGCGACCACCGAAATCGTGGTCTCCACGCTTCGAGACGAAAGCGACGGTGATTACTCCTTTGGAGACCTGTCGTTCCGCGAGGCGGTTGAATTGGCCAATCAACGCACCGACAAGAGCGCGATTCGATTTGATCGTGTGCTATTACCCGATCACGAATTTCAGACGAACGCGACCAGGCCCACGATCACGCTCAATCCGGACCTTGGGCCGATCGAAGTAGTGTGGGATCTGTCATTGACCGGTCCCGGTTCCAACCTGCTGCAATTCAGCGGAAACCTCGAAACGCGAATCCTCGAGATTGGGTCTCTAGCGACGGTCGATATTTCGGGTGTGAGTTTCTTTCGCGGTCGCGCCAGTGATGATGACTCACAAGGCGGCAGTGGTGGAGCGATCTTCAACCGGGGAAACGTGAGTCTCGTTGACACGAAGTTTTCGCAGAACGAGTCGATGGGGACATTGTCGACGAACCTACACACGGATGGCGGAGGCGCCATCGCTAACGACAGCGGCGGCACCTTGACGATTCGCGACAGCGTCATTGAATTCAATACTGCAGAAGTCGGAGGCGGGGGGATTTTGAATCGCGGCACGATGACCGTTGGGCCGAATGTCCAAGTTTCCAGAAACCAAGCCATGAGTCGAAGTGGCGGCGGGCTGTACAACTTCCGCGGCGACGTGGCGATTTTCGATTCAGAAGTGTACTTGAACTACGCGCCCGCTGGTGGCGGCGTCGCGAGCGATCTGCTCGGCAATGTTGAGATCCGTCGCAGTAGCATCACGTCTAACCGCGCCACTGCAGGCGGCGGAGGTGGGCTTCACATTCGTTCATCGCTGGCAATGTTCGACACCAATGTCTCCAGTAATCAAGCGATACCACCGCGATCGTTTATCCGGTTTGTACCAGGAGTTGGAAATGAAGAGATCGAACTTTTCGGTGCCGCTGGTGGTGGCCTATTCGTGCAAGCCAACGGAGGCGACATCTCGATCGATCGGAGCACGTTCTCTCACAATGTAGCCGGCCAAGCCCGCGTGTTGGTGGAGAGTATAACGCTCGATGACATTCCCGGAACCATCGTGACCACCACGGAAGACCATGACCTTACCGATGGCGATACGGTCCTCTTGGATAATATCTATCTCCCATTTGTTCCCAGCATCTTCAGCACACAGGGAACCATCGAACGAATTAACAATCGATCGTTTCGGATATCCAACTCACTGCTGGACAACCAAGATTCAGTGGAACTGCGACGAGAATTCTCCCCGTTCAACAACGACCGGTTCACAGTGACTTCCGTAAGTAAGCAGGAATTTGGAGGCTTTGGCGGCGGAATTGCGATCGAACCTCACTCTTCGGATCGTGGTAGCATCACCGTGCGCAGCACTACGATATCGAACAACGAGGCGGGCGGTCTAACGCCGCTGGGCGGAGGGCTCTACGTGAATGAGACGTCATTCCGCAACACTCCTCTCAATAGCGACCCAGTCATCGAAAGCACGACGATTGTAGGTAACCGCGGGAACTCGTCGGATGTCCCTGGGAGCCAGGTCTATGTTCGTGGAACGATCGCAAGACTTTCCAACACGATCGTGAATGATAATTCGTTTGAGGTGCGAACGTATTACGAGCAAGAGACAGACCTGACCGACCAGGAGATCGACGATTTGATTGCCGAAATTCAGCCTGCCTTGTTCTTCGGATCCACTTCTTTCGTCAACTACTCTCGAGTTGAACACAACTTGGTAAGCAGCATCTCCCACGAAAACGGCTTGGCTGCGGCGCTAGCTACCTTCTCGACGAGCAATGATCAGGGCAACATCATCGGCCCGGCAAGGTTGGAGCAGTTGCTGCAATACAACGGAGGTTTTACCCCGACACAAGCGTTCGCGGGAACTGAAAGCCTTGCGTTAGATTCTGGGCGTCGTGACGGGCTATTGGACCAGCGTGGTTTTCCAGTAACCGACAGCGATTTCACCACTGTCGGCGATCCACGGGGACCGGCGAACGGCTACGCCGTTGTTGACGGCATCGCCGACATCGGTGCCTACGAATCATCCGAAGTATTCATTCAACGATTCAACTATGACTCGCCCAACTTAAACCAGTTCGGTACTGGCGAGGCATTGATTGTTGGCGAAGGATTTAGTGACGGGAACAACTCGCGAGTCCGAGAACAGCCGGGATTCCTCGGGTTGGAGTTTGACCCTGATTCCTTCATCGTCGGCCCTGGCGTGGGTGAAGTCCTGGGAGCGAAAGTCGGCGGCGAAGCCAAGGTCGATCTCGATGGTCGCGTTGGATTCGAATATGGTTATTACGTGAACTCGGGATCGGTCTCGACGAACTACGACGGCTTGTTCTCTTATACCACCGAAACTGACGCTCAAAATTCCGACAAGTTCATCATCAAGACCGGATTGACCCTTCAAGACGGCAGTCTGTTCACGGTTTCACCACGGGTCGGTGCGTTCCTGGATATGGTTTTCGAGTTCAATGCCGAGATCACCGGCGAAGCTTGCCTCGGCGGCTGCGCTAATGGAACTTTCAATATCAACATTGACGAAAGTACGCCGATCTTCTCAATCAATCGGCAAGAAGTGTTACTCGATGACAACGACGAGCCGATCCTGGACGCTCAGGGCAACCCGCAGTTTTTGTATCTCAACAGCAGCGGGGCGGAAACGACGACGAAAGCGGGCAATGTGCCCAAGCTGGATGGAAACGTCTTCATTGGCGAGAGTTCGATCGGTGATCTTGCCGATAGCGTCTTGGATTCCGCAGAGCAGCAAGTCTTGGATCAAGCGATCGAAGCGTCCGGGGGATATCTCGCATACTTGAACCTGCAGCGCGACACTCAACGAAACGCCCGTATCGATCTCGCGACCAAGACGGCCGAGGATTTCCTCGATGAAGTTGATGCCGAAGACGCCGTAGATGCGTTGGAACAGGCCAAAGAGTTGTACGATGGGTTTGTCGATTTGAAGGAGAAGTTGCTTCAAGATGCGATCGAGGAAGAGAAGAAGCTGACGACGAAGGGTGATCAGCCGAAGAAGGGAGTGGGAACGTACATCACCGTATCGGCCGGACAGGCTGAAGGTGATCTGCTGGGCCTCGAATTTGAACTGTCCCTCGGCGCTCGCAAGGGGGAGTTTGCCGTTGAAAAGCCACTCGGCAAACTAGCGGTCACTGTGCCCGAAATCGAATTGGAGGATCGCGAATTCGATAACAATCAAGGTCGCCTGTCCGCTTCCACTAGCGCGTTTGCCAACGGCAGTGAGCAAGATGCTCGCCGACAGCTTGCCGCACTGAGCATCGACGTCGGAGCGATAGGACCTCTCGGCACGTACCGCACTAATCTGGGACCACTCGATATCGAAGCCACCACGGTGTCTTACAATGTTACGCCGCGGATCAAGCTGTCTCAGGATGTCGTCGTCGAACCGTTCTTTGACGCCGATCACGCGGCCATCTTTGAGTTGACATTTCTAGATTGTCCCGGCGTCTGTACGGCGACAGTCAGCGGCGACGTTCTTCACGGAGCGGGAACCATCTCGTCGAATGCTTCAGCGGAAGATCGCAGGATCAAGTTCGTTCCCGGATCAAAGATTGAAATCGATACGAACGGACACGAAATCGAGGTTGCTCCCTATTTAAATATCGGGCAACGATTTACCAACGACCTCGGAATCGACTTCGATGTCGTCGGACTGCTGGAAGTGTTGGCGCTCAAACTATCCGCATTTGGGAAAGACATCCTCGATGTCGGGCCGCTCATTGAGGAGGCTCACACGTTGCTTGACGACATTGACTTGGGCTCCATTTTCAACGCCACGTTTGATCTCGATACGACCGACCAAGCCCTGAAACACTTCACGCTGGATTCGACTCCGAATCAAGCGGACAACGATGGCCTGACCCCTGGTGATGCCTTCGTACTTCCGAGCGTCGATCCAAATTCGTCCGCATTGTCGATCGAGGATCATCAACCAGGGCAGTTCGCCAGCGGGCAGACAATCACACCGACTCAGTATTTTTCGGTCTCGTTGCTCGATCCCCATGGGATTCCTCAGCGGGATGTGCGATTCGAGACCAGCGGAAATCAGTCCCAGTTCATCCGTCCACCTTATGCAGGGTTGCAACTCGAGATTCTCGACGGCGACCTCGTCACCAGTCGATTTGATCTTCCAATTCAAGGTTTCACTTTCCCGGCGGGGCAGGCACCAAAGGCTTTCAAGCTAATCGGTTTCGAAAATCTGCTCGGCAGCCGAGCCATCTTTGGCCTTGGCTTTAATACAGAATCGTCGTTCGACATAACCGCATCGGCACAAGGTGGATCTGGGTTGACGGCCGTAGGCGAAAACACGAGTGCGCTCAACACCGTAGAAATGCAAGACGCAGGTTTGTTGACGCTGATCGAGAACGACTTTGCGTTTGATATCGATGGTGATGGTACGATTTCAGCGACGACCGATGGCGAACTTGTGATTCGGTATATGGAGGGGAAGACCGGAAATGCTCTGATCCAAGGCGCCCTCCGGCAGAACGCCGCCGCTCAAGGTGCCACGCGAGCCGATTCGGTGTCTATCTTAAATTACTTGCGAGACTTGGAAACAACTGGACGACTCGATGTCGACCAAAATGCATTGGTGGAAAAAGAATTCGACGGTGTTCTGATCCTTCGTCACTTATCGGGGATCGGCTCGTCAATCGAAAGTCTACCAGCGTTAACAGACACACCTGGCGATGGCGCGCTACTCGGCACGGGAGCACAACGGACGGACCCACAAGCGATTGCCGACTTTATTGACGTCGGTAACCGAGTTCCGGTCCGCGCGAATCCTAATTTTGCAAAAGATACGCTTTCCCGCACCAATCGGGAAACGCCATCGGAAATTGAATCCAGCATCGATTCGACGACAGTGATCGGTTCGTCGCCTCACGTGCCGTTCTTGGCGCCGTATGTTAATGGTGTTGCGACATATGGGTTGAATGCATTTGGTACGAGTGTCGAGTTCCTGAATACGTATTTGCGACGCGAAGACGATCCAGATTCTCGGGATCTAATTCAATCCCGAGCCAAGGGAACTCCCGGTCGCACACTCGCCCTGCCTGACTCGGTTTCTGCCGTGCTCACCGATTTCTCCACTTCGGGGGACGCGGCATCAAGGGCCGATCTCGTCGATGACTTGGGACGAAGACTGGTCGTCGAAACCGATACCGAGGCGCTTGGAGTGGACGAACCATTGTTTGTTCGTTTGCCCGCGTCCGCAGGTTACGAGTTCTCGTTGCCTGAGGCGGGTACTCACCAGATCACACGGCTGGTTTTCGATTCGGCGGTCGACGGCAATGGGTTCCTCAATCACGTTGACCCGAGTGATGATCGCGATTTCACCTTGTTCATTCCCGCGACCAATACGACTTTCTCGGTCTCGATGGAAGCGCCCTTCGATCTTCCCGTTGGTACCAAGACCTTCCGATTATTTCCGCGTGGCGTCGACGAGAACGCTGAGTTGGCGAAACTGTTCGCGCCCGAAAATGCCAACCCACCGATCCTGAACCTCAACATCGGTTTGCTGCTTCGCGGTGACACCAACACGACGCCGATGCTGACTGTGAAGGCATTGCAAAACGAGCAGGCAGTCGTCGACACGCAGGCTCAACTGGTCATTCCGAATATCGTCGATCTGCCGACTCAGATGATTTCGATCGAAGCCCCAGATGAAGTCGTTCGTGTTGGTGAGATGTTCTCGGTGGACATTTTCTATGAGCTCGACTCCGCCCAGCCGACACCGCCACCGGCGATTCTGTTCGAGGTTCACTTCGACTCTCAGCGGATCGGATTCCAAGGGATCACGCTGGAAAACTTGGACGCTCAGTTGGCTGTACCTGGATTGGTCAATTCGACAACCGCAGCGAGTCCTGAGAATACCGAAGTCGTCCCCGATGGCGATTTGAGAACTGACCGAACGCTTGTCTTGTCCTACAACGCTTCGCTCGGGGATTGGCAACCAGGTTCCACGAATCGCCGAAAGATCGCCACCATCGATTTTCTCGCGGTGACGAAAGGCGCATCGAACCTTCGCGTCACGGGTTTGAGTTCGGCGGATTACGATTTTGGCGGGACAACCGAAGACCGAATCTTATTGTCGGATGCGGCTCCTGGATTCACGTTGAGCCGAAATGCGGTCACCGTCTCGGAATCGGGTTCGACGGAAACATTCACGGTCGTTCTGAATAGTATTCCAGCATCGGATGTAGTGTTGAACGTATCGAGTGATGATCTTTCCGAAGCAATCGTTCAACCGACCACGTTGACTTTCAGTGAATCCAACTGGAATTTCCCACAAACGGTCTCTGTATCGGGAGTTGACGATCTGATTGCCGACGGTGATCAGTTTGGCACGATCACCGTTGGCGTCGACGACGTCTTGAGTGATAACGCGTTTGATGGCGTAACTGACCAGTCGATCGCGGTCACGACCACCGATGATGAATCGACAGCAGCGGCCGTAATCCTCAGCAAGACAACCGCCACGGTCGCCGACTCCGGAACAACCGACTCCTTTGACGTCAGCTTAGTCGCAGCTCCGTTGTCCAATGTCGTGTTAACCGTCAGTTCGGCGAAAGAAACTGAAGTCACGGTAACCCCCTCAATCTTGACGTTTACGCCCAGCAACTGGAATGTTGTTCAGAGCGTTGTGCTGACCGGTGTGAATGACTTCCTACGTGACGGCGATCATATGACTCGCGTCAACGTCAGCGTCAATGACGCGTTGAGTGATGATGCTTTCGACGCGTCGGAGGACGTCAGTCTACTCGTCACGTCGGTCGATGATGGAGACCTATCGGACATCGTGGTCACCACGTTACTAGACGACGACGGACCACTTGTGTCGTTGCGCGACGCGATCGAATCGGCCAACGTTACCGGGGGGCACCAATTGATTTCGTTTGACCCGTCGATCACGGGGTTGACTGCGTCGATCGTGTTGACCCAAGGCGAGCTAATCATCACGGATTCGGTTTCGATCCTCGGTCCCGGAGCCAATCGATTGGCGATCGATGGCAACGGGCAACCGGAACTCTTTTTCATCAGCGACTCAGACGATTCAAACCTGATTGACGTCACCATCTCTGGATTAACTCTGACTGGAGCATCTTCTGAATTCGGCGGTGCCGCGATTCGATCTATAGAAAACCTGACACTCACTGATAGCATCGTCTCCGACAACGAGGTGATAGGGCTCATGAATGTTTTCGGAACTCTGTTGGTGGACTCTAGCACGATCTCTGGCAACTCCGGTGGTGCCTTCAACGATCGGGGCACTTTGACGATCCAGTCCAGCATCATCTCCGGAAATGCGGGAGACAACGGTGGCGTCGTCAACCTCGGAGACGCATCTATCCTCAATAGCCAGATCATCAACAATGTGGCAATGCAAGGTGGAGGTGTGCTCAACGGGTTCGGTGCGGACCTGACGATTCGCGATAGCACGATCTCGGACAATGCGGCAACGGGCGATCAGGGCAATGGAACTGGGGGCGGAATTTCGAATTCCGGCATCCTTAGAATCTTCGACTCGACGGTTGCTGACAACACAGCCGTATTTCTGGGAGGTGGAATCTCAAATTATGGTGGGATGGCCCTCGTGCGGAGCAACGTATCCGACAACACGGCACTGGCCGGAGGAGGCATTGAAATTAGAGGTGGTGCCGCAGCGATCATCAACAGTACGATCTCGAGCAATACCGCCAACGGCGAGACTGGTGGCGATGGTGGTGGCGTCTTAATTTATAGTTTTGGTGAATTCCGTCCTGTGCTTTTCGCCAACAGCACCATCACGGGGAATGTCGCACGCGGCGAAGGCGGCGGCATCCTCAGCTATACTACGACGACCATCTCCCACAATACAATTATTGCTGGCAACCGCTTGGAAGACGGACAGGTCAGCGATATCGCGGGCGGAAGTCCGCTAGAGAATGCTTCGTCCAACAACCTGGTGGGTGTCGATAGTACGCCCGGCGGTTTGACCAACGGTTCGATGGATAATCTGGTTGGGGTTGACTGGAAACTGGTTTTAGAGAACGACGGGACTAATCCAATCCTGAAGGATAATGGAGGCATGACCAAGACGATCGCGCTGCTTCCGAACAGCCTCGCGATCGACGCAGGCAACAATGACCATGCCCTCGACGAACAAATGAACCCACTCACCACGGACCAACGTGGCGAAGATCGAATCGTAGGTGATTTCGTCGATGCGGGTGCCTTTGAGGTCCAGCCTGGCCCTACTCCGGCTATTGTCGTCGTCGATCCAGCGAGCACGATTATCAGTGAGTCGGGAACTTCGGTTGCCGTGAGCGTTGTGCTCAATACTCGCCCCGTGAGCGACGTTGTCATCAACATTACGAGCAGCGATGTAAGCGAAGCGATGCCCCGTTTATCGAGCGTTACGTTCGGACCAAATGACTGGGATGTACCTCAGATCGTTCCGATTGACGGAGTGCAGGATGTTGTTTTGGATGGTGATCAACATTCGATCATTACGATTTCGGTGGACGACGCACTTTCGGATGACGCGTTCGACACGGTTGACGACCATACCTTCTCGGTTACCACGACCGATGACGATGTGGCGGGATTCACGATCAGCAAGAAGTTGGCAACCGTCTCGGAGTCAGGCACGTCGGATCTGTTTTCGGTTGTGCTAAGCGCGAAACCACTCTCCAATGTCGTCATCAATGTCACTTCCGGAGACACGGGTGAAGCTATTGTCGGTACAAATTCACTCACGTTCACACCTTCAAATTGGGACGCCTCCCAAACCGTGACGATCACCGGCGTGGATGACTCGAACGTCGACGGCCCTCAGACGACGGCGATTAGTTTGTCGATCAACGACGGTGCCAGCGATAACGCGTTTGACTCGCTGGCCGATCAGACGGTGACGGTTACTACGACCGATGATGAGGTGGTTGGGTTTACGATCAACAAGTCGACGGCTTCCGTTTCAGAATCCGGCTCGACGGACACGTTTACCGTTGTGCTGACAGCGCAACCGTTGTCGAATGTTGTGGTCAGTGTCACGTCCGTCGACACCGGTGAAGCCACGGTTGACGTCGGATCGTTGACTTTCACGCCGTCTAACTGGAACACGGCCCAAACCGTGACGATCACTGGCGTGGATGACGCGGCGGTCGACGGAGACCAGACGACGACGATTAGTTTGTCGATCAACGACGCTGCCAGCGATAACGCGTTTGACTCGCTGGCCGATGAGACGGTGATGGTTACTACGACCGACGATGAGGTGGCTGGGTTTACGATCAACAAGTCGACGGCTTCCGTTTCAGAATCCGGCTCGACGGACACGTTTACCGTTGTGCTGACAGCGCAACCGTTGTCGAATGTTGTGGTCAGTGTCACGTCCGTCGACACCGGTGAAGCCACGGTTGACGTCGGATCATTGACTTTCACGCCGTCTAACTGGAACACGGCCCAAACCGTGACGATCACTGGCGTGGATGACGCGGCGGTCGACGGAGACCAGACGACGACGATTAGTTTGTCGATCAACGACGCTGCCAGCGATAACGCGTTTGACTCGCTGGCCGATGAGACGGTGACGGTTACTACGACCGACGATGATAGCCTGCCGACCGCACCAACCGTGACGCTTTCGGTGAATACTGCTAACATCGTCGAAAACACTGGTAGCGCGACATTCACCGCCACGCTTTCCGCAGCCACGAATCAACAAGTGACAATTCAACTAGGTTTCAGCGGCACGGCCACGCTGACGGACGACTACACTCGCAGCGGTTCGCAGATCGTCATCCCTGCTGGGCAAACTGTCGGCACGATCATCGTCACCGCCGTACAAGATTCGCTGGTCGAAGGGAACGAGACGGTTGTCGTGGACATCACCGGCGTGACCAATGGCACCGAATCCGGGACGCAGCAGGCCACAACGACGATTCGGGACGGTGACATCCCGAGCGATGCCATCGTGGCGTTAACGCTTTCGGTCAGCGACTTGTTTGGCAATCCGCTCCCTAACAACCAAGTCGAAGTTGGCCAGAGTTTCCGGTTGAATGCCTTCGTTCAAGACGTGCGACCAGATCCACAGGGCGTTTTTGCTGGATTCCTCGATGTAGCCTATGACAGTCCGCAACGATTCTCGGTGATCAGCTCGGAGCGGCAGCGACTGATACTTTCTCGCGACGCCAGCGGCGGTACTTATGAACTGACATTCCAAGGAGTAAGCACGGGGCCGATTGCATTAGGTGCGACCTTGACCGCTGCGGCAAATAATTTGCAGCAGGCCTTAGAGAACCACTCCTCAATCGGCGCAGACAATGTCCGTGTCGTGAATACGGCCATCAATGAGTTCACGGAAACCGACATACTAATCAACGAACATGTGTTCGATATTTCGTTTGTCAATGATCTTGCGGAAATCGACTTGCCTACCCTGGAGGTCGATGCAAGTTTGCTGACCGGTACGTCCGATTCGCCAACCGGATCGGTACAAGTCGTTGCCAACGCCGATCCCGCACGCAGCGATCCCGAGTGGCTTCGCAATGCCTTCATGGGCGGGCCGCTGTTCCGCAGTATCGTCCAGTTCGAAGACGGAGACAGAGATCCGGAAACCGGTTCGAATGTCTTTGATGAAGTCGGCACCGTTTACGCTGCATTCAGAGCCTCTGCCTCTGCAGGAAATCGCGATCTGTTATGGAGCGTGGATTTGCAGGCCAACGCAGCCGGCGCGATCACATTTTCGGGAAACGCCGCAGACATGCTCCCGGCTTCGGACTTGGTGGTCTTTGGCTATAACATTGCCGTTCCTGTCGATCGAGCAACCTATGGGACTGTCCAAGTCGAGATCGTCGAACCAGGAGACAGACCGATTCAATTGCCGACCGGCGAAACGCAAGTCACGAACGAGAACGGAACGATCTTTGTCCGTAACAACGGCAACATCTTATTTCAAAACGCCCGACAAAACGTTATCGAATTGAAGTTCGTTGGCAGCGCGGGTGACGAAATCCTGGCAGTCGGCGACTTGGGATTGCAGGACGGTAAGGCTGTTCTGATCAGCTTCGACGGTCAAGGCGGCACGGACACATTCCGTACGCTCGACGCGTCACAAACGCTCGACTTGACAAAGTTCGCGAATGGGTCACTAACGAACGTTGAAATCATCGGTGTCGCTGGGAATGCGAATAACAGGTTAGTGCTCAGTCTCGACAAAGTGCTGGACATTTCTCCGACGAGCCGCACCCTACGAGTGCAAGGCGACGAGAGCGGCACGATTGACTACGGAAGCGGTTGGAGCGTTGCCGATCCACAGCTGATTGAAGGGCAATTCGTCCACATCCTGAGGCAAAGCGGTGCGACGGTCGAAGTCGTGAATACGCGACCGTTTCAAAACCCCCTACGCGCTATCGATGCGAATCACGACGGCAGCGCGTCACCATTGGATGCGCTGGTGATTATCAACCGACTGAACGCATCCGGACCGTCGACATTGCGAACGCCAACTTCATTGGGGGGCAGCGCTGAGTTCTTCTATTTTGATGTCAACGGCGATAAGGCTGTGGCCCCGATTGACGTTCTCGTGATTATTAACGTCTTGAATGGCAGTGGCTCTAGTGCCGAAGGAGAGTTTGTCATTCCTCGTGTCGATCTCTGTACTCTCGCCTCTACAGACGCGGTATCGGCTGTGACCGCTTCGGGCAAAGAGCGCGGACAGGCCGTTGATCACGCAGCGGTCGTCGCTAACCCTCAACTCCTCGAAGTGCTTGCGAAGGACGAAGGTCGTTCGCAACGTAACATGCCGAACACGGACGAAGCGAAGGACGACGACCTGATCCCCGCGATCGACGCGTTCTTCACCGAATTCTAGTCCTTCATGATGAGACTCGACTTAAACCAGGTGGGCAATGGGCGGAGATACCTAGCCTTGGCGTGCGAGTTCATCAGCACCCTCCACGGCCCGCGCTCAAACGTGCTTTCGCAGTCCAGACTAACCACGCTGAATCAGTAATTGCACTACGCCAAATAATGCAAGAGATCGCAGCCTCAAATCGCCGACAATCGATTCTAAACAGCACCGGAGGCCGCAGCTGAAGCGATTTCGCGGCAAGCGTTGCGCGGTTGACCACACTGGCTGACTCTAACTGGAACTCGTCAACTGCGTAAACAGATGCTGGCCTGAGCAGTTAACCGAACGCCAGATCGCGGCACGTGCGGCGATCGAATCAACGCAACAGAAGACAGCGTTACCGATCTCCAGCTTGGCGCGGTAACGATCTTGGACAGTCGTGACGCTCAGCGATGCGTCCAAACGGCGAATGGCACTGGTAGTCGCGAGGACCTTGGCGTGACCAATGTCTTCGGCAAGATAACCCTGCTCGCGTCAAAGACATAGGGCCGACCACAGACACCGCAAATGACGTTCTGTCCTGGCCAACGGGTGTCCTTCTTCGATCGGCCTTCCAAGGGATCTTTGTTGCCTTCACGTCCACGCTGATACATTTCATTGCGTTCTGTTAGCAATGAAATGACTCGGTCGTAGCGTTCTGCATTCTATGAATGCCAGATGAGGCACATCGCGTAGCAACAGATCTTCCGGTGGAGCAATGACAGAGCGCCGACGACCTGTCTTGTTGATTCTCCGCGATTTCCTTCGATTGCGTTCTCGGACTCCCTTGATGATTGGGTTGAAGGTAACTCGTTTGACCATCCTCCCCGTCCACTTCGCACTTCGAGAATATGGCCCGGTTGGAACGCCTAACTCCTTTAGCCAATCGGCAACTTCCGAATAGCTGGCACCGTCTTCGAGTGAGCTGAACCATTTATCATAGATTGACTCGGCGGCAGGGTCTTTGCTCACATCCTGGTCACTCTTCGCGCCACGCGGCTTGACGTATCCGTAGATTTCGCATCGAAAGGCACCACCTTGCGAGAAGCGATTACGAAGCGTTCTGCGGATTCGCTTTCTCGTATCCGCGTTATACATCTCGTGACGCATTGCCGCGAAGAACGCCGACATCCGCCAATCATCTTTCGCGGTGTCAACATGATCATTAATCGCGATCACGCGCGTATTCGCGTCCTCGGCGGCCTCGCAGAAAAGGTACGCATGCATCCGCCGAAAGATACGCCCGAGATCTTCGCACAGAACCAAATCGAACTCCCCCGTCGCTATCTTGGACTCCGCTTGAGCAGTTTCATTTCGATCGAGTCGTTCACCGCTCCCATCGCCCGCGATGACCTCGAAGTGAATCGGCAGATCAGTATTGCTCTTTAGCCACTCCCGATGCATTACTTCCTGGTCATCAAGCGACCGTTCGTCTTGCTTTTCAGGTCCTGGATCACTGACACGACAGATAAGTAAGACCCGAAGGGTCTTGTCATCCTTTGCGACCAGTGGTGGGTTCATTGAGTGACTCATTGCAACCTCCGTGTCGTGGAGGTGCCGAGCCGAACCTGATTGACCCAGTGGGCCAATCAGGTTGACATTTCCTGAGAGTACGTGGCAATCGGTGACTGCTCGTGAATGAAAGGCAAGTCGTTACACAGTGGCAGGTTACCTGTGCATCATGAAGCGCGAAAGAAACTTACGTCAAACCCTTTCGAGAGTCCCTTGCCCTCCGCTTCTCGCCACGTTACGCCAACTGTGGTTTTTCTTTTGCCAGAAGCGTTAATTGACAAGACGCTACGGTGATCGCGGTCAGTAGCGATTCGACTGTTTTCCACTGCCTGTTCATCGCCAGCCTATCTCCACTTCTCGCTGCTGCTCGGCGGTCACTTAGCTGCGCGGTGCATCGTTCCGATCCCTCTGCGCACACGTCTTCCAGCGAATTGAGCGGCTTACTGACGGGTGGCAGTGCTTCGAGTGCGTCCGTTAGGTCCTGAAGGCGTGTGTAAGCGTACAGCCGAATGGTGAGATGCGGACTCGAATGCCGTGCAAGCTCCTCAACTGTCTTCACGGACGTCCCACCGGCGACGACGCCGTCAACGAGCTCTTGCGGCGCTGCGAGCAGGTACGTCAGCGCAAGTCGACCCGCGATAATCCACTCGCGGATTCGTATGGCAGCTGATCGTAATCGTCACAGACTGCATGAAGGAAGTCGCCGAGTTCGACGGGAGTTCCCGAATCTAATACGCCACAAAGTTACGCGAAGTCTCGCAGGATTTCTTGTGCCGCGTTTTTTCCACAGGCTCCCATCACACCGCCCCCGGGATGGCTGGCCGCTCCGCAAAGATACAAGCCACGAATCGGCGAGCGATGGTCGGACCAACCGGCAACGGGGCGGAAACAGTATAGTTGGTGGAAGTGCATTGCCCCTTGCATGATGTTGCCCCCAGTGATGCCGAAAGTTCGCTCCAGATCAAGCGGACTGAGGACTTGGCGATGCTCGATTGCCGCTGGAACATTCGGAGCGTAGCGAGCAAGCTGTTCGACGCATCGATCCGCGAAGGACTCTTTCATATTGTCCCAATGCAGCCCTTCGGCGAGCTTGTAGGGCGCGTATTGCACAAACATCGAGAGAATATGTTTGCCATCGGGGGCAATCGTCCGGTCCACGCTCGTGGGCATCGTGATCTCGAGGATGGGCTCTTCGCTGGGACGACCGTACTTCGCATCGTCGTAGGCGCGCTCGATATAGTCCATCGTTGGGCCGATATGCATGGTGCCGTGATGTTGCGGCCCCATGCCGTCACTTGGACAAGCGGTGAATCGCGGCGGCTCGGCCAGAGCTAAATTGATCTTCGCGGAGGCGGACGAGTAGTCGATCTTGGCGACTGCGGAGCGAAAATCTTCCGGCAGTTCGGCTGAGTCCACAAATCGCTCGAAGGTTAAGTGAGCGTCAACGCTGCTCGCGACGACGGGAGCTTCAAGGAACGCGTGGTCTGCTAACAAGACACCTCGCGTTTTTCCGTCTTGGCTGATGATCTTGCTGACGGCAGCTTCGCGGCGAATGTCGACGCGGAGATCATTGCAGGCGTGCTCTAACGCATCGGACAGGCCGCCCATTCCGCCTTCGACGTATCCCCAGACGCCACGTGCTCCGCCAGCTTCGCCCATCACGTGATGTAACAAGACGTAGGCCGTGCCGGGAGCGGAAGGAGGAGCAAACGCTCCGATGATCGCATCGGTGGCGAGCGTCGCGCGGAGGACTTCGGATTCGAACCAGCGTTCGAGAATGGGACGGGCCGCGCCCGTGAGCAGCTCGATGGCATCAGGTATCTCGTCACCGAGCGTTGCCAGCGCTTGGTACAACTCCCAGATTTTTCCCGTGTCACGCAATCGCTTGCCGACGCCAATCTTTCGGCGTTCTTTGGGAAGCGGGAGTGGGTCTGGTGCAGCTTTTGACAGGACAGGTTCCAGGATTCCAGCGACTCGTTCGAGCAGCCTGTTGTAACGAGGATAGGCTTCCGCGTCCTTGTCGCTGAACTTTGCAATCTCTCGCTGATTCAATCCTTCATCCGGTCCCATAAGCAGAGATCGACCATCGAGAAGCGGTGTAAACGACGACGGATTCCTGGGCAGAATGTTCAGTCCGTAATGCTTGAGTCGCAACTCGCGAATGATCTCGGGCAGAAACAGGCTGATGACGTATGCCGCCGTCGAAACTTTGTATCCGGGCCACAGTTCTTCGGTCGTCGCACAGCCGCCGAGGACGTGTCGGCGTTCGAGGACGCAGACGGACTTTCCGGCTTTGGCGAGATACGCCGCTGTGACGAGCCCGTTGTGGCCGCCGCCGATTACGATACAGTCATATTTCTTTGTTGGTTTCATCAGTTGCTGCGTCCGTTCAGCTGTGGAGACATCGCGAGTTGATTAGGAACGTTCGCGATTGTAGCCGAACTCGCCGCGACACCGTAATCCCGAAGTGAAATCACTTGGTTGAGACTTCCGATTCATCACCGGAGAGTGAACTCGCACAGCGTCGCAAGCTGCAATCGCGGTTGCTCATTCTTGCGGCGGCGGTTCTGTGGAGCACGAGCGGGTTCTTTGCCAAGTCGCCATTGTTCGAGGCGTGGCCTAAGGAGATTGATGGCTGGCCGGTTCGAGGCCCGCTGCTCGCCTTTTGGCGAACGAGTTTTGCCAGCGTCATTCTGTTCCCGCTTGTACGACGGCCTCGTTGGACGGTGAAATTGATCCCGACGACGCTCATCTTCGCCGCCATGAGTGTGGCATTTCTCACAGCGATGACGAAGACCAACGCGGCGAATGCGATCTGGCTGCAAAACACGGCGCCGGTTTGGATCTTCTTGGTGGGAGTTCTGGTACTCGGCGACGATGTGCATCGTCGCGATTGGTGGTTGCTGGGGTTCGCGCTTGCAGGTGTGGGATTGATCTTGTCGTTTGAATTACAAGGTCAAGGCGTCGACGGCATGATGTACGGACTACTTGGTGGGCTGACCTACGCGGGCGTGGTGGTATCGTTGCGATGGTTGCGCGACGAAGATGCGGCTTGGCTGGTCGCAATGAATCACTTTGTAACCGGCGTCGTGCTGCTACCGTACATCCTTTACGTCGGGATTTGGCCGAGCCTCGGTCAGCTGGCCTTCTTAGCTGCCTTCGGCATGTTGCAGATGGGGCTGCCCTACTGGCTGTTCGCTCGCGGTCTGCAAGGTATTCCAGGGCACGAAGCTTCCGGCCTGGTGTTGCTCGAACCGATCCTCGTACCGGTATGGGTCTTCCTGGCCTGGCGGAGCGAGCCGACTTACGAAGCTCCGGCTTGGTGGACGCTGGTGGGAGGTGGTTTGATCCTGGTCGGCCTGATTTGCCGGTACACGAATCTCCGTCGTATAGGTTATCGGAACGATCAACTTCGGGGCGAAGCAGAGAATCGGAATGGCCAGCGAGAGGAAGCCTAACGCGATCCTGCCGAAACCCAGCCGAGCCGTGTCGTCACTGGTGGGCGGATGATCCGTGCCGATCATGAATAGGACCAGGCCTGCCATCAAGGCAAGCCCCGGCGATGCTGCACCAAGAATCATCGCGAGTATCGCAACTCCCATGAATACGCGTGCGATCCAGTGTGCCTTCTTCCCGAAGAGCGCGTAAGTGATGTGACCGCCATCAAGCTGTCCGACGGGCATCATGTTTAGGCCGGTGACGAGCAGGCCTACCCAGCCAGCCATGAAATAGGGATTCAGTTGCGAATGGGCGGTCATTTGTCCAGGCTGATATCCAGCTGGCTGGATCGTGTCCATCATCATCCGCACGGCGAGCGGTGAGTCAAACTGGTACGGCCCCGAGACCGGGACGGTGTAATCCAACTGGGTGATGCCAATCCAGGTGATTGGAATCGCAACGACGAGACCGGCAAGAGGCCCAGCTATGCCAATGTCAAACATCTCACGCCGATCCGCTCGCATCCCATCCATGCCGATAACAGCTCCCATCGTGCCAATGGGGCTAACGACCGGGAGTGGAATGAAGTACGGGAAACTTGCCGGGATTCGATATCTCAACGTCGCCAGGAAGTGACCCATCTCATGCGTGAGCAGGATGGACAATACGCACGCCGTGTAGATAAGGCCGTCTTGCCAATGGATCAGAATGGCGGTCCGGAGCGGCATCAAGCTGCCCACTTGCAGCGGTTCCGTGACCAGAAACTGCCACGTGTGCCATTGCGTAGCACCAGCAAGAAAAGTCGAAAAACAAGTCAAAATAAAGAGATTCAAGGGCAGCAGCTTGCGTCGCGGGCGAACGCGAAAACTTCTGCGCGCAAGATTTTCTGGTGATGCGGGAACCGTCTCGGCCAAGTAGACCGACGGTTCATGCCCCGAGTCGACTGCGTCTGACCGAGACCCTTGCTCAATAACAAGGTCATCGCCATCGTCGTTGCGAGCTGCTGGCTCCGCGTCTTCCATGCCTTAAGCTTCGTTCTGAAAGAGGGTTGCGTTCACTTACCGAATGTCGTTGTCGCTGTAACAGGATAGCACAACGACGGCGGAGGGCTTAGGGCGGCTCGTGGTAGGCATGAGTATTCGTGGATGCGGCGGACTACGCCACATCCCCCTACCTACTGCGAAACAACTCTAAAACGCTAGTAAAGAGCATATCGCCCACGAAAACTATCTGGATTTATCGAGAAACATTGAATTGCTCGACTACACCATGAAAGGCGTAACTGGATTCGCAATTGGGAAGAATCGACCCGGGGCACCATCTTGTGAACCGCTAATCCTCGAGTTGTCGCAGTTCGACCTTGCGAAAGTCGACTGGATGACTCTCTGACTGAAGGGAGATCGTTCCTCCGGTCAATGCTTTGTTACCTCCCGCTTTCTCAATCAGTTTTGCAGCGATCTCGTCTCGCTCGTCGAGTTGTGGTTCGGTGTACTCCAGAACAAGCTCGCCATTGATGAAGTGCTTGATGGACTTGTTGCCTCGAACTTCGACCTCGGCCGTCACCCATTGCTCGCCGTGGTAAGTCTTGGAAGTTGAACTCGTGCAGTGCGGCAGGAACAGCTTGCCGTTCATGACGACATTTGTACCGGGGGTGCAGAGATTACCGGTCGTCCTCTCCTTCTTACCATCGCCGCCAAGCAGTTGGACTTCAATCGACGTCGGGAAGTCTTGATCCTTGGTCATGCTCTCGGGGGTTTGCCCGTGCACCATGATCCCACTGTTGCGAAGCGCCCAGCCGGGCCCTTCGTTCACTTGATCGCCCACGAATCGATACTCGACGCGGATTACGTAATTGGAGAACGGTTGGTCATAGAAAATGTGCCCGAACGTCCCACCGAACTTTTCGTAAGCGTCGTAGCGGACTTTCATCAAACCGGCTTCGACTCGGAAGGTGTCTCCGAAGTTGTCGTTTAGATCGTAGCCTGTCAGTTTTACCTTCCAACCATCCAAGTTCTTGCCATTGAATAGCTGAATCCATTCACCGTCTGCGCCTCGTGCCGAGGTCGAAGCGATTATGGAAGCGAGAAGAACGATGCACGCTACCATGCGTTGTGATTGCCATCTTGTCATGATGTAATACTACTTTCGGAAGTTAATTCGGTTCGTTGGCAGTCCCGGCAGAAGATCTAGCCTATTCTCTCCAACGTGTTGTGTGAAGCGACCGAGGCGACTTACAATTGACGTTTTCGACTAAGCAACGCTCGTGTTACTAGTGGGATAGGCTTCCAGCCTGTCAGCGGCAATTCAACAGGATAGAAGCCTATCCCACGGCGGAAAACCGTCAGTTATCTCACGAGCGATGCTAATTCGCACCGAGCAATCTCTTACACGACTTTCGCCCCCAGTGCATAATCCCGCCGACGCCCGTGAGATCGATCGCCTGGAAGTCAACGCTTCGTGGTTGCTTCGGTTGCGTTGGGTGGCCGTCATCGGCCAGTTGCTAACCATCGCGGTCGCTCGATTCGTGATCCACGTCGATTTGGCGATTATTCCTCTGCTGTTGGTCGTTGGATTTACTGGAATCAGCAACATCGCGTTTGCCTATTGGCTCCGCACTCACACGCGACTGCCGGAACAGATCCGAGTTCGCCGTGACCCATGGGTGCTGGCGGCGGTCATGGGAGTCGATTTGCTTTCATTGACGACCTTATTGTTCCTTTCCGGCGGGCCGGCAAATCCGTTTACGATCTTCTTTTTCGTAAATCTCGCACTCGCTGCTGTCGTGCTGCCCCAGCGATCCAGTTGGTGGCTGTTGCTGTTAGCGATCGGATGCTTGGGTATTTTGCTCGTTGTCCATCTGCCTGTTCCTGAATTGAGCCAGCCGGTGGTGACGGGCACAACACGGCGACTCACGCTGCAGCAAGTTGGGCTGGTGACTGCGGTGGCGTTATGCGCGGGAGTGGCCATTTACTTTATCACGCGAGTGACTCGCGAGTTGCAGGATCGCGAGGCAGAATTACGCCTCGCGGAAGCACAGCGGGCTCGCAGTGAGCGGCTCGAAGCGTTAGCGACATTGGCGGCAGGAGCCGGACACGAACTGGCGTCGCCTTTGTCGACCATCGCTGTCATTGCCAAGGATCTGACGCGTCACCTGGAAGGAACGGATGTACCCGAAACGGTGATCGAGGATGTTGGGCTGATTCGGAGCGAACTGGATCACTGCCGCAGGATTCTCGATGGGATGGCCAGCAGTGCCGGGCAAGCGCTCGGCGAGGAGATGCTCCCGGTGACATGCGAAGAACTGCTTAACGAAACGCTTGAGGGACTGACCCGACGCAATCGGGTCGTATTGGACATCGAATCAACGACAACACGACAGCCAATCGTCGTGCCTTTGACTGGCGTGGCGAATGCGTTGCGTGGTTTGATCCGGAACGGACTAGATGCGTCATCCCCCGAGGCAGACGTTCGCGTATCCACTCGATTGACCTCGGATTCACTTTTGATCACGATCGAGGATCAAGGGTGCGGTATGTCGCCGGAAATCCTTGCTCGGGCGGGAGAGCCCTTTTTCACGACCAAGGAACCTGGACAAGGGATGGGACTCGGTTTGTTCCTTACGAAAAATTTATTACACCGGCTGGGAGGCAGTCTGACAATCAATTCGTCGCCCGATGTTGGGACCACAACGGTGGTTACGCTCCCGACTGCGAGCTTCGTGAATTAGGCTGCGACAATTTACCGCATTTAACACTGCGAAATATGATTATAAACTCTTACACGGCGACCCGATGAAATTCGCCAGCGAGGTGGTTTTGAGATGAGCGAACAAACAGCGACCGAGCTGTCTGGCTCGACGGACGTCACTCACCAGACGTTACTGCTGGTGGACGATAGTTTGCCGTTTCGCGAGCGTCTTGCGAGGGCGTTTCGCGATCGCGGATTTCATGTCTGCACGGCCGGAAACTACGACGAGGCCATGAGTCTCGCCAGCGAGATTGTTCCCGACATGGCGGTCGTCGACCTGAGAATGCCAGGTCCGTCGGGATTAAATCTGGTTCGCGATCTGAAGTCGCTGCATCCGGAGGCGCGCATCTTGGTGCTGAGCGGATTCGGCAGTATTGCCACGGCGATCGATGCCGTGCGCCTAGGTGCGACGAACTTCCTGCCGAAACCGGCTGATGCGGACGACATCCTCGCCGCTCTCGAACGAGGGGAGGCAGAAGTATCGGAACTGCCTGAAACAGAACCTGAAACGCCATCGTTGGCGCGAGCCGAGTGGGAGCACATCCATCGGGTCTTGGCAGATTGTGGCGGGAACATTTCTGAGTGTGCTCGCCGACTCGGAATTCATCGCAGATCACTACAACGGAAACTCCAAAAGCGAGCTCCCGAATAGCTTGCAGAAAGTGCAACCATGAACGGCGCATTGTTCTTTGCCGACGTTCAAGCCTCCCAAGCCGCCGATGCCTCGGCATCGGCTAGGCGAGATATCAATTGCATCGCAGGGCTCGACTACGACGCAATTCCGGAGGACGATCTTCGAGATTTGCAGTTAGATCGAACGTCGGTTCTGACGCCGGAAGGGGAATCACGATTGTTCCTTCAGATGAATCGCTACTACCACCGCGCGATAAAGCTTCGCGAAGTTGAGCAAGGACAAACTTACTCCAAAGCCGAAGCCACGGTCGATAACGAACTCGCAAGAGCCGACGAGCTAAGAAATCTGATCGTCGTTATCTTTCACAAATTGACCGTCTCGATCGCGAAGAATTTCATCAGTTCACGACACACGTTGGAAGAGTTGGTTAGTGAAGGCGATGCGACCCTGTTACGAGCCGTGACACTGTTCGATCCCAGTCGCGGCTATCGCTTCAGCACTTACGCCACCTACGCGATTCGTCGCCGACTGGCTCGATATGTCACGTCATCCCAGCACACGCATGCGACGCCAGTCGACTTCCGCGACGCGCCGCCAATTCCCGATCAGCGACGTTGGTCGTTACCATACGAACAGGCCATGCATGCGGGTGTCGAGTGGTTGGAGACGGCGCTCTATGAACTCTCTGCGCGGGAACGCTATATCGTTCGTTGTCGATTCGGATGGGGCCGCGAGTTCGAACCACGGACGTTACAGGAAATCGCCGACGAGCTGGGAGTTTCCCGCGAACGCGTAAGGCAACTGGAGGCAAAAGCGATCACGAAGTTGCGAGAAGTCGCAGCCGGCATCGATGTCGCCGTGATCTAGCGTTGACAAGTTCAAGACGTTAGCCCATCTGGCAGGACTTTTCATTGGTTGAAGTTGCACAAGATATGCGACGGGACCCCGAGCCCGTCGAATAACGACTTCGGACCGGCTCAACAATAACGTCTTCTTTTGCGTAGGGTCCGCTGTGCGGACCTCAGGGATTCCTGGTCCGCACAGCGGACCCTATTCTTGAAATGCCGAAGTTATTTCTGACTTGCTCCTTAGATTCATCGGCGGGCTCGGATGCCCGTCGTACGAATCCATTTGAGATTGAGAAACTGATAAGCCCTGCCCACTTGGAAAAGATCTTTTGTGGTAGTTCGGTCGTGATATAATGGCCGCATGAAGGGTATAGAAGTAAGCAAGCAGGACGGAGGCGTCGTCGTTCGGTTCAAGGCTGTTAAGCTAACTGACGACGATCAGATACTTAGTCTCAGTGATGAGTTGCGAGAGGCTCTTGATTCCGTTCTGAGCGGTGAGCGATTGTTGATCGATTTCCAAAACGTCGAGATCGTCGCTTCGATGTTATTGGGCGATCTTGTGTTGCTGAACAAAGCGGCGGCCAGGCAGGGAGTTTCGCTGCAATTCTGTCGGCTCTCGTCGGACGTCATGCGGGTGATCAGCACCTGCCAACTCGACCGACTGTTCGATATTCTCCCAGACGCTTCGCCCGATGAGTGACGTAACGTGGTGGAGCTGCAACCTGCAGTCGGCCGGTCTTTCAGTCCGAAGCGTCAGCTCGGAAAGACTCTAGTGCATGACGCGTTCGACCTCGACTTTGCCAGGGCTTTTCATTTTTCAATCTTAAATGGATTCGTACGACGGCTCTCCGAAGCCGTCGAGCGACGAATTACTGAGTTCGACGGCTTCGGAGGGCCGTCGTACAAATCGTGCAGACGGAACTAGACGAAAGCCCTGTCGACTTTGCCGGTTAGGTACTCTATCGCAGCCAACTGTGGCAAGATAACAGGCGAATCTTAAGCTTTCGTTTGCTATCGCTCATCTGGTTGGTAATATAACTGCTTCGCAGTTTGTTCCATTCCCTTCGAATCGATCGGTACTGGAAGCTTTGTTGGAAGGTCTCTGGGGGTCAGCCAGGTCTTCGCCCGAGGCAAGTCGCGCATGTAAACGCGATCACTCGTTGTCCCAGACATTGGTCAGGAGTCTGAAGTGACGTCAGTTGATACGCCGCAGGTTGGTTCGCAGTTGAAATCTTATTCGCGTGAACCATTAGCCGTCATCGGAATTGGTTGTCGGCTTCCTGGTGGCATCACTTGTCCAGTTGAATTCTGGGACGCCTTGCTGAAGGGTATTGACGCGATCTGCGATGTCCCCGACGACCGATGGAAGCACTCTCGGTTTCACGATACGAATCCTGAAAAGTCCGGATGCATTCGTAATGCGAAGGGTGGGTTTATTAAAGGCGTCGATCAATTCGACGGCGAGTTCTTCGGGTACTTCCCCGCCGAAGCCCAACGCATCGACCCACAGCAGCGATTGTTGTTGGAGGTGACGCACGAAGCCATGGAAGACGCCGGTCTGCGACGCGATCAACTAGATGGTTCGCGAACGGCAGTGTTCGTCGGTTCGTTCATGTACGATTACTTGTGCATGCAAGCGGCGAGCGAACAACGCGACGAGATCAATCCTTACGCTGCGATGGGAACCTCGGTCTCGGCATTGGCAAACAGAATCTCCTACGATTTTAACCTGCAAGGTCCTAGCGTGTCGCTCGACACAGCTTGTTCCAGTTCGCTCGTGGCGTTACATCTTGCTTGCCGTAGCGTATGGGGCGGCGAAGCCGATATGGCGATTGCCGGTGGCGTGAACGTCATGCTCCGTCCGGAATCATCGATCATGCTGTCCAAGGCGGGATTTCTAAATCCCGATCAGTACTGCAAAGCATTTGCCGCGACGGCCAATGGATACGTGCGAGCGGAAGGTGTGGGGGTCGTAGTCTTGAAGCCCTTGAAGAAAGCGATTGCCGAAGGCGATTCGATTTACGCCTGCGTGTGTGCAACGGGAGTGAACCAAGATGGTCGTTCACCGGAAGGTTTCACCGTTCCCAATTTCAGCTCACAAAGTGAGCTTTTGAAGGTCGTTTATGCCGAAGCAGGTATCGATCCTTCCAGCGTGGATTTCGTCGAGACGCACGGAACAGGCACGCGCGTTGGCGATCCTATCGAAAGCCTAGCACTTGGTGTTGTGCTTGGCTCGGGGCGCACGAAGGAACAGCCCAACCTGCTCATCGGATCGGTAAAGACCAATCTAGGACACTTGGAAGGCGCTGCGGGTATCGCGGGCTTCATCAAGGGCGTGCTAACGGCATATCACGGCGTTGCTCCACCCAATTTGCACTTTAGCGAGCCCAATCCCGGTATTCTTTTCGAGGAACGCCGCCTGGAAGTGCCGACTCGATCGATTCCACTAAGACGCACCGACCATCCGTTGACGGTCGGCGTGAATTCATTCGGAGCGGGAGGCACCAATGCCCATGTCGTGTTGCAGGAAGTCGGCCAATCGACGTTAACTCGCGACCGACCAGGTTCAACAACTGACGGAGCTCCAAACGCTACGCTCTATGCGCTCAACAGTGCCCACCGAGATTCGTTGCGTACTTTGGCGCTCAGGCATGCCGATTATTTGAGCTCGACGCAACATCCGCTCGACGATATTGCGTATTCGGCCTTCACGCGCCGCAGTCACTATCAACATCTGATGGCGGTTGTTGGCGAGTCGGCAGAAGACGTGGAAGGCAAGCTACGCAAGTTTGCTAACGGTGAAGCGGACTCGGAAATCCTGACCGCAACAATCGCTCACCGCAAGAACCCCAAACTAGCGTTCGTGTTCTCTGGGCAAGGTGGCCAGTGGGCTCGAATGGGGTTGCAGCTAATGCGGCGTGAAAGCGTTTTTCGCGAATGCATGGAGGAGGTCGAGGGCCTCTTCCGACAATTGGCAGGATGGTCGCTGTTGGCAGAACTGCAAAAGGGTGAAGACCACTCGAGGGTGAACGACACGGTTGTCGTCCAGCCTGCGGTGATGGCAGTTCAAGTCGCGTTGGTCAAGCTTTACGAGCACTATGGAATTCGCCCGAGCGGCGTGGTGGGACATTCGATTGGCGAAGTTGCAGCAGCTTTCGCAGCGGGAGCATTGACGCTCGAGCGAGCGGTCGAGGTCATCTACCATCGGTCGCAAGCTCAAGACCTTGTTTCCGGCAAAGGCGGCATGCTGGCGGTTGGACTTGCGCAGGAAGAAGCCGAGAAGCTGATCGAAGGTTTTGCCGACAGCGTTTCCATCGGTGCGGTAAACGGACCGGAGATGCTCACGCTTTCCGGCGACTCAACTCAGTTGCAAAGAATTGGTTCGATGCTGGAAGTGCGAGGCGTCTTCAATCGACCAGTTCGTGTCCAAGTGCCTTACCACAGCCATTACATCGACGCGATCAAGGATTTGATGCTTGACGCGTTGGCTGACGTGCAGGGCTTTGAGGCAACGACGCCACTCTTTTCCACCGTTACGGGAAGACGTGAAAGCGGCATGCATTTGAACGCGGAGTATTGGTTCCATAACGCGCGTCAGCCGGTTCTATTTACAAAAGCGCTAACCACGATGCTCCAAGCCCGTTTCGATACGTTCGTCGAAATTGGGCCACATCCCGTGCTGATTCGCGGTGGCGAGGCCCTGGCTCAGGAACTCAATACCGATGCCATTCTGGCCCCTTCGATGACTCGTCAAGACCCCGAGATCACCGTGTTCTTGCAGAGCCTCGCGCAGCTCGCCACTCGCGGGTTTCATCCGGACACCGACGTGCTGTTCGGTGCCAAGCGGCGATATGTCCGAATCCCCAATTCGCCTTGGCAGCACAGTCGCTACTGGTTTGAATCGCCCGCAGTTGCCGAGTTGCGCCGTGGCGCGTTCGAACATCCGTTTCTTAAACGCCGAATCGAGATGGCGACGGAGGAAGGCATCGCCGTCTGGGAGGCGACGGTGAACGTGCAGAAGTTCCCGTACCTCAACGATCATCAAGTGGATGGGGAAATCGTCTTTCCAGCCACCGGTCACGTCGAACTAGCTTGGGCCGCAGCAGGCGAACAGTTCCGTCACGAGAATTTATTCCTCGAGAACCTCCATTTCGAATCGCCATTGATACTTCCCGACAAGAACCGTCACCCCTTAGAAGTGCGAATGGAAGTTGTCTCGGGAGAGGGTGACTATCGCATTTGCAGTCGACCAGTCGGCGAGGAGGGTAGAGACTCGACTTGGTCAAAGCACTCCACGGGACGCATCAATCGGGCGCATGATCGGTTCGAAAAATCTACCGTGTCACTCGTCGAAGTACGCGGCCAGTTTCACGAAGACGATGAACTGTCCGTCGAGACGTTCTACGAAACCGTCAGTGCTGCGGGCCTGGAGTATGGGCCCGGATTCCGTTGCATCCAGCAACTATGGCAGCACGGTCGTGAAATCCTTGCCCGTCTCGAGTTGCCAACCGAACTGGAATACGAGTCCAAGCGAAATGCCATTCACCCGGCACTTCTCGACGCCTGCCTGCACGCTGTCTTTGCCGACATCCACCGCACCAGCGACCCTCAACGCGTCTTCTTACCTTACAGCATCGAGCGCGTGCGGATCTATCGCCAGCCGAGACGAACCGTTTGGTCCCATGTGCGAGTCACTCGCAGCGACGAGCAGTATATCTGTTTGGACACGACAATTTTCGATGAAGGCGGCGAGCTCGTGGCTGAGGTTTTGGGCGTAACGTGCAAACGGCTGGGCGGATCCGGATTGAATCTTTCCGAGAGATTGTACGAAGGTTGCTACGAGTACAACTGGACGGCGAGCCCTCGCGATGCCGACGTGCATGGTCGCAACTTCGACTACACCACGGCTGCGCTGATTGTTCCCGATGGTCAGGACCCGGGCGATGCAGAACTCGTCGACACACTCGCCATGCGATTGGATAAAGAGGGAGTCCGGCCAGTAGTCATTCGCTCCCGTTCCGACGTCTCATACAATGAACTCCTCACTGGAATACCGCTGGATCGGCGAACGCTTATTGTGTTTGCAGCCGGTTTATCGCGAAGCCGTTCTGGCTGGCAGGGGCTCGCTGACTGCCCTTACGTGCCGTCACTCCTGAACCTGGCCCAAGCACTGCACAAAAGCGAAGGTGTGCCGCGATTATGTGTCGTCACGCATGGCGCTGCTGGCGTCGCTGGCGATCAGCAATTGGATTTAGGCCACGCGATCTTGCACGGTATGTCCCGCGTCATCAACAACGAATGCCCCAATATTCCACTATCTGTAATTGACCTCAGTCAATCGGCGACGCGGGATGAAGTCGAGTCGCTCGTGACCGAGTTATTACATAACCGCCGCGATCGCGACGAATCCGAGATCTGTCTGCGCGGCGAACAGCGTTATGTTCGGCAATTGATGCCCGTCGGCCTTGATACCGCCGAGCAATTGGCCAGTACCGAAGAGGACGGGTTTGGAGGTGACTATCGAGCGGAAGTCAGTGCGCCGGGCGCGCTTGACCAGATAGTATTTCGCAGACTTCCGCCATCTGAGTTCGGTGACAACGACGTAGAGATCGCAGTGCGGGCAGCTGCGCTGAACTTCAAAGATGTGATGAATGCGATGGGGTTGCTTCCCGCGAACGCGGTCGCCGGTGGATTGACGGCTGATCGACTAGGTTTGGAGGTCGCGGGCCGCGTGCTACGAACGGGATCGCTGGTCACGCACGTCCAAGCTGACGATGAAGTGATTGCGCGAGTGCCCGAGGGTTTCTGCGGTCGGGTGATCACGCGTGGCGAATACGTCGTGCGTCGACCCAAACGGCTGACACCTCAGCAAGCGGCGGCCGTGCCGTTGGTCTATATTACGGCTTGGCACTCGCTGTGTTACTTGGCGCGGATGGCCAGCAACGACACTGTGTTGATACATTCCGCTGCCGGCGGTGTGGGCGGAGCGGCAATTCGCCTGGCACAACGTGTGGGCGCGAACGTAATCGCCACGGCAGGAACGGAAACGAAACGCGAGTCCTTGCGTCAGATGGGTATCGAGCATGTCTTCGATTCGCGGTCATTGGACTTTTACAATCAAGTTATGGAAGCCACCAATGGGCGTGGTGTCGATATCGTTCTCAATTCCTTGACGGGCAGATTCATCGCCCAAGGCATTAAGTGCCTGGCTCCCTTCGGGCGGTTTGTCGAAATCGGCAAGGCCGATATCTATCGAAACAGTAAACTGAATCTTGAGCGGCTGGGTGAAAACATCTCTTACTTTGTCGTCGATGTGGATCGGCTGGCAGTCCAGCAACCCGCGCTGCATCGACAGGCGCTGACCGAAGTTGCGGAGTTGTTCGATCGCGGTGAGTTAGAACCGCACGAGATTACTGAGTTCCCGATTTCCAAAATTTCCGAAGCGATCCGATTCATGACGCGGGCAGCTCACCAGGGTAAGATCGTCATGAACATGGAGGGTGATCGCGTACACACGCTGCCGCCGCGCGAAGCTGCGTTTCGTTCGGATCGCACTTACCTGATTTCCGGTGGTGCTAGTGGTTTCGGGCTCCACGTCGCACGCTGGATGGCTGACCGAGGCGCGCGCCATCTGGTGTTGTTGAGCCGCAGCGGTTGTAAAACTGCGGAAGATGAGAGATGCGTCTTGGCTATGAGAGAGTTCGGCGTCGAGATTACGCTGGCCAAGGCGAATATCAGCGACGCCGCAGCCGTCCGACAACTGGTCCAGCAGATCGAGAACGAGTCGCCTCCACTGGCCGGAGTGATTCATGGAGCGGCGGTGCTCGACGATGCTTCGATCCCGAACATGGACATAGCGCGATTCGAACGTGTCTTTAGTCCGAAGGCACAGGGGGCTTGGAACCTGCACGAAGCAACATTGGCTTCGCAATCGAACCTCGACTTCTTTGTGCTCCTATCTTCCATCTCCTCGGTGTTGGGTTTGTTTGGCCAGTTGAACTATGCCGCCGCCAACTTTTTCCAAGACGCGCTCGCTAACTACCGTCGTCAGAGCGGGCTGCCTGCGACATCGGTCAATCTTGGAGTCTTGGGACAGTACGCGGGGATGTCCAAGCCGGAGAACGACGAACAGGACATCATCGGTCTGTTAGAAACTCAAGGCATGTATGTGATGCCGCTAGAGGACGTGCTTGCCAAATTAGAAGCTGCTCTAATTCAGCAGCCGACGCAACGAATGACGGCCCGACTCGACTGGCCGTGGTTTCGATTGGCCTATCCACATCTTGTACGAGATGCACGGTTCGTCGACTTGATGAGCGATGCTGCCTTGACGGAAAGCGTCCGTTCGAAGGGAGGCAGCCTGCGCGCGGAACTCGCGGATTTGGAACCCGCCGAGCGACTGAAGCGGTTGGAACAAGAGCTGACCGGCAAGTTGGCGCGGATCCTCGACGCAGCTCCCGAGAAACTGGACGTCTCCAAATCTATTGATAGCTTCGGCCTCGATTCACTAATGCTGACGGACTTTCAAATATCGATCGTACGCTCACTGGACGTCAACATCCCGCTGATCAAGTTGCTGAAAGGACCGAGCATCGCGACCTTGGCAACAGAGACACTAGAGCAATTAGACGTTGATGGCTCTGCCGAATCCGGCACGACCCAAGATACAAAGGAAGCCGCAGCCGACTTTACTTTGGCAGACCTCGAGGGAATCGAAGTTCTCAATCCGTGGCTGATTCGTGGCTCCAGCAATCCTGAAGCGCCGGTGCGGCTGATTTGTTTTCATTCGATGGGCGTTGGTGCATCGTTGTTCACGAGATTTTTGCTCAACCCACCAGAGGACTATGACATTTTGGCGGTGCAGACGCCTGGACGCGAGAACCGTATTGCGGAACCGCTGGCCGAAAGCGTCGATGAATTAGTTGACCAGATCGTGCCGCAACTACTGCCGCATTTCGATCGCCCTGTCGTCATCTGGGGTCACAGTTTCGGCGGAATCGTCGCCTGGGAAACCATGCGTCGCTTGAGGGAGCTTCATCGTCGCGAAGCGGCACACTTTGTGGTGACCGGCACCGCGGCACCCAATCTGATGCCGCAATGGCAGCAGCGTGAAGTCCTCCTCAAAGCCATGGTTGCTGACAATAGTCCGGAGTATCTGGCCTCGTTGTCTCGCTATGTTGAGGATCTGGAATTTTTCAAGGCTTTGGTGCCTGGGATGCGGAGGGATTTTCCACTGCTTCAAAGTTACCGCTTCGAACCAATGTCCTGTCTAAAGTGCCCAATCACCGCGTTCGCCGCTGGGAAAGACGACTTTGCTTACATCGACCAGATTCAGGAGTGGGAAAGATATACCGAAGGAGACTTCGCCCTGATCGAGGTCGACGGGGATCATTGGTTTATTGATCGTAACCGAGAATTGATCACTGCAACGTTACAGGGAATCGCCGTTAATTGTTTGAAACCGACCGCCGAACACGCTGTTCGGTCGACCGCCATGTAACGGATCGGTAAGCGATGAGAGTCTAAGCTTATGGTCACGAAATCTTTCGCGTACCTGACGAGTCACAGTATAGGTGCCGAATCGCCAGAGGGAGCTGGACGAGCGTTTGGGCATCGGGGCACCGGTCGATGAGCGCTCATCCTCCTCAATCAGCGGCGAACAGAGTCATCGATAGTCATGACTCGCAGGACCGTCGAGTAATCGGCGGTCGCTACGAGTTGCTGCGTCCACTGAATAGCGAGCACGAGTCGGATGTGTTTCTGGCGTCGGATCGCGCTGCCGGTACATCGGTCGTCGTAAAGTTGATGCGCGCTTCCGTGTTGTCCGCTTCGGCACGAATGCGACTCGAGCATGAGGCAGATGTACTATCGCGAATTGGAACCGGAGTATTCGCACCTTTGCTTGACTGCGGTGATGAGGGTGACTTGGTCTACCTCGTCATGCCGTTTGTCCCGGGAATCACATTACAGCAACGGTTGCAACAGGGGCCGCTGCCTGTGATGGATGCGCTCACGGTGGGATGTGCGATCTTGAATGCGTTGAGTGAGGCGCATGCCCATGAGGTCCTGCACCGAAATGTCAAACCGGCCAACGTGATCGTGAACGAAGGCACTTTTCTGCGCGAAGCGACGCTTATCGATTTCAGTATCGCTCGTAGCGCCCGACTAGACGCCAGCATTCGCGATCAATGGATCGGGACCGCACAATACATGTCGCCCGAAGGCGCTGGACTTCTAGATCAAGAAGTCACCGCTTGTTCCGACTTGTACTCCACAGGAATTGTGCTTTTCGAATGCCTCGCTGGGCGACCGCCATTTGCGGGCGAAAACGTTGGTGAAGTGTTGCGTCAGCACATGACCGTACAGCCGCCAAAATTGCGGGGGTTGGGTTTGTCGGTCCCACGTGTCTTGGATGAAGTCGTCCAGCGACTGCTGCGCAAGGACCCTCGTGACCGTTATCAGGCAGCAGAGGCCGTCGCTACGGACCTCACCGTAATCGCAGAGGCTTTGCAACGCGGCGAGTCGGAACCAACGATCGTTGTAGGGATTCATGATCGTCGGCAAACACTGACGGAACCCGCTTTCGTCGGTCGGGACCAAGAGTTGGAAACGCTCAGTTCTCAGCTCGAGAACGCACAAACTGGTCGAAGCGGCGTCGTGCTGCTGGAAGCCGAGTCCGGCGGCGGAAAGAGTCGGCTTCTGGCAGAGTTTGCCCAACACGGCGCACAGCAGGGTGTGTGGATATTGCGGGGGCAAGGATTGGACCAAGCTGCACAACGTCCGTTTCAACTTCTAATCGGTGTGGCGGAAGGGTTGGTATCCGCGGCGCGACTCGAACTTGGTATGGAAGAGAAGTTCCGGGTCGGATTGGGCGATCAACGGGAAGCTGCGTGTTCCGCTTTGCCAGAATTGGCCAACCTGTTTGGCATCAGTTCGACAGCTCAACTGGGCCCCGAAGAACACGGGGAAGCACGCAGCGTTCAGGCGCTAACCACTCTTCTGGACGCTGTCGGAAAGACCGGGCGGCCCGTACTTGTGCTGCTTGATGATTGCCAATGGGCCGATGAGTTGACAATCCGGGTATTGAGCAATTGGCAGCGTCAATCGGAAAATACCGAGCGTCCGATTCTTGTAGTCGCGGCCTTCCGATCGGAAGAAGTCGCATTCGACCATCCGTTGCGTGCATTGAATGCCTCGGCTCATCTAAAGCTCCGTGCGTTTCCGGCTTCTAACGTCCGCAAGCTGGTGGAATCGATGGCCGGACCGTTGCCAGACGAGGCCGTAGCAGTGATCGAACGATTAGCTGAAGGCAGCCCGTTCATGGCAGCGGCGGCGGTGCGAGGGTTGGTAGAGTCTGGTGCCTTGATACCGCAGCGGGCTTCTGCATCCAGTTCCGAAGCGGTCGGGGCGTGGCGCGTCGAACCGTCGGCAATGGCCGATGTGCAGTCGTCTCGCCACGCGGCGGCCTTCCTTTCAAAGCGAATTGGCTTATTGCCTGAGAACACGCTTAAACTACTCTCGATTGGAGCAGTGCTTGGAAAAGAGTTCGACTTATTCACGGCATCTAAGTTGGCTCGGCAGAGCTCGGCACAAGCCATCGCCGCGATGCATGAGGCCCAACAGAGGCACATTATTTGGGCCAAAGCAAAGAATGACCTTTGCGCATTCCTTCACGACAAACTCCGGCAAACCTTACTCGATCGGATGCCGGAGCGGGAACTTAAGGAATCGCATCTACGTGCGGCACTCTACCTCGCGGCTGACGCCCCAGGCCAAGTCTACGATTTGGCATATCACTTCGACGCCGCTGGTGAAAGCGAACGAGCCTTGCCCTTTGCCCTGGCGGCCGCAGACGATGCCCGCACGCACCATGCGCTGGAACTTGCCGAACAACAGTATCGCATCGCACAACGCGGTGTTCCCGATGCCGATGAGGTGACACGATATCGTATTGCTGAAGGTTTGGGTGACGTTCTCATGCTGCGTGGTCGCTATCAAGCAGCGGCGCAATGGTTTGAAGCAGCAAGTTTTCTGGCGAAAGACGACATGGGTCGGGCCGAGATTGAAGGAAAACTCGGCATCCTTGCCTTCAAAGAAGGCGACAATACGGCAAGCTGCGAGGCGCTCGAGCGATCAATCCGGTTGCTTGGTCGAAGAATTCCATCCCACACTGCCGGGTTCTTAGCCGGTATCGCTTGGGAAGCGCTGGTGCAGGCATTGCACACGATATTCCCAAAGCAGTTTTTAGCTCGTCGTAGCCCACAAGACGCCGAGAAGGAGTTGCGAGCCATTGACCTGCTTGTGCATTTGTCGCGTGTTTATTTTTTCGAACGCGGCAAGGTTCCCTGTCTGTGGGCTCATTTGCGCAGTTTTAATCTGGCCGAACGGTATCCGCCAACTGTCGAACTGGGCTCCGCCTGGGCGGCCCATGCACCCATCATGTCTGTGGTACCGTGGCTAAGTCGTGGTGAAGTCTACGCAAAGAAGTCGCTCGATATACGCAAGGATTTAGGCGACGAGTGCGGCCAGGGGCAGTCGTTGAACTACCTGGGAGTAGTGCTCTTCGCTTGGGCTCGGTACGACGAGTGTATCAGCGTTAGTAGGCAGGCAGTCCGACTTTGCGAACGGACCGGCGATTATTGGGAAAGGAATATTGCCTGGTACTCGATCGCCAACGCGCTCTACCGCAAGGGTGATTTGGAGAGTGCGGTCGCCGAAGCTCAACAGTTGTACCGCGAGTGCAGCGAAATGGGGGATGACAAAGCATCGGGATTGGCGCTCGACGTTTGGTCACGAGCCTCTGGCGGGCGCGTGCCGGTGGACATCACCCAGCAGGAAATAGGCAAAGAACGCAACGATGTTTGGGCGAGTGCACTTGTGTTACTGGCAGAGGCTGTCCGGCTTGTCGAGTTGGGCGAGTTGGCCGAAGCAGGTACGGTCTTGAAGCACGCCTACGAAGTGGGGCGAAAGCTCGGTATGAACGCATGGGTGGGACCAATCCTGCCGTGGTTGGCAACAACCCATCGTTTGCAGTGGGAGGCGGCGAAAGGCCTCGTCCCGCATCGTCGTGCCGAACTGCTCGACAGTGCCCATCGATTCGCTCGTAAAGCCTTATCCGTAGCGCGAAAATTCCAAACCGACTTGCCTCATGCGTTGCGAGAATCGGGACTTGTCGCCGCAATGAATGGATCACTTCGGAAGGCACGTCGACATCTAGACGAAAGTTTGTCCGTTGCCGAGCGACAGGGAGCTCGCTTCGAACATGCTCAAACACTTTTGGCACGGGGACGAGTCGGTTTAGAAGTCGGCTGGCCGGGGGCAGCAGAAGATGTGGCTAGTGCTCGCGAGACGCTTCGTACTCTCGGGGCAGATTTTGCACTTGATGATGCGTCCGTCGCAGAAGCGATCCCCACCAAGACGGCCACGCTTTCGCTTGTCGATCGTTTCGATAAGGTGCTTGAAGCGGGGCGCCGCATCGCTTCGGCTTTATCACGCGAAACGGTCTTTCAGGAGGTTCGCGAGGCTGCGGACTTACTCCTCCGTGGCGAGCGTTGTCTGTTACTCCGACTTCAAGGCGAAGAAGCCGACGACGACATCACGAAGATTTCAGGTGAGATTGATGCGAAATACTGCCGCGACATGGCCGAGCGTGCTCTCGCCACGCGGCAGGTGATCGTACTAACCGAAAAGGCCCAAGCCGAAGAGGAAGGAGCGTTGCTCTCCGGCGTACGATCGGCCTTGTGTGCGCCGGTGTTCGTGCGAGGTGAACCAGCGGGCTGCTTCTACGTGGACCATCGGAACGTTAGCGGATTGTTCGGCGAAGACGAGAAACGCCTTGCCGAGTTCATTGCGACGATCGCTGGTGCGGCCCTTGAGAATGCCGAAGGCTTCGCCGAACTGCAACGTTTGAACGCGACGTTGGAGCAACGCGTGGCGGATCGCACCGCCGCCGCCGAATCTCGCGCCCGGGAACTTGCCGTTTCCAACGCCGAATTGGAACGCACCGCCACCGAGCTGCGCCGCAGCGAAGACGAATTGCGATGGGCGAAAGAAGCGGCTGAACAGGCCAACCGAGCCAAGAGCGATTTCCTCGCCAACATGAGCCACGAGATTCGCACACCGATGAACGGCGTCATGGGCATGGCGGAATTGGCCTTGCAGACATCGTTGACACACCAGCAACAAGAATACCTGAACATCGTTGTCCAATCGGCCGATTCGCTGCTACGGCTTCTCAACGACATTCTTGACTTCTCCAAGGTGGAGGCCGGCAAGCTTGAACTGGAAACGATTGACTTCCCGCTTCGGGATAGTCTTGGCGATGCAATGCACACGTTCGGGTTACGAGCTGCGGAAAAGGGCGTTGAGCTGAACTATCTCGTCCCTCCGGATGTGCCTGACACACTTGTTGGCGACCCGGGACGCCTGCGACAGATCATCGTCAACCTTGTTGGCAACGCGCTCAAATTCACCGAGCAAGGCGAGATCGTCGTTGCCGTTACCGTTGAAGCGATCGAAGAATCGCACGTCGATTTGCACTTCATGGTCAGTGACACCGGCGTGGGGATTCCACCCGACAAGCTACAAAAAATCTTTGAGGCATTTGGCCAGGCGGACAGCTCGACGACTCGACGATACGGTGGCACAGGCTTGGGGCTCAACATCTCAAAGCAACTTGTCGGACTAATGAACGGGGAACTGTGGGTTGAAAGCGAGGTCGGAGAAGGTAGTGAGTTCCACTTCACGGTTCGCTTCGGCATTGCCCAAGGAGCCCCAAGGCATTCGTGGTTGAAGATCGAAGAGCTTACAGACATGTCGGTACTGGTGGTCGTCGACAACAACACCAACCGCCGCATCCTCCAGGACGTGTTGGTCAACTGGGGAATGCGGCCCAGCCTGGCTGCCGATGGACCCGCCGCACTCGCCCAGCTAGACGAAGCCGTGACTCGCGGTGATCCGTTCCGACTGGTGCTGTTGGACATGATGCTTCAGGAGATGGACGGATTCATGGTTGCCGAGCGAGTTCGGCAGAACCCGCGATTGAAGGATGCGACTTTTATCTTGCTGTCATCCGCGTTATCCGACCACTCAGCTCGCTGCCAGGAACTGGGTATCGCCCACAACCTCATCAAACCAGTCAAGCAATCCAACCTCCGTGAGACGATTCTGCGCGCTTTAAGTACCGAGAAGGTGTCGGCTCCTCAACGTGTACATCCGGCGTTGCCGACCGGCGAAGCACGGCGAGCGTTGCGTATCTTGCTGGCTGACGATGGACTGATCAACCAGAAGGTTGCTCGTGGGTTACTGGAGCGGCGTGGGCACCAAGTTGTAATTGCGAACAATGGCTTGGAAGCCGTCGAAGCGGTTGAACGCGAGGTCTTCGATCTTGTGTTAATGGACGTGATGATGCCCGAAATGGATGGTTTCGAAGCGACAGCCGCCATTCGCCAAAGGGAACAAACCACAGGCAAGCACATGCAGATCGTGGCCATGACGGCCCATGCTCTTAAGGGTGACCGCGAGCGCTGCCTGAAGGCGGGTATGGATGCGTATTTATCGAAACCCGTGCAGCCCAAAGCCTTGTATGAAATGATCGAGGGCATTACTGCTTCCGCTCCCGCCGAGAGCGAGTCGCCGACAGAGCCAGCGCCAAACAATACGATTATGAACTGGAACGCCGCCGTCGAGCAGATCGGCGGCAGAGAAGATCTGCTAAGAGAGGTAATGACGCTGTTCGTCAGCGAAGCCGATTCCTATCTGACAGAGATTCAAGAAGCCATTAAGCGCGAAGACATGGGAGAAATCCGCCGCCTAGCCCATACGATCAAAGGCTCGGCGGCGCACTTCGCTGCCCAATCAACGGTAGCAGCAGCGTTTCGCCTGGAAAAAATGGGCCACGATGGCGACCTGACCGGCGTGGATGAAGCGTATGCGACACTTGAGTCGGAGGTCAAACGCCTCAATGAAGCCATTGCCAATCTCCTGCAAATATGAAGATCATCGTGACTCAGAATGCACGGGATCGGCAGATACATGTATCGGTTTAAGCCGTTGATACGATTCGCTGTCGAGAATCGCTTTTGCTTCTTCCAAATACGCGAACTTGGTGGCCTTGAGATTCGATTCCGTGTAGAGCGACGCAAAAAATTCTCGTCGGTGTTGCATTGCTGATTGACCGTGCGAGCTGACTTTGTCGAGCGCAACGTAGTTCGCTCGTAGCAGCTCAAGGATCGCTGACTGACGGCGTTGGATCTCTTGATTGATTCCCTCACGCATCTCTTTGTCACTCGGCGTTTCTTCGCCTTCGATCGAGAAGCGGTATACCGGCAGGTTACTGCACAAATGTACGAGCAGCGCGCGGGGGCGTGGATCGAGACTGACAGCGACATGATCAAACTCGTGACCGAGCAGTCGTGAATCCCAAACCTCTGCGTGATAAAACGCAACCGGCATCCGAATCACGTGCCGCAGGCGTGGAGTCAACTTAACGTTTTTTGGGGTTACGGTAACTTGTGTTCCTCCATCGGTCGCCTGGGTCACGTATCGGTAATCATATGACCAATCTACTTTCAGGAAGAACTCTGTCTTCCCGACGGTCTCGGGCAAGTCACGAACGAAAGTGATTGTCGTCTCGCCTTCGCGAATCAGCGGCTGAAATCGCTCGGGAGCTGGTTGCTCTAAGATCGAGTCGCGAAATGCCAACTCGAGATTGATCCGAGAATCGAGATCATCCGCTCGCGCAGACACCTCGCTAAGTGAAACGACGACCGTGCATAAGGCGATATAGGAGGCTAGTCGGAGCATGAGTAAAGCGAGCGGTTAGCATCGATGTCGGCAACCGCCATGTGAGGCCACGGCGGAACGAGTATCCGATTATGCGCACATACCCTCGTTAAGGATAGTTGTGCAGGTCCCAACCCACACGTACATCGCGCTGTTTGGGCCTCGCATCGCGATTCCGGCCAGTTAGAATGCGTTTCTACGAATGCCACTCATTCCGGGACACTTCCAGGAGGATTTTAGATGCCACTCCCTCATCGCTGGTTAAAGTTCAACTTGATCGTCTTACTCGGACTCCTGCTCGGTACGGCCGCTCTGCATGCAGAAGTCAGACTGGCTGGCGTGTTCGGCGACCATATGGTCTTGCAGCGTGAGATGGCCGTTCCGGTATGGGGGTGGGCTGACCCAGGCGAGTCGGTCGCGGTAACACTCGGTAGCCAATCGAAGCAGACGACCGCCGACGCAAGCGGCAAGTGGATGCTGAAGCTCGATGCGATGTCAGCTGGCGGACCATTCTCGTTGACGGCCAGCGGCAGCAACAAAGTCACTGTCAGCGATGTACTCGTCGGCGAAGTATGGCTCTGTTCCGGCCAGTCGAATATGGCGATGACGGTCAATCGTGCCAAGGATTTCGAAAATGAAAAGCAGCACGCCAACTTCCCACAGATCCGACACTTTAAGACCAACTCGCACGCAACTCCCGAACCGCAGGCAGATTGTTCAGGCAGTTGGAGTATTTGCACTAGCGATTCCGTCGGAGGATTCTCCGCGACGGCCTACTGCTTCGGCCGGAAACTTTACCAGGAGTTAAATGTCCCGATTGGGCTGATCAATAGTTCGTGGGGCGGTACCGACGTTGCCGCTTGGACCAGTTTGCCCGCTCAACAAGCGGTCGATGCCATCGTGCCCAAGCTCGAAGCGTTCGACAGAACTATTGCCGCTTTCGATCCAGCACAAGCCAAGTCAACTTACGAGGCAGCCCTCGCCAGATGGGAGAAGCGAGCTGCAACTGCGAAGAAGGACGGGAAACCTGTTCCACGAAGGCCTCAGCCTGTCGGCGACCCTCGTGTGAACCAGAATCGACCCGCAAACTTATTTAACGGGATGATCAACCCGCTGATTCCCTACGCGATTCGTGGAGCGACGTGGTATCAAGGCGAGCGCAATTCGCACTCCATCGCGGATGGTGTCCTGTACGCCGCACAATTGAAGGCCTTGATTGGCGATTGGCGATCGCGCTGGGAGCAAGGCGATTTTCAGTTCTTGACCGTCCAGCTGCCAAACTTTCACGCGCCGGTTGACGAACCCGTTCAGACAACCGGCTGGGTGATGGTCCGCGAGAGCGAAATGCAGACGTTGCAACTGAAGAATACCGGTATCGCGATTACGACGGACGTCGGTGAAGCGAATGACATCCACCCGAAGGACAAGCAAACGGTTGGGCATCGCCTTGCGCTCTGGGCTCTCGGCACAACTTACGGCCAAGAGATCGTTTACTCTGGACCGCTGATGAGTTTCTCGCAGTATCGTACTGGAACGACGAACGATGCGGGCAAAGTGACTCCCGGTCGCGTGATGGTCAACTTCATACACGCAAATGGCCTCAAGAGCTCCGATGGAAAACCGCTACGCGGCTTCGCCGTCGCGGACGAAGACCGCAAGTTCTATCCGGCCGACGCGAGTATCGATAAGGAGACTGGCCTGTTGGTCCTTTCCAGCAAGAAAGTGCATACGCCGGTTGCCGCACGGTACAACTGGGCCGACAATCCGGACGGCAACCTAGTGAATGGAGCAGGACTCCCGGCGGCCCCGTTCCGAACGGACCGCTGGGATGTGAGCGAAGAAGAGTGAACTAAATAGAGGGAACACTAATCCGCACTAATCATCGCTAATAGGAAAGGGTTGCCGATTTTTTTCCATTAGCGTCGATTAGTGCAGATTAGCGTTCCCTTCTTCCCCCGCCAATTTTTTAACGAATTCACGTTAGCAAGAGTAATTCATGAAACGAACAACTCAACTGTGTCTACTGTTCATGACTCTAGCGACGGTCACCTTCGCTGACGATCCGATCACGCGGTCGCCTCAACTACCCGCCACGATGCCTTGGGATCTCGATGAGCTGAGCAAGCCGCCTGAGTTTGCTTGGCAGGACATCAAGAGCTCCGTGCGAAGTTTATCCTACGCGGGCGAGCCGTATCAGGGTAAACCTACACGTGTGTTCGCTTACTACGCATCGCCAGGCACGCTCAACGCCAACATCTTGCTCGATAGAAATCTTCCTGCTGTGGTGTTAGTTCACGGCGGGGGCGGGACTGCGTTTCGCGAATGGGCCGAGTTGTGGGCGAAACGGGGCTATGCTGCGATCGCCATGGACCTGGCTGGCTATCGTCCACATGAAGGTGTGAATCAACACCAACGTGAGAACCGCACTCGGCTCGAAGAAGGTGGTCCGGATCAAGGTGATGACGAGAAGTTTGGGAGCGTCGACAAGGATCCCGCAGAGCAGTGGCCGTATCATGCGGTGGCGAATGTGATTCGCGCACACTCGCTGATCCGCAGTTTCGCCAGTGTCGATTCCAATCGAACGGCCGTAACCGGGATCAGTTGGGGTGGATATCTAACCTGCATCGTGTCGGGGGTCGACAGCCGTTTCAAGGCCGCTGTGCCGGTTTACGGATGCGGCTTCCTGCATGAGAACAGTGCGTGGCTCGACCGGTTCGGACGCATGACAGCGGAACAACGGGAACGTTGGGTGACGCTTTGGGATCCGTCTCGCTACTTGCCAGCCGTGTCGATGCCGATCCTGTTTGTGAACGGCACGAACGACTTTGCGTACCCGCTCGACAGCTACATGAAAAGCATTGCCGCAGTACCGGGCGAGAAGCAATTTTGCATTACCGTCAAGATGCCACATGGCCATCCCGCCGGTTGGGCTCCACCCGAGATCGGGTTGTTCATCGATAGCCATTTGCAAGGTGGCCAGCCACTCGCGACAGTCGATTCCCTTCGCATCACTGACGGCAAGGCCCAAACCACCTACCAGTCGGAAGTACCTATAACGAAGGCCGAACTTCACTTCACAACCGACACCAAGCCAATCAATCAACGTGAATGGCAATCCACTCCTGCGACGATTTCCTCCGAAGTAATCAACGCCGACGCACCACCCGCCGATACTACGGCTTGGTTCTTTACATTGACAGATTCACGTGGTGCAGTCTCCAGCAGCACCGTCCAACTCGTGGTGCTGGCAGATCCAAAATAGCGGCAATCGTAGGCCATAGCCAAGTTCCTGAATTCGCGTAAACTGACGTTCGCGTCCGCTAAGGCATGCGGGAACAGCTACTTCGGTATTCGCGGATTTCGTGAGCCGACGGCGCTAGCCGCGGGCCCTGTACGTTACATTCCCAGCAGAGGCCGTCGGCTCACAGCCAGAAGTTAATCATCGCCCGTTCCTAAGGCGAATAATGGCGTCCTCGTGCGGTCTTGCGGAGGGCTTTCAATAGAGGGGAATCCGCTTTGGAACTCGAACACGAACCGCTTGAACAACTCCGAAACGCAATTGCCAACTCGGATGCTCAAGCCGTCGATGTGTGTTTGGAGAACCTGAGCCCCGCCGAGTCTTCTCACGCCGTCGTCAACTTGAGTGAAGGCGATCAAACGCGACTCCTGAAGTTATTGTCGGACGAAGACGCTGCAGAAATCGTCGAGACTTTGCCCGAAGCACATGCCGCTCAATTACTGGAACAGATGTCTCCAGGCGATGCTGCGGCGATTGTCAGCGAGTTGGGGAGCGACGACCAGGCAGACATGATGATTCGCCTGTCCGACGCTGGGGCGGAAGCAATCCTGGCCGAAATGAAGCCAGCGGATGCCGCGGAGACTCGGCGGCTGATGCAGTACTCGCCGGAGACTGCCGGCGGCTTGATGGTGACGGAGTATTTGGCCTATGTCGAGAACTTGCGTTGTGAGGACGTGGTCAATGACATGCGGCGTAATGCCGAGCGATATCGCGATTTTGATGTCCAGTATGCCTATGTCGTGTCGAAGGCCGGGCATTTGCGAGGCGTGCTGCGATTGCGTGATTTGTTGCTCGCATTGAGTACAACGCGGATCGATGAAGTGATGCTGGCGAAACCCAAGAGCGTCGAAGTTGACACACCGCTCGAGGAATTGGAGCGGTTCTTTGACCATCACCAATGGCTGGGCGTGCCTGTTGTCGAAGCGAACGGCTATCTCGTTGGTATTGTTAAACGGGTCAACGTGGAAGAAGCTGCCGAGGAACGGTCCAGCCGGCACTTCTTGAAATTCATGGGCATTATGGGCGGCGAAGAGCTGCGTACGATGCCCTTGCGATTACGCAGCTTTCGGCGGCTGTCGTGGCTGAGTATCAACATCGTGTTGAACATCGTCGCAGCCAGCGTCATCGCCATGCACCAGGACACGCTATCGTCGGTCATTGCATTGGCCGTGTTTTTGCCGATCATTTCGGATATGAGCGGCTGCTCCGGGAATCAGGCCGTTGCGGTGAGTATGCGGGAACTGTCATTGGGCTTAATCAAGCCTCGCGAATTCTGGCGAGTCTTCTCGAAGGAGGCAGCGGTTGGCACGATCAACGGCGTGGTGCTGGGGTTGCTGCTAGGACTTGTTGCCTTTGCTTGGAAGGGGAATGTCGTCCTCGGCGCTGTCGTTGCGATTGCATTGGCGATGAACACGCTGCTGGCCGCAGTGATAGGCGGCACCGTCCCGATGCTGCTCCGCGGCCTTGGACAAGATCCAGCGCTGGCATCCGGGCCGATTCTGACCACGATCACGGATATGTGTGGCTTCTTGCTAGTCCTAAGCCTCGCCAGTTATTGCCTGCCATGGCTCACCGTCTAAGGAATGCGAGCAACACAATTTCGCTACGGAAGTTGCTTTTCCGGGGTTCCTAAGGACCAACTCAAAAATAACTTCGGCATTTCAAGGGTAGGGTCCGCTGTGCGGACCAGGAATTCCCGCGGTCCGCACAGCGGACCCTATCGAAAAAACAAGTAAGTTATTCTTGAGTCATCCCTAAGTCGGCTTGACGCTTATATCGACGACTGTGTCTGCATTTGTGAGCGTCCGCCGTTCACACGTGGCGAGTCGGCTTCAATGAACGACTCGTAGATGGCCTTGCCGGCGGTGTTCAATTTAGTCTGCAGCGCGTCCAAGAACTCGTGTAGTCCCACTTCGATGATGTCGTCGTCCACATGGGCATAGGCGAGTTCGCTACGCAGCTTTCCCATCTGCTTTTCCGCAGGATTCCAAAAGGTTCCCATAGGAGAACCGGAAATGGCATGCAACGCTTGATCGGCTTCGTTCACGCAGTACATGATCGAGCGCGGAAACATTCGATCCAGGATGAGAAAGCCGACAACTCGCTCGGGGGTAATCCCGTGATGACGTTTGCGAAACATTTCCAAGCCGCTAACGCTTCGCAGAACCGCCGACCATTGCAAATCATCAAAGGACGTTCCGATGTCACTTGGCTCAGGTAACAGCAGAAAGTACTTAACATCCAGAATGCGGGACGTCTTGTCGGCTCGTTCAATGTAACGGCCCAAGCGAGCGAAATGCCAAGGCTCGCCATGCGGCATCGTACCGTCGGTGATACCTTTGAAACGATAGCTCGCATTCTTCACTTCGTGGAAGAAGTCCTGCAGGGACTGCTGTGAGTCGCTCGACGAAGCAGCATCCATCACCAACAGGTAGAACGAATTTAGGTCTTCCCACATCTCCGACGAGATCGTTTCGCGGACACTGCGTGCGTTCTCCCTGGCACTTTGCAGACAGCACAGAATCGAGTTCGAATACTCGGGATCGAAGGTCAAGAAGCGGATTACGTTTTCTTGCGTCGGATCGCCGTAGTGCTCTTGAAACCACTCGTGATCGCCGGTAGTGCTGACCAGCGGCAACCACTGGCCGGCCGATCCAGGCGGGAGGTCGAGCATCATGTTGAATGTCACGTCGGCAAAACGAGCGAGATTCTCGGCGCGTTCGACGTAGCGTGACATCCAGTAAATTGAATCGGCAACGCGGCTGAGCATGTGGAAGGTCTCGACTACTTAATTCTTTGCGTGTTCGTGTTTACTCTCAGGACTTCTCGATGACCCATGTGTCCTTGCTACCGCCGCCTTGCGACGAGTTCACGACGAGTGAGCCCTTCTTTAACGCCACTCGCGTCAAACCGCCAGGCAACACGAAGATGTCCTTGCCGTACAAAATGTAAGGCCGCAAGTCCACGTGCCGACCTTCGACGGTGTCGCCGATAATTGTTGGGACTCGAGACAGCGACAGCGTCGGTTGAGCGATGTAATTGCGAGGGCTCTCTTTGATTAGGTCCGCGAACTTATCTTGTTCTGCCTTGGTCGAATGCGGCCCCACCAGCATTCCGTAGCCGCCGGACTCGTTGGCTGCCTTGACGACCAATTTGTCGAGGTTCTTCAGCACATGGTCGCGTTGCTTGTCGTCCCAACACAGGTAGGTTGGCACGTTGGGAATGATCATGTCCTCTTTAAGATAGTACTGAACGATCTTGTCGACGTAGGAATAGATTACCTTGTCGTCCGCGATGCCCGTCCCAGGAGCATTTGCTAACGCCACGCGTCCTGCGCGATAGACCTCGAACAGCCCCGGAACACCGAGCATGGAATCGGGGCGGAAGGCTTTCGGGTCGAGGAAATCGTCGTCGATGCGGCGATAGATCACGTCGACGCGTTTGAGACCGGCCGTCGTCCGCATGTTGACGAAGCCTTCATGAACCACCAAGTCGCTGCCTTGTACGAGCTCGACGCCCATTTGCTGAGCTAGGAACGAGTGCTCGTAATAAGCGGAATTGAAGCTGCCGGGCGAGAGTACGACCACCGTTGGGTTCGGCAATCCGTCAGGTGCCAAGTGCTCTAAAGTCTTCAGCAATTGGCTGGGGTAATCGACCACCGGCTTGACGTGCGATGCGGCGAAGATCTGCGGAAAGCTGCGTTTCATCACCAGCCGGTTTTGCAGCACATAAGACACGCCGGAGGGGCACCGCAGGTTATCCTCAAGGACATGGATTTGACCATCACCACCGCGGATCAAATCGGTTCCCGTGATGTGGCACCAGATCTTTCGAGGCGGGTCCAACCCCTGGCAGATTTTGCGGTAGCTTGCCGCCGCCAGTACGATCTCCTCGGGAATGATCTTATCCTTCAGAATCCACTTCGCATGATAGATGTCGTCGATGAACATGTTGAGCGCGGTGATGCGCTGCTTCAGTCCTCGTTCGAGCCACTCCCATTCGTTGGATGGGACAATCCGCGGAATGATATCGAACGGAAAGATCTTCTCTTTGCCCTTGGTGTCGCCATAGACCGCAAAGGTGATTCCGAGCCGAAACAGAGACCGCTCGGCACCGGCTTGGCGGCGTTTGAGTTCCTCGAAGTCGAGAGCTTCCAACTTCTCGATCAATAACTCAGCGCCGTTCCGAGGTTTTCCCGACTCGTCGACCAACTCGTCGAAAAACTCGCCGGTATTGTACTTACTGAAATCGAGGTGAGTTGTGGGGCTTTGACTCATACCGTCCCTAGAGGTTGTGATGGTCAGAATCTGTGTGAGACCTCAGTTTTTCGTCGAGATCATTACGCCCGCCATCGGTGCATCATCGTGATCACAACTACGTTTGACAAGGGCATTCCTGTACGTAACTTTCGAGGCAGGCGAGTCAGGATCTATCGCATGGCGCACTAAGATGGCACAACGTCAACCGAAACGCTCAAACGATGCGAACCGCCACCGACGAACATTCCCGCCACCGGGCAGACATCTCCAAAGTCGCGGCCCCAGGCCACGGTGATATGTTCGACCGAGGGAAGAACGTCGTTGGTTGGATCAGCATCCACCCAACCCTGGGCACCGCAGTACAACGACGCCCATGCGTGCGACGCGTCGGCTCCCACCAATCTCGGTTGACCTTCCGTTTGATGCGTTCTCAAGTAGCCGCTGACGTATCTCCCGGCTAGTCCCAGTGGGCGAAGGCAGGCCAGCATGATGTGCGCCAAATCCTGACAGACACCTCGCTTTTGCTTGAAGGCATCCGTGACGGGAGTGTTCACGTTGGTTGCCGTAGGATCGTAAGTGAAATCGGTATTGATCCGATGGTTCAAGTCTCTCAAGGCTTGGACAATCGGACGGCCCGGCGTGAAACTTTGCCGTCCATATTCCGCCAGTTCAGCGACCATCGGAACCCGCGGTGAAGGGAAGCAGAACTGATAGTCGGCCAGTCCCTCCTCCGTTCGATTCTGCGGCAACGCGTCCCGAACGGTCTCCCACGGTGTCGATGTTCCATCGACGGGCAACGTTGGCTCGATCATTTCCACTGTGCTGTGAGCTGTGATTTGCAGCCTGCGGTGCCCGGTGCTGAGAGAGAATAGCGATGCAGTGTTGCCGAAGTAGTCCGTACGCCGATGCGGCGAACCGGGAATTGGTCGGACCGTCAAGCGATGGTAAGTGCAATTCTGGTAGGGTGTTGAACGCGGCGTCAGGTACACGACGTTTTGGCATACGGCGACCGGAGCGTCATAATCATAGGTCGTCGTATGGCTGATCTTGTACTTGATCATGTGCTGCGCCTCGACTCGCTCATCTGCTGTGGCACGTCCGCGTGGATCAGGTAGCGATGTCCGATTAGATTCGACAGCTTCGGAAGTTGTGTGCTCAGTCGACCCAATGCCCGCTCCAATGCCGACGGCTTCGCTGTCGCACGGTATTCCTGCAATGCCTCCAGATCCAGCATTCTTGCACTATGCAGCATCGATAACGCGATTCGCTGATCCGGACCTCGCAGCGGCTGCGATTCGTCACGGGGCAGGTGTTCGACGTGTTCTGATATTGCTTCCAGCTGAAACACCAACGACCGAGGGTTCGTCTCGTCGGTTAGCAGCAGATCCAAGACGGGTGCAAGGTTTACACTCGCCAGATAGCGACTGCGGTAGGTCATCATGCTATCTGCCACTTCCAACGCAGCTTCAAGAGCCCGCGTATCACTTTCGCCCGACATGGCAAAAAGCGATTGAACGAGACCGATCGTGTGCAATGATCGCTCCAACCGTCGGCCTAGCTCCAGAAAACGCCAAGCGGGTGTTCGTGTCATGCTTTCGCCGATCAGTCCGTCGAAAGTCGCGAGTGCTCCGATCAAGTCATTAAGTAAGTCGAGCAGTTCTGCGAGGCCGAACTCGAGTTGCGGCTTCGCGGCGGTGAGCTCGAATTCTCGCTCGACTCGATGCAGAACTCGCCAGCTGTCCAGTGAAAGGCGATCTCGCACCAGCGTCGCGTTCTTATGAGCAGCACGGAACATGGAACGCAAGCTGTCCGGTTGCGTCGCATCGAGCATCGACGCGGGCAAAACCTGGCTGATCGTCGGCAAGAGGTCACGCATCGGCTCGACCGCAAAGCCGGGTTCGATCAGCCCATGCTGTGCCAGACTGTGGACCAGCATCGAGAGGTCGGGCAATGTCTCGCCACCCGATTCACTCGTCAATCGATTTGCCACCGGGCGAAGCAATCGGCACGCATTCTGCGCACGCTCAACATGACGTCCCAACCAGAATAAATTGTCAGCAACACGGCTTGGCAATTCGGCACCGCTCCGACGTAACGCCACGGCTTGCTTACCCGAACTCAAGAGCGTCACAGGTTGGACGGGAGCGTCCGAGACGACCCACGCATCTTTGCTGACCTCGCCTGCAAGGACCGACAGGTCCAGCGGTGCTGAAGTTCCCGCCATGCAAACCAACCCGCCAGGCATGACGTGATACGAGTCGTCCGCAGCAATAAGGAAGACTCGCAGTGCAACACGTTGCGATTCGCACGCCCCCTCGTTCCAAACGGGTGCACACGAGCGAGCTACATTCTCCTGGCCGATCAGGTCTCGCGGACGTTGATCGATCAACTGCGATAGTTCATCGGGTGACTTGGACCACAGCGACTCTGGCGGAGGCGCCTCGCGGCGCGCCACGCGGAAGGCGGCACGCACCGCGATCTTTCCTAATCGTGAGCGTACGTCGATCTGAGCCGGCTTCTGGCCGCACCACCAAGTGGCCGCCGAAGGCAGTCGCAATTCTTCACCCATCCATTCCCGAGCGATTCGCGGCAAGAACGGAATCAACGAAGGAGATTCGACGATCGAACTGCCAAGTGAATTGGCGATGGTAACGTTTCCGAGCCTCGCAGCCTGTAATAGTCCCGGCACACCGAAGGTTGGATCGCCCCCCAACTCCAAGGGATCGCAATACTCGTCACTTAATCGACGAAAGATGACATCGACTGGCAGGAGTCCGGCGAGCGTCTTCATAAACACACGGTCGTCGCGGACTGCTAGATCGCCACCTTCGACCAATGTGTAGCCGAGATATCGCGCGAGATAGGCATCTTCGAAGTAGTTGGGCCCGGTGGGACCATGCGTCAGGATGACGATGCGCGGGTTCTCGCGATGTGGTGCTAGTTCGCCAAGCGTCTTGCGCAGCGAAATGAAGAAGGAAGCAAGCCTTTCGACTTTGCAGTCACGCATCACCTTCGGCAGCATTCGCGACATGACCACTCGGTTCTCGAGCGCATAGCCAACTCCAAGCGGGGCGTCCGTCCGATCGCCGGCGACCCACCAGCGTCCATCCGGCGCACGAGCCAAGTCGACGGCATACAAATGCAGAAAGCGGTTGTCGCGAACCCCTTGCCGGTGAAATTCGCGATGGAATCCTGGATGAGAGAACAGCCAATCGGCTGGCAGCAAACCTTGCTGTAATAGGGTTTGAGGGCCAAACAAATCACGCAGAATGCGGTCCAACAGTTCGGCTCGCTGGCGGAGACCGATGGTCAATTGCGCCCATTCCTGAGGTGCGATCACCAAGGGAAAGGCATCCAACTCCCAGGGGCGCGTGTTACCGTTGACGTCTTCGTACGCGTTGTACGTGATGCCGTTCTCGCGAACTTCTTCCTGGGCTTGCTGCCAGCGACGGGATATTTCCTCGCGCCCTAAGCCTTCGACCGACTCGGCGAAGGGTTTCCAGCTAGCACGAATCGCCCCTGCCGAATCGAACATCTCGTCGTAAACTCCCGCCAAAGACGAGTAGTTATCGAAGATGTGGTTCGCTAGCGGAGAGGCGGGCTTAGCGGGAACACTGGTCATAAGTTGGGCGAGGCACGCCGCAAATCAAGTGTCAGTGGATATTGAGGGTTCAGTTCGTCGGCAGGAATCTTTATCGGCCCGCCAGTGTGGCCGGACGCAAAGAATCTCGAAGCTCGGCGAGATTCGGCCTCGTAAGAATTGACCGGAAACGTGTCGTAATGACGCCCGCCGGGGTGAGAGACGTGGTAGGTACAGCCACCAATGCTCCGCCGATTCCAGATATCCACCAGATCGACTACCAGCGGCGTGTGGACTGGAATCGTCGGATGTAAGCAGCTCGGAGGCTGCCAAGCTCGATAACGCACGCCAGCTACGTACTCGCCCTGCACACCCGTCGACTGCAAGGGCAACTTCCGACCGTTGCAAGTTACCATGTGGCGACTGTCCGTCATGCCGTTTACTTTTACCTGAAGTCGCTCGACCGAAGAATCAACATAGCGCGCGGTCCCGCCGCCACCAGGCTCTTCGCCCAACACGTACCAAGGCTCGATCGCCTGCCGCAACTCGACTTTCACATCGTCTTTTTGGATCGTGCCGATGGCCTGGAATCGGAATTCAAAGTGGGAGGCGAACCAGTCCAATTCGAGTGGGATGCCAAACTCTCGGGTCTCGGCGATCACGTCGCGCAGGTCGCTACGGACAAAGTGCGGCAGTAGGAAGCGGTCGTGCAGCGTTGTTCCCCAATGCACGAGCTTTTCCTTGTAGGGTTGCTCCCAGAAACGAGCCACCAGCGCGCGAAGCAACAACTGCTGCGTCAGGCTCATCCGAGCGTGGGGCGGCATTTCGAAGCCGCGAAATTCCACGAGCCCCAATCGACCGGTACTACTGTCTGGCGAATAAAGCTTGTCGATACAGAACTCGGCGCGATGCGTATTGCCGGTTAAGTCGACGAGCAGATTTCGGAAGGTGCGATCGACGACCCAAGGCGAGACATCGTTGCCATCGGGCGATGGATCGGGAATCTGTGCGCACGCAATCTCCAACTCGTAGATGGCGTCTCGACGTCCTTCATCGACTCGCGGTGCCTGGCTTGTCGGGCCAATAAATCCGCCCGAGAACAGATACGAAAGTGAGGGGTGATTGTTCCAATAAGTGATGAGGCTCTTCAACAGATCCGGTCGTCGCAGGAACGGACTATCGAGCGGCGTCTTGCCTCCCATCACGATATGGTTGCCGCCTCCGGTTCCTGTATGCCTCCCATCTAAATCGAACTTCTCGGTGCCGAGCCGCGTCAGACGAGCTTCTTCGTAAAGAATCGTCGTGGTTGCCGTAAGTTCGTCCCACGAGCCAGCCGGATGAACATTGACCTCGATGACGCCAGGATCAGGTGTCACGCTGATGTGGCTGATACGATGGTCGTGAGGCGGCGTGTAGCCCTCCAAGACGACTGGCAGATTGGTCGCCGCCGACGTAGTTTCAACCGCCGTCAGTAGATCTAAGTAGTCTTCCAGACGTTCCGTCGGCGGCATGAAGACGTGCAATCGCCCTTCTCTTGGCTCGATACATAAAGCGGTTCGCACAATCGTTTGCGGCGAGGTTGGCGGGTGTGTCGCAGCGGACTCATTCACACCGGTCTCGCTGCGTGAGTGTTCCGGCATCGCTCGTCGACCAGGATGCTCGGGCAACTCCTCCCGCGGCGCGGTCGGGTCGGTCGGAAAGAAGTCGCCGTAGCTGGTCGGGGCTGTCCAAGGGAGTGACTCCATGGGCAGTCGCAGGCCAATCGGCGAATCGCCGGGCAGCAAGAAGATAACTCCCGAACGCATCGGCCAGGGACTGCTGGTCCAGCGCGCCTTGGCTTGCCACCACTGACGCTTCAGCGGCAACACGTAACCAGAAACCTCGCCCAAGCCCTGCTCGACAAGTCTCGCCAGTCGCACGCGTTCTTCTACATTCTTCAGCTTACTGTCGCTCGGGTCGACGTTGACGGCGAGCTTGCGTTCCTTGTCGATATAGTGCCAAGCGTCTTCGTAGGCTGGCATCGCACACTTCTTGTCGACTTCTAATTGCTTTGCCAATTCTTCGACGAATCGCTTGGCTTCCTTGTTGGTGTGCCCGTAATCTTTTCCTTCTTTGGCAACGTGTGCTGACTCAAGCCACACGGGCTTGGTGTCGTTTCGCCAGTAGCAACTGAACGCCCAACGAGGCAAAGGCTCGCCGGGGTACCACTTGCCTTGTCCAAAGTGCAGCAGGCTGTTCGGTGCAAATCGCTGTTGCAGACGCAATAGCAACTCCGCCGCCAGCCGTCGCTTGGTGGGCCCGACGGCAGCCGTGTTCCATTCCGCGCCTTCCATGTCATCGATCGACACGAACGTGGGCTCGCCGCCCATCGTCAGTCGGACGTCGCCGCGTGTGAGACGTTCATCCACCTGTTTGCCGACGGTATCGATCTGCTGCCACTGCTCTTCGGAATAAGGCTTCGTGACGCGAGGATCTTCGTGAATACGTTTGATCGACATGCTGAAGTCGAATTCGGTCTCAACCGCTTCAACGCCGCCACTGACCGGCGCTGCGGTCGAAGGATCGGGAGTGCAAGCAACCGGAATATGGCCCTCGCCTGCCATCAATCCTGACGTCGGATCGAGTCCGATCCAACCCGCTCCCGGGATGAAGACTTCCGTCCAAGCATGCAGGTCGGTAAAGTCGAGTTCCGACCCTGACGGCCCATCGAGCGCCTTGATATCGGGAACTAACTGGACCAAGTATCCGGAACAGAATCTCGTAGCCAATCCGAACTGACGCAGAATCTGAACCAGTAGCCAAGCACTATCGCGGCACGAGCCTTTCTTCAGCGTCAATGTCTCTTCGGGGGTCTGAACGCCTGGCTCCATGCGGATGGCGTACTCGATTTCCTTTTGCAAAAGCTGATTCAGGTCGACCAGGAAGTACGCAATATAGCGTTTTTCACAATCAACCTTCTTGAGAAACTCGCTAAGTCGCGGTCCGGGAGCTTCGCATTCGAGGAACGGCAGCAAGTCTTTTGCCAGCAGGTGTTCGTACTTAAACGGAAAATCGTTTGCGCTCGGCTCGACGAAGAAGTCGAATGGATTGATCACCGACATATCGGCGATCAAATCAACATCGATCTTCAGCTCTCGTACTTTCTCGGGAAAGACGATCCGAGCTTGGAAATTACCGTGCGGGTCTTGCTGCCAGTTGATAAAGTGATCGGCTGGCTGGATCTTGAGCGAGTAACTCAAGATCGGCGTCCGGCAATGCGGGGCTGGTCGCAATCGGACCACCTGCGGTCCCACGGAGGCCGGGCGTTCGTAGCGGTAGTGAGTCTGATGATTGAGTGCAATGCGTATTGTCATGCGAGCATTCTATTCGAGTTCAGGTGGTGTCAACAGGCGACGGTAAATCCGCGAGTCGCACTGCAATTGGTTCGAGCTTTGTCCCTTTTGGAGTGCGGCAATTCTTCGCCGCTTTGGTATTTTCTACTCGGAGCCACGAATTCGCGATCCCACGTAAGCCGCAGTGATGCTGAAAAAGTGCTTTGCACTGGAGAGTAAAGCGGTGACAAGTCACCGCAGTCCAAAAAAAAAGATGCAAAACTCCGCCTTAATCAGGAGGTTGAGACTTGATGAGATCCCCGTATAGATCGGGTCGGCGTTGCTGGAAGTTGCGGCTATTTGCACGAGCGTTGCGGATTTGCTTCAGGTTGATCGTTGCCGTGATATATGATTCGGTTTTGTCGGGGCAACGCGCAGCGATCTGCCGTAAATCGTTTCGACCGCATGGCGATACTCCAGGCAATGGTTCTATCGCGAGATGCGATAGAGATGCGTTTTCGTGCGAATCAGTAAATCGTTTCCAATCACTGCCGGCGAAGCCATGCAACCGTCGTCGAGTGGGTTCTCGGCGAGTAATTGGAATTCCTTGGGGTCAGCGGCGACAACTCGCGTCTTACCGTCTTCATCCATAAAGTAAATTCGCCCATCGGCGTGAATTGGCGATGCGCTATGCGAGCCTCCCATACGCTCGGTCCAGGTGGCTTCACCCGTTTCTACGTCCAGGCACGAGGCAATTCCTTTGTCATTCACCATGTACAGGTGATTGCCGATAATCAGCTGCGATGGTCGTGTGGGCGTGGATTGCTTGGTGTCCCAGACCATGTGAGTTTTTGTGACGTCACCGCTTCCATCTGGCCGAACGGCCAGCAGGCACAACCCACGTTGCAAGCTGATGAATACCTTGCCATGGCTGTACAGCGGTCGAGCGGCCGCATTGAAACCATCGTGGTACACCGTCCAGTACACGTCGCCGGTGAGCGGATTGTAAGACTCGGTGCCGACTGAAGCGGGGTCGATAAGTTGCCAACGCCCTTCGTGCTCAATCATGGTTGGCGTCGAATATGCTTTCTTGAAGTCACCGTTGTCGGTGCCGTAATTGATCGATCGATCTTTCTTCCATACCGTCTCGCCGGTGTTCTTGTTTAGTGCCACCACATATTGCACGTCGATGCCATCGAAGTTCAGAAAGATCAAGTCGCGGAAGATGATCGGCGACGAACCGGGGCCTCGATGATGATCGCAGGCAAAATCCTGTCGCGACCATAGAATCTTGCCTGTCGTCGTGTCGAGGCACGCTGTTCCCGCGCTGCCGTAGTGCACCCATAGCCGGCTTTCCTCGATGACAGGCGTCGGGCTGGCGTAGCTGTTGTAGTCGATGCAGTACATCGGCTCTGCGATCTCGAAGACCGTTATGTCCTTGATTACTTTACCGGACTTACCGTCGACACATACGGCGGAAAGCCGCTTGCCATCCACCGTCGCATTGGACAGCCAGATCTCATCGCCCCACACGACCGGCGACGACCAAGCCTTGCCATCGATCGGCGTCTTCCAGGCGATACTCTCCGTCTCGCTCCACTTGATCGGCAACGTTGCTGCCCCGGCATCTCCATCGCCTTGCGGCCCGCGGAACTGACTCCAATATTCGGCTCCGGTGGCAAACGAGCCCGCAAAACAAATAAACAGCACGGCGATTATCTGTCGCATCAGTTATGTCTCTCGTTGAAAGTCAGAGATTGTCGAAGGGTCACTGCCAACCAGGATAGTCCACCAGGGCGTCACTTCCCAGGTATGTGGCATCGGGCGATGCTTCCATGGGGGCGGATTAGTCCTGTTTGCTGCCACGAATCCGAGTCTGAAACCTAACCCGCCGTTCGTTCGACGGTTCAAGCGATTCCAGCTTCCAATTGCCACCTTCGCTTGCGAGGGTGACCATCGCCTGATACTCGTTGATGCGAGTATGCACGTGCCCCCAATGCTCGACCGTGCCGGCAACTTGCCAAGTGGCGTCGAAGGTTGGCGTTGACGTTCGCGTTGGCGGCGTCACCGAAAGGACTTCGACGCTGTCGACATGCGAGATTGCGCCGCCTTGCTCGGCCATTATCAACGAACGCTTTATCTGCAAGTACAGTTCGCGAAGTAAATCACCTTGCACGCTTGTGGCGAGCGCATCGTAAACCTCACCGTCATCGCGAAAGTCGAAGGCTGCGTAGATGTTGGGCAATAACTTACCGAGTACCTCGCGTGTCATCTCGGTCGTGAGTGCCTTCGATGCGGCAACGACCGGTGTCAACTTGGTCGTCTCCCACTCGCCATTCCATCGGAAGTCGGTTCGGTTCGCACGGAAATAATGTTCCGCCGGTGCCTCGTCGCCGACTAGCACGATCGAGCGCAGATAGGGCGCGTATTCGCTGAACGTCGACCACGTCACGACCACTTCCTTTGGAGGCGTCGGACTTGGGTAAGTCAAGATCACACCGACGCGAGCCTGATGAACGCTGACGCGGCGAGGCTCGGCGTTTAACGCAAAGTCAGTAATGTCGAGGCCAAAGAAGTTCAGTCGTGTCAGCTTTGCCGGAACTTGTCTACCGTTTATCGAGACGGGACTCTTGTCGCGAAAGAATTGTTCGATCGAGTGCCGTGCGGCTTCCTGCTCTTCGACGTCGAGGAAATCAGTATCCTTGCGAGAGAGCGGCAACCATTGCTCTAGCGTCAGGAGCGGGATCAGGATCTCATGCCGGACTTCAAAGCGAGTTACATAGAGGAATGAGTATAAGCCACCATACGTCGCAATTCCCAATCGCTGCTGCAATTGTTCCTCGCGTCGTTGTCGCAGCTCGCGAAAGCTCGTGGGTTCGTTCGTGGGAGGGTGTTCCCAATCGAACCTGATCGAATGCGGGCGACCGACGGTCAGTTGCGTTGGTCGATCGACAAGGATTCCGTTCTGCAACACCATCAGATCCATAAGCGCTGGCAGAATCGCATTCGGGCCGCCGAATGTTTGCGTGAACGTCAAGAAGTCTTGTCGCCGCTCGACGGGAAACGACAGTAAGTAATTGACCGATCGCTTCATCAACTCGGTCTGTCGGACTCCTTCTTCCTCGATCTTGTCGCTTTCGAGTTCATCAAGCTTTCCGACGAGTCGGATGCCGTCGGAGTTAAGGACAGAAAAATAGTCAAGCACGAACTGTTTATGCTTCTCGGCGGCTGCTCTTAAATCTTTCGCTGAGTAGACGTAGTTCGCATCGGCTTCCAGTTCGTGGTACAGAACGAGATCTTCAAGCATGATTTGGAGATCGGCTTTGATGTGATCTTCGCGAACATCGACGACGACGGAACTCAGTGATATCGGATGAGCCGTGACCCTGCTGGCGGGCAAACTGACGATGAATCCAACCGCGATTAGAATGATCGCGGCGCGCCCGCAGTGAGCCGACGGCGCTAGCCGCGGGCTTCGGTGGACTTGCCTCGCACTGCAAAGGCCCGACGCTAGCGCGTTCGGCTCACAAATCAAGGCTTCGGTTCCTTGAATTCTCATTCCACCGTCACCAACGATTCGACCCATTCCCCAAACGCCATCCCGTCCGTAACGACATCGGAAGTGATGACGTAGTTACCCGGAATCGCTTTTACATCTAGTTTCATCGGAAGGACTCCCGACTGGCCCGGCGTGAGTGTGATTTCAGCCTGGCACTCGATGAGCGTAATTCCCTCGGGCAGTCGCGGCTCGATGACAAACGTGCGTTGTGTTGGTGAATGATTCGTGATGCGGACTTCTAAATCGAGCGACTCCCCGGATGTCGTCTTCGCGCCATAGGGATAAAACACAGCCCATTGCTCGTCAATCCCGTAGTTCGGCGCATCCCAGGGAAACAACTCCTGGAGAATCTCGATTCGCTGTTCGTAGCGAAGTTCCAAGTAATCCATCTCGTCGTCCGAGAACTCGAACACGTATGGAATATGTTCATTGACCAGCCAGAATGGCTCATCGATCTGCCGCAGCTTTTGAAAGCACAAGCGAAAGCCGCCCTCTTTGTGTACTAGATTGCGATTCAACACGCAGTAGTCGTCAATGCCCGACGGTGCGAAGGCGTCGCCAATAAAGAAGATGGGCCGCTCGTCCTGGCGACGAGCGAGCAACGCGCCATGGTAGTGCGTCTGGCCGGGAAAGAACTCGAACGTCAACTCGAACTCCTGCCATTTCATCGTCTCGCCGCTGGGCAGGCTCTTGATGTTCTTGATCGCATTCGACGTCATCGCGGGCATGTGATACGCCGCCGGGTTCTCCAAGATGTCGGTGTACTCAGTCGTCGCGTACACCGGGCAGTCAAACTCCTCGGCCGCTGCCTGCACCATGTCTGTATGATCGTCGTGATAGTGAGTGACAAAGATGCCATCCACTTGTTTGACCAAGCCGTTGGTCATCAATGTCTTCACGGCGTCGATCACACGCTGATACCCGCAGTCCAACAAGAATCCATGCCCATCATCCGAGATCAGCAAACGACTGGTCGCGTGTTCAAAAACCCAGTCTGGCGTCTTCTCGTGCAACGAGTAAGGCATCAGCTCGATATCTGCTTCTGGTCCCAGAACTCGTTCGCCGCACATTCGCATGCGTTCCTCTTTGAAGTACCAATGCAACGCGTTGGTCGAGAGGTAATTCCGATACAGTGCTTGGACGCGAGTGATTAGCTTCTCGATTGCGACTTGCGGCTGTTCGATGATTGGACCTCGAGCGGGAACGATCAGATCAGGCTTGGCATCCGCAATCTTTCGCAGACTTGTCACCAATTGAGCCAGCCGACTCCCGTAGCCGTGATAGCCACGAATGTTCGCTTCGGGAATCTCATCTTGAAAGCTGTACAAGTCAAGCAACTGCCCATCGCCGTAGATTAGGTCGCCTGTAAACGCCATTCTCCTATCATCAATGGTCGCGATATAAGAGACAGCACCACGCGTGTAGCCCGGCGTCTCGACCACATCGAAAAGTAGTCCGTGCCATTCGACGGCATTCCCTTCCTTTACCCAGCGGTCGATCTCAAGCGGGTGGCTTAGGACTTTGGTTGATTGCTGTGCGTAATCGTGAAAGCGATTTGCTGTGAATGCGTTCCAGTACTCAGTTGGCTTCTCTATCAACTCCCGTTCCGCTTCGGGGGCAACAGCCGACGCACCCGCTGTAATCGCCGTTCTTGCCTGACATAGAACGTCGCGGCGATGATGCGTTAATAGTAGTAGCTCGTACTTCGGAGTAACTTCGCTGCTCGCCCCGTACACCGCGAGTCGCTTGCCGTCCTGCTCGACGAGCACCGAGTTAACTGGGCCTCGTTCGAGAGTTACGCTCGAAGAAATCGATTCCGCAGCGAGAACTTGCACGGACGCGAGCAGGATGCAAAAAAGCGTTAAGCGGAGCATGTGCTAAATCCCTGGATTGACGCTTGTCGGTCCATGACACTCGCGATTTCCGTTGCGACGGGGCCTGACCCACACGAGGTGGACGCAGACATTATGCCCGCTGTCAGCAGCGTTTGCTATCGCGAGCCTCAAATCATTGGAAAGCGGGCTCGCCTCGAATTAGCATGGAAACAGCCGGTTTTTCGTCGGTTTGGCAAGAAAGGCGAATTTGAAGGAACTCCTCGGGGGGTTCCGGCGTCGAAGCCGCGAGCTAGAACGGTCAACGCGACCGCAGCCTACCGACTCACAACGAAACGCAAGCTGCATAGGGCCAGAAAATGCTAAAGCTTCGTACAGTGCCCCGCGACGATGGCGGCATGGAGATACTTCGGATCCTCGACGAGTCTATCCTCGGTCGATGGACGCCGGACGATCCGCTTTCTTACGAACAAAGCATCGTGTGGCTGCAGCCGCTGGACGGACTGGACTTCGTTCGCGTCGCTTACGTCCGCAATGCCAAGAGTCGTCGCGGTCCACTGGCCGTGGGGGGCACCGGCATGATTTTGGGTTATGCCAAGCTGACCGAAGACGCCCCGGTGGATCGCGAGACGGGGCGGTACACGCGTCGAGTGTTCTATCTCAAGGAAGAAGACTCGCAACTGAACATGAACCAATTCCCCAAAGGATCCATCGATCCTCGCTCGGTGCTTCCCAGTGTGTTTGGCGAACCACCGCGTGAAGAAGATGTCGAGCGTGGCTATCCGTGGTATGTCAGTCGCTCGGGGCTTGGACTCTCGACTGCGGCACAACCGATGGGATAAAGCGTTGTTTCGCTGTAGGTGCATCGGTAATCGCGTTCGCCTTCCAATTGTATGTAATGTGCAACGTCGTCAGGCACCTCTGGCATCGTGACGGGCCCTAGGTCGCTGGGGTCTACCAAAGGTCGTCAAAAGGGCTTCAGTTTGCGAACGCTTCGGACGCTGCAACCATGCCAGCCAGTTGCTCGGTGAAGCGTATGTACCCACGTCTAGCAGCATCGCTTGGCGACAGACGCTGGAGAATCTGTATTACCGCAACGGTATTTGTGCCGACGACGACGGGAACACCAATCATCAAAACGTTGCGGTTGTTGTCCTCGATCAATACGGATTTGTGGTCCAAATCATTGGCGATTTGTTGCGCAAACGGTTGCGACAAATCAACGTCCCCGTACGTACATTCCACGATTACTTTGCGGCCACGTGACCACCAATGTCGACGCGAACAACGCCATAGCATCGCTCCGTGAGCTGCTAAGCAAGGGGGCAGCACTTCGACAAGCCGCTTCGCCAACTTCTCTCGCGGCGCATTTTCAGCAACCAGCGTCGCGATCTCGGCGACAAGAGAGCGGATCACTGCCTTGACGCGTTCGATAGCAAACTCACCCGGGCTTCCGACCCAATTGAGAGTGCCGCACGAGGGGCAAGTCACATCGCCAGTCGGTCGCGATGCCTCGATCCATGCGATTGCGTTACACAAATAGCACCGGAGGTGATCACCTTCCGGTGTGCGCGACGACGGGATCATCGGCTTCTCCGCTGAGAATGAAGCGTCCGACACAGCCTCTCGCCGAGTCGGTAGATTCTAACACCGGTAGTATTGTCGAACGAGGAGACCAGTTAATCAAGTGAAAAGGGCTCAATGGGCATTCGCTCGGGGATAGGATGAGCCAGACCGCGTTTCGGCAGTTGGACGCTCGCGTTAGCCGCCCTATAATGCCACTCGCATTGCACGCCCCCTCATTGTTGATCGATACGGATGACTGCTGTAAAGGAAAACTTAGAGGCGGGCCTCGCGAGGTTTGGGCTGAACGAGTTTCGGCCCGGTCAGCGGAATGTGATTGAGACCGTCCTGGCTGGCAGAGATTGCCTGTGCATTATGCCGACGGGCGGCGGTAAGAGCCTTTGCTACCAGTTGCCTGCGGTGTTGCGGGAGGGAGTCACGCTCGTTGTGTCGCCCTTGATCGCATTGATGAAGGACCAAGTCGACAGCCTGCAAGCGATTGGCGTCTCGGCGACCTTTATTAACAGCGTGCTGACGCTGGCCGAACAACGTGAACGGCTGGAACAAATGTCGACGGGAGCGTTCGATCTGGTCTACATCGCCCCGGAACGACTCCGCAACCCACAGTTCATGGAGGCCCTTCGTGGGACGAAGGTCGATTTACTGGCGGTCGACGAAGCACACTGCATCAGCGAATGGGGACACGACTTTCGACCCGACTACGCGCGATTGGGACAGTTTCGCGAACGGCTTGGCTTCCCGCCGACGATCGCTCTGACCGCCACTGCTACGCCCGATGTTCGCGCCGACATCGAGAAGCAACTGCGGCTCAAAGAGTCACAGGTTTTCATCACGGGCTTTGCTCGCTCGAACTTGCGATTCGAAGTCTTTGAGTCTTCCGGGGCTCGCGAGAAGAACAATGCCTTGCTCGCAATCCTGGAAGAAACGCCAGGTGCCGGGATCGTTTACGCTTCGACACGAAAAAAATGCGAAGAGGTTGTCGAGTTCCTTCAACAGGAAACGAAGCGTAAGGTCGGCTTGTACCATGCCGGGCTGGCCCCCGAGCAGCGGCGACAAGTGCAAGATCACTTCATGAGCGGCGAGATTGATGTCATTGTCGCAACCAACGCGTTCGGGATGGGCATCGACAAAGCGGAACTTCGTTTCGTCGTTCACTACAACATGCCGGGGACGTTGGAAGCGTACTATCAGGAAGCGGGACGAGCCGGTCGCGATGGCAAGCCGGCGCGATGTGCGATGTTGTTCAGCTTCTCGGATCGATATGTCCAAGAGTTTTTTATCGACATGCGATATCCGGAGCGTGAAACCGTGCGGCAGGTTTATTCGTATCTCTGTTCGCTGCAGGACGATCCGATCGAGATCACCCTACAGGAACTGAAGGATCGACTTGACCTGTCGACAGGTGCCGAAGGTGTCGGAGCTTGTGAGCAGGTACTTGAGAAGTGCGGCGCTATCGACCGACTCGCATCGCAACAGAACATGGCTTCGGTCAAGCTGGACAGTGATTTACCGACTATGGTCGAACTCCTTCCGCGTGAAGCCCGCTCGCAGCGTAAGGTGATGCGAGTCATCGAGCGCGAGGTGGGCGACCGACGCTTCGAGTGGGTGTACTTCCAACCACAGCAATTGGCGGCCAAAGCTGATCTGGATCGCGACGCATTCAATCGAGCGTTACGCGAATTAATGAAGCTCGACAGCTTCGACTATGTTCCGCCGTTTCGAGGTAGAGCGATCCGGATGCTGATGCGGAACACGGCGTTCGATAAGCTGGAGATCGACTTCGTTGAACTCGAGCGACGCAAGCAAGCGGAAGTCGCGAAGCTGGAGCGTGTGATTACTTATGCCACAACGCGACGGTGTCGGCAACTGGAGATCCTCGATTATTTTGGCGATCCCGATCGAAAGGAGTGTGGCAGCTGCGATCAATGCGCACCGGACGGCCTTGATTCGTTCATCGATTTGAATGCCGGACAGCCAATTGATCTGGGCGCAGGATCGCTCGAAGCCGTAAAGATTTCACTCAGTGGAGCGGCGAGAACCTACGGAAAGATTGGCAAGTTGCTATTGGCGAAGATGCTTGGCGGTTCCGCAGCAGCCCAAGTGAAGAAGCTTCAACTTCATCGCCTCAGCACGTTCGGACTGCTCCGCGATCTGAAGCAGTCGGAGGTCGTCGAGCTGCTGGATGCGTTGATTCAAGCTCGTTTGCTATCGCAACAGGAACTACAACGACACCGCCCGACGATTCAGATTACGGCGCGAGGCACGAGCGTCATGCGAGGCGAGCAGCCAGTTATAAAACTGCCGATTTCCGCGAAGCTGATGAAGAAACTCGACAAGCGGCTCCGGGCATCAACTTCAGCCCTGCCCAGGCCTCAGATTTCCGAAACGTTGGAAGCTTCGGAAGATGTGACGCCCGCAGTTTGCTCGGAGGCGGTGCAGCGCATCTCTCCCGAGTCGCCCGCTCCAGACTCCCCACCCGCGGAAAGAGCGTCAGCACAACAAGTACGAGTCGACGCTCCTCCCGGTCCCAAGCCAAGCCATTACTGGACGTGGCGATTGCTCTCCGAGCGATTCACGCTTGCCGATTGTGTCGCGATTCGTGGTTTGGATGAAGAAGCGATCGTCAGCCACTTGTCACGCTCAGTCGATGAAGGGCTGGCGGTCCAACCAAGTTGGTTTCTAGACGAAGAGCAATTGGCCCTTGTCGAGCCGTTAGCCAATCTGGCCCCCTCCGAGCGACTCCGAGCGATCGTCGCCGATTTGCCGGACAGCGTTCGTTACGAGCACGTTGCTCTTTACTTGAAGTGCATCGCAGCGAACGGTAGTGGTACAGTTCGCGATTCTTGAAAGTAGGATGGCCACTCTTGGCCGTCTATATTCGGGCAGGAGTGTCTTGGCCGTCTTTTGTCGGGCAGGAGTGCCCGACTTACGGCAAAGTGTGCCCCTACCCAGCGAACGACTGATTCGCGAGGTGTTCTGTCATTGACTATAGTACGCGTTTGTCTCAAGACGCTTTCGAGCGATAACTTCGCAAAGGGTACGACGCAATGCGACATTGCCTGTATCGGATGTTGTTTGGATTGATTCTTGGCACTTTGCTGACGGAAGCTACGACGGAAGCAGCAGAGTCACCTGCAAAGAAACCGAACATCGTCTTCCTGCTCGCGGATGACCTCGGATGGACAAACCTGGGTTGTTTCGGCAGCGACTTCTACGAGACGCCTAATCTGGATCGCTTCGCCAGAACGGGGATGAAGTTCACCGATGCGTATTCGGCTTGTACGGTCTGTTCGCCGACGCGAGCTTCGATTATGACCGGGATGTACCCGGCACGACTCCATCTGACCGACTTCATTGCGGGGCAAAATCGACCGTTCGCGAAGTTGCGAATTCCAGACTGGAACAAAGGACTCGATCATTCTTATGTCACGATCGCCGAGGCCTTACGCGAAGTCGGCTACCGAACGGCACAAGTCGGCAAGTGGCACTTGAATCATGCCGGGCGAGATGCTGCCAAATACAGGCCGACCGCTCATGGTTTTGATTCTGAAGTGGACAAGCCTCGCGGCACACGGGGCTATATCTTGCCTCGTGGCGGGAATCCTGACGGCGAATCGAAAAGCGAGTATTTGACGGACTACTTGACCGACAAAGCGGTCGAGTTCATCGATGATGCGAAGGACGCCCCGTTCTTTTTGTATTTCGCCTATCACGTTCCCCATACACCGATTGAAGGGCGATCCGATCTTGTGGCTGAGTTCTCAAAAAAGGTGCGGGCCGATGCCATTCATAAGAATCCGGTGTACGCGGCGATGGTGGCAAGCTTGGATCAGAGTGTCGGACGTGTGTTAGAGCGACTCGATCGTCACAGAATCGCGGACAATACTCTGGTGGTTTTTACTTCCGACAACGGTGGTTTAACACAGCGTTACGGAAAACATGACGGATTCACCGAGAATTTGCCGCTGCGACGGGGCAAGGGCTCGGCGTACGAAGGCGGCGTGCGAGTGCCCACGATCGTGCGCTGGCCCGGCGTCACGCAAGCTGACAGCGTGTGCAGCGAGCCTGTCATGACAATCGACTACTATCCGACGTTGCTCGAAATTGCGGCGGTGACGGGCGACGCGGGCCACAACAGATCGGTCGATGGTAAAAGCATCACGCCGTTGCTGAGTGACCCCAACACATCGTTGGGTCGAGACTTGTATTGGCACTATCCGCACTACCACGCCGGTGGTGACGGCCCTTACAGCGCGATTCGTTCCGGTGATTGGCGACTGATCGAGTTTCATGAGGACAATCGCTTCGAATTGTATAACTTGGCGGATGACCTTGGTGAACAGCATGACTTGGCGGAAGACATGCCGGATAAAGTCACTCAGTTGCGCGACAAGCTTCATGCCTGGCGCAAATCCGTTGATGCCCAAATGCCGACGCTAAATGCAAACTACGATCCCGCGCGAGCAGCGAGCGTTGGTCGAGGTGTGAGTGAATGAAACCGCTCGAGGGCGGGCCGTTGCCGGGAAAGTAGATAGAGCAAGCCGGAGCAAGTATTCGGATTTCCAGGAAGCGGCAGGCGCAACCCCATCCTCGCAACGGCGCCGAGCCTTGTTGTGGCCTATCCCACTCAGATCGGAGCCGCACTGCGACCAATAGACCGCGTAGACATTACCCGCCTCGGCCCCGCATCGCAATTCCGCCTTGCCTTCGATAGAATGTCCACCTAACCAAATTCGCCATCACGGCAATACGGATGGCAGGATGCTCGGGAGATAAACGACGAGTCCAAAGTCCTGTGCTAGCAGGCGTTTGTGTGGCGTCACGTTGCTCCCAAGTCGCCGAAACATTTACCGTCTCACCGTTGATCGCTTTCCCAGGCAGATCGATGTGACTGCGGATTCCAAATGAAGGTATTCGATGGAAAAGCTTAACAGGGACCCCGGTTCCGATCCCAAGTCGAAGACGCCAACTCCGCGACGCGGGGGCCCAAATGCTCTGCTGCTGGTTGGCGTACTGCTGATCATTGGCCTGTTGCTGTTCTCGCAACGCAGCGTTAAACGGTCCGTGATCGAAGACTACTACTTTTTTCTCGACCAAATTGAACAGGGTAAGGTCCAGAGCGTCGAGTTGCATGGATCGGAAGACGCGTACGGAACCTTTAAGGACCCGCCGCCGTTAGAGCCAGAATTCGATTCGAGCGGCAAACCCGTTGCAAATCGCAAACCGCTGGAGAAACATTTCCTCGTGCGGTTGCTTCAGACCGAAGCGGCTCAAACGGATCTGAACCGGCTGCTCAAAGAACATGGTGTGCAAACGGTGCCGAAGCGACCGTCGACGGAGACGGCGATGTTCGTCTTTTGGGGTATTGCGCTCGCGCTGAGTGCGATCATGTTCGGCTTCATTTGGGTGTCGATGCGTCGCTCTCGCGAACAGATGATGGGCGGTGGCTTCCTATCTGGATTCAGCAAGAGTCCCGCCAAACGGTACGAAGCAACCCAACAATCGGTGCTGTTCAAAGATGTCGCCGGACTTGAGGGCGTCAAAGACGACTTATTGGAAATTGTCGAATACCTTCGTGAGCCCGAAAAATTTCAGCGACTGGGAGGGCGAGTTCCCAAAGGTGTCTTGCTGATGGGTCCTCCTGGAACTGGCAAGACGCTGCTCGCGCGAGCAGTCGCGGGCGAAGCGGGCGTTCCGTTCTATTCGGTCAATGGTTCTGAGTTCATTCAGATGTTCGTGGGTGTCGGGGCGAGTCGTGTGCGGGATTTGTTCGCCAACGCCAAGGACAACGCTCCGGCTATCATCTTCATCGACGAAATTGATGCCGTCGGTCGACAACGCGGTGCCGGGTTGGGCGGCGGCCACGACGAGCGCGAGCAAACGTTGAATCAGATCCTCAGCGAGATGGATGGCTTTGCACAAACGGATTCGGTGATCGTGCTCGCCGCGACGAACCGCCCGGATGTACTTGACCCTGCGTTGCTTCGCCCCGGTCGCTTCGATCGACACGTCACCGTCGGTCGCCCAACGCAGAAAGGCCGCGTCGAGATCTTTCAGGTTCACGTGCGAGACGTGCCGCTGGCCGACGACGTCGACTTGAACGTATTGGCATCCGGTACGATCGGATTGACCGGCGCCGACATTCGTAACATCGTCAACGAATCAGCGCTGTGGGCTGCGAGGAACGATAAGAACAAGGTCGATATGTCTGACTTTGAGCATGCCCGCGATAAGATCTTAATGGGAGCCAAACGCGAGGAGGTGCTTACCGAAGAGGAAAAGAAGAAGACGGCCTATCACGAGGCCGGGCATACAATCGCCGCGTGGCTTCTGCCTGGAGCGGATCGCGTTCACAAGGTGACCATCATCCCGCGCGGTCGCACGCTCGGTGCAACACACACGATGCCTTCGGAGGACAAATTAAGCACTTCCGAAAGCGAACTTCGTGACCACTTAGTTGTCTTGCTCGGTGGACGTGCTGCCGAGAAGTTGATTTACGACGAGACGACTGCAGGCGCGGAGAACGATCTCGAACGAGCGACGAGTATGGCACGGCGGATGGTGACGTGCTGGGGAATGAGCGAGCGACTTGGTCCCGTCAGCTACAAGCTATCCGACGAAGACCCGTTTCTCGGTCGCGAGATGCATCAGCATCGGCAGTTCAGCGAACACACGATGGAATTGATCGATCAGGAAGTCACCAAGATTCTGCACCACGCTTCGTCACAGGCCAGTGAACTGTTGACGGCCCAGCGAGAGAACCTTGTCAAGTTGACGGAAGCTCTGTTGAAAGACGAAGAGCTTGGCGAGTCGGCAATTGCTGAATTGATCGGACCTTCGGTGCATGCCGCTTCGAACTCGAACGGACGCGCGAAGGCAAACGGACCACTGAACCCAAATTGAGTGCGGCATCACCGTCAACTAAAGCACCTCGTCAACTATGGCCGACAAGCCGAAGAAAAAGATTCGCACAGAGTTCCGCAAAAAACACGAGTCGCGGACTCGGAACACGGATCTCACTCGAGCCTTTCATGAGCACGGGTTTGAAGATGACGAGTCGGTTCATAGCGAACGAGTCAGCGGCAAGGGCGAGCTGACTCGCAAACGCACGATCATCGGCGACGCAATCGAACACGAAGATGCAAGTCTGTCGGTGCATCTTGATATCGACGAAGCTGTCTGTTTGCGCGGACGCGTTCTGCGAGTTCATGGTCTGCAGAGCGTTGTACAAGCCGAGGAATCTGGAGCGATCTATGCCTGTGCCACGCGACGATTGCTGAAGTCGCTTAGTACCGAGCAGCGGCATGTCGTCGTCGCAGGTGATCACGTCATTTTCCGGCCCGAGAGCGACGAAGCGGGCGTTATCGAACGCATCGACCCGCGGCACGGCATTCTGTCTCGCACCAGCAAGGGCCGACAGCATGTAATCGTGGCCAACGTCGATCAACTGCTGATTGTCGCCAGCGCCGCCGAGCCGGCCATCAAACCGAACCTAATCGATCGCTTCTTGGTGACTGCGGAAAAGGGACGCATTCGTCCGATCATTTGCATCAATAAGATCGACCTTGTGCATGCTGCCGACTTGCAGCCGTTGGCGGGAGTCTATGGTCAACTGGGCTATCGAGTCGTGTTGATGTCCGCCACGACCGGGCAGGGGGTTGCTCAAGTTCGCCAGCTTGTTCGCGGTAAGGAAAGCGTGGTGGCGGGGCAAAGCGGCGTCGGCAAGTCGTCGCTGCTCAATGCGATCGACCCGGGCCTCGCACTGCGTGTGAACGCCGTCAGTGAAGAGAATCAAAAGGGACGTCATACAACGACGACGGCACAGCTGATTCCCCTCAGCTGCGGTGGCTATATCGTCGACACGCCGGGCATCCGTCAATTTCAGTTGTGGGACGTCATTCCTGAAGAAGTCGCCGGCTACTATCGCGACATTCGACCGTACATCAATCAGTGCCGCTTCCCCAATTGCACGCATACCCACGAAACAGATTGTGCCGTGAAAGACGCGGTTGCCGACGGCAGGCTCGATGCACGACGCTATGAAAGTTACTGCTATCTTCACGCCGGCGATTTAGATTGAGATATTGGAGTAGATAGTGACCGAGCGTACCGCCAACGTCCCGTGCCCAGGATGCGCGTGCCTCTGCGACGATGTCACTTTAACGTTCGACAATGGCGAGTTGGTTAACTTCGAGCCACGCTGCGAATTGGGCGAGCAGTGGTTTCGAAATTACAATCAAGCCATTCCTTCGACAGCAGAGATCAAGGGACAGACGGTCACGATAGAAGAGGCAGTAAGATTCTCCGCCGATCTCCTTCTGAAGGCCGATTATCCATTGATCTATGGCCTGTCGCGAAGTGCGACGCCCGGGCAACGAGCAGCCGTTGCACTAGCCGAACGGATCGGAGCCGTGATCGACACAACGGCTTCACTGTGTCATGGTCCGTCGATCATGGCGATTCAAGAGGTCGGAGAAGTTACTTGTACACTGGGCGAAGTTCGTAACCGCGCGGACTTGATCATTTTCTGGGGATGTCATCCCGCCGAATCGCACCCCCGTCACGCGGAACGATACGCGTCGTTGGCTCGCGGCAAGTATACACCGAATGGTCGAACCGATCGGACGGTCGTTATGGTGGGCGATGCGAAGCAAGTCCATCAATGGCGGCTCGATCCGGCTGGTACCGAACCGGACATTGTCATTCCGGTGGAAGCAGGAAAAGATTTCGAGACGTTGGCGATGCTTCGCATGTTATTGCAAGGCGTGGCCGTTCCGGAGGCGTCTGACGAGTTGCGGCGGTTGCTGGAATTGATGCGAGGTTGTCGATACGGCACTGTGTTCTTTGGGCTCGGGATCGCCGAGACGAGCATGTGGGACGGGCAACCGCACCAAAGTATCGGACACATCAACGTGGCCTCGCTTTTGAAGCTAGTCGCCGAGCTGAATGCTGTGACAAGATTTACCGCTCGCCGCATGCGTTTGCAAGGCGATGTATCGGGAGCAGATAACGTACTCTGTTGGCAAACGAGCTATCCGTTCGGTGTTGATCTATCGCGAGGCTATCCGCGATATAATCCCGGCGAATTCACTGCCAACGAAGTTCTGGGACGAAGAGACGCAGATCTTTGCCTGCTGGTGGGGGCAGAGACCGTGCAATATTTTTCGGAATCGGCGAGAAATCATCTGCGATCCATACCGACAATCGTTTTGGACTATCCTGGAGTCCCGCTTGAGTTCACGCCAACGGTGCGTTTCACGACGGGCGTTTACGGGCTTCATGCGGTCGGAACGGCTTACCGAATGGACAACGTACCGATCATGCTTAAGGCGCCGCGTAAGAGCGATTTTCCAACCGACGAACACATACTGAGTGACATCTTGGACCACATTGCTCAGGTCCAAGGGAAGTGACCGAAATGCGTTCGCTCGTTTTCTGTCTTTTGACGGCGTTGGTATCCGCGTACTTGGCAAAGAGCTGCGGTTTTGCACGCGATCGAGGGGACAAGCCGAATATCGTGATGATCATTTCGGACGATCAGACGTATACCGACTTCGGCTTCATGGGCAATACTCAAGTACAAACGCCGAATCTGGACCGACTCGCGGCCCAATCTGCCCGTTATGTGAACGGATATGTTCCGAGTAGCGTCTGTCGTCCGTCGCTGGTAACTTTGCTGACGGGCCTGTATCCGCATCAACACGGCGTTCACTTTAATCACCCGCCACCTGGTTTCGCAAAGCTGACGAAGTCGCCAGAGATTGGCAAGCAAGAGTTCGACGAATTGCGCGAGCGAGCGACGAGTTTCGTGAAACAAGTGCCAACGCTGCCTCGATTGCTCGCGGCCAATGGCTATCGTTGTTTTCAAACGGGAAAGTATTGGGAAGGGCACTGGCGTCATGCGGGCTTTACGGAGGGCATGACAACGGCCGAACCGTCCGGTGGCAAGTACGGCGACAAAGTATTGGTCAACGGCGACGTTGTGGCTCATGGCAACGGCGATCACGGGCTCGCAATCGGGCGAGAAACGATGCAGCCGATCGACGACTTTATAGATGATTGCGGCGACGTTCCTTTCATGGTGTGGTATGCACCTTTCTTGCCGCACACGCCGCATGACTCGCCGAAAGAGTACTTCGATCGCTACGAAGGTCAGAACGACTTGCCAAAGCATCGCGTGCCTTATTACGCGGCAATTTCGCAGTTCGACGATACGGTAGGTGACATTGTGGAAGCGGTTGAGCGTCGAGGACTTGCTCGAAATACGTTATTCCTGTTTGTTGTGGACAATGGCTGGGAGCCCGATGCGAACCGCTATATTGCCAGTCAGAACGAGTGGGACCATACCAAAAGAAGCAAGCGAGCGCCGTTTGATTATGGTCTTCGCACACCGATTCTGATCCGCTGGGATGGCGAGACTAGACCAGTGACGCACACGGAACTCGTCAGCAGCATTGATATCGTTCCAACACTACTTTCCGCCACTGGGATAACGGCAGATGACGTTGCATTGCCCGGCGTCAATCTCATGCCCAGCGCTCGTGGCGAGGGAGCGTTGAGTGCCGGGCGAGCCGTGTTTGGCGAGATCTATCCCGGCGATGCGACGACGTTTAAAAATCCAGACCGTGATATTGCCTATCGGTGGGTCAGGCAAGGCAACTTGAAACTCATCACAATACACCCTCACGGAAAAGCGCCAGCATGGAACGATTACCTTCGAGGGGATGCCTTGTTCGATGTTGCGGCTGATCCTGAAGAAGTTCACAACCTCATCGATCTTCCGGCTTATGCGTCGAACGTTCTCCATCTGCGGAGCCTTCTCGACAGTTGGTGGCTCCCTGCGGAGTAGGAAATCCGATTGGCGGTCGGACTGATTGCCGTTCTTATTTGACTCTGGCCTCTCGTGAAGTAGATTTCAGTTGCCGAGTGAAACGTGACCGTGCCGGTGCCCTGGCTTGTCTTGGCAATAGATGTCCTGCCTTCTACTAGCGTGTTTACCACACATAGCGGGACTTCGATGAAGACGCCACAACCTAGAGCGCTGCTCGTCGACGACACGAGCCTGTTTCGGACCTTGGCCAGACGACGCCTTGAGGCATTGGGGATCGGCTGTGACGAAGCGACCACTTACCGCGAAGCAGCAAGTTTGCTGAACGCCAATGAGTACGCCTTGTTGGTCACCGAGTTGCATCTGCCGGACCGCCATTCTTACCACTTGGTAATAGACCTGCTGCAGCGGGCGATTCGCCCCTCAATCGTTGTTGCGACAGACGTCCGTGAGCCCCGATTGGCTCAGCACCTGTTCGATGAAGGCGTCGAAGATATCCTCTTTAAGCCCGTTGACTATGCCTTGATGGCAGCAAAGCTAAAGGTGCTGGCCACACGCTGGCAAAACCAATGGAGCCCACCGTGCCAGTTTGCGAAACAGCAAACGAAGGAGGATGACTCGGGGCAAGGTGAACAACCGGTGCCGCCGGAGGACCTGGAAACAAAGCTTAAGCATCTGACAGGCATGTTGCCGCTATCGACAACGGCTTTTGATGTCTTCAATGCTACCCAAGAAGACAGCTTTGATGCCAAGGCGATCGAGACCGTGATTGCTAAGGAGGCGTCGCTCGCTGTCGAACTGCTGCGACTGGCAAACAGCAACGCCTACAACGCGTCAACCGAGAAGATCACTTCGCTGGAGCAAGCGGTCGTGCGCGTCGGTCGCCGCAAGATCGGCGAATTGGCGTTGGCACACACGGCGAAAGCCACACTAACTCAACGGGCCGTTCCTTGGTTGGATATCGATCTGATCTGGCGACGAAGTATCGCCGCATCGTCGTCGGCGGAACTACTCGCCAAACAATCCGCTTCGAGCGGTGGTGAAGGCGTCGTACTCGCGGCTCTGATGCACGGGCTAGGCCGCGTCGTACTCGCATCACTGTACCCGCAAGTGTACGAGTCGCTGTTGCGCCGGATCGGTGATACTCGTGAATCGCTTGAAGCCCTCGAATCGCAGTGCTTTCCACGGAACAGTGCAGGAGTAATCGCTCGCGTATTGGAACTTTGGGGATTGCCCGAATCGGTCTGGAGTCCGTTGCTGTATCTGGACGAGGCAGGCGATCACGCGACCGGGCGCCTTCTCGATTCGGCACTTGCAATGGGAAATCTGGCGACCGGAAGTTGGCAAGACTTTGATCGCGTGAGATTGCCGAGCATTGATGATCAGTTCACCGCATCGAAGCTGAATTCGATTCTCACACAAGTTCGCCAGAGAACTACAACTCCAGTGAAAGACGCTTGTTATGCGCCCGTAAGGTACGCTCGCGTTTCCCCCAGCGAACTGGACCTTCCCAAGATGGTCCTCAGCTCGTTAGTCAGCGTCGAGTCAATTGCACTTGATGCGATTGAAAAAAACGATCGCGTCGTGATCGACTGCCTTGATGCCGCCGCTTACAGTCTGATTCCCTTCGTTGCTGATAGGACATTCGACGCGCGACGACTGATCATCGCGAATCGCCAGGATGCCAAAGAGTTTCGGCGGTTTGGAAACGTCATTAGCTTTCCGCTGTCGTACGCTGCATTGCGTCAAGCATGCCTCGGCACGAACTCAGAAAAGAGTGGCGGGACACAGGTAATTCAAGCCATCCCGTTTCAGACGCCGATCGCATCTGCCTTCGATGCGCATTTGTAGAGGGGGGCGTCAAATCGGAAGCGTTGTGCCGATGCCTCGCTGCTTAGCTAGTGCGACCAACTTGCCAGCAACGGCAACGTCTTCGATTGCCATTCCGACTGATTTAAAGATGATAATGTCGTCATGGGAGTTGCGTCCCATCGACTCGTCCGTCAGCACCGAGGAAAGACCACGCGCGGACTCCCAAGTGAAGTCACCGGATTCAATCGCAGCACGGAAGTCACCCGCTTCGTACTGACAGCATTCGACGCTATCGCAAACGATCAGCGACGAACGTCGAATGGTAGTCACGTCGATCTCGGCCTTTTGTTTCCAATTTGAACCGATTGCACAGACTAATGCCCCGCTGCTGAGCCAATTGCCGTCGAATACTGGCACGCGGCTCGCCGTGGCTGTGATAACAACCGGAAGCGATTCGACGGCTTCGCGGGGGTCGGCGACCGCCACGACTTCAATCCCAAGTCGTTCGGTCATCTTCGCGGCGAACGCGGTGCGTCGGGCGACGTCTCGGCTGTAGACGAATGCTTGCCTGATCGGACAGGTCGAAGCAACTGCTTCCAATTGGCTTTCGGCCTGCCAGCCACTTCCGAACAGGCCAACTTCCTCGGAGCCGACGTTAGCCAACACTCGGGCGGCAATCCCCGTTACTGCGCCGGTTCTCATCTGACCGAGACGATCCGCTTCGATCAGGGCGAGCAGGTTGCCTGTCGCTTGGTCGTATACGCCGACATGAAACTTCGCACCAGCACTCGTGGTTGTATATTGTTTCCAACCAACGAGCCCCAGGTAGTCTGCGGCAGCGCTCATGGAATGCAAGACGATGCCTTTCGCGTGCGCGCGATGCCGAGGAACATTGTCCGCTCGCCCCGCAGCCAGTTGGCGAAACGCTTCCTCGACGACGGCGATTGTCGTTGGCATGTCGAGCAATTGGTCGACATCGGATTCGGTAAGGTGTAGCACAGGCATTGTAGACTCACGAACCGAAAGACGGCCGTTTCATGACGAAGACACCAGCACGAGAGTATACCGTCTCAAAGCCATTCGCGCGTGCTTGCTCCAATACGTTCTGAATGGTTTCGCCGTCCTGATGAAACCGCTCATAGTAGTCGGCGATGATCCAGTCGAACTCCAGTAGTTCGCTTTGCTCGTTGGAGTCAAGCGTCGGCAAACGCTTCGAGAACTGATTTATTGATTCGAGATGTTGAACATTTAGTAGATGCGCCGCGATTCGCGGAGTCGCCAAGACTCGGGAGTCTTTTTTGTTGACCATGTCGATGGCTGCGTCAATCGCTTCATTTCCCATGCTTCCATCAATGCGTTCGAGCGTAAGACAGTTTCCGCTATCGTCAACGTAAGAAGCCGCGTAAACATCATCAAGCGTAAGTTGGCTGAAGGGGGTCGCGCCGAGAAAAACGCACAAGGTGACCGAAGCTGCACATGCTCGCCGCAGTGACGCTTGGTGGTGATCAGAGCTACCGGCGACAATTGCACTAAGCATCAGTAGCGGTGTCAGAGTCGTCGTGTATTGAAAGCCGATGCTGGTCGCATGAAGTTCGTTCATCTGGCAGAGAATTGCCAGCGATGGCAGTAGCATGAATATGAACACGCGACCGTGCCACAAGTTGGTCAGACCAATCGGTACGAATAGACAAAGCGCAAAGATAAGGCAACGCATTCTCAATAATTGACTCCAAAACGGTCCAGGCTGCGTTACCGGGGACGTAACGATCTCTACGAGCGACGCACCCAGGTGGGCGAAACGCGTCGCCTGAAAGCCGCTGAAGCCGGCAAACCTCGTGATTAGCACGAAAACGCCGAATAACGTAATAAAGGTAAACAACGCGCCCCGTGTCTTGAGTCCTTCGGAACATTGTGTTGGAAGCGTCAATCGCGATGGCCAAATTGTTGCGAGGAAGACGACGCCGCTGGACATCGCAAAGATAAAGACGACGGACTCCTTGAAGCTGCAAGCCACAACGCAAGCGAGCAAGGCGAGCCACCAGCTTCTTACCAGCAGAAAGTAGAGCGTCGCAAACATGAATGGCAAGGCGATCGTAACGGGGTGCCACCCGTAACCGCAGGACAAGTTGAGTTGCCCAACATGGGGAAGCGTCAAATAGACAATCGACCAACCAGCACTTTGCCGAAGGCTCGCTCCCATTCGACGTGCGATCGCAAATACGATCCCCGCACTGCCGGAAAGACAGCACGCCTGCAAGACAATGAACAGCTCTGCACTTGGCCAGATTTTCCATAACGGGACAAGAAGGAGAAGGCCTGGGTTGAAGTGGTCCCAAAACATTGGAAGATGCTCGGCTTCGAGCAATAGGCCGCGACCTTCACTTGTATTGATGATGCGACGTGCGAACTGCCCAAAGTCAGGGTAGCCAAGCATATAGTCGCAATACGCATAGTGTGCTTCCCTGTACCACCAGAGAAAACTGATCCCCATCGCACTCGCCAGCACGCCGTACCAGATCTTCGACGACGCTGCTGGTAAGTGGCGAAATGAGACGGCGTCGCGTTGCAAGCTTGCACACGCCTCACCGGTGATGAACGCGAACCAAAGTGGTTCAAAAAATGAGTATGGAACCGCGACCCCATGATCGCGAATAATATCGAGCGCGATGAGCAATGTTGTTCCCAGTAACCAGCGAACCGGGGCGCTGAACAGTCGACGATCTTCCGCCGCTGTCATTTGCATGTTCCGGACGAGGATATATGTAATCAAGCCTCCAGCGATTATCGCAGCAATCGTGCTTGATGTGGTTGCGACTAAAGCTCCCCACAGTGGTGGCGAATACTCTGCAACAGTCGTTCGGCTGACGAAATGAACTCGGGTCCCAAGTTGCAGTACTCCCCACACCCACATGACGCTGGCAATGATTGCAATTATGACGTGGGAAGCAGCGAGTTCTCGTCCATCACGCCATGGAACTGCTGAACCAGATCCTGCCAGGTTGTTCGTTCGTTGCCCCGAGGCGTTCCGCATAGTTGTCTTTCGCCAATCATCCGAGTGAACTGATTCGCTTGAAGTCACTCTTCAAAGATTGATACAGACCCTGATAGACCGGAAATCCTTTGTCGTAAGACCGAAGCGTCTTCCGGTCAACTGGCGTTTCGGATGCCAACTCGATGGTCGCAGCACATGCTTCTTCGATGTTCTTGTACTCGCCGGCTCCGACCATCGCGAGCAGTGCTACGCCGAACGCTGGGCCTTGCTCGGCCTTGAGGGTGACGACTTTCTTGCCAAACAGATCGGCTTGCAATTGTCGCCACAACGCACTCTTCGCACCGCCGCCCGACGCACGAATCTGTCGCACGGGAACTCCCATCTCTTCGATGATGGCAAGGCTGTCGCGCATCGCATAGGTGACGCCTTCCATGATCGCTCTCGCAAGGTGACCTCGCGTATGCTTCAACGTCAGGCCGACAAAGCAACCGCGTGCATCTGGATCGGCGTGTGGCGTTCGTTCACCGGCTAGATATGGTAAGAAGAACAAACCTTCGCTTCCTGCTGCTACGGCTGATGCCTCCTGAGTTAAGACTTCGTAGGGATCGGTCTTCCCTTTTGCGAGTTCGGCGCAAAGTTGCTCCGTGAACCACTGGAGTGCGCCGCCTGCCGTCAAGCTTACACCCATCATGTGCCACTTGCCGCGAACCGCGTGGCAGAAGGTGTGAAGTCGTCCTTGAGGATCGATCTCGACATTGTCGCTATGCACAAACATCACGCCGGACGTGCCGATCGATGTCGAGAGAATGCCGCTCTTCACGACTCCGGTACCCACCGCGTTCGCAGCACAATCGCCTGCCCCGCCGACCACGACGCAATCCGTCGTCAGCCCAAGCAACTTCGCAACTTCGGGCGTCAATTTCCCCGTGACTTCTTCGGACTCATAGCATTTCGCAAACAAATCGGTATCTAGCTCAAGCTTTGAAAGCAACGGCTTCGACCAATCTCGCTTCTTCACATCCAACAGTAACATGCCGCTCGCATCGCTGACTTCCGTCGCGAACTCTCCCGTCAGACGACGGCGGATATCGTCCTTGGGAAGAAGTACTTTCTTCGTCTTCTCAAAGTTCTTTGGCTCGTTGTTCCGCAGCCAAAGGATCTTGGGAGCAGTAAAGCCTGTGAGTGCTGGGTTGGCGACCATACCAATCAGTTTGCTGCGGCCACCGGCCCGTTTCTCGATTTCGGCGCATTCAGCGGCAGTGCGCTGATCATTCCACAGTAGTGCGCGACGCACGACGTCATTGTTCTTATCCAGAAACACCGATCCGTGCATCTGTCCCGATAGCCCAATCGCCTTGACGTCGACCGGCTTGACTTTCGCCTTCTTGACCGCGGCGCGAATGGTTTTCACCGTCGCTTGCCACCAATCCTCAGGATCCTGCTCGCTCCACAAAGGCTTGGGGTGATGGAGTGGGTAACTCTCGCTCGCCTCGCCGACAATCTTGCCGCTGGCGTCAACCAAGATGGTCTTCGTGCCGGAAGTTCCGATATCAACGCCGAGATAATAGCTCATGTAGATGCTCCTGGAGTACTGGCCGCGAAAATTGTACCCCGCGCTCGGCGACGGTGGAACGGGCCGATTGACCATCCCCACGGATGCCGTTTACGATGCGATTGGATCACGCACGATTTCTCCCCCCAACAAATCTGAGACATGATGATTAAGCAGTCTTCCGGAGGCGGCCTACACTTTAAGAGATTCACAGCAGCTTGCGTACTCCTTCTCCTTGTGATGTGCAATGGTTGTAGACGCGAGGCAAATGAACCAGCCGCTGCGGTCGAGCAATCCGTTGAACTACCACTGCGTGTTCTTGTCGTCGACGACGGACCGCTTGCAGACGCCGTCAAGCTCGCCTGGGATTCGCGCGTCGGCGGAAGTGCAAAGATCATTCAACTCACGACCGCAGAACTCCTTGATCGCGAACGGTCGCGATTGAACGCGGATGTGGTTCTCTACCCGAGTGCTTTGTTGGGTGAACTCGCCGAGCGTGGTTTGATCGAACCGCTCGATTCGGAGGATGTTGCGGACCCGGTCTTTGATCGCCAAGGCATTTTCGAGTTGATTCGCCTGCGTGAGATTGTATGGGGTAGCAAGGTCTATGCCGTCCCATTTGGCTCGCCTCAGTTTACGCTGCTTTATCGTGCAGACATTTTCGACAGGCTACAGCTTGAACCGCCGACGACTTGGGAGCAGTATCAGGCGATTGCCGAACAATTATCCGATCGTTCCGTGTTGGGTGAAGCGGCTTTTCCGGACAGCGAACCGTGGTATGGTGCTGTTGAACCATTAGCACCAAGCTGGGCCGGAGCGACACTACTTTCCCGTGCTGCGTCTTACGCGCGACATCGTAATCAGTACTCGACGCTGTTCGACTTCAATTCAATGGAGCCGCTCATCGCTACCCCACCATTTGAACGTGCGTTGGACGAATTAGTCTCCATCGCCGGGAAGTCCGACAAAAAGTACACTCTCGCGGAAGTGCGCCGCCTGTTTCTCTCTGGACAGAGCGCAATGGCAATTACTTGGCCAAGTCGTGCTGACGACGCATCGACGGAGACTATCACCGATCGTGATGATTGGATCGGTATCGCGGAGTTGCCTGGATCGCCCGAAGTCTACAATCATCGAACACAGTCCTGGGAGCAGCGGACCGCCGACGAGAGCCCGCATGTATCATTAATTGCCGTAGACGGTCGACTTGGTTCCGTCACCAAAGACTGCCGACGCAAGAAGCAGGCACTGGGTATGCTCTTCATGATCACGGGAGTTGAACTCGGCGTGACGATCAGCCCGGCGAGTTCACATACGACTCTCTTTCGCGAGTCGCAACTCGGCCAAGCATCGGCTTGGGTCAACCAAGAGATCGAAGGATCGCCAGCGAGGCAATACGGTGAGGTCGTTCAATCCGCGCAGAACCGAAACGCGTGGATCGACGCCATCAGAATTCCTGGTCGCACCGAATACATTGCTGCACTCGATCGAGCGGTTGACTCGGTACTGGCGGCGGAGGCCACATCCAGCGAGGCTCTAAAGACGGCAGCCGCCGAGTGGAACCGCATCACCGATTCAATCGGTCGAGAATCACAGCAACACGCTTACATGCGTAGTCTCGGACTCGACCCCTGACGATTCAGCGCTTCCACTCGGAAGGAAGCAGCAGGCGCAGTGCCACTCTGACACGACGACTGAACCGGACAGGCTCTTAGGAATGGATGACGACCGTCTTCATTTCAGTCATCTCCTCGATAGCGTACTTGGGCCCTTCTTTACCCATACCGCTTTCCTTGAGGCCGCCATAGGGCATCAGGTCGGCTCGCCACATCGGCCCCCAATTAATTTGGATGTTACCGCTGTCGACTTGACGAGCGAATTTGATCGCCGCATCGATATCTTGCGTAAAGATCCCTGCACTCAGACCGAAGCGTGAGTCGTTGGCTAACGCGATTGCTTCGTCGATATTCGCAGCCCGCGTGACACCAACCGCTGGTCCGAACAATTCGTCGCGACTGATCCGCATGTCTGGTCGAACATCCGCCAGTACCGTGGGTGCGACGACCGAGCCGGTACGGCTCCCGCCACAAATCAACCGAGCGCCTTGCGAGATCGCTTCGTCAATGCTTTGACTCACTCGTTCGGCATCACTTTCGCGAACCATCGGCCCCATCTTCGTTCCCGCGCCAAGTTGATCCCCGGCAGCAATGGATTCAATGCGCGGACGCAATGCGTCGAGCAAGTCAGCATAAATTCTGTCGACTGCGATCACTCGCTGGGTTGAAATGCAGACTTGTCCGGCATTGGCGAAGCCGCTGGCTGCCGTGGCCTCGACGACTTTGGCAAGATCGGCGTCGTGCATCACAATCAACGGGCTGTTCGAGCCGAGTTCCATGGTGACTCGCTTCAAACCAGCGACTTGGCAGATTCGTCGACCGACATCGGCACTGCCCGTAAAACTGATCTTGCGAATTCGTTCGTCGCGACAAAGTGCATCGCCGACCGTGCCGCCTGAGCCCGTGATGCAGCTGATCGCGAGTGGCGGCAATCCGGCTTCGAGAAGAATCTCGACCAACTTCAACGCCGACAATGGCGTATCGCTGGCGGGTTTGACGATGATCGAGTTGCCAGCCGCGAGGGCGGGGCCCACTTTGTGACAGACAAGATTCAGCGGGAAATTGAAGGGCGTGATCGCTGCAACGACACCGCAAGGAACTCGTAGTGTGAAACCTAGTTTTCCAACGGCACCGGGTGCACCGTCCAGCGGCAGCACTTCGCCGGTCAGACGTTTAGCCTCTTCTGCCGATGTTTCAATCGTGATGGCTGATCGGCTCGCCTCAAAGACACCCTCGCCCAGGATCTTGCCTTCTTCGAGACTTATCGTGCGTCCGAGGTCGGCTTGACGCTCGACCATCAAATCGGCTGCGCGCCGGAGGATTGTGAAACGGTCGTAAGCTGGAAGCTTTCGCATGATCTCGGCGCCACGGACGGCGCTTGCGATGGCGGCTTCCACGTCTTCGGCGGTAGCTTTGGGGACAGTATCGACAAGGCTGCCGTCGAACGGGTTCAGCACTTCGATCTTCTGGTCGCGATCAACCCACTCGCCGTTGATGAACATCTTCATGAGGGCGCTCCTAAGCAACTGTAGGGTGGGGAGTTCCCACCGACCGTCAAAACATTGGCGGGCGATGCCCAACCCCGGCGTTATGCTTCCTTCAACCAACTCTTCAAGGTAACAAGATCTTCTTTCATTGCGGCGAGATTTTCAGCGACGCTTCCCTTGGGCAAATATTCGACGTGCAAAGAGATTGGCCCTGTGAAGTTCACGTTCTTGAGTTGTGTGAAGAAACCCTTAGCGACTCGCCCCTGGCCCAGTGGTACGTTTTCAGGCTTCTGTCCTTCCCAAACGAAGTCCTTCACATATACCGCGCCGAGGTATGGCGTCGCGACGTTAAACAGCACAGGCCACGAAAGGCCTGCTTCGACGGTGGCATGACGAATGTCAAAGGCGATACCGAACTCTTCCGTCGAGTAGTCGCGGAACAATTCGTGCAGGTCCCAAATCGTCGCGCCAACTGCGTACGCGCCGGAATGATTTTGATAGACGCCGGTAATTCCGAGTTCGCGGTTCATTGCTGCGAGATCTTTCACGATGGGCTGTAACTCGACAAGCTGTTCGGCAACAGGCCGCTTTAGGTCATAGCGATAGTACTCCATGCGATATCGCTTAATACCTAGCGACGCTGCCGTCTGCAGCACGCTCTCCGTGTGCGGTTGGTCGACGCTGTTTACGCTGGATGCCATCACGTTGATTTCGAGGTTGTGCTTTTTCAACGCTTCGACCAGCTTGGGCAACTCGTCTGCGGCTTGTTCTGGCAAGATCTGGCCCTTGTCGCGAATTGTTGCCTCAATGCCGTCGAATCCCGCCTCGGCGATTTGCTCGGCGAGTTCGTCGTAGCTGAGTGTCTGGACGAATTTGACGAACGCGCAAACTTTGTTGGCTGGCGGCGAATCGGCAGCTGTAGCAGGCCGCGCGAGGGCCAAGGCGGCGACTCCAGCAGTACCGGCGAGAAAGGTTCGACGTGATAATTCGTAGGTCAAAGGACGTGTTGGCATGAGAGACTTCCGTTTCGGATTGTCAGCTAGCGGCGATTTGATACGATAGCATCCATGCGATTAAAAGTCGCCCCGTCTGTCGCCACTACCCGCTCAGAATGGAAGGAGCCGTCATGCCCTCGGAGCAAGTCGCCGAACTCTTTGAACGCAAGCAGCAAATTCGCGAACAAGCCCACGCCAACCGCAAGGCTCAAGAGAATAAGGACGAGCTGAGCCGCGAGATCGTGGCCCGATTTATGGCGTTGCCCGAGTATGCAGCCGCCCAGACGGTTATGTTCTATGTCGATGTGCGAACGGAGGTCCGGACTCGCCAGGATCTGTCGACGGCGTTGGCCAGCGGCAAGCGAGTCGTGGTGCCTTACTGCGTCGATGGCGAGTTGGAATTGTTCTTGCTCGAAGACATGGACGAATTGGAACTGGGGATGTATCGCATCCTTGAGCCCAAGCAAGAGTTGCGAACCGTGATTGAGAAGCGAGTCGAAGTCGATGAGTTAGATCTGATCATGGTGCCGGGAGTCGCGTTTGATGCTCGCGGTGCACGTACCGGTCACGGCAAGGGCTATTACGACAAGTTGCTCGAGCACGCTCGTCCCGACACACCGTTAGTCGCGTTGGCTTTCGAGTGCCAGATGTTCGACGAGATTCCCGTTGAAGAACACGACGTGTTTATGGACAAAGTTGTTACGGAGGTCGCCGTCTACGACGGACGCGGACGCGCGTAGCGGGAACGACGAAGTCCGAATCACCAATGAACCAAGGACGACTGACAAATGGCAACTGTCGTAGACACCTACGCTGAAGCGTTTAAGAGTTTGTACGCCGAAGTTTTGGTCACGGCGCGTGATCACAAGTGGCTCGAATATGCGGTCAACGCGGCAACCGGCAATGCGTCGAGCACGATTATGTGCGACTGCGAAGCGGGTGTTGATCGGTTTGTTGGTCCCGGCGGCGACGAAAGCTTTGATACGCCCGACGGTCGACCGGGAGCAATCGTTCAATTTCATGTGCCACGATTTCGCAAAGACCGTGTCCGAGCGTTAGAAAAGGCCATGCTGACTCGAATTAGCCAGAACGTGCTGACTTGCCCAACGACCGCGTGCTTCAATTTGCTCGATACCGATCCCTACTTCAAGCTTGGTCGAAAGATCGCTTACTTTGGCGATGGCTATGAGAAGATCGAGTCGCGGCACGGTCGTGAAATGTGGGTGCTTCCGACGATGGGGGGCGAGTTTACGATCGATCGACGATTTGGATACACCGACGGAATCATGGGCGGCAACTTGTGGTTCATGGGCGAGACCGAAGATGCGGCCATCGAAGCAGCCGAAGCTGCCGCTCAAGCGGTCGATGCCACGCCCGGAGTCATTACGACGTTTCCCGGTGGCGTCGCAGCAAGTGCTTCGAAGGCAGGCAGCCGTTATAAATTTCTCTTCGCGAGCACGTACGAGAAGTTTTGTCCAACCCTGAAGCAAGAGTTGGGCGCAGAATCAGGTGTCCCGGACGGTGTGACTTCGATTATGGAGATCATTATCAACGGTCGCGATTTGGAGACCGTGGCGGAAGCGACCTATAACGCAATCGACGCGTGCGTCGACACGCCGGGACTCGTGAAAGTGTCAGCCGGCAATTACGACGGTCGGCTTGGCAAGAGCTTCATCTATCTGCATCGCAAGGATCAGGTGGCGTCTCACGCCTGAGCGTCGACACCACCGGGAGCAACTGCTGGTTAAAAGCCCACAGGCGATCCAACCGGAGGGCCAGTGCTGCCGCCCGCGCTTCCCGATCCCCCACCACTCGGCGCTCCGCCACCACTGGGAAATCCGCCGCCTGGCAATCCACCACTTGGTAGACCGCCTCCTGAGATACCTCCGGGCAACCCACCACTAGGAAGACCGCCTCCGGCGCCGGGTAGTCCGCCAGTAAGCAAGCCGCCAGAGGATCGCGTTCCCTCTTCGTTTTCTTCATCGCCTAGTTCTCCCACGGGAAGCCCTCCACCGCCGGGAACTCCACTGGCAGGAACTCCGCCACCAGCAACTCCACCACCTCCACTACCACCGGGAACTCCACCACCGGGAACTCCACCACCGGGAACTCCACCACCGGGAACTCCACCACCGGGAACTCCACCACCAGGAACTCCACCACCGGGAACTCCGCCACCGGGAACTCCGCCACCGGGAACTCCACCACCGGGAACTCCACCACCGGGAACTTCACCACCGGGAACTCCGCCACCAGGAACTCCGCCACCGGAAACGCCACTGCCAGGGAGTCCGGGAGCACTGGGCCCACCTGCTCCTTGACCGCCGATGCCGGGCACTGCTCCCGGGGAGGTACCCGCCGAGATTCCGCCGCTGGCCCCGAGGCCTATCCCGCCAGGTGGCTGCATCCCAGGTGCTTGACCATCGCTCGGACCAAATCCCGGAATGCCGGAAGGACCGGCCGCCGAAGAACTCGCCGATGTGCTGCCGTAGGTTGAATTGCTGCGGTAGGTTGATGTCGCCGCACGAGTTGGACGAGACTGCGTGTAGGACGGACGAGCGGTGCTGCTCGATGTTCCGGAACCTTCGTGCTGCCAAGATTGATCGAACAGGCTGATCTTGATGTCTCTTTCATCGAATTGCATCGTCACCTCTGGCGACTCGATGGAAACGACCTTCATCTCCTCCACGATGTCGCCGATGGCGAGAGTTCGTAGTTCACCACCATGCGAGACCAAGACCTTCGGCTCTCCAATGTTCATGAAGCCCAAGAGCCTGACCGAGGGTGGCGTTCGTTCTCGACGGATCTCTTGGACCGGTTCTGGCTCGGGTTGCGGTTGCGGTTCCGGTTCGGGTTGTACTTCGAGCTGCGGTTCCGGCTTGGGTTCTTCGATGACTGGCGGCGGTGGCTCTTTCGGCGGGGCAAAGGGATTACGAAACGGTTCGATCTCCGCCCTCGATTGATTGTTTTCGCCCGGTTGTTCGGGCGTCAGCCCCGCGTTGATCTCGGCAGTCGATTCTGGCAGCACTGTCGGACCTGGCGCAATCGCCGCTGCCGCAAACGACTCGACACCCGATGCATCCGCGACTTCGCTCACTTCCGAGCTGGAGCAACCGACGAGCGCTGTAGTTGCGACCAGAATCCCAATTCGTAAACGGTTCGTCTTCATACGTGCCTCATGTACTTCGAAGCGAAGGGGAGCAACACTTGGTATCGTGCAAACTCCACATCGACAGGGTGTAGATCGAAGGTGCTTCTCGACCGCTATCGTTGATCTAAGATCGTGGACCGTGGTGCTTCGCCAACGTTGGGAAGACTCGGTAGTGCTGCAGCATCTGTCGCTGTGGAATCGGGGAATTGTGGTAGGCCGGCTTGTGGGCCGCCACTAAAGCCTGGGAGTTCCGGTTGTCCTGGCGCGCCGAAGTTTTGCGGCTGTCCGAGCGAATCGTTGTGATCGAGTGGCTCCTGGTGAAAAGATTGACCGCTGGGGTCCTGTCCTGGAGTTGTCCCAGGCATTGCACCGGGCCCTTGCAGTCCTGGCATGCCAGGAAGATTGGCATGACCATCCATTCCTGGGCCTCCGAATGGAAACGCGGGAGGATGATTGGCACCACCTAGACCCACGAGGGCTTGTCCGCCGAACGACTTGCCAGCCACGTCAAACACGGTGCTAGAGTCACGGAAGCCAGCTGACTCGAATAGTTTCAACTTGGTTTGCGTGTTTCCCTGTTGCAACGCGAGTCCAGTCGCTTCGACGGCGACGACCTGAATGTCGCTCGCTTCATCGGCAATGCGAACCAATTTCAACGTGCCAGCTTCGGAAAGCAGCGACTTTAATGCGAGTGGATTGACGAACCCGAGCAGTTCCACGGTGTCGGCACCCGCCGTCGTTTTGGACCTAACGACCGGTACGAGGATTTCTCGCCCCTCGAAGCCCATCGGAGACATCCCGGCGGTATCGACTAGGGGCGGCTGAAAGCCAAGTGGCACTTCGAGCGGCTGCTGGATCGCAGGATCGGGCGGCAAATTCGGAAACTGATCGGACGGTTCTAGATCACGACCGGGCAAGCTGGCTGCAACGCCCGCTGTATTGGATGGGTTCGGTGCGTTGATCTTGGCGACATCCGAGTTGGAGCAACCAAGGATCAGCAGAGTCAGCGTGAGGCAAACGATCGTTTTCGATTTGGAACGCATTGTAATTCTCGCTAGTTGATTCGGTGCGAAGGGAGCGACATTCGTGGAACGCTTTGGCGGCGACAGTTTGGATCAAGTACCCAGTGGCGCGTTTGCAACTCGCTGCCATTCAAAGCCTAGCTCACAAATTCAGTGATCGTCGTACTTTGCTCAGTCGATTTGACCGGAGAATTGGTTTCGACTGGGTGAACCGACCGAGGTGCACCTGATTGTTAAGTAACCGTCGAGGCACGAATGCCCTTCGACTGCGTTGAGTTGTAGGACTGGTAACGGATCCGCGGTTGATTGGCTTTATCTCTCCCGCCTGTTTTGACTCGCGTTTACGACGAGCTACGTTTCACTGTTCCGTATTGGCAACACTTGCGCTCGAATCGATACACGACGGGCGGCACAACCTAGGAAGCTCATCACCATGAATACCGTTGCAAGACAAGTACTGTTAGTCGAACCGGAACCGGTTGTCGCCGAGGTGACTGCGTTTCGGCTCGAATTGTTGGGGTATCGCGTGATCTGCGTCGACTCGGCTGAGGCGGCGTTCGGGAAGATCGCCGAGTCGTTTCCCGACCTTGTAATTACTGACTTGGTTCTTCCCGGCCTGGACGGAATGGGATTCATCGAACGGTTGATGACCGACGAAGAAACCAGCGAGTTGCGGATCTTGGTGCTTTCACTCGACGCGGACTTGTCGCGAGTTCAGGCGGCTTACAACGTCGGAGCACGCGATTTCATTGTTGTGCCGTTTCACCCGGAAGTATTGGAAGAGAAAGTCGGCAAGCTGCTCGCCGATGCACCGATCCGAGATCGTTCGGGAAAAACGTCGGAAGCAAAGACGGAACCTGCGATGGCTCAGGCGATGCCGGCGAACTAACAAAGCTTACAGAGTAACGACACACAAACTCGCGGAAACGCGGAGGTTGGATTTATGGCAGGTCGGCTAGGTGACATTCTGGTCGCTCAAGGAGCGATCACAGAAGAGCAACTCCAAACAGCACTCTCGGCGCAAGGTGCTCGTGGAATGTTGGGTGAGACGCTCGTCGCACGAGGCCTGATTACTAACGATCAGCTTGGTGCAGCGCTCGCAAAACAATTTGACGTACCTTATCACGAAATGTCGCCGGAGATGATCAATCCGCAGGTCGTCTGCTTGATCCCGGAAGCGCTCGGTCGTCAACGCCTGATGGCCCCCATCGCGGTCAAGGGCGGTGTCATGACGCTGGCGATGGTCGCGCCGGATGACATGAACGCGATATCAGAAGCCGAGTTGATCTCGGGGTATCAGGTCGATCCGATTGTCGCTCTGCGGCGCGATGTTCTCGCGACGCTGGACCGAGGTTACGACGAACGCGTGGCCGCTCGTCAAACGATTATTGATATCAAGATCCAGGAGTTGGAGGAGGCAAAGAAAGCCGGCAAGCAGGAAGTTGTCGCGGTCAAGGAAGACAAGGACGCTCCTGTCGTTCGGCTCGTCCGTTCGATCCTGATGGGTGCCGTCAATGCAGGTGCGAGCGATATTCATCTCGAACCACACAATCCTCAAATGCGAGTGCGGTATCGGATCGATGGCCAATTGAGTCAAGTGATGACGATTCCGAATCACACGGAAGCCGCAGTCGTCGGACGCATCAAGGTCATGGGCGACATGGATACGACCGAAACTCGCAAGCCGCAAGACGGCAACTTGACGATCGACGAGAACGGAACTCGCGCGAGTTTCCGGGTCAGTGCAATTCCCGTCGTAGGTGGTGAGAAGATCGTGATGCGGGTTATCGACGAAGGCAACAAGGTCTTCACGTTCGATGCGTTGGGAATGCAGGAACGCGAAACAACAATCGTCAAAGAGTTGCTCGACAAGCCGCACGGCATGATCATCATGACGGGCCCAACGGGTTCCGGTAAGACGACCACGATGTACACAATGCTGACAAACATCGATTCCACGAACACCAACATCTCGACGGTCGAAGATCCTGTTGAATTCAAGTTGCCGGGGATCAACCAGGTTGCCGCAGACAGCGAACATGGCATGGGTTTTGGCAACGCGTTGAAGTATCTCATGCGTCAAGATCCGGACGTCATTATGATCGGCGAAATTCGCGATCACGAAACGGCCGTGAGCGGTGTGCAAGCCGCGTTGACGGGCCACTTGCTGATCAGCACCTTGCACACGAACGACGCGATTGGTGCGGTGCCGCGTCTCAATGACTTGGGGTTGGACTACTTCAAGATCGCGGGTGCGTTGCTAGGTGTTATTGCTCAGCGACTGTTGCGAGGCCTTTGCCCACACTGCAAAGAGCCAACCGTACCAAATCCCCGCATGTTGGAAACGCTGCTCGAAGGCCAGCACATGAAGATCCCTGCCGATGCAGTCTTTTACAAGGGTGCCGGCTGCGGGAAGTGCATGGGATCTGGCTATGCCGGGCGGATTCCGATTTATGAAATCTTTGTCATTTCGCCCGAAATTCAAAAGGCGATCGAAGCAGGCTTGCCTCACTCGAAATTGCGTGAGTTGGCTCTCAAGGAAGGCATGGTTGAACTCGCACCTGCTGGCATTCAACAAGCGCTACGCGGTCGAACGACCGTCGAAGAGGTGTATTACAAGTTATCCAGTTAGCGGTCGCTCTTAACGACTCGATTTCTGAACATAGTTCCACGAGTGAATAAATATCATGTCCAACTTCGCAGCAAAACAAAGTGGTGACGGCTTTCAGCAGACACTGCAAAAATTCAAAATTGGAGGTGGTAGCAAGAAGGGAATGAAGATCAAGAAGCGAGATATGATCTTCATGCTCCGCAATATCTCCATTTTGATCGAGAACGGGCTCTCTTTGCCCAAGTCGCTCGAAACGCTGGTGTCGGAGAAATCGCTCAGAAACTACTCCTCGATGCTGGAAGACATCAAGATGCGCGTCGAGAACGGTGAAGCGTTTAGCGACGCACTGGCGACCTATCCGGATTCTTTCAACGAATTGATGGTCAGCCAGATCCGTATTGGCGAACGCAGCGGTACGATCCCCGTGACGCTGGGCCGAGTCATGCATCAACTGGAACACGCGGACAACTTGAAGGGGCACATCATTAAGAAGATGAGTTATCCCTGTATCCTCGTGACGGCAGGTGCCGGTGCAATGACGTTTATGCTGCTGTACGTGATACCGACGTTTCAAGGGATTTATGAGGACTCAGGTGCCAAGTTGCCGGCGATCACACGATTGCTTATCGCGTTTGGGGAACTTGGCACAAAGTACGGATGGATGGTTCTGCTGGCGCTGGTCGCGCTTGTTTCCACGGTTGTGGGCATCCGGCGGCAGACGGCTGGCAGGCTGTGGATGGATGGATGGTTACTGAGACTTCCTATGCTGGGACAGTTTTTTAAGAACATCTCGGTGCTTCAATTCATGGAGGTGCTGGGCAATTTGATGGATGCAGGATTTACGGTCGTCGAAGCCCTTGAATCGTGCGCAAAGTCGGTTGGCAACCGAGCCATTCGACAAAGCATCCTTGAAATGCACGAAGCATTGACGCGAGGCGAGAGATTTAGCGACGAGTTGGGACGCCACGGCGATCTATTTCCACCCGTCGTGAAGCAGCTGGTCGTTGTTGGCGAGAAAACAGGAACGCTGTCGAAAACGACGGTTCACATTCGAGCCCATCTACGCCGCGAAGTCGAGACCTACACCAATGTCATGCTGGGTGCCATCGAGCCCATCATGACCGCTGGACTTGCAACTTGCATCGGCGGCATGGTGCTGGCCATTTATCTGCCAATGTTTGACATGATCGGTGCGATGAACTAACCGCCGCACCCTATTTTCATATCAGGAGATTGACAATGAAACGACGTCTTCAATTTCTGATGCGGACCAATCGACGTGGCATGGGCCTCTTAGAAGTGCTCGCGGTCGTGACGCTGATGGGCATTATCGCCATGATCGTGGTGCCACGTCTCGCCGGTACGAGCGACGCCACTCGTGCGAATTCCTGTTTCGCGAGGAAAGGCAACATCGAAGTGCAAGCCGAGTTGTGGCTCCGCACCAAAGGGGTGCCACCTGCGGCGAACCTGAACGACATCATGGCAAATCCAACTTACTTCCCGGATGGCGCTGTCGTCTGCCCGGTCGATGGAAGCGTCTACACGCTTAACACGACGACGATGACCGTCAACGGGCATGCGCACACGGATCTGTAACTCATTGCGTTTTGTCAAATTGTCGCCAACAAAAAAAGTTTGCAATCAGTCACATCTCTTTGAATGTAACCTATGTTTGAGTAATCCAGCGTATCGTGAAGAGCTGTTCGACACGCTATCGCTGCTAACAAAATATCCAATGCAAATTGGAGGTTCGTTTTAGAAGGGTAAAGTTATGAAAGTTCGTAAAACCAACACTCGTCGTCGTCGATCGCTGGGATTTTCGTTGCTCGAGCTTTTGGCCGTGGTCACGATCCTCGGCATTATCGCCGTCGTTGTCATTCCTCGCATCGCTGTGTCCTCGGGCACGGCTCGCATGAATGCTGCGACGCAAACACAGGCCGAAATCAACTCCGCGTTGGAACGCTATTTCTTTGACTATGGCACGTACCCAACGGGTGGTTTGGCCACGCTCTTCGCGACCAGCAGCCCGACCCAGCCTGATGGAACAGCGGGCCAACGTTACTTCCCGGACGGTGTACCAGTGAATCCATTCACGCGAGCCGCGTCGGCTACCGATTGGAGCTACGCCGCTGGTCGCTGCACCGGTTTTAATCAGACTCTCAAATAGTCGAAAAAACGTAGACGTGGTGGTATCGGGACCTTGATTCGAACGCTCCAGCTTCTGGACGAATCTTGAGATGGGCTCCGAAACACTGTTGCGTACTAATCAAAAACAACTTGTTTCTATTGGGGTTCCGTTTCGAAAGGGTAAAGTTATGAAGGTTCGTTTGAACAACATTCGCCGTCGCCGATCACTCGGCTTCTCGCTGCTCGAGCTTTTGGCAGTGGTCACGATCCTCGGCATCATCGCCGTCGTTGTTATTCCTCGCATCGCTGTGTCTTCGGGCACTGCTCGCGTGAATGCGGCGACGCAAACACAGGCCGAAATCAACTCCGCGTTGGAGCGTTATTTCTTTGACTATGGCACCTATCCAACAGGCGGTTTGGCCACGCTCTTCGCGACCAGCAGCCCGACTCAACCTGATGGAACTCCGGGACAGCGTTACTTCCCGGACGGTGTTCCCGTGAACCCGTTCACGCGAGCCGCGTCGGCTACCGATTGGAGCTACGCCGCTGGTCGCTGCACCGGTTTCAATAAGACGTTGAAGTAGTCGGACCGCCTGTCGGTTGACTTGGAATGAACAACCGGCGAGGAGTTCCGTCAAGGCAACTCCTCGCCGTTGTTTCACTTCTTGGCAGAAACGAGGGATGACGATGCATAAGACAAAGAGGATGCGACGCTCCGGCCTGTCGCTGCTGGAACTCACGATGGTCATCACGATCATGGGGATCGTCGCAGCCATTGGTTCGGCCCGGTTCGGTCGCTCGGCGTTTGCGAATATCGGTGCCCACGGCGACGCCCAAAAAGTCTCCTTGTCGATGCTCCGCACGAAACGCGAGGCAATTAAGACAGGCGACAATCACTATCTACTCTTCAATGCCGCGAATCCTACGCCAGCGACACAATACAGTGTGATGCGACGCGGGGCAGGCGGAAATACGCTTGTGGAAGGGCCGTTCCTGTTCAGTCAGGATGTCCAAGTAATCGCATCGGTGTCGGAAATGGACTTTAACTTCGAAGGCGAAGCGGCTGGCAGCTATCAGGTGAACTTCAATGGTACTGGGCGGAACTGGCAATTGACGGTGGTGCCCGTCACCGGCGCGGTGATTGTAACTGACGTCACGCCGTGACAAGCCAAGTACCTCAGTACGGCTCGTCTGACAGTCCGCCAAAGTGTCGGCCCTGAAAGGCTGAAGTACGCGGTGCGACGATTCGTGAGCTAGAGTTTCTTGGGTGTGGCGTGACCGAAAGGTGGCGCGTGCGCACCGACGAGGAATCCATCAACGTGAAGCAACAGGTCATGACTAAATCCGTCGCTAAACCCTGCAAAGGACAAACACTACTCGAGATGATTGCCGCTACGGTGATCATCGCGATCGCGCTGGTGCCTGCATTGCGACTGACGCGAGACAGCATTCGGGTTGGTCGCCAAACGGAAAATGCGAACATTTTGACCACCTACAGCGTGAGCAAGTTGGAAGAGCACATGGCTCTGACAGCTGCCACTTGGGATGCAACCACAGCGTCTGGAGCGATCCCGAACTATCCCGGTCTCCGCTTCCAAGTCACCAAGGTCGACGAAGGTTTCGGATCGGGACTAATGCGAATCACATCCATCACGTACGAAGATGGTAACGGCAACGGCACGTGGGACGTTGGCGAACGAAACGTTGTGTTTGTGACTAAGATCGCCAAGAACGTTGCTTACGAGTTGGAAGCGAGTTGATCGAGAAGAACATGCACTCAATACGTCAACGACGATGCGGCCTCCGTGGCCGACGAGGCATGACACTGCTGGAACTGATCATCGCGACGTCGATGCTGGCGATGCTGTTGACTTCCGTGTCTATCGTAATTCGTGGTGTCCGCGCATCGTGGGATGCACACGAAGCAGACTACGTGCGAATCGAAGCTGCCCATTCAACCCTGCGTCACATCGTCCGCACTATTCGAGCGGCCGAGGCGGTGACGGCGGTCACGCCCGAGACCAACAACTCCGGCAGCCTGAGCGTGCGCATGCCAAACGGCGACACACTGGTGTGGGCTCACGATGCAGTGAACAATCGCGTGAATTACGGTGTCACAGCGGCGAGCAACCTACTTGCCTCGGAAATCACCGGACTTCGATTTCGGGCCAGACGTGCGGATGCAACCACTGCAGCAGCCACACCCGGTGACACGCAATGTCTGCAAATTGAAGTCACGGTTCAATTGCCTCGCGAGGCAAACGGGCAGCGTATCGTGACGTCCTGGGCTTGGGTGAGGTCTTGGTAATTATGAAACAACCCACACGGATTCGAACGTTGCAAATCACAAGGCGTCGGCGCGGCGCGGCGTTGTTGCTGGCTCTGTTTGTGATGACCGTGTGCAGCATGATCGCGATCACGATTCTCGAAACTCAGACGCTGCAGTTAACGGCGTTGCGCAACACGATCGAGTATGACCGGGCTCGCTACTTGGCGGAATCAGGAATTCAACATGCACTAGCCTTCGTCGAAGAGGACTACGACCTAATTGGGATCGATAAATATGACATTCCGTGGACGAACTCGCCCGACGGCAACAATCAATACATGGCCGATCTGACCGAAGGTGCCAACGGCACAATCATCATTTCGGCCCAAGGGCGTTCTGGGAACTTTACACGACGCTTAGAAATAACGATCAAAATGGGTGGATGAGCGAGACGCTGAGACGTTTCGAAGTACACGAGAGGTGAGTGAGATCAAATGGGTATCCAAAAGAAAAGCGGCAAACGCAAGCTGCCGAACGTCAAGATCGCGATCGAAGTGCAACGCTCGGAGTTGACTTTGGTTGTCGCGAAGCAAAACGGTGACAAACTTGCGGAGATTCACGGCCATCATATTCCATGGCTGCAAGAAGCTGAATCCATTCGAACCGAAGACGGCGTTCGTGAATTGACTGCCGCACTCACGATGCTGGTCGGCAAAGAGAAAGTGGGGGGCGCTGCTGCCTATGTCTCGTTGAGCAGCGACCTCTGCGTGACACGCGTTATAGCAGGCGAGAACGAAGCATTGCGAGCGGAGTTGCGCAATTTGCGCGAACGGAGCAATCAGTACTTGCTGCTGGGCGCGGGCGCCAAGGCCGTCGCCGAGAGTACGCGGGCGATTGATGCCAAGCATTCTCAGACTTGGTTAACAGTCGTCAATCAAGAAACGCTTGACAATGTTGTGGGGGCCATTCAAAACGCCGGTTTGGTCGTTGAACTGGTCGAACATTCTCTGGTCGCGATGTGCCGCGCTGTAGGACGCACGGGCAGAGACAAAGATCGCCCGGTCATCGCGATCGACATCAACGAACGAGGCGTTGACCTAGGGGTATCGTATCGGGGGCAGCTCTTATTTGATTATCGTCCCGGAGGCATCGATTCGAAGGAACGAATCGGTGAGATCGTCAGCCGCCACTTGGATCGGATTCAACGCTACTGCGCCCGACAGTTTCGCAATGCAGCAGGAAACATCTCGGAAGTTCTGCTCTGTGGTATCCCTGACGACTTGCCGCAAGTTGCGGAACAGTTCAAGGGATCGAATCTAACTGCCGAGATATTCGACCCCAAGACGGTTTCGCCGGAATCCGACTACACCGCTAGTTGCAACCTCAACTCGCACTACGTGGCACCGTTGGGATCACTGGTGATCGAGCAAGAGCAGCTTGACCAGCCGGCAAACGAGCGAGGCTTGCCCGATCTGATGGACACCTACCGTGCTCGTCTCCGGGAACCGCTCGTGCCTGCCCTTGTGAAGTTGGCTTGGCCCATTGCTGCGATGTTGCTCGTGTCGGTGGGAATCTATGGCTTTGCCGCCTTAGAAAGAACTGCTGCTGCTGGAGTCGAGGCCGAATTGGCAATACTCGACGCGGATCGCGGGCGTGTCGACAAGACTCGGACGGATCTTGAGGAAACTATGAAGCAATTTGAGAGCGTAACCAAAATCATTTCGTCAGCGGAACGGCCATCCTACCACCGGCTGCTCGGAGCCATTGGACAGAGCATGCCCTCGGGCGTCTGGCTCGAGTCGCTCCGAGTTGACGATGAAGGCACCGTGGCGATTCAAGGCCCGGGCACCAATGACGATATGGTTTTCGGATTCGTGGAACAACTGAAGAAGCTTCCAATGCTCTCTGATGTGAGCCTCCAAGGCCAACAACCAATTCAGCTACAGACCGGACCGGCGATCCGTTTTGATATCAAATGCCGGTTTGTCGAAGAAGACGATTATACCGAAAGGACCGCTAGTAATGATTGAGCCCCTGTTACGACGCCTCCTCGCGTACGAAAAGCGTAAACAAGTCGTCATAATCGGTACGATTATGGCCGGACTTGTGGTGGCATGGCCGGCGACCGATGAATATACCGCGGCCCGGCAACGGACGCAGGATGCGCGGTTGAAGATTGAGGAGTCGCAAACAGAGATCGCGAAGTTGCCTCAGTTCGTTCGGCTGCAAAAACAAAAAGCAGAGGAGTTGGCAGTTCTCTCGCAGCGGTTGGTCGGAGACCAAGCTGCAAGAAAACTGCAAAGTGACTTAACGGAGTTAGGGCGGCGGACGGGTTGTACCGTGTTGCGAGTGCAGTTGGGAAACCCCACCACTCGCCCATGGAACGAAAACGACCATCCCCTTGCCAAGACGGCACTTAAGAATGCAGGAGGTGAGACACCATTTCAACTCGAAACACGGCAAATCGCCTTGTCGGTTTCCGGCCCAATGGACGGATTGTACGCGTTTCTCGAGGGTCTGAATGGAGTTGATAAAGTGATTTACCCACGCTCGATGTCGATGAAGGGTGGGAACGCGATGGCGGGAAATGAAGAACAAGTGGGGCTGCTAGATCTTACACTTTCACTTTTCGACTTAACGAAGAAGACGGTCGTCGAGTCGTAATGGTCAGTTAGCAAGCAAATCTCGCTCATGGATCGGGCGAGAGACGTGTCAGCGGAGGACACATGAATACGCGACATCATGCACAATTTAGCGCCAGGGGGCAGCGCTGGTGGTCGACGACATCGTTCCGATCACTTCATATCTGCCTTCTCGTTCTTGCGCTGTTGGTGCAATCGACTGCCTCACCGCATGTCGCGCTTGCGGTCGACGAAGACACGCCGATGTCCCTGGAGGCCAAGCTTGATCAAAAGGGCACCATCATCCTCCGCGATGCCTCGCTCGTTGAGTGGTTGTTTGCAATTCAAAGGGAATGGGGCATCGATATCGTCGTGGGGAACGAACTCCAGCGGGAGGTCGTCAATGGCGCGTTTACCGACACCACGCTGCGCGAAGTATTAAATTCGATTCTGATTTCGCGAGGATACGGTTATCGACAAGTCGGCAAAAGCTTGCTGATCGTTCGCCTGGACGACTTGACGATTAAACCGGACCAGAAGACGGTCTTGATTCCCTTGGACCTTCTGAACCCTCAAGAAGTCGAGTCGAGCATCCAGCTTCTCCTTTCGCAGCAAGGACAAGTTCAGTCAATCCCTTCGTCTCGCAGCCTGTTCCTTATCGACACGCCTGAGGTTATCGATCGCGTTCGTAAGTTTCTTGACGAGCTTGAAGCGAACGCCCGCCGGATGCAGGACCGTGAACGCGAGCGACTGAATCCCCCAGAGTTGCAAGTCCCGGCACAATCCGATCCTAGTCAGCCACCATTGGGTTCTGGTCCGGCGTTTGGTGTCGATGTGGTCGAAGTCGAAGAGCATATTGAGGTCTTTGCTCCGCAATACGTTACGGCAACCGCCTTTGCTGAAATACTTCAAAGCATTGTCCTGGATGCCCGTGTGACACCAATCGTCGAAGAGAACAAGGTGATTGTAGCATCCACGCCGCAAGGCATCGAAACCGCCAAGCGGGTACTCGCACGCGTGGACATGCCACGCAAGCAAGTGCGAATCACGGCCTATATGTATGACGTGAATGTCGAGATTATGGAACGTCTTGGTTTTAATTGGTCGAATGTCGGTAAGGGGCGGATCAATGGCTCGGGCGACCCCCAGTCGTTGTTCGATTTCGAAAGCAACTCGTTCCAGGGTGCAACACCCGCCGCAACGACGACCACGACGGATCCGACCACCGGGGCGGCAGCAGCGGCCTCAACCGCAGCTTCATCCTCGCTCGGTGGACTGATTACGCTCTCTCATCTCAGTCGGCACTTCGATTTGACGGCGGTGATTCAGGCATTAGAACAGACCGACGGTGCGAGATTGTTGGCACGACCAAATATCATGGCCTACGATCGCACCGAGGCAACATTTCAGAGCGTCCAGGAGATTCCGGTTCAGCAACTTACCCAGACCAGCCAAGGCGGCAACATCGGAACGACCGAGTTCCGCGAAGCCGGTATTACGCTGACGGTCACGCCCTTCATTAATGCCGATAACTCCGTGCGATTAATCGTGACGCCCGCGTTTAGCGTGCTAAACGGGTTTAATAACGGGCAACCCATCATCGATCGACGGTCGGCATCGACGACGCTGACATTGCGTGACGGAGAACCGTCTGTCATCGGCGGATTGGTGCGACGCAACGAGATCGAATCGAAGATGGGCGTGCCAGGAATCATGCATTGGAAATACATCGGGCTGTTCTTCCGGAATCACAACACAACAATCACGGAAAGCGAATTGGTCGTCTTCATTCGCGCCGAGGTCGTCGATATTGGATTCCAAGGAGACTTGCGCGACCTCGCGACTCATTCCACTACCAACAGTTTGCTGGAACAGATTCCGTACGCGACACCTGCTCCCGTCGTTGACACTTGCTGTGACCCCTACTGCCCGTACCACAATCCACGACCTCGCTACACCGGCGATTTTGGTGGCGTGACGCCCGTGCATGGCTATGAATATTACCATCCGACAACTGGTCAACCCCAAGAGGCGCTACCGAGTCCTGCCGAGCCCGCCATGGAATCAGCACCCTCGCAGGCGCCGACCATTTCAGTGCCCGAGCAGCCGACATTCAATGATACCGATATCCAGTTGCCACCACCTGTCGTAATTGACGAGATGGCACGCCGGTACCAACAGCTTCGCTCGAATGTTGCCCGCTTGCCGGACGTGAGGCAAGTTTCGCCCCGACAAGCCGAGCGACCACCAATCGTCGTGCGACCGTATCGGCAAGCGAGTACCGTTCCGAACACAAACGGCTATCGGACTGCGAACTCCAACAACCGCACGCCTCCAATAACTACATCCCAGCCACCGCGAAGATAGGTCGCGGCGTGCCGCGTCAAGCTTCAGAAGCTTCGGGAGACGTTGCGGCGGAAGTCGCGGGCGCTGTGAATCGGAACGGTTCGTTGCGCCGATACAGGTCGATGCGAAACTCAAGCTCGATGGTTCCGGTTCCTGCTGTCCGGGCGAGATCGATCGCTGTTTCGGTCGTCGCGATAGCCGCTTCAAAATCACCGCACTCCGCCTGTGCGATCCCCAACGCGTCGAGAATTTGAACTTCTCTAGGATATTCCTCGCACAACGAGTTTGCCAATTCCAGTGCCGCCTGCCCGTTTTGCAACTCCTTGTCGCCGGTTGCAGCTAGTAACCACACCAATCGCAGGCGTGCCATCGGGTGCGTCGGGTCAAGTTCGAGGACGCGCCGATAGCACTCGGCTGCCTTCGCGTGATTCTCATGCAGGCCAAGAAACAACTCTCCTACCGGGAACAAGACTTTTGAATCATTCGCCCACCGCGATGCAATCTCGCTGGTAACTCGTTCCGATGTTCCGCGATCGATCGCAAAGAACTCTCTCGACATCCACGACCACGCTCGCGCGTTGTCGGGATGAGCCTCGACCGCTTGGGTCCATAGCTTTAGCGGATTGGCATAATCGCGATTTCGGTGGATCGTGCGATAACCGAGCGGTACGACCACCAAGGCCAAGAGCACGCCGTGTAGGAGAATGTGTTGCCATGGGTAAGGTGAACGGGTGGCGGGGTGACAAGGTGACAAGGCGTCATCGCGTCGGTTCTGGCGAAAGCTCCAAGCGACAAGTTCTCGAACACCCAACACCACAAGCACGACGATCGCAGCTAGCGGCAGATACATGCGCCGCTCGGCCCCAACTTCGGTATTGATCGGGATGATGCTCGATGTGGGCGCAAGCAGCAAGAACGCGCTTAAACCGAGATACCCGACCACGGGGCGCCGACGATGGATAACAAGCGTTAACGTGAGGAGCGAAATAACTGCGATTACAGCGGGAACCACCTCCAACCAAGGGAAATCTCGCGGACGACCATAGTCGATCAACAAGGTATCGGGCCAAAAGACAAGTCGCAGGTACTGGACGAGCAGTACGCTTTGGTTGAGGGCATACTGAAGTATGGTGACGCTGCCGTTTGTGCCGACCGTTCCCGTTCGCGGTGCGGTGACCATCAGTGCTGCCAGCGGGAACCAACTGCTGAATACTGCGGTATAGACTCGCCAGCGATCGCGAAGCAACTCGCGTTTGGGCTGCGTCGTAAAGCTAAAGTCGAACATTACGATCAACAATGGGCCGATCGCGGCAATCTCTTTGCACATCACACCGGCCCAACTTGCGACACCCGCCGCCACGATCCAACGCCACCGATGGGAACTTTCATAGGCTCGAATGGCACAGTAGAGCGAAGTCAGAATGAACAGACCCGCCATGGATTCCGTTCGCTGCGACACATAGTTCACGCACTCCGTTTGCAGCGGATGAATCATCCACACCAACGAGCAGGCAAAGGCAAAGCCGATTGCTTCTCCGCGCTGATCTCGCTCCGACTGCCAATGTAAAAGGGCTCGGCGTACGACGCCGAATAGCATGCAGGCACAACCAAAGTGAACCAGCATGTTGAACAGATGGTAGCCCGCGGGTTTGTCGCCACACAACAAAAAATTGACGAACAGGGTGAAGCTAACGAGCGGACGACCCTTGATCGGCGATTCGTTGGAGGGTGTCAGCCATCCGAGAATTCCCTGACCGAATGTGCGGGCATTGATGTACTCAAGGTCATCGAAGACCATGCGACTCGACAGGCAATCGACGTAAGCTAACAGTCCCAGGATGAGCAACGCGAACAGCGCCAAACGCTCTGGGCGACCGGAATTGAACTTCAATGCAGATATCATTGGAGATCGAGGCGGGAAATGTGGGGAGGGAGTTTCGCTACATGGAATATGTAGCATTCGAATTAGCCGCCCGCCGCCATTTCTCAATCGCGTCAATCGGAACAATCGTCTTAAATCGACTTTTTGTTCCGCGATGGATTCAGAAGTTCCTCAAGCATGCGGCGAGTTTCCCACGAGAAGCGATCCAGTTCGGCGGGAGGTCCATGGAGTGCGGCCTCAAGCTCTGGCGCCGATAGGCGATAGATCAGAACCGAATAGCCCGCGTTGGCATCGGGCTCGCGATGTCGCAGCGATGCGAACAACCGGCGAACACGCAGGATGTCCCATTGCGAACGCAACTCACCCTGGCTTGGCAATTCATTTTCGAACTGTCGGTTGAGATCCTGGTAGTACGATTCGTATTCGGCGTTCCAACGTCCAGGCAACTCGCCATAGACCGATTGCAGCGAGGTCGCGCTGATACAGTAAGTTCCCGGCACGAGTTCGAGCGGCTCTTGCTGATATTCAAGCATCGGCAGTGAACGGGCTTCGATTCCATACGATCGAGGGCGAGCACTGCCGAAATAGCCAAGAAACACCGGTTCCTTTGGCGGGGCATTGGCATCCAACCACTTCTTCAAGGAGGGCAAGTCCTGTCCCCAATCGAGGCTGCTGTCGACCAGGTGTCGATAAGCTTGCTCACGCGGCACGAGTGGATTGAAGTAACTGAGATAGTGCGGGTAACTTGCCAACGATTCGGCGACCAACCACATCAAGAGCAGAGCGATCGTGCCGGCCAGGATCTTTGTCCTTTGGTGACACCAGTGCGCTGCTGCTCCCGCCAGAACGAACATCAATGGATAAGTCGGCAGCAAATGCCGATGCCCGATGTTCAGTTGCGTTCCGAGGAAGACGCCCCAGAATATGTTTATTGCGATCACCAACGGTACAAGCTGATAGGCGATTGTCATACGCGATGAATTGTCGCTACTACGTGCTGAACGTGGCAACGCAATCATCCCAAGTGCTAATAGTCCGAAGACGGCGAGCGGCGTTTTGACAGCCAGACAGTATGGGAAGAACAGTCGCCACCCCTTCGTTTCGTACTCTCCGTTGAAGAACGCGGCACGCCCCTCGTGAGCCGCCATGAACGCCGTACCGTACAGATAGGCCTCAGGCAGCACGCGATGTTCCGCGAGCCACATCGCAGCAGTTCCAGCAGTTCCGCTGTGCTGCGCGACCGTTTTGATGTCTTGAAATTTGTAAAACGCGTGGTCCGTGCCTGGGGATGCGGAATAGCGAAATCCATAGGCAGCCCAGACCGACGTATAAGCTGCGAGACCAATGAAGACGGTCACGCCCAGCACGTACGAGCGGCGTGCAAGTTGTGATCTTAGGTCGTAGCGACGCCCTCGTGGCGACGTAATGGAAATCGTCTGACGCGGGATCAATGTGAACAACGCCATGACGAGTGTCATGGGCAGGATTAGTACGGCAGAAGTCTTGCACAGAAAGAGTCCGGAGACAGCCAGCGTCCCGGCCAATAACCGTGCAACGCTGAGTCGATGCAGTAGTTCCCAAATCGACCAGACGGCGGCGGCAAAAAAGAACGCCGCGAACAAGTCGGACGTTGCAAGCCGCCCATGGGCAAGTATCGTCGGCGAGAACGCACAAACGACGAGCGAAATCAAACCACCAGCGTTCCCGAACAGACTTCGCGACCAGAAGAACACCAGCATGCACAACGCGACACTGATGATCGCGATCATCGATCGCGCCGCGATCAGCATCCACTTGAAGTCATTGCCGGAGTCGTGAAAAAAGTCGTCACCCACCTGCCACAGATCCGAGGATCGCCAGCTGTCAGTCGCTAGATCGGGAAAGTTCAGCCGCGAGGAGAACGCCACCAGCGGCAGCGCCATCCAGCGTTGCGGCAGATTGCCGTTTTCCGGATGCAGGCGGTAGTCGTTCTGCTTCCAATAGGAGTACCCGGCGGTGACGTGTGCGACTTCATCAAAGGTCGCTGACTTCTGTTGGACGCTTGCGATCGCGATGATTAGATGTAGACATCCCATGCTGAAGACCGAGGCGATCAGCGCGCGGCGTCGCAAACGCGGCGAATGGAAACTTGCGCGCAGCTGCGGAATCGGCGAACGCACTCGGTACGGAATCATCCAGCGTCTCACTAGCGGTCGATCGTGCTCATCAAGAACACTCGGTTCTCGCAACAAGCGTACGCCACAGAAGCACGGCCAACTTGACCGAACCGATATAACCGCGACAGGACATCGTTATCGGTTGAGGGCGGATAGAAGGCACAGTCGACACAATTGTGTTGTGCGATCCTCGTTTAGCATCACTTGTGAAATAACTGACGGTTTTTCGACGTGGAATTGGCTTCTAGCCTGTCGAATTGCCGCTGACAGCCGGGAAGCCTATCCCACTAATAACGCGAGAGTTGCTTGACCGCGGTGCCCATCGGACCTCGCGTTGCCAGACTCGATGCTCTGGCGCCCCGATGGGCGGGCAAAACAAGGTTGGAGGACGCGGGAAGTTTGTTTCGCGAACGTTGCGACTGACGACGCCTGCGGCTCGCGCTCAAAATGAAACCGACCGCGACCTCAGAGCTTCTTGAGCTTTACATTGCGGAACTGAACGGGGTCGCTATGACCGGCAAATCCGAAGTGGCCGGAAGTTCGATCTTTACCCGGGTGCGGGCGATCTCCCATGAACTCCGTGACCTTCGCAAGATCCGTATCGAGGATCACGGTGCCATTCAGTTCAACTTTGATCGTCGAACCCTTTACTGTGACTTCCTGGACATTCCACTCACCAGCTGCTCGCAAGTAACCGCGATAGGCGGGAACCATGCCGTAAGCCGATCCATGATACTGTCGTTGATCGAGCTTCGCATACTTTTCGGCATCGTTGTCGAGGATCTGCAACTCGCACATGCCATAGTAGGCCGTGTCGTCCTTGCCTGGATATCGGATCGCAAGTCCGTTGTTGCCGCCTTCGGGCAATTGAAATTCGAACCGCACAGCAAAGTCGCCGTACTCTTCGTCGGTGTAGATCGTACCGCCCTTGCCGGCCTTGCATTTGATCTTGCCGTCGGTGACTTCGTAGTTCTCCACCGGGCCACTCCAGCCTGTGAAATCCTTTCCATTGAAGATCGTCTCGAATCCGTCCGCATGTTTCGTAGCAAGCAGCTCATTGGCTTCGTCGGTCGGGATTTCGCGGACGAAGATGTTTCGCCAACGGATCTCGCCGCCGTGGGTCTGCAATTGGATCGGGCCGTCGCGGAATAACGGATTGGCCGTGTTGAGCGACCCGGGTGCTTCTTTGGCGAAGTCATCAGGAGCTCGCTTGCTCCAAAAGTTCTCCATCCGTGCGTGGTCAACGACCAACTTGTCATTGAGATAGACCGTGGTCCGCTCGCCGACTTGCAGAATGCGAAAGCGATTCCACTCGCCGAACGGTTTGTCTGCCAGTACGCTCGGATCTTTTCCGGGCGATCCGGCACTGTTATTCCACAACCCTCCCGAGCCTTTGTCCGCACCGATATTCCACTTACCGCCCGCTTCCGTGTAATCCCAGATCTGCACTTGAGGCGTCGCTCGCAAGTAGATGCCGCTATCCGCTTGGGCAACCGTTTTGTAATCGATCCACAATTCGATATCGCCAAAATTTTCGTCCGTCGTCAGGTAGACGCCGTGTCCGTCGTTCACCAACTCGCCATCCTCGACGGACCAATGTTGCTTCACGTCCTCCAGATCAGCGTCGCGCTTCTTCGTTCGGTCTTCGTCGCTCATGGCTGCCAACGCACGTGGGTCGAAGTGCCCCATGCCATGCCAACCAGCGAGATCCTGGCCATTGAACAACGCCCGAAAACCTTCGGGTGGCGAGTTCTCATCCGCTTGGCCGATGCCGCTGGCCAGCGGCACACAAAATAAAACAACGAGCGAACAAACCACACGTTTAACTAACATTCGTCACTCCTCGAACGATCGGATTCAAGTTAACAGGAGACGTTAGCGTATTCTCCCTCGTTGCGAAACGCAACACAGCAAAACGCAGCGTAGCGAACGTCCCTGTCTCGACATTAGGCTGGCCAGTCGATACCCTTGAGCAACTGATTTTTGAACAATGTCCTTCGGGATTTGTGAGGCCCTCCGTTGACCGGTTCGGTGCGAGACGAGAACACTACTTCGGACCTAACCCCGTTGACAGTGAACATCTATCTACGGAAGCAGCTCGTCTGCTCCGCCGAATTGACGTCGACGCTCGAACTGGGGCGGCAACGCCCAAACGAACCTCCGCCCTATGGACGGATGGCCAACCGGCTGACAATCGCGCACCTGGACGAAAGCGATATCTCGCGAAGCCATCTGCAACTGGAGTTACAGCCGGGTGGTCGACTTCGAATTGTCAATCGGAGCCAAGTAAATCCAGTTGTCCTCGGGACGGATGAACAGATTAATCCGGGGGAACATCGTGAGGTCAAGCCGCCGGCACTTATCTCGCTTGGTGATCGCGTCATTCAGATTGAACCGCAACTAGCGACCGAGTCGCCGGGACCATTGGACAGCTTCGTTCACCAAACAATTCCACCGGGCGGCAGGGACACCGACGCCACGTTGTTGACAGAGATCCTGACGGCGCGGCGCAGTACCGAAGATACGGAGTATCTCCTGCGAGGCTTGCACGCGACGATCGGATTATTTCAGCTGGCATCGAGCGGTGCCGAGTTTTTCACCATGGCCACGCAAGCGATGATCGATATCGTCGGTATGGAATCGGCTGCCGTGGTGATTTGGCATGGCCGCGAGTGGCGCGTCGAGTCGCATTGCAGTCGCTCGCGAGATGCCGCCCTTGGCGAGACCGATTGGGAACCGAGCAGCACGATTTTGGAACGCGTTCGTAGTGAACGAAAGACGTTTTGGCGAGTACCGACCGAGGATGCTGCGGCGAGTTTGATGGATGTCAAGTCGCTGATTGCGGCACCTATCTTGAATCGCCGAGCTGAAGTGATTGGAGCGATCTATGGAGATCGCCGCCGTCGACAGGACGGTCGTGTCGATTTGCAGATCACCGAAGTGGAAGCGATTCTCGTCGAGTTGTTATCAACGAGCGTCGCGGCGGGCCTCGCCCGTCTCGAGCACGAGAAAGCTGCGGTTGAGGCACGAGTCCTCTTTGAACAGTTCTTCACACCAGAACTCTCGCAACAGCTGCAAGCTCAGCCCGACTTGTTGCTCGGGAAGGACACCGAGGTGACTCTGTTGTTCTGCGATATTCGCGGATTCAGTGCCGTGTCAGAACAACTGGGCGCGCGTCTGACGATCGATTGGATTCATGATGTGATGGAGAGCCTGTCGACATGCATCGCAGAACACAACGGCGTTTTGGTCGACACGCTCGGCGATCGGCTGATTGGAATGTGGGGCGCGCCGGTTGATCGTCCGGACCACGCCAAACTCGCGTGCCGCGCCGCGATTGGCATGATTGAACAACTACCCGCGATCAATCGCCGTTGGCAGAGCATACTTTCAACGCCGATGGACTTGGGGATTGCGGTGCATACCGGTTCCGCACGGGTCGGGAACATTGGCTCGACTCGCAAGTTTAAATACGGACCGCTAGGTAGCACCGTACACCTCGCCGCTCAAATCGAATCCGCCACCCGCCAATGGTCGACAAGAGTTTTGATTAGCGATGCGACTGAAAAGCAGCTCGACGAGACTTTTTCAACGCGCCGCCTTGGTCAACTCGACGATAGCCAGTTGTCGACGCCCGTGTACGAACTCGCAGCCGATCCGCCCGACGATTGGCCCGACACAAAGCGCCGCTACGAAACAGCGCTCGACTCGTATGAAGGAGGCGATCTGCCGACGGCGACGCGGTTGCTCGCAAAACTACTAGCCGACCGCCCATCCGATCGACCGGCGCTTCAGATGTTGTCTAGGATTAACGCGACGCCTCCAGGTCGTTCTCGGACAAATTAATATGGCATCTCATCGATATCTCGCGGAGGCACTCGGAACGTTTTCCTTAGTGTTCGCCGGAACCGGAGCTGCGGTGGCCAACCACTTATCAAACGGCGCGGTCACACACGTCGGCATCGCACTTACATTCGGCTTGATCGTCCTGGCGATGATCTACGCCATTGGTGAAACATCCGGGGCCCATATCAATCCGGCGGTTACGATCGCCTTTTGGGTCGCCAAACGATTTGAAGGTCGACACGTCCTGCCCTATATCACCGCCCAATGTATCGGCGCTCTGGCAGCAAGCTCCCTGCTCATCTGGCTTTTCCCGAAGAGCGAAACTTATGGAGTCACGTTCCCCATGGTCGGTCTGGTTTCATCGAAGGCGTTCGTCATCGAACTCATTCTGACTTGGCTGTTAATGTTTGTTGTGCTCGGCGTTTCGACCGGCGCGCAAGAGAAGGGCCTCTTGGCTGGCGTCGCCGTTGGATCGACCGTGGCGCTCGAAGCCTTGTTCGCGGGTCCGCTGACGGGAGCCTCCATGAATCCCGCCAGATCACTCGGCCCAGCCCTCGCCACCGGGCACCTCACGTCGTTGTGGATCTATCTCGTTGCGACGACGCTCGGTGCGATATTGGCCGTTGTTACTTTTCGCTTCCTTCACGACGCGACCACGTCCGAGAAGAGTAAAAGCTGATCCCCAGATTCACCTTCAAACAGGGCTTGTATCGAAGCCGAATCTCTGTAATCTGAAGGACTTGTCGGTTGCAATCCGCAATCGAATGTCAGCCTCAGGGCGGAGTAGCTCAGTTGGTTAGAGCAGCGGAATCATAATCCGCGTGTCGGGGGTTCGAATCCCTCCTCCGCTACTTGTCAAATAGCCCGGGAATGCCTCGTTTTGAAGCACTTCCGGGTTTTTTTTTATACGCAGCGGGCAAGCTCTCGAATGCGCAGTTTGGGCAGGAAACGGCCAGTTCAGGCCGTTCGATTGTGACCAAATCCACTGCCAAGTTTTGCAACTGCACTTTCGCCTTCTCACCGGCCATTGAGACAACGCCAACTGTCGTCTGGAAGTTGCTCATATCGCCTAGACGCGGCCACTGACGCGATTCACTCCTAACCACCCGATCGAATCACCACTCAATTCAATCGAGTGACGCAAACGCACGACTTGACGCCGGTTACGGTAGGTCGTCGAGTGATTCGGCCCGCGAACTGAATCACTCTCGTCCTCTATAGAAGCCAACTGTCACCTACACACAAAGTTGCCGCAATAGAGGCCGCCCTATGAACACACCATATCGAGATTCAGATCGCCATCCAGATGCCCATTCTGTCGTTCTGAATCCGTCGACTCTCGAAGCATTGTGCAATCGAATCTCTCAGCAAGTCGCACACCGACTCAGCCAGGAAACTCCATTTCTGACGCGGAAGCAACTTTCCGAGCGGCTCCAGATTGGGGAACGCACGGTTTCGTCGTATGTGGCGAGAGGGCGGCTACCAAAACCGATTCGGCTTGGCAGGACCGTGCGTTGGGACTGGAACGAAGTTAAGTCGTTCTTGCGAACGACACAAACGAAGCGAGTTCGAAAACATCGAAACAATCACCCCAACTACTGAATGCGAAGAATGACGGCCCGAATTGTATAAATCGCGCAGCACGTCAAACACATCCATCTGACCCGATTCAAGTGACGGTCTGGCTCGACGGAGAGAGCTGTCAATGTTCGTGTCAGTTCGTCTTCAATCGAGGCACTTTCGATCGGCGATTCTGTGCGTTGGACACGTAGTTCTTAACTCTTCATTTGGAGTCAGTGCAATGGCAAACGAGCAATCAACGCCAGTCTCAATCAATCCCAGTTTTTCATTGTCAATTCCGGTTGCCACGTTGCAACGTGACCGTACATGACAGCCATGAACGCGTTGGGGTTGACACGGCGTGTCGCACGTCGGGGTGAATGGGTGTTGTCGGAGATTTTTCAGAAATTTCCCGGAATTCAGACCCGGTTTGACGGCCGTTTTGCAATAAGAGAAATAGAGGACGCCCGGGTAACGCTGTCTGGCATCGAAAGAGCTGCTACGCCCGAAGGTAGCGAAGGGGCAGAAGGCTCATCGATGTATGTGTTGCCCGAGGCGTCTCTCCTCGTTCTTGCCAGACTCCCCCGGCTACTTCTGCTTGCTGGCCAACATTCGACGGCGAGCGCGACGGGCGCGGCGGCGGTCGACCGCGTCGCGTCGTTCTTCGACTCGATAAGTTCGCACGGCTTCCGGATGTTGCTCTTTCCAGCGGTCGGCTCGCAACGATTCCCAATCCGTACTGCCCGCCAGAGTTTGGTCCAGCACGTCTTTGAGATAGCTACACACGTCCAGGTCGTTGCGGGCTGCCGTGCTGATGATCGTCATCAAGTTCGCCGCACGAACTCCCGCCGCCAAGCTGCCGATGTGCATCCAGTTCTTTCGGCCCGTGGCAATTTGCTTCATCAAGTGTTCCGTTTCGTTGTTGTCGATCGGCAAGCGACCATCCGTTGTGTACAACAACAACGCGTCCCAGTTGTTCTTCATGTAGCCAATCGCCTCCGCCAAGTCGCTCTTGGGTAACAGGCGTTCCAATTGCGGGCCATCGAGGTACGTGCGAATCTGCTTCAGCACGCGCACCGATTCACGTTGCCGCAACTCCAGACGCTGCTCGGCCGACCACAACTTCGCGCGATCTTCCAAGTCGTACAATTGACGAATCAACGCCAACAGCACCGTCGTGTGACGCGGATGATTCTCGCGACATTCATCGAGCTTGCGGCGCGCATGGGTCCAACAAGCCGCACGCTGAATGCGCGAGTTGCTGCGCAGTTCGATCTTTTGAAATCCCGACCAACAATCTCCCATCAGAAAACCCGTGAAGTCCGACAACATTTCGTCGGGGCCGTCTCGATGGCGACTCACGGTAAAATCAAAAACATTGAACGGAAGTTCCAATGACCGGTAAGCCCACATGCGAGCCGGCACGCTCGGCCGCCCTTTCTCCTGAGCGTTGGAAAGCACTTCGATGATGCGCGGCGTGCGCGGGTCTCGAGGATCGAGTTCCGGCAGCGTCGGCGGTACGATCAACGTCACCGGAGTTTCATCACACGCCAACAGATCGATCTCTTGAAACAAGTCGCGATAATATTGTGCCAGCGGCCGCAAGACGAACTCGCTGGCCGTGACGATGTTCAGCAACGTCGAACGACTCGGTGTCCAGCCACAACTGGCAAACATGTCTTGCTGGCGATAGTACGGCAAGTGATAGAAGAAGCGGCAAGCCAGAATCTCGACCGCGACGCTCGTATCGAAGCGGTTTCCCTCGACCAAACCCATCGGCCGCTCGGGGCTCGACACGCCCTGCTTCGGTTGTTGGGAGTCCACGTATTTGGCAAATTTCGTCACGCGGACTCGCAGCTTCGCACGCTCGAACTCCAAGGTTTCGACTTCGTCGTAACCAAGAAACGTCTTCCCCGCCTTTTGATCATCGGGCAGATCGACGATCTTTTCGTAACGCGGCAAGTGCGCCGGAAACTTCTCGTCGCGACCGCGTTGTTGCTTTTGTCGTTTGGCCTTCCGTCGCGACTCGACTTCTTCGAGCGTCTGCTCGGCTTCTAACACGGCTTCCGCGAGAGCCTCGACCGCAGCCGCCGTGTCATCGCCAAAGTCGAGCGACAACTGATCGGGATCCGCGATGAACCGTTCGCTCCGCCGACCATACAACCGCTCCATCAGCTTCCGCAGAGTCAGCTTCAGCTCTTCGACCTCTTGCGATAACTTCTGACGCGAGTCTGCCAGATCGATCACCGTCCGTGACTGTTCTGCCGTGAAGGCTTCTTGCGATTGCAGACGCGAAGTGAGCGTCTCGCGTTCGGCAGAGAGTTGCTCAATCAGCCGATGACAAGCATCCAGTTCTTGTGGTAGTGACGATCCCTCGTTCATGCAAGTAGGTACGCAACAAGTTCGAGAAAAGTTTCACGTCCGCCAAAAATAAAATAAGAAAACCGGTCAAGCCTTTTGTAGACTCGACCGGCTTGTGTTGCAACCTGATGATCTTTCGTGACAACGTGCGTTACGCGGCTTCCATTCGCTTTCGTCGCTTGCTCGCCGATGCCAATGGCACGCCTCCGATCAACATGGCCACCTGCGTGGCATCGATCGTGATATGCGATTGACCTTCGGTGGCCCGAGGCATCTCGAACGTGCCTTGCTCCAAACGTTTGTACCACAGAATCAATCCGCCCGGCTCCCACCACAACGCTTTGATGCGATCGCCGCGACGATTCACGAACAAGAACAAATGGCCGTCGAGTACGTTCATCTCAAAGACCGATTCGACAATACCGCTGAGTCCATCAAACGATTTGCGGAAGTCCACGGGCTGGTTGCAAAAGTAGATCTTCGTACCGTGTGGTAGTCCCAACATCATGCCGCTCCTGTCGTTGTCTGAACCATGGCAATGGCGCCGATGAACCACTTGACGAGTTCATGATCGTGAGCGGGCAATGTCAGTCGCGTGCCATTGGGAAAGGTAACTTGCAAGTCCGTCGACCCTGTCACTTGCACGGACACGAAGCTCTCACGTGTGGGAACACGACGGTCAGAAGGGCCACTCGACGCGTCGTCTAGTTTTCGCCGCCACTGATAGAAGGAAGCAACGGACACATGTTCGCGTTGACAGAAATCCGCGACAGACAACTTCGAGCGGGCGAACCGGCTCAACCGATCAAGCCACTGCGAGCGTTTGCGGAGGTTAGGGCTGCGTGACATAACGAGACTCCTCGGGGTTTGCGAAATCAACAAATCCCCAGAGTCTAAACCCCGCGCCTACAATGGTGCCGGTGAACGGTCACATTCGTGCTTCGGTTCTTCGAAAGGGAAGAATTACGGGGTATCAGAGTTCATGCACCGTGAAGATCGTACGTTAGGAGCGATCTGGTGCGGTCGGTTTCGGCGAGATCGAAGCTTCTCAGCGATACAAGCGTTTGGGGGCGGTTGCGATTCGACGGGCGGCGTACGGCCTCACGGCCTGGGCAACGAGCGGGTGTGCTTCGCCGTTCACTGCGCGGTCGCGGGGCTCCCAGCTTGTTCACTGCCGCCGTCAATAGTAAGGAATTACGACATCCTGTCTCATCTGTTTCTAGTCCGGCCATCCAGGCCTCGTGGGCCCCGCAGCGGACGGCAGTCGTTCTACATGTCAACCTTCTTCCTTCGATGCTCGGCGTTGGAAGTTCAACGTTCGGCGTTTGTTCGCCGTCCTTAGCGCTCCGGCCATCGCTACCCTTCTCTGAACTCATCACTTTCTCTTGTTCATTGGTCATTCGGACTTGGACATTCAGCGGCGTTTCGCCGCTTCCTTCGGCCTGCGCTGGGCGTGGCCCACTGGCCGCTGGGCTTCGCTGCGTTCGTCCTCGCTCCGGGCATCCATGCCCTCCGCTCGGATGCCATCCAGGCATCGTGGCCCGTCATGCGGCGACCGTCCGTGGATCGCCGTTCTTGTTTGTCATTCTCGATCGTTCGCCAAACAATCGCGTTCCCGCTTCACACTCGTTGGTTCGATGTCAACGTTGTCTCTAAATTCCGCAGGCGTGGCAACATCCCTCACCAAACACATCAGCGCGCCTGCGGGGAAGAAGGACAGCGGTCTTCGGTCACCGTAATTAGACTTGTCCCGTGTGATCCCCGCGTTTTCCTCGCATCCTTCGTTTGCTGTTCCCCGCTCTGTCTTGCCATGCTTGAAATAACTCAGTAGTGAAGCGATCGGCAAAAACGTTACGAACGGACCACCAAGGATTGCCCATCCATATGGAAATTGTGATGGGGTCCCAGACATGGCAATGTGCATTCCGTATAGCATTTTCACAAACACTACATAGGCACCACATACAAGCATCAAGCCACAGACTACGAGCGGCAGATTAGACTTTCGGTCTGATTGGAACCAACTAGTAGCGATCAACGCATATCCGACCAGTATTACGTACCAGGGAATTGCAAATTGGATCACCCATGTCAACCTTTCAACTCGAGTAAATGCTAGAAGCCTCGCCGTGGTTTGATCGGCTCTTTGTCTTCCGCATCATAGAATTCCCAAATGACTCCACCACCGAGCGGTCGCATTCGAGGGACGTCAACACGAGAGCGTGAGAAAACGCCGTCGCCTGCTTCATCTAGAATGTCTGCGTAGTAGTTCCGCGCCATGAACCTCGTTACCCACGAGGTCGCGCCTCCATCCGCAGGAAAGTTTTTAACTCTCGCGTTCAGATCGCAGTTTATGCTGTAACCGGCACCATCTGCTTGTCCAAACTGTGATAGACGTCGCTAACGCCATGTTCCACTAGTTTGCCGCTTGCAAGCAGTGCTGCATTCCTCTTTCGGTTGACCCCTTGGAATCCGATACCGTCTACGATTCCGTCGCTGACTTGTCCTCTGGACTCCAAAAGACGTGGATCGATCCACGGACGCTACCAGCGACCTTGCTAAAAGTCCGTCGCACTTGAGTCGATTGAGCCACCCAGGATTAGCACATTGTCAACGGCCACGCCTAGATGTTCCAAAGCCAAGTAGCCCACATTGGAACCGTTGCTATATAAGATTAAGTTGATTGGCTCATTGCTTCCCAGCCTGCTCCGTTCAGCATGTAATTGCCGTAGTAACGTGGCCAATCTGACTGCGGCGCGCTGATTTACGCGACTCCACATCAATGCAGCGTCAACAACCGTTGACGGGCTGTTGCCGCAATACCCGTATCTAAAGTGGAGCATTCCTTGCGGCAAGCTCCTACTATCGCGCCGCCTTAGCCAACTCATCGGCAACAGAAGGTGAGTGTTTATCGTTGTAGTTTACGATGCCATGTACAAAATACGTTTATTTTACCGCTTGGATCAGTTGCGTTGGTCGAGCTGTTCCCAACATACCGATACAAGTTCGCATCACCTGCATTGAACCCTATCGGATCACTGGAGATAAACACGCCCTCGGTGGTGGCGTAGTAGCGGGCGCGGTAGTACATGAGGTCACTCTCCAGGTCGCGTTCGCGTCCCGTGAAGCCGAAGAGTGAGTTGACGGTTGCCGCACCACCCGACAGAGGTTGCCGGTTGTTGTCGAAGTAGCCTGTCTCGGTGCCGAAGGAATCGTAACGGATGTGCGCAATGCGATCGCCACTCGAGTGAACGACATCCCGAACCGTGCCAAGATGGTCCGTCAACAGCCATTCGACAAAGCTGTACATAGAACCTTGTGAGCTGGGACTTGAGCTAAAGAAAACCCGTTCGTCGGCCAGCACCATGTCCACGCTTGGACCGTACAGGTAGCGGTTCGTCAGGACAGGTTGCACGTCTGTACCGCCGTCCTTGAAAATCAAAGCAATGTGGTCACCATCGTAGGCGTAGATCTCGCGTCTAGGAACCTGTGAGCCGCTGCCGTCGTTGTCAATGGTTTTGGCGATTCGCCGGTCGAACACATCGTACAGATACTCAATTGCCTTATCCACGGCGGCGACCGCAGAGTACCTGTCGGTCTCGGTGATCCCCGTCAGACGATTGCGGTGATCCCACTCGTATTCGGTGACGTCGGTATCACCGTCGGATAACACGCCTGCACCCGGGAAGCCAGTCGCCTGTTTGTCAATAAACTTGGCGACACGATTCCCCTCTTTGTCGTACGTGAACGTATAAGTTCCATCCGATTTAACTCGGTTGTCCGTTCCATTCGGACTGACTTGCTCCAGTGGCGTTTGCGGATTACCGTCCAAATCGAGCTTGCGATTGCCATTGTCGTCGTAGACGTAGGACTCGTCCTCGGGTCTTGCGAATGGTTCCCCCGCGAACGGCTGGCCTTCGTAGTTGGCCGCAGTCAGTTGGTTGCGAGCATCGTAGTCATAGCGAATCGAGTAACGATCGTAATACAGATCGAACTTGTCGAGGCGGTTCGCCTGATCATAGCTGTAGTGGTAGGCAGCAATCGTGCGTAACGAACCATTGGGGTCGTTCGGATCGTAGGTGGGAGCAAGATAGAGTTGGCCATCCCAGGTATTGTTAGACTCTGTGAGGACTGTCTTGGCGTGGACGATGCTCTCGATGCGTCCGGTCCCGTCGTAGTCGAAGTGGCTGTGCGCCGCCAGCGCCCCGGCGGCAGAAGTACCCTCGTACCGCATGACATCGGTCATCTGACCTGCCGCGTCATACACCAAGGTTACATACTTGGCCGACACATCTCCCTGTTGATCGGTATGCTTGATGCCCGTCACACGATGCAAGTTGTCCAACTCGTGGGTCAGCTGAAAGTCCGCAGCACCGTCGATCGTGGATTTCAGTGACTTGAAATTCCCCACAAGATCGAAGTCGTAGTCGAACGTGACCGGCCTGCCCAGCGGCGTCAGGTCGTGCGACTCCACGTCGACTCGGTCCAGCTTGTCGTAGGTAAAACCGTACGACGCTGCCGGGTCAGACGCGGACGTAAGATTGTCGATTAACGGATCATAGCCGAAGCTAAGCGTTCGTAGCGGTGGATTCGCGGCCGGATTGGCCACGAATTGACCGTAGTCCTCCAGATTTGCAAACCACCGCTCCTTCGTCGTGCGATAGCGACGGTCGTAGTCGTAAGCCGTGACCCGCCCGAGACGATCTTCCATCCGCCGCGTGTTGCCTACCGCATCGTAGCCATAGCCTCGCGAATCGCCCAACACGTTGGTTTCCGTTTCGACTTGATCGAGTGGGTTGTAGTTCCACTGCGTCAGGTTGGTGTTGGCGTCGGTTAACGTCTTCAAGCGATCGAGAAGATCATATTCGTAGGTGGTCTCGTCGCCTCTGGCATCGGTGACTTTGACTTGCCGGAACAAGGCATCGTAGCCGTACGTGGTCGAGTGCGTTAGCGCGTCGGTCATTTGCAACATGTTTCCGGCGGAATCGTACAAGTAGCTAATGCTCGGCGACAGTTGCGACGGTTCTTTGGTAACTGTCCCCTGTGCATCGTAAACGATGTTCGGGTCGGGCGACACAGTTTCACTTTGGCGGCCAAGACCATCGTACTTAAACTCCGTGGTGCGGAACAACGGATCTCGCACGAACCGCAGTTCGTTTGCCTGATTGTAGGAGTACGTCATGATCGGAGATGCCAAGCCACTCAACGGACCATCGGGATCGGGTGCAATGGATTTGGCAAGGCGACTGCGGTTGTCGTACTCGTAGGCCGTTACACTTCCTTCCGGGTCTTTGACCGTATCGATCCGGCTGTCAAGATAATAGGTGAAGTGGGTCGTTGGCGTTCCAGAAAGGTCATTGGGTTGCGGTTGAGCGATACTCGCAACCCGTCCCAGGTAATCGCGTTGCGTTTTCGTCTGTCGCTTCCGTGGATCGGTGACGGTTTCAATCCAGCCATCGGAAGTCGCGGTATAGTCGAAGTGCGTAATCGGAATGTCCGAGCTCGTGGGCTTGTCGCCCGCCAGCAGAGCCTCGCGTTCGGGCTGCGTAAAAGGTCGATTCGCAGGTGATTCAAAGATGTCCGTGACTCGACTCCAGGCATCGTAGTGGTAGAACACTTCATTGCCGAGCGCATCCACGACGCGAGTCATATTCCCAACACCGTCGTAGTCGAACGAGGTAATTAGGCCATCCGTTTCGCCGAACGCATAGTAGTCGTCTGGATTGGTGTTGGGGCTATTGAGCCGCGTGCCTGGTATCGACTTGTCAACGGAACTGCCAGGATCGGGTGTAACAATCTTTACCAGCCGGTCCAGTCGGTCGTACTGATAGGCTGTAGTTCGAGTGGTGCTGTCGACTATCTTTTCCGTCACCGCCACAACGTTGCTATTACGGTCATACGAGAAACTCGTAACAGGATTGCCTGATGTTTCGCTCGGGATCGTCCAAGCGAAGGGTGCGTTCGAATAAGCATCGAGATCCGCGTCGGTTCTAATTTGTTGTAAGCCGGTTCTGTGCGGATAGGCGTCTGGGATTCGTTTCTCTGCCGGCGCTTCCTCGACAATGCGGGTCTGCCGGTTCATGCCATCGTATTCAAAGAACGTAACGTGCGATGTTACCTCATCGATCAGAGCCGCGTCGGTTGGTTGCACCCGAGTGTGATTGACTTGTTCAATTGCAATCACGTTGTCGAACGGATCGTACGCGTATTTGGTGAGCGGCGACAACAACGGCCCGTTGGGGCCGTCCGGATCGGGCGCCAGGACGGAAATCAAACGATCGAGTCAATAAACGGTTCCTGACACCTTTTCCGATCCCTCGAGACGTAACAATGCAATCGATTCATCACGATGAAGTTGACGACGTTGCAAGAACGCGTTGGCTGGTTCGTTGTCTTTGAATGCGTTCGCGTAGTAATCCGCGATCGTTGTAAGGGAGCGACCGTTTTGCAATTGGCTGGTGAGTTGTTCATTGTAGGTTGTTGGCATGTTAGCGTTCCTTTCTTGAGGCTCATCACGGCGGAGCGTGATGGCTACATTGGCGCGCAGCGGTAGCGCTGTGATGGTTGGGGTTCTTTGAAAGCTTGCGAATGGTTGAACGGCTTCGAGGGTTCCGCCGCTCCAGCGATTTGCGCTGTCCTTGCGATCGTGTGACGATATCCTTGCCGAGATATTGCCACTCTCTCCAGGACGCGACAAATCGCTTCCGCTGTCAAGTCCTGATGCAAAGATTCTGCAAGAAGATGTGATCCGAACTCAACAACATCACAATGCAATGTTGAAACGTAACGATTACGACAACGCGCGGACTTGCGCTACGAACTTGGTTCGTGCTTCGGTTCTTCGAAAGGGGAGAAATCACGGGGTATCAGAGTTCATGCACCGTGACGATCGTGCGTTAGAAGCCGTCTGGTGCGATCGGTTTCAGCGAGATTGAAGCTTCTCGGCGATACAAGCGTTTGGGGGCGGTTGCAATTCGGCGTGCGGCGTACGGCCTCACGGCCTGGGCGACGGTCGGATGTACTTCGCCGTTCACTGCGCGGTCACGTTGTTCCCAGCTCCGCTCACTACCGCCGTCATTAGTAAGGAATTACGACATCCTGTCTCATCTGTTTCTAGTCCGGCCATCCAGGCCTCGTGGGCCCCGCAGCGGACGGCAGTCGTTCTACATGTCAACCTTCTTCCTTCGATGCTCGGCGTTGGAAGTTCAACGTTCGGCGTTTGTTCGCCGTCCTTAGCGCTCCGGCCATCGCTACCCTTCTCTGAACTCATCACTTTCTCTTGTTCATTGGTCATTCGGACTTGGACATTCAGCGGCGTTTCGCCGCTTCCTTGGCCTGCGCTGGGCGTGGCCCACTGGCCGCTGGGCTTCGCTGCGTTCGTCCTCGCTCCGGGCATCCATGCCCTCCGCTCGGATGCCATCCAGGCATCGCGGCCCGTCATGCGGCGACCGTCCGTGGATCGCCGTTCTTGTTTGTCATTCTCGATCGTTCGCCAAACAATCGCGTTCCCGCTTCACACTCGTTGGTTCGATGTCAACGTTGTCTCTAAATTCCGCAGGCGTGGCAACATCCCTCACCAAACACATCGGCGCGCCTGCGGGGAAGAAGGACAGCGGTCTTCGGTCACCGTAATTAGACTTGTCCCGTGTGATCCCCCGCGTTTTCCTCGCATCCTTCGTTTGCTGTTCCCCGCTCTGTCTTGCCATGCTTGAAATAACTCAGTAGTGAAGCGATCGGCAAAAACGTTACGAACGGACCACCAAGGATTGCCCATCCATATGGAAATTGTGATGGGGTCCCAGACATGGCAATGTGCATTCCGTATAGCATTTTCACAAACACTACATAGGCACCACATACAAGCATCAAGCCACAGACTACGAGCGGCAGATTAGACTTTCGGTCTGATTGGAACCAACTAGTAGCGATCAACGCATATCCGACCAGTATTACGTACCAGGGAATTGCAATTGGATCACCCATGTCAACCTTTCAACTCGAGTAAATGCTAGAAGCCTCGCCGTGGTTTGATCGGCTCTTTGTCTTCCGCATCATAGAATTCCCAAATGACTCCACCACCGAGCGGTCGCATTCGAGGGACGTCAACACGAGAGCGTGAGAAAACGCCGTCGCCTGCTTCATCTAGAATGTCTGCGTAGTAGTTCCGCGCCATGAACCTCGTTACCCACGAGGTCGCGCCTCCATCCGCAGGAAAGTTTTTAACTCTCGCGTTCGAATCGCAGTTTATGCTGTAACCGGCACCATCTGCTTGTCCAAAACTGTGATAGACGTCGCTAACGCCATGTTCCACTAGTTTGCCGCTTGCAAGCAGTGCTGCATTCCTCTTTCGGTTGACCCCTTGGAATCCGATACCGTCTACGATTCCCGTCGCTGACTTGTCCTCTGGACTCCAAAAGACGTGGATCGATCCACGGACGCTACCAGCGACCTTGCTAAAGTCCGTCGCACTTGAGTCGATTGAGCCACCCAGGATTAGCACATTGTCAACGGCCACGCCTAGATGTTCCAAAGCCAAGTAGCCCACATTGGAACCGTTGCTATATAAGATTAAGTTGATTGGCTCATTGCTTCCCAGCCTGCTCCGTTCAGCATGTAATTGCCGTAGTAACGTGGCCAATCTGACTGCGGCGCGCTGATTTACGCGACTCCACACATCCAATGCAGCGTCAACAACCGTTGACGGGCTGTTGCCGCAATACCCGTATCTAAAGTGGAGCATTCCTTGCGGCAAGCTCCCACTACTTCGCGCTGCCTTAGCCAACTCATCGGCAACAGAAGGTGAGTGTTTATCGTTGTAGTTTACGATGCCATGTACAAATACGTTTATTTTACCGCTTGGATCAGTTGCGTTGGTCGAGCTGTTCCCAACATACCGATACAAGTTCGCATCACCTGCATTGAACCCAATTGGATCGTTGGAGATAAACCTTCCTTGCTCAGGATCGTACCAGCGGGCTCGGTTGTACTGGAGATCGATGTCGCTATCCCATTCGCGGCCTGTATAGCCGAACAGGAAATCTACCGACTCGGATGTCAGACCACCTTCCAACCGTTTGCCGAACGAATTGTAGCTCACGTGGTTTCGAACATGCACACCCGTGCCATCGCGTTCCACCACGTCACGCACACTTCCCAAATGATCTGTCAAAGGCCACATCACTTTGCCGACCTGGGCGGTCGACGTGACCTGCTCGTCCGCCAGAATCATGTCCACCGCCGGACCGTACACGTAGCGATGTGATAATTCGCTGGTTGTGCCGATTCCGTCGGAGTTTCTGTCGTCGAACTCCAAGGCGATGTGGCCGCCGTCATAGACGAAAAAGCTTCGCGAGTAGCCGGTGCCAGAGTTCGGTCGGACCTCTTTGCCGATGCGACGATCGAACGCGTCGTAGTAATACTCCACCACTTTTGTCGCTGTCGTCACCAATTCTAAGCGGTTGCGGTAATCCCAAACGTAGGTCGTGACTTCGCCGGTAGCACGCTTGGTACGCTCGATCCGGTTGCCTTCTGCATCGTACCGATAATCGTACGTGCCATCGGAAGTTACTCGATTGTCGTCCGGGTTGTCGGGATGGTCAGGGTCTTCCAAGCTATAGCCACCGCCTGTGCGATTGCCGTTGGAATCGTACTGATAATTCTCGGCCAGCAAACTTCGAGCGGTCGACGAGCCATAGGGCACCGTGACCGTTTCCAGTTGATTCCGCCTGTCGTACGTATACTTCAGCTGAAAGTCATACGCATTGCTGGTGTCGTTGTGATTCAGCGACAAAGACTCCAGACGATTGGCGGCATCATAGTTCAAGTAGTAAGCAGCAATCGCTCCGTTCGCTAAGCCGGAAGAGAAATCGCCGTCCCAAGTATTCGCACCGGTCATCACTTGGTTGGCATGCACGAGGCTGGTCAAGCGTCCCGCGTCGTCGTATCGGAAGTGGCTGTGCGCGACAATGCTGCTTGGAACCGCACTGGCTGCGGCATAGCGCTGGACATCGGTCAGCTGGCTAGCCGCGTCGTACGCGAACGAGACGAACTTGTCGGACACGGGATTGCCACCCGCTTGACCGGTTTGCTGCACGCTGCTCATGCGATGCAGGTTATCGTAGGCGTAGGTCGTTTGAAAGTCGGCTTTACCACCAAAGATCGCACCGTTAGCCTGAAGCGTGCCGCCGATATTCGCGCGCGCGTTGGTCCGATTGCCGATTTGATCGTAATCGTGGTCGAGGATCACGTTGGGATTCAAGCCAGCCATTGTCGCTTGCTCGAAACTGAGTCGGTCCAAGTCATCGTAAACGAACGTGTTCGCCGAGAACACCGTGCCATCAAAATCGCGATCCGTCGTTGACTTCAAGTTTCCCACGAGATCGTAATCGTTCTCGAGCGTACGAATCGGGAAGGAGGTGGAGAAGTCCGTGTACCACTTCTCTGCCGTCATGCGATCCAGGTTATCGTACTCGTAACCGGTCTTCCGGCCATTCCGATCGATCGTCTCCCGCAGATTGCCGACCGCATCGTAGCGGTAGGTTCGCGTCCCTTCCAGCGCGGGCGTGTCGTCGTTCTCGAAGGCGTTCAACTCCTGATCGACTCGATCCTGCCGATCATACACCCACCGCGTTTGATTGAGGTTGGGATCGGTCAGCGAGATCCGATTACCGACTTGATCATAGCCAAAGCTCGTGATCGCACCCTCGGCATCGATCGTGCTCGAGCGGCGGAAGAGCTGGTCATACTGATACGTCGTGGCGTGGCCCAGGTCGTCAGTGACTTGCAACAAGTTGCCGAAGGCGTCATAGCGGTAACTCATTGTGGGGCTGGATTCCAGGTCGGCTCCGTCGCCATCTTTTCTTCCCGCCTCCGGCAGAGGCGGCGTCACCAGAATTTGTCGACCTAGCAAATCGTACTCGTAGGTCGTAACGCGGTTCAACGGATCGGCGAACGAAATGCGTTGATTGGCTTCGTCGTACCCGTATTTCGTTGCCGGGATACCTGGCTCGCGCACTCCCGACAACCGTCCCCTTGTGTCGTAGTGGTAGGAAGTCGTCTTTTGTTCGGCATCCGTCACCGTCCGCAGCAGGCCGTCGGGGTAATAGGTAAACCGAGTCACGGGCTGGAGCGAGTTGCTATCCGGCTTGGGCTCGGTAATGCTGTCAACACGACCGAGGAAATCGTACTGGGTGACCGTTTCTCGCTGGAGTGGATCGGTGACGGTTTCCTTCCAGCCCTGTAACGCGGGTTCGTACTTGTACCGGGTGATAGGTACTCCGGTGTCGACTGTCGGCTCGGTGACCTTGATCAAGCGGCTCCATTCATCGTATTCGAATGAGGTCGTACGGCCCAGCGCATCCGTCATCGACAGGACGTTGCCGAGACGATCGTAGGTGTAGGTCGTGATCAATCCGTCGCGCTCGCCGACTTCGAGATAGCCAAGTTGTCCAGGATTGTTGAGCCGCGTACCAGGAGGTGCAACGAAAGACGCACCCGGTTTGGGTTCAACGACCGACACTAACCGGTCGAGTCGATCATACCCGTAAGCGGTTGTACGACCCTCGGCATCAATCCGAGCCGTCAGATTACTGTTCGCGTCGTACCTGAACTGGGTCGTTGGCCCGGGGGTGCCGACCGGGATGTCTCGATTGTCACGATAGAACGTGAGATCGCTGAGCGTGGTAATGGGACTCAGGAATCCGCTCGTCCCGAGGTTGGCGAGCGATTTCGTTTGGGGTGCGGGCTCGATGACCCGCGTCAGGCGATTCATGCCGTCGTACTCGTAGCGTGTCACGTGTGAGGTGACTTGCGAGACAAGGCTTCCATTTACCGTCCGCTCAAGGGTCTGGTTCACTTGCTCGACCGCAGTGATGTTATTGAACGCATCGTACTCGTATCTCGTTAGCGGAGGTAAGAGCGATTGATCGCCGTTGGGTTTCGCACCGAGGACGGAGGTCAATCGGTTGAGCCGATCATAAGTGAATTCGGTGACACGGCGGACGAGCGGATTGGCCGTAACCAGTTCGCTCACCGATGCCAGATTTCCACGGTTGTCGTACTTGTAAATCAGATTAGGCTGGGAGTACGTACTGCCGTCATAGGTCGGATTGCCATCATAGCTCACCGTCTCTAGCAAGCCGAAATTGGCGGGAGTTCTCGGCGACAGGTCGTGGGCGTCACCATAGTAGCCGTAAGTGGTTGCGATGGTCTGGTCGTCACGTTGCGTGGTGACAAGCGTTTGGAAGGGTAAGCCCTTCGGAACACTCGCACCCGCTTCCACCGTCCCGTCGGTATAACGATACGCAGTAGTGGCATCCCGTGGACGCTGGACGGTCGTACTGCCGTTCGCGTTTAAGTGATTAATGATGATCAGGGCGTCAAGCGGCGAGATGCTCCCGTCATCGTTGACGTCGTAGTAGTACTCTTCTGCTGTCGGGCGAACGACCGGGAGTGTTCGCGGGCCTTTCGCGTTGATACTGTTAATCACGACCAGTACATCGATCGGTGCGATTGACCCGTCATCGTTCACGTCGCGTAGATCCAGTGGATTCGCATAGGCATGGTTACGCTCCGGGGGAGCCTGGAACAGCGGATCCAATTGCCTGACCGTAAGGACATTGCCGTTCTGGGGATCAAGAACTACGCTCGTGGTATCTCCGAGTTCGTTCACGATTTCCGTGGGCATCGCGAAACGTGTGGAATAGTCGTTCCACTCAAGCAGTAAACGCTCGGTTTCACCGTTGAGCAAGGGCAGTCGCTGCTGCCTGAGGTTGCCATCGCCGTCGATCGTGTATTCGGTCGAAACCGTTCCACTGGAGTTGTTGGGAGCGGGGAACACCGTATTCACCAACTCGCCCCGATCATTGGTTGCCGTGACGGGTTTTCGATTGAAGTAGAACATGCTCATCATCGCATCGGTCGTGTCTAACGTGCGTCCGCGCGAATCGAGTCGATAGCTTGTCTCATTGCCTCGTCCATCTTCGACGACAACTTCATTCACGAAAGCGTCAAAATTTTCGACGGTTGCCGCTGTCGAGGCCAACCAACTCCATGTGACTGGATTGGGCAGCGCCTGCTTTTGAGCGTAGCTTGTGAGCGACCACGTCGATAGGTCGCTGGCGGTCAGGCTTTGGCGAGTCGTCAGATCGTGCCTGATGACAGAATCGACACGCCCCCAACTGTCATAGTCCACGGTCACCAGACGGCTCGCGCCGTCCGTCTTATCCTCCGTGCGATTTGCGGAGAGGATTAGCCCCTGTGCGTCGAAGGTAATGACCTCTTGGGGTGCCGCCAGCGAACCACCATCGTCTGGATCGGGATGCGTGATGGTTAGCGTGCCGCCGGAATACGAGAAACTAGTGACTTGATTCGCAAAGTCCGTAACAGAACGGAGCCGTCCCTTGGAATCGAAATCAAAGGTCGTTGTCCGCAGTCGCGGATCGATGATATGGCGTAAGCGACCGGACGTGTCGTAATGAAACACGGTCGCGTTTTCGTTGGTGTCGACCGACATCACTTGTCGACCGAAGCCATCGAAGTAATCGACGCTCCCGAAGCGATCCGTGAGGGCAAACACGAACTCCGGTGGATTACCATAAGATGCGGCGACGTCACTCCATTTTCCCTGCAGCGCGATCGCGTCAAGGGCCGCCACGACGGCCAGTTCTGAAAGGGTCTCGGGCGGACGTTCGTACGATTGCCCATCCGCAGAAAGCAAGTACCACGAGGCCGAATTGTCGCCCCGAAACAGGGCCACCGCTTCTTGCGGGTCGCCATTGTCATCAAGTCGCGTCTGACCAGGTGACAACGACTTGAGAAACGGCAACGTGGCACCCGGCACGACCGCCGCGAGGGAGGAATCCTCGCCAGAGACTCCGCCGTCGCTGACGCCTGACGGGGCGAGAGCGCCTGCGGTTCGCAAGTCGCGGATCAGATACGACTCAGAGGCGGTCCATTTGTCCAGATTAGAAAACGCTTCGAGCATGATATCGTAGGATTTCTTCGTGAAACTTGCTGAGGGAAACTCCGCCGGAACCGTAAAGGCGATTTTCTCCTTCGAGTAACTCGATGGGATGCTCAAGGTGAACCACCGGGTTCGCGTCGGGTTTTCTTCCGTATCGTTGTCATCGACGACCAGCAGGCTGACCCAAATCTGAGTGGGCCAACCGTCTGTGGGTTTGGTCAATTCAGCTCGTATCAAGGACGAAGCGCTGTGCGTTCCCCCGACGCGAAGTTGCGGCAAATAGGGGTTTGTGCTGGCGGGAATATAACCGAGTGAGCCGTCTTGCAATTCGACAAAGATGCCGTCCGCGGCGCACACCGTACACGAACAACTGCAATCGGCTGCATCGCTTTCGGGCACCTGCAGATCGGCCTTCGGCATTTGCCGGTTAGGAGTCGCGTCGTGATCGAGAATGGTCAGATCGTCTTGGATATCCGCAGCTTCGATCTCCTTGATCCGCACACGAACGATTTCGAGAATGGATTCACCGCTGGCACCTGCCGCGAGACCATCGGCTGTTGGGCGGACCATGAACTCAACGCTGTCTTGATCCCTCGGATCAATCTCGGTACTCGATTCGTAGAACCCGCCGGAAGGTGCCTTGAAGAGAATTTCCGTCGGCGGAAACCCTGGATTGATGCGGAACAGCGAGTAGTCGGCTCCAGGCACGGCAGCACCTGCGAACGACGCATCAATCTTCAGTGTGAACTTGCGATGAATCGCTTCTCCGGACTCCGCGGGTTCCACGACAAAATACCCATCCTTGGGGCCTTGCTCTTCGGCGTTGGGCTGTGTGGCACGGATAACCAACTCCTCCCGATCCTGGATTGTGACTGTCGCCTTTTCCGAGTCGTCGGGGGCAGCATAGGGATTCGGGACGATCGTTGTGGTGGGGTTGGTGATCACGCTGGAGACCTGCGTAATCTGCAATGTGACCGGTTCGTTTCGAGTTTTCTCCGTTGACAGGTTTGGGTCTTGATCCGGCGGATCGGCGGTGGGCACAACGATGACATAAGCCTTGTCGCCCGCGAATGTCAGTTGATACGGATTCGTCGAATCCCAATTGATCGTCTGCCCGTTCTCGTCCCGTGCGGAAAGTGAGTAGTCCTCAGGCCTTGCACGCTTCTCGTTCGTGGCATCGATGCGAAATGTAACAGTCGTCTCCTGGGTTGGATCGGCTTCGGGCGTCAACTCCCGAGTTACGACGAATCGTCCGTCCTTGTTGCCGGCTTCCTTAAACCACTGGGAGGGCTCCCGAGCATCGGCGTCGGATGAGAGCGTGATCCGCGACAAATTGGGTTCGAGCACCGTCACGGTGGCGGAAGCACCGCCGGACGAGATCTCAACATCGTCGTGTTTGTGATCCTCATCGTGAGTTCCGATGATCTCAAAGGTCGTCGGAAACGATGGATAAAGAAGAACATCGGCGTTCCACCTTGTGCGGTTTTCTCCGTCCTGCCCGACGCTTCGCCACGATCCATAGTAGAGCGCCGCAGCACCGAGGTCGTAGGCATCGTCGTCTCCAACCACTTCGATCGTGGCGTAGCAGGCATCACGGACTCCGGCAGCCAATTTGACGGTCACGATGGAGGTTTCTCCGATATAGGCGGAGTCATACACTTCACCTTGAATCATCGTTGGATCGGCACTGACGATGACGCTGGAAGCAGAACACTCCGCATAATCATCCATTTCCGCTCCAATACCTTGCTGCAAGACGGGTGTACTACCGTGTTGCGACGCCAGGGGTGCCTGCAGTTTGTCCGCCACGCTGCTACTTGGCGCCATGCTGCTCGAAGCATTGGCATTCGCAACAATGTCCAGGGTGGCTGATGGAAAGTCCAGCAAGTGTTGTCCCGCGCGGGTGTCCTCGCCAAAGCGAGTGAACCCCACGAAACTCTGCTCGTCGACGACCGGGCCCGTGCGAAGACTCGCGGATCCCATTGCCGTAGCGGTGAAGTCGATGCTGAGCAGTAGAATTTCGCCGCCGCCAACTGGATCGAAAGTGCTGGCGAAACCGCCCAACCCGACCACGCTAAACGGATCAACAATCGTTCCTCGCAACCCACTTGTATAAATCGGCGAGTTATGGCGAATCTGTGTGGCTTGAATGAAGTCACTGCTATAGTACATGGTCATATAAGCGGAGAAGAGGCCCGTGGGAATTTGCTGCCGGTCTTCGACGTAGACATTCATTGAGAATGAGCTTCCCACCGGCACGGAACTCACCACTTCGCCAGCGGCGTTGACGGTCTCCAATCGAATTCCGATTTCCGCTTCGGCAGGCTCGATATCGATCGTCAGATTTCCGAAGGGCCGCGTGCTGAGGTCCTGGCCGTCATACACCATGTAGTTGAGGGACGTAAAAGCATCGCCTCGTCCATCTTGCGGAGGAAGATAGACCAGCCGTCCTGCTGCGAAGTCTGCCGCGGAAAGAACGGCTTGCGAGACGGCTCGGTTGTCTAGCCTTATCGTTCCCTTGTTTGGCGCGAAGACTAGCACGTATTCGCTGCTGTCGCCGTCCGCGTCCGAATACCCAAAATCATTCAACTTGAAAGCGTAGGGGAAATCTTCCGTGGCCGTGATACGTCCTGTCGTCGCGATGGGAGCGTCGTTCACCGGCGCAATTGTCAACGAGACATTCCCGACAGCAGTCCCGCCGCGACCATCACTCACGGTGTAGGTGAATGTATCGATACCGTAGTAGTTCACGCTAGGCACGTATTGGAGTTGACCATCCACCAACGTAACGACACCATGCGCACCTTGGTTGAACCCTTGGATGCTCAGGCCGTCACCGTCGGGGTCACTGTCATTTGCAAGGACGTCGATTGTCACTGCTTCGTCTTCGTCAAGGGTCGCCACATCGGTATTCGCCAGCGGCACGCCGTTGGGAGGCCCGGTTTCCAAGATCAATTGAGGACGATACTGCACACTGCCCGATTCGCGGGAGTGGAAGTACACGTATCCCGCGCCGCCACCCGCGATCCAGAACGAAACGAGATCGTCCTGTTGCGATTGAACCGACGATGTGACATCGATCTCGAGTGGCGTGTTGGACTGCGCGGTCCAATTCGTCACGCCTTCGGCATGATGGCTCGGTTGGTTGTTCCAGTTGACGGTGTACTCGCCCCAGTTATCTTCGGCGACGTGAATGAGACCCGCCCCCGATCCGCCGAGATAGTAGGGCCGAAGTTTAAGCGTTGCCTTGTTGATCGCACCGTTTACTGTTGCCAAGTTGAACCTGAGGAACGACTGCAACACATAGTTGCTGTAGTCATAGGCATAAAGATAGGGCGAAGATCCCCAAGAGCTATTGTTCGGGTAGTTCCGGTAAACCGCTGCGTCGGCTTCCGGCGTGAGTACAACGGTCTCTCCCGGCTCCACAACCGGATTGATGGTGATACTGACGGTCGCGGTATTGCTGCCTCCCCGACCATCCGTAATCGTGTAGCTGAAAGTATCACTGCCCGTGTAGTTGTCGTGAGGTGCGTACCTCAGTTGGTTGCCCACTTGGATCACCGTACCATGCGTTCCCTGCGTAAAGCTTTGTAAGCTGAGTAGGTCGCCGTCTGGATCGTTGTCGTTGGCCAGCACAGCAATGGTGACTTGATCATGTTCGTCGACTTCCGCAGCGTCGTTGATCGCGATCGGCAGATCATTAATTGAATTGACCGTCAGCACAAATGTATCCGAGGTCGTGACGTTATTCGCGTCGCGAACGCTCACCGTAACGGTCGTCGAGCCATACTGATTGGCCGATGGCGTCATCGTGATCGTGCGACTGGCACCGCTGCCGCCGAGTGCAATGCCACCGCTGGAGAGTAGCGCCGTGTTGGACGAAGTGGCGGTAACAAGCAAGCTGGTTGTCGCGGTTTCGACATCGCCCACGGTAAACGCGACCGGCCCTTTGCCCGTATCTTCGTTAGTGACTTGGTTGGCGATGTTGCTGATGGTCGGAGCATCGTTGACCGAATTTACCGTCAACACAAATGTGTCGCTGGTTGTGACGTAGTTCCCATCACGGACGCTCACCGTGACGGTTGTCGAGCCATATTGATTGGCCGATGGCGTCATCGTGATGGTGCGATTGGCACCGCTGCCGCCGAACGCGATGCCGGCGCTGGAGAGTAGGGCTGTATTGGAAGATGTGGCATTAACAACCAAGCTTCCCGCCGCCGTTTCCACATCGCCCACGGTGAAGGCAATAGGGCCCTTAACCGTATCTTCGTTGGTAACTTGATTGGCGATGTCGCTGATCGTGGGAGCATCGTTGACGGCATTGACCGTCAGCACAAACGTGTCGGTGGTCGTGACGTAATTTGCATCTCGGACACTCACCGTAACAGTGGTCGAGCCATATTGATTGGCCGATGGCGTCATCGTGATAGTGCGGCTGGCACCGCTGCCGCCGAGTGCAATGCCACCGCCGGAGAGTAGCGCCGTGTTGGACGAAGTGGCGGTAACAACCAAGCTTCCCACCGCCGTTTCCACATCGCCCACGGTGAAGGCAATAGGGCCTTTAATCGTGTCTTCGTTGGTGACTTGGTTGGCGATGTTACTGATGGTCGGAGCATCGTTAACCGAATTTACCGTCAACACAAATGTGTCGCTGGTTGTGACGTAGTTCCCATCACGGACGCTCACCGTGACGGTGGTCGAACCGTACTGATTGGCCGTCGGCGTCATCGTGATGGTGCGATTGGCACCGCTGCCGCTAAGCGCGATGCCGGCGTTGGACAGTAGAGCTGTATTAGACGATGTGGCAGTTACAACCAAACTTCCCGCCGCCGTTTCCACGTCGCCCACGGTGAATGTAATAGGGCCTTTAACCGTGTCTTCGTTGGTGACTTGGTTGGCGATGTCGCTGATCGTCGGAGCATCATTAACGGCATATACGGTCATAAATACAGTCGCCGTGTTGGTCCCTCCATGTCCGTCGGTGATCGTGTAGGTAAATGAATCGCTGCCGTAGAAATTCTGTTCGCCGCGGTACTTTAGCTGGCTTCCCACCTGGGTTACGGTTCCGTTCACCGCTTGCGTGAAACTAAGTAGGTTAAGTACGTCGCCATCGGGATCGCTATCATTGGCCAAGACGTTGACCGTAATGTCTGTGTCTTCGTTGACGGAGCGAATGTCGCCAACGGCTAAGGGAGGCCGATTGGTCGACCCGCCACCGGTTTCAATTACTAGCCGCGGACGGTACTGAGCCACGCCGTTCTCGTCAGAATAGAAGATCGCATAATTGCCGGGGCCTGCATCGGCGAGATAGAAAGATGCCAAACCATCACTTGTCTCTGTTTGCACTGCGCTGGTGACATCGATCTCTAACGGTGCATAGGGAGTGACGGTCCAGCTTGTCAGTGCTTGCGAGGCATGCGCGGGCTGATTGTTCCAGGTGATTGCCATCTCATCCCAGTTGTCATTGGCGGCAAAGAGTAGACCGCTTCCTGCATAGCTAGAATACGGCTGTAATACGAGTCTAGCGCTCGTCACGTCACCGCTGATCCCACCCAAATTGAAACGCAAATACGACTCGATGTTCCCACCATAGGCGTAAAGATATGGGTAAGTTCCATAGTTGCCTGAGGGGTCGTATCGGTAGACCAAAGCATCCACCTCGGGGAACAATTCAACGGTTGTCGAACCGTTGGATGCCGTCACGGTGAGCACGAAAGTTTCGTAGGTGGTCGTGTAGTTCGCGTCTCGCACACCTACCGTAACCGTGCTCTGCCCGACCTGATTTGCCGTGGGTGTCATTGTGATTGTGCGCGAGGCGCCACTCCCACCGAGGATGATGCCGCTGTTTGGGAGCAGCGACGCGTTCGAAGACGTGGCGGTGACAAACAAGCTGCCCGCTCCTGTTTCGACGTCGCTGACGGTGAACGTGATCGGCCCCTTGGCAACGCCCTCAGCGGTGGCTTGATCGGCTATGTTGCTGATTGTTGGCGCGTCGTTGACCGAGTTGACCGTCATCAAGACAGTTGCCGTATCGATTCCACCTTTGCCGTCGGTTATGGTGTAAGTAAATGAGTCGCTGCCATAGAAATCCAGTGCGCCGCGGTACTTCAGCTGACTTCCCACCTGAGTCACGGTTCCGTTCGCCGCTTGCGTGAAACTCAGCAGGCTCAGCGCGTCACCGTCGGGATCGCTGTCATTGGCGAGCACGCTGATTGTGAGGTCCGTATCCTCGTTGACCGAACGAAAATCGTTGACGGCAACGGGAGGCTGATTTGTCGAACCGCCACCAGTTTCAACAACCAGCTGAGGACGGTATTGCTCGACGCCGTTCTCGTCGGAGTAGAAGATCGAGTAATCTCCGGCGCCCGCGCCACGGATATAAAAAGAAACCAAGCCATCACTTGTCTCTGCTTGGACGGCGCTGGTGACGTCGATTTGCAACGGCACATTAGGAGTAGATGTAAAGCTCGCCAGCGCCTGTGAACCGTGATCAGGCTGGTTATTCCAAGTGATCGTCATCTCATCCCAATTGTCATCGGCAGCATAAAGCAAACCGCTTCCCGCGTAGTTGTAGTAGGGCTGTAGAACGAGTGTGGCGTTCGTCACATCACCGCCGATCCCAGCCAGATTGAATCGCAAGTACGACTCGATGCCCCCGCCCGTAGCATAGAGTGTCCCGAAATTGCCATAGTTCGTCGCCGCGCTATATTGATACACGAGCGCATCGGCCTCAGGTGTCAATTGTGTCACGGCGAGCAGTCGGCGATCTTCCAACGATTCCAGCAGGAGGCGACGGCCTGTTCGTTTGGTGCGTTTCTTTCGGAATATGTTGCGGATGCCGAAGGGGCGCGAATTCTTGATGCGGTGTCTCATGGCGAAGCCTCGATTCTACGAATGTAGTTGCTTAAGACGGGTCAACCGACGTGATCATGAGAACTCGCCGGTCGAGGCGTTCGTGCCCTGTGGCACGTCCTAGAACCTAGCGACATTTCGAGGCGTGTCATGTCGCTTTTCGCTGTGTCGCACTGACCTGTGTCGCCTTTCGAAGCGACATCAGCCATCGCGACCGAGAAAGATTCGCACCACGCGCAGCGCGAGCGCAGTTCGGTCGTCGACATGGGCTTTTTTGTATAAGCGATCGATATAGACGCGCACTGTCCCGGGACTGACGCATTCGCCAGTGGGCTTTCGCAGTCGAGCCCCGATCTGATCGCGCGTGCATCCTTCGACGAGCAACTTCGCGACTTGAAGCTCACGTTCCGATAGCGCTAGTACGTTTGCGACGTCTTGCCACTCGAAATCGGAAAGTAAGTCTTCTCCGGGGTTCCCGAATGTGGGATCGGAGGATTCCTCAAATACTCCGGAACTTACACGCCTCGACTGTCCCATGCTCCCCCCCCCCACGATTCTACACCTGAACTCGATCACCTACTGATACATGCGATCGTTCATAGAATCTGCCCCCCACTCGTGGATCTTACCGTGGTGCACTCTGCTGATCAACAACCCAGGATGCAAAACCAGGGCTTTTCAGTTTTTCAAACTGAGAGGTTTGTACGACGGGCCTCCGAGCCCGTCGATGAATCTAAATCGGCTCGGAGGCCCGTCGTACATCTTGTGCAACTTCAACAAATGAAAGGCCCTGGACGCAAAACGCTTCGATGAATTCTGATTCAAGGAAAAGCACCTTATCTGTAGGCTGCCTCACCGGCCATCAACCGGCGACTACCGGACGCAATCGCGCACACGCCCTGGGATTCAATTGACATTGACGCGGAGTGATGCGAAAGCCGCAACTCCCGAAGCAACTTGTGTGCCCGTCGAGTTGCCGAATCGTGATTATAACGCGAGACCGCATCATGCAGGAGGCGATGCGTGCTTTAACGCAGGCTTGGCTTCGATAATTGGACGCAGACGAGCTGACCTCCCTGACCGCTGTTGTCCCGAAACAGGAACTTGCCGTTCGATAAAGCCGGCAGTGCACGCGTTGTGTCACTGCTGACTTGCGCTGTCGCCGTCTCGCGATAGGACTCCGAGTCGACTTCCGCAAGCCGCAACTTGCCGTCCACACCAAGCAGCAAGAGTTGCTTGCCGACAAGGATCACATGTGCGACGCCAAATCCGGGGACTGTCCACTTCACGTCACCAGACTTCGCCTCGAAGCAACGAAGCACGCCGTTGGAATAGTCTTCGCGACCGTGCGTCCCGTACAAAAAACCATCACGATAGACACAGGTCGAGTATTGGCTCGACATCACGTTGTCGTTGGCCCACAGAACTTTCGCGTCGTCGCGATTGATTCGAGAAAGATTCGCTCCGACACCGTAGCTTGAAGATACGAAGAGCAAGTCATCGAATACTAGCGGCGTTGCTCCGTTGACCGTCGGGCCACGGGCTCCGAAGGGGAATCGAAAGAGTACCTCTCCTGAATCCGGATCGACCGAGACGGTACTCAGTCGAGTTACGAAGATGGCATGCGATTGACCGTTGATGGTTGCGAGCGTTGGCGACGAGTAGCTTGCCCCTTCGTCCGTGGCCTGCCAGGCAGTTTGTCCAGTTGCCAAATCAAACGCTACCAAACCCGCTCCGCGTCCGCCGATGTTCACGATCAGTTTCCCTGCCGCCACAATCGGAGTGCTTCCCGCGCCAAAGTATCCCTCTTGGCCATCAAAGTCCTGGTAGGCTTCCCGAGACCACACTTTGCCACCGTCTTTCAGGCTGACGCAGTGCAAATCCCCAGCCGCACCAAACAGGTAGACTCGACCTTCGTGAATCAGCGGGACACTTCGCGGACCGAGGTCCGGATTGACGCCGCCACCATACGTGGCGTCGAAATCGCTCTTCCAGAGCGACTTGCCAGTGTCAGCGTCGAGAGCTTCCACTCGTTCGGCATTACCAACGCGATGAAACAAAATAACCCGGTCGCCAACCACGGCAGGGCCAGCGTAGCCCTGCCCAATCTCATAGCTCCACAGACGCTTCGGTCCTTCCGACGACCACTTGGGAATCACAGGTTCGTCGCGAGCTTCACCGTTGCGAGATGGGCCCAGTATCTGAGGCCAATCGCCCGCTTGGCACCGTTGCGAAGCAACTAGGAGCAGGACGCACACGAACAGCCCGTCGGTAACGAGAGAAAGCAAGGAGCCTCGGTCGAATCGGCGATAGGTCATAGCAAAATGCCTTAAAGTGAACGTGCAAAACAGCTTGGCAAGGCCCCTACAATTCCTCGCGATTGGAGTACAATACGGCCAAAGCGTCAAGCTTGGCGTCTCACCCTGCACCATCCCTGTCGCATCAATAGAAGCACTCGTGGCTCGTACTCTCCGGCTCTGGCAGAAGAAACGCGGCGGTCGCCGAACAGGCTCCCGGCTGGCCGGGAGTGTCGGCGAAGCGGTCTTTTTCGGGATTCTGTTTCTGTTGGGAGCCGTCTCGCTGACCACGGTAATCACCTCGCAGGTAATGAATCCGACGCCCGAGATTTATCAGTTTGGCTTTGGATTCTGGTTGATGGTCCTGGTGATGGCCTCCTTCGCGTTGATGGGTGGCATCGGCATCGTGTTGAGTGCCATCCACGCCGGCACATCCGCCGAACGTCGCTCGGCGCTCGTGAAGCATGCGGTCGGGATGGAACTGATCAGCGAAGCCATGCCAACATCGCTTGAATTCCCCAATGTTCCGCGTGATGCGTATTTGACGAATAGTCCCGGCGTCAAGCTGAAATACCGATTGCCCACCGATCAGGCGCCAGTCTGGCGGCTTGGCTTATTGGCCTTGATCTTTCTCGTCTCGACGGGAGTCACATCGGTGCTGCTCGTGATCGTTGTGAACCATCACGTGGCCGGGAGCCCTGATTGGTTCTTGACGTTTTTTGCCGCTCCCTTGGTCATCGCGACCTTGTGGACCATCCGGTATTTCTTCAGCGAGCTTCGGCGGCAGACTCGCTTCGGTCCGACTTGCATCGAGATCAGCAGCCACCCCTTGCATCCGAACAGCGAGTGTGAGATTTTCGTAACTCAGGCGGGTCGATTGTCACTCAAGTCGTTGGTTCTCTCGCTGGTATGCGAGGAGGAAGCGACTTATTCCCAGGGAACGGATATTCGCACAGAAACTAGAGTCGTATCGCGGCAGGAAGTCCTTCGCCAAGAGTCGGTCCGTATCGAAGACGGAGCGCCGCTGGAGTGTCAGGGCAAGCTAGTCGTCCCCAATCAAGTCATGCATTCAATGCAATCGGGTCACAATGCCGTCCGTTGGAGGCTCGTAGTCGTCGGAAAATCAGAGCGATCGGGCACCCTAAGAAGAAGCTTTCCTGTTATCGTATACCCTACCTTGCCACATACAACGAACAACGCCAATCATGGAAGATAGCCCGAACGGCGGTCTCGCGACCTTGTCGAGAACGCGTTCCAGCGGAACTTGGAAAACCGTCGGAAGCCTCATGGAACCGTTGCTCAGTTTACAAATCGCCGAGCCGCGTCGCATTTATCAGCCCGGAGACGAGCTGGAATGGGAATGCCAAATTGATGCGATCGAAGCGAACGAAATCCAGGCGGTTGAAACGTCGGTGCTGTGGTACACCGAAGGCAAGGGTGATGAGGATCTGGGCGTCCATTTTTTCAACCGGCGAGTGCCCAGCGACAGCGAAGATCGTGACCTGCGACCGATGCATCGCTTTACGACGATCCTGCCGAACAGCCCGCTGAGCTACTCGGGCAAGATCGTGAAAGTTCGGTGGTGCGCACGGGTGCGGCTGTTTCTGAAGAAGGGCAAGGAGCTGTACTTTGAACAGCCCTTCACGCTTGGCAATGTCGCAGCCGCTCAAGACGATCCATCGTGAACGAAGATCGCCGACGGATTTTCCCCGACCAGAATCCTTTCTCGACCGCCGCCGTGAAGCCCGGCGCGATGGCCTTCCGGTTTTACGGAGAGACGCGCGCAGCGGAATTGGTGACGAAGTTGGAAACGAATCAATGGCGAGGCGAAATCGTCGGGCCTCATGGTTCGGGAAAGTCGACGTTGCTTCAGACGATCTACCCGTTGCTTGAGGCCGCGGGCCGCGAAGTGTGTCAGTACATCGCCAAGCCAAAAGACAATCAGCTTCCGATGTCTGCGACCGACCGGTCGGCTTGGAACAAGTCGACACAAGTGGTCGTCGAGGGCTACGAATTGCTAAGCCGCAGCAACCGGAAGTTGCTTGACCGTGCGTGCCACGAAGTCGGTGCCGGACTGCTGATCACTTGCCACAAGCCACAAGGCCTGCCATCGCTATTTCATACGGCGATCACCATCGAGTTGGCGGTCTCGATCGTCACGCATTTGCTCCCGTCCGAGTGCAAGTTCATTTCGGACGCTGATGTGCGCAACAGCTTCTCACGCCATGGTCAAAATCTGCGCGAATTGCTGTTCGAGATGTACGATCTCTACGAACAGCGCCGGCCACGGCTGTCTTGAAACCACAGGAGTGCGCCGCGATTTAGCCGTCGCTGCACGCATCCGTAATCTAAGGTTGAGCAGAAGGTCCGTTCGAGCTTGGCGACTGCTAAAGGTCAATCGGACGAATAATCATCACAACCGGAATGGCCGGAGCGGAACATGGTTCCAAAACAGTGCTTAAAGTGGAGCTTGTGTGCGATTGCGTTGACGTTGTTTGACGCTGGTGTTGCTCAAGCAGAGGTGTGGACTTCTGCCAGCGATTGCGGCTGCAATAGTCAATCCTCTCCGATGAGTTGGACTCAGCCACTCGCGTCATCGCCCGTCGGCCAGTCGCATTGGATAACGCCGGCCCCACCGTACAACTCATCCTGGGCGCGAGTACCCGTGACGAACTATCGACCCCAAGTCGTGATCGATCCAACGACTGGCGTGAACGTTACAACAATCCAGCCGTGCAATACCTACGAATGGCAGCCACGACGGACGCCGGGCTGCTCGTTATGGCAAAGCCTTGTCAACTGGTTTCGCTGTAATTGCTTTTGCACGAGAAGACCGTCGATGTGCTCATCCGCAACAAATTGCCCGCCGGGCAGCGAATGGGTTGTCAGCACTTCCGAGCCCACGGGCACGCCCTACTATGCACCATCAACCAGTGTGCCTTCAACCAGTGCGCCTTCAACCAACGGGCGTTTGGTACCAGTGCCTTCGGGCGCCTCACCGGCGACAATCGTCCCAGCCGATCGTCGCCCGCAACTGGACCCGCTACCCTCGCAGTCCGGTGGCCAGAACTCCGCTTCGCGTATGACACCCCAGAAAGCAGAGATCTTCGTGCGAACGCTTGACGATTCGGAAAGCTTCCTTGAACTTACGCCTCCCTTAGTCGCGCCTCGTCACCAAGCCTCGGAACCCGACGCCTCGGATGGAATGCAACACGTCCCCGAGTTACTCGACGTCGATATCAACGCGAAGACGGCATTGGGACACGAGTCGACGCTCGATCTCGTTCCGGTCAGCTGGGCAAGCCCCGCACCATCGGCAGTAAGAAAGTTGCCGACGGATGAAGTCTGGGACGATACAGGCTGGCGATCCGAGCAATGAGCGGAAACGATCTGTCGCAGTGCGTGCGTCAGTGGTCGAATACTCACGCGTTCGCTAGACTCGCTGGCTAAACTTCTCGCCGCTTCGTCTCCACTAGCTGCCTTGCCAATGCCCGCGAATCTTACCCACAAGTATTTGAAGGCCGAGCAAGCGTATCGTCGCGCCGTGACACTGGACGAAGAGTTGGCATGCTTGCAGGAGATGCTGCGAGAAATCCCCAAACACAAAGGGACCGACCGGCTGCAAGCGGACCTCAAACACAAGATCCGTCGCACGAAACAGGACCTCGAACAGCAGCAAAAGCGAGGCGTCGGCAAGCCCTCGAACTTTCGACTCGCTCGCCAAGGCGCGGGACGCGTCGTGCTGATCGGCGGCCCCAATGCCGGCAAAAGCCAACTGCTCGCAAGCCTCACTCGCGCGACACCGGAAGTCGCTCCCTATCCCTTCACGACGCGAGATCACACGCCTGGGATGATGACTTGGGAAGACGTTGCGATTCAAGTCGTTGACACTCCACCGATAACCGCCGACTTGTTTGATTCAACTACTCAGACACTGATTCGCGGAGCCGATTTAGTCGTACTTGTCGTCGATCTCGGTGCCGATGAAGGCATCGACCAATTGCAAGAGTTGCTTGGGCGACTCAACAACACGAAAACTCGATTAGCCGCTGACTCGTATCTTGATGAAGGCGACATCGGCGTCTCGTACACCAAAACGATCGTCGCTCTCAACAAGAGTGACCTGCAGGAAGCGTCGGAACGAATGCAGCTTTTGCACGAGTTGGACGCGTACAGGATGGCGGAGTATTGTATCAGCGCTCAAAACGCCGATTCACTTGTAGGTTTACGTAATGCCATCTTCGAAGCACTTGACATAGTCCGCGTCTACACGAAGACACCCAGCGAAAAGACGCCTGACTACAGCCATCCCTTCACCATCCATCGTGGTCAACCACTGCTCGAAGTGGCCGAGCAAGTTCACAAAGACTTTGCCCTGAAATTGAAATATGCAAAGGTCTGGAGCGAGCCAACGCACGCGGGCACGATCGTCAAAGCGAATTACGTGCCGCGCGATCGGGATGTTGTCGAGTTTCACGTTTAAAAGAGTGAAGCGAGCATCAGCCGGAGTTGTGAAGTGGTATTCTTTTGTCATTGCGAAACGTATACGGTCGGGCCCGTCCGTCGTTGGTTGCCGACTCCTGTGATGTCAACAGAAATTGGAAGCACCATGTGTATTTGGCTGCTGCCTGGCCTGCCAATAGGCATCGCCGCGTTAGACGGTTTGCTGACTCAAGACGTGGCTCTCATAGCGGTCGAAGGACTTGTCACGAGGGGATCGTATGCCTCCGACGGCTTTGCCCATGCGATTGATCTCACCGTTAACGAAGTCGCAACCGGCGATGTCTCCGTTAGGGCGCGGAGTGCTGCAGGCGGTTGCTCATGGTGATATTCCCATGGAGGAACTGCGTGTCGTTGGCGACCCGGTGTTGCTGCATGGCGAGCGCACGGACAGACCACAGAAGGGCGGGGACCGTGAAACCGAACTCGTAGTCAATAGTATTGTTGGTCAATAAACGACAGTTGCCTGCTGACTATACGATCCATAGTGTTGAGTTTTCAACGCGAATCGAACGCAGTAGTTGGGTTGCCATCCGACAGTTTCCGCAATTGCATACCAATCCCGTCAATGTGATCATCGACGAGCAGCCAGTTCGTGCTTCGCGAAATAGCGAATTGTGGTGTGCCGAGATGACGAAGCTGTTGTGGATGAATCGGAGAAGTCGCATCGCGGATCACGAACGATCCGAAGCTGAAGAAACCTTCCAGAGAGCCATCCGGCGGTATGAACAGATCGTCCGCGAATGTCCTGCGGAATCATCAGGCTGCTATCTCGTAATTGCCTGCGGGATGGCGTACCATTCACACTTCGCCGACTGCCCTGATCCTCGCGAAGTATCACGCCGTGTCCAAACCCGCCCCTCACGCTGCACCGAACTCCCACTCCCATCACGGTGAGGGTACGGTGCTGTGGACGATCTGGCTTGCGTACGGAGCGTTCTACTTTTGTCGCACCAACATCTCGGCGGCCGTGCCTGGCCTTAAGGAGTCCGTTGACGCTGGTGGGCTCGGGCTATCGGCGACGGAAATCAGCTACATTCTCGGAGCAACGAAGATCGCCTATGCGACCGGCCAGTTGCTCAATGGCCAGTTATCGGAACAAGTTTCGCCTCGCAAGCTGCTTGCAATTGGAATGTTGGGAACGGCGATACTGAACGTCCTGTTCGGGTTCGGTACCGCCTTGTACTTTCTAATCTTTATTTGGGCCTGCAACGGATACGCGCAGTCGCTTGGATGGACGCCGTGTGTCCGTGTACTGGCAAATTGGTTCCCGGTGGCGAGTCGTGGCAAAGTGATCGGATTCGTTGGCACTGGGTATCAGGCAACGGCGGTCGCGACATTCTTAGTCTCAGGCTACGCTGCACAGACATTTGGCTGGCGCGGAGCGTTGTGGGTTCCTGCAGGGATCATGGCTCTTTCAGCGATTGTCATGTTGGTGTTTCTGCGCGAACATCCACCCTCTGCAACTGGCGACGATTTCGAAGGCGAGTCGCCGGCCAAGCTTGGTCCACGCAATGATCCGAGAAACTCGGTGTGGGAGAACTTTCTCCTCACGATTTCGAATCCGTCGTTGTGGCTGCTTGGCATCTCGCTCGGCTTGTTGAACGCTTGCCGTTACGGTTTTTTGGACTGGGGGCTGACGCATCTGAAGGAAGTCCAGGAAACCGGTGTTGGACTGGCTGCGTTGAAATATGCCGTCTTGCCGCTCGGGGCAGTGGCCGGATCGTATGTCGCTGGTTGGGCGACCGATCGCTTCTTTGGCAGTCGACGTGCGCCAGTTACGTGCATCTTGCTGGTTGCACTCGCGCTGTTGAGCCTTACTTATGACTACGTCGCGCGCACAAGCATGCCTGCGACGATCGTGTTGTTGGTATGCATCGGCTTCTGCATCTATGGACCGCAAGTGCTGCTTGTCGGGACGGCACCTGCTGACCTCGCTCGTCGCGGCACGTCAGCGGCTGCCGCTGGTTTCGTAAACTGTTTGGGATACGTGGGGGCAGCTTCAGGAGACTACTTCACAGGACGATCGCTGGACGCCTACGGATGGGAGCGTGCGATCTTCATCTGGGCGGCGTGGGCGTTGGGAGCTGCGATCGCCGCAGGATTGTTATGGAACGCCACGGCTGACCGTGGCGACAAGCAAGTTTGATCGAAACTTGGAGCCTTGGACGCATGAGAGCCATTATTATTGGAGCAGGACGTGGAAGTCGGCTGATGCCAACGACCGCCGATACGCCGAAATGCTTCGCGGAAGTTAGCGGCCAGCGGTTGCTCGATTGGGCGATCGACGCGTTTCATCAGAACGGTATCAATGATATCGTTTTCATTGGCGGATATCGCATCGACTGCGTCCAGGAGAATTATCCTCAGTTCACGTTCCGTCATAACAGCGATTGGCCAAACAACAACATTCTGGCGTCGCTGTTGTACGCCGAAGACTTGATGGACGAGCCGTTTGTTTGCTGCTACTCCGACGTTCTTTTCACACCCAAGATCGTCGAGCACGTTACGCGAAGCGAGGCGGATATTGCATTGGGGGTCGATAGCGAATGGCTCGTGCGCTATGAGCATCGAACTGAGCATCCCAGCGACGACGCCGAGAAAGTTACCGTTTCGAACGGCCATGTCACTCGCATTCATCGCGAGATCGACGAGTTGACGGCGCATGGCGAATTTATCGGGCTCGCGAAGTTTTCAACCATAGGTGCAGCCGCCTTTCGTGAACACTATCACCGCCGACGCCAAGAATTTGCGGGTCAGTCGTTCCGCGAAGCCAAAGTCTTCGAGAAGGCCTATCTGATCCATCTGTTGCAAGACATGATCGAAGCGGGACAGCGGATGGCTCATGTCGATACACCCGGCGGCTATATTGAGGTCGATACGCAACAGGACTTCGAATACGCTCGCGAATTTTGGACCTCCCGCCATTTGGAGAAGTGAGATGCCCGATCGACCGCTGTTCCCAACATCCATCATCGGCTCTATGCCACGGCCTGATTTCGTCAAGGATCTGATCGCGGACGACTGCCCGCTGTCTGACGATGAGTATCGTCGGCTGATGGGTGCCGCAATTCGATCCGTTGTTGCTTTGCAAGAGGCGGCGGGACTCGACGTGATTTCTGACGGCGAGTGGTGGCGAAAGTCGTATATCGGCGTGATCGCTGAATTGGCTCACGGCTTTGAATTGAGTCTGAATCCCGCCGATGGTCGACCGTGGACGGTTGTCGTCGATCGCTTGTCGCCAAAGGAACCGGGATTTATCGCCAAAGAAGTGGCGTTCTTAAAAACCCTCACCGATCGCGAGATCAAGGCGACATTGCCGGCGCCGGCCTTGCTCGGTGAACGGATGTGGGATGCCCAAGCTTCCTCGAAAGCCTATCCGACGCGCGAGGCATTCGTTCAGGACTGTGTGCCGATCTTGCGTCGTGAGATCGAGCTACTGCGTGACGAAGGCGTCTCGATCATTCAAGTCGATGATCCGCATCTGTGTTTGTTCGTCGATCCCCAGGTCCGTGCAAGCTATGACAACGCGGATCGAGCCGCTGATTTCGCGGTCGACATGGACAATCAGGTTGTCGCGGGCTTCAAAGATGTCCGGCTGGCTGTTCACCTTTGCCGTCGTGCCGGGGCGCGGGCTCGTGGGGAAGCCCAGCATCAGGGCGGCTACGAGCCCATCATGCCGCAGCTCCGGCGGCTGAACGTCGGGCACATCACGATGGAGTTCACGACGCCTGGATCGGGTGAGATGTCCGTCTTTCGCGAATTGCCGGAGGATGTCGAGATCGGATTAGGCTGCGTCAGCTGCTTGCCCGGCGAAGTCGATTCGGCTGACACGATCTTTGCTCGCGTCGAAAAGGCACTTGAGTTCGTTGCGCCCGAACGGATCACACTCAATCCTGAATGTGGTTTCGCTCCTGGGTCGGCAGCGAAGGTCAGCATCGACGAAGTCTATACGAAGTTGAAGAACGAAGTCGAAGCCGCCAAGCGTTTGCGAGAGAAGTATTCATAGAGCGGCAGGGCCACAGTGGGCACCTATTGAAGGTTGGTCGGCGATTCGATGTAGGGTCCGCTGTGCGGACCGGTCCGCACAGCGGACCCTACTTGTTCGCAACAACTCACTTGCGACCAACCTTCAGTCGGTGCCTGTCGCTAGATTTGTGTTGCGATAACTCACATTCACAGACAACTGATGTAGAAACTTTAGCGGAACTTCTTTCGTGACCGGTAAACTACACGCCGTGTCCCGTAACTAGCTCACGGGAACGAAGCGCCCGAATTCACAATTCTCGGCGACCCAACTTGCTGCTCTGATCGTATTCACTTCCGCGATCAAGCGCGTTTTCGCCACCGAAATGTCCATTTCTACCGTCCGGACTACTTCCTTCGCTACGATCTGCGAAACGGGCTCAAGAAACATACCTCTCCGAATCGAAACTAACATTCGGAGGGTTTGTTCCAATCGACGCAATCTCCCGTGAGGGAGTTTGAATCGAGCGAAGCATTCCCAGGGGGAGCCTTGCCAAAGGCTCGCAATGCCTTTGTTTGAGTTCAGCGATCGTTGGCCCGACGACCGTTGTACTCTCTGTATGAACTTCCCTAACGGAAAGTACCTCGTCGAGTACCAGATGAAAGGATAGCAGAGGTCCGGCACTAGAATCCGAAAACGAAGCCCTTAGCAAGCTTCTCTATTTTACGGATTTTAACCAACCTTATGCTATCAAAGTTGCCGATGTTATTCGTAGAGGCAGCGGCTCAGAAGGACCTGATCCTCCGCCACAAACTAGAAGCAAGTTCCAAGCCCTGACCCAGATGTTTGTATGTGTTTTCCAGTTCCGCAATTGGAAAAAGATCATTGTCGATCGTGCATACAAGCAAGGGGCACAACTAGTTGCCCACGGCAAATTAGTTGACCGAAAACAACGAGCGAGTAATTGGAGAGCCTGTGATGAAGGTCTTCACAACGGGACAGGTCGCAAAGATCTGTAAAGTGGCACCGCGTACGGTGAGCAAGTGGTTCGATTCGGGCCGCTTAAAGGGATACCGGATTCCGGGATCCCAGGACCGTCGTATTCCGCGAGAGTATTTGATCCGCTTTCTGAAAGAGCACGGAATGCCTTTGGGCGACCTCGAAGACGAGGCGATGGCCAAAGTGCTGATCGTGGCTCAAGATCAGGTGCTGATCGAGAACCTCAAGCGGGAACTGCCAGTCGAGAGGCGCTTTAAGGTTGCTGTAGCAGCCAGTGGCTTCGAAGCTGGTATACAAGCTGAAAGTTTCCACCCTGACTGCATTATTACCGACTTCTCAATCGGTAAGGTTGAAGCACTGCAAATCTGCCAGAACCTACGGAAGAACTCCGATTTCGGAGAGACGATCTTGATCGCCTTGCTTCCAGACGACGGCAGCCCGATGAGCTTCGATCGTTCCAGCATCAACGAAACGTTCAAAAAGCCATTCGATGCCAATCTTTTGGCCGAACGACTTCGAACGTTAATTGGTGCCAAGAAGGAACTCGTTTAGCAAAACCTGCTACTCGATAGCAGTTCAACGCCGATAATAATCCGCCGCGGATGACCCCCGCGGCGGTTTTTTTATGCGTAAATCGTTCCTCTCAGGACAGCGACGAGTGATGATCTTCGTGATTCGAATCGACTTCCACACTGGCTCGTGAGCGAGTTTAGACTGGGCGACGAGGAACATCCACAATGAAGCGAGCCCGCGCGAAAGCGCTGAGCATCTGCCTGAGAGGACGCGTTGACATCCTGCACCCAAATGAATCGCGGAATCTGAGCATTCCAGTCGTCGCACCCTGATTCGTGCAGTCCGATCATTCGGGTCACGCTAATCCCAGTCGCGTGCGACGATATACTCCCGATCGCACGTGGCGCACCCATTCGTCATTCGCAAGATACCAGCGCACCGTTTCCTCCAAGCCCTTCTCAAAGGCAACCGTCGGACTCCACCCGATCTCGCTTTGGATCTTCGTCGAGTCAATGGAATAGCGTCGGTCGTGCCCCGGTCGGTCCTCGACAAACTGAATCAATTCGGCGGTTGGTCGGTAGAGCGATTCTGGTCGGAGTCTGTCAACCGCATCGCAGATTGCTTTGACGACCTGCAAGTTGCTTCGTTCGCACTCGCCACCAATGTTGAAGACTTCTCCGGGCGCAGCTTGTTTCAGCACCATGCGGATCGCGCGGCAGTGATCTTCGACATGCAACCAATCCCGAATGTTCTCGCCATCGCCATAGATCGGCAATGGTTTGCCCTCAACAGCGTTGAGGATCGTCAGCGGAATGAGCTTTTCGGGAAACTGATAAGGGCCATAGTTGTTCGAGCAGTTTGTCAACAACATCGGCAGCCCGAAGGTTGCGTGATAGGCCCGTACAAAGTGATCGCTCGCCGCCTTGGACGCTGCGTAAGGTGAGTTGGGCGCGTAGGCAGTCGTTTCGCTGAACTTGCCGTCGGCACCCAACGAACCATAGACTTCGTCCGTCGAGACGTGCAGGAATCTAAAACGATCCCGCACCGCTGAGCTTCCCTCCTGCCAGTAGCGACACGCCGCTTCCAACAATCGGAACGTACCGACAACGTTCGTCTCGACAAATGCCGCCGGGCCATCAATCGAACGATCCACGTGTGATTCTGCCGCGAAATGAACGATCGCTCGAACCTCGTAGTCTGACAGGATGCTGCGGACTAACTCAGAATCCGCGATGTCGCCTTTTCGGAAGACGAAGCGGGGATCATTCGCAACTGACGCCAGCGATTGAAGATTCCCCGCATAGGTCAACTTGTCGAGTACGACGACTGTGTCCGTCTCCTCCCGAATCCATTGACGCACGAAGCAGCTCCCGATGAAGCCTGCGCCGCCTGTTACGAGTATGGCATGCACTGCTTAAATGGCCTCACAAAGATTGTCCAAAAATCGCTTAGCTAGCATCCGATAGGTTACCCAATACCTAAGTCAGGAGAACCGCGTTCGGCGGAAGCCGACATCTCACACCAAGCCCCACCGCTTGCGTAATAGCCATTCCGTCGAGAGCACACAGACGACGGCGAGAACAAACAGCCAAGCGTCGAGCGAGGTATCACCTAGCCGCCATTTGACTTGGACGTCGACTTGCAGCTCCTTTCGTCGTTCCTTCAATTCACGCAACAAGCCGGGAAGTTGTTCGGGAGCCAGTGGCTTGCCGCCCGCACCCTTCGTAAGGTCGGCAAGACGTGCCATCTGCTCGTGGCCCGCAGCTGGTGTACTCAGTTCAACGTCGCGATCAAGCACTTGGAAATTCGCTCGTGTCGTGCCCAGTTGCTTTCCTTGACGGGTGACGGTCAGTTCAATCAGGTAATCGCCAGGTTGTTTTACTTCCTCAATTGCTCCTGACATCACGTCATCATCTTGCGATAGTCGTAAAGCCTGTCGTGTGCCGTCTTCCGAAAGCAGTTCCGCAACGAATGTCGCATCGCGAATGACTTCATCGGTCGACGATGTCGCACCAGCCGTGAAGGTGACGCGCGAGTTGGGGTTGAAGCGACGTTGAGCCAGCTTGATCCAGACATCATTCTGTTCCAGATCATCGCGCCGGGCGAGCCAAAGAATTACTTGACGCCAAAAGCGGCGATGTTCGACCTGTCGCCCTTGCTGCCACCAGCGAATCGTGCTGTTGCCGGCAAAGGCCAACACGCGTCCATTGCCGTATTCTCCCGACACCAACAACGGCACTTTGCTGTCGGATTCCAGCAGGACACGTGATCGTGGCTTTAAGTCGGCAAACTTATTTGCGCCCTCCAACGGTGGTAGTGATCTCCAAATGCTGACATTGTCGACGCCCGAAGCAAGTGTCGTCACGGGGTGAGATTGCACGGGAAGCATCGGTAGCTTGCCCCAAATGTGCAAGTCCTTGCTGATCGGTTTATCGATGCCAACATCTTGCCTTTCGAAACGTCCCATCTCGATCGGCAGCACATCGGCGAGCGCTGTGTCGCGATAGCCGCCCGGGCCGAAGCTATTGAAACCGCCGATCATCATCAAACCTTTGCCACGTTCCGTCAGTTTGGCAATGCCCTGAAGATTCACTTCGCCGAGCGCGGAGGAATCAACGTTCTCAAGCAACAACACATCGAGATTGGCAAAGCTCAATTCGTCATCCAAATTGACGGGCCAGCGATCACGATTCTTGGGGTCGACGTAGATATCGTCGAGCTGAATGTCAGGCGATCTATTGATCGAACGCCGCAGCAGTCGCTGCTCGCCCAGCAAATCGCCATAGAGATACAGCACACGCAACCCGCCCTCGAGCACCGTGACGAACGCGCTCAGTTCGTTGTTACGTGTCACCCGTTCTCCGGGCTGTTCCGCCGTACGAAGCGTCAGTTGGTACTGCCCTGGTTCCGGCGGGACAAAATTCATCTCGACCGGCAGGAGTTGGTTGTCTTCGCGTGCCGTCACTTCCACCGTGGCAACACGCGTCTCCTTGCCATCCGGATCTTCGGCAATCAATTCCACGGGAATTGCCTGATTCACATAACCTCGGACACGCAACGCGCCCTTTACGACTAATTCGTTTTTGACGAAGACCGTGTACTGCTCTGGCATGTTCTCGATCGATACGTCACGGGACTGAGCAGCGTCTCCCGTCGGGCCGAACACCACCGTGTATAAAGGGTATTCGAGCCTGGCTAGTTCGCGTCCCGCTTCGGGCATCTCGACCTGTGGCGAGAACGCTGTTTGCGCACCGTCGCCCAGCAAGATGGCGCCCATCAACCGTTTACCTAACTCACGCTGCACGGCCTCATGCAGTGTTGTTCCGATGTCCGTTAGATCGCCTGTAGGCTCAGCAGGCAATTCAAGCTTTCCGGCTTTAATTTGGAGAGGATGAAGCTGGTCGTCGTAGCTGTATACCCGAATGTCGAAGTCTTGGGACAGGTCTGTCAATTGATCTTCCAGCTTCAACAACGTCTCGCGTTGCAACTGCCATCGTGACTTGCCTTCGATCGTGCTGGGAAGCGTCATACTGCGACTTTGGTCAAGCATTAACATGAGCACTGCCGATTGTTGCTTTGTCGTTGTGTAGACGCGCATCGGACGCAGCATCGCCAGCAGCAACAGGAGCACCACGCCCACACGCACCGCGATCAAACAGCCTCTGCGCATGGTCGTGGCACGACCGAAGCTGGGAGTGACCAGCAGCAACAGCATCAGCCCAGCCATCAGCGCCGCAACGACGCCGTAGCTGTTGAAGATCGGACTTAGGCTCCACTCAATCATTCTGTTTCCGATAGAAGCGGTTTGCCATTAAATGTTCGATGCCGAGTACCATGACGAGCAGTACGAGCAGGTGCGAGTAGAACTCGCGGCCAACACGAGCTTCGCCAACCTCCAATTCAATCTCGTCTTTGTCACGAGCCAACTGATAACGCCCCTTGCCGAGACGCGAATCGAGTTCATCGCTGGTCAGTCTGGCTAAACTTGTTGCCTCGGCTTTTAGATTCACCGCGAAACCACGCACGATCGGTCCATCCTTCACGCCCTTCAATCGGTAGGCCCCCGCATGCTCCGTGAATCGGACGACGACTTCGCCGTCTTGGGCACGTGCTTCTTGTGGCTGTTCCGACGGTGTGAACAGCTGATAGCGATCGGGATAGATTCGCGAATCGTTTGGCAAAACAGCGGGCTCGCCCACGGCGTAGTTCAAACGCACGCCCGAACTGTCCGTCAAATGCAACATGAGTTCGTTCGCCAGTACCACGTAGGGCCATGACTGATCGCTGGTTGGCAGTTCGTTCCAAGCCGAATGGTCGGGTGGTCGCAGCGAATCAGAAACGGTCGTCGTCACCGTAATCACTCTGCCACGATCAACCGAGCGTTCGACAACTGCCGGCTTTCCATTGGAATACGCCAGGATCACGCCAGCGTCTTCGTTCAACGGATCAAGCACCCAGTGCTTAAAGACGGGGGACGCGTCCCATGGCACGCTCGTCGGGCGGTCTCGAAAGGGAGCCATCACCGGATGGTCGTATCGCTCTGGTGCAAGGAATAAGCTCCGATCGGCAGAACGCCAGACGCGAGCCAATCGTCCGCCGAGGAGTTGTTGTGCTGCCGGCTCGTTGAAGGAGGCTGTTGCTTGGGCGTTGTTGCCCAAAAAGACAGCCATTGCCCCGCCGGCACGCACATACTTGCCCAACTGTTCCCAAACGACCGACGGAATCGGTTCGGGATCAAGCAAGCAGACGCCGGTGTAACTATCCAAGTCTCGATTCGCCAGACTCGATTGCGAGACGACGGTACACGCGAAACGAGCTTGCCCTGTCTGCTCGAACTCGAAAGGAGCGATCGCTTCCACGAACAGTGATGAAGTCGCGTTCTCAGGAGCAACAACCAACATCGGCCATGCTTCTTTGACTTCGATCGCGAAGTGCCGCACATTGTCTGCATCAAGCCCATCGTCGCCGCTTAAACGAACGACGCCGTGGTGGACTCCAGGATCGAGCCCTTGCAATCGGAACTCAACACGCTGCGACTCGCCTGTGGCAACCGCAACTTCTTCTTTGCCGCGCGGGCGAGCTTCGGGCAACTTTGTTTTACCGTCAATCACGATGGGTAGGGTCGGATCGAAATCTTCGACCAGCAGTTGAACAACCTGTGTGCTCGCGGCCCCAACGCTCTGCACGCGCGTACGCACTCGCAGTTCGCTGCTCTTGGCAACCGTTTCCGCAGATAGTTCCAGCGGCCCTAGGCCCACGTTGATCGGCTCTAAGGCTCCCACATCGACGACATAGACCAAGACATCAGAATGTTCCTCAAGCAGCTTCGCCACGGTGCCAGTCCGGTCTTGCCAGGCGCTTTCCACCAAATCCGTGAAAAAATAAATCTCCTTTCGCTTTTTATCGCTACTTTCAAGGAGGTTCAGCCCTCGTGCGGCCACGCTGGGCAGCGAGTCACTGACTTCCGTCGTCTGAAGTCGATCGATGGCCTTGCGAGCCGACGCTAGATCGACCGCGAACACGGCGGGCGATTGCCGGGAATCCATGACGGCGACTTCGCTGTCAGGCGGGAACTGACTGATTAGCCAATTGCCCATCGACTGTGCAATTTCCGTGCGAGTTTGATTTTGGAAGCGATATTCCATGTGCGGCGATGTGTCGAAGATCATGACGGCCGCGACGGGGGCTTGTTCGTCGCCGAGCAGAACGCCGGAACTCTGCTTGACTAAACCAATAATCATCGAAGAAAAGGCGATCAAGGTTGCGAGTGTCACTGCGGCAAGGGAACCGATCAGCACTTTGCCCTTATGTTGAACGATCGAAACCGTCGTCAGGCTCCCGGCAATCAGCACGCCCACGCCGACGACTAGAATCAAAACCCACTGCCCCACTGCGGCGGACAACACGCTGGGGCGGGCGAACGCCAAAGCAAGCAATACGATGGCCCCACATCGCAGCGCAAGCAGCAACCAGTGTTTCAATTGAAGCTTTCGCCGATTCGTCTCACGACGTTGACGAAGAAACCGCATCGCGGGGAACGTCAATCGCTTCGGCTGCTGACGCATGACGAGATGCAGCACGACCGGGATGGCCGTGAGCAGTCCGCCGAGCAGTAATGAAATGTTGACGAAGGCCATGTGGATTTTCGATTGCTGATTTTAGATCTCAGATTGTTCGAATCGACAATCCGAAATCTCAAATCTTAAATCTCTACATCCTCCCGCGACGGCTGATGAGGTATTCGAGGAGTGCTTTATCGAACTGCATGCTTGTATCGAGGGCGACGTAGTCGATGCCGACTTTCGAGCACTCACGACGGTAGCCTTCGCGAACGGATTCGACTTCGGCGAGATAATCGTCTCGATAGCTCGTCGCGTCCACCTGTAAACGATCGTCCGTCTCGGGGTCTTCGAACTCGACCAAGCCGTCAAAAGGAAAGCGAACTTCCGCCTCGTCCAAAACGTGAAAGAGGATGACATCATGTCCGCCGTGGCGGAGTTGACGGAGCGAACGCATGACCGGATCGGGATCTTCGAGCAAATCCGAGAAGACCATAACAAGACTGCGGTGACGAAGCATCGCCGCGATCTGACTTAGACTTTTCGAAATATTGGTCGTCCCCGTCGGCTTCAAACGGGAAAGATGCGACAACAGGTTGCCGAGTTGTGTCCGCTTTGACTTCGGCGGCAAGCAATCTCGAATCTGGTCGTCAAAGGTGATGAGACCTACGGGATCTTGCTGGTAAATCATCAGGTAGCAAAGCGAAGCTGCCAAACAGATCGAATAGTCGAACTTCGACAAGTCCTGTCGATAGGTGTAGCCCATCGACTTGCTAAGATCCATCGCCAAGTAGCCGGTGATATTTGTTTCGGCCTCGAACTTTTTGACGTAGTACTTATCCGTCTTGGCATAGACGAGCCAATCGATGTCTTTGGGATCATCGCCCGCCGAATAGCGGCGATGCTCACTGAACTCGACCGAGAAGCCATGAAACGGGCTGGCGTGGAGTCCCTGCAAGAAGCCCTTCACAACAAACTGAGCGCGCAGATCAAGCCGTTTGATCTGATTAATGACTTCTGGCTTCAGATACTTTTCGACAGTCGCCATAGACTACCCCGTTCGCGGCGGCGGAGGTGGTGGCGTTGCTGAACTAAACTTTTGAATGTCTGGTTCCGGGATTTCTTTCACGAGCCGTTCGATGATGCTCTCGTTCGTCATGCCTTCTGCCTGAGCTTGGAAGTTTGTGCTGATGCGATGACGCAGCACAGGAATCGCGATTTTTCGGACGTCCTCGATCGAGACCGAGAATCTTCCCTCCATCGCGGCCAATGCTTTGCCTCCGTTAATGAGAAACTGCCCGGCGCGTGGTCCCGCTCCCCAGTCGACCAACTCCTGAATAAAGCCTGGCGAAAGCGGATCGGCTGGACGCGTCGCTCGTACCAATCTTGCAACGTACTTGACGATGTACTCGCTGACCGCGATCGAACTGACCAACTTCTGAAGGTTCACGATCGCGCGACCGGACAGGATCTTAGTGACTTCGGCTTTCTCGTTCCGCGTCGTCACCGAGAGGATGCGTTCTTCCTCCTCGGCAGAAGGATAGCCGACTTTGATATTGAACATGAATCGATCGAGTTGTGCTTCCGGCAGCGGATAAGTTCCTTCTTGCTCGATCGGATTCTGTGTCGCGATCGTAAAGAATGGGGCAGGCAAGGTGTAAGTTGTTCGACCGACGGTCACTTCGCGTTCTTGCATCGCCTGCAGCAAGGCGGCTTGCGTCTTGGGCGGCGTTCGGTTGATCTCGTCGGCCAGCAGGATGTTCGTGAAGATCGGCCCTTCGACGAAGCGGAACTCGCGCCGACCCGCGTCGTCTTCTTCCAGGACGTTTGTGCCCGTGATGTCGGATGGCATCAGATCGGGCGTGAATTGGATGCGTTTGAAACCCACGTCCAGGATCTTGGCCAATGTGCTTACCATCAGCGTCTTCGCCAAACCCGGCACACCCTCCAGCAAACAATGCCCGCCCGTGAAGATCGCGGCGAAAAGCTGCTCGATAACGTCGTCCTGTCCGACAATGATCTTCTGTAGCTCTTGCTGCATCACCTTGCGGTGGTGGCTGAACTCTTGAAGCACATCGCCGATGCTGCGTTGTTTAGCGGTCATAAATTGATTGTACGCGGTAGTTAGTGGAAATTTATCGACACAACTCTATGGGACGCGACCGAGGATTTGCCGCTGCAACTTTAGAATCCTAAGATATTTATGACGACTGCGGGGGCGCAATCGAGAGGCTGACGAAGCATGTCCGTAAAAACAGGTTGTTGGTTCGCTGTCGCCGCTCTGATTTTATCGATCGTGCAGCCTGTAACAGGCGAACTGACGGACACTCAAGTCCGCAACGCCATTGAACGTGGCTCGTCGTTCCTCAAAACCGAGCAGAAATCCGATGGGCATTGGACAGAACACTCCATCTATGTCGGTGGCGTCACCGCGCTGACAACACTCGCCCTGCTGAATTCTGGGGAAGACGTCAAATCGCCAACGATACAAAAGTCACTCGCCTACCTGCGGTCACTCGGCGAACCATCGACAGTGTATGCGACTTCGCTTCAGACGATGGCGATGTGCGCCGCAGAGCCGGCGAAGGACGCGGCCATTATCGGTCGCAATGTTAAGTGGCTCGAAGCGGTTCAGTTGCGAGGCGGCCTCCGGAAAGGCGCGTGGAACTACGCCGATAAGAAGGGCAGCGGTGACAACTCGAATACCCAGTTCGCACTCTTAGCATTACATGAAGCCCACCGGATTGGGATCGAAGTCAAACGCGACACTTGGGAGTTGGCGCTAGATTATTGGCTTCGCACGCAGCGAGAGGACGGATCCTGGGGCTATACCGAATCGGAACCGGCGACCGGCAGTATGACTTGTGCGGGTATCGGTTGCGTCGTCATCTGCCAGAGCAAGATCGGCAGCGGTGATGCTCGACTGATCGGATCGTCCGTCGAATGTTGCGGTACTCAGACCGATGATGATGCGATTGAGCGTGCGATGCAGTGGCTCAGTCGACACTTCTCCACCAACAGCAATCCAAGTTCGATCAATCTCCGTTACAGGCATCTTTTCTACTACCTCTATGCCGTCGAACGCACCGGGCGACTAACGGGGCGGCGTTTTATTGGTCGTCACGATTGGTATCGCGAAGGTGCGACGACGTTGTTGAATATGCACGATGACTTTCGTGGTTCATGGAGCGGTGCAGCCCCGGCGGAAGACGTGCCGACCGTTGCGACTTCGCTGGCACTTCTCTTTCTGGCAAAGGGGCGACGTCCGGTCGTCATGTCGAAGCTGCAATACGGCGAAAACCAGCAGTGGGATCTCCATCGATCGGCCGTCCAGCACTTAACCGAACGCGTCGAACAGCGTTGGAAACGCGACTTGAGCTGGCAGACGGTCGACGTCCGTGCAGCGACATTGGAAGACCTGTTACAAACACCCGTTTTGTGCATCAGCGGTCGCGAGGCATTCGAGCTTACCGTCGACCAGAAAGAGAACCTTCGCCAGTACGTTAATCAGGGAGGTTTTATCTTTGCGGAAGCGTGTTGCAACGGCGAAGCTTTCGATCGCTCGTTTCGAGCGCTGATGAACCAACTGTTTCCCGATAGCTCGTTGCGTCTGTTGCCTGAAGACCATCCCGTCTGGTACGCCGAAGAGAAGGTAAACGCCAAGTACCTGCGTCCGCTGTTTGGCATCGATGCTTGCTGCCGCACCAGCGTCGTGTATTGCCCGAAGGATCTGTCCTGCTTCTGGGAACTAGATCGCGGCGTTCGCAATGCCGACTATCCGAAAGACGTTCAAGAAGAAGTCGAAGCGTGCCTAGCGATTGGTAAGAACGTTGTAACTTACGCGACGAGTCGTGAGTTGAAGAACAAGCTAGATCGACCACAGATCGCGATCAATCGGCCTGCGGAGGATTTAGAGCGAAGCGTATTGTATATGCCTAAGTTGCGGCACGACGGCGGCAGCGATGACGCGCCGAATGCGTTACCGAACATGCTCAACTTCGTGCGATCACAAGCACAGCTTCGCATTGATGTGACGAATCGCATGGTTTCCGCGACCAGCGACGATTTGTTCGATTACCCAATCGTCTATATGCACGGTCGTCGCGCTTTCCGGTTTTCTCCCGATGAACGCAAAGCAATCGCGACGTTCGTCGATCGAGGTGGTGTCATCTTCGCCGACGCGATCTGTGCGAGTCCAGAATTTGCCGATTCGTTTCGTCGCGAGATGAAGAACATCTTTCCCGCGCAGAGTCTTGCCAGAATCTCACCGGAGCATCCGATGTTCACTCGCGAGTTCCGTGGCTACGATCTCGCCAAGGTCACGGTGCGCGATCCACAACTTCGCAATGCCGATGATCCTCTGATTACGAACTTGACCGAGGTCTCGCCGCTATTGGAAGGCATCAGCATCGATGATCGCATGATGGTCATCTTCTCACCCTATGACATCAGTTGTGCGATGGAGAACAGCAATTCTTTGGAGTGTAAAGGCTATCTCAAAGAAGATGCCGCCAAAATCGCGACCAACGTCGTGCTGTTCGTTTTGCAGCAGTAGATCTCGGTTGCCTTTCGGCAGGCGAATCGCATGAGGCGTTCGCACCGGGCGTGAAATATCGGTTTGCTTCGAGGTGAGCGGTTCGGACCCAGCCGCCGGTCTAACAGTAATAGATATCGCTCTTTGCAACGCCTCGGCCTGAGATTGCTACTTGCGTACATTCTTACATGAGGTTCGACAGGAAGATATTACGACAGGAACATTTCTCGCTCGGTCCGCCCTGATCTTCCTGTCGCCAATTTTTCCTGCCGTTCCTGTTGGTCATTTCGCGAGGTTCTTAGACTTTGCCAGCGGTACGTTTGACAAGTTCTCGAAAGGCCTTACGCACCGACTTATGCAGAAACCTGGAGAATGATCCATCCAGCTTGCAAATCGCGATCAGTTCTACGACATCCGCAAAATCTTTGTGGGTGCGACGCACATTGGTCGAACCACAGGCGAGCTTCATTTCGATCAGCTGCGAGAGTTTCAAGACGGAGAGCCCCTCGATCGTCTCAACATCCTGTTCGCCGCAGGGATCGGGAATCTGCACTTCCGAACCGCTGACCGTGTTGTCACCCGCCAACAAAAGCTGAACGGCAATGCCCGAGCGTGAACGAGATTTTCTCGTCGTTGAATCTCAGCTCAGCCCCCCAGCTTCAAGGACTTGCCGAACTCGCTCCGAGTCTTGACTCTGGATCACGAGATCCAAGTCGATTGTGTTGCGTTGATAACCGTGCAAATAAACCGCCACGCCTCCGCAAACCGAAGACGGGATGCCTGCTGCGAGAAAGAGTTGATTGCAATAGGCTGCAGTGTCCCAAAGTGTCTCATTTCCGGCCATGAAATACACTCTTTGTGCTGAAATCATGTTAGACATTTGACCGCAAGATCTTTGTGGCACCGCCTCGTGGGTGAGAGCATTCGCTTTTGAAGTACACTCCGGGCTGAACACACTGCTACCAAATCGAACCAGCTTGCAATACGGTTCGTAGTAGTGCAAACCCTCCGGAACCGCCTTCACTGCCGACGCGAAACCCAGTAAGTTGTTAGCGTTCCCTGACTTGGCACCTTCCATCGACTGCTGCTTTGATGCTCCAACTTGAGAATCTAAAGAAGTCCTATATCGAGCCGAATGGGCACGTGCTGCCGGTTCTTGACATTCCGAGCTTTCGGGTCGAGGCCGCCGAGCAGATGGTGCTCCTCGGACGAAGCGGTTGTGGCAAATCCACGCTGCTGCATGTGATCGCGGGAATCAGCCGACCCGATTCCGGTGTTGTGCGACTGGATGGCCATGATGTGGCGACGCTATCGGAAGCCGGGCGTGATCGGTATCGAGCCGCCAAACTGGGATACGTGTTTCAAACCTTCAACCTATTGCCGGGGTTCTCGGCGCTCGAGAACGTTTTGCTGGGGATGACGTTTGCTCGACGGCGTTACAACGTCAAGCGAGCTGAGCAATTGCTCGACCGCGTGGGCTTGAGTCAACGATCCCATCATAAGCCGTCGGCGTTATCCGTCGGCGAACAACAGCGAGTGGCGGTCGCGCGCGCCCTCGCGAATCAACCGACACTACTTCTGGCCGACGAACCGACGGCCAACGTCGATCCCGCCAATCAACAAACAGTAATCGACCTGATCCGCGAAACGTGCCGAGAGGAAAAGATCGCAATGATCCTTGTCACTCATTCGATGGAAGTGGCAGATCAATTCGATCGCGTCGACCGCCTGGAAGACATCAACAAAGTCCTGGCACTCGTCTCTCATCCCTCATCCCTCAACCCTCATCCCTAGTCCCCATGAGTCTTTGGAAAATAGCCTGGCGCAGCATTCAACAACGCGGACTCGCGTCGGCGCTAACTGCGTTATCGATGGCGTTGGGTGTGTTGTTGGTTGTTGCGGTGCTTTCGATCCACGGCGTTGTCTCGCAGTCATTCAAGAACAACTCCAGCCTTGGCTACAACCTGATCGTTGGAGCCAAAGGCGGCAAGCTGCAATTGACGCTGAACACGGTCTACTACTTGAGTCAGCCTGTCGAAAACATTCCGTACGAGTACTATCTGGAATTCACTGGTGGCGACGAACGAAAGAACGCCCTCAAGCATTCGATCCGCGAGAACGTACACGACGACCAATGGGGTAGCATCGAAGCCGTATCACTGCTTGGGATGGACGGTCTCGCGGGGATCGGTGGACTGCTCGCCAGCGAGTCATTGCGAAACGCCGACCAAGACGAACTGGATTTGGAACGCAGCGGTAAGTTCGGGATGTATAGCGCGCTAGCCATTCCACTATGCCTGGGCGATTATTTTGGCCAGTTCCGTGTCGTTGGAACCACGCCCGATCTGTTTAACAAACTGACGTTTGGTCCTTACGACGACAAGACGTACGAATTTTCGCAAGGCCGAAACTTCGAGACTTGGAACAAAGAGCACGGCTACTTCGAGGCAGTCGTCGGTGCAACCGTTGCTCGCGAAATGGACGTGAAGCTTGGACAAGGTATCTCACCCGCGCATGGCGATCCTGAAGGTGAAGGCCATGCCAGTCAGTTCACCGTAGTGGGGATCTTGCGACCGACTGGCACGCCCAACGACCGAGCAGTCTTCATCAACATGGAAGGCTTCTACTTGATGGAAGATCATGCGAAGCCTTTGCCCAAGGACGAGGAAGAAGAGCAGGCTGTAACGGGCTTCGGGGGGATTGCAGGGGGATTTGTCGAGCCGGAAGTCGCTCATGATCACGACCACGCACACGCTCCGCAGGAACCGCTTCCTGTCGAGCAGCGTGAAGTTACGGCGATCCTGCTTCGAACGGTGAACCCGATGATCGCCGTTGGCCTACCAACCACGATCAACGAAGGGCCTGTCGCGCAATGTGTCCTGCCTATCCGTGAGATTACGAACTTGTTTTCTTTCATCGTGGCGCCGATTCAAGCGGCACTTCTCGGAATTACGGCTTTAGTCTGCTTCGTATCGGGAATCAGCATCCTGGTCAGCATTTACAATTCAATGAGCGACCGCAAGCACGAAATTGCTGTCATGAGGGCGCTTGGTGCAAGTCGAGGAACCGTGATGGCGGTGATCCTGTTCGAGTCGATCTTGCTGTCTGTTGGGGGAGGCATGATCGGCTGGATTGGTGCTCATTCGCTGATGACCCTGCCTGTCGTAAGCAATGCTGTCGAACAGCGGACAGGGGTCCCGATCGGTTTTACCAGCTTTGCCCCTCCCATCGAGAACAACCTTGAGCTTCTTGGTTTAGGGCCCATAATAGGGAGTGTACCGCCTGAATTGCTGCTGATTCCCGCCTTGCTGCTGTTGGCGGTTTCGGTCGGTTTCCTGCCAGCGATGGCTGCCTATCGAACCGATGTGGCAAAGTCCCTCGGATCGTGAGATGATAACGTAACGGTGGCTTCCACCTGCTGATCTATAATTGAGAGCCCTCCAAAAAGCTTCCCACCCCAGACAAGGAATGAAGCCATGTTTCGCTTGGCATTGTCCAGCCTGTTGTCGTTCACACTCGTCGGCGTCCTAACCGTTTCCAATTTGGAAGCGTGTCCGTTCTGTGCAGCTGTCTCCCAGACGTTCACGGAGGAGATCGATTCGATGGATGCCGTCGTCATCGGCGAACTAGTAAAGTTGCCGAAGAAGAGCGAAGCCGGTGAGGACCAGGCAAGTCGCGAGACGCCAAAGGCGACGTTTCAAATCGTGCAGATTGTGAAAGGCGGAGAGCATCTGCTCGAAACATCAACGATCGAGACGATCTACTTTGGCGACGGACAGCTTGGTAAATCATTCCTGATCATGGGAGTCGATCCGCCAAAGATCATGTGGTCCACGCCACTGCAATTGACTGACCGCGCTCGCAAGTACATTCCTGAGCTGCTGGCACTGCCGAAAGAGGGCGTCGTGAGACTTGAGTTCTTTCAGAAGCACCTTGAGGACGACGACGAGATGTTGGCGCGTGATGCTTACGATGAGTTTGCCAAGGCTCCGTATGCGACCGTTATCGCTTTGAAACCGAAGATGGATCACGCCAAACTCCTGGAATGGATTCAAGACGGTGACATCCCAGCAAGTCGACGTCGTTTGTACTTGACAATGCTCGGCGTCTGCGGCACGGAAGAGGACTTGCCATTGCTGGAGGCAATGCTTCGCTCGGAGGATCGCAAGGCCAAGGCCGGGCTCGACGCGATGATCGGCTGTTATCTGACGCTCATGGGCCCCGCGGGCATGCCGTTGGTGGAAGAACTGTTTCTCAAAAACGACAAGGCCGAATATGCCGACACCTACGCCGCGATTATGGCCTTACGATTCCACGGCAGCGAGACGGATGTGATACCCAAGAAGCGAATCCTGGAGGGGCTGCGATACATGCTGGATCGCCCTCAATTGGCCGACCTCGTCATTCCCGACTTGGCTCGCTGGGAGGACTGGGAGTCGATGCCAAAGCTCGTTCAGCTGTTCAAAGAGGCTGACGACAAGTCCAGTTGGGTTCGCGTGCCCGTGATCAACTACCTGCGGGCTTGCCCTGATCCGGCGGCCGCAGAGCAGATAAAAGAACTGGAAAAGATTGATCCTGCTGCCGTCAAACGAGCCAACACGTTCTTTCCCTTTGGCGGTTCGGCCGGCGCGGCTGCACCAGCCGAAAGTTGAACCATCCCCGCGATCGCAACGTAGACTTTTCGGTCGAGGATCGACCGCATACCGAAATCCACCCGTCTAGGTTGTGCCAGTGGAATTGACATGAGCAGCAAATCAGCAACCATCGATCCGGCGTGTGAAGAGGGCTTCGAGCCTTATCGCGCGATCAGCAAGTCTGCGGTCCTCTCGTTTATCCTCGGGCTGGTGGCGATCATCGGATTGGCCTCGCCTCCGTTCGTTCTCTTGGCACTCGTGTCGGCGATCTTGGGAATCACGGGCTATCGCAGTGTAGTTCGTTATCCGAATGAACTGACTGGAAAAACTCTGGCCATTGTCGGGGCGGTGCTCGGCAGCACCTTGTTTGTCAGCGGCATCGCTCGCCATTCTTACATCTATGCAACCGAGGTCCCCGAAGGCCACATTCGGATCTCGTTCGCAGATCTACAGCCGGACAAGAACAACCCGATGATGCCCGTGCCGCCCAAAGCACTGGAGTTTGACGGTGAAAAGATCTTCGTCAAGGGTTACGTTTATCCTGACGGCCAGCAGTACAATATCAAACGCTTCGTACTCGTGCCGGATCTCGGGACCTGCTGCTTCGGCGGCCAACCGAAACTGACGGACATGATCGAAGTCACGCTCGAAGAACCGTTGCAAACAGCCTATAACATGAAGAAACGCAAGCTTGCCGGTGAATTGAAAGTCGACATGATGTTAAAGCCCGTATCGGGAGTTAATGGCGTGTACTATCAACTGAAAGCGAATTATCTGCGATGAGTGCAGTTCGGACAAAGTTTTTCATCTTGGCGGCTTTGGTTACCTGTGGCTTGTCGAATGCATGGGCATCCGACGACGTGGCGAAGACACAAGATTTGACCTTCGACGACATTAAGTTCGACATCAAGAAAGATGCACCCTTCAAACGCGAGATGCTGACGGAGAAGATCGAAAGTCTCGACGGCAGCGTGGTGAAGATTCGCGGATACATCCTGCCTAGTTTTCAGCAGAAGGGCATCAAGCAATTCGTTCTGGTGCGCGACAACATGGAATGCTGTTTCGGCCCCGGTGCCGCCTTGTACGATTGCATTCTTGTCGAGATGGCACCTGGGAAATCTGCTTCGTTTACGGTGAGGCCCGTTTCCGTCGAAGGCAAGTTCGAAGTTAGTGAGTTCATTGGCCCGGATGGCAAGCACCTAGCTATCTATCGAATGGTTGGCGAAGAGGTAAAATAGCCGCTCCCGCTTAAATCACCCTTCGTTTGCCCACCGGAGGCGGCCCACCAGCCGCAGTGCTATGTCCTTGCCTCACCTTGGATGCTCCAAGGACGATCTCGATACACCGTCCCTGTGCGTTGATTTGGACGCGATCGAAGCCAACATCGCTTCTATGTCCGGTGCTTGCCGAGAACGTGGCATCGATTGGCGACCGCATTCCAAGTGTCATAAGTCGCCTTTGCTTGCCCAGAAGTTGCTCGCGGCGGGTGCCATTGGCGTTACGTGTGCCAAGCTAGGTGAAGCCGAGGTCATGGCTCAGGGCGGCGTCACGGATACGTTGATCGCCAATCTGATTGTTGGTCCCAAGAAAGTCGCTCGATTGGTCGAGTTGCGGCGCATCGCCGATCCTGTCGTCTGTGTCGACCATCTTGATCAGGCCACGGCATTCAGCAAAGCGATGTCCGAGGCTGGCCTTTCACTGCGTGTGATTGCCGAAGTTGACATTGGGTTGGGACGCGTGGGCGTTGCACCAGGGAAGCCGGCGGTTGAACTAGCGCGCCAAGTTCATGAACTGCCGGGACTCACGCTGGCCGGCATCATGGGATACGAGGGCCACTTGCTCACACTCGAAGATGGTGACGAGAAAGCGGCGAAGATCCTCGCGGCTTTGAAGATACTTACGGACACGGCGGACCAGATTCGTGAAGCCGGATTACCATGCAGCATCGTTTCTTGCGGTGGCACGGGTTCGTTCAAGTACTCGGTCGGCGCGCCGGGCATCACCGAAATGCAAGCTGGCGGTGGAATGTTCATGGACGCGTTCTATCGCTATGGTTGCCATATCTCGGATTGGAAGTACGCACTGACGGTCCTCACCACCATTGTCAGTCGCCCTGCCCCAGATCGGGCCATCATCGACGCCGGTCGTAAGACGATGGATGGCTGGGTCCATAAGCCGCTGGTCTTCGAGCGCGATGACATCCATGTGCAATCGCTGTCTGCTGAGCACGGTGCGTTAAAGCTCGATCCGACGGCGCAACACCTCAAGATTGGCGACCGACTGGAAATCATCCCCGGCTACAGCGACTTAACTTGCGTCTTGCACGACAACTTTCTAGGCTTCCGAGGCGACACGCTTGAAGTCATCTGGCCGTTAGAAGGACGCGGTCGCCTTCAGTAACCATTCCGCTTCGTATCGTTGAAATGTCGCTGTGATTCCCGGATACTGTTGAAGCGTCGTACGTCCACTCAATTTTCCGCTTAAGAGATCCACAACGATGAAACGGACTATCGCACTGTTGCTGCTGCTGTCGCCTACTCTTTCCCGTGCCGGTTCCAACGATGGTCGATTCGACATCTATTGGATCGATGTCGAAGGCGGTGCCGCTACGCTGATGGTCACTCCGACGAACGAATCCATCCTAATCGACACGGGCAACCCCGGATTGCGTGATCCCAATCGCATCGCACATGTCGCCACCAAGGTTGCTGGGCTGCAACGAATCGATCATCTGATTACCACTCACTACCATCGCGATCATCACGGTGGTGCCTCGACACTCGCAACCTTGTTGCCAATTGGAACGGTTTACGACAACGGCGTGTTCGAAGGCATGCCCGATGATCCGGGCAAAGACTACTTCGAGTTCAAAGCAGGCAACCGCGTCGTTATCAATCCTGGCGACTCGATTCCGATGCGCCAAGTTGCCGATGGACAACCCATAAAAATAAGTTGCGTTGCCACGCGAAAGACCTTCGCGACGGAGTCGCTCGTCGCTGATGCCACAACGAACGAAGAAGCCTGTGCCTCGCATCGCCCCAAAGATCGCGACGGTTCGGATAACGCCAACAGCGTAGCCAGCGTGATCGAATTCGGTGCGTTTCGATTCTACGACGCGGGCGATCTGACCTGGAACCAAGAGATGCGGTTGGTCTGTCCGAAAAACCTCGTCGGTGAAGTCGACGTCTATCAAGTTACTCATCATGGCCTCGACACCAGCAATAATCCTGTGGTACTCGAGACCATCAAGCCCCGAGTCGCGATCATGAACAACGGACATACCAAGGGTTGTCTGCCGGAAGTGTTCGCGAATCTGCAAGCGACGAAATCGCTACAAGCGATCTACCAGGTCCACAAAAATCTGCGACCCGACGGCAGCGTCAACAACGTTTCCGATGAATTCATCGCCAATCACAAAGCCGCCGACGAGTGCGATGGAAACTATATCAAGCTGTCCGTCGCTCCCGACAGCAAGTCGTACACCGTTTCCATCCCCGCCAGCGGTCACGAAAAGACGTATCAAACAAAGCCCTAAGGACCGCTTCTTCTTTTGCGTAGGGTCCGCTGTGCGGACCTCAGGGATTCCTAGTCCGCACTGCGGACCCTACTCTTTAAATGCCGAACATATTTCTGACTTATTCCTAAGCTTGACGAGTAAATCATGGAAGAATGCTACGCGATTCAGGACACATCCGAGATCATCACGCCGGCGATCGTCGTCTTTCGTGAAGTCCTCGAATCGAACGTCGCCAAGATGATTGAGATCGCAAGCGACGTCTCGCGACTTCGGCCTCATTGCAAGACGCACAAGATGCGAGAGATCGTCGAGTTGCAAGTTGCCAGCGGCGTGACGAAGCACAAAGCCGCCACGTTCGCGGAAGCCGAGATGCTGGCCGACGCTGGCGTACGTGATGTTTTCCTGGCTTACAATCTCGTCGGACCCAATATTGCGCGTGCCGTTAGGTTCCGTCAAGCATTTCCCGAAGTCGTGTTGTCGGTAACGGCTGACCACCTTGGTCCAATTCAGGCGTTAAGCGACGCGATGTCTCGTGCTGGAACGACGATCGAAGTGTTATTGGATCTCGACACGGGACAACATCGCACTGGCGTCGAAGTCGGTGAGCATGCGATCGAGCTATACAAAGCAATCGTCGATGCGAAGGGGCTGGTTCCGGGCGGATTACATCTGTACGACGGCCAGAATCATCAGACGGACGTGAGCGAGCGGCGCCAAGCGGTGATGGCCTGTTGGGATCAGGCAGCTGGCTTACGAGACCAGTTGGCGGCCAACGGTTGGCCGGTGCCTCGCATCGTTGCGGGCGGCACGGGGCAGTTCCCGATTTATGCCACAATCGACGATCCGGCGATTGAATTGAGTCCTGGCACCTGCGTGTTCCACGATGTCGGGTACGGACAGATGTTTCCGGATCTTGACTTCCAAGCGGCGGCATTGCTTCTCACTCGTGTGATTAGCCGTCCCACCAGCGACCGCGTCACGTTCGATCTCGGCTACAAGGCCGTCGCCTCCGATCCACCTGCCGATCGCAGAGTGATCTTCCCAGACATTCCAGATGCAAAACTCGTCTTGCAAAACGAAGAGCATCTGGTCGTTCAAACCGCTGATGCGGAGAAGTATCAGCCAGGTGACGAGTTATTCGCTATACCACGGCACACTTGTCCGACTTCGGCGTTACACAAACAAGTCTTCGTCGTTTCGCACGGGAAGCTCGTCGAACGTTGGAATGTGGTCGCCCGAGATCGCTGGCTAACGATTTAATCGCGAATGCCGTCGGTCGCCACAAATCTCGTATCCTCAGATTGACTTCTAATCGAGTCTGTTTGATGGCGCTATCGCATTAGGCGCGTAATGCGAGGCGGCCAGGGAGAATCCCGGCCTCGTCGCAACGTGTTTCCGCATCATGGTTTAGGTCACGAGATGGTTTGCGACTCCAACCGATTGGCGCGGAGATTGCGTTTGTCTTGAGTCAGTTGCCACAACAACTTTCAACAGCCAACACTCATCTAGCAGCGGGAGACTTCGCCATGACACTTGCAAAAACGATCGTACTGGCCATCCTTGCTCTGGCAACGCTGGCGTTCACGGCCATCTCGGCCAAAGCGGATACCTACGACCACATTGATAGTCTCGCAGTCCAACTGCAATCGCAGTCCCGCGAACTCATCAAGGAGTTCGCCCAGCACTACCGACACAAGCCGGGCTACGCTCACCTGCATTCGGATGCAGTGCAGTTGTATCGATCGGCCGCTCATATTCACTTGATCGCGCACCAACACGGAAGCATCCATCACCTGCGCAGCGACCTGCAGCAAATGGATGAGCAGTTTCATCACTTGGAAGACGTGCTCCGACAAACCGATCAATCCTTCGGCGGGCATACGCATGGTGCGGCTTATCACGTTTTCGAGTTGATGCACGAGGTCGAGGACGCACTCCATCACCTAAAACGTGATATCGATTCGCTCGACAACGCCGCACATCAAGCCAGCAGACATCACGTAAGCGGATACGGGCGACGCGTTCAACCCAGTCTTCCGAACTACTCTTGGAATGGGTACGGCAGAGGCGGAAATGGCGTGTCGATCAACAGTGGAAGATGGACTTTCCGCTTCGGGTATTAATTAGCGACCGCCGACTTTGACCAAACAGGGACGCTCGATCTTCGAGCGTCCCTTTGTGTTTCAAGACCAAGCATGTTGTACAACTACTTCGCGGACTCCAACTTCTTAAGCCGTTCTTCCAACGCACGGTTCTGCTTCTGAAGTGCTTCCAGTTGCTTCTGAAGTTGCTCCACGCCTTTACTCTTCTCTCGCAGCTTCTCGACGGCATCATCGATGGATCGAATCATGCCGGGAGTCTCTTGCTCTGGACGCTTCGCCAGCAGAATCTCGATTGCTCCGGGATCGCCAACCTCGACGATTGCTTCAATGGCTTTACGTCTTACCGTTGTGCGGTCGTTGTCGAGTTGTTCATGCAGTTGCTTGATGACATTCGCATCGTCAGGTTTGAGTCTGGCGAGTCCGCCGATCAGCGCAACGCGCCGCTCGGGCGAGATGTCCCCGCCGAGTAACTGTGAGATCTTCGCGCTAGCTTCTGCGCTCTTCAGCTTGACAAGACCGCCGATCGCGGCTTTCACGACCTCCTGTCGATGGCTAACGATGTTAAGTGCCGCCAAGTGTTCCGCTTCGCAGTTGTCGTGATCGACTTTCTCTAAGGCTTGGAGCGCCTCGGAAACGGCATAATAGGATTGATCTTTGGCAATCACGGCTCGCAAGGTGTCGTTCGTCGTGGCATGTTTGAAGTTGCCGAGTGATTTGATGGCCTCACGACGGACGAAGGACTTGGCATCCGACTTGGCAACGGCAATCAGAGCCGCTCTTGCTTTGTCACCTTTGAACTTGCCTAACGATGTCGCTGCGGTCTGCCTCACGGCCCAGAAACTGTCGTTCCGCAGTGCCTTGTCGAGTTCAGCGATCGTATCTTCGTCCTCGTTGTACTCGGCAAGTGCTTCCGCGGCCCGCACGCGACACATCATGTGTGTGTCGTGTGCGAGTTGGTCAAACAGTTCTTCTTTGCTTTTGGTGAACTTCAGCGTCTTCAACAGCCAATCCTTCGGGTCGAAACAGACCCGCGTCGGACGCTTGTCGCTTTGAAAATGAAACGTCTCTTCGGCCTTTGATATTTCCACGCGATGGATTTTAACTTCGATGCCGCTTGCTACTTCGATATCAACGGGCATACGGAACAGTGGTGTCGTGGCGTCGACCTTCTGAGTTTGCTTCACCGTAACGCGCGCCATTTTCGTTGCCTCGTCCCACTGCCAGTCGACTTGGAAGTCGGGATGTCCGCCGTGGTACAGCCATTGATCGAAGAACCAATTCAGTCCTTGGCCGGTGACCTCTTCGATCGCAATGCGAAAATCTGCCGTTTCGACGGTACGGTGCATGTTGCGAGTCGTATAGTGATGAATCGACTTCCAGAACAATTCGTCGCCCAAAACGAATCGCAGCATGTGCAACACGCGTCCGCCCTTGGGATACGCATGTCCGTCGAACACGTTATCGGGACTGCTGTATTGGTAGTTGACGATCGAGCGACGGTATCGCTTGTCTTCCTTCTTGTATTCTTCCGCTTCCTCATGCCGCGTCCAAGTCGCCTCATCCCAGCCGAAGTCTTCCTCGTTCCACAGCGTGGCAAAGTAAGTCGCAAAGCTCTCATTCAGCCAGATCTCGCCCCAATCCTTGCATGTCAGCAAATCGCCGTACCATTGATGAATTAGTTCATGCGCGACGAGATTGTCGCTCGATACGTCGAGATGGGCACGGTCGTCGTGCAGCGTGTGCATGTTCAAGGTCGTGGCCGACGTATGCTCCATGCCGCCCCAGCCATATTCGTCGACGCAGATCTGCGTGTACTTGGGCCACGGATACTTCACGCCGATCTTCCGAGAGAAAAACTCCATCATGGCAGGCGTCTTCTCGAATGATCGTGCTGCGGAAGCCAGTTGTCCTTTCGGCACGTACGAGATCACTGGAATTCCGTTCCATTGCTGTTCATAGGCATCGAACTCGCCCGCAACCACGGAGAATAAATAGGGCACGTGCGATTTGGCCTGATGCCAATGCCAGGTTTGCGTCCCATCGGCGTTGAGTTTCTTCGATTCGAGCGTGCCATTCGACAGCACGAAATACTCCTTGGGAGCCGTGGCAATGATCTCGCTGGTCAAGCGGTCGGTGGGCGAATCGATGCAGGGAAACCAATAGTGTGCAAACTCCGGTTCGCTTTGCGTCCACACCATTCGTGGCTGGTTCTTTTCGCTCTCGTCCGGAAGCACAAAGTGCAAACCATGCTTGGGCTTGGTAACCACGTAGTCGACTACCAAAGTAACCGCCTCGCCCACTCGGGCCTCGCGATCGAGTTGGATGATCAACTGCTGCGGCTTTGTCTCGTGCTTGAGTACCGTACCTTCGCGTGTCACACGCGTAATCTTCATGTCGGCGGCATCCAGCGTGATCTCCTTGGTTGTCTTGAATGGAGTCAGCGTGATAGTAGCTCGCCCATCGGCCTGTTGCTTCTCCCAATCGAAGCGAAGGTCCAGTCGAATGTGCTGCTGGTCGATGTCGCGAGTCCTGACGGAGCGTGGTGCATGCGTGAACGGCCCGCGACGGTCCTGGGCGTCGACAAGGGAAGATAAAGCACTCAGAACGGCAACAGCACAGCAGACACTTCGAGGATTCATCATCGGTGCGGACCTTGGTGAAGGACTGGACAGGGATTCGAGTGTCACTAAGGATACTCGAAGTCCGCACGAGGTTCGAACGGTCTCTTAGATAGGTCGTGGTACAGTTTGCCGTAAGTCGGGCACTCCTGCCCGACAAACGACGGCCAAGAGTGGCCATCCTACTTTCAAGAATCGCAACCTGTACCACTCCGCTTAGATATTCACCTGATGCAGCAATGCTTCTCCTCGAAGTCCTCGAAAGAGGTTTTCGACGGAGATCTCTGCCATTTTCTGCCGAGTCTGCTCGGTGGCACTGCCAAGATGTGGCGCGATTGTGAGGTTGGGCATCGTGAGGAGTGGATGGTTTCGAGGCAGTGGTTCCGGATCGGTTACGTCGAGTCCGGCGGCATAGATCTGCCGAGTCTGCAACGCCTCGGTCAACGCCACGGTGTCAACGACCGGCCCGCGGGCGATGTTGATCAAAATCGAAGTGGGCTTCATCTTGGCGAACTCATTCGCGCCGATCAGACCTCGCGTTTCATCCGTCAGCGGTACGGTGAGCACGACGTAGTCGGACGCCCGCAACAAGTCGTCGAAGCTGACATAGCGAGCGCCGAGCGATTTTTCGGCGGTCGGCTTGCGGTGGCGGTTGTGATACAGCACCTGCATATCGAAGCCGCTCGCTCGTTTCGCGATCTGCTCACCGATTCGTCCCATCCCGACAATGCCGATTGTCGAGCCATGTACCTCGCGCCCCAACATGTAGCCGGGATCGTACGTAGTGAACTCGTCGCTGCGTGCATAACGATCGCCTTCGATTAGTCTTCTTGCCGTTGCCAGCAACAACGTGAATCCCATATCCGCCGTCGCGCCGTCGAGAATTCCTGGTGTGTTTCCTACGGGGATTCCTCTCGCTGCCGCATCGCGAACGTGGATGTGATCGACGCCCACGCCGTAGTTGCTAATCACCTTCACGCCTGGCAAGCGATCCAACATCTCGCCGTTTAGGTGTGGGTGCCCATAGGTATAAATGCCATCAACCGTTTCGTTGCTTCCGTTGATGGCCACGGACCAAGGCAACACCTCGACCCGATCATCGAACAGGTCCAACACGGTCTGACCAAGTGGGCCGTCGGCAACAACTCTCGCTTTGCTCACTCGTCTAAGATCCCCGCACCAAAGCCCGATCGTTTCGATTGCGTTCCACTATGAGGTGTCGAACCTTGCTGAGACGCACTTTGGCGAGGGGCTTCGGAGTTGTTCGGGGAATGAGGCGGTCGCGGTCCGGTTTGGCTGGGCTGAGAGTCGATCCTCGGTTTCGCGGCTGGTTCCGCTTTCGCGACCGTAATGTCCTCGAAGTCGCTGCCCACAAACACGTCGTCGTAATCGTCTTCATATCGCGACACGTAATCCGGTCGCTGTGAAAGCTCCCGCTCCCTGCGATACTCTTCGACGACTCGATTCTGAATCATCTCGCGACACGTCGAGTTAATAGGATGAGCGATATCGGCATAGAGTTTGGCACGACCGCCATCATCTCGTGGTCCCTGTTCGCCGCTCATCTTGCCACCGCACTGATTGCAGTAGTTTGCGCGAATATGATTCTTCGATCGACAACGATTACAGTGAGTCGTCAGCTTGCGACTGGGCATCGCCACGAAAGGGCCGTTGGTGCCTTCGATGATCTTCAAGTCTCGTACCACGAACGCGTCGTCGAAAGTGATCGAGCAAAAGGCCTGCAGTCGGTCGTCAGAGTCTTCCGTCAACTTGATGCGAACCTCGGTGATCTCCATGGAACTGCTCCTTACAGAGGTGCTGTCTCGATGCGGGGCGTCTCAATGCGATGTGAATGCGGAGCGGTCGAAGCCTGAAACGTCAAGCCATGCCCTGCTGCCCGAATTCGGCTCGCCAGACATCGTGCCTGTCGAGCGGTGCGACAAATCCCGAAATAGCTGGAACCACTGCCGCTCATTTGGTGGCCGATACAATCGGTCTTTGCAAACAGTTCACTCATTCGGCTGATCCAAGGTGAAAACGCTTCGGCGGGCGACTGCAATCGGTTAACTAGCAGCTTCCCAGCCAGGTGCTCTCCCCGACGCAGTGTATTAACCAGCGGTTCCACGGATGCGGGGGTTGTGGGAATTGTGCAGCGTCCAAAAACCTTTGGTGTCGAAAGCCCCACCGGAGGCTTCGTCAAAACGAAATGCAATTGCGGCATTCCAGACAATGATTCGATCTGCTCACCGCGACCGCGGCAAATCGCCATCCCCGATCCCCGCATGCGAGGTGCGAGGAAGAAGGGTACGTCGCTGCCGATTTCCGCCGCGACTTCGGCGAGTTGCTCGCGACTCCAACCCAGTCGCCACAATCGATTAGCAGCGACTAGTGCGGCCGCCGCGTCGCTCGACGCACCACCAAGGCCAGCGGCTGCGGGGATTCGTTTGACTACGTGGATAGCGATCCCCGCTGCGGTTCCCGCGCGTTGACGCAATCGTTCAACCGCCTTCCAGACGATGTTGTCCGATCCAATCGGCAACGTGTCTAAAGTAGCAGCGGTTTCTTTTCCGTTTCGCGAAGCTGAGAGTGCCTCCATCCCGGAAGCCCACCTACAAGTCAGTTGAGTTTGTCCTTCGGAAAGACTCGTTACATAGAGCCGATCGTATATGTTGATGGCCGTCATGAGCGTTTCGACCTCATGAAAGCCGTCAGGTCGCTTTGCAAGCAATTCCAGGAACAGGTTTAGCTTCGCCGGGGTTTCGACGACGATGGCGGCGTCAGTAGTGGGTGAATCCATACCTCACGAGAACAGAACAGTTGAATAGAACCGGCATCGCAAACTCGCCGCGTCGTAAAACCTGAAGGGGCAGCGAGTTCTACACAGCCGAAATTGTACTGGTCGCCGCTAGCGGGTCAACATGAATCGACGTTTTGTTCAGAAAAAGGCTAGACGCGTACTTTGAGCGAAAGCGAAGGTCTGGCGGTGCTGCCGGCGCGGCGTTGTCAAGTTGCGATAGAGTTCGACCTTGCAAACCAACGCTTTATACAAAGGTGATGTTGATGCGAACCTCACTCGCGATTTCACTCCTTACCCTTGGGCTATCCACGGGATTGCTCGCCGCAGACGCTCCCGATGTTCTCGTCATCGTTGGCGATGATCTCGGCTTCAGTAACCTCGGATGTGATGGAAGTGAGATCGAGACACCCCATCTTGATGCGCTAGCCGCCGAGGGGTGCGTCTGACACGGTTCTATACAACAGGCCGCTGCTGCCTGTCGCGAGCAAGCATACTCACGGGCTTGTATCCCCACCGAGCCGGTCGCGGCCACATGGTGAAAGATCTTGGTCAGCCAGGTCCCGGGATAGCGACACCGGCACTGACCGCCAGCAGTTGCGGCTTCCAGGCAAGCTTCCGGTAGAACCAAATACCATTAGAAGCGTTTCGTCGAGCGAGCAGCCTTCTCGCCTTGCGGCGATGTTAGTTTGCGGCATGTAGATCCCTGCACTCACTTAGCAATCACGCCGACCTCTGCGATCGAGGCCCAAGGACCGTTGTTGACTTCAGAAAGGACGCGGATCATCAGATAGCGACCCTTAACAGCATCAAAGGTCGCGTCTTGTGGATCGCGACTTTTGGCGAATGTGAGACGAGAACTGGGCTCACCGAAATTGGTCGGTGTCTCACCCACAAAGATCTCGCAATCGGCAATCGCGCCGTTCCAACCATTGTCTTGTCGCGCCATATAGCGAATGCCTCGCACTTCGCGAGCATCACCGAGATCGAGAACTAACTCGTGAGGATGCTTCGCTGCTTGACCGGCAAAGCTTGTGTGCCACCACGTACTCAGATCGCCATCGATTGCTTTGCTCGCCAACTTCCCGTTGCTGATCGACTCGCTGCTCACGCGTTGAATTTTCAGTTGATCATTGGGAATCAGACCCGACTGTGGCAGTGACTTCGATTTCTTTCGTTTTTCCTGCGGTGCCGGTCCGAACTTTCCAAACTTGGCTTGCCGATCGCGTTCATGTAGATCGGGGTCGTGAAAGGTTCCTTCAACGGCAGGTGTATGGGCCTTGGCGGCGTAGTCAACGAGTTGCTTTAAGACATCGGGTTGCGAATCGGCCACGTTCATTGATTCGCTAATATCCTTTGCCAGATCATAAAGCTCCCACGGCCCATTTGACTTTGGACGAACGGCCTTCCAACTCCCCATCCGCACTGCCGTCTGCGGACCGATTTCCCAATAGAGATAATCGTGCTGCGTTTGCTTTCGTCCCGCGACTTCTTCGCCCAGCAACTCGGGCACAATCGACATGCCGTCAATGTCGTTCGGCGTGGTTGCTCCAGCGAGTTCCGCGACGGTTGGCATGACGTCGGGGAAATACCAAAGCAGATCACTGACTTTCCCTGGCAAGATCTTGCCCGGCCAACGAGCAATCATTGGAATTCGCAAACCGCCCTCGTAGAGCATCCCCTTGCGACCGCGAAATTCATCCTTGGTCAACGGATTCAAATTGGCTCCGTGAATACCTCGATGATGCTCGGCGTCGGTGAAATAGTCATTGCCACCATTGTCACCACAAAAAAAGACCAGCGTATTCTCTTCGAGTTCCAGTTCTTTCAGCAATGCTAAGACCTCTCCAACTTGCCGATCGACCATCGAAACCATCGCGGCGTATCGACGAGCTTGTTCGTTCCACGGCTTGTCTTTGTAGATCGCCCAAGCCGGATCATCATCGGGAATATTGAACAGTCCATGCGGCGGCGTGATTGGCATGTAGCAGAAGAACGGCTCGTCTTTGTGATCGCGTATGAATTGCTTTGCCGCATCAACGATCACGTAATGCGAGTACGTCTCACCCTGCTCGCCACCCTGATTGCCTTTCAACGGAACTTCTTCGCTGTTGCGAATAATGTAAGGTGGATAATACGAATGGGCATGGACTTGATCGTAGTATCCAAGGAAGACATCGAAGCCATGCTTCTCGGGAACTCCCGTCGAACCGCGACCGCCGCAGCCCCACTTGCCGAATCCGCCAGTGGCATAGCCCCGCTCCTTCAATATCGTAGCAACCGTCACTTCGTCGGCTCGCAGCGGTGTTCCGCCTCCGTTCACACGAATCGACGTGTGACCGCTGTGCTTGCCAGTCATTAGGGTGCAGCGAGTGGGTGCGCACACGGACGAGCCGGCGAGTGCTTGCGTAAACCGCAGGCCTTCCGCCGCCATCCGATCCAAGTTCGGGGTCTGGATGTTCGGATTTCCAACACAAGACAGTTCGTAGTAGCCCAACTCGTCGGCCATGATATACACGATGTTGGGTCGAGAGGCTTGCCCTGCGTCAACTCGTTGCATGTGCGTTGTTTGTGCAACCAGTATTACAGCGGTCGAAATGGCCAGTCCAGTTAGTCGGTGTAGCAAACCATGCGGGAATGTCTGGCAGCAAGCGGCTGACGTCATGGCAAGGGACTGAAACATGATTCATCCTTTCATTCGCGTCTTGCGTGTGCTGTGCTCGATTCGCTCTCGCTCGCCACCGCGCTATCGGTGCATAGGAAGGGCCAAGCGGCGAGGGGTGGCACCCCGTTGTTTTGGGGTCCCTTGGCGGCAAGGAACCGAAACCGACGCCATTGTCACATCGCTGATTTTTGCAGTCAATTCCCAGCGGCAACTGGGCGATAGTAGTGGTGCAGTTTTAAATTCCTGAAAGTAGGACGGCCACTTTTGGCCGTTCGTCTTGTCGGGCAGGGGTGCCCGACTTACGGCAAATTGTACCACTACCTCGGCGAAAGTACGGGATGTGGCCTGCACTACGACCGAAAGGTGTCACTACTCCGGCGAAGTGCGAACAATTCGTGCGTCAGCGATTGCGATTCTGCCGGTCTACTCGGCTGACTTCCTAGTAACGAACATCGCCAGGACTGCCCCCATGACAAGACCCAAGACCAAAACGGCCACCATCGGGATCGGGGGCCAGACATCTTCTAATCCGTGCCGCAAGTTGGCTCCGAAGATGGCCATCAAGGTAGCGACAGGAAAGAAAAATGCAGCCAGTTTATTGAGACGATGCGAGGCGATCGACATCTGGTGGCTCGACGCGGCCTGCTCTTCGGCTCGTTTTGCGACGGCGACGTCCAACGCGTTCTTGACCTCGGCGAGAAGCAATTCGGCGGTACGTTCGATGCCGTACGCTCGGTCACGGAGGTTGATCAGCTCGCGAAAATCGGGGCATTTCTCGCGAGCCTCTTGCAGTACGTGATGCAGATTCGTCGCCGCACGCTGCACCGGCGAAAGCTGCTCGAGGATTGCAAAATACTCTCCAGAAGACGTTGCCTGTTCTTCCAGGCGGTCGAGTTCCGCAATCAACTCCTCGTATTCGTCCAAGTGTTTGTTCAGCGCGTTGAGTCCCGTACCTCGGTCTTTGGAACTCCACTGTCCCTCCGCATCTCGCCAGAAGAAGCGACCGTGACGTTGGTTTTCGTTGGGCTTGGGTGGAGCGTGCAGCACTAACAGCAATTCCCCATCGGCAATCATCGCACGTTGTCGTCCGACTTGCTCGCCCATTCGATCGCGAAAGACTTGAGGCACCTTCCAAAGCGGGGGGATTAAATCTGCGGCCATATTAATGCTGCTCCTGTTGGTTTCTGTTAGCAGTTCGCGACGCTGCCAACGATCTTGAGTTTCGCGTCGCTTAGATAGCCGTAACGATTCAACCACACCCCATGAGGACTCGCGTTCCAGGCGACCTCGAAGCGGCGTTGGAAATCGGCTTCGGGTCCATAGCCGTGTGCGAGCGTGTACACGGGACATTCGCCAGCAGCCATTTGAGCCTGCGAGATTTTACTCGCTTGCGCCATATCGCCGCCAGGATGCGGTTCGTCGGGAGCCGGGTAGCGATAATCCTCTAACTTTGGCGAACCCTCGCCGTCTTCGATGCCGAGCAAGGTCACGAGCGCACGAACGAGTAAGAGTTCGGAGATGTCGGGGTTAGCTGCCAGCAATTGTTCGCCATAGGATCGCAGCATCATGGCCCAGTGCATTCCGTAAAGCTTTACGCTAATGCCCTGGCTGTGCTGCGCCGCGAGTCCGAAATCAAATCCCGATATTCGCGACCACGGCGGCGGAAAGGCGTTCGGTTGCATGGCCATGGATTTCGCCCCGCAATCGTTCATCGTTTGGCGAAAGCCGGCCAGCAACTCGCCCGAGAGCAAGGTCTTCAGGACGATCATTTCCATGACACCTTCGTAGCGTGCGAGCCCGTCTGCCACGAACTTCTCGGCGTCGCCATGAGCAATCGAGCTCAGCCCAACATCGGTCAGTCCGCCGTGCAACGCCTCGTAAAAAGCCTTTGTGTCGCGCCGACACATCTCAAAATCGATGTTGTGTCGCTGTGCCGCCGCACGAGCGTGGTCGCTGAAGTCGACAAACATATCGTCCAGCGAGTAGGGCGGATACTCGGGCCAATCAAACCGGATGCCGTCCAGCTGCGGATACCGCTGACATAAATCGCGAATCATCGCGTGCTTGTAGTCGATGACGTTCCGACTAGCGAGACTCGCGTTGTTGGCTACGCGACGTTGGGGAACTGTTCCATCCGGCATGCGCGGCTTGTCATCTTCACGGGGCCCGCCAAACTGAACGCGATAGCCGGGCGGGATCGCTGACATCACTTGAAAGTAGACCTGAATACCACGTGTGTGGGCCTGTGCGATCAGCTCGTCGATCACGCTCCCTTCGCGTTGTGTCAATTCATCCGGTTCTGACGGTTGATAGGCTAACCCTTCATAAAGTCGCTTGTCGGGCTCAAAGCTGGGGGAAGTACGCACGAACAGCTCGCGATGTCCCCATAGCGGACGATCCAGCAGTCGCACCTTGCCGGCACCGGCGTCGATTGGCGGCTCGCGACCGCCGGTTGCTTCATCGGCGTGCTCCATCACATAGGGCGAAGTCGTGATCGAATTCACGCCGATCTCTTGCAAGCGATCCAAAACGGCATCTACAGATTCGCTCTGCAGGTATTCAGGCATCACAGTGACACCAAGTAGTCGATGGGTCGTCATTACCGTGCTCAAGGTGTTCCGGGGTTCCGAGTCAATGCCGCTCGAACGTGCGGATAGTATTCACGAGGAACTCTACCCTGGCAACCCAGCCGTGGCATTCCGCAGCCCACAACGAAAGGTCGGGATAACGCGATTCAACCGGTCGCAGCGAATGTCGGGCACATGAGGAGTTCGAAGGTGTTGGCGAAACGCAACGTCGGCCTAACAGCGAGCTAAGTTTGAACAGAAGACTCGATCAACCGGATGCGGGGTGCGCGTCCGAAGTGTGATCTTACCTACCTCCTTACAGTTGCTATTTCAACGAGGCAACTGCCTACATTTTCAAGCACCTACCACATGAAGTGAAGTGTTTCCAACTACAATTGGGGCGGTTTGGATGCTCGCTGGATGAGCCAACCTGAAGATTTCAAGAAACCACAAGCAGTGGGTGCCGACGAGTCGTCAAACGGCTATGGTGCCGCACTGCTTGAAGCCGTCCGTCGCCAACCGAAAGCGGCGACTGGCTTCGGCAATCCTGCTGCACGCAGTGATGCGGGACCGGTTCGCGCATCGCGAGCGACGAGCGCCAAAGCACCGGCGACACGTCCTACTCCCATGCCCAAACGTCCGAAGGGACGACTGCTCGTCGGTACGTTCCTGGCCGTCGTCGTTGGTTTCGGTGCGATGACCGTTTGGAATTCGTTGTTCCGCTATCAAGCGTATGGCGGCGTGACGGGACGAGTTGTCGAGCTCTCGGCGCCGTGGGGCGGCGTGCTGCAAACCATCCACGTCAGGGAAGGCGATGTGGTTCTCCAAGATCAGCTCCTCGCAACGGTCGTGAATCCTGAATTGGATCGGCAAGTGGACTCGAAGCGAGACGAGTTACGAATCGCCCAAGCAACGCTCGATGCGCAGGTCAGCCAGTTGCGGTTCGAATCCCAGCAGCGTGACGACAACCAACACCGCTCGCTGGCCGAGTATTACGAACTGTGGGGGCAGTTACTCCAAGAGCAAAGCACGCTCGCCGATATGCTCGCAAAGCGTCAGCGTAGCGAGAACTTGTTTCGAGAGAACGCGGTTGCGGCGGAAGCTCTGCAGGAGCGCCGCTTCGACGAAACGGGGCAGCGAGCCAAGGTCGAGAAACTATCCGAAGCGGTACAAAAGCTGGGGAAAATTGTCGAGCAATCTAAGTCGAGTACAGAAGAACTGCATGCCCAGCTAAGGCCGTTTGCGCTGCGTATCGAGTCGCTGCAAAACGAAATCGGACGACTGCGTGAAACGGCTGGCCTCGGCGCGATACGAGCGCCAGTAAACGGTCGCGTGATCAAAGTTCATCGCTTTACTGGCGAGTACTCAGACCCTGAGTTCCCGATCTTCGAAGTGCTCGTAGATGGGTCCGTCGAGGCAGTCTTGTACGTCTCGCAGAAGGACAGCGGCCAATTCACTGAGGGGCAACTCTTAGAACTGGAAGTGCCACCAGCCTCCGCCAAGGCGAAGTGTGTCATCGTACGAATTGCAGATCAATATGAACCTGTCCCCAAGAGCATTGAGATTCATTATCGCCGTGACGAAAAACTTCTGCCGATCTACGCGAGACCGCTCGAAGGATCGAAGGACTCGCCCGCTCTGCGTTTAGGGGGTGAAGTCCGATTGCCGTACGCTGTCTGCAACCCACTAACGCTATTGAAAAAGTAGAAGGCCAGAACGCGATGAAACTGCTCCACGTTGATCGAGATCAAAACTTTGTACACGGATTTCAGAACGATCTGTTGCGTAGCGGAGGCATGCTGTGTGACCTCGAAAACGCGGCGACGCTCAGTGAAGCGCGTGAACATCTCGAAAAGGACAGATTCGATGCCGTCGTGATCGACCCATGGTCGTTGGATGTCGAACTGGCAAGCGAGATTCGTGACCTTCGTGTCATTGCGCCGACCACGCCCTTCGTCGTGCTGACAAGTGTGAATGACGACTTTCGTGCAATCGAGGCCGTTGCCACCGGTGCGAGCGACTATTTGATCAAAGAGCAGAGCCAACCCGAATGGTTGATGCGACGCGTCCGGTTTGCGATTGAACGCGCGAAACGGAATGCCAAACGACACGCCGTCAGCCAGCCCCATCTTGCGCGCCGCTGGCGCGCCACGGTGGCGAGCGTACTCGGAAAGTCGGTCGCAGAGGCTGCACATCACGCCGGGTCGGTGACCACAACACGTGATCACGAGCGAGCAGACCGTGGTGCTGGTCGACCGCCGATCGACGATTTGATGTTCCGCATTCTGCATGTTGAAGATGACATTTCCTATCAACGTCTTGTCAAAAAAATGCTGGAGACCTCGCGGATCGTGAAGTTTCGCGTTGACCAAGTAACTCGACTAGACACCGCGACTCAAATGCTCCAAGACGAAAAGTTCGACTTGGTGATGCTTGACCTTTCATTAACCGGGATATCGGGATTGGAAACGCTCAGCACCATGCTCGAGGAATCGCCTGACATACCGATCGTCGTGATGACCGGTCGCGACGACGATGCGACGGCCATCCAGGGCATGCAGTTGGGGGCCGAAGACTTTCTCACAAAGACCGAAACGAATCTGCGATTTTGCCCAAGAGCAGCACAACTCGCAATCACTCGTCGTCGGCGAATTACGTTAGAAGAATTGCCCGACGAGTCCGATGCGGAAGCCGCGCCGTCAGCAGAGCCAAGCAATGCGAAAACTAAATCCGAGCGCCGACAGCACAGTCGCTATCTGCTTACCAGGCCGATCTTTGCCATTCCGGTCATGCCGGATGGATCACCTGCCGAGGCATATAGCGCGGACGGATTCTCGGTAGATGTGAGCCTGGGTGGGATGCAGTTTGAGATCGCGGGCATTGATCGTCTGCCGACCAAGCAGATCCTCGTCGGAATTGAAGCGTATGACAGTGTCCTGCACTTCGCGTCGGTCGAGGCGAAACGCGTCGAACCGACCGGAACGGGGCTGCGAATCGGAGCTGCGTTCACAGAAGGTGAGCACGATTTGATTCGCCGCGGAAATATCGAGCCGACGTTCAATCCGCAAACGTGCCGCTTCGGAATGGACTTGCCGTTGGAAGTGATCGCGAAGTGGATCGAGTTCGGTATCCTGCGAGCCACGTTGATGGACCGGGTGTTGATATGCCCGCAGTGCCAGGCGGTGCCCACCTTCCGAAATGGTTGTCGCATCTGTGGTTCGGTACGACTGCACAGCCGACCACTCATCCACCATTTTGCTTGTGCTCACATCGGTTATGTCAGCGACTTTGAGAAAGACGGCGCGATCATCTGTCCCAAGTGCCGCACGCGGAACCTGATCGTCGGCGCTGACTACGAACATCTATCCGGTCCCTACCGATGCCTGGACTGTGATTGGTCGGATACAGACTTAGAACTGGTCGGCAATTGTTTGAAATGCGAGTTTCGATTCCCGATGAACCAGGCACTAGAAGAGGACTTGATCGGCTACCATGTTCACCGATTGGATGCACTGGCTCTCATCAATGGCGATTGACCAGTTGTTCTGGTTGATGGTGCCTATTTTGTTGATCGATCTCCCAAGATACTCGCTGGGTTTGTCCGCGATGTGCTTCTGGGACATGTTGTACGAATTGGTATACGGCAGCGAAGAGGTTCGAGCTTACGAATACTGCCCCACAATCAGCTTGGTCATTGCTGGATTGAACGAAGGCGACACGATCGGTGCAACCTTGGAATCCATTTGGGGCACGTATCCCCGCATGGAGATTATCGTGGTCGACGATGGCTCCAGCGACAAGATGACCGCCATTTCCCAAGACTTTGCCAAACGACACGCGGGCGTGCTCGTGCTTACGAAGCCCCATCGTGGAGGCAAGTCCTCCGCGCTGAACTTTGCGTTGCCTTTCGCGAACGGCGAAGTCGTTGTCTGTGTGGACGGCGATTCGGATTTGAGCGAGGGTGCGATTTGGGAGATCGTTCAGCCGTTTGTCGACCCGCAAGTTGGAGCCGTCTCGGGGGCTGTGGTTGGTCGCAATCCGTTCGTTAACCTTTGCACGTGGTGCCAGGCGTACGAGTACCTTCGCTGCATCTTCGTCGGACGCATGTTTGCTGCACGAATGGACATCCTGGGAGTGATCTCGGGTGCTTTCGGTGCCTATCGCCGCTCGGCGCTAGAGCGTGTGATGGGATGGGACGTTGGACCAGGAGAAGACGGCGACCTGACGCTGCGAATGCGGAAGGGCGGTTATCGCATCGCATTCCAGCCGTACGCTCAATGCCGTACCAACTTGCCGACCAAATGGTGGACTCTCATTCGACAGCGACGTCGCTGGGAATGGGCAGCGATCACGTTCGAGTGCCGTAAACATGTCGACATGGGAAACATCTTCAGCCCGAACTTCCGCTGGAGCAACCTAGGAGTGCTGCTTGATCGTTGGATCTTCAACGTCTTGTTGGTGTATCTGCTGTGGGGCTACGCCGCTTGGGTCTGTTTTCACATTCACGAGCACACCTGGAAGCAGTTCTTTCTCTACTACCTCTGCTACCTGGTCAGCGACATTGTGATTCTGACCGTCGTGCTGTATTACTCGACTAATCGCTGGCGCGACTTGATGGTGGGGTTAAGCCTGCCTTTCACGCCGTTCTACAACATCCTCCAAAAGGCCATATCCTTCTGGGCGATTACCGAAGAGATCCTCAGTCGTCGTTCATTTCGCGATGGCTTCGTACCGGAACACGTCCGACAAGCAACATGGCATTGGTAAGAAGCGGCACGTAAGACGCGCTGCTTTCTCCGCTCGCGATAGCTCAGCAGGCGGGAGACTCGTAGTGTTGTTTTCAGCTGGCTAACAGACTGCTTTGTGACCGCTACGAATCAGAGTTGTAGAGATTCGCCGTTTGGGCGTTAGCCCCCGCTTTTACGAGGGAACCGTGGCTAACGCCAGAACGGTTAATCCTAGAATCAAGCTGAAACGCAGTGAGAGATCGATGCACTAATCGTGACGTAGTATCCGTCTGGATCGCGAAGGAGGAACTCCTCGGTCTGAGTGCTCGGATTCGCGTGAGGCTCCGCTTTGAGACGAGTAACGAGTGCTCGTGCCCTGTGAAGTGCCTTGTTGAAATTGGTGACACAACCCAATTACAGGGTTTCTCATCTTTCAGAAGCCAAACGGATCATTGGTTTCCTGCGTTTCCAGTTGAGAAGCGGGAGCAGGCAGGGGCTCAGGTACAAAGAATTCACTTCCTCCAGCGTTACGTGAAGGCAATCTTCGACGTCGCTCTTTTTCACGCAACTGAATGTATGATCCCGACATCAGGCGATCTTCTTTGCCAAAACCCGCTTCTATCACGATGGCGGAACTCGTCAGCAAATGCTTCTCTTTGACATTGATGGCATAGCACCGTGTCTGACATAAGCCGCAGCCGACGCACTTGTCGTCGAGCACTACCGGCGCAACGAAGCCAGAACCATCGATGGGTAAGCCGTCACCGTCGACTTTCGTATGAACATTGACGAACTCAATCGCTTCGTACCCAGCGGCGTTGCATTCATCGACACACAGTTGGCATGCTTCGCGGTTGGCCAACGGCAGACAAGTGCTTTCGTTGACGATCGCCAGCCCCATTCGTGCGACCTTCTTCTCTTCCAGTGGTAGGGCGCGAATCGCTCCCGTTGGACAAACCTGACCGCAGGCATTGCAACTCGATTCGCAGCCCGCCCAGTCGGCGTTGACCATCGGTGTCCACAATCCTTCCAGGCCCTGTTGAAAGCCCTCGACTTGCAGAACATTGTTCGGGCAAGCTTTGAAGCACTCGCCGCAGCGAATGCACATTTCGAGGAATTTCTCTTCGGGGACGCTTCCCGGTGGTCGAACCGGTCGGAAGGTTGTTGGGTCGTCGAGCCTCGCACCGAACGACCGTGTTGCGACGGCGACGCTCGTCCCGCCCACGATCGCGGCCGCACTACCAGCAGCTAAGGAGAGGAAGCCTCGACGACCTAAGGGCGTTTCGCGAGTCGGCGGATCGTTCTCGACCTTCAATTCCACGAGATTCCATCGTTCGACAAACTTGATCGCCTGCGTAGGGCAAACGCCGCCACAGGTCTGGCAGAGTGTGCAATCACTCGTCCGCGTCGTGAAGTCAGGTTTGATGGCATCGAATGGACAGATTTCGACGCACTTGTTGCAATTGATGCAAGTTGATTCGACTTTACGCTCGGTGAGCCGAAATAAATTACCGAGCGAGAACACCGCTCCGCTTGGACAGACGTACTTGCACCAGAAGCGAGGCTGCAGGAACCCGAGGCCAAGGACCGCTGCAAACAAAACAATTGAAAAGATATGTCCCAGATGCATCCCCGGCACCAAGTGCCAACCATGCGACATCCCGCTCTGAAGAGGATCGCCCAAGAATAGCAAACCTCGAGTGACAACTGGGATCGCCGCAAAATAACCGGACACCAACACACCGCACATCGCCGCCACAAGTGTACCGCAAAGTAAGTAATACTTGATGTGAACCCACCAGCCATCGTGGGCCACCCGAAACCGTTTCACTCGACGGGCGGTGCTCCAATCGAACAGGTCGATCAATGTCCCAAGTGGACATAGGTAGCCACAGAAGCCTCGCGGGATCACCACACAAACGACCAGAATCATTGCGGCGCAGGTGAGTGACCACACCCAACTACGCGATGCGATTGCCGTCGAGAGACTGACCAATGGATCGATTGCGAGAAACAGTTCGGCGGGAAGAAACTCTTTCCGCTGGAGATCATCGGCGTAGTGCGACGGCCAGCGATTTGGTTCGGTCTCGCTCAGGGACCAAGTTCCGTCGGCGAGCAGTAACTGATCGAACGCTTCGGGAGTGAGGTCGCTGGTCGGACGCAGTGATATCCGGTTGTCCGCAGTGTCGGAAACGGCAAAGGCACCGATGTAGGCTCCATCCCCCGCCGGATTCGACAGATGCAACATTTGCTCGTGGCGTCCGACCCACGCAGGCCGAGCCTCTACTTCAAAATGGAACTGGCTCGACTCATCCACTTCAATCAGTCGCCAGCCGTCTGACTTCTCGCCGTCTGAAACCGGTTGGGCGCTGTAGGGCCAACAAACGTAAAAGAACTGAAATAGGAACAACAGCAGACACGCTGCCTGGACGAACCGCCGCAACGGTGATGACAGGACTGAAGGGCCGACGCGTTTCAGCAACCTCCGAATCAATCCCGGCTTTCCAGTCACTCGATCGGCGAACCATGAACGCGGCAAGATCTTCATCGTCCACTGCATCATCAACGACGGTGCAGCGAGCGTTTCGCTCTTCTTTTTCTTTCTGAGGAAAGGTAGGAACCAATTCAACCGCATAGCAACACACCGCAATCGGTTGATCTCATTGGGCACCCTTGGCCAACGCTTTCGCGGTCGCATTGACGATCGCTTGCGATGTGATCGTCGCTCGGCTGGTTGCATCGATGCCCCGGACGGACTGCTTCTTTACGATCTGAGCGGTGGTGTCAGTGATGGCCGCATAGAATTGCTTCTCGACATGCTTTGTCACCTTTACCTCTTCGATCTGGTGATTGGTAACACGGACTTCGACTTCGACCGCTCCGCTATAACCGACGCTGGAAGCTCGATAAGCCCCATCGGCGACTTTCGCCACATTGGCTTTCTCTGTCAGATTGAGCGCCTCGATGCAATCCCTGGCCAGCCCGTGATATCGCTTGGCATATTCTTCATTCCTGGCGTCGGGCGAATCCAGAACTTTCTGATAAAAGCTAATCGCTTCTTGATGCCGTCCCGCCACGCGGCATGCGTCGCCCGCAAGCAAGTACGCTTCGTGAGGCCGATTCATCTTGGCGAAGGCACCTGCAAGTTGAATCGCACGATCGGTCTGGCCCATATCGCCGAGCAACTTGATTGCGTTGGTTGGCAGGCTGCGGGCATTCAACATATCAAGCGCCATCTGCTTGTTGCCCATTCGCCAGTAGCATTCGGCCAGATGAATGCTTTGCGGTTCAGGGACTTGGACTTTGGCCTGACGCAGCCAAAATGCGGCACGAGGATAGTCTTGAAACAGCTCAAAGTACATTTCGCCGACTACCTTAATGTCGCGTTCTAGCAGCGCAGGCTGATTCTTATGCAACGTCATGAGGTGATGCATCAATCGCAAGCCCGATCGCCAGCGACCAGGATTCGGATTGATCACATCCCATTTGTATTGGCCGACATTTTTCTGATTGTTCCATCCCTTTTCGTTCGGATTTAATGGCCAGTCCAACTCCAACGTCTTTGGGTAGTCGAGCGGTGTCGAGTCAAACCAATCCGGCGGAGTGGAGCCTACTGTGTTGATTAGTTCGAGTACTTGTGCCTTCGTGCGCGACGCGGGCGATTCGGACGAGTTATCGGTGGCTGGCGATGCCACCATTGGCGTGAGGATGTGACGCTTTCCCTGCATGGTGACCGCATGTACTTTGTCGAAGGTGTAGGTTCTGACGAGTTTTCGCCCACCTAATTGAATCTCGAAATCGAACTCCCTCTTCTCTTTGCGGATCTCTTTCATCAAACCGGTGGCTTTTGCGCCGTTTAGAAACTCGACGAGATCTTCAGCGCGAAGTGCCGTTGGCATTAGGCAAACGAAAAAGCCCAGGAGAACACTGAACGTCGAACGTCCAACTTTGAACTTCGAATGCGAAACGGTGAATCGAGTCGGATGCGGGGGCTGCATAGTTGAGGCCTTACGCGTCGAGAGTCGGGAATCCGGTTGTAGCGACAGAACGACCGTCTTTTAACACGAGCAACGCGTCGGCGCCTGATGTCTGTGCCACTAACCTCAGCCCGGCGTCAGCTCCCATTACAAACACGGCAGTCGATAACGCGTCGGCATCGAGCGCTGTCGCCGCCGCTATGGAGACGCTCGATAAGTCGCTCGGCGAGCGGCCGGTCCTTGGATCGAGCAAGTGGTGCTGCTTGTAGTCTTCGCTAAAGCTCGTGGCATAATCGCCAGAGGTGGCAAGACAGCGTCCTGCCAACTTAGCAACCGAAACGTAAGCCTCGCGATCGCGCGGGTGTTGAATGCCGATTCTCCAGGCGTCGCCGTTAGCCTTGGTTCCGATTGCCCCGATCTCTCCGGTATCGATCAACGCGTGTTCGACACCGTGTTCGCGCAGTACGATTGCGACACGGTCGGCGGCGAAGCCTTGTGCGATTCCATTCAACGTTATCGCAGTCCCACGGCCATCAAGCCGAATCTGCGAGTTCGCGATGTGAACCTTTTTCCAGTCGACGCATATTTTTGCAGCAGCAATCTCGGCGTCTGTCGGAAGTTGCTTCCGCTGCTGAGCGGCTGTGTACACGTTCCAAAGTGGTTGAATCGTTACGTCAAACGCCCCGTCGCTCCGTCGCGCCATCGCTTGCGCGGCGTGAAGAACTTCGACAAAGTACGGATGAGGATCGTCGAGCACACCGTCACGATTCAGACGAGACAACTGGCTGTTGGCGCGGTAGAGGCTCATGACATCCTCGATCAACTCCAATTCCTTGAATGCGGCATCAATTGCAGCATCACCGGCGCTCGCGTCCTGATGCAGAATTGTGATGGTTGCATCGGAGCCCAACGCCCACGATCTCCGACTAACAATTTGCAATTCGCTGTCAGATGCGTAAACGTCTGCTTGCTCGCGGCCAAACCGCAGCGCCGCCATGACACCGGCTGAAGTACCAACTCCCGCCATGAAACAGAAAAACCGGCGACGAGAGACTTGTCGCATGGGAAAACTCCTGGTCGATACGCCTACGAACCGCAATCATCACCGCTGGACATGATACATGGAATCCCCGGCGAGGTTAAGCAATCAAACTCGAAGGTAATGTCCTGTGCACGCAGTAAGCGTGGCTGGCTCGCGGGGGCTGGCTCGCGGGGGCTGGGGCTAAGTCTGCGAAGCCCCGGCTTTGCATCGGTCGGTAGCAGCTGTGGCATCGAAGACTCCGCCATAGCCACCATTTACTTGCCCGGCACTTCACTCAATGTCGAAATTGGAATATGAACTCCTGTCTGCTATACTCGCACCCCCCAAGATGATCCTCGGAGAAATACGAATGCTGACAATTCAAGGCCCGGCCCATTCCAATTCCGCGTTCTGTGATCGAGTGTCGCGACGAGATCTTTTGAGAGTCGGCTCGCTGGGCATCGCCGGGCTGACTTTGCCGAATCTGCTTCGCGCGGAAGCCCACGCTGGTGTCAAGAATTCGAACAAGTCCGTGATCATGATCTATCTGGTCGGCGGCCCGCCGCATCAAGATATGTTTGACCTGAAGCCAAACGCGCCCGTAGAAGTTGCAGGGCCCTGGCGTCCCATCGCGACGAACGTGGCGGGGATCGAGATCTGTGAAGCGTTTCCTTTGTTAGCGGGCATGATGGACAAGCTGGTGCCGATTCGCTCCATCGTCGGATCGCAAGCAGGTCACGATGCAATCCAAGTCTTTAACGGACACGATCCTCGCAAGCCAAAGCCTTCGGGCGGCTGGCCTCAGTTTGGGTCAGCGGTCGCGAAAGTGCAGGGAGCAACTGGCGCAGCGGCCCCGCCATTCGTCAGCCTTTGTTATCCCTGCACGCACGGCCCCTACAACGAACCGGGGTCCGGATTCCTAGGCACTTCCTTCGCTCCCTTCCGCCCGATGGGCGAGACGCGTGATGACATGGTGCTGAACGGTGTCACACTGGATCGACTTGGTGATCGGGAGCGATTGCTAAAGAGCGTGGATCGCCTCAAACGAGAAGTCGATAACACCACGACCCTCGAAGGCATCGACACGTTCACGTCGCAAGCGATCGATATGTTGACCTCTTCGAAGTTGGCGGACGCGTTGGACCTGTCGAAGGAAGATCCCAAAGTTGTCGAGCGTTACGGCACCGGCGACCCGACCAAGTTCATGGACGGAAACGGAGCTCCACGAGTTCCGCAAAGTTTATTGGTGGCACGTCGATTGATCGAAGCTGGTGCCCGCGTTGTCACGTTGAACTACAGCAAGTGGGATTGGCATGGCGGCGCGAACAACTCGATCTTTAAACGCGAAGCCGAAGATTTTCCGGTATTCGACCAGTGCGTTAGTGCTCTTGTAGAAGACTTGCACGCACGCGGACTCGACAAGGACTGTACGGTCATCATTTGGGGCGAGTTCGGACGAACGCCGAAGATCAGCGCTCAAGTCGGACGCGATCACTGGCCGCGAGTCAACTGTGCCTTGATGGCTGGGGGTGGAATGAAGACCGGTCAAGTGATCGGCGCGACGGATCGTCTTGGCGGCGAGGCAGTTGATCGACCGGTGACGTTCCCAGAGATCTACTCGACGCTCTACCGCAATCTTGGCATCGACGCGAGCACGACGACGATCGGCGACCTCAGCGGTCGGCCACAGTACTTGATCGAAGGCCAAGCCCAACCCCTTCCCGAGTTGGTGTGAGCATCGCGTGGCAGCCATCGAACTAAACGATCTCGACCGTCGCATCTGGGATGAGGAACTCGCCGGCTTTGTCCCGCAGCGCGTCTTTGACGTCCACACACACATCTATCGCTGGGAGTTCTACACAGCGCCGGACAAAGAGCAGAGCTCGTATCGGCAGTTCGTTAGTAAACCGTTCGAGGAGGCGAGTTGGCGCCTGCTGGACGAATGCGACCACCTACTGATGCCCGACCGGCAAGTCTCTCGACTCGCGTTTCCATTCCCCTTCGCCGAACACTGCGACTTCGCCGCATCAAATCAATTCGTTGCCGAGCAGGTCGCGGTTGATTCACCTTCCGGCTCGCTGATGCTTGTGCGTCCCGAGATGACCGCCGGCGACATCGTAGCAGCGGTGCGGAAGTACTGCTTCCTGGGACTCAAGCCATACCGCTTTTATTCGCAAACGGGCGACGCGGTAAATTGTCGCCTCACCGACTTTCTACCGGAACATCAAATCGAAGTTGCTCACGAATTGGGTTTATTGATCATGATGCATCTGTCGCGTGCCGATGCGATTGGCGACGACCAGAACCTCGCGGATCTACATCGCCTAACAGCGAGCTATCCAAACGCTAAGTGGATTCTTGCCCATTGCGCTCGCAGCTATTCCGCTTGGCCGATCGAACGAGCCGGGAAACGATTGTCGGAGTTGTCGAATGTGTGGTTCGACACATCGTCCGTTTGTGAAGCGGACGCAATTGAGGCGTTGATTCGCTCCGTCGGACCCGATCGCGTGATGTACGGCAGCGACGATGTGCCCGTCGGCGTGTTGCGAGGCAAGTACATTGCGTTTGGGTACGGCTGGGCTTATCTTTCGCCGACCAACCACCAACTGAATCTAACGCACTGTGATTCGCGAATGACGTTCACTCGCTACGAACAACTGCGTGCGATGCGTCAGGCGGCACTGCGAAGGGGACTTTCGAATGAACAGATTCGCGCGATGTTCTTCGATACGGCGGCTGATTTGGTTGCGACCACGCGTTCCGCACTCTGAGCGGTTCGATACTAGGAATTTGGGCCTGAGGTCGGGTCTTCGAGCCCAGCCACTCAAACTAGATGGTTTCCCAGAATTCTGATTCAATTGAGCGGTAGGCTAAGTTCCCACGGTTCACGAATCGATCGGAATCGTGCAAATCGATTTAGATGTCGCAACAACGTTAGCTAACCGCCGCCGTTCATCGCCGTGAACATTTCACGATACATCGAGATTCCCGCAGGTCCTACCAACACGACGAAGATGCCAGGGAAGATGAACAGCACCAGCGGGAAAATTAACTTCACGGCCGTCTTAGCCGCCTTCTCTTCCGCCATCTGGCGGCGACGCGTTCGCATGGCTTGGCTTTGAACACGCAAGGCTTGAGCGATGCTGGAACCAAACTTGTCAGCTTGGATCAAAATCGATGCAAGTTGCTTGAGATCCTCGACGCCGCTGCGGTTGCCAAGCTCCTGAAGAGCCTCGCCCCGTGTTCGTCCCATCTGGAGTTGCAGATTGCAGAGACCGAACTCTTCCGCGATCACGCGGTACGATTTCTTCATCTCTTCCGCAACCTTACGCATGGCCTGATCCAATCCGAGGCCAGCTTCAACACATACAACCATCAAGTCCAGAGCATCCGGCAATCCCAGGAAGATGCCTTCTTTGCGTTTACTCGCCAATAGAAACAGGATCACATCTGGAAGGAAGAACATGCCGCAAGCAAACATCGCTGTTCGCAAGATGACTTGCATTCCCATTCCAAAGACGAACAGACCGCCGCCAGCAACAACAACGCCTGTTCCTAAAGCAATGATTTTAAGTCCGAGATAGGCGTTGGCGGCTCCCTCGCTACGGAAGCCAGCGTGGGCGAGCTTTGTCTTCAACTTGCTGGCATCATGTTCGTTCTGCGGTTGCAACGGCTTTGCGAGTGCGGGTGTGGCCTTTTCCAGAACGCCTCGCATCGCTTCCGTTGCGCCTTGTGGACCTGCCTCTTTGCGACGACGCAACGACGGATCACGAACTTCGTCCAGCCGTTCGTCGAGTCGTGGCTTCTTTCCCGTAATGGATTCGAGCAACAGCCACACGCCTGCGACGGCTGCTCCGCCAGCGGCGAGCGGGATCAGAATACTAGGCGCGATTACTGCAAGGAGAAACATGGCTCAACTCATACTTTGATGTTGATGATTTTCTTAATGACGAACGCTCCCGCCAACTGCATGAACACAGCTCCGGCCAGCATCAACTTGCCGATCTCGTCGGTGAACAGCACCATCACGTAGTCGGGGTTCAAGCGGTACATGACAACGAACAGCACTGGAGGTAACGCCAACAATACGATTCCGGACAATCGCCCTTCACCGGTTAAGGATTGAATCTGTCCATAGATCTGGAACCGCTCGCGAACCAAGTGGCCGATCTTGTCCAAAATCTCCGCCAAGTCACCGCCCGTCTGACGTTGCAAGATGACGGCCGTCGCGAAGAATCGCAGGTCTAAGTTCGGAACGCGCTCGGTCATTCCTTCTAAAGTCTCCTCGAGCGGAATACCGAGGTTTTGCTCTTCATAGCAACGAGCAAATTCGCCCGCGATCGGTTGCGACATTTCGTCGCCAACGAGATTGATTCCCGCCGCGAGGCTGTGTCCAGCTCGCAACGCGCGGCTGATTAGTTCGAGCGCATCTGGCAGTTGCCGAGCAAAGGCTCCAAGTCGTCGCTTGCGAGCGATGAGGACGAACCCAAAAGGAATCGCGCCCAACGCACCAGCGGCCAGCGGTACGAAGAAAAAGGGCAGGCCCATGAAGATGATAGCGAGCGCGCCGAGCGAAGCCAGGCCAATCGTTGCTGCCAGAAACTGACCGGCGGATATGGCTACGTTGGCCTGCGACAAAAATCGTTGGATGTCTCCGAACCGATTGAGGAAGTCAACGGCTCCGGTCTTGCCCTCATCGGTCGCACCACGCATCAAACTCGTCGCGTCTTTGCTTTTCGCATTGCCCGCCCCGCTCGCTCCGGTCAGTAGATCAAGCCGGTCTTCAGTATGGGTGGCGGCGTTGCTGGCAAGCATAGCACCCACGGCGGCAACCAGAGTGACGACGGCGATGAATACGGCGGCAATGATTATCAAGGGGCTCATGGCAGTGTCGTGATTGCTGGGGCTGTGTTGTGTGGTTTCTCAGCGTGATGGCATCTGGCTGGATCTAGTCTCGCAACATAATTCGCTCACGGAACGCGCTGGCTGGTAGACGAACACCAGCGGCTTCGAGGGTGTCCATAAACGTCGGTCGAATTCCGGTCGATTGGAAGTAACCACGTGTTCGACCCGATTCGTCGATACCTTCCTTGATGTAGCGGTAGATGTCCTGCATGACGACGGTGTCTTGTTCCATGCCAACGACCTCCGTGATGTGTGTCACGCGTCGCGACCCACCTTGAAGTCGGCTGGCTTGAATGATTAAGTGAACTGCACTAGCAATCTGTTGACGCATGGCCTTGATCGGTAGTTCGAATCCAGACATCATGATCATCGTTTCCATACGGGCGATCGCATCGCGCGGAGTGTTCGCATGTGTCGTGGTCATCGAACCGTCGTGGCCCGTGTTCATGGCCTGAAGCATGTCGAGTGTTTCGGGACCACGACATTCGCCGATGATGATCCGCTCGGGACGCATACGTAGCGCGTTCCGAACAAGGTCCGTTGCCGTGATGGCGCCTTTGCCTTCGATGTTGGCGGGGCGAGTTTCCAGCCGCACAACGTGGTCTTGTTGAAGCTGCAGTTCCGCTGCATCCTCAATGGTGACAATACGGTCGGTATTGGGAATAAAGCTGGACAACGTATTCAACAACGTGGTCTTACCCGAACCAGTACCACCGGAGATGACAATGTTGAGTCGAGCCTTAATTGCTCCTTCAAGCAACATCACCATTTCTGGAGTGAAGGCTTTGTAGTTCAATAGGTCTTCGAGTTTGAGCGGGTTTGCGCCGAAGCGACGAATGGAAACCGCAGCTCCGTCGAGTGCCAGCGGCGGAATGATGGCGTTGACACGCGACCCGTCCGGCAAGCGAGCGTCGACCATTGGACACACTTCATCGACACGTCGACCGACCTTCGAGACGATGCGATCGATAATCTGAATCAGATGCTTATTGTCGCGAAACTCGACGTTTGTTCGCTCCAACTTGCCGCGGCGTTCCACATAGATGTTTTTAGGGCCGTTGATCAAGATGTCGCTGATCGACGCATCTTTCAACAGTAACTCGAGTGGTCCGAAACCAAGCGTCTCGTCCAGCACTTCCTCGACCAGTCGATCCCGTTCGTTCCGGTTGAGCAGAGTATCTTCGGTGTCGCACAGGTGCTCGACGACCAAGCGGATCTCGCTCCGTAGTACATCACCTTGCAAATCCCCGACCTTGGTCAGATCCAGCTTGTCGACGAGCTTGTTATGAATACGCCGCTTCAGGGTATCGTACTCGGCTAGTTTCGCGGCGTCGGTGGGACGGACGGGCTGTGGGATAGTTTTCATGAGGTTTTTCTAACTCGATTCGGGGGCAGCAGTGGTTCCTTGACAACGCTCTGCGCGTAGCTGGGGACGTTGACTTAAGAAAACATAGCTCACGTGAAAACGCATGTTCACGCGAATCGAGAGTCAGAAACTTCGCACCTATGCGGAAGGCAACAGTTGTATCAGTTGTATCATTCGGGATCGCATTGGCTGAAGACGATCACACGACTTCCATCCGGGAACACGAGTTCGCAACTTGTTGGCTTGACCGTTGGTGGCGTGGAAAATTCCAAGAGCACGAGCTTCACGTTCGGATTCTTACGTACGGCACCGGAACGTGTAATGCCTGGTGACGTCGTTTGATCCTCGCGCTTCGATTTGTTTTCACGTCGCCGCTGCCTGAGCTTTCGGTTCCAATTATCGAAGGAAGACTCGGGGACTTGATGTTGACGACAGAACGCCGCAGCAGGCATTCCGCTCGACTCCTGCTTCCCAATCACACCTTGCCGATACCGTGCTCGCTCAAAACTCCTTCGTTGACCCATCATCCAATCTCCGCGTAGAAAACTCTAGGAAACCTTCCCAGAATAACTCACGCGACAACTCGACCCCGTTTGCGACGTTCATGAGCCAGCAGCTATTTGGCCAACGGGAAGTCTGCGGTATCGTTCTCGCGGATCCATAAACTGCAACTGCTCCACCGCCAGTTCTCCGCGCGGCGAACGAGTTTGCCAGTCAGCGCATTGCGTTCGACGTACCTGGCGAGGGTATAGAAGTGATCGTCGCTCTGGACGGAAAACGACTTGAATTAGCCTTGATAAATAGCACCAGTTCCTGCCGTGCCACGCGATTTGTGCCAACGAGCGGTGTGCGTCACGGTTAGCAACCGCGTGTATTCCGGCAAATCACCGTCTTCCTTTGGCCACAGGATGAGATGCCGGTGATTGGGCATCAAGCAGAAGGGCGACAGCCGCACGGATACCCGCGTTCTCGTTCCTTCCACAACACGCAGGAACGCGTCGTCGTCGGCCTCCTTGTCAAGGAGCGTCGCTCTACCAACAGCCCGATTAGCACGTGGTAAAGATAGTTGCCGGTTGCGAATCGTGGTCGGCTTGGTATGCCTTGCCTGACGGGGTCGGGTCTCTTTTCTCAGAACTTCCAACACAACTCAGCATTGAAAGCAATCTCCCAAACCTACTGTTCCCGCATCATAAAGAAAAGAGACCCGACCCCTTTTCTGCTTAAGCCTTGCCGCGGGCCTTGGCAAGCGCGGGCCAGAAGTTCAGCCAGTTCGTCGCCCCGGGTGCAGCGGCAACCTCGACCGATGTCTCGTCTCCGCCGCAAAGCATGTCTGCCAGTTCTATGATGGCTTGGGTCAGACCGGCGCGGGGTGCTCCTTCGACAAGCGGGACGCCGTTGTTGCGAACTTCTGCCATCACGCGGTAGTCGTTGGGGATCTGCTTGAAGATCTCACGCCCGATGGTTTCTCGAGCCTTCTTCATGCTGATCTGGCCATTTTCCAAACCGACCCGGTTCACGACGACTCGAATCTTATCCTTCAGTCCGTCGATTTCATCCATTGACATCAACAAGCGGACGACGTTGCGAAGGCACGGAAGATCAAGTTGGGTGACAAGAAGGATGTGTTCTGCTGCTTGCATCGCGACCATGTCAAGTTCGCTGTAGCCCTTTGAGAGATCAAAAATGAGATGCGAGAAGGTGGCTTTTAGCAAGCCGATGACTCGATGCAGATCGTCCGGAGTAACGAGCGCCGTGTCTTGCAGCTGAATCGGTCGCGGCAATAGATAGAGTCCCGACGCGTGCTTCGTCAGCGATCGTTTGAGCAGATTGAAGTCGAGGCGTGCGATGTTCTGCGCAACGTCAACGAGGGTGTAATCAGGAATCGTATCGAGGAAGACATCAGCATCTCCCAATGCCAGATCTAAGTCGATCAACGCGACAGAGTTTTCAGGGCGTTTGGCCAATGCGCATCCGATGTTGACGGCCAAGCTAGTTGTACCCACGCCACCCGTGGCGCCGGCAATTGCGAGCACTGTCGACGAACGTGACCGACCGTCTCCGCTCGAGTGGCCTTGGCGTCCGATGCGTTGAATGGCGGTAATGAGGTCTTCCATTCGGACGGGTTGCGTCAGGAACTCTTTCGCACCAGATCGCATCGCCTTCAGAATGATTTGGCCATCCGTCGATCCGCTGATCACGAGAATGCTGCATTCGGGCGAGCGTTCTTTAAGATCGCTGATCAGATCCAATGCCTTGGTGGCGTCGTGATCGATCGAAACGACGCCGATATCGGGATGAGTCTGGCCGACGACATCGGCAAAGAACTCATAGCGAGAACACTCGGCTTCGAGCCACACCATGTCCATGCCTAAGAGCATCGACTTCAAGCTATCGCGACTGTCATCGTTCGGATCAACAATCGCCAGTCGTAGAACATTGCTCATCTTTGGTTAACCGTTTTGTGAAATCATGTTGTGAAACTGGTGGACTGTTCTACTCGTAGGTGAGTTACTCCAACACGTCATATCCGGTTGGGCCAATCAAGCTGGGACTACCGACTCCTGCTCGGACCGAGTTCGCTGGCGGGTTGGGTGGTTGGTTGTTTGTTCGCGGTGGCAGCCGACCATTAATCGACGCTGACACTGGCTGCTGCATCGCCGGAACTGGTTCATACGTGGGAAGCGACGTGTTTGGCAAGGTGAATGTCGCCGGTCCGACACCCGAGGTGCAGCTTGAACAACTGCCGTCTGGACAACATGTGGGTACCTCGAGGTATCCGCGGTAGTACAGATCACAATCGCTGGGTGAGCCAGTTAGCTGGCCTGGCCCACAGGGCGGCACTTCGCTGGCGTCGAGAGCATCCACAAATTCGGGGGTGACGAGAATGAGCAGTTCGATCTCGTTATTCTGTTCGCGAACGCGACGGAATGCGGCACCGACACCTGGCAGATCCGACAACCAAGGCAAACCGACGTTGGTGGATTCGACTTGCGTTTGGATCAGCCCGGCCAGCGCCAACGTCTGTCCGGCCTTCATTTCTACACCAGTATCCACCCAGCGAGTTCGCAGACCGGGAACTGTGGTGTTGTTGATTGTGACACTTCTCGCGGGATCGATTTCGCTCACTTGCGGACGTACTTCCAGTCGAACGCGTCCGTTGCCGAGTACGATCGGGACGAAATCGACGCGTGTACCGAACTGGCGGTACTCGATCGAGACGGTCCCTAAACTTTGCGGCACGATAATTGGAAATTCACCACCCGAGCTAAAGCTGGCCGGGCGACCGCTGACCGTAACCAATGTTGGCTCCGCCAGAACTTTCACGAGGTTGTATTGTCGCAGCGCATCGATGAATCCAAAGAACGAGTTCGCGTCGTTGACAATGCCAAACGCGACCGTATCGCCGCCCGAACTGGTCGCTGTGCCCGCTGCAACGTTGGTACTAGAGATTAGCCCGGCGACGCTCTGCACGACGAAGTCATCGCCGCTGAAGTTGGCCCAGTCGAATCCCAGTTGACGCAACTTGGTGCGCGAGACTTCCATCAACTTGACGTGCAGTAGGATCTGCTGAACACCACCGATCGTGATGTTGTTGATCACACTCGGATAATAGTCTTCGGCCATGCGCACGATGCGGCTGACCATTTCAGCACGCGGCACATAACCAGAGATGACGACACTGCTGGCCAACGGCCTCACGCGCAGCGTTGCTTCTGGAAACTCGGTCATGAGCAAGTTCTCAAGCTCGCGAGCATCACCGTATACCAGCACATCGATCGTATGTTCGCCTTGATTCTCGTCCCATACCGTCAGCGTCGTGAAGCCGGCCTTCAATGCGGACAACTGGACTTGATTGGGCGAGATGGGTTGAGCACGCACCACGCCTTGATTCTCGACAAGCAATTGAGGCACCTTGTGCTCTGTCGTGAGAATGCGACTGGTGTTGACGATCATCTCCAACCGCTCAACAGGACCGCTCACTTTGAAGTGAACCGGTTGGCGGCCGAGTGTTTGGGCGTTGGATGTCGTGACCGATCCCAAGCCAATTGCGATTGAAACAATCGCCCCCAGGACCGTTGCCGCGGTTGCACGTGCTTTCAACATTGCTATAGCTTCCTTGCGTTTAGCGCGTAATTACCATCCTTGGTGCCGCGTTTAGTGCGGAGAGATTGGTATATCTTCTTCGGTACCAGGTTCACTTGACGGCGGAGAGCCGTCGCCATCGTTGTCAATCGTCGGCGGCTCAGTCGGAGTCGTTGGACGGACTCGAGGCTGCGGTCGCGTCGACGGTGTAGGCAAGGCGGCCGCTGCCGATTCGTAGCCACCGTTATTTGCACCAACTCCGGTCTCACTGGGCAGCTCCTTCTCGTCGCTCCAGAGGAACTCACGAGAGCCCGTTGATCCCAGAATGACCATCTTCCACTTTGGCGTTGTATCGATTGGCTCGACGATGTCTGCGACAGTTTCGGTGACCGGTGGTGGCGTGCTGGCGCCGGTCAACCAATCGTTGAAACCGTCATTCTGTCCGATGACTCGATCGTTGGCCGTTTCGCCAGCAGTACCCAATAACGACTTGACGGTTTCACCTTCTTCGTCGGTATCTTCAACATCATCATCTGGGCGGCGTAGCGTCAGGAACAACCGTCCCAGTTCGGAGGCCAACATGGCCGCTTCCGCTTGACGTGGCTTAAGCAACAGTGAAACGGTGCTCAAGGCACGAGAGCGACCGTCTTCATCGACACTTCGTTCCGTCGCTCCATCGACGCTGAAGACGTTGACATCCTTCAGGATTGTACGAGTGCCGGTCTCAGGAACTTCAGCGCTCTTTCTTAAAAGCACCAGCACATCGACTCGATCACCTGGTTGGATCAAACCACCACCAGCGTTCTCGACCGACGCTTTGATCGAGACGACACGGAAACCTTTCGGAATTGTCTGCGTCGCGCTGCTGTTGTTCGATCCCATTAACTTGGCTTGCAGAATTGGCTCCCCTGCATACATTCGAGTTCGGGGAAACTTGCCTTCAACGTCAGTTAGCTCGTAGATCGCACCTTCGGGGACACGATCCTTCGGCCACTCCTCAAGCTTCACGGTTTGGGCGTCGAGTTTTTCACCGATATTGACATCGATCATGGCGACCAAGATCTTGGCCGTTTCGACTTGCTGAACGTTTCCGCTGGCGTTTTCCATGTACTGGCTGACGCCAATCGACGCCGCTAGTCCGCAACCAACGGCGATGACGAACAGTACTAGTGATTTCGCTCGCATCAGTTATCCCCCTCTGTCATTTGGTTGCTCATCTATTGCACGCTCTCACGACGCATGACGGACGTTGCCGACATGTTCGCGTTCCCTAGGAACATTGGCGCGGGCAACCAACTCACTCGACTGAACGGCACCGTCAAGCTGACGGTAACCGGATCACCGAACGATGCGGCTGCAGGATCAGGACTTACAGTGATTTCATTGTTATTCACCGTAATATTCCCGCTGGTCAGATAGTCTTGCACGGTAGTCTTGACGTTCGACACGGTGGTGCCATCCAGCACCGCACGGCGAGCGCCTTCGCGTGTTGCGTTCGTCAACATCTGTTGAACCATCACCATGCGACCGTACTCGATCATCCCAAACAGGAGCAAAACAAAGATAGGAGCAACCACGGCAAACTCGACAGCTGCCGCTCCTCGTTGTTTTCGGAACGACCCACACACTTTGTGCATGTTGAACCGGCCAAGCCGTAAGGTCGTCGCTCGCTTCTTAGTGTTCCGCAACTCGCCAGTCTGGGCTGTTTCGCTATCTTTCGGTTTGAAGAATCTCATATCAGCATTCCCGTCCAAGCAAAGTAAGCGATCGTGCCAATCGCGATTGGAATTCCATAGGGCAGAAGCATCATGGAACTCTTGCGTTCTGCGGCGATCACGGACAGACGCTCTGGATCGCGAATCGTCGTGATCTCACCGAGGATCGCCCAGAACTGGTAATAGTGTTTTGTGAATTTTCCGCGAGCCAGCACCATCAGCACCGCTAGCACAGCACCGATAATTCCCGACAGGCAGAACGCGTAGAAGGTTGTCGAGCCATGCATCCAAGCACCGACGCCCATCAGCAGTTTGACATCGCCGGCTCCCATGCCGCCGATCGAGTAGGCGGGCAGCAGCAACGCGAGCCCCACCACGGTGCCGACCAGGCTCCAACCCAAACCGAGATACCAAGGCTCGCCCGCCAAAACGCAAGAGCCAATACTGAAGATCCAGCCGCTGATGATCAACGGAAAGGTCAGCCAGTTGGGAACCTTGAGTTGGATTCCATCAATGATCGCAGCGACGACCAAGACAATGGTGACGAACCAGACGTGCCAGTTGGTGACCATGCTATCGGCGAGTGAAGTAAGAAAGTCCATGTTTGTGTCTCCTTTCTCGTGTGATCTCAGTCGACTTCGATTTGTCGACCTGCTGTTTCTCGTGCGAGATCAGACTCGCAGCGCGAACAGGTAACTAACAATCGCGGTTATCGCAGTCGCAAAGCAACACACCAGCTCCAACGCCACCGCCAAACTGTCGGCTGGTAAGAACGGGTACATGCTTTGACTCACTGTGAAACGTGTTAATTGTTGTGGCGTACGATAAACAAACGCCTTCATCGCAAAATCCCCGCACGGTGTCGAAACACCGTGCGGGTGCTTTTGCTGGATGTAGTTCGAAGCAGCAAGGACTAGCTGCTGGCAGCGCCAACTTTGTTGGCGATGTTGTTGAACTGAGCAGCTGCTTGCGTACCGACAGCTGTAATCGCAGTTAAACAAACGATGATGATCAAAGCGAGCATCACCGCGTACTCGACGGCTGTTGGGCCATCTTCCGACTTCAGAAAGCGTTTTACCTTCGTTGCGAAATTCTTCATCTTTCCCTCCCAAATGTGCGGCTGTTCTCGGTCGACTCAACCGAGCAAACGAAAACTCGTACAAACAACGATACGTTTCGAAACGTGAACCGGCAGGGAATCGCGAAAGTAAATTTCGCAGATCGAAGTCGGTTCAAATTTCACACAACTCGACTGATGCAGGCCTCGTCATCGTCTCAGTCCTCGTGTCTGGGAGGGCGTACGAGTGGACTCGTGACGTCTTCCATCCATTCGGTAACCTGGCTGCCGCGACCGACACAAATCGTGCGCGGCCCTTGGCTTTGCGTCCCGGCCTTACGACCGGTTTGCCCTTTCGAGGATGTGAGGCTGCACGCCTACAGAATGATGCGATTCGACGCGAAACGCCTCACTCTGGGAGACTCAGCAGCGAACTGTTGTCTCTCCACTTTGAAACCTATGTCACGATCCCGGTTAGTCAAATCGTGAGACTTAGGGAATTTGAAGTTTCTTCGTTCAAATTCGAAATGGCGAACGAGAAGTAGAGAGGCGGCTTACGACAATAGCTCGGAGATCACACGCCCCGAGATATCCGTCAATCGAACGTCGCGTCCACGGAATCGGTACGTCAGCCGTTCGTGATCGATGCCGAACTGGTGAAGAATGGTCGCATGAAGATCATGCACATGAATCGGATTCTCGACGATGTTCCAACCGAACTCGTCGGTCTGGCCAACCGTTTGGCCTCCTTGAATGCCGCCACCGGCAAGCCACAAGCTGAATGCGAAGGGTTGATGATCGCGACCGCTGGCGTTTGTGTTACCGAGTTTATTCTCGCCCAACGGCGTTCGACCGAACTCGCTTGCACAGACGACTAACGTGCTGTCCAAGAGGCCTTGCCGTTTCAGGTCTTTCAGCAAGGCAGCGATCGGTTGATCGACGACCGAGCAGTTACGTTCCAGATTGGGTACGAGCAAGGAGTGATGATCCCAGCTCGAGTGGTAGACGTTCACAAACCGAACGCCGCGTTCGACCAAGCGACGCGCCATTAAGCAATTGCGAGCAAAGTCATCGTACGTGTTTTTGTTGCCACCTTCCCAACCACGCAGATCGTCAGGAACTGGTCGCATGAACCCGTATTCATCGAAGGTCGTCTGCTGTTCGTCGGAGAAATCGACGAGCTCCGGCACGGCGGCCTGCATTCGGAATGCCAGTTCGTAGGCTTGAATTCGCGCGATGATCGACGGATCGTCTACATGCTCGTAATTCAACCCGTTAAGCCGCGAAACAGCATTCAGAGTATTGCCTTGAACGGTGGGGCAAATCCCGCGCGGATTATCCAGGTGCAACACGGGCTCACCGCGATTGCGGAACAGGAGTCCTTGATGATCGCTCGGCAAAAAGCCGCTTGACCAATTTGATGCTCCCGCGCGAGTCGCCGTTCCCGCTGTCAGCACCACGTAACCGGGCAGATTTTCATTCTCACTTCCCAATCCGTAGTTCACCCACGAGCCGAGGCTGGGATAGCCGAACCGCAACAGTCCGGTGTTCATCACCAGTTCGCCCGGATGATGGTTAAACGCATCGGTATGCATCGAGCGAACGAGTGCGATATCGTCGGCGCAGGTGGCGATGTTCGGCAATAACTCGGACAGCTCCATGCCGCACTCGCCGTGCTTTTGGAACTTGTATCGCGAGGGCATGATTCGCGCCGTGTCTTTTCGCAAGGCACCGAAGCGTTCGTCGCCCGTAATCGAACCTGGCAACGTTTCACCAGCCATTTCGGCAAGTTTCGGTTTCGGGTCGTAGAGGTCGATCTGGCTAGGTCCACCGACGAGATAGATGAAGATGCAGGACTTTGCCTTTGCCGGGAAGTGAAGACCCGGTGCAACCGCCTTAGCATCGGATACATCATTCGCGAGTAGGCCATCCGCTCCGAGTAAGCTCGCCAATGCTGCACCGCCAATTCCTCCGGCGCAACTGGTTAGAAAGCCTCGGCGTTCGCGAAGTAAGGCAGCTTGTCTGGGATGCATGTGCGGTCTCTCGTTGAATGTGTTCTATTGCCGGACGATGAACTCGTCCAAATTGATCACGATGCGCGATAGAACCACCCAGGTCGCGATTTCGCTGATCGCTTCTCGATTCGTCAAATCGACCTTCATGTTGATCGCAACCTCTCCGGCTAGTTGTGGGTTGGCATCGTAGAACCCGCGATGTTCTTCGTACAAACCGATCAGTTCTGGCCACTCATCTTCCCTTGGATTGCGTGACAGGCACAACTCGTACAGTCGATTCATTCGGTCGTACACGCGTACTGAGTCCATTTCACGCGGCGGCAGTTCGCCCACCAGTCGCTGGCCGAGCGCCTTTGCACACTCGAAGTTGAAGGCATCGTTCATCCGGTGCAGCGCTTGCATCGGAGTCGTCGAGCGATGGCGCCGAGTGCAGGTGGTATTGTTATGAGCGGCGTCGAAGATCATCAGGCCTGGGTAGGGCGCCGTGCGTTGAAACCAAGTGTAGATGCCACGCCGAAACAGCCCGTCGCCCCACGAGGGGGTAAGCGGTTGGCTTCGATTGAACGACAGGTCTTGCGCACCTGTTGGCTGCGGGAGCACGACCGACGGACCACCAACGCGTCTGTCGAGCAGACCACTAACTGCCAGTCCAAGATCTCGCACGACTTCCGCGTCGACACGTAACCGCTGCTGGCGGGCCAGCAATTCATTCAGCGGATCACTATCGACGAGGTCGCTGCGGTACTTGCTTGATTGCTGGTAGGTCGCGGACGTGACGATCAGTTTGTGCAATCGCTTCATGCTCCATCCACCTGCGATAAACTCGTTCGCAAGCCAATCCAACAACTCGGGGTGCGAAGGTTGGTCTCCTTCGAGTCCGAAGTCATCCTCGGTGAACACCAAGCCTCGTCCAAAGTACTGTTGCCAGATACGGTTCACGGCCACGCGCGCGGTCAGTGGGTTCGCTGGGTCAACGATCCAACGAGCCAGATCAAGCCGATCCGGTCGCTCTTCGCGAGACTTCAGTGGCGGAAGCACTTCGGGCGTGGCGCGATGGACGACCTCGGCGGGACGCAGGAAATCGCCGCGTTCAAAGAGTCGTGTCTCGCGAAGTTCTTTCGATTCTGCGATAGTTTGGGCAAGTGTGTCGTCCGGATTCTTTGGTTCCAAACGCAACCTCGTCTGAACAGCGTTGTCGATATTTAGCCAATCCGGATCACGAGAGCAGAAGTAGTCGAGGATGACGCGGTTGTGTTCTTCCATGCGTTGAGCAGTTGGCACGGCCAAGAAGTCCGCCGCACGGCCTTTGATTTCTTCCACACGAAATGGCAGGGACGTGCCGGTGACGGACAAGCGGAAACAACCGATCAACTGGAACCAGCCGCCAGTCCCTTGTCGCATCGTGATCGTAAATCGAGTGCCTGCAGAATTGGCAACTGGTTTGCGAAACTCAACGACAGCAACGTGACGCTCGCCCGTGCGTTGGCCGATCGACCAACCGCCGCTGCCAGGACGCGTGTAAATCGCACCACGAAACGGTCGGTCATGGCGTGCGTGGCTGGCGACCGGATGCAACAACTCTAAGCGTTCGGCTGGCGGAAGTGTGGGCGTGTCGATCGCGATATCTTCTGCGGGGACAGGCTCGGCTTCCACGATGAATTCACTCAAGTCGAACTCGCCGTTCGGATCTCGCCCAGGTCCTTGGTTGGGCAAGCTCGCGTGAGGCAGGACTTCAAGCCGGAGGCCCGTGATAATCGGCAGTTTGCTCGTCGCTACGATCGTGTATGTCGAGTCTTCTGGTGTTGGCCCCGACGCAAGGATCGAAAGGTCTTCTTGCAAAGTTAGATCTTCACCCTTGCTCGCGGAAAGATAATAAGGCTTCAGGGGTTCCCATTTCGCGGACTCGATCTTCGGAAGCGTCGCGGCCCAGTGCTTCGCTCGGTCCGAGGCAATGTGCTGTTCGTAGTTGTGCCGCGTCGCGAGAATTTGTTCGTACTGTTGATCGAATAGAGCTTTCTTCTCGGGATAGCCCACGGTTTCTTCGGGCAGCGGAGCCGGGCAATCTCTCTCTTGAACGCTGTCGAAGAACGCGTACATTCCGAAATAGTCGACTTGCGAGATCGGGTCGTACTTGTGGTCGTGGCAGCGGGCACAGCCAAGTGTTAGTCCTAACCAAACAGTTGCTGTCGTATCCGTCCGGTCGAACGTTTGGCGAACGCGATCTTCGTGCGGATCGGCACCGACTTCCAAATTGCTCAACGTGTTGCGGTGGAATCCTGTTGCGACCAACTGATCGTTCGTTGGATTAGGAAGCAGATCACCCGCGAGTTGTTCGATCGTGAACTGGTCAAACGGAAGATCGCGATTCAACGCCTCGACAACCCAATGTCGGTAACGCCAAGCATGGGGACGAGGCTGATCAAGGTCATAGCCGTGGCTATCGGCGTAACGAGCTTGATCGAGCCAATGCCGTCCCCAGCGTTCGCCATAGTGTGGCGAGTCCAGGAGTTGATCAACCAATGTTTCGTAGGCCTGCGGATCAAGATCTGCGACAAAGGCCGCGACATCTTCCGGCTGCGGAGGCAAGCCCAACAAGTCGAGATACAAGCGGCGAATGAGCGTACGTCGATCGGCTGGTGGCGATGGGGCGATTCCTTCTTGCTCCAATCGCTCCAGCACAAAGCGGTCAATGTCGTTGTTGATCCACGCTTCCAAATCTACTTGTGGCGGCTGTACTGGTTGGATCGGCTGAAATGCCCAGTGCTTGGATTGTTTCTGGACTGATTCTATGTGATTGAGTGTTTCGCTCGACGGCGTCTCGGCGTATGACGACGCTGCGCACAATCCGACACCAAACACTAGGAGGCCGACGTAAATCGAGCGTTCCACAGGAAGATCCTTGTTGGCGGGTGAGTTTGGGGCGGGACGAGCGTGCCTGACACAAAGGACTCGGGCAAGTCGCTGGAAAAACATTGCTCACATTTACGAACGAGTCAATTCTGCAACGTTCCCTTCTGAATGTTGCCGGAAAGCAACCAATCGTTTCCCCGCGAATACAGCTGCCCCACAAATCCGCGAGCAAGTTCTTTGCCTCTTAGCAATTCATGTCCCATCTTTCCCTTATGTAGGAATGCGCTTGGTCGAAGCGAACCGCTAGGGTTTTTCACCGAACGCTTAGCCAATGACGTTTGCCTGAGTGCCCTATCTGCCCACCTCACCACCGACAGGAGTCTGACGAACTATGTCAGCCACTGCCCGAAAACCGTTCATCATGCCAAGAAAATCCTTCAAGCGTCCCGGCGCGATTGCATTACTCACCGCAGTCGTCATGGTTGTCTTGCTAGTCTGTGTGGCGATCGCGATCGACGTGGGGGCGATCGTTCTCGTCAAGACGCAACTGCAAAGCGCCTCGGATTCCGCGGCGCTTGCCTCGGCGACACGACTTGGCTATGGTCAGGCCGCGATCATTGCTGAAGCGCAAACTTATGCGGGCTTGAATAAGCAACTGGGCGGCGCAAGCGCAGAAATCAACGCCAACGAAGTGGAGATCGGAGTTTGGAACCGTGCCGCGCGAACGTTTACGCCTGCGCCAAGCGGTAATTCCGTGCGAGTGACGACGCGTGGGACGAATCACGGCTATTTCTTCGCGAAAATGTTTGCGAACGATTCATTTTCTTCGGCTGCGACCGCGATCGCTTCGGCAGTACCTCGCGATTTGATTTTCGTCGTCGACCTGTCCGGTTCAATGAACAGCGACACCGAACCTGCTTGGTCGCCGGAAGCGATCAATGCACAAAGCGGCGTCCCGTTTGGTACCGGCGAAGCGCTGCTGAACACGCTCTACACAGATCTCTACGGCACAGTGCCTGGCAACGACTTTGATCTAGCAGACTTCGTCACGAGCAGCGGCTTCGCGCTTTCAGCTCCCGAGTATGCGTATGCGGTTCTCACGATGGACGAAGGGCCTCTTTCGACGCATCCGAATAGCAATTACAAAATTCTGCCTGGCGATGGCGAAGCGACTCGTAAGACGAAAGCTTACGCCTGGCTTCGCGAGCAGGTGATCGGCACGCAGATGAGTGCGGCCAACCCACCCACGTCACAGGTCGCCTACTGGAATCACTACCTTGACTATGTGATTCGTCCCGTTCAGCACAGCGTGGCGCCGCCCGATCCACCGCCAGCGATGCCTTCCGAACCTCAACCTCCCAGCCCTCCGAATTATGGTCCTTGTTGGGTGCCCCCACCGCATCACTCGCATCACGTACCGACACACGTACCGTCGGGACATGTTCCGCCTCATGTGCCTTTACATGTTCCGTCACATGTGCCATCACACGTGCCTTCGCACGTTCCAGCACATCACGTTCCCGCACATGTCCCCGCACACGTGCCCGCACATCACACTCCGTTTGGAGGCGGTGGCCCGACGTCGGCTGTGCCAAAGAAGGTGGAGTGGTACGCAGCTCGACAAACGAATTCGTTAAACCAGGAAGCTACGGAATCGTCACTTCGATCATCCGACGACCTTGTGGCGGTATCGACAACTGCCTTGCAGAGCGCCGCAATCGCCGGACTGGCGGTCGGAACCAGTGGCGGGTACTACGACCCGACCTGTGTTGCACAGGTCGATGCGGCTTATAACACAGCCTACGCCAACTATCAGGCCGCTTGGAATCATTGGAACTCGGTCTTAATTCCTCAATGGCAGGCGGCGCTGCAGGTGTACTACAACGTTTACCTGCCGGCTTACCTTGCGGAAGCCAAGAAGAAGGGATCGCCACCTTATAACCGTGGCCAGATCCCGCCAAATCCTCCCTTAAACGAATATGGCATGGTCGATCGAATCGCGAACATCGGATTCAACTCGTACCAATTCAACAATCCGAACTCGGATCTTACGAGTCTTCCCGCGTCGGTGCCCGCCGCCCACGTCAATAAGATTGGCTATAAAACCTATACCCAGTTTCAGGCTGACTTTGGCCGCAACTTTATTCCTGGCACGACACAGGGATTAACTGCCCTTTGTCCACTCTCGGCCCAAAGCGCGTATTGTCCTTACCATTCGGAAGCGGTGGGTGATTCGGACACCGGCTATGAATCCTTTTCATTTCCGCCTCGCGAGCAGCCCATTCATGCAGCGCGACGATCACTCATTCGAGCCATCAAAGTTCTGAAGAAGTGGAATAATGGAGTGCCCGCTGACGTCGCAGACAAGGTCGCCGTCGTCGGCTTTGATGGCGACTACCCTGGACTTGGAATGACGCCACAGTTGTTGCAGGGACTGACGGCCAGCTACAACACGGCGATGAACTCATGTACGACGATGCAGCCGACTGGAGATAAGCTGGCAACGACCGCATTGGAGGCTGGCATGATCATGGCTTACTCGCACATGCAGTCCAACGGTCGACAGTTTACGGACAAGGTTATCATTGTCCTTACAGACGGATTCCCAAACCTCGTCCAATCTTCGTTTGGGACAATCGATTCGTACGTCAGCAGTGTCTCGGGACCAGATGCGGCCCAGTTCTACTCCAGTGACCCGCTCAGCTGGTCCAATAGCAAATACTGGTTTAATGGTCCGTTGATGCAAACACGAAAGATGCATGCCGACAAGTATGACGTGTTTGCAGTTGGACTTGGCTTCGGAGCAGATAGTAACTATCTCAATCGAATGGCCAACCTCGGCGGCACAGCCGGCTTTGGACAAGGCTTGCAGGCTGGGGGCGATCCGACTCAGTATGAAGACAACCTGACGCAGATCTTCAAGGATATTATTTTTCAGCCCACGGTGCGGTTGGTTGATTGACGCGCATCGCGGGACAGCACTCCGAATAATCCGTAGAGCCGCCAACACGTGAAAGTCTCCACGCTTGATTGAGTCGATTTGAGGCGTTAGGAACAGAGACGCGACTGTGCTTGGCCGATGAGTAGGGATATGCAACATCACACTGAACACAATCACTTTCCACGAACGCCCCTCAAAATATTGGCGATCGTCGCAATGGCGATCATGCTAGGTGGTCGCGAAGTAAACGCCGAAAATCCTGGATCGTCGAGTCTCGAGACATCCGACAACGACACACGCCAAAGCGAGGCCTCCAACGCTGTGCGCGCGGTCGAAGCACACGCATTCGCGGGCGAGAAACCTGGTGATGTGCGCGAGGACAACGAACTGAATCTCAAGTTGGTGTGGTGCCCGCCTGGCACCTTCATAATGGGAAGCCAGCCCGGTGAGGACGAATACCGAACGAACGAGCATCGGGTGCAAGTGACCTTGTCACGCGGCTTCTGGATTGGCAAGTACGAAGTTGTGCAGGAGGAGTGGGACCAACTCATGGAGTCGAACCCCAGCGAGTTCTCTCCTACAGGACAAGCAAAGTACAAGATCTTCGGCAAGTCGACGTCGCGTTTCCCCGTTGAGAGCCTGCTCGTCGAAGAAGCAGAAGCGTTTTGTAATCGCCTGACCGAACGGGAGAGATCGGCAGGACGGCTTCCGACCAACTGTTGCTACACGTTGCCGACCGAGGCCCAGTGGGAATACGCATGTCGTGCTGGAACAACGACGGCGACCGCGTTCGGCGATCAGTTAAGCAGCGCCGACGCGAACTTCAAAGGCTTCGTTCCGTACAATGGTGCGAAGCGAGGTCCGTTCCTTTTCCGAACAACGAACGTCGGATCCTATCGCGGCAACGCGTGGGGGATTCACGACATGCACGGGAACGTCTGGGAGTACTGCGCCGGATGGTACACCGACGTCGCTCCCGGCGGAACCGATCCTGAAGCGACAACCAGCGGCACATATCGCATCGGTAAAGGCGGAAGCTGGTTCCACGATGGCCGCTACTCTCGATCGGCATTTCGGTATTGGATCGAGCCGGATATGAGGCAAGGAACGGTTGGCTTCCGCGTCGCCCTGACAGAAATAGAATAAGGGCCTTGATCGAAACCGCCCTAAGTCTTTTCGAAACGTGCGAGATGTGTGGAGCGTTCTGCCCTTGATGCTGAGCTGGAACGAGCAGCGTTCGCAAAGTTCATCGACGATAGTTGGTATCAGCGCAGGAACTTGCCATGCAGTTTCTCAAAGTGCGGGGGGACCGTGGAACTCACGCTCGAGCGTCGGCTGACACAAACCACCGTATCCGCAGGTTCAATGGCGAATCCCGAATGATCAATCTCATTCATCAAAGGATGCTATGCCTGGCTGCCGTTCTCGTTTTCGCGTCGCCTCTCGCGGCCAGCGACCTGCAAAGCAGTGCCCCGATTTCAATTGCAAACGGTGAGATGGTCGTCTGTTGAACATCCGCAATAACAGACGCCACAGATCGTCGCGATCGGACATATCTAGAAACCTGCCGTTTTCGACCGCGATGTATACGCTGCCAAAGACACTCAGCATGATATCCTCTTCGTCCGAGACGGCTCGGTTTTGCCTATACAAGCGGGCGAGAACTGCACGTACGAGACGGTCGAAGTAGTGCTACCTAATCCGATTCGCGGCGGTCGAGTCGCCGGCCTTCACCAACTCAATCCAATGGCTGACGTTCGTGCTTTTCGACATGTGGAAAGCCGACAAATGCAAGTTGGACGGGGAACAGAGTTCTCGCACTCCGTGATACCACTTCCAGCTTGGGCGTCGAACTTGGATGCTACCCGGTCGGATGGAGTTGGCAAAGAGTGTTCGCAGCGAAGAAGGCGACCGTCAATCGGTCACCTGGATGTCGCCGCTTTTCTTTAGACGACCGTAACGGTTCTCGCCGATCAGCCAGACCTGCATCTTGTCGGCGTTCTGAATCACGCTGGCGGGAATGGTCACCTTGCCTGCCTGACGGTCTTCTTTGGTGATGAACACGTTGTGCTCGTCCGAACCGTCGGCTGAGTTCTTGAAGTAAACGATGATCGGTTTCATGTTGTCAGACTTGAGTTCGATGTCCCAGGACGTGCCTCGCGAAATATTCGCGTTCGGAACGCTGAAGTCGACTTCACTGACGGCAAACTCGCAAGCTTGACTCAACGATCCATCCTGCATCACGCAATGAGCAGTGTAATCGCCGCAAGTAACGAACGAACGTTCCACCACGCCCTTTCCAACAAGCTTGATTTCTTCAATGATTTCGCCGTCCCGCTTGATCACTAGCGACAGAATCCCCCGGTCGTCACGGTCCATGATATTGATCTTCACGGGTTGTCCCTTGTGGTAGGGAACCCAGTCGCCGCGATCGAGCAACAGGACACGATTGATCTGTGGAGTTGCCGAGTCGTCTTCATAGTTCGGGAACAAAAACGACTCCGCCTTGTTGCCCCCGCGCCAGGCATCCAGATCGGTAATGCGATACAACTCGCGATTTCTGGCAGATAAGTGCGCGTCAAAATCACTCGCGCTGCGCAGAGTGTTACTCGTGGTTTGCGGTCGACTTTCTTCGATCCGGACATGGGTCACTTGGCCATCCCCGCTCCGGACAACTTCCGTCACCAGTTCCACGTGCGAGCCACCGTTCTTCTTGGCTGGCGGCGTATAGATGATATCGCCGGGCTGCGCAGCTTGCGCCGACTGTGGCTCGACGATGGTGATGCCTTCGCGAAACTGGGGTCCATGAACCTTGCTGACGTACCAGATGCCGCACTGCAAGGCGTAGCTGGTATAAGACGAGCAGACTTTGCCGTAGTAGCACTCGGCGTTGCTCACCTTACCATAAAGATTCTCGGTATAGAGAACGCTCTTAGGGTTCTCGACTGCCGCGAGGAAAGTCTTCAAGAAGATATCGAAGCCGATATATCGACCGACGTGCTTGACACTCGAGTAGGGAACACCGGTGTATTCCTGCCCGGCTGTAAAATGCCCTCCCCGCTTCGGCATGCCGTCAGTCACCGGAGTCCAGTTCACTCGCGACATGATGCGGGCGTACTCGACCGACTTCTGTTGCCAAGTGAGGGAACCGCCGGTGTTTGGCTCGTCGCATCTACCGGGTGCCGCATTGGCAATTACGAAAAGACAGAAGAATCCGGCCAATAAAGTTCCTGCGAAGGTTCTCATTGCTGCTTCGGCATACAGCCGCCGTAAGATTTAGGTGAGGCATCGGTACCGGTGAAGCCGCTTGGCGGTGCCAGCTCCGACATAACAAAAGACCGAAACGCGGTTTGACGTATTTCATCGTAAGCAAAAAAGTTACTCGCTGAAACGCGTGGGAACCCATCCAATTGATCCAACCTCAGTGTCGCCATCCGCGAATTGCATTCGGCGTCCACGCCTGAATTAGGCGATCGGTCCGGACACGCATCCACCGGCGATTCGAAGTGTAGTGCTCCCATTCGCAGTTCGCAGAACTCCGCCCAAGAGCACGCAAGACAAGACGGAAGGCATTATAAACACACGGGCTATTCATACATTGCTACTCAGCCATCCGTCATTTCGGCTCTTGGTGAGAACCGGCAATGGCGCGGAGCCTCTGATTCTCGATGCCTATTTTCCATTCGCACCGCGTGCTCTCTTCCCATCGCTGGCCCTTGCCACCGCGCAACGGCGAGTTGTCGCTGAAGCGGGGCCGAACCACGGTATCGTTGTCGGAGGTGAGGACGACCACGGTGTGATCGGCGAGCCCCCTGCGTTTCGATTCACGATAGCACACGCCCCACCGCCTCATCGACCGCCCCAACCATGGCCGCGAAAGTTGCATTCTTGTGACGTTGCCCTACTGCTGCGTTACAGCTAGGGATTGGGGTGAATGAAGTGAGCCGCTGGCCGTAAGGCCCCAGGCGCGCCCTGCATTCCTCGCCGCCCGACCGCTTGCGCGTCACGACTCACGAAATGGGCAAACCCTAAAATCAAGGTGTAACGCAGCCCTACGGGCCGTTTGCTATTTCGTTCGACGAAATCCGCGCGACCCCGGATCGGTGTATGGACCGCATGAATCGATAAGTACATGAAGAAGGTCTTGTCGGTGGTCTGTTCGAGTAGTGCGACCGCTTCGTTGGCTAGACGATCGGTCAGATAAAGGCCCTCGCGTTGCGACTCGGTCAGCAAACCATGCCACCCGTTCGCCAAACCTCTGTACGGATTAGCAGTAGCTCGGCGGCGCACCTCTCGCCACGCCGGCGATTTTCACGTCGAACCCATGATCTCCTGGGTACCGCCTGTCGGACCCAGATGCCATTTGCCGATGTGATACGTGGCATAGCCGTCGTCGTGGAGAGCTTCGACAAGCGTCGTATACTTGTGATTCAGACGCCGATTCCATTGCAGTGCGAGCAGTCTGGTGTCGGTCCGATTCTGCCCAGGGATACAATCCGTCCAGCCGAGGTTTTCGAACATGATGAAGGCCACGTTCGGGCGCCGGGGCGGTGCCGCGACAGCGACTCGATCTACGTCCATAAGGAGCAACGCCGCCGTTGAGGCTAGACCTAGGACAGCGGGGAGCATTTGGCAAAGGCGTACGACGTTCATGGGCAACAACTCCTTCAGCCATTATTCATTTACTTTCACGGGAAGTAGTTCGTTCGTCCGGAGAAACTGCTGTGTATGAAGCATCGACGCGTTGAACAAATCGAGTTCGAAGATCAGGTAGCCGTGAGTGCCGTCGGAGTGCGAAACGAGTTCGCATTGGTTACCCGCTTCCAACATCTTCGCGTGAAACGCGACAACTCCAGCGTACGGCGTGACCGTATCGGTGGTGCCGTGGAAGAGGATCGTTGGAGGGAGGTCTGCACGGACGTGATGGACGGGCGAAATTTGTTGCCACGAGTCGCCAATCTTCTTTTGGCCGTATCCGTGCGGCGAAGTATCGATGACCGGGTAATACAATACCAGCGAGTTGGGAACCGAAGAAACGTTGACATCGTCTGAATCTTCGTTGACCTCGTGAAACAATGCGGTGCCCGCCGCCACATGTCCACCGGCCGAGCAACCAGCAACGACAATTTTGTCCGGATCGATTCCCAAGGGTTCCGCATGCTGACGCAGGTAACGAATCGCCGACCGACCGTCCTTTACGCAATCAAAGACCGTCACCCGAGAGTCCTTGCGTAGCAGCCGGTATTCCACGCTGATTGCGACCATGCCGAGATCTCGAAAATAGTCGGCGAAGGGATACGTCCGACGCGGCGTTCCGCCTGTCCAGCCTCCACCATGAAAGATAACGAACGCACTTCGCCGATCACCGAGTCGGTGTCCAGCAGGCTCGAACACATGCAGCCGTAGATCCCGCTCGCCGATCCGCTTGTAGACGACCTTACGACTCGGCTCCATCTGCGCTGCGATAGGGTCAAGCGGTCGCTGCGGTTGTAGTTGTGCATTCGTTACGCGAACGGCGCAGGCGAGGCTGATAAAGATTCCCAAAGCCAGAACTAATCTCGACCGAACTGGTTGCGACTGAATTGCAATCGTTTCACTCATTCGATGCGAACCTCCATGATCCTTGCATGGTCCAAGCCACTGGTTCCTGTGACGATGATTCGTACGGCGCTGGTTGCAGTTTCTGGCTCGAAAGTGTGACGCCGCAGCCGCTGATAATTGCCGACAACTTCAAATGCGGTTGACCAATTTCCGTTGTTTAGGATCTGCACTGTGTAATCGCGGACCGTCTCCGGTTGTGGCTGCCCCCACAACATCTTCGCGGAGTAGCCGTCGTGATGGCTGAGCGTCAGATGGCGATGTAGTCCGCTGTCGAAGACAAGCTGGATATGGTGCAACGATTGCGGTTCGTCCCAGTCGAATCGTATCCACGCGGGGAGTTCACCGGCGAGCGACATCCATCGATGAAGCCCGGCAGTCGTACGCTCCGGCGTGACCCCTCGCTCACCATGCACACTTCGCGTCTGCCCCGAAACGACATTGATTGCAACGCCCCCGCTCTGCTCGCTCGAGGCACTTACCTGTGCTAAGCGTGCTAGATCACCGCTCGTCTCATTCACTCGCCCAATGAGAAACGCGTCGTCGCACAGCAGTTGTTGTTGAATGTCGTTCACGAGTCCAGAATTGGCAGCGATTTCTCTGGGTTGAACAGACTTCTTGATCGCCAGCGCCGCTGCGGTGCCGACACCTTGTCCAACTACCGCACAGGTCGCCATGACTCGCGTCGATGAGAACGCAACGTGAGTCGCCGACATGTTACGTCCAGCAAACATCAGATTCGTGATGTCACGAGCCACACAGCAGCGCAACGGGATGTCGTAGAGATAAGGCAGCACGTGCTGCACGCATGGTTCCTCGTTCGGAGCATCGACTCCTGAAGGCGGATGCAAGTCCATTGACCATCCGCCGTAGGCAATCGCGTCTGGAAACGAACGCGATGATTCCAAATCGCGCTGATTCAGTACATGCTGGCCAATCAACCGTCGACTCTCTCGCTTGCCGGGTAGAAAACCGATCCAGTCGAGAGCCCAGTGCGAGGCGTTCAACGGATCCGCACCGCCTGTCGCGTCGGGAGGGCCGTTTTTGATGTGATTCCAAATGCCCAAGGTAACTGCCAGCAGTTCGTCGCGAATCGTTTCGTTTTCTCTAATCGTGTCGAGCGTCCCGCCCCATTCGGCCCACCAGTATCCGTACTCATGTGTCGGTTCCTCCTCGCCGGGCACTGCGTATAAACGCAAGCGAAGTTCCTCTTTCGTAAACGTTCGCACCCAATCGGGAGCGACGAATGGCATTGGCCGGTCGTGCTTGCGAGTGGTGATCAGAATGGTGGATCCGAGTTGACACGAGTCGGCTTGCGCCAAAGCAAGCGTCTCGCTGAATTCTGCAGAGCTTTCTCGCCCTCGCATAAACGCGGCGCCAGCCTCAAACGCAAGTCGACCATCGCCTGTGCAATCGATGAACGTCCGAGCGTTGATTCGAAAGCGATCTTCGGTACTGTGACGGTCAGCAATCGCCGACGCGATCTCGCTGCTATCCCCATCTCGCATAACTACGCCCGTGATCGCAGTATTGAGAAGTAGGGTAAGATTCGGCTCGGCTCGGCACTTGTCGTAGAGGATCAAATCGAACATCGCGGCGGAACGTTGTGGATTCCGCACGCAGTTCTCAAGCCGGATCTCTTCGATGATGCCTCCCTCGCGGGCTTCCGTTTCCAGTTCAGCGCCGCGATCGAATCGTCCGGTCCCATTAGCTCCCACGATGTGCATCCGGACTTCGCTGGACGCATTGCCGCCTAGCACCGGGCGGTCCTGGCAAAGAATCACCTTCGCTCCGCAACGAGCCGCTGCCAACGCGCACGGGACCCCCGCCGGACCGCCGCCGGCAACCAGAATATCGCAGTCCAACTCATGGCTTGCCGGCATCGCAATTCGTTTACAACCTCCTATCTAGTTTGGATTTGTGAATCAACTACGCAACGCATCATACCAGTAGAGCGAGACAGAGCCTAATGATTGCTTACGGAGGTAGTGGTACAGTTTGCCGTAAGTCAGACGCTCCTGCCGTAAGTTGGGCACTCCTGCCGTAAGTTGGGCACTCCTGCCCGACAAAAGACGGCCAAGAGTGGCCATCCTACTTTCAAGAATCGCAAACTGCACCATCACCCTTGCGGGAAGACAAAGGACGTCGAGTGAACACAGGACCGTTGGTCCGCGCGTGGCATGAGTACGGCATCATCCTCCAGTGAATACTGGATCAAGTCATAAAGTTCCTCTCCGGTCGGCGTCTTGATGTACGGCTAGCCCCAAAGTGGCGACGTGCGTGTTCAAATCATCGCACACGATGAACATGACGTTGGGTTTCGCGTCGGCAGCAAACGTCTCCGCGCTGATCAGGAGAACAAATGTGTTGAAGCAGAATGGCCTACTTGTTTCGTGTCGTCTCGATGGAACTGAGTGTGTAACAGGGAGGTTGGCGCCAAGGCGTCGCGACGTAGTGGGCTCTACCAAGATTGCCTAAGCGTCTTTGCGCGGTCAATCGGAAATGGACGGCAGCGTTTCGATTAAGGGAGTCTCGTTTCGAAGCATTCTACCGGCTTGCCTGACAAGTTTTAGATAGTAATCGCTCGGCAGACCCTCATAAGTAAGAAATTCGCCGCCGTTTCCAACCGGCGGTTCGTTGGTGCATTTAAAAATCGCAGTCGCCTCGTCCACTTCGTCGAACATGGCCACATAGATCATGTTGCAGTTGGCTTGCTTGGCACCGACGATTTGCGACCACAAAAACTGGCCTTTCAACCTGGGGATGTCGTCGAGTTTGCCGCCGGTGAGGTTGTGCCAACTGAAGCCGGGATAGACGACTGGGAGAAAGTCGAGTTGGTTATTGTCGCACCATTCGCGATCTGGCTGCCAGACGTTGGCCGCATGACGCATTGCTTCTCTTGGAGTTCGGTATCTTCCCACCGGCCACGGGTTGACAATATCCGCCTGCTTCAAGATCGCATGCAGCAGTGGATCGTCAATGGCATCACGTTTCCGTTCTCGCCAAAACGATGGTACACCGAGCATGACGGTGCAACCTTCTGACTTCAGCCACTTCACAAGCTCGAGACACTCAGCGAGTGAGTATTTGCGATCATCGTTGAAACCAACTCCCCACACGGCAACGACGGGTTTGCCTGCATGATGCAAGTAAGCAGGATCGCTGGCGATATTCGCTGTCGTTTGGAGTGTCCTCCAATCGTCTCGCACGCGTACGACTTCTCCCGCGCCAAGTCCGCTCAAGTCGTACATCACCGCGAACGTGCGCCCGGACACGTTGGCTCCTTCGCGAGCATGCGACAAGACAGCATTCTTGTGGTGCAATAAACCAGCACTTTCGAGTCCATTAGCGAAGCGTTGCACAAAGGCACCATCGATTCCGTAGTCATGCATCCATTGAAAGTGCCGCAGCACTGTCTTGCGATTGCCGCTACTGAAGACTTCGGCGGTAGTGCCATCGGCGTGCTTGAAACCCGTCGCATAGCGCTCGTCCGGATCAAGCTCGGTAACATCGGGCCACAGATCGACCGTGACGTTTCCAGGTGCGAACGGCCTTCGTCTGTTTCTCGCCCAATGTGTCCAACCAAGCTGCGCGCCATCTCCTTCGCAATTGAACCAGCCTTGATAGCCAACCATGACTTTACCGGTCAAAGTGTTTCGGTCGACAACGGTCTTCTCGATCGCGATCAACGGGCGACTTATGACCGCGATAAACAAGATAGCGACGAGATAGTACCATTGGAGAATCAATTTCGGATGCCTGACATTAGTGCTTTGTGACTGTAAAGAATTAGGGTTGTAGACATTAGCCGCTTGGGCGTTAGCCCCGGTTGTTACGAGGGAACCGTGGCTAACGCCAAATCGGCTAATCCTAAAATTATGCTGTAACGCAGCATTCGCGTGTTCTTTCATCTCGAAGGCTGCAATCTACTCAAGGCTGCAAGCGCCAGCCCAGCAAACAAGATACGACACCCGAATACCGGCTTCCCAGGCCAGTGACAGCGCGCACGCGAACCGTCGCCCTTGATGCGATGTCAGCAGCGTTGCAAGCTGCAGTTCCGAATCGGTCATCCGTCATCCCATTGAGCTTGCGATCTAGTAAATAGCCCCTAACACATGATGTTCACGCGAAACGATCGACTGTCTGAAGAATTTCGCCCATGATCCAGGCTGCCTGCGGACGGTCGCACCCCCCCCTCTGCATTCAGATTGCCATCGCTTCAATCTGCTCGACGACTTATGCCACCAACAAGATTCCTCTATCCTTACGTTCGGTTAGGGAGTGAGTTGGACGGTCGCTGGGTGCGGCTTTGGTCGCGCCGAGAGGAAAGTCCGGGCTCCATAGGACAGGGTTGTCGGTAACACCGACCGACCGCGAGGTCAGGGAAAGTGCAGCAGAAAGTACACCGCCGATGGCCGCAGCGAGCTTGCTCGCCGTGGCACAGGTAAGGGTGAAACGGTGCGGTAAGAGCGCACCAGCAGCCAAGGCGACTTGGCTGGCTCGGTAAACCCCGCCCGGAGCAAAGCCAAGCAGAGAGAATGCGGCCTCGGTCGCTGCGAGTCGGTCCGGCTCGTCATTACTCTCGGGTAGGCTGCTTGAGGTGTTGAGCAATCAACATCCTAGATAAATGATCGTCCCTCCTTGCGAGGACAGAACCCGGCTTACATGTTCACTCCCTAGCCTTTCTTTCAATCGACACCGCGCACATGAATGCGGGGCGACCTCCCCATTCACGGGAAGGCCGCTGTCGCACCCAGTGTCCGTCATTTGTATCGACGCGGCGGACTAGTCCGATGGGACGAGATCGTTGTCGATGATTTGCAGCAACTTTGAAATACAAAGCTGGTTCATGCTTGTTCGACGCTGATGAGACTCCGCTTTCAGCGACTCGTGCAGGCTCTTTGGTAAACGAACCGTGATCACACGGGTCGGCTCATTGCTCTCGGACTGATAGCGGGATTTCTCGCGCAGCTTTGCGACCATCGCCTGAATTTCGGCGTACTCAGCGGTTTGCTCGAATGCTTCCATTTCTTCCGGGATGCTGAAAATGCGTCGAGCCACTCCCTCAACTCCCAACACTTCACGAAAGAACGTCACCCAATCTGGGCTCTGGCGGAACAGCTCCGATGCGACGCGGCACACCTCTTGTCGCTTCGTGATGGGCTGCCCTGGCGTAAAGCCAGCGGTTGTCGGCTGGCTAAATGTTTGCGGTGCAGTCGCTAGTGACTGCGGTTGTGCCCCGATACCACCTTGGGGTGTTGTTGGGTGCTGCTGGAATTCTGACATTCTGGGCTCCTTCCTCGACGGTTACTGAATCTCTACACGATGGCGGACGGAAATACCTTCCCTCACGCGTTCTTATATTCAGAGCGAGTCAAGAGAAGCACGGATGTCATTGCAATGCTTGCACTTACGGCGTCGCAAGATGCGTGCATCTGTTTTAGGCAGGCATGCTGCGATGGGAGGCACTGGATTGCGTGCACAAAAAATGGGCAGTCGTATTTGTTGCATCGACTAAAGTGTCCACTTCAATCTTTCTTGAAAGATTCACTTTGGGTAACTAATCGCGCATAGAAAAAGCTCCAGCATCGCTGCTGGAGCTTTGGATTTGTGGCTTAACTGTCGAACCGACTATGCGAGTTCTTGACGAACCCTCTCAAGTAGTCGCTTCGTCGCCCGGATCCCTTCGAACTCGTCGAGCTTGCTGCCCTCATATTCAATGCCAACGTATCCGTGATAGTCAGCGTCGAGGACGATCTTCATGATCTTGCTGTAGTCTGTGTTCGTCTCGTTGCCAGCATCGTCGAAATCGTGGCTCTTTGCGCTGACCGCTTTGGCGAACGGCATCAGCTCTTCGACCCCCTGATAGCGGTCGTACGATTTGCCACCGCCCAGGTTGAAGTTTCCGAAGTCGGGCAACGTGCCGCAGTTTTCGAGATCCACTTTAGTGATCACCTCGGCCAGCCACTTGCCGTTTGATGACAGCCCGCCGTGATTTTCAACAATCACATTCAGGCCGTGAGGTTTGGCGAACTCGCTCAATCGTCGCAGGCCGTCGGCTGCTAGCGTCACTTGGTCTTCGTAACTGCCGGACGAAGCTGCGTTCACGCGAATCGAGTGGCAGCCGAGGAACTTCGCCGCTTCGACCCATTTGTAATGGTTCTCGACGGCGGACTTCCGCTTATCGTCGTTCGGGTCGCCCAAGTTGCCCTCGCCGTCAATCATGATCAATAAGCTCTTCACGCCATGGTCGCTCGCGCGCTGCTTGAGATCGGCGAGATACTTCTCGTCCTTGGCCTTATCTTTGAAGAATTGATTGACGTACTCGATTGCGTCGATTCCAAATTCCTCCTTGGCAGTCTTGGCGAAGTCAAGATTGTCCAGCTTGCCGCCGAAAATCGTCTTGTGCAGCGACCACTCGGCTAGCGAAATCTTGAACAGTTCCGACGAATCCGCCGCAAACAGCGACTGGCAAGCGGAGCCAAAAGAGACGGCCTGGATTCCGGCGACAGCGGCAACGCCCTTCAGAAATGTGCGGCGATGTTGTCTATTGGTCATGGAGATACGTTCCTTGGGATGATAGGAGAGGGCGCTAGATAGTGGTGCCCCGCGACGAGTTACAGGGCGAACGCATCAGTATAGATGCGACGGATGCCGTGGGCAACGAATTGAAGCCGACGGCAGTGGTGCAGTTTGCCGTAAGTCTGGCACTCAGTTTTCCGTAAGTCTGGCACTCAGTTTTCCGTAAGTCGGGCACTCCTGCCCGACAAAAAGACGGCCAAGAGTGGCCGTCCTCCTTTCAGGAATCGCAAACTGTACTACCACCAAGCCGATCAGAGAGGAAACGATGGCGAGTAATCTTGACGAAATTGAGCGAGTCTTCGGGAGCATCGATCGCGAAGTCTGGATCGTGACCGCGGGTGATGCCTCACGTCGGGGAGGTCTGGTCGCAACCTGGGTTTCGCAGGCGTCGATCGATCGCGAGCACCCCCTTGTATTAATTGGGATCGCGCCCAACCACTTCACCGCCGAATTGATCGACGCCAGCGGCGGCTTTGGATTACATCTGATTTCTGCCGATCAAGTTCATCACGCGTGGAACTTTGGTATTGGAAGTGGGAGGGAACGGGATAAATTCAAACGCGTTGCGATTGCGCCGATCGAAGCCGCGAGTCCGATTCTGGACGATTGTTTGTCTTGGCTGGATTGTCGCGTGTTCGCGGCGGAACGGACCGGCGACCGGACCTTCTATTGGGCGGATGTCGTGGCAGGGGGAGCGGTGTCGGAAGGATCCCCCCTTACCGAGTCGCAACTAATTCAACTCGCCACGGACGAGCAGAAGCAGTTGCTGCGAGCCGGACGTGACGCTGATATTGTGATTCAGCGACCGTTGCAAGCCGCGTGGCGAGCCGATTTGCCTCGCTCATTGCGGCTGAAATAGCTTGTCGACCGAACCCTTCTGAACCGTACATGTCTTTTGGAAATCGCGACTTGGCGTTTGATTGGACCGTACAGGGTTATTCTACAAGCACATTCGCAAGGTACAATTAACTAGTCGCGATGGCGAATTATCTCCACTAATAGAGAACAAGTAAGAAGGAACCCTCCCAGCACGTGTACGATCAAGAACGTATAACCGGAGTCGTCAGCGAGAACGCTGTGTTAGTCCGAGTCATTTTGCCGGGACAGCATTTCGAGGATGACCCGCTGGAGGAACTGGAGGGTTTGGCGCGGACTGCCGGCACCACCGTCGTCGCAGGCCTGACGCAACGCCGTGACAAACCCGACGTCACCGCATTCATCGGCAAGGGCAAGTTAGAGGATCTCAAGCTATTAGTCGAAATGCATGATGCCGACGTTGTCATTTTCGACAACGATCTCAGCCCGGCTCAAACGCGGAATATTGAGAAGGCGATTGAAGTCAAAGTCATCGATCGGACGGAATTGATTCTCGACATCTTCGCGACGCACGCCCAAACCTACGAGTCACGCCTCGCCGTCGAGTTGGCTCAGCTTGAGTACTCGCTTCCACGCCTGAAACGCATGTGGACTCACTTGTCCCGTCTTAACATGGGCGTCGGTATGCGTGGCCCTGGTGAAAAGCAGTTAGAAGTTGACCGTCGGCTGGTTGAGAAGCGAATCCACGATTTGCGTACCGAACTCGATCGCGTGGAACGCCGCAAAGAGCGACAAGTCGCCGCGCGTAGCGATCATATGACGGTCTCGCTCGTCGGGTATACCAACGCGGGTAAGAGCACTCTGATGAACGCGTTGACCACCGCCGATGTGTTGGCCGAAGACAAGCTGTTCGCCACGCTCGACACGCGCACGCGACGTTGGCAGTTACCGCATTGGGGACCGGTGCTGTTGAGTGACACCGTCGGATTCATTCGCGATTTGCCTCACCGCTTGATCGCCAGCTTCAAGGCGACGCTTGAAGAAGCACGTCAGGCGGACTTGTTGTTGCATGTGGCTGACGTCAGCAGCCCCGCCGTGTTTGATCAGATCAGCGCCGTCTACGATGTGCTGCATGAGATTGGGATCGAAGAAAAGGACACGCTGCTCGTGTTGAACAAAGTCGATGCTCTCGATTCGACAGCACGATTGGAAGGTGTGCTACATCGCTATCCGAATGCAATTGCGGTGAGCGCGGTGGCTCGCGAAGGGCTCGAAAAATTTGCTTGGGCGGTCAGCGACACATTAAGCCGGTCGTTCCGCGACGTTGATATTGAAACCGGTGTCGAAAACGGCAAGCTCATGGCGTTTGTCGCCGCCCATAGCGATGTCTTGTCGAAACGCTTTACCGATACCAAAGTAACGATCCATTGTCGCATTCCCCAGAAGTACCTTGGTCGCATCAGCGAATCCGAAGCGACAATCCGTCCTCATGAGTCGAATGGTCACGGCGCGAACGGCACAGTCGATGGGGAATCGACAAGCGCCGTCGAGGGTGTCGCGTAGCTGATGGTAAGGCGCAAGATCGAAGGACTGCGAACGATCGTCACCGGCGCTTCCAGTGGGATCGGACGCGAGATCGCGATCGAACTTGCCAAGCGAGGTGCGAAGCTAATCGTTACGGCTCGGCGAGCAGAGCGACTGGAAGAACTGCTCACCGAATTGAAATCGCTAGAAGCAGAAGCGGTTGCAGTCATTGGTGACATCGTTGACGCCAACACACGCGAAGCACTTGTTGCAGCAGCCAGTCGAGAGTTTGGTGGCTTGGACGCCTTGGTGAACAATGCGGGCATCGGTGCCCTGGGGCCGTTCGCCGATGCCGACGAAGATCGCATGCGACGTGTGATGGAAGTCAACTTCTTTGCACCGATTGAACTCATTCGTCTGGCACTCCCGCTGCTTCGCGAAGGCAACCGCCCGATCGTCGTGAATGTCAGTTCCGTGCTGGGGCATCGGGCAGTCGCCAATAAGAGCGAGTATTGTGCGAGCAAGTTCGCGATACATGGATTCAGCGACGCGTTGCGATGCGAGTTGACAGGCGACGGGATCGACCTGCTACTTGTAAGCCCAAGCACGACATCCAGCGAGTTCTTCGACCACGTCATCGATAAAGATGACGATGGCTCGACGCATGCGAAGCGAGCGATGGCTCCTCATGTGGTCGCGCGCAAGACCGTCGGTGCAATGCGCCGGGGCAAACACGAGATTATCTTAAGCGGTGGTGGAAAGGCCCTCGTGTGGTTGGATCGCTTGTGTCCACCGATAATGAATCGTATCCTAGCACGCTTTCGCTAAGGCATTGGAACACGAACTCTCGATCGCACACGAGCCCTATCTTGCTCATACTCACAACTCACCTCGGTCGACTTTTGATGCTCTTGTTGTCGATCGGTGTCGTGTCGCTTGCTGCTACGGCACGAGGTGAATACCCAGATCGACCAATTCAGCTAATTGTGCCCTTCGGTCCAGGCGGTGGCACCGATACTTACGCGCGGGCATTAAAGCAGGCAATCGAAGATCACGAGTTGCTTCCTCAGCCTTTGGTGATCGTGAACGTTCCCGGTGCCGGTGCCACGATTGGAAGTCGACGAGTGAAGAACGCTGAGCCGGATGGCTATACGCTGTTGCTGTTGCACGAGGCGATTGTCACGGCCAAGTACTCGGGGCAAGCCGACTACGGCTCGGAAGCATTCGAGCCGATTGCTGGCACGGGGCGGATTGGTCTCGTCATCGCCGTTGCAGAAAAGTCGAGATACCGCTCGCTGCCGGAATTGCTTGACGACGCCAAGGAGCGTCCTGATCGGCTGGTGTTCGCCGCAAACATTGGCGCGCCGGTTCACTTTGTGGGTGGCATGCTGGAAAAACACTGGCCGGGTGCGCGCTTCCGATTTACTCAGAGCGGTGGTGGTGAGAAGCGGCTGCACGATCTGCTCGGACGGCATGCGGCAGTCTCAGCATTCTCGTTGGAAGAGTATTTGCGTTACGAGTCAGCTGGCATCCGGGCAATTGCTTATTGCGACGAAGTGCGAAGTCCCGACGCTCCCGAAATACCAACGACTTTCGAGCAAGGTATTCCGGTTCAACACATCAACATGCAGTTCTGGTGGGCTCCGAAAGGGACTCCACAAGATCGCATCGACGTATTTGCCAACGCGTTGCAACGCGCCATGCAGAACGAAGATGTCATCGAGCGGATGAAGAGCATTCACTGCGAGCCCGTCTTCATTCGCGGCGAGGCCATGCAGAAGGAGATTGCCGCTCGACAAGCCGCTGTTTCAGCGGTCGAGTTGCGTGAGACACAGGAACTTCCCAATGTGCCGCTTTACGTGGGAATCGTCACGGGACTACTCGGTGCAGTTGTTTGTGTGCAAACGCTACGCGAATCAACTAGCTCCGCGCGACGAATCGATTGGTCGGCATATTGTGTGCGTGCGGCAATTGCCGTCATTGGAGTGACGATCCTCTATGCCGCGTTGCTTTCGGCGGGAATTGCCGGCTTTACGGTCGCGACGTTCTGCTATGTCATGCAAATTGGCGTGATTTTGACTCGCCGGCAAGCTAAGCACTTGCTGCCGTTGGCGATCGTTGCACTCGCGATGTCTCTTGGGCTCAGCAGCGTCTTCACCAAGTTCTTCTCTCTTGTGCTTCCTTGACTGAGTCACGATGACCGACCTTGCCGCTGCCTTCGAGCGCTTGTTAATGCCTTGGCCCTTCTGCTTGATGCTGATCGGCGTGGTGTTGGGAGTCATGGTCGGTGCCGTTCCTGGCTTGACGGGTGCCATGCTGATTGCGCTGACGTTGCCTTTGACGTATACGATGAGCGATCCTGCCGATGCCATGATCTTGCTGGTGTCGATGTATGTCGGTTCGATCAGCGGCGGATTGATCTCGGCGACGCTGTTGCGAATGCCGGGAACTCCGGCTTCGATCATGACGACGCTGGATGGCCATCCAATGGCGGTCAACGGACAGCCCGGACGTGCGTTGGGTCTGGGGGTCGCGGCGTCATTCGTAGGAGGGCTCATTTCGTGGATCTTCTTGGTGTTGTTGTCAAAGCCGATCGCCGATCTCTCGACCCACCTCGGAGCCTTCGATTTCTTTTCGTTGACGTTTATGGCGCTGATGCTGATCGCTTCCGTAACAGGCAATTCACTGAGTCGCGGTGTGTTCTCGGGCTTGCTAGGCGTCCTGGCAAGTCAACCGGGAGTCCATCCGGCAACAGGCGATCCGCGGATGACGCTTGGATTTCGCGAACTCGATGCGGGTTTTCAACTGCTTCCCGTATTGATCGGCTTGTTTGCGGTCAGCCAACTCGTCCGAGAAGTCTTGAGAATCGACGAGCAGGCCGAAACGACGCAATACGACAGCAGCGGTATGTGGCTGGGAGCCAAGGATTGGGTGACTCATGCATTCAACCTTGTACGTTCTTCGTTGATTGGTGTTTGGGTTGGCATCTTGCCGGGAGTCGGAGCGAACATTGGATCGATCATGGCGTATTCCGCGGCCAAGGGGATGTCGAAGACACCCGAGAAATTTGGCCACGGGTCGGAAGAAGGCATCATCGCTTCGGAGGCAGCGAACAACGCAACGGTCGGTGGTGCCTTGATCCCACTCGTTGCGTTAGGCATTCCCGGGAGCGTGATTGACGCAATCCTGCTGGGAGCTCTCGTCTTGCACGGACTGACGCCGGGGCCTCTGCTTTTTCGAGACAACCCCGAGGTCGTGTATACGATCATGGCGACGGCATTCGTCGCGAACTTTGCGATGGCCGTGTTTATGCTGGTGAGTATTCGCTACCTGACGAAATTGATGACTGCGCCGCGAGCGTATCTCGTGCCGGTGATTTCGGTCTGTTGCGTCGTCGGTTCGTATGCTCAGAACAATCGAATGTTCGACGTGTGGGTGATGTTGGCTTTTGGTGCGGTCGGATTCACGATGGAGTCAATCAAGATCCCACTAGCTCCCTTCGTGATTGGCTTCATTTTGGCCCCAATCGCAGAAGAAAACCTTGGAGCTGGATTACAGGCTTCCGGGGGCAGCTACCTGCCAATTCTGACCAGTCCCATCTCACTCTTCTTTTGCCTCCTTGCCGCCGGCTTGCTCATTTGGCCTATCTTTCGGCGAATTCGCTCTCCCAGAAGGTAACCTGCGGGGATTTTCAGTTTTTCAAACTGAGAGGTTTGTACGACGGGCCTCCAAGCCCGTCGATTGAATCTAAGTCGTCATTCGACGGGCTCGGAGGGCGGTCGTACATCTTGTGCAACTTCAATCAATGAAAGGCCCTGAGGTAACCTGCCGATTGCTTGCAATACCCGCTAGCCACTGATAAGATTCCCCGCATTAGTAGCACGCCGCAAGCAGCGGTGTGTGTGCTGCCATCAAGTCTAGGATCAAGAATGAATGTTAGTCCTCACACGCAAGGTCGGTGAGAGTTTCGTCATCGGCGACAATATTACCGTCACCGTCGTTCGGGTTGCCGGAGGCGGAGTGCGCATTGGGATCGAAGCACCGGATGATTGCACCGTGATGCGCCGCGAACTGCGTGAGTTGATCGAAAGCGGCGAGTTATCGGTCGGCGAGCCAACGGAAGAGGACTAACGCGGTAACAGTGCTGTTCGAATCGACTCGGGGTTACGCAGATCCAATCCCAGCACCGAACTGTCGTCCAGTCGACCGTTGCGTTGAACATATTCTCGCAGCAGTCGGAACTTCGTCGCTGCGGGTGGTTCGCCGGGAGTCTCCAAGCCTGGTGCGCTGCCCCAGATCAATCGCTTCTCGTTCGGTGTGAACAACTCGTATCGCGTGGTTGCTGGTGTGTTGGGGCGGCTGTAGTCACTTACGGCCTTGATCTCGTACAGCCCGAGCACTCGCCACTGATCTCCTAGGACCGTCGCAATCGCCGCCGCGCCCGCGACGCGTGGATCTCCCCAGGGCGCTCCAGTTGGCCCGCACATCGAGAGGTTTTCGACATCAATGCGGATAAAGAGCCCGAGGTCGTCGGGTGTGAAGTCGGTTTGTGGCAGTAGTACCGACTTGCTGTCGATCGGTAACGCCGCCTGACCCTGCTGACCGAACATTCCTTCGGGAACTTCGACCCAAGCGATTGGTTGACGATAGACGAGTTCAACGATCACATTCGCCGGAGCCTCTTTGCTGACCCGTGTTACTTCGGCTACCCACGGATGCATTTCGAATGCATGGGCGATGCGTGGGGTCAGGTCCGTTTCGAGCGCGGAGGCATCCGACAGGCTTCCATCTCGAAAGACTTCGGCTTTAATGTCGGTCCGAATCCACGGTGGTGCCGGAGGGATTTTGACATTTTCCGGAGTGAGTTGATGGTGCGAAATCTTGAGGACTGGTTTCGCCCATTGATTCCACGCAAAGAACGCCGCGACGATCATTCCGGCAAGTAGGACCGTGGCACCGATCAGCCCGGTGGCCCCCGATGCCAACGAGCTTCCGGCTTCAATCAGTTCAGGTTCTTTCCGCTTCTTCGCTGCCATAGCTCCTCCACGATGGGCGGGAAGCTTAGCAGAGCCGAGAGATTGGCTGAATCTCGATTTCCAATCGATTTCTAGATGCTAGCAAGCGATTGACTACCAGACGCGAACTTGGGTTTCCAATTCGACGCCGAGCTTTTCTTCGACGGCAGATTGGACTTTCTCGATCAGCTGTAGCACGTCGTCGCTGGTCGTGCCTGGATTGGCCACAATGAAGCGGCTGTCGCGTTGGCTGATGACTGCGTTGCCGACGGAAGCTCCCTTGCAACCGGCTTGCTCGATTAAGCTGGCCGCGTTCATTCCACCGACATCTTTGAAGACACAGGCCGGGTTCTCGTTCGCTGCGGGCTGACTGGATTGCTTCACGATCCAAAACTTTTGCATTCGCTTCGTCAGTGTTTCCGGATCGGCCTTCTCTAAGGTGAACTCAGCGCTCAGGATCGCCAACTCGTCGAGGCTGCTATTGCGATAGGCGAAGCGCAGTTGAGCGCCTTGCTGCTCGACGATTGCACCCGTCCTGCTCAGCATCGTGGCCTTGGTGGTCCACTGTCCGATGTCCGTTCCATTCGCGTCGGCGTTGTCGTGCAATGCGCCACCAATGGTTCCTGGAACTCCGGCCAATGCTTCCAGTCCGGCAAGTCCTTCGCGAACGGCCGTCGAGATGACATGGCTGAGCTTGGCACCACCGCCTGCTATGACTTTGTTACCGTCAGTGGAGATTTGCGAGAACGCCGCCGCGGCCAAATGGATAACGAGTCCGTTCACGCCCGCCTCCCGCACCAGCAAGCTCGAACCCGAGCCGAGCACACGTACGTACACTTCGTTCTCGGCACAATGCTTGACCAATGCGACTAACTCGTCGACCGACGTCGGCTCGGCAAAGTATTGGGCGGGGCCGCCCACGCGTAACCACGTATACGGGGCGAGCGGTTCCTGTTCTCGAACAATGTGCTCAAAGCCGCTGAACAATCCCATGAGTTTTCCTGCATTAAATTGAGGGCTGTCGCGTGACCGTGACGAACGTCATGCTTGCTCCGCGATCATAGGCGGGGACCGAAACAGTGTCAACGCGACGGCGCAGTTCACGCGGATTCGATCATTTCGCCGTAGGAAGCGTCCAGGAGATCGCAATCGGCAATCGTGAAACGTTGACGCAGTTCCCGGACCAGTTGTTGCGACTCGGCTTCCCGATGTTCGTCGCTCAGAACGGCTTCAAACTCAAGGAACTCACCAAGCCCGGTGACGCGATCCAGATGGATTCGGACATTTCGATGCAAGTAGATCTCTCGATGCTTCTCGACGCGGCTGCGAATGCCGAGCGTCGTGGCGAGTGCTTCCTTGAAGCGTTCTGGCTGCTCGACGGGCAGCACGAAGTAATTGCTGGCCTTGGGCCCGCTTTCGTTAGCGCGGCGATAGGCGATCAACTCGGCTCGCTCGCCGCCTATTTCGCGAAGCTTCAAGCGTCCGTCTTGGCAGTGGAAGTAGGTATCCACCTGATGCTGGTCCGGCAACTGGGTGTCGGCCAGAGCAGTCGCGACTTGGCGCGCTGCCTCAAACGAGACGAGGCGAGCTTTAAGCTCGATGTTACCGCTTGGCCTGGCACCGAGTTCGCCTGACGTAGATTCGGCGGGCATGTTCATGCACGAATCATAGCCGCGCAGCCGCACTTTCAATAGGGTTGCGTCCTAGCGAACGCGGTTCATGCTGGGTGGTTTGGCGATCTGCTCTTGCGATTCTGGGCCGTCGTCGGCGGTCCAGACGGGAATGCGATCTTGGAGTTGCGCCAGGTATTTGTTGATCGCCTCGGACCGCCGGTCGCCTTGGATCCGCTCTTTGATCGTTAGCTGAGCGTCAGCGAACGGGATCACATGCGCATCTTGCCGCTCGATGACCCGGATGATGTGCAATCCTTCGGCGTCCTCAATGATGTAGCTCAGTTCACCGGGCTTGATCGAGAAGACTGCTTCATTTATCTCTCTCGAGATCTTGAAGTCGCCCCAATCCGTCCAGTCGTGATAGCCGCCTTCGCTGGCTTTATCGCCATGCGAGTGTCGCTTCGCGACTTGCTTGAACGGTGCCCCATAAAACAATTCGTTGCCAACTTTTGCGATTGCCTCGCCGGCGGCGAACTTCGTCGGAAACTCTGAGAAAGCAATTGTGATCTGCTCCCATCGGGCGCGAGTTGCCACTCGGAAGTCATCGAGGTTGTCTTGATAGTACTCGACCATGTCGTCGTAAGTTACTTCAGCGACGCTGCGAGCTTCCTTATACATTTCCTGCCGGCCAAGTTGGTCCTCGGCATACGCTGTTTGCTGCCGCTCAAGCGAAGTGCCATAGCGTCGAAGCAATAGATCGAGCTCACGAAACGTCGAGAGTTCCATCTCCTTCATGACATAGGCCAAGCGAAACAATTGTGAGCTTTGGCGGGTCAGATCCTTATACTCGGTCTTGTCGGCCTTCTTGACCTTCTCGACCATCTCTTCGAGCGCTTCCGTAAACTGTTCACCAACGCGTTCTTTGATACTTGCCTTCGCCTCCGCCAGCTTGTCGGGCGGAATCGTACGGAGGAACATCTCGTACATCAACTTGCGCTGAACGGTTTCGCGAAGAACTTGCTGGGACAGGTTGGCGAGTTGCGCTTTGACTTGCGGCTCGGCGGCTTCGCGTTCTTCGGGCGGAATACGCTCCAGCGTTGGGATGAGAACGATGTAGGCATCGCCCTCCAAGTCGCCTTGGAAGATGTGCTGATTGCCCACTCGAGCCACTGTTTCAGCTGCTTCGAAGACCTTCGACGGCGGAGCCGCTTGATCGGGCTGTATGTAGGGCGGAAAACCTTGCGCAAATGTGGTGTCTGACGCAACAGTCAGGCACGCCAGCACTGCCAGCGAGAGGGTTTTCGTTAGATGTGAATGCAACACTCGGGTTCGCCCTTGAGGGGAGTCCGAACGGACGAGAACGACAAGACGAGACACTGTTTTACGGACGCAGCGCATTCGCCGCGCGGCGGGGAACTATAGCGAGCCACCTAGATTGACCGCAACACCGATTTCGCGGTTTCCAAGAAAACACTCGGATCGGCAGCGGCTTCCGGGACTTTTAAGTACGCACTCTTATGGTCCGCAATTCGCAATGGGCCGCGAAAGACTCTCACCAATTGCTCCATTCGCTTGCGATCAGCATAGCCAAACACAAGGTAAAGATCTTCGACAGTGATCGAGACAATTTGCCAAATCGTCGCATCCAGCCGCAGTTCACTAAGTTCCAGCATTCGTTCGACGGGTGGCGGCGGGGTACCGAAGCGATCAACTAACTCCGCTCGAAACTCGCCCAAGTCGTCATATGTGGCGGCCCGTCGTAGCCGGCGATACAGATCAATTTTCAATCGAATATCCGGCACATAGTCATCCGGGATGTAGGCTGCTGTCGGCAATTCCACATCCACATCAACGGAAAGTTTGCGAGGCAACTGCTTCAGCGAACGTACTGCGCCTTCGAGCAACTCGCAGTAGAACTCATAACCAACTGCAGCAATGTGTCCGCTTTGCTGCATGCCTAGTAGATTTCCCGTGCCACGAATCTCCAAGTCACGCATCGCAAGAGCAAACCCGGCTCCCATCTCGCTGTACTCTTCGATCGCTCGCAGTCGTTTGGCCGCGTTGGGCGTAACGTGTTTGTGAGGATCGATCAACAAGTAGCAGTAAGCGCGATGCTTGTAGCGTCCGACGCGCCCTCGCAACTGGTGCAGGTCAGCCAATCCGTATCGATCGGCTTCGTCGATGAAGATCGTATTCGCAGCAGGGATGTCGAGGCCACTCTCGACGATCGTCGTCGCCAGCAATAAATCAAAGCTACCCGCCACAAAGTCAACCATCACCTGCTCCAGTTCATCTTCGTGCATTTGGCCGTGGCCAATGCGGATGCTTGCTTCGGGCACGATATTGCGGAGCTTCTTGGCGACGACTTCGATATCTTGGACACGGTTGTGGACAAAATAGATCTGCCCCCCGCGGCTAAGTTCACGCAGTACCGCGTGCCGGATCAACTCGTTGCTGAAGCGGGTCACACGTGTCTCGACAGCGACACGATCCTCCGGAGGACTCTCAAGATTCGAAATGTCTCGCACTCCGACGAGGCTCATATGTAACGTTCGCGGAATCGGAGTGGCTGTCATGGTCAGGACATCCACGGTCGAGCGAAGCGACTTCAGTCGTTCCTTCACTTCAACGCCGAACCGCTGTTCCTCGTCGATGATGACGAGCCCCAGATTGTGAAACGTCACGTCCTTCGACGCGAGCCGATGCGTCCCAATGACAATATCGATTCGACCAGCCTTCAGTCCTTCAACGACTTCACGCTCTTCCTGCGTCGAACAAAATCGGCTCAGTCGACCGATATCAAAGGGAAACTCGGCCATGCGTTCCGAGAATGTGTGGTAGTGCTGCTCAGCGAGAATCGTTGTTGGAACAAGGATCGCGACTTGGTAACCGTTATCGACGGCTTTGAATGCGGCTCGCATCGCCATCTCGGTTTTGCCAAATCCAACGTCGCCGCACAACAAGCGGTCCATCGGTCGCGTTGCTTCCATGTCGCCTTTGATGTCATCGATCGCCAACAGTTGGTCGCGCGTCTCTTCGTAGGGGAATGACGAATCGAATTCACGTTGCCATTCGCCATCGGGTGCGAAAGCGATACCGGGACGGCTTTGCCGAGCCGCCTGTAGCTCGATCATTTCGACCGCCATATCCATGACGGCGGATTCGGCAGCTTTCTTCTGCTTTAGCCATGTCGCTCCACCGAGCTTCGCCAGCGTCGGTCGCGTCTTCGTGCCGCCAATGTATTTTTGGATCAAATCGATCTTTGCGGCCGGAACGTATAGCTTCGCTCGATCACGGAATTCGATCTGCAGGTGCTCTTCGAGTTGACCCTGCTTATCGATCAGCTCAATACCGCGATATCTCCCAATGCCATGACTCAAGTGAACGACGAGATCACCGGAGCGTAAATCATGAAAACTGTCGATCGCTTTGCCAAGTCGGCGGCGCGGCACGCGGCGTACATCGCCACGTTGAAACAATTCGGTTGCCGAAATCAACAACACGCCGTCCGAAAGCAACCGAAAGCCCGCCGATAATTGGCCGACTGCAAAATGGAGACGCTCTTCCTTGGCAATCGTCGTCTCGCAGAGTAGCTCATGCAAACGCTCGATCTCTGCTTCGGTGGGTGTCACGATGAAGGTCTGGCAATCTGACGCGGACCGATCCAACTCCTCGCGAACACGTTTTACATCACCGCTGAAGCGTTCGACCGACTCGATGGGCAGAACACAACGAACGCCGGTCGCTCCCCTCGCGAGGGAAGAAGCCGTTGCGACGGCCAACGGCTGGAATGACTTCAATACGGCTTCCACGCTATGGAATTCCGCCGGATGTTCGATACGGCTGAGGTAGTGCTTGCCCTGCTCGTCAATTTGTTCGGGCTCGACGAGCAAACACCACGTATCTGTGGGAAGATAGTCGGCGAAGTGAGCGGTGGAGTGACTTGTCGGTTGGATGACGGTGATCTCGACTTCGGTCAGCGTCTCCAAGCTCCGTTGACTGGCGACATCAAATCGACGGATCGATTCAATCTCATCGTCGAACAGTTCAATCCGAACGGGACGCTGCCAATCAGGAGCGAACAAGTCAATGATCCCGCCACGCATCGAGAACTCGCCGGGTAATTCTACGGCGCTCGTGCTGTGAAACTTTTGTTCGATCAGCCATCTCTTGAACCCATCGAAATCGAGACGGCTGCCGTTGCGCAAGACACGCGAACTGCTCTCGATCAACTCCCGGCTGGGTGTGGGTTGGAGCAGGCTCTGGACGCTGGTGACGAATATCGGGGCGGAGATCGGCTTTGCTAAGTGTGGAAGATCATGCAGCAGATACTTGAGCGTACGCAATCGCTCGCCGAAGTTCTCGTCTTGAATGACGCGTTCGTTCGGCTCGGTCTCCCAAGCAGGAAATCGCAGTGGTGCCTCGCCCGTAAAGAGCTGCAGGTCGTCTGCCAGCAGATCAGCGTCGGCGGGTTTGGCCGCCACCAAAACAAGTGGGCCGCTGGCGTGAGCGCTCAAGGCGGCTGCCAACAGCGCAGACGACGACCCCCAGACTCCGTCGAATGTCGCACCGCTACCAACTCGTAGCGACTGGACCGCGTCGGCGAAATCAGCTTGTCGACTCAGGCTTCTCGGCAGCTCACGCAACCGAAGTTCGTTCGTTGCCTTTACATGGACATCGCTCATAGTGCGAACGACATTGTAAGTACGGCCCCGGTATCGGGAAGAGGAGTTTTTCCGTGTTTGCGGAAATCAGAACCACACCCATTCATTGACGGCTCGCCGTTTGAGCTGGTTTGATGCAGGGATATTGCCAAAGGCCAACAACACTCCCGGTTGGCGTTGGGAATTGTCGGTCAAAAAACAGCAATGACGGTAGTGCTACACTTTGCCGTAAGTCGGGCACTCCTGCCCGACAAAAGACGGCCAAGAGTGGCCGTCCTACTTTCCGGAATTTCAAGCTGTACCACTACCGCAATGACAATGAAGCCGGAGTCGGCTTTGGTTCCATGTCCACGAAGGGCCAAGGATTGGGTTGATGCTGGTTCCCTGTTGTCTTCCTAGGGAGATCGTGCATTGAGGGAAGGTGAATCAATCTCGCGGGCCCTCAAGGCGCGCCCCACTGATCAATGTGATCACTTTGGCATCGGCAAAATGATCAAGTCGTTCTCTGCGAACGACGCTTCGCCCGCCTTGCCATTCAGGCGATATTGGACGCGTAGACGTTTCACGTTTCCCGGCACCGGGTCGCCACCAAAGCTTGTGTTGTAGTTTGATGATGTCAAGGCGATCAGAGGTAAATCGCCAACGTGCTTTCTTAGCACTGCCGTGACGTCCTTTTGAGTTGATCCCGCGCCGTATTCGGCTTTGACGATCTCGACTTTCACTTTGTCGAGTCCAGCTTTCGCAAGTTGCTCGCTTACGTCGACCTTGCCGCCGATCTTTTGCGCAATAACCAAAGTGGCTTGCGTTGCGTCTTGCTTCAAACCGGGAGTCTGCATCGCGGAAATCGCCAAGGTGAGTGCCTCGGCGCTCGGATGTAGAGCCAACACGTCCAGCACGAGTTTCTGCTCGGCGGGTTGACGCGAAATGTCAAGCGCCTTTTGGCACATCTCGGCTCGATCTGGATCTGACATCGTGAACTTCCGTGCCAGACCGATGTAACCTCGCAGTGCACGAACCTGATACTTCTCCGCCGGCGCGGTCTTTGCAAGGTCCAATAGAACTGGTGCCGCATCAACGCCGTTCCACTTGCCTAACAAGCGACTGGCAGTGTCTTGCAACTCAGGATCAGCACTCTTCGCCGCCGCTCCCAACGTTGTCAAAGCCTTTGTTCCGCCCACATCGCTAAGGATTTCCAGTAGTGTGCTCTTCGTTGCTCCAGACGCGCGATCCAATGCTACAGCGAGCTCGGCAGCACACGCCTCGCGGTCTGGCATGCGGACGCTTGCTGCTTTGAGCGCCTGTTGCGCGACTGCGGCATCTTCGGGATGTTTTGGTGCGACGACTTGCGAGACGAGAATGGAAAGACGCTTTAGTGAAACCGTTTCACCTAACGCTGCCAACGCGGCACTGCGGACTTTGTCGTCCGAATGATCTAACGCACCGAGAAGTTCGGGCACGGCGTCAATGCGTCGCTGCCCAACGAGTTCGATCAAGAGGGGGTAGCTCTTTGCATCTGCCTTCGGAAGCAGAGCGACAATTTGCGCGTCGACTTTCTCACTAGGCAGTTCGGCCAGCGACGCCTTGGCGGCGAGTGACAAATCCGTGTCGGCTTCGATCGCAGCGTCAAGCAGTGTGCTGAGGCACGTTGCATCTCCAACTCGTCCTAACGCGTTGAGTGCGGAAAGTCGCACTTCCTTTGGTCCGTCGCTGGCGGCTTGCAACACGGCTGCTAAGACAACGGTCTCGGGACGATCCGCCATGGCTTGGATAATAAGAGCAGCTCGATCGGGCGTTGCACTAGCCAGCTCGGTCGCCAACGCCTTGTCGACCGTTCCGCCCGGGAACTCGCGAACCGTGCCCAGCGCCAACTGAAACATCTTCTTGTCGGACGAATGGAATAACTCTTGCAAAAGAGGAATTCCTTCCTCGTTGCGTGCAAGGATCGCTCCGCGTGTCGCTTCGATGATTCGCTGCTGAGGCACTTCGGCTTTGCGAACTTCGTCATAGATTTCAGCCGCTTCATCAGACTTGCCTGCCGCGTGCAATCGTTCGGCACAGAGCACACAGCCCTCGGCCACTGCGGAACGCACCTTGACTGGAGCGGTAGCTAACGAGTCACGGAGCGTTGTCGTGGCGGACTCATTGCCGATGCGGCCCAGAGCAACCGCCGCCGCCGACGCGACTTCGGCATCCGAGTCTTTCATACGCGTCGCTAAGAGGTCGACCGCGTTGGCGTCCTGGCGAACACCGATCGAATTGATCGTACCCACTAGCAGGAGCCCTTCGAGTGATGCCGCAGCTTTGCGTAGCGCTTCGTCAGCGACCGATCCCGGGATCGCTTCCAATGCGATCCGGGCCCAAGACGACAATTGCTCGTCAGCTAACAGTTCAGCCAAGTCGGAGACAGACTCGCTTGAACCGTGAATGGCCAACAGCTTGCAAGTGATCGCCTTCTCCGCCTTGGGAGAATCCGAGCGAAGGATCGCGAGCAGTTCCTTTTCTTTCTCAGCGGATGCTTTCTGATCTTCGGCAGCCCGCACAGATGCGGTCGCCATTGCGGCGATAGCAACGAGGGATACGACAAAGCGTGTTACTGATCGATTGATTTGCATATTAGTGGTCCTGAACAGAGAGGACGAAGTGATGTGGAATTACGAATGACGAAGTACCCAAGGACGAATGCAATCGGAATGACACCGGACAAAATTCGAACAGCGTTCGCCGGAGCGAATCCATGCATCTGCTTCGATCGTCGGGTTTCGAGATTCTTGTGTCATTGGGTCTTTCGTCAATCGCCAATTAGGTGAAGTCGATTAAAGTCGCCACGGCTCACGCAACGCTTCCGAACGCAGGCGATTCGCTGCTTCGTCATCGATAAACTCATGTGTCACGTTGTCGTACTTCACCTGGCGACCCAAGTGCAGCGCGATGTTGGCTGCATGGCAGGCGATATGCGCGTTGCACGCGGCGTCGGCATTTCCCTTTGGTTGACTGCGTGTCTTCACACAGTCGAGGAAATCTCGTACATGGAACGTCGCGGGATAGCCGCCAATCTCTTCAACCGTTCTTCCGGCGAGCAAAGCCGGTGAACTGAGTACGAGCTTGCCGCTGTCGCCCGCTTCGACCCATCCCGACTCGCCTTCGAATCGTACAGGGCACGAGCCAAGCGGAATCCAACCGGTCTCGCGGAAGATCAACTCGGTGCCATTCTCATACCGCGCGACCAGTTGCCCGTCTTTGGGTGCGTTGTACTCGACGGGAGGCAGGCAGTCGCCGACTGCCCATTGGCAGAGGTCAACACAGTGCGAGCCCCATTCGAGCACGCCACCACCGTTGAAAGCACCAACGAAACCACCACCCTTTTCGAAGTTGAAACCGTCGAGCAACTTAGGATTGAACGGACGCCAAGCCGCTGGGCCGAGATACATGTTCCAATCGACGACCTCTTGATCCGGTTCGGGCTCGGCAGGCAGCCAGCCGCTCATCAAGGCCTGCATTCCCATCGGATGGGCATAGACCTTCGTCAGCTTCCCGAGCTTTCCTGTGCGAGCCAGTTCACACGCGAACGCGAAGTGCGGCAAGTTACGACGTTGCGTCCCAGCCTGGAAGACGCGACCGGTGCGACGCATTGTTTCGGCAAGGATCAAACTCTGCGAGATGTTCTTCGTGACCGGCTTCTCGCAGTACATATCCTTACCGGCTTTTGCCGCAGTCATCGCAGCGGTCGCATGCCAGTTTGGACCCGTGGCAATCAGTACGCCGTCGATGTCACTTCGATCAAGCAACTCGCGAAAATCACGGTAAGTAGCGCAGTTTTGGTTTCCATATTGCGTGTCGGCGATCTTCTTTACCGCAGTACGACGCGCCTCCTTGACGTCACAAACCGCGACAAACTGGACGTCCGGTTGCTCAAGGAAACAGCTGAGGTCGTAGGTGCCACGCCGTCCAATCCCGATGCCCCCGATCACGACCCGCTCGCTAGGAGCGACAGCACCATCTCGGCCCAATGCAGAACTGGGAATGATCGTCGGTGCCATTACGGCGGCACCAGTTGCTGTAAGTGCAGACTTCAAGAATCGCCGCCGGTGAAGTTGCTTTCGTGTCTCGGACATCGCTGAACTCCTGAACGTGTTGATCGTAGGGGCTTCTAAATACCGTCTGGATCTGTAAACGCAGTTCGATACTGTGCCAACATACCGCTACAGCATGTTCGTTTCTACAGTCACATCACCGAATTCTCGATTTCATCAAGGTTGGGCATTGTCCTCCCTACCTGCGGCATGGCAATCGTCGTCGTTTAGACGAGAACTTCCTTGATAATGTGCGACGGTTCGACGCCCGTTAACCGTTGATCGAGGCCTTGGAAGGGGAAAGTCAGCTTTTTGTGATCGATACCTAACTGGTGCAACATGGTCGCGTGCAGATCACGGACAGCCACAGGATTATGGGCGACGTTGTAGCTGAAGTCATCGGTTTCGCCGTAAGTGATGCCGCCCTTGATGCCACCGCCCGCCATCCATGCCGAGAAACAACGCGGATGATGATCACGACCGTAGTCGTCGTGTTTCAATGTGCCCTGGCAGTAGACGGTCCGTCCAAACTCGCCAGCAAAGACAACGATCGTGTCTTCGAGCAGGCCATGCTGCTTCAAGTCTTTTAGCAGTGCCGCCGATGGTTGATCGACGTCGAAGCACTGGCCGGTCAACTGCTTTGGCAGAATGCTGTGGTGATCCCAGCCGCGATGAAACACTTGGACGAACCGGACGCCGCGTTCGATCATCCGTCGGGCGAGTAAACAGTTGCGTGCAAACGATCCGCTCTTATGTACTTCCGAACCATAGGAATCGATAACGTGTTGTGGCTCGGCAGAAATGTCCGTCAGTTCCGGCACGGACGCTTGCATGCGGAAGGCCATTTCTTGTTGGGCGATGGTGGTCTGGATCTCAGGATCACCGATCTCCTCAAAGTGTTTGCGGTTCATCTGTCCCAAGGTATCGAGCATGCGGCGGCGAACGTCGCTGTCGACGCCATTGGGATTCGACAGAAAGAGTACCGGGTCGCCCGACGTCTGAAACGCCGCACCTTGATACTTAGAAGGCAAGAAGCCACTGCCCCACAAGCGGCTATACAACGCTTGCACATTGCGTGTGCCGCCTGTCCAGTAGGCTGAAGTGAGCACGATAAAATCGGGTAAGTCTCGATTCATCGATCCGAGGCCATAGCTCAACCAAGCGCCCATGCTTGCCTTGCCAGGAATCTCGGAGCCAGTACAGATGAATGTCTTGGCGGGATCATGGTTGATGGCGTTCGTATGCATTGAGTTAATAATGCACAGATCGTCCGCGACCTCGGACAGATGCGGAAACAACTCGCACATCCAATTACCGCCCTCGCCTTTCTGGCGAAACTTGAACTTGGATGGAGCGATCAATTGCTCCTTGCCTTTGGTCATCGCGGTCACACGCTGTCCCATGCTAACGCTTGGTGGTAGCGGTTCCTTGAAGAGCTTGTTGAGTTGCGGCTTGTAGTCGAACAGGTCGATCTGACTGGGCGCACCCGCCATGAACAGGAAGATGACTTGCTTGGCTCGCGGCTTTAGATGTGGAGCCGACTGAGCCTTGCTGTTTTGCGGCAAGAGCGACGCCAACGCGGTTGCACCTAACCCCATTCCCGAAGTCTTCAGGAACTGTCGACGAGCCTGCAAACGATTATGCTGTTCCATCCACTCTTGCATGATCATTAGCTCCGCGTCTTGGTGATGTCGAGATTGAAAATCGTGCTGACCAACATAGTCCAAGCGGCTAGTTCGGCGGAGGTCTCGCCCTCTCGCAACGTCACGCCCTCGCAAAGCTTCTCCGCCAGCGCCGAGTTGTTGCGGTAGATCGCTTCGAGATCTTCGACCATCTTGAGATAGCTTGCGGTGTCATCGGCGTCCAGCAGTCTGGACGTAATCGTTTCATAGATTGCAGCTAAACGCTCGGTCGCGTTTTGGGATCGGTCTGCCAGAATCTCCTGAGCCAAATGCCGAGACGACTTGACGTACTCCGGCTCGTTCAACAACAGCAGGGCCTGAAGTGGTGTGTTCGTTCTCTCTCGGCGGGCGATGCACGCTTCCCGAGTCGGCGCGTTCAGGATGGTCATTTGCGGAGGCGGCATGCCTCGCTTCCAGAAAGTATAGACGCTACGTCGGTAGATCTTATTACCCGTGTCAGTTTCATAACTTCGAGGGTAGGAGCTGGGCATGCTGACCGTTTCCCACAGACCTTCGGGTTGCGGTGGTTTGACGCTCATTCCAAATAGCTCGTAATTCAATAGCCCACTGGTGGCGAGCACTTGATCGCGAATCACTTCGGAGTCTAAGCGGAAGCGTGCTCCGCGTGACAACAATCGATTGTCAGGATCGTTCTTAAACTCGTCGGGCGTGGCGTCAGACGACTGCCGATAGGTCTCCGACATGACGATTTGCTTGATCAATGCTTTGACGTTCCATCCCGATTCGACGAACGACACCGCCAAGTAATCGAGCAGATCCGGATGGCTCGGAAAATCGCCGCGTGCGCCAAAATCCTCCGCCGTCTTCACGATTCCCACGCCAAACAATTGCTGCCACCAGCGATTGACCGCCACTCGAGCCGTCAAAGGATTCTCTGCCGCTACGAACCACTCGGCCAAGTCCATGCGCGACTTGATGCCGTCCATCTCTTTCATCGGCGGGAGGAATGCAGGTGAATCTCGCCCGACTTCTTCGCCGGGCTTGTCGTACGCGCCGCGAATCAAAATGTGAGCCGGGCGCAACTCCGCTCGCTCCTTCATCACCATCGCTGCAGGAATCGTGGCCTCGAATGTCTGCTTTTCTCTCTCCTGTTTCGCCAATGCTTGCTTCGCTTTTTCTAACTCTTCTTCGACCGCCTTCTTCTGCGTTTCGTCGGAAGTATCCTTGGATTGTTTCTCGATCCTCTGTAGTTCTGTCTTCAGTTGCTTGATGCGAAGGTCATACTCCGCGAGCTTCGCGATCTGCCTATCGTCCGCCAGGGTGACATAAGGCGGTTGCAAGCCTCGTTGAAAATCACTTCCTTGCCGACCTCCGGTTTCAGGATCAGCATCTAGATTGTTGAAGAAGGCAAACAGCTGATAAAAGTCTCGCATCGTAATTGGATCGTACTTATGGTCGTGACAGACAGCACACTGCACTGTCAGCCCCATAAACGCCGTGCCGACCGCCGTGACGCGATCGATGACATTGCGAGTGAAACTCTCTTCCGGCAACGCCGTCCCTCGATCGATGATTAAGTGCAGCCGGTTGAATCCAGATGCGATGAGTTGGTCGTAGTTTGGATTTGGGTAAAGGTCGCCTGCGAGTTGATACTTGACAAAATCGTCGTAAGGAAGATTCTGATTGAACGCTCGGATGACCCAGTCCCGATACGGCGACATCTCGCGGTAGTGGTCGTGGTGAATGCCATTCGTGTCCGCGAAACGCACAAGGTCCAGCCAGTACTTGGTCATGTGCTCGCCGTACTGCGGCTTGGCTAACAACCGATCCACCAATCGCTCGTAAGCGCCCTCGGCGGTGTCATCTAGGAACTGACTAATCTCATCTCGCGTCGGCGGCAGTCCCGTCAGGTCGAGACTTAGGCGCCGAATCAAGCTCCGCCGATCCGCTGTTGGCTTCGGCGTCAGGCCTGCTTCTTCAAGCCGGTGCAGCACGAAGCGGTCGATCGGCTGCTGGCTCCAGCTCACGTTTTTCAAATCCGGCGGATCGGCCATCCGAGGCGGTACGAACGCCCAGAAGTTGACATACTCAGCTCCCTGTTCGATCCACCGCTTGATGATCTCCATTTCACTAGCGGTAAGTGGCTTCTTTTCGGAATCCGGCGGCGGCATCACGTCATCATCGACCGCCGTTATCCGCTGCCAGACGAGACTGTCTTCGATCGAGCCAGGCTTGATCGCTGGCGAATCATCGAGCGTGCGATACGCACCATCAGGACCATCGGCGCGATCCAATCGCAGTTCGCCTTGTCGTTCCTGCGCGTCGGGTCCGTGACACTCGAAACACCGATCGGAAAAAAGTGGCCGAACATCTCGGTCAAAACGGATCGGCTGCTCAGCTGAAGCAAGAACTGGAAAAGCCAAGATACCGAAGACAACAAGTATGGACTTCACGTGTTGATTCGCCTCGATGATGGACTCGTTTCCGTGTCGCGACATACGCCTACCTTACGCTCCCGTTCAGTAAGTTTCCAGCGGCTGAACTCTCTGCAGCTAGAGTGGAACGGCGTCCTTCAGCCTCCTTCGCAAATACGCGACATTGGTGCTGATGTACTCCCCAACAACGGGGAAAACTTGAGGTCGAACTCTCGCTTGGCCAGCAGCAATACCACGACCAGCGGGATCGCAACCAGCGTTAAACGGATCGCTCCAACGATCCACGGCTTCCGATCTCGCAAAACGGGCAATTCGGTTACCCAACATAAAAGTGGTGCCAGCAATATCACGACCATACAACCTGTCGATAACCGCCCAAAGTACCTGCCGATGAACAACAGGCAGAATAAACTGAACACCCCGATTCCGATCAGTGCTGGAAGAGAGTGATTCGATGGCGGGGCAGTGGACTTCATGCGTGGGCCTGCCACAAGCGTCGTGACGACAATTGTCGCAGCCAGCGGGAAAGCCGCCGCGCCGCCCTTGATGTAACCTGCCAGCATCACGGTCACGCCGGCACACTGCACAGCCATTCCAAGTGTCAGAGGAATCGAGGCACCTGGTGATCGTACGGACAACCAAGTCAGCAAGCTCCATAGGCCTGCAAGCAACACACTGGATACAGCCAGGATCGCAATCGTTTCCCACGGAGACCAACCGTCGTCTGAGCGGCTTATGTAAACCGAACCGTGCAACAGAATCCGCGGGACCAGCGTGGCCAGACTCAGTCGCAATAGCCACGCCACCCAACACGGCACACACGGAACCCCAGCGATCAGTTCGACGGCGAGAATCGCCGGAACAACAATCATCGCGAAGCGATCGAGTCCATTCGCAGGCGGCCAAGCCAATCGCAAAGACAACAGGTAGTAGCCCAGCGCGAGACCAAGGCCACTCCCCACGACGCACGCGGAATTTATCCACGCTCCGCTCGCGGGCCGCCGTATCCCAACCATCGCCAGCACAATCACAGCGCTGGCGATGGCAGCTGCTCCCGTTGCCTTCAAATACAACAGCGGCTCGGGCATGAGCTATTTGCGCACGCCTTCGCAATCGATCATGATCAGCGCGGCATCTCCAATCGGTCCGATCGCTTTCGGATCGAAACCGTAGTCACTGCGTTTGAGCGACAGTTCGGTCGAGAAAGCAACGCGTTTCGTTCCCTTGAAATCATGTTCTTTGCCGCCCATCAACACCAACGTGATCTGTTTGGTCGTGCCGTGCATCGTGAAGTCGCCAGTCACTTCGTAGCCGCCGTCGATGGCCTTCGTCTTGGTGCTGGTGAACTGAATCGTGGGAAACTGCTTCGTATCGAAGTAGTCCGGCTGCCGTAGATGTTCGTCGCGAGCTTCGTTCGCCGTATCGACGCTGTCGGTTTTGATCGTCAACTCGAACGTCGACTTCGATGGTTCCTCGCGATCGATCGAGAACTTGCCTTCGACTTCATTGAACCGCCCGTGAATCCAGCTGATATCGAGATGCCGCGCCTTGAAGCTGACGGACGAATGTACGAGATCGTAGGCATAATCGTCGGCTGCCGAGACTGGCCTGGCGCCAGCACACACAATCATTCCAATCACAAGTGTCAGGGTGGATACGAAGTTGAGTTGTCGCATGATGTCATTCCTTCCGAAGATGTTCGGGACCGATTTCTTTGCCGCATCACAAGCAGGCTCGCGGCCATCGTATGACGTGGCGGCACCGGAGTAAAGCAGGTCGCATCTCAGGTAATGATACCAGAGGTAGGTTGGACGCCTCGTCCGACCGCAAAGCGGTTCGAAACCCTGGACGGACGAGGCGTCCGTCCTACGGCTTCTTCGATCGGCATCACGATCGGATTGCGAATCGAGGAATGTTATCGGCACATGAGACTGCGATGTGCGTAAGCCGTGTTCGTCGATCAACGCGCCGATTACCACATCGCGGCGTCAGCGTAGGCAGCCGCAGCTTCCCACTCGGCTGGTAGTGGTTCATCCGACGTGGTCACCTCCTCTGAAGGCGTTTCGACCACTGGCGTTTCGAGCAGGTCAGGAATGTCGCTCGACAGTTCTTCAATTTCTGTCACTTCCTTCCGACCGAAGGGACCTGCGACATTCGCAGTATCTCCGAAGCTGATGCCTAGAGCCCGGGCCGCTTGGACTGCCGAGCTATTTGCATCGACCTGCGACAACTTGTTGACAGCAGTCAGGATCGGCACGCTCAAGATAGACGGCGGTTGATAGCAAACCATCTCGCCGAACTTGCCTTCGATGATCAGCCGCACGGCGTGCGAACCAAACTGAGTCGCTAGTACTCGGTCGAATGTCGTGGGCCCACCACCGCGTTGAAGATGACCAAGCACACAAACTCGCGTGTCGCGTCCAATTCGCTTTTCGATTTCGTAGGCGACAACATTGCCAATTCCACCCAGACGCGTCTGCCGACAATCCTGCCGGCGCTCCGCTGTGACCAGCTCGCCGTCCGGCAATTCGGCACCTTCGGCAACGACGACGAGCGTGAACTTCTTTCCTTGTTGATCGCGTTCCAAGATCTTGCTGCAAACGTTCTCGAACGTCCACGGAATCTCTGGGATGAGGATGACGTCTCCGCCACCAGCGATGCCGGCGTACAAACCGATCCACCCCGCGTGACGGCCCATCACTTCCAGCACAAGCACGCGCTCGTGACTCGCGGCTGTGGTGTGAAGTCGATCTAGCGCATCGGTCGCACAGGCGACGGCACTGTCGAACCCGAAGGTGAAAGCCGTCGCCGAAAGGTCGTTGTCGATCGTTTTGGGAACACCAACGACGGGCAAGCCGTACTCGTGAAACTGTTGAGCGACGGCCAGCGATCCGTCGCCACCAACGCAAATCAATCCATGCAGACCGAGCTGCTCGTAGGTTGCTTGAACACCGGCCATCAACACCGGGTCGAGTTCCAAACGATCTTGCACTCCGACCGTAGCCGCGAATCGGCCTTTGTTCGTCGAGCCGAGAATCGTTCCACCTTGTGTAAGAATTCCGGCGGTGTTTTTTCCGTTCAGTGGGATGTAAGTAACCGGATCGACGAGCCCTTCATAACCTTTGATAAAGCCCACGATCTCATAACCGTGTCGCTCGGCAGTCTTGACCGCACCGCGAATGACAGCGTTCAAGCCGGGACAATCGCCGCCGGATGTTAGAATACCGATGCGTTTCGCGGCGTGCGCCATCTCTCATACCCCGATCTATTGATGGTTCGTTGATCCCGACTGGTCTGAAAGTCTAGGTCACGGGATAGGTGTCTTACGCCATCGCGTACGGCAGGCCGTGCCCACCGATGCCGCTAGTGGACACAGGGCCTCCTACATCTGCCAGCATCGCTTTAATTAGAAAAACCGCGAACATCCGTACCACGTGTTCAACTTTCGTGACGTGATACGCAGCTGCAGTAAAGTAGCGTATCTGCCGAGTCGGCACCTTGCGCATGTTCGTGCTCATCTGCTCGCAGTCAGTGAGCACAGCACAAAGGTCACCCATCGCCCGGCAAGGAAGCCGTCGGACGATGCGAGCAGCGTTCAAAGCTCAATCGAGCGGGTAAGGGAGTGGCTCGCGCCACTCCCTCCCCGTTATCGCAATGGGGTTGATTCCCCATATTTACCGGCGTGCGGGTTTCCCGCACCGGGCGGTACCTCGGAAATCGCCCCCCGAGGGGAACCGAGACTATCCTGCTACACAAGTTTTCCGTAGTTCGCTGAGTGAGAGCAGGCCCATATTCCTGAAGTGTTTCAAGCGGATACGAACGTTATCCACCTTCGACTTTCGCTTGAATTTCATACACCGCAGTCGCATGCGTATCCAGCGGTCCAGACTGCGGTATGCATCGCCGCAGTGCGACCAAGGCGTAGCGAAATAGTTCGCCGTGCCCTGGATTACGCGGTTCAGTTGCTCGATCATTTCAGCATCCAAGTTGTGGCTGCGTTGGGTAATCCGGCGGACTTTGGTCTTGAAGTTCTCCACCGACTTGGCTCGTATCCGCACAAACCGCGACTTGATGTCGAAGCCCAGAAAGGTGAACCCTTCGTGGAACCTCGTCACTTTCGTCTTCTCCGGACTCAGAGAGAGCCCGAGTTGATCTGCTAACAGATGCTCGACCAGTGTCAGAGCCTCTTTGGCTGTGTCCTCACTACGACAGAGCACCACGAAATCGTCGGCGTACCGTACAAAGCGGAAGCCGCGTTCATGGAGATGCCGATCGAGGATATTCAGAGCGATGTTAGCCAACAGTGGAGATATGACTCCACCTTGAGGTGTCCCAACGTGTGTCGGTCGTACCTTGCCGCCTTCCATCACTCCCGCCTTGAGGAACTTCTCCACCAGTCCCAGGATGTTCCCATCGGCAATCACGTCGGACAGCTCACGCATAATGGCGGCATGAGACAAGTTGTCGAAGAAGCCGGAGATGTCAGCGTCGAGCACATGGCGGTACCCTTGCTGCCCGATTTCCAAGACTTTCTCAACCGCCTGATGGCAGCTTCGTCCGGGTCGGAAGCCATAGGAATGATCGTGAAACTTTGCCTCAAAGATCGGGTTCAAGAGACGTCGTAACACCTCTTGTGCAACTCGATCTCGGACTGCCGGGATTCCGAGCGGGCGAAATTTCGTCCCCTTGGCGTCTTTGGGAATGTAGACTCGCCGAGCGGGTAGAGGCTCATAGGTCCTCTGTTTCAGCTCCCGCATCAGTCGGTCAAGGTTGGCGTCCAAGTTCTTCTCGAACATCTGGATGCTGACCTTGTCGATTCCCGCCGCACCGCGATTTCGCCGTACAGCTCGCCAGGCTTCGTACACCAGCTTGGAAGTAATCCTTCCCGTCAGACTATGGACTTTCATCTTTCCTTTTGCCACTTACTTCCCTCTTGTTGATCCTGAGGATCGTCCGGTCGAATAACCGCTCCCACAAGCATTTGAAGTTGTTTCTTAGACTCGGCGGGTTTCCTGAAAGAGGAACAGGTAGACCTGTTGCGGTCGCAGTCGCCGAACTAACTTTCTCCCTGTCTTGAAGGAGTTGTCCTTACTTTCACAAACGGTCCTTCCTTTCGTCGCGAGCTCGCGACTACTCCGGAAGAGCTGCTATCCTTGCACGAGAGAGACCAGGCGTCTTCCTCGTTCCATCGCTTCAGCCGCTCATTTCGTCTTTGACTTATAGATTGGCCTTACCACAGTTGGCCGAAGCCAAGCTGTGGACGAAGTAGGACTTTCACCGGTCAGTGTTGTCAGCCATTTTGTCCAGGCGGCCCCACCATACACTCTGATGGTCCACGAGTTCTAACCAAGTTGGAACCCGCAGGGGAGAGGATTAGTCTCCTAGGGCTTCATCAGGTTACGGAGCTTAGCCCACCATCCGAGCCGAAACGCGACACCTCCCGGACTATCTTCACCTGGCCCCTCCGTCGCCGGTTGTTACCTCCCGACCCTGGCTGCGTACCCTCTCTCGAGGTTCGAGTGAAGATTTCCATACCGGCTTGGACCAGCACGGGTAGGATTTGATTTCACCTCGTCTCCTTTCTGATAAAATCTCACCGTTTGAATGACTGAGCCAACAACACCTGCGGCTCACGCGCAACCCGGCGCGACCACGATTCACATCGTCAATTCGCTCACTCGCCGGCATAACAAATCACACTCCCATCCGTTGTCGACAAGTACAGGCGCCCGTTGGCGGCGGCCATTCCGTCCCAGGCCGGAAGCGTGTCGAGCTTGTACTCCGCTAACGTACTGCCATCGGCTGCCGAGACAACTCGCATCAATCCTCCTGACTTACCACTCAGTGCCTCGTCCTGCTGACTCAACTGCGAGGCGAGGTTGGGATCGCGAGCCATCGTGCGTTGGAAGGTATCTTCTTCGTCGATCAGATCGGGCGGGCCCGCAATGAACAGTTTGTCGTTCGCCTTAACCATTGCACGGACCATTAACGGGACGTCTTGCGTCCAAAGATGTTCAACGAACGAGCCTGAAGCTTGTGGGGATTGCTTGGAACTGAACTGCATCGCCCGGCCGAACTTTCCTTTCGTCGAGAGTGCGGATGCGAGTTCACCGTCATGCCCGTTCCCCGACACGTCTTCTGCAGTTCCGCCTTCGAAGGTGCATGCCAAGACCAAGCGTCGATCGTCGGTTGGAGTGCGATCTGTCGTCGAAGCATGGTCTGAAATCTCGTCATCACTCAAGGCTGCGTGATAGAGGCGAACTTCGTCGATCATGCCGGTGAAGCCGAGCGGGCTCTTGTAGTCGCCGACGGCTCCGCCATCATCGGCTCCGATTTCCAGTCCTTGCGCCGGGTCTGATGGGATCAAGCTCGGCGCTTTTGCTTCGTCGATCAGCTTGCCGTTGATATACAGTTTGACCTGTTTGTCTTCGCTCAACACGCCGACCAGATGCGTCCAACGCCCAACGGTCTCAACCTTTGACTTCGCTACCGTCACTTCGTCCTTCGTCCGCACGAGGAACTGCGGTTTCCCGCCTCGCAGTACGAGCGCATAGCCAACAGCCGGACCTCCGTGAGCCACAACAACTCCTTCCGGGCGATCGGCCTGAATCCAAGCCTCGACGGTCAGAGCTGTGCCGGTCGGATTGAGGCCGGACGGTCTGCCGTAACGGATCATCGTCGAGGCCTGCGGAGCATTCTTCTTTCCAACCAACTTCTCGTCCGCTTCGCTGCGAGCCTGTGGCGGCGGCTCTTTGCCGGATGCGAAGAGCTGATGTTCGATGGTGGTGGTCCATTTCAGATACTCGGGTTTGCGACCGTAGCCATAGACATTGTCGTCATCAAACACGAGCAATCGACCGGATGGTGTGTACTTGCCCGCCTGGTAGTATCCACCGTGTCCACCGGCAAAGCTGCGACCATACACCCAGTAAGATCGATGGAACCAAGTGTCATCCAGAAAGCCCATGGGCGCGAACAGATGTTGTGTCGGACCGCGTTGTACCGAAGCTTGCCCGGCGAAGTCACCAGAATGCGGTGCGATTTCCAAACGGTTTCCTTCCATGTCGATCTGCTGCGAGCGGAGGTAGACGTACACACTGTCGCTCGACAGGATATCGGGCAACGCGACGGGCATCTGCAACACCTTGATGTGATTCTGCAAGTCTTCACCGGTGTGTGGATCGCGATCGTCCATCAGGCCTTCGGAGATTTTGCGGCCTGTCTCGGCATGAACACGAAAAAACCGCATTCCGCTGTCGAGGAAGTTGGATCGACCGGCGATAAAGTAGATCACGTCATTCTCAACCAGCACACTACCGTGAACTGGCCAAACGGATTCGAGTTGCTCGAAGGCCATTAGCCGCTCGTCCCGTGGTGCGGCGCGGAATCGCCATGCCAAAGCTCCATCACTGGCACGCAAGCAATACATCCAACCATCCGCCGCGCCGAAGATCGCGCGGCCCTTATGGATCGTTGGCGGCGAGTCGACTCGCCCACCCGCCGTGTAACTCCACACCTTTTCGCCGGTGCTTGCGTTCAAGGCATGTACCGTATGTCGATCGACTTCCGCCACGAACAGCTTGTCATAGGCGACGACGACACTGCTCAACTTGCTATCGAAATCGGTCTTCCAAGCGGACTTCAGCGTCGCCGGAACGTCTTGCTGCAAGTATCCGCTGCGAGCGGCATCGTGACGATAGGTCGGCCATTCCGTATCGCCGGGTGCCGCGTCGGCGATGTCTTCGTAGGCTGGACCTCGTTCCAAACGGCCTTCGTCAGAGACTTCTTTAGGGGTCTCACGACTGGCGGCGGCCGGCGCGAGGGCATTCATGCCGAACAGTTTTGCTTCGGGGTAGCACGCGCAGTTATGAGGTGGCGCGTACAGCAATCCGTTGCATGGCATGACACCGTACAAGCAACCTCCACGCACCCAGTGGTTGATGTCCCAGTCTTGATTTGCGTGGTCGACGAATTCGATGCCAGTTCGCGAAGGCATCAGATATTTGTCCGTGGCCTTGGCGATGTAACAACGATGATGGAACCAATAGGTATCAACGTTCGGCGGGAACTCATTCTTCACCTCGCCGGTCATCAAATCTCGGCCCGTCCAAATCCCCGAGTCGCGACCGCTGGTCGTCGGAGCTGACCAAACGAGCCCGGAGGCGACGAGCAGATCTTCCGGCGACTGATATCCGCCGCGAGCATGAGGTGCCGTCCACATCGGCTTGCCGGTGGCAGCTTCCAAAGCAACCATCTTCCGATCACCACCCGCAAACAACACGACGTTTTCATGAACGACGAGCTTGGGGCCAAAGTTCATCGTGAAAGCCTCTGCCGTCCCCGCCGGTTCGGATGCCCACAACTCCTTTCCGCTCTCGCGGTCCAAGCACACGACGCTCTGTCCGTTGTGGAAGTAGACACGATCAGAATCGGCTGCCAGACTGAGTGGACCGACAACACTTTCGCGACGCCACAACACGTCGCCCGTTTCACCATCAATGCCCACCACTTCGCGAGCCTGCTCGTTCCAATGAAATTGTTTGTCGGTGCGAACGCGCGCCTGATCGCCGGTATTGAAAGCCGGAACGAAATCCTTGACCTCATAGCTGCCCTTATTGACCAGTGCGAGCAGCGTACCGTTGCTGACAATCAGCTCTTCAGTTGGATCGCTGCCTTCGACCCTTCGGATGATGTCGCCTGTCGCTGCGTCAATAACGGTGACTGGTGCTTGGAGCCCGAGTGTGACGTAGACCCGATCACCTTCGGCAACTAATCGGCGGGCGAGTTGCGTTGGCCCACTCTTCAACGGCCATAAGTGATTCTGCCAAGTTGGGATTGGCTGCTTCCAAAGAACAGTGCCGTTAAACGCATCGCGCGCTACGAGTGTCCACTTGGGCGGCATTTGGATCGAGATACGCGACCCTTCGTCCATGATGTAGAACAAGCGACCGTCAGCGGACACGAGCGCACTCATGCTGGCCATGCGATCGTGATGACGCGACCAACGCGGACTGCCCAGCCATTGAAGATGGCGCGGCGGGCCGACAATGTCATCGTGAGCGACAGCATTGCCGCCCGCATCATGCAAATAGTGCGTCCATTCGTCGATGTCTTGCGGCCACGGTTTAACGGTCTTCTGCCAAGTGTCGCCGTTCTTGATGTAAGCGACGCCATTGGGCGTGAGGACTCGCATCACTTCGTCGAGCGATACATCACCCAGGTCTTCGGAAACGACAAGGTTTACTAAGTTGTCGATATAGGGCAGGCGGTTGCCGCTCAAGCGATCAATCGATACTTCACCATAGACGCCGTTGGCGGCCGCGTTGGCTCGAGCCGCAGCGATCTCGGCGGCGTCACGCGTCAGGCCGTGTACCTGGTATCTGCCATTCACTCGCAATGCCGCCGTCAGCTTCCCATCGCCACAGCCAAGGTGAACAACCACTCCGCCCTGAACTCCAGAGGCATTGATGATGTCCGCAGCGGTATCTGCCGTTGAAGCATCAGCGGCAGCGACGGCCAACAAGAGTAAGACCATTGCGGCGGGAAACGCGGCCAGCTGTTTGAAGTCAATTGGAAACATCGGTCATCCTCGGTGGGAGTTTAGAGCCTAGGAGCAAGTGCTATTATCGCTAGTCATCCGCGAGCCACAAGCGATGCAGCGGAATTGCAGGAATGCGGCGATTGAATCGCCGCAATTGTTCGGAGCGTTGGACGATTCTGGCCCAGCCAACAACGGATCAAGACAGTCGGTCCCAAGTTGCTACGAAACGAAAAAGATCAGTGCAGTCGTTCACGACAGCATCATCTGCGACGCACCGATGATTCGGTCGGTCGCAACTTGCTCGCCATATACTTCTACGAGCGAGCTTTCCTCCGCATCGTCGCTGAAGAACTCAACCGGTGCATAGCGGCAGGAGGTACCACGATACCAATTCCCGCCCCGCTCGCTTTGTCCTTCAACGAGCACTCTCAATCGCGTGCCAAGCAAGCGTTGAAAATAGCATTCGCGCAGCTCGGCTTCGACCGTCGCGAGTATCTGACTGCGTTCTGCCTTAACTCGCTTCGGAACCATCTCTGCCAAATCGGCGGCAGGCGTGCCGCGACGTGGGCTGAAAGGAAACGTGTGGATCTTCGAGAAGCCAGCTTTGCGAACCGTATCGCAAGTTGATTCGAAGTCCGCGTCCGTTTCGCCTGGGAAACCGACGATGACGTCCGTCGTCAGCGCGGGCTTGTCGAGCGTTTCGGTCACCAAGCGACATCGATCGAGAAACCGCTTCACACCCCAACGCCGTTTCATCCGCCGCAGAATCCGATCCGAACCGCTTTGCAGGCAGATATGCAAGTGTGGACAAACCTTGTCGGGGAACTCGCCCATCACTGCGATTAACTCACGCGTCACTTCGGTCGCTTCGATGCTCGACAACCGCACGCGAAAGTCGCCATCGATGGCGACGATCTGCCTGACAAGATCGGCGAGCCGATACCACTGTGATTTCGGCTTACCTGCATTCCAATCTACGCCATAATGCCCGAGATGCACTCCCGTGAGGACGATCTCGCGAAATCCGTTGTCGAATAAACGTCGAACTTCGTCCAGGATGTGATCGCTCGGGCGACTGTAGAGACTTGGGCGAACTTTCGGGATGATGCAATAGCTGCAACGCAGCAAACAACCGTCCTGCACCTTCACGTAGGCGCGATGACGAGTGCCGAACTGCGAAATGCCGGTTGGAATATCGACAACGCCGAATCTGCCGAGCAAGTCGGGCAGCTCTCGCTTGTCCGTGACAACTTCAGCGACACTGGGCAAGGCTGCGACTTCTTCCGGCGCACGCGTCGCGTAACATCCCATCACGACGATGCGCGTGCCAGGGTTGTCTCGTGCCAAGCGGCGGATGATTTGTCGGCTCTTGGAATCGCCTTCGCCGGTCACGGTGCAAGTGTTGACGATGCACAGGTCGGCCGCTTCTTCCTGGGCCGCGTCGCGATAGCCGATGCCGACCAAACCCTCGCGCACGTACTCGGTCTCGTACTGGTTGACTTTGCAACCAAGCGTGACGGTTTTCAACGTAGCAGGCATGAAATCTAGTTCGTTGAAGGCGTGTGTCGTTCTTCGTACGACGGCCCTCCGAGGCCGTCGATTGTGAGCGACGGTTGACTCGATGGCCTCGGAGGGCCGTCGTACCTGAAGACTCGATCTAAGTGGTTTCGGGCTGCGGCTCGATGGAGGCCCACATCGAGCCCTTGCACTGCCGGATCAGGCGGTCTTTGCCATAGGCATGGATCTGGTCACGCTTCAACTCAGCATGTTCTCGTGTCGTCGTCATGCAGATCGCTCGGCCTGCCTGATCGACACCTTGTGCAATTTGAAAGCCCTGCTCTTCGGGAAATCCAAACAACTCACGCATCATCTGAATGACATAATCGTAAGTGTGCTCGTTATCGTCCCACAAAACAACATGATACCGCGGCTGACGCTTGGGCCGTGGTTTCTGTTTGCCTTTGACCGGGTGCTCCAGCACGGCAGTCTTCAATTTCATCGCAGAGGATCCATCTCAAGCGGGTTCGTTTGATTGCAATCGACGGGAAATACATCTCGACATAACTGGGTTGGTCGATCGTCGAGTTGAACATTATATTGTATCGCTCTGGCTTTGGGAAAGGAGCAACATGGACGACATCGAGCAATATTTGGAGCAGCACCGGGAGGCCTTTGAAGGCGATCTGTGCGATCTGCTACGAATCCCAAGTGTTAGCGCCGATAGTCGGCATCGCGACGACATGCGACAGGCTGCGAAGTGGGTCTTCGGTCAGTTCGAGTCGCTGGGGCTGGCCACCGAGATGGTCGAAACCGCTGGCCATCCCATTGTTTACGCCGAGTCGCCACTCGTCGCAGGGGCTCCGACTGTCCTGGTATATGGGCATTATGACGTGCAGCCACCAGACCCTCTCGATGAATGGATTTCGCCACCGTTCGAGCCCACGAAGCGCGACGGAAATGTCTACGCTCGCGGAGCGACTGATGACAAAGGGCAGATGCTCACTCATATAAAGAGCGCCCAAGCCGTCCTGGCTACGACTGGCAAGTTGCCCCTACAGCTCAAATATATCATCGAGGGCGAAGAGGAAGTCGGCAGCGAGAACATCGAGGCTTTTCTCGAAAGTCGACGCGAGCAACTTGCCTGCGACGTGATCGTGATCAGTGATACGTCTCAATTTGGTCCAGGACGTCCGGCGATCACGTACGGGCTGCGCGGGATCGCGTACTACGAACTGCGACTCACCGGTCCTAAACAGGATCTGCATTCTGGCACGTTCGGCGGTGCCGTGACCAATCCTTTGAACGCGATGGCAAAGATACTGGCGGCCTTGGTCGATAGCAACGGACGTATCCAAGTTCCCGGCTTCTACGACGATGTCATCGTTCTGAGCGATGCCGAGCGAGCTCAGTTCGATGCCTTGTCATTCGACGAGCAGGCGTTCATGAAGCAGATCGGCGTCGAAGGCGTCAGCGGCGAAGCGGACTTCACGACGCTCGAACGCAGATGGGCGCGACCGACTTGTGACGTGCATGGTTTCTGGGGTGGCTACAGCGGCGAGGGTGCGAAGACGGTGTTGCCCTGCCGCGCCGGCGCGAAGTTCAGCTTTCGCCTAGTACCTCACCAAGATCCTAAGAAGATCGGCAAGTCGCTAGAACAAATGCTCCGCTCGATGTGTCCACCTGGCATCAAGCTGGAATTGATCGATCTGCATGGCGCGCCCGGCGTGTTGGTGCCTTTAGACAACCCGTTCATGTCCGCCGCGGCGAAAGCCATCGAACGAGGATTCGGCACCGCACCGGTGTTTATTCGCGAAGGCGGTTCGATTCCGATCGTCAACGCTTTCAAAGCGAAGTTGGGCGCCGATACGCTGCTGCTGGGTTGGGGCTTGAACGATGACAATACACACAGCCCCAACGAGAAGTTCTGCCTCGCCGACTTTCATCGCGGGATCAAAGCCAGCGCTGCGTTGTGGGACGAGTTAGGAAAACTGAATCTGTAGGACGAACATCTGGTTCGTCGTTATCTTGGACGGACCAGTGGTCCGTCCTACAAGGATCCCCTCACGAAGAAATCAAAATGCTCGATCGCAAATACATCGTCGAAAATGCTGAAGCTGTTAAACAAAACTGCATCAACCGCGGAGTCGAGGCCGACGTCGATCGACTCGTTGCACTAGAGGCGAAACGCCGTGACTTGCTCAACCAGAGCCAAGAGTTAAATCGGCAAGCGAACGAAGTTTCGAAGACCATCGGCCAAGCGAAGGATGCCGCTGAACGGGAAGCTCGCAAGGAGCAAGGGCGAAAGTTGCGAGATGACAAAGATCGCGTCCAATCCGAACATGACGAACTCGACGCCGAGATCACTAAGTTGCAATCTGGGATTCCCAACCTCTCGCATCCCGATGCCCCAGTCGGCGAAGATGATAAGTCGAATCTTGAGATCCGAGTCGGAAAGCACGCACCACCGAAGTTCGACTTCAAACCGCTCGATCATGTGGAACTCGCGGAGAAGTTGGATCTAATCGACTTTGAAGGCGGGGCGCGCGTGGCAGGAGCCGGTTTTTACTTTCTCAAGAATGATGCGGTGTTGTTGGAACTCGCGCTCACGCAATATGCGTTACAGATGTTGATTGGCGAAGGATTTACTCCGGTCACGACGCCTGACCTCGCCTACACTGAAATCCTGCACGGGACAGGCTATATTCCCCGTGGGCCCGAAACGCAGATCTATAGCATCGAAAACTCGAACCTCAATTTGGTGGCTACGGCCGAGATAACAATCGGTGGATTACTGTCAGGTCAGACTGTTGACGCCGAAGAATTGCCGTTGAAGATCTGCGGCAGCAGCCATTGCTTCCGCACGGAAGCGGGTGCCGCGGGGCGTGCGTCGCGCGGACTGTATCGCGTGCATCAATTCACCAAAGTCGAGATGTTTGCGTTCACGCTGCCCGACCAAAGTGAAGCGATGCTGGACCACTTCTGTGAATTGGAAGGCCGTATCTTCGATGGCCTGGGGGTTCCGTATCGAGTCGTCGATACCGCGACCGGCGATCTCGGCGGGCCAGCGTATCGCAAGTTCGACCTCGAAGCCTGGATGCCAGGTCGCGGGGAAGCCGGCGAGTACGGTGAAGTCACCAGCACGTCGAACTGTACTGATTTCCAAGCCCGCCGTTTAAACATTCGCTTCCGCCGCAAGGGCGAGAAGGGGACAAGCTTCGTCCATACTTTGAATGGTACTGCCCTGGCCATCAGCCGCGCGTTGATTGCCGTGCTGGAAAATAACCAGCACGCCGACGGATCGATCAATGTACCTGAGGCTCTGCGACCGTGGATGGGGAAGGATAAGATCACCGGCAGTAAGTGACTCGCATCCGCTGAGCAGGTAGAATCTATTGAGAGAACATTCGTCGCATAGTTCCAACTCGAGGCCGGTATGAACACGTTTATCGTAAACTCCGAAACTGCCGGAACGTCGATCCAGGACCTTCTGTCGCAAATCTCCGATGGAAACATCACAGTATTAGATAGCGAAGGAAATACCCTGGCGTATGTTCTCTCGCCAGGAGGGCGTGAGGAATTGATCTATGCCGAAGCCCAACGCGATCTTGATGTTCATCGTGACGAAGTTCAACACGCGTTGGCGCGACGGAATGGAATCACGACGACCGAACTCCTCTCGCGCGCAAAAGCGGCTGCCGAAGAGGGCAGTCGTTCATGACCCGGTACACCGTACTTCGGGATAACGCACTTAAACAGCACTTCGTCGATGCTTGGGTACGGTCCGATTCTGATACGCGAAATGTACTCACCGACGTGGCTAATTGGATCGACGAAGAACTATCTGTCGAACCTGAAGCCAAGGGTCGCCCGGACGTGGGGCAGGATAACTTGAGAATCCTTGCCGTTGCGAACTCAATGGCACAGATATCGATCGCCTATCACGTGTTGCCTGAAGATCGCAAAGTTATCGTCGTGCGTTTACTCTTCCGAAGGCAATCGAAATAATCGTGACGACCCAATTCGGTAGCCATTGAGATGGGTCAACGATCTCCTCTTGCGACTCCAAAGCCGGGCTCGTTTGACAAACTGATTCTCCCATCGCAAATTGCAGGAAACCCGCCCAGGCAATTGAACCATTTGCGGCCGGATTCGGCGAGCGGGTTGCGGTCGAGGGCGGCGATTGCGGCCAAACCGTACGGTTCGCATCCGCGATGAGGGACAACGCGGATGTTGGCGGCTTGGGCCATTTTGTAGATGTCGATTAGGGTCGTCAGACCGCCGCACCAGCTGATGTCAGGTTGCAGGACGGCATGCAAGCGGCGATCGATGAGCGTTTTAAACCCGTCGGCGAGATACTCGTGTTCGCCACCGGCAATCGGCACGGGGCTCTTCTCTGCAAGGACTGCGTAGCCGTCCAAATCGTCTGGCTGGATTGGCTCTTCGAGCCAAGCGACATCGTGGGGCGCGATCGCATCGGCGATTCGGAGCGACGTGTCGATGTCCCAGCGGGCGAAGGCGTCGATCATGACACTCGCGTCGGGGCCAAGTCGATCGCGAGTTCGCTGGACGAGGTCGGCGATCACGGCAGGATCGGGGCGGTTGCCGAATCGTTCTACGTGCAGCTTGATCGCTTGGTGGCCGGACTTGAATGCGGTCTCGGCATCCGTGTCATCAAAGACCGTTGAATAGGTCGGCAGTTCGCGCTGGAGATCGACGTTGGGATTCAACAACCGGGCGACCGGAAGATTTGCGGTCTTGCCACGCAGATCCCACAAGGCGAGATCAACGCCGCTGATTGCCATCACGACAAGTCCCTTCCGACCGTAGAACGATGTGTGGTGACATATCTCGGCATGAAGTTGTTCGACGTCCGTCGCGTCACGACCCAGGAGCAAGTCACGCAACACGGTTTGAACGACATGAATGCCTGCCGCTCCGCCACCGCCAACTCCGATCCCAACAAGGCCATCATCGGTTTCGATTTCAACGACGATCTGCCCGAGTTGGGTGCGCCAATCGGGAGGAGAGCCAGGAGTAGGTGGCTGGGTCGCTCGAATTTCTCTAATACGCATTGCTTGGATATCCGCCGAGAAACAGCCCTGAAGCATCGTCGTTTAACCGGTAGCCGCAGGCGTCGTCGGTAGCACGCTTCGCGACGCTAGCCGCTACCGGTGAAGCGAAACACGTCTTGCGAGGCAAGACTATATCATGGCTGTCCGACACAGACGACCGTACCATTAACGAGTGTCACCACCACGTGCCCATTGCGATCGACCGCCAAGCCCCACGAGACGGGGACTGCAGGAAGTTGCTCCGACCACAGCGGCGAGCCATCCTGGATGCTCAGCGCCGACACGGCGTACGACGCGGCATTCGTGTCGGAACTTTCGGGGCGAGTCAACTCGCCCGCGACAATCACCGCGTTCTGACAAACCGCGATGGCGGCAGGATCGCAAAACGCTTCCGATTGCCAGACCCCGATCGGCTCTCCCGCGGCGGTCGTTCGTTTCGAAAGTCGCACCACGCGATCTGTAGTGCCGCGCACGATCGACTCCGCTGGACCGGCTTGTAGGAAGTGCCCTCCGAAGTAGCGCGATGGGCCGTACTTTGGCGGCGAGTACAGTAACTGATCGAATACCTTCACGCTGCCATCAACGACGAACAACTCGCGACCGCGTGGCGAGCGGTTGAACATCTTCGAGTCGGCACCGCTGGGAAATCGCACATCCGCATCGGGCAGCCCTTCCCACCACTCGTTCTTGAGTTCATTCAGGCAGCGACCGTCTACGGGATCGTAAATGGCCGGTGAGACGACGTTACCTCCGGCCAGATACAATCGATGCTCGTGCAGCAACAAATGCCCTTGCACACTGATTCCTGTGGCACCATCGTCGCCGGCAAGGCGGCTTGAGTCATTGTTCTGCCAGCGGAGTTCGCCGGTGATGGCGTCCAGTGCGTAAACGTGCGTTCCATCGTAACTCGTGATCCCGGCTGCGGCGTAGACAACACCATCATCCACCAGCACACCGCTGCCAACCGGCCAGTTCGACAACAGTCGACCGTGTACTGCGATTTTGCGATCGATGGGTGCCGCGCGGAATTTCCAGAGGGTATGACCGTTCGTGGCATCAAAGCAATAGACATAACCGTCGCTTGAACCGACGTAGACGCGACCGTTCCAGTACTCGGGGGGAAAGCGGACGGCGCCGCCGGTGTAGGCTTCCCAGGCGGCTTTGCCATCAACAACGTTGGCGGCATGCACAACGCCATCGAGCCCGCTCCAGTAAGTAAGATCTCCGACCGCGATCGGCGCAGTCGGCTCGCTGCCGGATGTCGACTCTTGCGTCCAGCGCTGCGTGGCGTGAGAAGTCACGGTACTCGCAGACGCGGCTGTGCGTTGAGCATCGCCGCGATAGGAAGGCCAATCGCGGGGAGTCGCAACCCGCTCGGAAATTACAATACCAGTGAACTCGGTCAGCCGTTCTTCGTCGGTCGCTTGCTGCGCGAAGTCAAAATTGCCGCTCGGTGCCAAGCTGATCATACCGATCAACGAATGGTTGCAGTCGCACATCCACGGCCCCCAATACAGCTGACCGTCCGCGATGATGACGCCGTCTTGGCATGCCGGTCGCATCAATGCAATGCGCCGCGGCGAGTTGCCGGACAGATCCAATCGCATCGTGCCGGTATGTCGATAGCCACGCGTAAAGATACTGTCCGGCGTCGCCGTGGCGCGGGTACAGTTGCCGCGATAGCACTCAAGATCCGCGATGATCTTGCCCGTCAGGTAATCAAACTTCTTGCTCGTTTCCAGTCGTCCCATCGCATATAAACCGTCATCACGGAGAACGAGTTGAAAGTTGCCGTGCGGATAACTCCACAACAACGATCCGTCCCTGGCTGACACGGCAACCAGATTGGTTCGTTGGGGACCAGCGAAATAGACCCCTTGGTGATTCGCTTTCGCATAGGCGGAACTCGCAAACCCTTTACTCGCCGTTTGAGCCCGGTCATGCTGTCCGATCGCGGCGAGCAACTTGCTATCCGACGTCTTCCACACTTCGCTGCCCGTGGCGATGTCGACAGCGGCAACATACTTCTGATGCGAGTAGACGTAAGCTTTGCCGGCCGCGATGCACATTGCCCGACTGTCGATCGGCAATTCCGAGCGATAGGTCCATAGGATTTCTTTCGATTCGGGACGAATGGCGAGCAATACGCGACCGAAGCCCCACGAGTATTCGCTGGAGTACCCTTCGCCGAGATCACTCCACGGCCAACCGGCTTGCGTTCGACCGCCGCGGATGACGGTGTCAGGTTGTTCTGCAGGACCGACAAGTGCGTACAGAACTCCATCCTGCAACGCCATCCACTTCCACACGCCGTCAGGGTCGACATCGGTCGGAATCTTGATCTCGTCACGCAACTCGCCTGTTGCAGCATCGATCAATTTGCACGACTCATCATCGCCCAGATAGAGAGCCTCCGGCGTTGCGATCAGCGTGCTGCGATGGATCATGAAGCCAGGCGTGAGATCGCGGTTCCAAAGCATCGTGCCGTTGTAGCCGTTGATCGCCACCAACTTGTTCAACCACGGCCATTCACGCTCCTTCAAGGCAATGTGGCCAAACGCTTTGAACACGCGACCTCCCGACGCGACGGTGACTTGCGGCATCGGCACGTACCAGGGCTCGGCGAGGAACTGCGTGAGGTACGGCCCTTGGGAGTTGTGATCTCGGGACTGCGGGTTGTTATCGGGACCGTGGTAGGGGTGACTCCAGTCGTCGGCACCATTGGGTCTCGGTTTGCTCGTGGTGCCTAACGAAGTAAGTATCTTCGCGCCTGGGTGTGTGACGCGTAGAAATTCTTCTTGAAGGTCTTGGGAACGCTCGCCACTCAATAGCATCACGGCATCGGCCAAGTTGTCGGCGAGCGGGAGATGGTTTGCGGCGCCGTGTTCGACATAGATTCGCGTGCCTAGATATCCGCGAGAGGCTGCAGTTCGGCGCAGAGAAGAAACGACTTCGGCGTTGCTTGAGTGCACATAAATGATCAGTTCCGTCTGCTCCACCATTTTAATCGGCAAGTCGGTCGTCTCGATCGCCACAACAACACAGATGCCCTTCGTTGTTTTCAATTGAGCAAGTTCGCTCGATAGATCGGCTGCGACTGAGAGTACCGACGCGGCGGAAAGTAGAATGGCGAGCAAACCGGCGTTTCGAAAGTGTGACCGCATATTTGGGTCTCCAGGAATCGGCGGACTGTGCGATGAACTATGAGAACGACCGGGGGTGGGTAATGCAAGTAATGCGACATGAGCCGACTCAGTCGACATCTGAACTCCGTTGACGCCCCCCTACTGATGACGTAGGGTTCTCCGGCGTATTGCGCCCGTCTTTGCCTTTGCAGGCCGATTATGACGGTCGTCGGAGTAGTTACATGTGATCGCTAGGAATTTCTGGGTACGGCTTGAAGCCATGAAACCGTTTGCACGACTTCGACAGATTTCACCAAGACCATCGACGGGCTTTACGCTCGTCGAGTTGGTGATTGTCGTGTTGATCCTGGGAATTTTAGGGACGGTCGCCGCAAGCCGTGCCACCTACTCGTACTATGACTCGATCGAAGTGACGCTCCAAACGAACCTTGACGCGATCTACGACGCAATCGATCTCAATCGCCGAGGTGCCTACCCGACGACCATCGATCCGGCATGGTTCCGCGGAGGCAAGTTGCCTCATCACCCTCAGGCCGCAAGTGGTGTGAGCACCGTACAGGTTTCCACCGACGGCGCATTATTCGACCCCGCGTACAAAGTACTCATCGGAACAGCCTACGCACCGTACTGGTATAACTCAGCCAATGGCGAGGTGCGAGTGCGGGTAGGCGTTGTTGGCACCGAGGCGGAGACGCTGGCTTTTTATAACACCGTCAACGGAACGACAGCCACTTCACTGGGTAACTATGCGATCGCCACAAAGGGAACAACAAGTGGTGGGGGAGGCGGATAGTGATTTCGCCGAGTCGCACGACCTCCGCCTCGCGAACATTGGGCGTGTTGCTCGCGGCGCACTTCCTGTTCGCGTGCCTGGTAAAAGTGTGGGATGGTACCCCCTGGCAGTTGCTTTGGTTCTGCCACATCTCGCTCGCGCTCGCTGCGATCGGATGTTTGGCAAGTTCTAAGCTTCTCAAAGCAACGGCATTAACAAACGTCTGCGTGTTGCACTCGTTGTGGATCCTCGACTTCGCAGCAGGCTCGTCGACGGGGACTTTCCCGCTCGGCTTAAGCGCCTACGTCCAAGATCTCGACCTTTGGGGGTGGGCCGCCAGTGTTCATCATTTGTACTTGCTGCCCCTGTTGTTCTGGATGTTCTGGCGAGAACGTGAGTACCCGCGTGAAGCCTGGTTATTGTCGGCGACGTTGTTCGTGTTAGTGATGCTTGCCAGCAGAGCCCTGTTGTCGCCGGGGCAGAACGTGAACTACTCCTACTTTATTCCCGAGTCGCTGCAGATCTTTGGGGCATCCTCCTTGAACCAGTTGCCTAACGAGCTTTATCTGCTCGGGGTCCATGGCGTCGTCAATCTTGTTGCGTTCTTGCCGGCGGCGATCACGCTGAGTTTTATCGCTCGTAGACTTCGCCGCTTAGGCAATGCTTCGCAGAGGCCGACCCCGTCGAATGCTCTTTAGGCTTTCCTCGGAGACACGCCTTATCGTGGGGCTATCTTGTCGCGTGCCGCACACAGTATAAATGGGCCATCCTTGCTGCCGGCGCGGGGAACTCTAGGAATATGCAGCGACAAGGCCAGCCACGATGAGTGTGTACGATAGCCTCGGAGTCCGACCGATCATCAATGCCTCGGGACCGGTAACGCGTCTCGGCGGTGCCGCGATGCCTCAGACGGTACTCGAAGCGATTCAAGACGCGGCTCGCGAGTGGGTGCCGATTGAACAGCTGCAGGCTGCTGCTTCCAAGATGATTTCGCAGGTAACGGGTGCGGAAGCCGGTCTCGTGACCAGTGGCGCGGCTGCGTCTTTAACGCTGGGTGCCGCTGCGATCATGGCTGGCTACGACTTGGGGCGGATGGGGCGGCTGCCGAATACCGAGTCGATGCCAAATGAGTTTGTTGTCGCGCGAGATCAGCGCAGCGGCTATGACCATGCCGTGCGAGCGGCAGGTGCAAAGCTGGTCGAAGTCGGCTTCAATGAAGTCGTCGCCGGCGCTGGCGTGCGGCGTGCCGAGGCGTGGGAATACGAAGCTGCCTTTAACGAGCGAACCGCGGGCGTCTTGTACGTTTACACGTCAACATCGCAGCCAGCCCTGGAATCGGTTGTCGAGGCGGCACATCGCCACGACTTACCTGTACTTGTCGATGCCGCCGGCGAGTTGCCTCCGCGAGCCAATCTCATGCTGCCCGCGATGACGAAGGCGGATCTCGTCGCGTTTAGCGGAGGCAAAGCGATACGCGGCCCCCAGTCGACCGGATTACTATGCGGCGAAAAAGAGCTGATTGCTTCGGCGGCACTTCAGATGCTCGACATGGACGATCATTGGGAGTTGTGGGAACCGCCGGTCGAGTTCATTGATCGCCGCAAACTCAAAGGGATGCCGCGGCACGGAATCGGTCGCTCGATGAAAGTCGCGAAGGAAGAGATCGTGGCCCTAGTCACCGCGTTAGCAATTTTTGCCAGCGAAGATCCGACCGATCAAAACGAGATGCATCGTGAACACTTGCAATTGATCGTCGAGGCGGTGGAAGGGCCGACGGTTCGTTGCGACATCGTCGAATCGCTGGGCGACGAGCGAGTGCCGCTGCTGGAGATCACGCTTATCGCGACCGACGCCCTTGAGGTTTGTCGCGGGTTGAGAAAGGCGACGCCGCCAATCTACGTCGGGCACGGCAAGCTCTCGGAAGGCAAGCTCGTGATCAATCCAATGTGTCTCGATCGCGATGCCGCGGAGACGCTGGCTCGCCAGTTGCGTAAGGAACTCTAGCGTCGCAGTGCCCTGTAATCCAAGCGTTTGGGCTTACTGTCAACTTTTTCAGAATTTTGTTGACAAGTCGGATTGGCAGAAGTTACAACTTGCTCTCACTTCAATCGCCAGACTGGGGCTCAGGCAGTCGTGGCAGAAGAGATCGCTCGGAGCAGTGTGATCAATCGATCGTATCCGGGCAGTTGGCAGAAACAGCGATCATTCCGAACCGCGACGTTCGGAGAAGGAGTAGTTCGATGAGTAAGCCGCGTTGGACTTGGCAGTGGGATGCGTTGAAGTTCTGGAATTTAGGGGGGGGGCGTAGACGGCGCAACGCCGCGAGCCACAAGAACCGCGTGCTGCGCGTGGAAACACTCAACGCCCGCATGGTCTTGGCCTCCGATCTCGCAATCAACAACGATGCGGTCATCAGCGATCCCATTGCACAAGAGGAATACACGGCTCCTCTCGCTCCGCAACAAAAAATTACGACCGAGGCAGCGGCAGCGGTCAACACGAAAGCAGCCCAATACGATCTCAGTCGCGACGGTATCGTTAGTCCGATCGACGTGTTGGTGTTCGCGAACTACACGCTTGAGTCCACCGACGCGACCGTACAAGCCACCGAAGTTGTCAGTATGCTGGATGTGAACGGCGATGGACAGTTGTCCGGTCGCGATGTGACGCAGTTGATCGGATACGTCGAGCGAATGAGCGAATTGGATCGTCGGTATGATACCGCCAAATTCGCAGCGTCGCTGGCAGCGTTGCAGGAGTCCGTGTCGACCCTCGCTACCAACGATCGCGACAGGTCCGAAGGAGGTGAGATCGCAGTAACTTTATCACAAATGGCGGCTGGCGGCTCGCTACTTCATCCAGAAGGCGAAGCGTCCGCTGAAATGTGCGATTATTGGTACGACATGGCGAACCAAGCGTACAACAACCTCTTGGACAGCACTGTAGATTTGGGGGACGCTGAAGCCGAGCTTGCCAATATCGAAGGTGCGATTGCTTCAATCTCCCCGGAAGACTTCGAAAGTTCCGAAGAGTATCAGTTCGTCTATGATTCACTGCTTGGGCAACGAGACGCGTTGGTCGACACGATCGGTAATCTTCAGCAAGCAATTGATTCACTTGAGACGATATTGGCAGCTGCGGAACAGCAGTTCAACGACAATTGCACCGGCACCACAACTCCCACAACACCGACACCAACTCCCACAACACCGACTCCAACACCCACAACTCCGACTCCAACACCCACAACCCCGACTCCAACACCTACAACGCCGACTCCAACACCACCGACTCCAACACCACCGACTCCTACACCACCGACTCCTACACCACCGACTCCTACACCGCCGACTCCTACACCGCCGACTCCTACACCGCCGTCCCCAACGCCTACACCAACTCCCAGTCCGACGCCAACACCAACTCCGACACCACCCCCTGCCGGTTGCTCTGGTCCAACACCTGAGGCACACGACGACGGCCCTTATATGATGGACATGACCGGCGACGACCTGTCATACAACGATGCAGCAAGTGGCGACTTGATCGTTGTGAGCCTGCCATCGCACGGCAAGATATTTGGCGACAATGGCGAGTTGGCTGTTGGCGATACATTCTCGAATTGGTCGTACACGCCCAACAGCGACATTACCGCTGACGAAGGATGGCACGGTGTGGATACGTGGAGCTACACCGTCCGGGAATCGTGCGAGGACAGCACAACGCGTGACAGTACATCCGCGACCGTGTCGATCAATGTGCCCGAAGTCGATATGATCATTCACCACGGTCAGGGTGGTGCCGCTGTCGATAAGACGAAAGAGGAAGTGAAGAACAAACTACTTGCCAACGGCACACCCGAGGTCGACGCCAACGGGAATAAGATCAAAGTCGGCGAAGGTGCGTTTACGGTTGCGAATTTGAATGACACGGACAACGACGGACATGCCGATTACACTTACGATGATCACGAAGCGAACGCAGGGCGCGCTGCCGCGAACGGTCGTAACGAAATCGACCTTATCCAAGTCGTTCTCAAGAAGCCGTCGATTTACAATCCTGGCGGAACAGTGAACTTTGAAGTCACTTATGGGAACGGAACCAGCGATAGCGCGAAAATCTGGAAGGACGAATTGCGAGAAGAGGAAGCCGATGTATCGGTGTCCTTCAGTTTTGGCGAATCTGAATCCCAGCGGAGATATTGGGTCGAACTAATTAGTCCGAGCGCTGAAATCGGAGACTATCACTTCAGTTACAGTTATGAAGGGGGTTTTACAGACTACGCCAGTGCAACTGCCGTATGGGCATCTATTACTGCCGTTGCTCACGATCGCGATCCGTCGAAGTCCTTTAGGGAGTCGGCAGACGCGATCCTAAATGACCCTGCCTGGGCGGAAGTAAATGGTGGGGCGAAAGTAGACCTTGAGAAGGGAATCCCTCCAGGGCTAAGCACGGCAGCCGCGCCGGGTTACGGCATCCACAATGGAATCTATCAGCGATGGACCGTCACGCCTCCTCGTATAAACCAGTATCAAAACATCGTAAAAGTAGACCTAGCCCGTCGCATTGAATCGGCGTATTGGAGCATCTGGGACGACGATATGGTCGTAAGTTTCATCAAGACGGCATTCGATGCAGCAGGCGAGAGTGCCAATGACGACACAACGCCTGACGATGAGTCAAACGAACTGACGGCGAGCGATCACTTTTTCGTAGTAGATATTCCAGGACACCCGACCGCAGACCCGCCAAGTGATGGCTTGCAGTATTGGATTTGGAAGTACAATTTTCAAGAGTTTGTGCGAATCGGTATTGGGACGCGCCCGTCAGGCATTAATCCAGCGGGGAGTCGCGCTTCGGACTATTTTGATTGGCATGCTAGGCACTACCTCAAAGAGTTTTCAAGCTTCTACTGGAGAGTACCGGTAACGGTCAATCTCACTCGAAACTATGTCGAGAACGACTACAACGATGTGGGGTCGGGACACATTTCGATCGGAGATGAACCTGCGGATTGGCTCCCCAGACCATTCGATGCAGAAGGGCAATAACGACCGGGAGTGCGTCGACCGTTTAAGAACTCTGAAGACAAGGAAAACTTGAAAATGCATTGCGTGAGAACTCGAGGATATCGACATCAACTAAAGCGTAGCACAAGCTTGTTGGTAAGTTGTTTCTTAATCACAAGCGTCGCTGCGTGCGCGCGATCCCAGGAATCGTCTCAAGAATACGTTGAAGGCATCCGTATTGAAGTTGCTGAACACATATCACATGTGCGTGCATTAATTCAACGACTTGCTTCGGCAACTCCGGGATTCGCCGGTAATTCCGAACGATACGCAATCATCAGAGCGTTGGCATTATATCGTTCTGTCGAGGCTTCCGACGCACTAGTCGAATTGCTGACTTTTCAAATGTGCGAGGCGGGGGTCGGTGAACGTTATCCCTTGGAACTTCACCCGGCAGCCGATGCGATTGCGCAGATTGGCCTACCGGCGTATCACGCGATTTTTCGTCGCCTAGGCCACGACGCGACGAATGACGAGCTTAAACTTATCGCTTATGTACTTAGTTGGCATGACGGGAGATTGGAGAAGGAAACTGGTCAATTCGTCCTTCAAAGACATCGGTCCCAATCGCATGCCGCTTCTGAGCTATGTCAGAATCTCGACAAGATAGCGGAAATCATCGGCTCCGTAGACTTCGGCAAGATGTCGGACTGGCCAGGGCACAAGTCTCTGTCAGGCAAGCTTCCCGATAGTGTCCCTTCAGAGTTAATTAAGTGATCAGAAAAAGGTCATAAGTTCAAATACCTGAGTCCCAGCTTTTAATGATTTTTGGAGTTTCGGACAATGCGATTCGGTCAGAACGCGTTTACGCATAAGTCAACCGTTAGCTTAAGGGATAAGTCTAACTGGTTTATTGTATCGCTCGATTGGCCGCCCTGTGATTGGACGAATACATGAGACGACAAATGAAAAAGCTGCAGACAGGCAACTGCGGTCGAACTCGTTCATTTTCTTGTCCAACGTAGGTGAGTCATAGAAAAACGATCGCGTCAGTTACCTGCGACCCATTATTACTGTCGGTTGGGTAGCACTGACTAGCTTGATCATTCGGTGTGCCACTGGCTCTGCCAGTGCATCAATTCGGTAGGAACTCTCACGATGATTAGCGACCGCGACTCACCTCGTTTGAAATCCAAGCCACTTGCAAAGCCAATGGCACACGAAAACATCCGTCAAGACAACCTTTGGATACTTACTCCATGAGAAACCTTCTTCGCCCCAAAGGCTTCACGCTCGTCGAACTGCTCGTTGTGATTGCCATTATTGGCATCTTGGTGGCGTTACTGCTGCCCGCTGTTCAAGCGGCGCGCGAGGCGGCTCGTCGGATGCAGTGTAGTAATCATTTGAAGCAGCTGACGCTGGCCTGCCATAACTATCACGATACCTACAAAACTTTTCCGCCCGCATTTCTCTGGAAACACAATGCCACGCCGAATACCGTCGGCAACACGCGACTGGCGATGGCCAAGTGGAGTTGGGGGGCGTTGGTGCAACGCTTTATTGAAGGTGGCAGCACCGCAGA
>JACKHN010000030.1 GCA_020638975.1 Planctomycetaceae bacterium
CGATTTGATCTCGATGCTGAAGAGTTTCGCGTATTACGACTATGACTACGGCTATGGAGCGACGGCTGCCGTCTTGTCGGACTTAGTGCGGACGGCCGACGTTACCAATTCATCCGGGCAATCGCTCGGAAGGCGAGCCTGCATCCGTTTCGAACAGACGTTACGTCCTTCGGCGACGGAATGGCAGGCGTACAAGGCTGGATCGGTCTCCTGGTCCAGCTTGCCGTGGGTACAAGGCGTGTACGGAGCAACGACCGGCCAGCGGCAATCACTGTGCCGGGTCGAGTTGCAACTGCGGCCGGGCGACGTTGACTTGCACGACAAGCAAATCGCCATTCCGTTCTTTGGTTCGGCGGCCATCTACTATCAATTGGAGCGTTAGATGGTCAGTCTGGTGAATTGCCGACGGTTATCCCGCTCGCCGATGGCGTTGTGGCTTCTCGTACGACGGCCCTCCGAGGACGTCGTGATGCATTCGACGGCCTCGGAGGGCCGCTGTAGGTCGCTTGCAAAAGCGACATTGCCAACCGCGTACAGTAGAGTTTGCCACGCTGCGTCGCGCCACGACCGCCGCGGTGTAAGCGTGATACTTGTGTTGGCACTGGTTTCGATGACGTTGGCTCTGTCTTACGCAATGCTGCGTACTCAAGCCACGATCGAGCAAACCGAACGCAACTCAAGCCATCGCGCGACCGCACGCCAAGCCGCCATGACCGGTATGAGCGTCGCACTGCGCACGATCAACGAGCCAACTTGGGGTGGCGTTGATACTGGATTGAGCGGCAGCTTGGGGGATGGATCAACGTATGCCGTCTCCTTCGAAACCGGCGACGCATCACTCGCCGTCAGCGATCCTGATTACTCCGAGTATCCGTATCGATTGACGATCAATGCGATCGGCAGTGTTGTCGATCCCGCGAATCCTCAGATTCAGTCGACCCACAGAATCCGATCGGTCGTGCAACTCGTGCGGCGAAAGTTGTCCGACGCTCCCAGTAACTGGTCGACGATCAAACCGTATACCGTCTATCAATGGGGCACTGGCAGCGGTCGCGAAGTGGATATCGAATTTCCGGTGCGCATCAACGGTCCGGTCTACTTTCAGAATCGGATCAACTACCTATCGGATTACCCCAATGACGGTGACGAGAAACCGTTTGACGGTTCGATCGATGAAGTGATGGTGCTCGGCGCGTCGGCCTCGTCCATGGTGGTCGAAGCCATTCAGGCCGGTACGCTGACTCTGCAAACTCTTGTCGCAATACCGGCAGCGAATGCTGTTGCGTGGTGGCGATTCAATGAGGCGAATGGAAGCACGATCGCAGTTGATGCGTTGGGGAACTACAACGGTCGCTATGAGGGAAGTGCTGCGGGGGGAACCCCTGGGCCTACGCAGGGTGGATCGGGATCCGCGGTCTTCGATGGATACGACGATCATATCGATGTCGGCCCTGTCAATGTTAGCGGTTCGGCAATGACGATCCTGGCCTGGATAAAGGCCGACGACTTCGACTCTTCAGAAGGACGCATCCTCTCGAAGGCCACGGGAAGCAATGACAGCGATCACTATTGGATGCTGAGCACGATTGATGTCTCTGGTCGCAAGCGGCTACGGTTTCGTTTGAAGACTGACATTGGTGGAACGGATGTCTTGCAGGCTAGCACGGGCGATTTGACGACCAACACATGGACGTTTGTGGCTGCGGTGTACGACGGTGTTACCATGCGGTTGTACAAGGATGGACAGTTGGTTGGTTGGCGTTTCAAGTTCGGCTCGATTGCCACAAGTTCTTCCGTCCGCGCATCAATTGGGAACAACCCCTCGGGCAGTCCGCGAGCGCGTCTGCTGCGAGACTTGGAGGCGATGCGAGTTGCCGGGCAAGGCGATTTCCGACCAATGGCAGGGCCGATCAGCGCGCCGTTGTCGCTGACGTTGGATCACGACCGCCGATTGCTGGAAGTTGACTCGAACGTCCCGTTAAATGACGTTGTCATTGGCGGCGGGACGTCGCCGGTGACTCATCCAGGTGATGTGACGTCCTATCGGTTATACCCCGGTGGAAAATCCTACGCTCCGACACAACTCAACAGTTCGATATCGAACGTGAGTCTCGCTCCCAATCCCGTCACCAATCCGCTAGGACTCGTTAAACGTCAATCGCAGTTGGTCCTTAATAACAACGTTACTATTCAGGGGACAGTGCTTGTCTACGACTCGGGAAGTTCCGGGCGAATCGAACTGCGAGGCACGGGGATCAAAGTAGCCCCCGTATCGCTTCCATCGCTGTACGGTGATAGCACGATCTATCAATTGCCGTCGATCATTGCACGGGACGACGTCGAAGTGTATAGCGGCAGTAGCAGTTCTCTGAGCGGATTGGTCATGGCGTGGGATGACTTGCAATGCTTTCAGGGCAAGCAGTCGACCGCATTGAGTGTGACGGGCCAATTGATCGCTGGCGAACTGGAAATTGAAGCTCGCGACGAATGGGATCAGTCTTCCTCGTGGTGGGACTCGCGGCACAAAGAGTTCCTGGCTCAACTTGGAGGTTCGTCACCAAATCCTTACTTCCCCACATGGCTCCAAACGAATCATGCTCTTGACTATCAACCAAAGTTGACCATACAACCCGATCCGTCGAGCGTCAGCTATCACTGGCATGATTGGTCGAAGCCGTTATTCGAGGCACATCCTGACGACGGCGGACTTCGCTGGGATCTGTTGGAGTGGCAGGATGGAAATTAACGAGTTGTCATCGTGAATACTCCGAGTGAGACTGGCTCTGCCAGTGCGGAATTGCGAGGCAAACTTCGGACAACACTGGCAAAGCCAGCGGCGCACCGTTTCAAAGAGCTGTTCCTCGTAAACGGCATAACCGTCGTGACCTTCAAGGAACGAAAGGACTTGTTAGATGGCTAATAAACTGTTTGGGTGGGCGACTTTACTTAGTGCGAACCTGTTTCTATGGGGCGTGCTAAGCTTTTATGAATCTTCCAACGCCGCTCCCCCGAGCGGTCAGCCGCCTTTTGCCAATGCCGTCGAACAACGTCATGACATCATTCGTGAACTGCAACAGATCAAGACGCTGCTCCAAGAGCAGAATCAGTTGCTGCGCGCCGATGCACGGGCTGCCTCGACGAAGAAGTGATGCCGCTTTCTCGCTGGTCGAACTGCTGGTTGTCGTTTCGATCGTGGCAGTTATCGCCGGAGTCGTTCTGACACAATACGATTCCGTCTCTCACGATCAGATGCTTGGAACCGCCCAGGTCATCGCAGCGGACATTACGCGAGCCCGCAATCTGGCCGTTACGAACAACACGTCGTACAAGATCACCTTCGATCGCGCAGGCAATCGCTACACACTCGCCCACAGCGGACCCAACAACGCGCTCGACGTGCTGCCGGTGTCCGCGTTTCATTCGGCGAGTGGTTCCACAACACAACACACAACGAACCTCAGCTCACTTCCGAGTGGATCAAGTGGCGTGAGGCTGGCCGTCGTTGAAGCCAATGACTCGATGATGGCCGGTTTTCCACAGCAAGTTACCGACATCGAATTCGGGCCGTTCGGGGAAACAACTCGCTCGCTACGGACCACGATCTGGCTCGCCGCCGGTCAAAGAAAAGGGCAACGGTTCATTGGCATCGAGATCGATCCAATCACCGGATTCGCATCGATCGGCAGAGTCCAGACAGCAGTACCTTACACACTCGCCGAGGAGTACATGAACGAAGAGATGGAGTCGTACTACACGGAATTCACCAACTCGGCGGAATCAAATTACTCGGAAACCGACTATTCGGACACGTACTACTCGGATTTCAGCGATTCGAATTACGGCGACACAGGGTCTTTAGACTATAGCAATCCGATGAGCAGCGAACTTGACTCATCGACGGCGTACTAGAAATGGATCGATAACAACTTCCTCGTTCAACTGGTAGCCGTAGGCGTCGTCGGCAACAAACACTGTCGGCGCCTACGGCTACTGGTTAATAGAAATACGCGGCTTTTATCTCAGGGTCGTCCCCTGATTGTTTGACGCGCAGAAAAGCGAAACATGATTGCACGCTTCAAAAAGAGCCGATTTGGGCCAATTGGGATCGATATCGGATCGCGCAGCGTGAAGCTCGCGCAGTTCTCAGAGGATGGGAAGCGACTGATCGAAGCCAGTCGCTGGGACTTGCCCATGCCGAATGCCGAGGAATTGAGCGACGACGAGTTAGATGACCAAGTTGTCGAGTCGCTTGCTCAGGCCCGCGAAGGCCGAGGCTTCAAGGGCAACGACGCCGTGCTGTGCTTGAATCATCGCCAACTGTTCCTCCAAAACATTCGCGTCTCGAAGACTGCACAGGTTTCGCTTGATCGCACCGTTCAGCAGGAAGCAGCCGGTCGCATCCCCTTCCCCGTCGCCGATGCGGAGATCCGCTATTTCGAAGCAGCGGACATTCGGCAGGGCGATGCCGTCATGAGAGAAGTCATCCTGATGGCCTGTCATCGTCCGGTGTTGGAGCGACTATTGCGAGTTGTCGAGCGAGCGAACTTCCGTCCAGTGGCTGTGGATGTTGAACCCACATCGCTTGTGCGAACATACACGTCGCAGTTCAGACGCGACGAGGATCGAGAAGTCCGCACGATGTACGTTCACGTAGGCTTCGAGTCGACGTTGGTCGTGATCGCCCAGGGTGACGAGTTGCTGTTTGTCAAATACATCGATCTTGGAGGAAAGCAGTTCGACGAAGCGGTCTCGCGAAAGCTGAAGATGAGCATCACCGACTCCGCCGCGCTGCGCCGCAACAACGGCGACCGTCGCAGCGACCGACAAGATCCTGAAATAACGCGAAGTGTCGCCGATGCGATACGTCCCGCCGTCGAGCGACTGGCGGGCGAACTGTCGATGTGCGTTCGATACCACAGCGTCACGTTTCGTGGTCGACCATTGGAACGATTTGTGCTGGGCGGCGGCGAGGCTTCGGAGGCTTTGCTGGAAGCGTTAACCAAGCGAGTGGGCGTGGCGGGCGAGTTGAGCGATCCGTTTCGGATGTATGCTCGCTCTGGAAAGTCGGGGCGAACCTGCTATTGGGACATTGCCGCCGGGCTTGCGTTGCGCGAGACCAATTCGACTGCTTAGATCAATATGAAAAACATCGACTTCCTACCAGACCGATATCAAGAACGCGACCTCAAACGAAAGGCCACGCTCTGGCAGTACGCCCTGCTACTGGGGTTTGGCAGTGTGCTACTGGCGGCGACACTCGGCCAGTTTGTGATGAAGCGGTCGCTGCAAGCGAGTTTGGCTGAACTAAAGCAAGGTCGCATCGAGACGAACTTGAAACGAGAACGCGTGCAGTTGCTCAAGCAACAGCTAGGGAACACCGAGCCAGTCGCGGCGTTGTTTACCTATTTGCAACATCCTTGGCCTCGCACACAACTAATCGCCCGGATCACCGACGCACTTCCCGAGTCCATCGTCTTGGACGGTGTCGAGATCTTCGAACAACAACCGAACCGATCCGCCTTCAGCAGCAACGAGGCGCGTGCCGCGTCGTCCGCATCGTCGCCAGCGGCTGCCGATCTCCTCGAATTACGCGGAGACCATGATGTCTCGCGATTGATCGTTCGCATCCGAGGTACTGCCGAGGAAACTGCCGCGCTCAACGAATACGTGCAACAACTCGGCGAAGTTCGCTTGTTTCGCAGTGTCTCACTCAGTTCGTTGCAATCGCAGGCATCCCAAGAAAAAACGATGGGCAGTGCGTTCGAGCTGAACTTGATCGTTCGACCTGGACATGGACAACCAGGAGGCCCGAAGGGCCCATTGGCGACTCACGAGCAGATTGCTCAACACTCGGCTGGGAGGCAGGCACAATGAGCACTCACACCGGCAAGCCCAGTCCACGACCAAATAAACCAAGTAGCGGTGTGAGCGAACCGGTCACACATACCGCTCAACCAAACACGCATGTCAAGAAGCCAAAGAGCTTGATACTGACGGCGCTGATCTCGGGAACTGCCTTGGTCTACGCAGCGTTTGTGTTCATGCCTACGCAGAAGTCGATTGCCGGCATCCGAGCCGAACTGGCATCGCAGCGCAAAGAGATCCTAGAACTTGGATCGCTTGAGAATGAAATCGTCGATCTGGAACGCCGCATCTCGGCTGTTCGAGCCACCATCGAAACGTGGGAGGATCACGCCCCTACCCCTCAAGAGGCCGCGACATTTATCGGCGTTGTCTCGCAACTTGCGCAACAAGCTGGAGCGAACGTCGGACGCATCACTCCTCGCAGCGTTGTGAAGATGTCGGCACTTCGACAGCATCCGGCTGACCTTGCGGTTGACGGAAATTTCGGGCAGATCGCCGAGTTCTTACGGCTGCTCGAACAGCGTCCAGAGACGATTTGGATCACCCGATTGAACTTGACTGCTAGCGGAGAAGCTGGGGCGAATGTGCGATGTGAGCTGAGTTTCACAGTTTTTACGGATAATCCGGGTGATTCGGATTAGGGCGAGCCTACTGGCAACCGATCAATAAAAGGAGTCGGTCTAACCCTAGGGCAATTGCCGTAGCGTGACCGGGCGAAGTAGTGAACGTTGGAAAACTGAAGCGAGTTGCGATAAAGGAGTTCACACGCAGTCCCGCGAAGACTGGGTTCTTGGTTTTGATGCTACCCGTCGCGTTGTACTTTTGTGTTCCGCTTTTCTTAGGTGGAATGAAGAAGAAATCGTCATCCGAGGCGAACGCTCCTACCGCAGTCGATGCTGCGAATGGAGCTGACTTCGTGCTGCCAGCGGCCACAAATACGATCGCGACGCCAAGTCCCACGACGCCGGGGTGGGTTGAGGCGGCAGGTTGGTTAGCGATCGACATGATGGCAATACCGACGGAGATCCCAGCCAGTACGAGGAACCCCTTTGCCGCGATTGTCCGAGAAGAGACCAATGAACCAACTACGGTAGATGTTGCCAACGACGAACGCGTGGAAGAATCGCAAACGGATGAGTCGCTAGTTGAGCATGTTCAGGAGGTAGTCGCCGCGGCCAACCCGATACGCCAGTTAGGGTTGCAACTGAATGCCACGATGGTGGGGCGACGCTCGCGACTCGCAACGGTTAACGGAAAGACCTACGAAGAAGGAGAAACGATTCCTGTGGTCATCGATGCCGGGGCGGGATCGGATGTCCAGACGACGCTCCAGTTGGAATTGGACCATGTCGAACGCCGGTTCATCGTTCTGCGGTTGAATGGTCAACAACATCGTTTGAATTTGCCCAACGAGTTGCCAAAGGATGCGATCGTCGTGAAGCCTCGTTCCGAGTGAAGGTCGGCGGGCGTTCATTAGTGAAGAGACGGTTTGTTACACCTAGACAGGTCATGGAAGACCCATGCAATTCATCCTACGAATAACGATTCTTGGAATCTTCGCCGCTGCTGGCGTCGCCCTCGCGATCTCGGTCGCCGCAAACACAAGTACTCCTGGCTCCACCGTTGTCGTTTCCGAGGATGCCGCGCCTGCTGAGCAGGTCGCCGATCTGGACGTCGTCACGAACACAGAAGAAGCGACGGTGGTTGCAACTCCTTCACCCACGTTACGGCCTACGTCATCGCCGGTACCCGTTGCCGCAGTTGCCACGCCAATCGAATCCGTCGCCACCTATCCAGTCGCCGCCCCCTTCATCTCGCAGTTGCCCGTGGCCGCCCCGCCGTTGCTGGCTGATTATGAACCGCGATTTGCCAATCAATTGGACAGCGTCCTCGAAAAAATAGAGGCTTTTCAAGCCAAGCAGAACGAGACCGCCGACGCCGTCTCGCGTCTTCGAGAACAGATCCCAGAAAGACATCCGACGTTGCCAACTCCCGACGAGGAGTTACCGCAAACGACTCCAAAACAGAATGGCCAAGTGCTCTTGTCACCTGACAGCGACCTCGTTGATATCGACGCCCAAGACTCCGACATCCGCTATGTCTTAAAACTGTTGAGCAAGGCGGGCGGGCTGAATATTCTGGCCAGCCCGAACGTGAGCGGAAACGTCTCCGCTTCACTGCAGAATGTGCCGATTGAGACGGCACTCACAGCGCTGCTCAAATCGACCGGTTTTGTTTACGTACGCGAGGCAGACATCATTTACGTCGGTACGCCGGAAGATCTTCGTGGAATGGCACACGTTGCCGAGACTGTGACCAGTCGCATCTATCGACCGAATTACGTCAGTGCGACAGAACTTCAGAAACTGATCGCCCCTTTGTTAAGCACAGACGTAGGGCAAGTTACCGTATCGAGCCCGCCCGAAGTTGGCATCGCCTCCAACGCGACTGCGGCGGGTGGTGATACGTTTTCGGGTGGCGACGTCGTGATGGTTCGCGATTACATCACGGTTCTTGCCGAGATCGACCAGGTCGTTGCAGAGGTAGATGTAATGCCGATGCAAGTCGCGATCGAAGCGACCATCTTGAGCGTCAAACTCGACGACAAGAATGTTATGGGCGTTGACTTCGAGTTATTGCGCAATCAAGACACTCTGCGGATCACATCGGGCACGCCGCTGACGAGCTTGGCGACCGCCGACTTTAAGGATGGCTTGAAGATCGGCTTTTTGGATAGCAACCTTGCCTTGTTTATCGAGGCGCTCGAAACGATCGGCGACACGACGGTGGTGGCTTCTCCGCGCGTCATGTGTCTGAACAAGCAGCGGGCCGAGATCCTCATTGGTTCGGAACTTGGCTATGTCAGCACGACGGTTACAGAGACTGCGGCGACTCAGGCCGTCGAGTTTCTGGAAGTTGGCACGCATCTTCGCATTCGTCCCTATATTAGTTCGGATGGCATGATTCGCATGGAGGTGCATCCCGAACTCTCGACCGGATCGGTGCGAGTTCAAGAAGGCTTTACGTTGCCCGATAAAGATGTGACGCAAGTCACGACCAATGTCATGTGTCGCAGCGGCGCGACGATGGTGATCGGTGGCCTGATTCGCGAGGATCTTAGTACATCCGCGACACAGATCCCGGTACTGGGCAACTTGCCCTACGTCGGTGCCGCATTCCGCCAGCGAACCGAGACCATCGTCCGACGCGAGATTATCGTCATCCTTACACCGCGGATCGTGGACGAAATCCATACGTGGAAAGAAGGCGATGACTATACGAAACAGTTCGATGACCGCCTGCAAACCTTCCGTGATAAGATGACACCTGTTGGCAAGCGGCAGTTTGGCGAGCGATACACGCGATTGGCGAATGCCGCCTACGCTGCCGGCGATTTAGATACCTCGTTGCGCTATGCGAACTTGGCGATCCACTTCGATCCGCTTAATCAAGCCGCGATCAATCTCCGCACCGAGATCATCGAAGTCGCGCCCGATCTCGAAGTCGGAGTCCATGCGAATCTAAAACGAGGCCTCCCGCCTCAGCAGCACCCGCATCGCGACTACTCGCGCCAAGGTTATCCCTGGCGTCCGATTGTGGAAACCGAGGAATTGCCGTTTTCCATGCGTGCTGAGAGCGATGATGGACTGCCCGAAGTGATTCGCGTCGAACCGGCGACAAGGTAGATCGAAAACTACCGAATTTATTGAACGGTTGCGTCTTAGGGTGCGAGATTCCACAAATCCCGCGTCGCGAACTCCAAGCTGTTACCGGCAGGGTCGCGAAAGTAGATCGAACGACCGCCATTGGGCCACGTCACTCGCTGTTCAATGGCGACGCCGTGTTGGTCGAGGCGAGCGGTCCAAGCTTCCATCTCGTCATGCGGGACGGAAAACGCGACATGACCCGGCCCGTGAGACCCGTGAGTTGGTACTTCAGACGACTTATCGCTGCTCACCCGCGGATCAAAGAGCAACAACATCGTCGAGCCGCAGCGAAAGAACACATGTCTATTCTCATGACGACTGACGAAGACGAGTCCCAGAACGTCTGCATAGAACTCCTCAGCCGCGACGAGATCGTCGACGTAAAGACAGGTTTCCAGTACCTCAAGCGGTCTTTCCATTTTCTGGTAGATTACCGCAGAAAGCTGTGAGAACTGGCTACCGTGTGCCACTGCGGACGTGTCCAGCAGTGATGCCCGCAACGTGTTGACGCTGCACGGCAAGCCAGCAGCCGCCCTCAACAAACCTTTGCCAAGCCGTGAACTAGGTACGTTCTACGAGTGCGAGCCGAGTGATGAGTTCTTCGGCGCCCGGCGTGAGCTTTCGGATCTTTTCCGCTAGGATTGTCTTCTCGGTCGCATTGGCCGTTGCCGCACGGCGCTTGATGATGACCATCTTACGACGGCGAGTCCGACGACGACGAATCTCACGTTGGCGTTCGCTTCCCACGCTAGTTACTCCCTACTGGGCAAGGTTTTAGAGAATTCCAAACGAATCGTTCTAGCACGAGCCTCATCTGCCGTCAACGCCGCCAATCCGGCTTGCTCGCAACCTACCATGGCGGGGCGAACACACCACAATCTGCGAGTAGAGCCTATAATGCGATCACTGGGCTTGTTTTGCTGATGGACTCAATATGCACGAATTTCCAACCGACACCGCCGACTCGTCGATCGACGAGCGTACGGCCTTGCAAACGGAAGCGGCATCACGTTTGGCGAATCGCCTGACGTGGTTTCTTACGGCACTTGTCGTTTTGCTGCTGGTGCGGTTCTTCGTTCCCTACTTTGCCGAACACATCCAGTATTCGATCACCAAAGGCCGCCAGCGGGCGGAGTTGGAAGCGGCGAAAGAAGGCTTGCAGCAGTTGCCCCTCGGAGAACTTTCCACAGCGTACCAACTCGTTTCCAAACGTGTTGCGCCAAGTGTCGTGCATATCAACGTGGCAAGTTCCATCGTACGAGGCGGATCTGCCGAGTTCGATCGGCGGTTTCAGCAAGCTCATCCGGAAGCTCGTGGCCAAGGTTCGGGAGTCATCGTCGATTCCGCGGGGTACATCGTCACGAACAATCACGTCATCGCCGACGCAACCGCAATTCAAGTGACGCTCAGCTCCGGACGAACTGTCCTAGGAACCGTCGTCGGTATCGATGCCCTGACCGATCTAGCGGTACTAAAGATCGAAGCGGCCGACCTGGAAGCCGCCGAATGGGGCGACAGTGATCGACTCGACGCAGGTGCCCTGGTCTGGGCGGTTGGCAGTCCCTTTGGGCTCCAGCACAGCATCACGTTTGGAATTCTAAGTGCAAAGAATCGAACGACCGGAACTGCATGGCAGGACTTTTTGCAAACGGATGCCGCCGTAAATCCCGGTAACAGCGGCGGGCCTCTGGTCGATGCACAAGGACGCATCATCGGAATTAATACGGCGATCGTAGGCGAATCGTATCAAGGCATTAGCTTTGCCATTCCCAGTAGCGTGGCAAAACAAGTCTACGAGAACTTGCGTACGCTCGGTCACGTCGAACGCGGGTGGCTTGGCGCACAGCTTGGCAGTGTTAATGACGAAGCCGCTCGAGAATTGGGGCTTCCCGTCGATCGAGGTGCCTACGTCGCGGCCGTCGTAACGATGGATCCACGCAAGCCGTCTCCAGCGCAGCGAGCCGGTTTGCAAGCTGGCGACATCGTCATTAAGTGGGCGGAACAGCAAATCAACGACGGCGATACCTTGACGCGGCTTGTCGCGGGCGCGAAAGTCGGAAGCGATATCGAGATGACCGTTGTTCGCGATGGCCGCGAAATCGTGTTAACCGTCAACATTGCCGCACGACCATTACAGATTGACTAATGCCGCTGATTCCCATCCACGACGTCGAAGACGAACGTATCGCCGTCTATCGGGATCTGCTCAGCGCGAAAGCCAGCCGGCGATGCGGGCTGTTCGTTGCGGAAGGTCGATTACTTGTCGAACGGCTTGTCGCCAGTGCGTTTCCAACACACTCCTTCCTGGTGGACGAACGTCGCCTGAGTCTGCTCGATGGGCTGTCGGAAGAGCGATTGGTCTTTGTAACGCCTGCCAAGATGATCGAAGAGATCATTGGCTTTAACTTTCATCGGGGAGTGTTGGCGTGTGGCTATCGGCAGCCGCAGCCGACGTTAAACGAAGTCCTCGAACGCGTCCCCACGACTGCTGCGGTTCTCGTGTGTGTTGGAATTCAAGACCCCACGAATTTGGGTAGTATCCTCCGCAATGCGGCGGCGTTTGGTGTGAATGCGGTGCTCTTGGGAGGTCAGTGCAGTGATCCCCTCTCGCGACGCGTGCTGCGAGTTTCGATGGGGGCCACACTCAAGTTGCCGCTGATTGAATCCAACGATGTCGCTGTGGACCTTAATCGGCTGCACGACGAATACCATTTCGAACGGTTTGCCACAGTGCTTGACGATGCGGAAGTACTTGACGAAACGCAGCGTGGCGATCGAATTGCCATCCTGATTGGCAACGAGGCTCATGGACTGCCGAAAGAGATCGCCGAAGTGTGCGAACGACGAGTGACGATACCGATGCAATTGGGCACAGATTCGTTAAACGCTGCCGTGGCGAGCGGCATTATGCTCCATCACTTCTTACGTGTCGCACCCAGAACGCGATCGTAAACAACTGCCACACCCTGCGCCATCCGCTCGGCCGAGAACTGTTCCGCGTGTGTCTTGATTGCGCGGTCTCGTAACATGGTCCAATCGAGTTCCCCGTCGACGATCCGCAGCATCGAATTTGCCAGATCAGCGGCATCACCCGGCGCGGCGATAACTCCATTCGCTCCGTCGTCGATCGCCTCAGGCACGCCCTCAACGCGAGTGCCCACCACCGGCACACCGGCTGCCATCGCTTCCAGCACGACCATCGGCAGACCTTCGCCAAACAAGCTTGGCAATACAAAGAGATCCATCTGTGTAAGCTCGTGCGTTACGTCTTGCGTGAAGCCGACCCAATCAATGTCATGTCGCAGCCCGAGTCGTTCGACGTGCCAGTGAATCTCCGCCTCATAGTCGGGCGTCTCGAATGGCCCCACCGCGCGCAGTCGCACTGACACGCCTCGTTGTTTCATCAATGCGAGTGATTCGAGCAGAACCTCTAGCCCTTTGCGAGGACGGAAGAGTGCAACCGTACCAACGTGCCAAGTGCCTGTTGGCCGAGCCAAATCACGACGACGCGTCGACGTTGGTACTCCGTTCGGTACGACGGAAATCAAATCCGGATCATAGCCTCGGAGTCGCATGTGACGACCGAGGCTGTTCGACACGGTGATCAAGCGAGCGGCCTTGTACAAGCTCGCACGTTCCATCCAGTCGTTCGTGCGGTTTCGCCATCCGTGCGTTGTGTCGTGTGAGGTCGGACTGTGAACGTGGTAGATCATCGGCACGTTTGCGAACCAGGCAGCGAGTCGTCCGACCATCGCACTGCGCGGCGTATGAGCATGTACGAGAGCAAAGTTTTCTTTTTGAATGATGTCGCTCAATTCCCGGGCCACGCGAATGTCCACGCGAGAACGCATCGGCACATCGTAAATTGTCGACGATTGATCTTGCCGTCGGTCGGCGAACCGTCCCGGCTTGACGCACGCGAATGCCGCTTCGTAACCGAATGTCGGCAAGTGCTGTCCCAGCAAATCCTGGACACGCTCGGCTCCCGAATAATGCTCGCCATTGATGACGTGCAGGACTCGTCCTGTCACCTTTCGCGCCTCGCGTGCATTCGTCACAGACGGCACGGGGCCGATCGAATTTACGGTGTGCTCGTTCGGCAGTTCGACCGGTTGTAATGTTTCTGCGGACATATCGAGTGGTTCCGGTTTTCTGGACTCAATTGGGCTGGTGAAACGCGTAAAATATGGGCCGCGCGCACCGCTGGCTCTGCTCGTCACAAGCGTACGTCACGGTTAGCACCTTCCAAATTCGCATTGACTCGGCAGCCCGCCTTTCCTACTGTCCCGCGTTGCTCATTCGGGCAGCAAGCTGGCGTCTTCGCAATCGCGGGGGGGGGACTCGGCGTTGCAAGCGTCACTACGCTTGTCGCTGGAATTCAGCCGTTTGTGAACAGACTCTCAACTCTTCCGAGTTCAGCTTCGCTAGAAACAAGCACTGGCAGAACCCTTCGATGCTCCGACGAACATCGCTCTTGATCGCATTCACTTGTCTAAACGGCCTCGTCTTAGAACGGATAACGATAGCTCAGGAGTTTGCTGCCGCAACGATCAGTCTGGTGTCCGCAACGAGTGTCAGCGACAGCTTCCAGCGAGAAACGCAGAAGGCGACGAAATCTGTCCCACCGCAAGTGTGGAAGACGCTCGACGACGCAGGATGGCGGGTGCAACTTGCGGAGTTTGTCGTCGACGCGGCTCCGTCGTTGCGTGGCGTGCGACCGGCGGGTTGGCCCAGGCACCTTACATGGGACAACAGCGACGCGATTCACCTACCTACCTCCAAACTGTTGGTTGTGGCCGAGAAGCGACGTAATCGTTCCGGTGACGTCGTCGCCAGTACACGGGTGGCGGGTGTCTTGCGGCATGAGATCGGACACGCGTTTGATATGGCGTCGGGGGGGAGTGGGCGATTGCTTTCTACCGCACCGTCATTCATCCAGGCCTATCAGCAAGACGTCAGTCGCATTGCCGCCGGAAATCGCACGGCCTTTGCGTATTACCTGCAAGACGGTCGAAACGGATTGCAAGAGACGTTCGCGGAAGCATTCGCGGTCGCGCTTGGCGGTGGTTCGAGCAATATCGAACCAGCTGAATTTGAAAGCAGCTTTCCGCGCGTGATGGCGTATACACGGCGGGCGATTGCGGAGCCGACTGACAACACGAGCGTGGCCACGCCCACACGAACTGCCACTGGCGTTACGTATCGTCGGCGTTTCGTGCGTCGCCGATAACGCATCGACGGAAAGCTTCGTCAAATCTGCGAAGTGACCGACGTTTCGCAACTCTCTTGCGAACCATGGATCGACGGATCGGGATGCACGCCGGGCAAGTCATCCGAATACCAAGCGGCGAGTACTGCCTCCCAATCCTCGCGGCAGGACACTCGTGCAAACGCGGCCCGCACTTCGTCATGCTGCGGGTGCATCACCGAGTACTTGATGCCAAACTTCCGCATCATTGTCCCGCACCGCTTGCCTTCGTAAAGCTCTTCTGCGAGTCGATAATGCTCCAGGATAACTTCCCGCTGTTCGTACAAGCTTGGGGGCGCTGGAAGCGGTTTGCCGGCGGCCAGGGCGCGAGCTTGGCTAAAGATCCAAGGGTTGCCAATCGCTCCGCGAGCGACCGTCACGCCGTCGATTCCCGTTTGGCCGATCATGTCGAGGCAGCTTTGTGCTGTGAACAAGTCGCCGCTGCCTAAAATGATCTTGTCACCAACGAACTGTTTAACTTCTTTAAGAAATGCCCACCGGCTTGGCCCGACGTAGCGTTGCTTGACCGTTCGTCCATGCACTGTGACACCCGCCACGCCGATGTTGAACGCGCCTTCCAGGATGCGAAAGAAGTTATCGCGACTTTCCTCCGTGTCATCGATGCCGCGTCGCATCTTGACGGTGACCGGGATCTCCGCCGGAACGGTATCACGAGTCCGTTGAATGATCTCCAAGGCAACTTCAGGCTGACCAAGGTGGAAGCCACCTCGGCAGCGGCCGACGACCTTCTTGACCGGGCAGCCAAAATTGATATCGATGATGTCGAAGCCCGATTCGACCAGCTTCATTGCTCCCGCCGCAAACTGCTCCGGCTCGGCTCCCATCAGTTGCCCGCCAACGGGATGCTCTTCGGCGCTGGTATGCAAGAAATGCTGCGTTCGCTTGCGTTGCTTGACCGCGACGAGAAATTGATCGAGCATCACTTCGCAAATCGCATAGCTCGCGCCATGTCGCCGCGCGATCACCCGCATCGGCCAATCGCTGTACCCAGACAGCGCCGCCTGGACGACGGGAAAGCCGATCTGCACATTGCCAATTTGGAGAGGGCGCGAACTGCCGAGATTCTTCATCGTCGTGGTGGTGGGTCGCCTGGGTTGCAGTCGCAATGGGAGGGGGCATTGAATTCAAGGTTCGCCAGTGAGCTTTCCGCTTCCTCGGGAGTGAGCAACGGAAGGAGGGTAAGCCACTATCACGGCGTTCAGTATACAGTTGACGCTAGATCTGGCCAAGTAAACGACTGCGATCGCCCGGTCCCGCTGATGGTCCAAGTAGTGCATTGATTCCGCCGAGTTGTTTGTGTTCCATTTACGGCGGTTCGTGCGAGACGTTTCCCGCGACAATTGGGATCTGGTAGAATATAGGCAGTCCGAGTCGCACGTGATTAGAGCCGAGAGACTGAAGCCATGCCCTATGTCAAATACCTGCCCGAAATAGTCGAATCGCGCGGCGAAGAGATTTACGATCGGCAAATTCGCCAGAAGGTTGAAGCGGGAAACAAAGGCAAGTTCGTGGTCATCGACATCGAGACCGGCGAATACGAACTGGACGAAGATGATTTACAGGCCACGAAGCGTGCGTTGGCGAAGCGACCGGAAGCCGTTCTTTATGGAGTGCGAATCGGGTATCCAACGGCATACAACTTGGGCGGACATATCGCGATGGAACAGGGATGATTAGCGGCAGAATACGCGATCGCGAAGCAATCATCGAATTCGACGTATCCGCTCCCGGCCAATCGCCTCAGCAAGTCGAGGCTGTGATCGACACAGGTTACAATGGTTATCTCACGCTACCAAGCCAATTGGTGAGCGCGCTGCGTCTGCCGTTCGCGGGCCATCGGCGGGGGACACTCGCTGATGGCAGCATAACACGTTTGGATGTCTATTTGGGAACCGTCTTTTGGCATGGGCACCAGAAAGACGTGCTGGTTTTGCAGAAGGCAGACACGACGTTGATTGGCATGTCGTTGTTGGCAGGGAGTCGGATGACAATGGATGTGGTGGACGGCGGCCACGTGTCGATCAACTCGTTGTTCAGTTGCCGTAGTGATACCGGCACGCAATGGCGATCACGTCGTCGTCCTTGACCGTGTAAATCAAACGATGTTCGTCGTTAATGCGGCGCGACCAATACCCGGACAGATCCCCTTTGAGTGCTTCCGGTTTGCCGATCCCTTCAAACGGTGTCCGCAGGATTTCCTAGAGCAGTTGGTTGATTCGTTTGAGCAACTTGCGGTCATGCTGCACAAACCACTGGTAATCGTCCCACGCCGAAGGCGTAAGCGTCAGATTCATTCCTCAGTCAACTCCCGTTTCGCTGCCAGGCCCGACTCTGCTTCCGTGATCGAGCGCCGCACATGTGCCGCGTTGGCCGGATTAGACAGCAGATACAACCTTTCCTTCCAAGAGTTGAACTCGTCCAAGGGCATCAACACGACCTGTTCTCCCTTATCCGTCACGACGATGCGAGGTTCCGCGTCGGCCAGAACCTGTTCGATGAGACGTGTCAGGTTGCGTTTGGCATCTTTCGATGTGACAGCTTGCATCGCAAACTCCGTCGTTGTAATGCTGAGAGATTCTACCTATTCAGAAAAGTAGAATCTCCTCCTTAGAACCCTCAAGCTCGATCAGCCCAATATCCGCTACCCTGGCTGGTGTGCGCAATGGCAAGAACCAGCAAGTTACTGTCGTCGCGACGGCAAAAGACGACGATGTACTGAATTCCTTCGGAAAGCTTTGGGAATCGCTCGGGTGATGCGGCGACACGAGCGATGGCATCATCCAGTTGGCCGCGAAATCTCAAAGCTACGCGTTCTGACCGATCCGCGTACCAACCTTGAGCCTGCCTCGCCTCCGCAAGTGCAAGTTCGTGAAACTCAATCATCGGATCAGATCGTCATCAAGCTGGCGACCGACTTCCCCCCAAGCAATTGGCTGCGAGCCATCTGCCAATCGTCGCTCCATCTCCGCGATGAATGCAGGATCGTCAACGGAAAGTCCCGGTGGCGGCCCCGCGACGGATTCAATCAATTCGGTCGCCAGCTGAATCCGATCTTGCTCAGGCAGCGTCAATGCGCTTTTTAGTATCTCGGCGCGAGCGGTGAGCATGTCGTATTTCCCGAAAAGTGAAGATACTGAACTGGACCAATTGTACGTTGATTCCCACTTCAGAACAATCGAAAGCTTCAAGCGTAGACGCGGCTCGCGGGTCGCTGGTGACGGTGCCGCAACCGCCTGAAACTATGTGATATCACGTTCCTCAAGGCGTTCGGAAGCGTGATCGCCAATGACCTACTTTTCCTCGGCGGCCATCTGCTGGATCGTGTTGAATAGCTGGCCCATCGACGGAAACCTTAGCGCCCCTCTGGAATACAAAACGGGAGATTCAACTTGTTCAGAAAAGTAGAATGTCCCCGTGTTCATCCGTCCGTCAGTAATTATTGGGGTTTAAATTCAAGAGATCTACGATTTGATGATTACCTTCGATCATCTCGACAATTTGTTGGACACCTTCGTAGCCACCGGTAAGATCCACCGCACTTTCCGCACATCTCGCCTGCATTATGGCGTGATTTTCATGGGGTGTCGATTCGTTACTGATCGTAGGCCGTGGTTGGGATTCCGAGGAGTTGGAGGAGTTGACGGTGGAGGGGCGTGAGGGCGGTTGTGATCGATTCGGGTTTACGCGAAGTAGGGGACGTCAGCGTGTGACGCGACAGCGGCGCGAAGTAGTCCAACACGCGTCGTGTTGTCGGACGGGTGCAGGGACGGCCTTCCGGGTACAACGGGATCGATGGCAGCTTCGCCGAGTCCATTGCGCGACGCAGTTCGCGTTCCAATAACGATTGCACCATCAATGCAAAGAAGTAAACCGCCAACAGGCCGACGATCCGCTCCACGTTTTTCAAGTACACCGGAGCAACGCGGAAGTCCGTCTTCAACTGCGAGAAGCGTTTCTCAATGATCGGTTGACGCTTGTAAGCATCCAACACTTCCCGCGCCGTCCACGCGGGAAGGTTCGTCAGCAACGGAAATACGCCGTCGCCCACCGACTCGCGAGCCAACCGCGCCCCATCCATTTCCCAACGGATCGTGAAACGCGTTTGCACTTCGCGAACGTACTTCGTCTTCTTGCTCGGACGACCGCGAGTCGCTTGCCGAAAGGTTTCTTCTTCCAACGCGCGGATCTCGACTCGCAACAACTCGCGCACCGTATGCTCGTCGAGAATCGCATCGACGGCCGACGCGACTTTCTCGCGTACACGAAAGCGAGTCCGCGGACTCGTCAATCGATCGCGCAGCGTCGTCAAGTCGTTCATGGCTCGCTCCAGCCGCGTCGCGCGGGCCGCTGCATCGGACGCTTGTTTGCGGAGGCTGTGATACCACAGCAAGCGAAAACCTTCCTTCGTGGCATGCTCGTCCGCACAGACTTGCATGGCGTCCGTCAGATTGCCGTCTTCATCGACTTCGTGATACAAATCACTCCACTGGATCGACTTCGGTTGCTCGACCAGCCGCGTGCGAAACGCGGTGTTCTCCTTGCGTGTCGCGGGCAAGACCGTGATAAATCTCCCGCCACGACTAGCAATGTCACGCATCTGTTCGGTCGTGGCGAGCTTGCAGTCGGCGACATACACGAAGTCCTTGCGGCCCACGAGTTCCGCCAGCAGTTGCCACGTTGCTCGATGCGTTTGATCGTCGACGACGTTGCCGCTGGCCGTTTGGAAATAGATCGGCACACCGCCATCGTTGGTCACGGTCAGGATATACAGCAGTTGCTTCAAGTCGGGCCGATGATCCTTGCTATGCCCCCAAGTAACGGCCGGTGCCATCAGGCCAGCCAGCAGCCTTTCCACCTTCGCATCAGGATACTCGCCGCAAAACGACACCGTGGTCGAGTCGTTGTGCAACTCGTCGAGGCTGAGGTCGAACTCCTGCACGACGTGCCTCACCACGTCCAGGATCAGGTTCGTGTTCAACGCGCGAGCCATGCGGTCCAAACAACGTCCGACGCGATCGTCGTTAAGCTGGTCGATATGCCGCGGTTGCAAGTCGAACAATTGAGGATCAAACTCGCGAGCCCACTCGGCCACGCCATACACGGGTTCCCGAGAGACCAGCAAGTTGGTGAGCAACAACAGGATGACTCGTGGCGTGGCGACTTTGGTGCGGGCATCCTCGCGCGGCAGATGTTGTTGGAGAAAATCGTGCAACCGCATCCGTCGCAGCAAGCGTTGGAGAATCGGGATCGCTCCGACAGCATGTGTGACGAGCGTGGTACCGCGCTGCGTGTTGGCGGTTCTTCCCGTCGCGGCGTTGTCGGCTCGAGCGGCGCGATTGGTCGCCGCCTGTTCAGTCGTTTTGTGGCTGGTTCGCTTCTTGACGGTTGACCGCTTGGCATTCCGTTTCGGCATGAGCGTACATCCTGTGCTTGGTGAGCGTGGCATCCTCGGGACATGCCAACGATAGGCCAAACCAAGTGTCAGGTCGCATGCGGGCAGGACGCCAAAAAAAGTTGCGTCGACCGACATGGACGTAAATCGAGTCCGACTCAACTTACATCAAGGCGACTTTTCGTAAGTCAAAATGCGAAACATTTGCGGCGAATTGGACACTCTGGTGCGCGCCTACAATCTGCCAGTTCTGACACGAACAATCCACCCTTCGCCAGGAGATCCGCCCGCGATCGCGCGAACCGCCACCACCATCAAACACGCAAAAACCGAAAGTTATTGACTAGGAGATGTGCGGAAAGTGCGATCCAACAGGTTCTTTCGCGGAATTAGTCGCCGGATTTGTAAATAAGGCAGCGGAAGTGAATCGATCATTTCAACGAATGTCCTCCATGCTACGTCCGCGGTACACTGATCAACAAACACATTTGAATGCAATGTCATGACTGGAAAGTAATCCATTACTCGTGGGCGGCGCTGCACGCGTTCCTGGACAACCAACTCGAACGGTTCCTCCGCAACCAACTCGAGTGCCTGCCGAAGCGCAAATGGGGTGTCACGTAGAACACGTTTCAGTCGATCCGTCGCCGGCTTCAGCTCCGTATTCACAAACACAGCAACCCCATTTGCCCTCAGCTCAACAGTTTGATGAGTCAGCTTTCGATAGGCATCGCCACGAGGGCCGAAAGCAACCCAACAATAGTCCATTTCCCGCGAGAAATTGCCGACGTCGAAATCCTCGTAAAAGTTACTAAATGAAGGCGACACCTTCCGTAGTCCGGCCAACACCTGACCGGCCAAACTCTTTATCTGGTCGAGTACCCAACCTCGCGTATCATCGTCATCGTGCGTGATGAAGTAATCGAAATGATCAGGCCGGAACCCAGTAAATCCCGTCATGCCGCTATACTCCAAGAACTGAATGAACTGCATTACCAAGAACGCCGCACAACCATGGTCATTCGTCAACGTGGCCGCGATCCTTCGAAAGATTCCGTGGATCTCCTCCCACGTCTTGAGGACGACAATGGGATCACCGCCATTCTTCCGGTTCAGGCGAGTCAGGTGTGAGCTCATCTGAAATGGATCGAAGGCACCATCGTTCACTTTGCTTTCTATGAGGATTGCAACGTCATCGCCGTAAATCCACGCGTCTGGAAGACTGTCATAAACCTTTTTCTCGCGCCGATGTGAGGACCATTGCGACGTTTGTTTAGACAGCCCAAGCAGAACGCGGTGCTTCTTGTGCCATGCACCTCCGGACGGAAGATCGCGACGCTGCAGCAAGAACTTGGGTTGACTAACCTTTGGGAGTTTCAATTCGGCGAGGAACGGTTCGAGTACCTGCCGTCCTCCAAGTTGCAACGTGTTGACCAATGCTTTCGTCAGATTGTTTTCCAGTTGCGAATCACGATCAGAATTGTCGTTGGCAGGTCCGCGATAGCTGTAGAATATGTTGTGATGCAAGTCCATACGCGAGTCTACCACTGGTATCGCCCACACTCGTTCCCGCTGAATGGGGCGGAAAATGTGAGGGCGGATCAGGTGTCATGAATCTGATTAATAGGAACGAACATGTTCACGACCTGAAACCGGAAAAGGCTCCAGGAACGAATGGCACTGCCGGTTGGCTCACAAGGGTTTACGGCGATCGAGTGGCGAGCAGATCGGCTCGCGCTTGGTCACGGGGAATGGTGAGCAGTTTCTGAGACTTGGGTCGGCGTTTAAGGCAGCGAGGTTCGATGCGGTCTGGGCGGTGGCCAACTCGATGAGAAGGCAATTGCTCGCGGTGGGTGTCACCGACGGTCGTAGCACACGTTTCCAACACCGCCAACACCACAAAGCCGGCCGCGATCTTTTGCAAGGCGGCTGTGAAACTCTGATGCCGGGGAGAGACGCCTGCCTGATAAGCCGATTGCAGCATCGTTTGGCGGATCAAGTTGTAAGCCAACAGGCAAGCAGCCACTTCACGGCGAATCATCTCCGGGGATTTGCAACGCAACACATCCATGCCGAGACTGATCTTGATCGCGCGGATGTCGAGTTCCGCGAGCCAACGTTTGTGATAGAGCTTCGCGATGTCGGCGTTACTATACCGTGTCGCTTGGGTGAGTGTGGTGACGACGACGAACGAGTCGACTCGAAATCCAGGCTGCTCGACACAAACTTCCAGTTCGCGGACAGTCAACGAGTCAGGCAAGCTGTCGTAGGTCTCTTTGTCCATCCAATCGGGACGTGCTGGTTTGGGCCACACCACAAGATGATCGGATTTTCCCAAACGTCTGCCGCGTCGAAAATCGGTTGTCCGCAGTTGGTGCTGACGTGTGACGACATCCACTCCGCGTTGCAACAGCAGAACGAGGGTGAACCAGCCGCAGTAGTAACGGTCGCCGAGCAGAATATCGCCCACGGAGAACTGCTCGAACAACTGCCGCAGCAGAGCCGTCTCACCACTCTCCTTTCCCGAGTAGGGCCCCATCGCATAACCCGTTGTCAACGCGGTAGCGAGCGAGACGAGCACGACCAGTCGGGCGATCGGAAATCCCAATCCCGCTTGCTGTGTGTTGGGTTGTGGAAACTCCGCTTGATTCGCTTCCGTGTCGGGCATACTGAAGGTCGTACCGTCGACCAGATGTACGTGACGACCTTTCCACAACCAAGCCGTTGGAACTTGTTGTTCGCAACGACGAGCGACGTCTTCGACGAGTTCCTGTAGCACCGACTCCGGCAGCTTCGCTCGGGCGCGACAGTAAGCACCTGTGTTACTCGATGGCGAATCTTTTCCCAACGCGACGAACATGACGACAACACGTGCAACCGCTGCCGCACAACTGCGTTGTTCGTCTTTGAAGAGCACTTGCGAGAGAAACGCCCACAAGGTTACCGCAGGACAGTAGACTTCGTCTTCTTGCATGGCGAAGCCCACGTCTTGCGTGTCGAACACTTTTTGAATCTCGTCTTCGGACAAAGCGTCAGAGAACGGCAGACCAGCGTGCTGCAAGAAAGACCGCAGCACCAACGAGAATCGCAGTGGCAACGTAGGAGAAGAGTTGCGATAAGACATGAGACCTTCCTTGGCCAAGGCAAAGTCACACGCCACCAAGGAAGGTCTCAATACTTGGCATGATAGGCCCAGGAAGGCTCGCCGTCCAAGATCAGCATTCGCGTTTTGGTTCGCCGACTCTCACGCGTCACGTACCATTGCCGAAGGCACGCGCCTCCGCAAGAATGCTGGCAGACTTAAGTGCTTACTACGCAACCGGTAGTGCCATTCGTTCCAGGAACCATTGTGTTACTTCCGATTCGACCAATCCTCAATCTGTAAGTTCGGAACACGAGCGAATTCGGCGGTGTTCGACGAGACGATGGTGAGACCCCTGGCTCGGCAGATCGCAGCGATTTTCAGATCGTTCGGGCCAATCACGCATCCGGCGGTTTCCAGTTGATGGCGGATCTCGGCGTAGTGCCACGCGGCGGCGTCGTCAAACGGCAAAGAAACAAGACCCGCGAAGAGTTTTGCCAGCACCGCCAGCCGTCGATCCGTCCTTCCATACTTGTGCGCCCCGTGCCAGAGTTCCGCCTTGACGACCGAACACAGGAGAATCTGATCCGGCGGATGGCTGAGTACGTTCTGTTCAAGTTGCCCGCCGGGCCGCTTGAGAATCTGAATCCAAACATTGGTATCTGGGAGCCATGCCATTACCAGTCCTCACGCACTTCGAACTCTCCCTGTGGCGGCCGATCGAACGGCTCCTCGCCCCATTGTGCGCGTAGTCCGTCAAAGAACCCCTCCGGCCACCGTGTCATCAACGGTGGGACGTCGCGTTGCCGATGGTCTGGCGCGCCCAGCGGCGTCACTTCAACCTGCGTCCCGTCGGGCCAATCCACCGATTCCGTCAACTCCACTCGACCATTTCGGAATGTTGCCGTCGCGCTTTGCATGCTATGAACCCTCCGCTGTTGCGAGCAACCTTACTTTATCTAATTTACTCACCAGCGGAAAGTGTCGAAACGCAGTTCCGGATCTGAAAATGGGATCTGAGAATCCGTCAGACACATTTATCGAACCGAACCTATTTGCGACCTGCAGCGACACATTGAAATCTTGGTTCGCTACTTGCGCATGACCTCGATCGCGGAAAGGGTTGGCAACATTTCTCCGTGTGAAACGAGTTCGATCGTGAGGTTCTTATCGACCGGGATGTTATCGAACGTGCGGACGAGTGCGCGACTCGTCGCACCCGCTTCACGAACCACATCAACCTTCTCCGCGACCGTGTCGCCTTGTAGCTTGATGTCAAACATCGCGTCGCCGGGTACGCACTCATCGATCTGAGCAAAATGCAGCTTGACGGCATAAGTGGCCGGTTTGTCATTCTCGCCTAGCAATGCCAACTCGCATCTCGACAGGCCCCTCGCGCCACTACTCAGCACCCAAGGCGTGTTGGCGTTTTCAATTTGAAGGCCTTCGCTGTTGTAGTTGTAGTATCCGCCACCGCTGGCCAACGTCGGATTGATATCGAAAGTGTATTCCAATCGGCCAACCGTCGCTGGACGAGGGTAGGCTAACCACAGGGTGCCGAACGTGTCACGCCGGTCACCAGGTGCGCCGAGGTTAATTGCGAGTTGCTTCACGGGCGTCGCACTTCCTGCCAGGCTGGCGATCTTCCACGAATCAGCGTCTTGTCGCGGTTCCATGACCACGGTCGCTTCGATCGAGAATTGACAGACACAGCCCGCACTTGCCTCGGGGATCATCAACAGCCCGTTGCCTGGAATCGCATTGACCCAGCAGCCCATCCGCTGGCCAGCAAAGTGGCTGACGCCGCTGTCCGAGTAAAGATCGTAGTAGCCGGTATAGCCGCTGCGAAAGAACAGCGTGTTCGGAGTGGCGGTGATCATGCCGCAATGGTGGCCGGGACGGCTGAACTGCCATTTTGTTTCTTCGCCTGTGACGGGATGCTCGCGTTGCTTCTCTTTGCCTGTGTGTAACGCGAACGACCACGGTTCGGCAATAATCTGGTCTTCAACGATGATCGGTCGATGGCGATAGTTAGCATCTTTCGACCACAACTTCTTGCCATCAGCCGCATCGAGGACGAGCAGCCGACGGTCGCTGAATTGCCCAGAGAGGAACTGTCGCCAATAGTGTCCGTTCGCGTTGGCTCCACAGATCAGCACATGTCCGTCGTGATAGATCAGCGTCAACTGACCGCCACCAATCCCGACATAGCTGCAATCCGTGACGTCGACCGCCTGGGACCAGAGTACGTTGCCGTCGTTCGTATCGACCGCCACGGCGAGTCGCACGTCGAGAGCTTTAAGTTCTGCTTCCTTCTTCTTGGCCTCGGCCTCGCCGAGATTCTTCAGTTCCGTCTTGTCTTGCCGCAGTAACTCGTCACGTTGCTGCTGTGAGATGGAACTGTCGATGAAGAACGCTCGCCCGTCGCCAATGGCAATCGTGACGTGCATGATGTTCTTGCCGCGATAGGCCCACTTCTGTTTGCCAGTCGCCACGTCGATGGCGAAGATGGCGTCGGTCGTGTTCGCCACGGTGTGGCCGCGTCGACGCAATGATCGCTCAAGCTCACCACGAATCGTGCTAGTTCCAAACAGCATACCGTTCCAGTAGCCGACGTATCCCCACACGCGAGGAATCTTGTCTTCCGAGGGGGGCGTTTTGTGGACGGCCCGGACCTTGCCGGTCGCCGCATCGATCTCGGTGCATGTGTCGTCTACCGCCACGAACAACGCGTCGTCACTGGCGGCGAGATTACTGGTCTCTTCATTGTTGAAGACGCCGGTTCGAATCGCTCCGGGGTTCTTATGCTCCCAAAGGAACGTTCCGTTGTACGCGTCATAGCACAGAATGCTTTCGATGCCTTGAATGAACATGCGTCCGTTGGTTGACAGTGGAGCGGATGCGGCCTCGTGACGGTTGATCATGGGCGCGGGGCCTGGATCGCCGTACCACAACACTCCCATTCCGCCTTTGACTCGATAGTCGCTGCTCGTTGAAGTATTCGCGACATTACCATATTGATGCGACCAGTCACCGACGCCGGACAGTTTGCCTCGCGTCAGGCTGGCAAAAGAGCTGGCAACTTTGATGTCTTCATCAGGAGCAAGTGTTAGTCCCGACAACCATGCCCGAAGTTTTTCGCTGGTAATCTTTTCGGCAGCCGGTGCCGAGCTTGGTGCTCCGACACAGATCACACCGCCGCACGGCTTGATGCTGCGTGCGATCTCGGTCGCTCGCGATGGCAACTCACCCGTCAGCAACAACGAATCTGAAACGACTAGATTAGCGAAGTAGTTGGAGAACGGCAGATTGTTCAAGTCGGCTTCTACGATGGTGACACGGTGGCCATAGGCACCGGCGCGATCGAGTGCGCGGCGAGATTCGTCGGCCTTCGCGGCGTCCGACTCGATTCCATAGACTTGCAGTTCGCTACGACGAGCGAGTTCAAAAGCCAGCCGCCCTTTCTCACTGCCAAGCACAAGGCAGAACCCGCGTGTTACGCCGGTTTGCCGAATGATTTCGTCAGCGGCTGCGGCATACATCTCGGTGAGTTCATCTTTGGCGTACGGTTCGGCGATGTAATCCGCAGGGAACTTGGCAGGATCTTTGACCGGGCTGGTTGATGTCGCGCTGCCGAAGCCATAGATCTTGCCGCGATCCGTGCTCGCAAAGAGGCTGCCGTTACTGGAGGCCAACGAGCTGACATCGCCTTCGACTTGCTTGCTCCACAGTGGTGCACCGGTCTTTGCGTTGTAAGCGGCAATCTGATTCTCGCCGCCGACCACGACCGTGCCGCCCGCGAAGATCAGCGACGAGGCCAAGGGCGTCTCGACGCTCCACAGTGTTCCGACCTTCGACAACTCGGCAATCTTCGCTTCCAATTCGTCGACTTGCGTTTGATACTCTTCGGCCTTCATGCTAGAGCGATTGCGTTGTAGGTCGTAGAGCTTCAAGTTCAACGCTTGCCGTTCGACAGTCGCTTTGGCGTGTTCCGCTCGTTTGATGGCGACAAGTTGCGTCGTCGTTGCGACGAAGCCGAGATCTTCGGAGATGGCTAACTGCCGTCCATTGATCCACGCGAAACCGGTTCCGCCGCTCTTCTGATCCATCGCCAAGAAGTGATGCGGTCCCGCTGAGTAAATCTGTCCATCGGCCAACAACGCTTTCGTTCCGCCCACGACTCCGCCAGCCGTCGTTCGCCAACTATGGTTGCGGTGATGCAGCTCTTCGCCTGTCTTGCGGTCAAACGCGGCAGGCAACGCACGGCCCGATGGCACGACGAGAAAGTCGTCTGTGGCGAGCAAATAGCCTTGCGGCGAGAGCGGGTTGCGACCGGCATCTTCTTGGCTGATGCGATCGTTCTTCCAAACGACGCTGCCCGTCTCGGCATCGACGGCGTACAGGTAAACCGTTTCGTGCGGAAAGACGCCCGCACCGAAGTAAGCGATCCCCTCGTGGATCAAGATGCCCGTTCGCAGCGGCCAACGCGAGATCATTTCGCCGCGAGCCAACAACCGCTCGTCGGACCTTCCCGCGCGAAGCTTCCAAATCAGTTTTCCATCTGCGGCATCGAGGCAGTAAGCGTGGCCATCATCCGAACCAATATAGACCTTGCCATTCCAAACGGTCGGCGAAAGGCGAATTGCTCCGTCGGTGAACACGGACCAAATGGGTTCGCCGGTCGCGGCGTTCATGCAGTAAATCTTGTTGTCGACCGGCGAACCGAAGTAGACACGGTCTTCTGCCACAACAACATCGATGGCCCGATCGAAGGCCACACGGTTCCGCAACAACTTGCCTTCCATCGGCTCAGCTCGCGGCCCGGCGAATGCCATCACAGGCGGAGCGGGAGTCGAGTAGACCCACTTCAATTCCACTTGCTCGGGCAGCTTGTCGGTTGTTGAACCCACGCGGTCGTTGCCGTTGAGATAGGTGGGCCAATCGGCGGCGTATCCGTTGGTGAGCGCGGCGCATAGCAGACCGATCGTGGCGAGAAGTTTTGTCTTCATGGCGGGACCTATGGCGAGGGGTCGAGGCGGGGAGAGGTTGGTGTAGCTATTCTAGCCGAATGGCCCTACCGAAGTAAAACCGGTCTTGGTGGCTGTGGCGGAGTCTTCGACGCCACGGCTGCTCGAACGCATGCAAGGCCGGGGCTTCGCAGACTCAGTCCCAGCCACCACGGAAGTAAAACATTTCCACTCTCAATGATGCTCAGCACCATGCAGAACCGGGCAGACATCGAACCATTGTCGACCCTGGGCCTGCATCCATTCGTTCGAACAGTCCGGGCCCCACATACCTGTGGGATAGACTTCCAATCTCGGAGCAGCGGGGCTTTGCCAGGCCGCGATGATCGGATCGATGATGCTCCAAGCAAGCTCGACTTCGTCGCTGCGAGCGAACAAGCTGGCGTCGCCGTTTAACGCATCGAGCAGGAGTCGCTGATACGAATCGGGAAGTGCCGAATTGAATTCCTCTTGGAAATTGAAGTCGAGGTCGGTCAAACGCAGCTTCATGCCGGCATCAGGAACTTTAGTGTGGAAGTGCAACTGAATGCCTTCAGCAGGCTGCACTTGGATGACCAGACGGTTCGCATCGGGCGAACGTCTCGCTCCGCCATCGAACAACATGTGAGGCGGCTGCCGGAACTGAATCACGATTTGTGTCGTGCGGCATGACATCGCTTTGCCGCTCCGCAGATAAAACGGCACGCCCTGCCACCGCCAGTTGTCGACGTTCAGTTTGAGGGAGGCAAAGGTTTCCGTCTGACTTTTCGGAGCGACGTCGGGCTCTTTGAGATAGCCTTCGTATTGGCCGCGAACGGTGTCTTGCGCGAAGGCAGCTCCCGTCATCGGGCGGACGGCTTGCAGCACTTTTACCTTTTCATCGCGTACGAGATCGGCGGTGAAACGCGCGGGAGCCTCCATCGCGGTGATCATCATCAGTTGCAGAAGATGGTTCTGAAACATGTCTCGCAAGATGCCGGACGATTCGTAGTAGCCCGCTCGGCTGCCGATGACGACCTCTTCGGCCACCGTTATCTGAACGTGATCGATGTAGTTGCGATTCCAAAGTGGCTCGAAGATGCTGTTGGCAAATCGCAAAACCAACAAGTTCTGAACGGTTTCCTTGCCGAGGTAATGGTCGATGCGGTACACCTGCCGTTCGCTGAAGACGCCATGGAGCGTGTGGTTCAACGATTCTGCGGTGGCTAGGTCCGTTCCAAACGGCTTTTCCACGACGATCCGCCGCTCGCCGTTGCTTTCGTCCGCTAAGCCTGATGCGCCCAAGGCTTCGACCGCCGTGTGGTACAAACGCGGCGACGTGGACAAATAGTAAAGTCGCGTGCAGCGCTCGCCGCCCTCAAGTTCGTTGAGCCTTGTGGCAAGCGAGGTGAAGTCAGCCGATTGTTGAATGTCGCCCGCGTGGTAATAGACGCGAGCCGCAAAGTCCCGCCAACTTGATTCGTTAAACTCCTTGCCGAGGAATTTACGTGTGGTCTGTTCAAGTTCAGTTCGCCACGCATCGTCCGAATAATCGCTCCGCGAGACGCCAACGATGCGAGTGTTCTGCGGCAATCTGCCTTTCGCGGACAAACTGTACAGAGCGGGGATCAGCTTGCGGCTGGTCAAGTCTCCCGAGGCACCAAAAATGACGATGGTGTGCGACATGGCGTAGGTAATTCCTGATATCGATTGCGGCGTCACCAAGACAAATGTCTTAGTGACGTTTTACTGGCTATTGCAGTTTCTCATCGTAGTGATCGACCGCACATGTGTCTGCCCACCGTCGTTGTCGGTAGTGACACAGTGTGCGATTTCTGAAAGTAGGACGGCCACTCTTGGCCGTCCTTTGTCGGGCAGGAGTGCCCGACTTACGACCGTCCTTTGTCGGGCAGGAGTGCCCGACTTACGACTGTCCTTTGTCGGGCAGGAGCGCCCGACGTACGGCAAACTGTACCACTACCTCGTTGTACCCCTCACCGAACGCGTTGACGCTTCTGGTACTATGGCCCTCGCGAGCTGTAGATTGCGAATCCAAGGATTTCGTCCGGAAAAAGACTCACTCGCCATATTGATCGCGATTGGGGCCCGTGGATCCGGACTTCGGATCGATGTTGTGCAACATTCCGAGTCCTCGCTGGAGAGAGGTCGAGCCGAATTTTGCTTCGATGCTATCGGCGACTTCATCGAGGCGGCTGTTGCGCTCGTGCGACTCGTCTGTGAAAAGACCCAGTTGCGTCGACTTTCCCTGCCCCAAATTGCTTACGCCAACGCCCAGTAAACGAACCCTCAACGCTCGCGCCGGGAGCCGTTCGTCGATCATGGATAAAACGGATTCCCAGATCTCTTGTGTGACGTTTGTTGCTGCCGAAAGCGATTGCGCTCGAGTGATCGTGTGAAAGTCGTCAAAGCGGAGCTTAAGGTGAACAGTCCTCGCCTTGATGCCTTGTCGCCGCAGACGGCAAGCGACTTGTTCACTCAACTCCAACAACCACGCCCGCAGAGCAGCCAGGTCTTCGATGTCCGTGGCAAACGTTTTCTCGTGCGAGATGGATTTGGCTTCCTGCTCGGGCGTGACGCGTCGGCTGTCGATCCCATGTGCCAATTCCCAAAGATGCGCGCCATTGTTGCCGAGATGCCGCTGGATCGAGTCCTCTGGTAACTGCCTCAATTGGCCGATCGTTCGCACTCGCAGCTTCTCCAGAAGTGCTCCCGTTACTTTGCCAACGCCCCACAGCCGTGAAACCGGCAACGGATCAAGGAACTCTTGGATGCGAGTCGGATCAACCACGACGAGTCCGTCCGGCTTCTCCAGGTCGCTGGCAATTTTGGCAAGGAACTTGTTGGGTGCAACGCCAACGGATGCGACGAGTGATAAGGCGTCACGTATCTCGGCTTTGATCTTTCTCGCAATCTCAATCGCCGGGCCGTGTAGCGTCTCGCTACCCGTGACATCCAGGAACGCCTCGTCCAAAGACAGTGGTTCGACCAAGGGAGTATAGCGTTCGAAGACGGCCCGGATCTGCGAGGAAACTTCCGCGTAGTGCGCCATGCGAGGACGTAGAAAGATGGCGTGTGGGCAGAGTCGCTTGGCCTGTGTCGCCGGCATGGCGCTGTGAACACCAAACTCACGGGCCACGTAGTTGGCGGCTGCGACGACGCCACGGCCCTGCGGAGTTCCGCCGACAATGACGGCGCGGCCAACCAATTCAGGCTGGTCTCGCTCCTCGACGGATGCGTAAAACGCGTCCATATCAACGTGCAGGATCATTTTCTTGCGAAGGTTCCCCTATCCTCATCCTCTCGTTCTCAGTATAGCGTTTGTCCCTCTCGAATCGGTATGCAGTGGCTGTGGCGGAGTCTTCGACGCCACGGCTATCTCCCACTCATGCAAGGCCAGGGCTTCGCAGACTCAGCCCCAGCCACCTCGACCACATTCACGCTATCGATTAGCACACGACCCAAGCTGTGGCTGGGTAGCTCGACCCCTCAGATCACGTTACGATACGGGATTCGAGTCGGCAGAGAGGAGACAGCCTAGTGGATTTGCAACGGTCGGACGATTGCATTCGCGTTCGTGGAGTTCGGGTGCATAACCTGCGCGACGTCGATCTCGATATTCCACGGAACAAGTTGGTAGCTTTTTGCGGCGTCAGTGGCAGCGGAAAGACCAGCCTGGCCCTCGATACCCTCTACGCCGAGGGACAGCGACGCTACATCGAAAGCTTTTCGGCCTACACGCGACAGTTTTTGGAGCGGCTGGAAAAGCCGGATGCCGATCGAATCGACGGTCTGCCTCCCGCGATCGCCATCACCCACAAAGATCACTCCGCTTCAAGTCGTTCGACGATTGGTGCGGCGACCGAAATCGATAACCATCTGCGGTTGTTGTTTGCCAGGATCGGACGCATCTTTTGCCATGGCTGTGGCAAAGAGGTGAGACAAGAATCCGCGAGCACAGTGGCTCAGCAACTCGCGAGGTTGCCAGAAGCGACTCGCTATATGATCGCGTTTTCGCGCGCGGTCACGTCTGCGGAACAACTCGCGCCGACCGTAAGCGAGCTGCGTGAGGAAGGCTTTGTGCGTTTAATTGCCAGCGGCCAGACATACAACTTGTCCGCCGGCGAATCGCCCGTCGTCGAGGCGCTTCCTGCTGAACTGTTGGTGGTGAATGATCGGTTAACCGTATCGGAATCAGCGGACCAACGCGTGATCGACTCGCTGGAGACGGCGTTCGCCAGTGGTGACGGGCGGTGCGTCGTGCTAATTCAAGCGACTCCCGACGCTACAACACCTACGAAGACGATCGACGGTCGCCAGTGGCTTCAAACGGGATATGCGACGGCGCTTCGCTGTGAGGACTGTAGCATCGACTATCCCGCTCCCGATCCGCGACTGTACAGCTACAACAGTCCACTTGGCGCGTGCGTGGAATGCGAGGGATTTGGGAACCTGGTCGAAACCGACATGGAATTGGTCGTGCCAGACCCGAGCAAGTCGCTTGCCGACGGAGCGATCGCACCTTGGAACACGCCGGCCTATAAGCACGAACTCGAAGAGTTGCTTGCTCTCGCACCGGACTACGACCTGCCCGTTCATGTACCGTTCGCCGAGTTGGATGATCGGCACTTGGCCTTGATTCGCGAAGGTGTTCCGGAACGCGAGTTCGGTGGTCTGAATGGATTCTTCGCCTGGCTCGAGAAACGCAAGTACAAGATGCACTTGCGGGTCTTTCTAAGCCGTTGGCGAAGCTATCGGCCCTGTCCTTGCTGTCACGGTGCGCGGCTCCGGCCCGAAGCATTGGCGACCAAGATCGGAGGTCGCAGCATCTCCGAGGTACTGGCGGCGAAGATCGTTGATTCGTTCGAGTTCTTTCGTTCGTTGGAACTCAACGAATGGGAACGAACCGTCGGCCGGACGATGCTGGAACAAGTCACGGGGCGGCTTGGGTTTCTGATCGACGTTGGACTTGGCTACCTGACGCTTGATCGAACTCTGCGGACGATCAGTAACGGCGAAGCACAACGAGTGACGCTCACATCGGCCCTCGGTTCCAGCTTAGTCAACATGCTGTACGTGTTGGACGAGCCGTCCGTCGGCTTGCACCCGCGTGATGTCGATCGTTTGATTAAGGCGGTTCGTTCTTTGCGAGGAAGAAACAATACCGTTGTCGTCGTCGAACATGAAGAAGCGATGTTGCGAGCCGCGGATCACATCATCGAAGTCGGTCCCGGTGCGGGAGAACGCGGCGGGCAGATCGTCTTCGAAGGAACGCTTAACGAAATGGAAGCGTCGACGTCGAGCATGACCGGCGACTATCTGACCGGGCGGCGCGGCATCGGCGTTCCCGAAACACGGCGACCGCCGAGCCACGGTTGGGTGCGGTTGGTTGGTGCTCGAGGCAATAACTTGCAGAACCTGACCGTTGAGTTTCCGCTTGGCGTGCTTTGCTTGGTGACGGGCGTGAGCGGTGCCGGCAAGAGCACGCTCGTGCAGGACACCTTGTACGGTGCTCTGTGCAACCGCAAGCGAAAAAGCGGTGCGAAGCCGCATCCTTATGACGATGTCTACGGCGACGGACAGATCGACGACGTAATCCTAATCGATCAAAGCCCGATCGGACGCTCACCCCGCTCGAACCCCGTCACGTATGTAAAGGCATTTGACGAAATTCGTGCCGTCTTTGCCGAGACGATCGAGGCACGCACGCATAACTACACTGCCAGCCACTTCAGCTTCAATGTTGACGGTGGACGTTGTACCGCTTGCAACGGAGACGGACACGTCGAGATCGACATGCAATTCTTGGCTGATGTCTATATGAAGTGCGATCAATGTCATGGCACGCGTTATCGCAACGAGATCCTCGACGTGACCTATCGCGGGCGAAACATCGCTGATGTCCTCGATATGACGATTCGCGAGGCTTTCGCGTTCTTCCGCGGCCAACAGAAGACACAGAAGAAGCTGAAGCGGCTGATCGATGTTGGACTCGACTACCTGCGGCTGGGCCAACCGGCGAACACGCTATCCGCGGGCGAGGCTCAACGCTTGAAACTGGCTTCGTACATCTCGTCGGCGAAACGTAATCGAACGCTCTTCATCATGGACGAGCCAACGACGGGTCTGCATTATTCGGACATCGTACAGTTGCTCGATTGCTTTGAGGCCCTGCTCAGCGTCGGCCATTCGTTGATCGTTGTCGAACACAATTTGCAGATGATGAAGGCTGCGGACTACATCATTGATCTCGGACCGGGTGCTGCGGAAGATGGCGGCAACGTCGTCGTCCAAGGTACACCCGAGAAAGTTGCCAGATGTGACGAGTCGATTACCGGTCGCTTCCTGGCAGAAGTTCTTGGAGATGCCTTGAAAGAACAATCCGCGTAGGACGGACGCCTCGTCCGTCCATCAGTCACGGACGGACGAGGCGTCCATCCTACAATCGTTGAAGTGTGTCACGTCAGGAAAGCAAAGTTTCGGAATGTCGCTCGCCGATCAAATCGATGTCTTCTACGGTCGCGTCACTCACAGTGCGGCGCAGGTCTACGTGCGTGTGAGTTCGCTCGCCGGTGGCGATGAATGGACGATCACAGGGAAGGTGCGTGGGCCGATTGCTCCTGGCACGCGAACATTGCCCACGACTGTCGCTTTACAGGATCTTGGCAAAGGCGCAACGCTGCTCGCGTCGTGCGCCATCCCTGATCCCACCTTTTGGACGACACTCCTGCCGGGTATCTACGAACTGGATATTCAGTTGCGTCGTCATGGCGAAGTTGTCGAAACGGTCTCTCGCTCGCTCGGAATTCGTTTCTTTGGTGCCAGCGGCAGAAAGTTGCTTTGGGAAGGGAAACGCTGGGTACTGCGAGGCGTTGCGACGAGCGAGAGTGATGTCGCGCCGATCGATGTTTTTCGAGATAACGTAGGAGTGCTGATTGTTAGAGATCCGGTCGAATCCTTGCTTCGTGAAGCATCTGAGGCGGGTGTTCTACTTGCCGTTGACTTGGCGTTAAGGGGTCGGGAGTCTTTTTCGGCCAAGCGACATGAGACAACCGATGCGGGTCGACCGAAAAAGACTCCCGACCCCTTAACCCGACATGAGTGTACGGTCCGACTGATCGCTGAACTCCGATGCCTAACTCAATGGCCCGCCGTCGCCATCGTGATACTGCCAAATGATTGCCATTTCGAAAAAGAAGTACGTGCCGCCGCGCCCAACCTACTGTTTGCTCAACGCATTGATCCAGAAGAGTCATCAACACTTGCTGATTGGACCCAGGTGATCTTCTGTGATGCAACTGACGCGAAGTCCGTTGCAGCGTTCGCAAAGAGTTGGCCGCTTCCCGTCGTTGCCGAACGTCGCTTGAAGGGCGATTATACGTTGATCGAAGCGCGTCGCGAATGCGATCATTTGCAAAGAGATCTGGCACCATTCGGTGACTTTGCCGGGTATGTTGTTGGTATTGGTTCGGCTTAGAGCAACAGAAAGCATCTCGTGTCAGAAACACAACCACACTTAGACCGTTACGTTCGTCAAATGCGTTACCCGCCACTGGGTGAGGAAGGTCAAGAGAGACTGAAAGCCAGTCGCGTGTTGATTTGCGGCTGCGGCGCGCTCGGATCGGTGCTGGCGAATACGCTCGGACGCGCTGGCGTCGGGCATCTGCGCATCGTGGATCGCGACTTTCTCGAATTGAACAACTTGCAGCGGCAAGTGCTGTATGACGAGGAAGACGTTGCCGCTGGGATACCGAAGGCGATTGCCGCCGCAACAAAGCTACGAAGGATTAATTCACAAATAGAGATCGAACCGCTGGTCACGGACGTCGACCACATGAACATCGAGCAACTGATCGATGGTGTGGATATGATCGTCGATGGAACCGATAATTTTGAGACGCGGTTCTTGCTCAACGATGTGGCCGTGAAATTCGGTATCCCGTGGGTCTACGGCGGCTGCATCGGTGCTGAAGGCCAGTCGATGACGATCATCCCAGGCGATACGCCCTGCCTGCGTTGCCTGATGCAAGAGGCTCCGCCGCCGGGGACGACGCCGACGTGTGATACGGCAGGAATTCTTGGGCCCATCATCAACATCGTCGCTTCACTGGAGGCTTGTGAGGCGATCAAGATACTCAGCGGCAACCGCGCTGCGATCAACCGGACGCTGACCGTCATCGAGCTTTGGGACAACCGCATCCGACAGGTGAAGCTCGACTCGTTGAAGGAAGCCGTTGATTGTCCGACCTGCAAGCATCGTGAGTTTCCTTGGCTGGACGGGCAACGAGGAAGTCACACGGCGATCCTCTGCGGACGCAACGCGGTGCAACTGAGCTTTCCAGACAGGCAATCGCTGTCGTTAGAATCGCTGGCCGCGAAGTTGCAAGGCGTTGGAGCTGTGACGCAGAATCGTTTCTTACTGCGGCTTGCCGTAGATCAATTCCTCCTGACGGTCTTTCCAGACGGTCGCGCCATTATTGGCGGCACCGAGGATATCGCCGAAGCCAAAACGATCTATGCGAAGTACATCGGCAGTTAACGGGCCAACGCTCTGTGCTCTCCGTGTCTCGGTGTTTAAGGAACGTTTGCGAAATAACGAACAGGACCGACAGGAAGATTTGACGACAGAAAAATTAAGAGGGACCGAGTGTGAGATGTTCCTGTCGTAAAATCTTCCTGTCGAAGCCCATGCGAGAATATGCAGAAACACGGAGGCACGGAGAACACCGAGGATGACTAATCCGAAGCTACTCTACTGATTCGCCTGTGCCATCGCGCGACGCTTGGCGGCAAACCGTTTCACGAGTTCGTCCACAACGACGCCGCCCAGAATGACCGCTCCGATCACGGCGTATTCGATGTTTGTCGGAATCCAATCGATCAGCGTGATCGAGTTCTTGAGTACTTGCATCACGGCGGCTCCGATCACCACACCGATGATCGTGCCCTCTCCACCTCGCAAGCTGCACCCACCCAGCACCGCCGCGGCTATCGCGTACAACTCGTAGAACGATCCGAAGTCGACGGGTTGAGCCGAGCCAACATCCAGCACGAAGAGCATTCCGCCCAGGCCGCTAAGCATCCCGCAGATTACGTAAGCCAGAATGATCATTCGATCGGTGTTGATGCCGCTGTAGCGAGTAGCTTCTTCGTTGCGGCCAAGGGCCAGCATGTAACGACCATAGATCGTAAAGTTCAAAAAGATAATAGCCAGAATCGCGACGACTAACAGAATTAGGCACGGATTCGGAATTCCAAATTCAGTCCCCGGTAGCGGCATCTGACCTTGCGACAGTTCTCGCAGCGTGCTGAAACCGCTTTTAAACCCCTGCGTCTGGTCTTGCACCAAGCCGCGCGTAATGCCGCGATACAACAGCAAGCCGCACAACGTCACGACAAACGGCTGCAGCTTCATCTTCGTAATGAGCAAACCGTGCGACAGCCCGATCGCGAGAGAAATGCCAACAACCAACAGCAGCGATAGCGGGACGCCCAATTCCTTCTCGACGAGCATCCAGGGCAGCAAGCATCCGATTAGGCAGACGACTGAGCCAATCGACAGATCGATGCCCGACGTGATGATGACAAACGAGGCACCAATCGAGATGATTCCGAACAACGCGGTCCGGCGAATCAGATTCTCGACATTGAATTCAGTCAGAAAGCGATCCGACATCAACGCCGTCATCACGCAGATGAAAACCAGTAATCCAAAGATGCCGAGTATTTTCTTCATAGTTACTTACACTTCCGCCGCAACAGGGGTGCTTCCCGTCGCCAGCTTCATGACTGCTTCTTCTGACAACTCGTCTCGCTGCAACTCGCCGCTGACTCGACCTTCGTGCATAACGATCACGCGATCGGACATGCTTAACACTTCTTCCATTTCGCTTGAGACGAACAAGATCCCCACGCCGCGTTCGGCCAGTTCTTCCATCAAGCGGTAGATCTCTTGCTTCGCTCCAATGTCGACGCCGCGAGTTGGCTCGTCGAGCAACAAGACGCGAGGTTCCATCGACAACCACTTTGCCAAGACGATCTTCTGCTGATTGCCGCCGGAGAGATACTGGGCCAGTTGTTGATCACTCGGTGTTTTAATCTGCAACTCGGCGATCATGCGCGATGCGTCCTGACGTTCTCGGGTTCGATTGAGGAACGCCGGGCCGTGTTTGTGGCGGCTCAATCCTGGAAGCCCGATGTTGTTGCGGATTCCCATCTCGAGGATCAGGCCTTGTTGCTTTCGGTCTTCCGGCACTAGGGCCAAACCGGCATCAATCGCGTCTCTACAGCTGCGGAGGGTGAGTGTCTTGTTCTCGACACGGACTTCGCCTCCAAGCATCGAATCGACGCCGAAGATCGCTCGCAACATCTCCGTACGTCCTGCTCCAACCAATCCCGCGACGCCTAACATTTCGCCAGCGTGAACCGTAAACGAAGACGCGTGATGGGGCCAAGCATTTGTGCGAAGTTCTTTGACTTCGAGCATCGGTTTGCCGATCGAGTGGGGACGTCGGGCATAGAACTGCGAGATGTCTCGGCCAACCATCAGTTGCACCATGCGATCGTGTTCTATCTCCTCGCGGTCAAGTCCTCCGGCGTTTTCGCCATCACGCAACACGGTCACGCGGTCGGCCAATTCCTTGACTTCGCCGAGCCGATGAGAAATGTAGATGATCGAAACACCTTGCTCGCGCAGTTGTCGAATCACTTGGAATAATTGTTCGGCTTCGTGCTGTGTGAGGCTCGAAGTTGGCTCGTCCATGATTAAGATGCGAGCGTTGACCGACAGCGCCTTGGCGATCTCGACCATTTGCTGGCGACCGATTGTCAGGTGGCTGACGCGTGTTGTTGGCGATTCGTCCAAGGCGACCATGTCGAGATACTTCTTCGACTCGCGACGGATTCTTCCGAAGTCGATCAGGCCCAGCTTGCGAGGCTCGCGGCCCAGGAAGATGTTCGCTCCGACATCGAGATTGTCGGCGAGGTTCAGTTCTTGGTGAATCAAGGAAATACCGAGGTTCAAGGCGGTATGCACCGAGTCGATGTGAACCGCCTTGCCGTCCAGTAACACCTCGCCCACATCGGGCGGTTGGACGCCGGCGAGAACCTTCATCAGCGTGCTTTTGCCCGCACCGTTCTCGCCGATGACGGCATGCACCTCGCCGCGTCTAATGTTCAGGTTGACGTTGTTGAGCGCGCACACGCCAGCAAAGCGTTTCGTCACGCCTCGAACCTCTAGCAGCGGCGGTGCATTGTCCACGTTGCCTTCAGCGTGCATGATCACGCTGCTCGCTGGTGTCGAGATTCGTTACTCGCCAAGGTTCTTCTTCAACTCCGCCCAGAACTCTTCGACATTGTCTTTGCGGATTTGACGGGCTGGGATGTTCACGAAACCGTCCGCAGGAACACCAAGGTCCGCGAGGCTCTTGCCTCGGGCGAGGCCAGCCAGCAATGTCACCGATTGTCGACCGTATTCGAAGGGGTTTTGAACGACAGTACCGTAGACCGAACCGTCCTTGATTCCTTGCAGTGTCTCGTCGGCCTCGTCAAACCCGATCACCTTTACCTTGCCGAGCTTGTTGCCTTGCTTCAGGGCTTCGAGCATGAGCGGCGGGTTGTAGGCGAACAGCCCTACCATGCCGTTTAAGTCGGGATGTCGCGACATCGCGTCTTCGGCATTGGCTTTACCTTGAGCACGATCGAATTGGTCGGTGTAAGTGCCGACGATGTGCCACTTGCCTTCTTTGATCTCAGCATCGGGTGGGTCGAATCGGGAGGGGTCTTCGGATCGACCGAGGATTTCGTCAATCACGCCTTGTCGTCGTCGACGAGCGTTATCTTGTTCGAGGCGGCCGATGAAGATCGCGAGTTTTCCACCGTCGGGCATCGCTTCGGCCACAAGCTTGCCACACATGCGGCCTGCCGTGTAGTTATCCATTCCGATGTAGCACAGACGATTTGCGTCTGGCGCATCGGAGTCGTGAGTGATCAGCTTGGCATACTTCGCGGCTTTGTTGAGTAGCTCGGTCTGATTCTCGGGATCGATTGGGCTCACCGCGATGCCATCGACTCCTTTCGTAAGCAGATCTTCAATCATTCGCTTTTGGTCGCTGATGCCTTCGGCGGGCATCAGCACTTCGACATTGGCATCGACCTCCGACGCGGCTTGTTTACAACCGGCTTCAGCAATCACCCAGAACGACGCGACGCCGTTCGTTACGTACCCGACGCGAGGTTTCGCCGAACTCCCGCCGCCTCCCGCCGCCGTTGTATTCGAGGAGACAGAGCCACCGGATTGGCTCTTCGTGCAACCAGCCACCGCGAGGGCCAGGGTCAATGCGAACAGGGAAATGCCTGATAGGTACTTCATGGGAGAACCTTCATACGATCGAGGAAAAGTCGTGAAAGTCGCGTTATCGCTCGAAATTCGCTGCCGAACGGCGCTAACTTGTTTCGTGACAGAAACTTCGGATTTTAATTGTATCGCCAGCCGCGAACAAGTGCCTGATTTTGTCGCGGACGCCGTTGTTTGCTAAGCTGAGACGTGTGATCGAGACGAAACTTCTTGTCGTGCAAGGGGTTTCAACTTCGATGATCGAGTATTTAGGAGAAGTCTCATGCAAGCAACGAGATGGCGATACCTGGCAGTAATCCTCATGGCGCTGATGATCGGCGCGGATCGGCCTGAGGAGCAAGTCAGCGGGAAACAAGCGTTATCGAAGTTGCAGGACTACGTCGGCCAGTGGCGTGGTGTCGGGCAAGTGCGGCGGGGTTCGACGCAGGGAGCTTGGAGCGAGACATCGGATTGGGCCTGGAAGTTCAATGACGGCAAGGCGAGCTTGACGTTCAAGGTTGATGATGCGAAATACTTCGCGACGGGAACGCTGCGAGCCGTTGATGGCGACGCTGCGTTTGAGCTGACCGCCGAATCCGAGAACGCGAAAGTGACTTATGTCGGGCGATTGGACGAGGATGGCTCTTTGGTGCTCGATGCTGCCGATGCTCCCGACGGCCAACCCGCTCGGATTTCGATTCGCCAAGTGGCTGACGGCAAAAGGATGTTGGTGTTGTTCGAACGCCGTGTGGGCGACGATCGCTTCCTAAGAATGGCCGAAGTCGGCTACACGCGAGAGGGGAGCAATTTTGGGAAGGGTACGAACTACATCGAGTGCGTCGTGACGGGGGGCGTTGGTACGATGCCGGTTACGTTCGAGGGCAAGACCTACTACGTCTGTTGCACCGGGTGTCGGGACCTGTTTAATGACGACCCCGCTGCCGTGCTGGCCGAGTATCGGGAACGCAAAGAGGCGGAGAAACAGAAGTAGTCATCACGGCGGAGCTGGATGGCTACTTTGAGGAGCTGATGGTCGCCGATCGTGGGACCGAGTAAAGTAATAGGTGACCGCTGGGACTCTCGTAAATCGTTTCCTGCGAATCGGAGCGTTGCTATGAAGAACTTATTGCTCGCCAGTTCACTCGTGCTGGTTCTGGCGTTTCCCTTGACGCGGGCCGACGACGTGGACGATTTGCTTGTCCTCAGCCGCGCGATTCCTCGTAATGCTGGCGATCTTCAAGTAATCGAGCAAGTAGCACGGAGGATCGCGGAGAAAGTCGTGCCTTGTACCGTTGGCGTGCAAGTAGGTAACAACCACGGCAGCGGAGTGGTCATCACGGCGAGTGGTTACGTGCTAACAGCGGCTCACGTCACCGATCGCCCTGGTCGCAACGCAACGATTCGGTTCCCAGACGGTACCACCGTGCGAGGCAAGACGCTCGGGATGCACACCGAGGCGGATGGTGCGTTGATCAAGATCACCGATGAAGGAACGTGGCCCTTTGTGCCCGTGGTGACGCTGGATGACTATCCGTATCCGAAGCCGGGCGACTGGTGTATCGCGACCGGGCATCCAGGTGGGTTCGACGAAGATCGGACTCCGCCCGTTCGCCTAGGGCGAATCATCGACGTTAACGAAACGGTCATTCGCACGGACTGCACGATCAACAGCGGCGATTCGGGCGGGCCGTTGTTCGACATGCAGGGTCGAGTGATCGGCATTCACAGTCGCATCGCCGAGCAATCGACGATCAACTTGCACGGCCCTGTGCTGGCGTTTCAAGAGAGTTGGCGGCAGATGCGAGATGGAGAGGTTTATCCGCCGATTCCAGAGAGTCGCTTCCTCGACAAGTTAGATATCGACCGTGACGGAAAAATCACGCGTACCGAACTGCCAGACGGACCCTATCGTCAGCTGTACGACCGACTGGCCGAGAAGTTCAGTTTGGAGACCGACAAGGAGTACTCGATTTCGGAACTGAGAACGTTGATCGGGTGGCGTCACATTCCACCATCTTTCGAGATTCGGGCTTACGATTCGGACCAGCCCTCCGAACATGCGTTGGCTCGCGAGCGATTCATTCGAGGCCGCGAGGTGCGAACGGCTTTTGAGTCCGTCGTCACCGAGGTCCAGAAATCGATTGTCGAAGTACGCTGCAACGACAAACGGGTTGCATTAGGGACGGTGGTCGACGGTGGTGTCCTGACGAAGGCGAGCCAACTCCAAGACGCCATCATCTGCAAGACACATGACGGACGGATGCTCGCCGCCACGGTTGCACACGTCGACGAAGAGTTCGATGTGGCCCTGCTGAAACTCGACGAACCACTCGACGCAATCTCTTGGTCAGCCTCCGAATCCGTATCTCTTGGCAGTTGGCTGATCACACCTGGTTTGAATGGCCGCCCGCTGTCAGTCGGCGTGAGCAGCGTCTTGAACCGCAAGATCGAAGGGCTACCGGGTGTTCTAGGGGTTCAGATCGATACGGATGAAACGCGAGCGATGATTGTCAAAGTGTTTCCCGAAAGTGGTGCGGCGACGGCGGGGCTGCAGGAAAATGATGTGATTGTGAAGGTCATGTCGACCGACGTCAGCAGCCTTCAAGAGGTACAGGGAATCCTCTCGAAACATCGCGCCGGCGAAGTTGTAACCGTAACGGTCTTGCGGGCTGGCGAGCCCGTTGAGTTCCGCATCCGGTTAGGGATGCGAGAGGATATCTTTTTGGAAGACGAGCGGTTTGGAAGCGGTCGGTTGAATGGTGAATTGAGCTGGCGCCGTGACGATTTTCCAACGGCAATCCAGCATGATTCGGTGCTCCAGCCAGATTTCTGTGGCGGTCCGGTCGTCACACTGGCGGGTGATGTCGTGGGGATTAATATTGCCAGGGCAGATCGAGTCGCGACTTACGCTTTGCCGATTAATGTTGTGCAAGACATCCTGAAGAAGTTTAATGATGGCTCGACGGAACAGAAGGATTGACCCTGTGAGAGGCGTACTGATGATGCGACGTATGTTGATCGCCGTTTGTTTGTTGTCGTCGATCGCGGAAGTTACAAACGCCCAATCGCCGGGGCACGGTGCCTTCGGTGGTTTCTTTGGCGGTTCCGGTCGTCTCTTAGTGGATATGAAAGAGGTTCGCGAGGAACTTGGCGTCGACGATCAACAGGCCGAGTTGCTGGACGCCTTGCTGGAAGATCTTGCCGATCAACGCCGAGCCCTTCGTGAGCAGGATGAAGGGCCGCGATCTGCTGATGAGACGGTGAGGCGACGTGAATTCGAGCTTCGTCTAGAGATGCTCGCAGAGTTTGATAGGCGCAGCGAAGCGTTGATTGCCGTCGTGCTTGAGCCGAGTCAGGCGAGTCGGTTGTCGGAGTTGTATCTTCAGCGAGATGGCATTCGGGCCTTTGAGCGACCGGAGGTGGCGACCAAACTGGAACTGAGCGATGAACAGAAGCAGCGGCTGCAAACTTTGCGAGATTCCTTGGTCGAGAATCGCACGCGACGAAGTTCTTACGAAGAGCAACGACGCCTCCTGCGCGAGAAGGAATTGGCGGGACTCCGCGCGGTGCTCAACGAAGAGCAGCAAACGCGGTGGCAGCAGTTGTTGGGTAAACCCTTCGAGTTTCCCGCGTCGACGCAGCGTGGGGCGAGATCTCGATAATCGTCTGCGAAGACGTATCGTCGCTCGCACTTCCCGCTTCCCCGTGGGCAATCTATAATCTCCGCGATGCCCACCGATCAGAAATCCAACGATTCGACGCCTGTCGTGCAGATCCAAGGCCTGACCAAAAGCTATCGGGTCTATCAGAAGAAAGAAGGCTTGGCAGCCTCCCTGCGCGGATTGTTTCATCGCGAATACCGCGAAGTCAAAGCCGTCCGAGGAATCGACCTGGCCGTGAAACAAGGTGAGTTTGTCGCCTTTCTCGGCCCCAATGGCGCAGGCAAAACGACGACGTTAAAGCTGCTCTCGGGAGTGATCAATCCCACCAGCGGCGAAGCGAAGGTCATGGGCTATGTGCCGTGGAAACGCGAGAACGCGTATCGCCGCCGATTCGCCTTGGTGATGGGGCAGAAGAATCAACTTTGGTGGGATTTGCCGGCACAAGAGTCGTTCCGCTTGCATCAGCAAATCTACCGCATCGATAACGTGAGCTTCGAGCGTACGCGCGACGAACTGACGGAATTGCTAGAGATCCGCGAGTTGCTCAAGCAACCCGTACGTGAACTCTCGCTAGGCGAGCGGATGAAGATGGAACTGACGGCTGCGTTGCTCCATTCGCCGGACGTGTTATTCCTCGACGAACCAACGATCGGACTGGACGTTGTTGCACAGCACAACATCCAGCAATTCCTGAAGCACTACCAAGCCGAACGGCATATCACGATTCTCCTGACCAGCCACTACATGAAGGACGTCGCCGCGTTGTGCAAGCGTGTCGTGATTATTGCTCAGGGGCGGATTGAATACGATGGATCGCTGAGCGGGATTATTGACAGCTTCAGCGGGCACAAAATCGTGACGCTTCAATTCGCCGAAGACGACGCGATGAAGGAGCTCGAACGCTTTGGGCAAGTGCTTGAAACCGTCCCTCCTAGAGTCAAGTTGCGGATTCCACGCGCGGACGTTCCTAGAACGCTGGCTGCGATTCTCTCGCAGCATGTGATTGAAGATGTCGTCGTTGAAGATCCACCGCTGGAAGAAGTAATCGCCGACGCCTTTGCCCGAGCCCGGAGCGACCAAGATGAGCGCGATGGTGCTGCCGAAGATCAAGTCGCCGAAGCGGAGTTGCCCTCGTAGATGTACGCACGCGCCGCAACGTGGTGGACGATACTTCGTATCTGCTTGGAAGAGCGGTTAGTGTATCGAGGCGACTTTGCGCTCGGCACGCTGATGCGTTTTTTGCCGATCGTCACACAGATCTTCCTGTGGCACGCTGTCTTTCAGGCGAGTGGCCGCACGGAACTGGCGGGCTACGCGGAACCGCATGTTGTGGCGTATTATCTGCTGACGATGCTCAGCCGTGCCTTCTCGAGCATGCCCGGATTGGCTTCAGGAATCACACAACAGATTCGTGAGGGCGAAGTCAAAAAATTTCTGATCCAGCCCGTCGACATGCTGGGCTTTCTGCTGCTGGGACGCATTGCTCACAAAGTTGCCTATTACTCCGTGGCCTTTCTGCCATTTGCCCTCGTCTTCTTTCTGTGTCGAGGCTACTTTGCCGACTTGCCTCCGGAGGCTGCGACGCATTCCATTACGACGTTTGCGGCATTCCTCGCCACTTTGGTGATGGGCTTTGTACTCGGCTACTTCCTAGAGGCGTCACTTGGACTAGTTGGCTTTTGGTGGTTAGAAGTTCGCTCGTTGCTCTTCGTCTACATGCTGTTGAGCTTCTTTCTGTCGGGACACATGTTCCCGCTGGACATGCTTCCTGAACCCTGGCGATCGATCGTGAACGTACTTCCGCTTCAGTATCTCGCCTACTTCCCGGCAGCAGTCTTCCTGGGAAAGATCACCGGGCCGGAGTTATTGCAGGGACTGTGTGTCGAGTTTTCCTGGATGTTGTTTTTGTTATCACGGCTCGCGTGATGTTGTATCGCGGCTTTAAGCGATACAGCGGATTCAGTGGATAGGAATCGGGGACACTAATCTGCGCGCGATCTCCGCTAATCAGTGTTGATCAGCGGAGATTAGTGTTCGATTAACTCCTTCCGATGACACAAGCTGTCGCCACCATTCATGGCAGGGTATTAACCGACCGAGAAGTAGACGTTCTCCGCCGTCTTGCGTAACAACCACTCGCGATCATCCGCTGTGAAATCCATGCGATCGCGTATCAATGCGATCGACGCCTCGTACGTGTTCCCTTCACCGACTAACTGATAGGGAGAATCGCTGGCCCACATCAATCGCTTCGGCCCGAACGTGTCGTAGAGGCGACGAATCATCGGACGCAGATCGTCATAGGGAGCACGTTTCTTGCCGAGTGCGTAATAGGCTGAGACCTTCACGAACGTGTGCTTATGGCGAGCCAGCGAGCAGAGGTTCTTTAAGTCATCCTCGCGAATCTCGCCGTCAACGCCGATCCTCGCAAAGTGGTCGATGACGACCTTCGTGTCGGGGAATTGCACACACATCTTTTTCGACTTCGGGAAGGTTGGCCGGATTGATCAGACAGCACATCGCTTGCCCTGTCTCGGCCGCGGTCTTCCACATCAGCTTCATGCCCGCGTTGTTCAACCAATGATCGTCCTGTCTCACACTGGGCGTGATGCGAAACCCTGTCACCTGTTGTTGAAGGAGTTCCTTCATCTTGGTGTCAGCATGCGGCTTCGAATCGTCAATCATCCCCACGACTTTGAACACGCCGGGATGTTGCTTGGCGGCGTCGGTCATGTACTTGTTGTCAAAGCGGTAGAAGCCGTTGTGGGCGATCAAAACGACTTTGCCCACTTCCGCCTTGTTCGCAGTGGCCAAAAGTTCTTCCGTCGTGAAGCTGGGTGGATCCAGATCGGCGAGCGTCGCGCCCAGTGTGAGTGGATAGTTTTCGATATCTCGGGTCCAAATGTGCGAGTGGGCATCGACGTATTTGTTCTTTGAATCCCCAGCCGGGGCGTTCGTTCCGATCGTGCTCGTCGCGACCAAAGCCGCGCCGGCAACCGTAGCGCTTAGGACTTCGCGACGTGAGATCTTCGACTCTTGGGCTCGTAACATGTTCGACTCCTGAGTTCGCCCATTTAACCAGTAGCCGACGGCATCGTTGGCACTAGAATCATTGCCGCCAGCGGCTACCGTTTAAACGAGGAACTTGTTTGCGGATGATTTATAAGCTCGGTTGCTCCGATCGATCTACTCAGGATACTGAGCCGCCAACTCGCGGAGCACGGGTTGAAGCTGTTGGTCCATCTCGCCCGCTTCCTTCCACCAAGTGAACACCAGAGGGCGAAATTGTTTGTTGGCTTGCCCCTTCTCGCGGGCCGCGTAGTAAGCCCCTTTCATCACCATTGTCAGCGGTGCTTCGCGGGGCAGGATGCGTTCAGCGAGCGATGCGGCTAGTCCGAGTGGAAGCTTCGTAAACTGAAAACCGCGAGTCTCGTCAGCCACCGTCAGCATCACGATCTGGCTTTGGTTCCCTAATGACGATCGTCGTGCTGTTGCCGACATTCAACTCCGTATTTGCTTCAATGGTCTTGAGCGATTCGTCAATCGCGGCTTGATATTCCTTGGCGAAGGCCTCAATTGTCCGAGCGTCTTTGAGCCGATCGGCGCGAGCCGTGAGCGCGGCCATTGCATTCGGATCCAGCGGAGCATCCCATGGCATCTTGTCGCAAGCTGTAGTCGTCATTGATGGCTGTGATCAAATCCTGAACATCCCGGACACTGGCAGCTTCGGTCCACCACGATTTGACCTGCTCCAGCTCTTTGTCGCTGATCCGCGGATTAACGGCAGCGAAAGCCGCTTTCATCGCAATCGTCTCAGGCTGAGTCTTGTCCAATGCGACATTTCCGCAAGCGACGCGTGAGACCAACAGGCAGTTAGGTAATTCGTTCTCAAATTAGGTTACGACATCCTAAAGATCAAACTTATCGGGCTCGACTCGACGATGTTGATGACCAGATCATCGTCCAGGCTGATTTGCTTCGCCACTTTTGCAAACGACCTAGGGTGGATGAATTGCAGCGCGGAAGCGGCTAACGTAGTCGCTCAACAGTTGCAAGCGACGGATCTTCGTCTTGTGTTCGTCCGACTTAGCAATTGAGAGCGCTTCGCAATTTCGCGATCCGACACCGGGAAGTTCAATTCGCCGATCGCCGCGCGAGCAGTGGTGAGTGACTGGGCGGAAGCGAGCGCAGTTCACACGACTTAGCGTCGGCTCGGGCGTTGTTTCAGAGTGCCTGGAGGCGGCGTCATCTCTGGCATCGGTTCCGTCATGACGCAGGCACATCTGGCTGCATGCTCGGAGTCTCGAACTCCGGGGACGAGGGAGCAGGCGTCGGCGGTGTGTAGTTTTGTGGTTGAGGCCGTTCTGACTCGGGGATTTCATCCAGTCGCCGCGGCATGGTCGATGCGACACCGCCACCACCTGGCACGGTCGGAGGCGGAGAGACGGATGCCACAACAGGCTCGGGTTCTGATTGTGATCCTCCAAGATAAAAGCCGACTCCCACCACGACGATGATTAAACCACCAACACTGCCCCGAGTAGAATGGGACCCAGCATTCCACCTGCGCTCGCCTGGGCGCGAGCGGTCGCCGAGCGTTTCCGTTTCAGTGTCGGCACATCTTCCACGGCCTCGGACTGACCGACTGGCATCGGTTGGCCTGCGAGCATTGGACTAGCGACGGGAGCCGCTTGCATGGGCATGGGCGCGGCAACCGGTACCGCCATCGGCTGCATCGGGGCCATTGGCGACGGTGAGACAGGAATCGCTTGGGCGACAGGCGCCGCTTGCGGAACCGGTGCTATGGGGGTTGGCATCGCCTGCGGAATCGTTGGAGCTATCGGAGCCATCAGCGCTTACGTTCGCGATGGGTGCCATTGGGTTCGGTGCGACGGTTGTTGCCGGTTGCAGGTAGGGTACCGCCTGCGGAACGGGAACTCCAGGAACTGGCTGAGCGATCTGCGGACTGAGTGGCTGAGAACTCGTGGCGATCGGTGCCACCGGCGCGACTGGTGCCATTGGGTCGAAGGCACTGTGTGCAACAGGCTGCATAGCGACAGGTTGAGAACACCTTGTCCTGGTGGCAGTAGGTTCGGATTCACCGCGCGGCTGCTTGTGCGGTTGGTGTCTTTCGCTGTCGGTTGTAGCTGTCCCGTTGTGCGGGATCGGTCAATGTCTTCTTCGCGTCGGTGATCTGGTCCAGCAGTTGTGCCCATGCCGCCGCGTTGGCTCCCGGCTTACAAGCACGTACGCGCGTCATGGCTCGATCCGCTGCGCTGGCGATGGCCGCTGCATCGGTCACCGATTCGTCGATACCCAGCAGTTCGTAGTGGTTCGGCGAAATCAACGTGTCAGCAAGTCCGAGCCATTCAGCATAGGGATTGAAGTTGTCGGGCACGGCTATCAGCTCGCTTCTGCTCAAGGACGGTTCCGGCTTGGCAGTCCCAGCGATCCGCTCGATATCGGGGGACTTTCAAACCATATATCTTAGACACAAGTGTCTAAGTAGACAACCCTTACGCTAATGCGACAGGTTCGCTTGCTAACTCATCGCTATTTGGAAGTCTCGACCTCAAGGATGGTCAATCGTGCGGAAATATCTATCATTTCGAGACTTCGCCTCAAAGTATTGATGTCGCCTGCGATTCAGCGGGTCGGCTCTAGTATATTTTGAATCTAACCGGTGAAAATGTGGAAACAGGACGACGGCGGAGAACTCGCACCACGGCACGCCCGTCTCACCTATCAGACGAGGCTGGTCGGATCGCGGTTTCGCCACATCGGCCTTTGTCGACGATAGAGGCGGGACGACCTTAATACTTGCCGCAGGCTAAACACGGAAACGGATTACCCCTACGATGATGAAACGCTCTTGGAAACTTGCCGCCATCGCGATGCTGTGTGTTTGGTGTCTTACCAATCTCTGTGGGACTGCTCAGCTTGTGAATCGCAAAACCGTAGAACAACTCTTCCGTGACGGCAACTATCAAGAAGCGTACGCTGGTTTGCGTCAACGCTGCCTCGATCCCAAGACCGATGTTCGCGAGGTGGTCAACGACTTGCAACTCGCTGTTCAATCGCTTCAGCAACTTGGACGCATCAACGAGACTGACGAGCTGATCGAAAGCACAATCACCACTCATCGCGAGAATTGGCGCTGCTGCTGCGGCGGCGGCTCTTCAATACCAATCAGCGACGCCATTCGGGTTCCTCATCGCTGGCGAATACGAACGAGGCCCTCACCGAGGGGGCGGTAAACAAGTTTACTCTGCCGATCGAGATCGAGTTCGATCGCTGCAACTGATGGTTGAAGCGATGAAACTTGTCGATCAAGATTCGTCGAATTCGGAAGTCGCGCAGTTCTACTTGAGCTTCTCTGACATGATGTTGCGAAGTCAGCACGGATCGCAAGCGTGGCGGCTTCAGTCGCTGACGGATCTCAGCGAACTGCCAGACTATGAAGAAGGACACTTCTATCGCAACGATGCGGGCGGCGCGCCGGTTGATGCCGACGGCAATCCGGTATTTCATCAACAGCCAGCGAGTTGGGAGGCTGCCACCAGCGACGGGCAGCGGTGGCGCTGGTGTTTGCACATGGCCGTCGAGGCAGATCCGAAATTGAAGAGCGGCGCCGCCTGGCGATTCGCCGACTTCTTGTACCAGCAATTCGGGGTGCAGACCATGCAGCAGTTCTTCACGCCACGCGCTTTCGAAGACAACGAAGATACTCCGCAGACCTACGCCCTGCACACGCTGCAGGAGAACGAAACGATCGCGAAGCTGGCGACAGGCGTGAACCGATTTGAATTGCCGGATGAATTCAACTTCATCAAAACCTTTCAGGATCTGGCGGCTGATCAAGCGGGTGAGAACGGCGAGCAGGCGTTACACCGCTTGGCCGAGATTTTTGAGAATCGCCGCCAGTATCCTCGCGCCGCCGAGTATTGGCGCGAGAGTATCCGGCGGTTCGGTGCCGGCCAGAATAAATGGAAGCAGGATCGGCTCGATCAGATCGTGAGGAACTGGGGACAGTTCGAAACGGTTTCAACGCAACCGGCTGGTCAGGGCGCGACCGTCGAATTCGCCTTTCGTAATGCGATGCGAGTTGATTTCGAGGCTCACGAAATCGATGTCGAGAAGATGCTGGCGGACGTAAAGGCACACTTGCAATCGAATCCGCAGCAAATTGATAACGATGTCTACAACTTCGAGAACATTGGCTGGCGCATCGTTCAGGAGAATCAAAGAAAGTACGTGAAGCAACGAGTTGCGACTTGGCAAGAGAAGCTCGAACCTCGCGAGAATCACTTCGACAAACGCATCACGATCGCGACGCCTCTCAAGACTGCTGGCGCGTATCTGGTGACGGCGAAGGTCGATGGTGGCAATACCAGCCACATCCTGTTGTGGGTCGCGGATACGGCGATCGTCCAAAAGCAACTCTCCGGCAAGGAGTTTTACTTCGTGGCCGATGCCGTTACTGGCGAGCCTGTAGCGGGCGCGAATGTCGAGTTCTTCGGCTGGAAGCAAGAGCGGACACAAGACCGCCGCCGATTCAACATCCTCACGACAAACTTCGCCGATCGTACGGACGAGGAAGGGCAAGTTGTTCCGGATCAGTTGGATGTCGAAGGCCGTTATCAGTGGCTGGTGATTGCTCGCACAGGCAGCGGACGACTCGCTTACCTCGGATTTCGAAATGTATGGGCGAATCGTTATTACGACGCTCAATATAACGAAGTAAAGGCATTCGGAATCACCGATCGGCCCGTCTATCGTCCCGGCCACGAGATGAAGTTCAAGTTCTGGGTGCGACATGCACAGTATGACAAGGCCGACGTGTCGCAATTCGCCGGTCAAGACTTCAAACTCGAACTTCGCAATCCCAAGCACGAAGTCGTTCAATCCTGGTCGATGAAGGCCGATCAGTACGGTGGCCTCGAAGGGAATTACGCCGTTCCCAGTGATGCCACGTTGGGGAGCTACTCGCTAAATGTCGTCGGACATCAGGCGGTGGGGTTCCGCGTGGAAGAGTACAAGAAGCCTGAGTTCGAGGTGACAATCGACGCCCCAGACAAGCCTGTTCAACTGGGCGAGAAGATCACGGCCACGATCAATGCCCGTTACTACTTCGGAGCGCCGGTCACTAACGCTACCGTTAAGTACAAAGTTCTAAGGACTAAGCACTCCCAAAACTGGTATCCCGTTCGTCCCTGGGATTGGTGTTATGGACCAGGTTACTGGTGGTTCGGCTACGACTACGCATGGTATCCGGGTTGGAGCAGGTGGGCCGGGTGTGTGCGTCCGATGCCTTGGTGGTGGCATGGCGGATACGATCCTCCGGAAGTCGTCATCGAACGCGAAGTTGAAATTGGCGAAGACGGTAAGGTAAACGTCGAGATCGATACAGCGTTGGCAAAGGCGATCCATGGAGACTCGGATCACAAGTACAGCATCACCGCCGAAGTTCGCGACGAGTCGCGTCGCACCATCGTTGGGCAAGGTGATGTGCTGGTCGCTCGACAGCCGTTCAAGGTGTTTACGTGGGTCGATCGCGGCTACTTCCGCGTTGGCGATACGATCCAAGCTCGCTTTTTGGCCCAGACGCTCGACAATCGTCCTGTCTCCGGTGAAGGAACTGCGACCTTGTACCAGATTGGCTACGACGCGAACGGCGAGCCAATCGAAACCGAAGTCCAATCCTGCCCGCTGCGTACCGGCGGCGACGGGCGAGCCGAGTTAAACCTCGATCCAACCGCCAAAGGACAGTATCGGCTCGCGAGCAAGATCACCGACGACAGCGGCCACACCATCGAAGGCGGCTACCTCTTCACCATCATCGGCGAAGGATTTGATGGGCGGGATTATCGCTTCAACAGCCTGGAACTGATTCCCGACAAGGCCGAGTATCGCGCTGGTGACACCGTCAAGTTGCAGATCAACACCGATCGCATCGGCAGCACGGTGCTGCTGTTTGTGCGTCCGGCCAACGGCGTCTACTTGCCGCCGAAGCTGTTGCGTCTGCGCGGCAAGAGCACCGTGGAAGAGATCGCGGTCGTGCAGAAAGACATGCCGAACTTCTTCGTCGAAGCGGTCACAATTGCCGATGGCGATGTCTACAACGAGGCGAAGGAGATCGTCGTGCCTCCTGAAAAGCGGATCCTGAACATCGAAGTGTTGCCCTCTGCCGAGACTTACAAGCCGGGCGAGAAGGCCAACGTGAAACTCCACGTAACGGAAGCAAACGGAGACGATTTCCATGGTTCAACGGTGGTCAGCATCTACGACAAGTCCTTGGAGTATATATCGGGCGGGTCGAACGTCGGCGATATCAAAGAGTTCTTTTGGAAGTGGCGACGGCACCATCAGCCCACGCAACAAACCAGCCTCGAACGTTATATTGCGAATATGCCGGGACGCGATCAGAAGTCGATGAACTTCCTTGGCATTTTTGGAGACACGGTGGCCGACGAGGAAGGGGCCGTGCTACTAAACAAACACAAAAGCGATAGTCGGCAAGACCGCAACGGCGGCGCGATGCTGGGGATGATGGAAGGCCGGGCGATGCCGATGGCGGCGGCCGCGATGGATGCGGAGTCGGCACCCGCTGAGGGTGAAGCCCCTGGTGGTGCGGGCATGCCACAACTAGTTCAGCCAGCGGTGCGAAGCAACTTCGTCGACACAGCCCTCTGGGCAGGTACGCTCGATACCAACGACAAGGGGCTCGCCGAAGTGTCGCTTGCCATGCCGGAAAACCTGACGACGTGGAAGATCAAAGTGTGGGGGATCGGTCATGGAACGAAAGTTGGTTCCGGCGAAGCGGAAGTCATCACGCAAAAGGATTTGATCATTCGCTTGCAGGCTCCCCGCTTCTTTGTCGAGAAGGATGAAGTTGTCCTGACCGCGAACGTACACAACTATCTCGCCAACGAGAAGCAAGTTTCCGTCGAACTCGAACTGCCGACGGACGAATTGCAGTCGCTGACGGACAACGTCGTGCAAGTTGCAGTTCCCGCGGGTGGCGAGCAACGCGTCGATTGGCGAGTTCGCGTACTGCGAGAAGGCACGACGACGATACGCATGAAGGCGCTGACCGACGAGGAGTCGGATGCCGTCGAGATGCAGTTCCCTTGTCATGTGCACGGGATGCTGAAGACGGAATCGTGGGCGGGCACCGTGCGTCCGGAAGCAGACAGCGCCCGAGTCACCATTCAAGTACCGAGCGAACGACGCATTGAGCAGTCGGTCCTCGAAGTTCGCTACTCGCCGACTTTGGCCGGCGCGATGGTCGATGCCTTGCCTTACCTTGCCGAGTATCCCTACGGCTGCACCGAGCAGACGTTGAATCGCTTCCTGCCCAGCGTCGTGACGCAGAAGGTTCTGCTCGACATGAAACTCGATCTCGAAGCAATTCGGGACAAGCGAACGAATCTGAATGCTCAAGAAATCGGTGATGATCGTGAGCGAGCGGCACAATGGAAGCGGTTCGATCGCAATCCTGTATTTGACCGCGACGAACTAGAACGCATGGTGAAGGAAGGCGTCACAAAGCTGACGAACATGCAACTGAGCGATGGCGGTTGGGGCTGGTTCAGCGGATTCGGCGAGCGAAGTTATCCGCACACGACTGCCGTCGTCGTTCACGGCCTGCAACTCGCTTCGCAGAATGACGTCGCGATCGTACCAGGCATCTTGGAGAACGGAATCGCCTGGCTCAACCGATATCAAGCGGAAGAAACGCAGAAGCTGAAGATCGGTTCGCTCGCAAAGAAGCCCGAGAAGAAACCCTGGAAACAGCACGCCGACAATCTTGACGCCTTCGTTTACATGGTCTTGGTCGACGCTGGCCATGACGAGCCAGCAATGCGCGAGTATCTGTACCGAGATCGCGAGCACCTTGCGGTATATGCAAAGGCGATGTTCGGGCTGGCGCTGCATAAGCTGCACGATAACGAGAAACTCGCCATGATTGCACGCAACATCGAGCAATTCCTCGTTCAAGATGCCGAAAACGAAACGGCCTACTTGAAACTGCCTGGAGATGACTACTGGTGGCATTGGTACGGGAGCGAAACCGAAGCGAATGCCTACTACCTCAAGCTGCTCTCGCGGGTCGATCCGCAGGGAGTAGCCGCACCTCGGTTGGTGAAGTATCTGTTGAACAACCGAAAGCACGCCACCTACTGGGGTTCAACTCGTGATACAGCGGTCTGCGTCGAAGCGTTCGCAGACTATCTCCGAGCCAGTGGTGAGACCTCGCCCGACATGACCGTGGAAGTATGGGTCGATGGCGCGAAGCGTCAGGAAACTCACCTTACCAGCGACAACCTGTTTACTTTTGAAAACAAGTTTGTCCTCAGCGGCAAGGACGTTGCCGACGGCAAGCATGTCGTCGAGTTGCGTCGTCGCGGTCAGGGCCCTGTGTATTTCAACGCTTATCTCACGAACTTCACGCTCGAGGACTACATCAAGCGAGCGGGGCTTGAAGTTCGCGTTGACCGCAAGTTCTATAAGCTGGAACCGCTCGACAAGCAGACTGAAGTGGCTGGCAGTCGCGGCCAGGTGGTCAGCCAACAGGTGGAGAAGTTCGAACGCGTTCCGCTCGGCGATCTGGCGATGTTGAAGAGCGGCGACTTGGTCGAGATTGAACTGGAGATCGAAAGCAAGAACGACTACGAATACGTGATCTTCGAGGACATGAAGGCAGCCGGTTTCGAGCCCGTCGATGTGCGGAGCGGTTACACCAACAATGGTCTCGGAGCCTACATGGAGTTTCGCGACGATCGCGTTTCGTTTTTCCTCCGGCAACTAGCGCGAGGCCGCCACAGCGTCTCGTATCGAGTTCGTGCCGAGATTCCCGGTCGCTTCAGTGCTCTGCCTGCGAGGGCTTATGCGATGTATGCACCCGAATTGAGAGGCAACTCGGACGAAATCAAGCTGCAGATCGAAGACTGACCGTCCCACCAGACTCGGTAGGCGGGGAACGAGGCTTCGTTCGTTACGACAAACTGTGAGTCGGAATGTCGATATGCAGGCGGCAGATGTGCATGGAGGATGATTGGTTTTAGGCAAGGCGACTTCGTCGTCGGTCCATTTCAAGAATCAATGTCCTCGTCTATCACTTGTTGCGTGCATATTCACAACCGTGATGTCACGCGCGGTGACATCCTTCGCCTGCATGGCATGGCATTGCAAAGACGCAGGTTGGTTGATCGGTAAAATTGCGTCCTCAGTATTGGTTGCCGAAACCATGGCGAATCGGACATCCTACGACGACACCGGAGAGCAGAAGTCCAGCTGGAAGTGTGGGCCCATTTCAATCGAGGGCGATTAGTGCCGAGATGGAGGCATCATATTGCCGATGCCATCGTTGAGTTGGCGGCGGAATAACTCTAACTCTGCGCGTTGTGATCGTTGCGAAGTCCACCATCTCGACTTTCCATGTCATCTATTCCTCGTTTTGAATTTGGATGATCTGACTCATGATCGTGTGCAGAGCGGAGCCTTCATATGGTGTCAGGTGGCATGTTCGCATCTTAACAGTTCTCCCTGAACAGATCCTCGTTCGTCTGCCTACTGACTTTGTCACCGACTGGATCAAGATTCTACGGGAGGCATCAGGAGACTAGCGCCGCGGTTGTATGCGGTCGTCTAGTTCTGGCCCGAGACCGAAGTCTGGCGAAGCATTGACTCGCGGAATTAATGCCGATATTCGCCGACGGCAACTAGTTGTCCGGTGGCTACTGTTTCTTCGGCTGCGTCGAGGTTAAGGATCAAATGGCGATGGTCGGCTAGGCCGCGCAACTCGATTTGGTTGATAGATTCTGGAAGTAGGTATTCGCCGATGGTTGCCGCTGTCGGACTCGGGTGGCCTCGAACTGCTTCAGATGTTTGGCGAGACCTTGCGAAAGGATGGCGGATTCATTGCTGTTTGGCTGACGGGCCAGAATCCCTTGGAAGATGTTGTTGATGCGTTCGGTCGAATCCGGCGACGATTCAAGCGCGCGTTGAGCAATCACGCGGGCTGCTTCCACAAACGTCACATCGTTCATCAGCGTCAGTGCTTGTAGCGGCGTATTCGTCCGGCGAGGAAGGACGCGGCAGGATTCCCGGTCGGCACCATCGAAGGCAGACATTGCAGGTGGCACAACCGTCCGCTTCCAGTACGTGTACATGCTGCGTCGATAAAGATCGGCTCCGTGGTCTTGCTCGTAGTTGCTGTCCGTGGCGATATCTTTCCACAGGTCCTCGGGCTGATACGGCATCACCGAAGGGCCGCCAATTCGATCCGTGAGCAGTCCCGCTGCCGCCAAGGCTTGGTCGCGAACCGTCTCTGCAGGCAAGCGGACTCGTGGCCCGCGTGCCAGTAAGCGGTTCTCTGGATCACGTGCGAGTAGCTCAGGAGGCAGTCGCGACGATTGACGATAGGTCGCGCTTGTCACAATCAATCGCTGCAAGGCCTTCACGTCCCAGTTGCTTCGTATGAACTCGTTGGCCAACCAATCGAGTAGTTCCGGATGGCTTGGCCGCTCACCTTGGGTGCCGAAGTCTTCGGATGTCTTCACCAAGCCGGAGCCAAAACACATCTGCCAATACCGATTGACCGCGACGCGTGCCGTCAATGGATTCGACGGACTCGTTAACCACGCCGCGAGATCGAGTCGGTTTGCCACGTCTGCTTCAGCCGTCGCGGAAAGCACCCGGGGGACACCGGGAGTGACAGGCCTACCAGGCATATCGTATTCGCCACGCAGAAGAATGTGTGTGTCACGGGGCTGGCCTTCTTCCATGACCATGACAGTGGGTAAGTTGTCGATGAATTGGCGACGTTGTTCGTTGAGGGCGACGAGTTCGGCGTTCTCCTCTCGCAGTTCTGCGGGCGCCTCGTGTGCCAGAAAGTAGGCGGCAAGCAACTTTTGTTGCTTGGCAGTACGTTCTGACTCGTCGCGCGAGATGATGTCGTCAATCGAGTCGGAGACGGACAGGATTGCGGCTTCCTCTTCATGGAGGCAACGGTTGAACACTTGGACTTCATCGATCAGGCCTTGAAAGCGACCGGTTGCTCCGCCACCTCCGCCAATTCGCAGCGGTTCCGTCGCGGCGAACGATTGGTTGATGAAATCGTAATTGACTTTGAGAGGTACTCGCTCGCCATTCAAATAGACCGTGATGCCGGACGCAACGCGGGATCCGTCGTAAGTCACTAGCACATGCGTCCACTCGCCGGGCCGGATGACCGACTCGGTTTCGACGCGGATGCAATCATCAAGCCAGCGTTTGACCAAATTGACATGCACGTGGCCATCCTGCACCTGGACGTAATAGCCGTCGGATTCTTCGGCATCGGTCATCTTCGAGACGACTGTCCCCGCGTTGCTATTCGCAGGATTGATCCATACGGATAAGGAAAATCGGTCAAAGTACCCAAAGTCCGCGACGTTGCCGGCGTCAACGAACACTTTGCCGTCGAAATCGACTCCCCTGCCCTGAATGCCACTCACATAGTGTGCAGCACCATCGCGAAAGCTCGTTAACGGGTCGTCGCCAGGCTCGTCAAAGTTGAATGCCGCGATCCGTCCGCGGTTGATATTCCAAAGAGTCGGTGATGCTTGGCGAACGTATCCCTGTTCCCACTCCGCTTGAAGTGATTGAAGACGCGGCTGATTCGCAGCGGCTTTGGTTTCTGCGGATTTGATCTTTTTGTCGAGGGCTGCGAGATGTCGCTGCTGGTCGGTGGTTGGTGCTTTGATGTACGGTGGTGAATTGCCTTCTTTGACGGCTCTACCGTTCTCCGGTACGTTGTTGAAGAACGCAAACAGCTCGTAAAACTCCTTCTGCGACAGCGGATCATACTTGTGGTCGTGGCAGCGAGCACAGCCGATTGTCAAACCAAGCCAGACGGTACCGGTCGTTTCTACACGATCGACAACGTACTCGACTTGAAACTCTTCGGGGATCACACCGCCTTCTGCGTTGCCACGATGATTACGATTGAAGCCGGTGGCAATGCGTTGTTCAAGCGTTGGATTCGGTAGAAGATCGCCAGCCAATTGCTCTCGCGTAAACTGATCAAAGGGCATGCCAGCGTTGTACGCATCGATCACCCAGTCGCGCCAACGCCACATCTGGCGAGGCCCATCATTCTGATAGCCGCTCGTGTCGGCATAGCGTGCGGCATCAAGCCAAACGACCGCCATCCGCTCGCCGTAGGCTGGCGATTGCAGCAACCGGTCAACGACTCGCTCGTAGGCATTCGGTGAAGTATCAGACAGAAAGGCATCGACCTCTTCTGGTGCGGGCGGCAAACCCGTTAGATCGAGAGAGACGCGACGGATGAGCGTGGCGCGATCGGCCTCACGCGACGGAAGCAAGTCTTCGTGAGCGAGTTGTGCTACGACGAATGAATCGATTGGATTCGTTACAAATTTGGCGTCGTCGACGATCGGTAAGGGCGATCGCCGCGGCGGATTGAACGCCCAGTGCTGTTCCCAGGGGGCTCCTTGTTCGATCCACCGACGGATCGACGCAACCTGGTGCTCGCTGAGTTCTCGCTTGGAATCCGGGGGCGGCATCCGCTCGTCAGGATCTTCGCTGGTCAGGCGTCGGTATAGCTCACTCTTCGCCGGATGATTCGGGACCACGACTTGGAAATCGTCGCTGGAGCGGAACAATCCCTCACGTGTATCGAGTCGGAGGTCCGCCTTTCGTTCTGCTTCATCGGGACCGTGACACTTGAAACATGTATCGGAAAGGATCGGGAGGATGTCACGGTTGAAATTGAGGTCAGCTCCGGTCACGGTCGATACCGACATGCCGACAATGAGGGCTGCAATGCTAGCGAGGCGGAAGGGGGAGGTGAGCATAGTATTCGCGTGGCGTTTAGCGTGTAAATGAGCGTGCGACTGTGTGCAGTGTAAATCACGCGTGGCCATGTCTCAATCGACGAGTCGAATCATCTGGACAGGCAATCCGCGTTTGGCTAACCTCCCGCCCTTGTCACCGACAAAATTGTTTCACCAGATCACATCATGGAGACACCCAGATGCAGCCCAATTTCTTTCAATGGATTCGTGAAGGCGTGAAGCAGTCCGTTTTGCTAGGCGTTACTGACGCCGTGGACCAACTTGGCACCATCCCACACAGCGAAAAGCTAAACGAACAACTACGCGCCACGCTGGCGTTCGATGACGAGCCTCGTACGACAAGCGGTCGCGTTGCACAAGGAACCAGCGGCAGCCGCAAGCGACTTGGCCGATCGCTGAAGGATGCCTAAAGCTCTGACGGTCGCCGACAGTGCAGCTTGCTCTGTAACGACTTGGGTTTAGGGTAGCGCAACTCGCGAAGAGCTTCGGCCTGCCGCTAGGGTTCGTCCCGCTTGGTCAAGTTGTTCCACGCCCAACGAAACAGGTTGCGTGTGTCTGTGTAGCGCGCAGGGCTGGATTTCGCACCCAGCACCACAACAATCAAGTCTTCATCTCCACGTCGTCCGTAGGCAACTAGGCAAGCGCCCGCCGCATCGGTTGTGCCGGTCTTCAGACCGAGATAACCATCGATCTTCAACAGCTGATTGGTATTCTTCCAAGCGACATGACGCTGGTAACCAGTCGGCCCCGAAACGGTACAACCGTGTTGGATCGTCCCGACGTAGGCGCGAAACGATTCCAACTGCATCGCCGCATGAGCCAATTTCAAAAGATCAGCTGCAGAAGACTCGTGCCCCGTCTCCGTCAAGCCATGTGGATTCTTAAACGTCGTCTCTGTCATCCCCAATCGCTCCGCCGTACGGTTCATTTCCGCCACGAAGTGCGCATAGGAATCTGTTGGAGAACTCTCGTCACTCTGAGTGAATCGCTGGCCAAAGTGTTCTGCGAAGGCTATCGAGGCGTCATTGCCCGACGGCAAGAGCAGTCCGAAGAGTAGTTCGCGGACGGAAAGTTGTTCGCCGGTGCGAATTGCTGCGGTGGAACCCAACGTTTCGTCCGCTCGTCTTGAGAAAGTCACGATCTCGTCTAACACGCTTGGCGTTGATTCAGCAAGTGTCAGTACGATGTAAGCCGTCATGATCTTGGTCGTGCTGGCAATGTCGAGTGCGCGATCCTGTCGGTGTCCCGACAACAACTCGCCAGTCTTGCCATTGCCAATGGCCCATGCATCGCAAGTCACGAACGGCGGGCCATCGAGCGTGTCTGCCTCGCTTATGGGAATTACTTCGGAGTTGATGATCTCAGGTGCCGGGACAGGGGTGTCTTGCATTAAGAGTGGGCCGAGTGCTTTCCAGGTAGCGAAGTTCACCACGCCAGTCACCTCGTCCTCGTTGTCGCTGTCGTTGTCGCGTTGGAACCGCAACACTGCGGCTTCCGTGGCTGGGCCAAAGTCGCCATCGACGCTCAGTTCAGGCGAGGGGTCCAGTCGCTCGTTCAACGTCCGTTGCAATGCCTCGACGAGTTCCCCCGTCGCACCTCGCGCCAATTCGATTTGAGGTACATCTGCGGGACTCTTTGAGGATGGGTTGAAGTGGTCGTATGTCGCGCGAGCAATCTTGGCGATCAAGACGTGGGCCGCATTGCCGTCTTGCCACGATTGGTCCTTGTTATCCTTTGTAAGTACGCAGATCGCGATGTCACCGGTTGGGGCGAAGATAATTCCACCGTCACAGCGAATCTGCGAGATGGCGCCCGATTTGTGAGCGAGCTTGATCCCGCTAGGCAGCCTCGCCGCCAATTTCGTTTTGTCGTCGCAGGCTTGTAAATCGGCCAGCATGTTTGCCGTGGCTGCGGGTGTGCCGAGCTTGCCTTCATGCAGGAGTTGATAGAGGCGGACCGTCTCCGCCGCTGTTGTGGAACCAAGTCCGAACTCTCGGCTACGCTCGGGAAAGATCGACGTGTTGCGACGAAACACTTTGGCATGGATCTTGGTGTGGGGCATTCGCCACGTTTCCATCGCGTCGGCAACGCTCTTCAAACCGATTCGCTCGAGGACGAGGTTCGTGGCGGTGTTGTCCGAGTAGACAATCATCAATCGAATTGCATCACGCAGCGAAATCTGCGTACCCGCGGAGAAATGGGGTGTCAAAATTCCCGAGCCTGGAACCTTGTCGGCCTCAGCCAGGGTAAGCATCTCGTTTAGGTCGATCTTTCCCGACTCCGCCTGCCGATAGGCTTCGACCATCACGGGGAACTTGATCAGACTGGCGGTTGGCATCGGCGTGTCGGCGTTGTGCAAGAATTGTTCGCCCGTGCGCAGGTTCTTGATGGCCACGGAGGCCGTACCCGCATGCGATTTGATCAGCGGGCGAAGTTCCAGTTCGAGCGATGCGGCGTTCGCTGCAGCAAGCCAAAATGATGTTAAAGCGGCGAGAATGATCGCAGGTGATTTCACAGAACGGTCCCTATTCTGGTTTGGGATGTCAAATTCGGGCGGAGTTAGGGTTGAGGATTCAGTATCCTAGAGAGCGTTGAGCGATAATGCGAGTTGTATTTGAAAGTACCGGATGCAAGCTTGACGCCCGAATCGTCCTTGGTACGCATGGAGCCTGTGGTGGACCCGATCGTTGCCGAACAGTTAACACGATGGAGTGTTCGCCTGGCCATTGTGTGTTACTTGGGACGAATGGCTTTAGAATTGGCACTCCGAGGGAAATTGCGGACGCAATTGATCCATAAGATCGCGAGATGGCTGTGGACGATAGGCTGTCTCCTGTACTTTATGCACGTCGTGTGTGCTTTTCAATTCTTCCATGACTGGAGTCACCGCGTCGCGATCTTACACACAGCTGAACAAACCGCGGAAGTCACTGGAATGCGGTGGGGCGGTGGCTTGTACTTTAACTATGCGTTCACGCTGCTATGGGGAGTCGACGCTGTTGCTTGGTGGCTTGGCGACGTCGCCGCACATGGTCGCGGCAAGACTTACTACTGGCTATTGCACGGCGTTTTTGCATTCATGGTTTTCAACGCTACAGTTGTGTTCGGCCCGCCGGTATGGAAACCGATCGCGTTGGTCGTTGGCATTGGGCTCGCAATCACTTATGCGAGATCGAAGGCGAGTCGTGAGTCAATCAGCCCGCGTGAGCCGCTTTAGGAACGCACACCTACTTGCGATTCAGGTCAATGGATCGCCAGCAATACCAACTCGCGACCGACTCGTAAGGCGACCATGGCTTTGCAATTTCCAGACATTGTTCCTTGTTTGGCAGTTCGTCGAAGCCGTACAAATCCCGAATTGCCGAGCGGACGCCGAGATCGTCGTGCGGGAATACGTCGAGTCGGCCCAGAGAGAAAATGAGAAACATTTGAGCCGTCCAACGCCCGATTCCTTTGACTCGTGTCAATTCGTCGATGACCTGTTCGTTGGATAGACGACCGATTCGATCGAGCTTCACGTAACCATGCGAAACGTTTTGAGCCAAGTCGACAAGATAGCGCGCTTTTGGAGCGGAGAGGCCAACGCTTCGAAGTTCGTCAGCTGAAAGTTGTCTGATACTTACATCCGTGATTGCGGCCGGGGCTACCAATTCCTCAAGTCGTCGTCGAATCGAGCGTGCGGCACCGGTGGAAATCTGCTGCGAGATGATCGAACGGACCAGCATCGCGAACCGCTTCCGCTCCAACTTCAACGCGAATGGGCCGACTGCGTCGATAACCTTCCGTAAAACGCGGTCCTCGGAACGCAGATGCTTGATGGCGTTGGTTCGTTCGGCTGGGCTCAACGGCATAAGAGTTGGACTGATGAACGAATCACTGTTGTTGGATGATGACGAACCAACCGGTTTTATACACGTCGGAATCTGACGGACGGGCGGTCAGAATGATGGGAGCGAAAGCGGCCAGCGGCGCGCCTTCGTCAACGGCAGCGAGGGGGTCGCGATAGTTCTCGGGCAGCAGGTTGTCGATGCGCAACGAATCTGGCTTCATGTCTCGCATGTATTTGACAATCGATTGTTCTAGATGTGGCATTTCATCGGGAGTCGCAACGCTGCTGAGGTCGGGGTGATGGAGCAATAGACCTTCACCGGAAGGGCCCTTCTCGTCGGAGTCCGCGAGTTTCATGTAGTAGCGCCGTGTATCGACCAGCAGTACTTTCTGGCCTGGTGGCAGCGAAACGGCGAGATCCGCGAATTGGCCCAGTTCGATCGCCATGCTAATGATACCCAACGGCGATGGCTCCGCTTCCGACTTGATGGGCGTCGAAAAAACGACGATCAACCCGCCGTTGGTGCTCTCCATCGCGACCGAGACGTGCGACTGTGTGTTTGGCGGTCCAGTTTCGAAGTCGCTGAGTCTGCCATGAAAGTAGTCGCGGTAGTTGTAGTTTTGCTTCAAGCTGCCATACGGAATCCGTTTCTCTTCATCTTGATACTGTGGACAGCGACCGACTTGCGATCCGTCAGAGGCGAAGAGCGACCAGGCATGATCTTCGATATGCACGTGCTTCGCCCGTTGGGCATCGAACCACGCCTGTAACGGCACTCGCGACGCTTCATCTTCTGGACGGAGATTGACTTGCCGCAGGAGGTCGTGCAGTTGCGGATTCTCGGCCATGCTTTCGAGAATCCGTAGGCGAATGTCGATCTTGTCGGCGATGGTGCGAGCGGCGAAGCGGGCGGAGACCGATAAACTCTGCTTGCGAGATTCGTGCTCGGATTGCTGGAGCGAGACGGCTTCCGAACGAAGATTGCTGAAGACAGCAGTTGCCGTGATGCCAGCGATCGTCAGCAGTAGCAAGCCAATTAACACGCTTTGTGACAACGTGCGGTGGCGACGGCCCCAGCGAGCCAGCTTGCGGGAGAGCGGGTCTTCGTAGGCAGTGACCGGTGCGTCGGCGAGATAGTTCTCGACATCGCGAGCAAGCTCTAACGCGGTTTCATAACGATCGGAAGGAGTCGACTGCATTGCCTTCAAGCAGATGGCTTCGACCGCCTTCGAGACCTTCTTGTTCAGCGACGTCGGCCTTTTGAATTCGCCACGAATGACTTTGGATCGAAGCTCATGAAGTGTGCCAGTAAAAGGCACAGTGCCAACCAGAATCTTGTAGAGCGTCACGCCCAGGCTGTAGATGTCGCTGGCAGGTGTCAATTCGAGTGTACCGGTGGCCTGTTCGGGGCTCATATATGCGGGCGTGCCGCCCCAACTGTCGCCGGACGAGTTTCCCGAACTGGGCATCAACGTCATCTCGCCGCTCTGTTTGAAGACGCCTTGCCGACCGACGTGCATCGCCAAGCCCCAATCGATCACAATGGTCTCGCCATAGCGGCCCAGCATGACATTCTCGGGCTTGATATCGCGATGGACGATGCCTCGATTGTGAGCATAGGCCATCGTCTTGCAGACGGCCACGAATCGTTCCAACAACTCGCGGTAGCGACGCTCGCGGTCGGTTACTGTTTCATCGTCGGATTCATTGCCTTTGTGAAAGCGAGCGATCGAATCGTCCAAAGTCTGACCCTGAATGAAACGCATCGCGTAAAATAGTTCGCCCTTACCAGTATCGCCGAGGCCGTAGACGGGGACGATGCCGGGATGTTCGAGGCGGCTAGTGATCTCGGCTTCCAAGCGAAACCGGTCGCGACTCTCCGAATCGTCTGCCAGGTTAGTGCGAATAAATTTTACGGCAACTTCGCGGCTCAACTCTTGGTCTTCCGCGCGAAACACCATTCCCAATCCGCCCTGAGCGTGCAGTCGCAGCTTGCCGAAGTGTGACTCCATGACAAGCGTGTCATCGATGTCGGTTCCTGCGTCCGACTTGCGACCGCTCAGCCAACGCTCGAACGCGTCCTTGACGACTTGACGGTGTTCCGGGAACCGGCCTTCGAAGATGTGCGATACGAGCGTCTCGCCTTTTTCGCTCGCGTAGGACAACTCTATTTGAAGTAGCTCGCTGAGCAACTTGGAACGCTCGGGCTCTTCCCACTCCAATAGCAGCTCTTCGATCGCCGGCGGTTCGCCTGCTTTGCAAGCGGACTCGAAGTGTTCGCAAACGCTTTCGATCGGGCCAAAATCTCGGGCATCACGCGTGACGTCCAGGTCCGTTCTCTTCGTATGCACTACGACACCTTTGCACCAGGGATCTCTACTTTTGTTTAAATTGAGCCCGGCTTTCGATTCGGCTCGAAGTACCGCGATTATAACATGACACTGGTGACGAGCTATCACTGTGTCGACCGTAAATTCAATAGTCGGCGAGGGTTCCAGCGGGTAGTGGTACACTTTGCCGTAAGTCAGGCACTCCGGCCCGACAAAAGACGGCCAAGAGTGGCCGTCCTACTTTCCGGAACTTCAAACTGTACCACTACCTTCCAATGGGTTAATCCGCCCAGTCGACAGACCCACTTGTCCAGCAAAGCCTTCGTAGCACGCCTACTTTCCCACCTTCAACAGGCGGGCTGCCTCCGCTAAGGGCTCAGAGTCCTCGTAGGGCAGTGATTGAAGATACTGTACCAAGTTGGCGATTTCGTTCGAGCTACGATGGCTCGTGTGCCCGTGACGATCGTCTGAGTTCGACGTCGTTAAGAGTTTTTCTGAGGTCTCGCCCATCCTGCGGGTAAGGTGCAGGCGACTTAAAAGCAGCCGGCGTTATTGCCGACTCGTGCGCCAGCCTGCAAGGGCGGCACTGAAGCTCAGCGCACGATCGCGATCGAGGGGACCAACATTTTGAAACCCGAAACGTAAGTGAGGAATTCACGGTGTTCGCCTCGCGGACGCTTTTTGAAGTTGCGCCATTTTGATAGTCGCGAAGCAATGTCAAATAGTTCTTGAGACTCGTCAGTCCGAAGCCCCGAAGGCGGCGGCACAACGAAACATCTGCGAATTGTGTTGCCTCCTTCGGGGCTTAAGACGTTCACTCGCACAAATCCCAGGGCAATTATCCAGCGTCCCTTCTCGGGCTCACAATAGCGTAACTTCAAAACTGACGCTTCGGGTTACAAACTACACAGTTCGAAAAACCGAAAAGTCCCGATTGTTCGGCGAGGCAATAAAGAGAGCCCCGCGTCTTCAAGAAACGCGGGGCTCCATGTCCTAGCATCTGGTCGGAGCAAGCTTACTTCTTTGCAGTGACATGAAAGCCAGCCTTAAGCAACGCCTTCACAACCGCCTGCCCGTCGAAGTCGCCTTCGATGACAACCGTGTCTGACTTTGCTTTCGCAGTGTCTGCGACAACCCCATCCACCGAAGCGATCGCTGCCTTGACGGCTTTGTTGCAGCCGCCGCAGCAGTTGTGGACGCCAACCAATTCAAGACGTTGGACCTTTCCGGCTTTCACACCACTATTGTCCTTCATCTTGACTTCTTTGCTGTCGGACTTGCCATGAAAACCAGCGGCAGCCAATGCGTCCAACGCTTTCTGTGCGGTGGCGGCATCGCCGGCAGTGATGGTGGCACTGTTGGCGTCTTGCTGAACCTTCACACTCGCACCATCGACGGAATCAATGGCGCTGGTAACTCCCTTTACGCACGCACCGCAGCACAGGTGCATGTTCGAGAGGTTGACGATAGTTTCCGCGTGGGCGGTGGCACCCAAGGAGGAGATTGCGAGGACGACGGTCAATGTCGTTGCCAAAAATGCGTGAGTGGACTTCATATCTATTGCTCCAATGGTCAGTTCAATATTGTACCACGCGCCGAGTGAGCCGCACGAGCGGCTCGTCAAAGAGTCAGGCGTGGCAAGAGATTGTGATAGAGACGTTTGAGTTGCTGATTGGGCAACGCGGGTGTCTAAATCAACCATCGGCAAAACAAGACTTGCGCTGATCGCGCGGAAGGAGGCGAGCCCGATGTATACAAGTGCCGCAATGTGTGTTGCGAACCCGTGACGAACAACGTCGAATTAACGGAGAGAGAATCGACCGGCGACAAAGGCGGTTGCCGAGGAATCGCGAATTGCTCGCGTGTCAGTTGGGCAGGCAACTCGGTGTGGCGACACTGACAGTGATGCGCGATTGCGGCGGTGAAGGCTTTGCTTGTGCCACCCGCAACGTCCGTTTGGGATTTGCAGTGAGGGCAACTCGGCTCGACTTCCGGGGCAGGTTCCTTTGCGCAGCATGCCGGCACTGATTGCCGTTCAGCGCTCGCACGCGTACAGCAACAGTCCACGACCGGCAGTGTTGGCACGGCCAACACGATGCCTAGCAACAGATGTAAGTGGAATCGCATATGTAGCATGGATGTCGACTTTATTCGGGTCGGCTGGCCGCGTGCGTTGGTGCGGCAGCTGCCGTGCTTGATTTTACGCAGGGAATGGTTGTTGTCCAACAGCGCAAGTCTGGAATTCGGTATTTCATTGATCTTGCCATTTTGCATTGTTTTCAGGACAATCCTCGCCTTATGCGAACGGAATCGCGAAAAACTCGAATGCTTGCAATCGGTGGAGTAGCCTTCCTAGGTCTGGCGGTAGGGATCGCGTTCTGGTGGGGACGGCCTTTCGATTCGTTTCTGTTGCGCCGTTGGGAGGCCGAACTTTCCACGCTTCCTGATGAATCGGTTCCAGGACGCTTGGAGCAGATCGCCGCTCTTGGTGACCGAAGCTTCCCGACGCTTGTGGCGGCTTTGCACAGCGAGCGACGGATTGTCGCGGAGAACGCGTCTCGCGTCTTGCGGCGTGAGTTTGGCAAACTAGAGCTTCGATCGGCGGATGAAACATCACCGATTGTGGCGAGTGTCGCCGCCGAGTTGGTTAGACACCGCGACACACCGGGGGCCTATTCTGACACCGGGGCGATGTGGTTAGCCACTCGTATTCTGCTCTGGCCGATAGATCGCAAGTTGGTCGATGGCGAGCTTCTTGTGGCCAATTGCGAGTTGATCATTCGGTCGGCGAAGTGGACACCGCAGAGCCCTTTCGAGAAACCGTTGCGCGAAAACGGTGAGTGGCAAGATGATTTGATCGCGGAGGCGCGGAACACCGATCCCGCTGAATTGGTTTCGACGATTGCTGGTGGTGGTCTGCCCGTCCAACTAACTGATGCTCCTGCACTCCCGCCGCTTGGCGTTCCGGTCGCGAGCGAGTTGCAAACCGTGGCCATCGCCGAGCCTCAGTACTTCACGCCGGTTCAGTCTCCGAGCATGTTCGATGCCCGGCCTATGACTTCCTCGCCTGACGAGGGGCAATTGCGATCGAAGGCCAATCCTCCCGTCGTAGATTCCAGGCAGAGCCTTGACTTGCGACGTGAATTGCCGATTGCGCCGCCTGAAATGACGGCGAGACCTGACCTGCAATCGATGTCGGACCTCGACGTAATGCACAAATTGGCTGGCAGCGACGAGTCGATCGTGCGCGACGCGGTCGACGAACTCTATCGTCGCGGCTTTCAGACAAAACACTTTCGATTGGCGGAGTTGTTAGTCGACCCGGACCCTAGCGTTCGCTTGCAATTGATCCAAAGCCTGCCTCAGATGTCAGGAATCGACTCGCGGCCTTGGCTGTTGTGGCTCAGTCGAGACCGAGACCCCGCCGTTCGGAAGGCGGCAGTGTCGGTGATTGCCACGAGTTCCGATACCACGTTACAGAAGCGAGTTAGAGAGCTCGAGCGAGAAGAAACTGACGAGGAAGTCCTCCAAACGGTTCGCCAGATCTTGAACAGCCGCCAAGCGAACTCGATTCGCTAATCTCCCGCGATGGACTACGGTGCGTCGAAGACAGTTTCGCCGCGATTGATCGTCTGTCTCACTTTGGCCGGGCCATGATCCGGAAGATCAAACAACACTAAGTTGGCCTGAGAACCGACGGCAAGCTGTGTCGGAGTTTGGTTGATTAGTTCCGCCGGTCGAATGCTCGCCATCTCAATGGCTGTTCGCAAATCGCAGCCAGCGAACCGCATAACGTTGGCCACGCCATAGGTGATGGGCAATCCGGCTCCCGCCAGATATTGACGTTGCCCTGCCACAACAATCTTGCCGTCGTCAAGGATCTCGATGTCGCCGATGCTTGTGTTGGTGTACTGCCCAGGCGGCATGCCAGCCATTCCGACAAGGTCGCTGACCAGAACACAACGCTCGGGCGTCTTGCCTCGCACAAAAGATTTGACGACGGCTGGAGGGAGGTGATGTCCGTCGACGATCAAGCTGGCGACAAGGCGATCGTCTGCCAACTGATCCCAAATATAATTGGGATGTCGGCGAATCTGGCCGTGAGCCGCGTTGCCCAGATGCGTACTCATGCTCGCTCCAGCATCGACGGCTGCGCGGATCTGGTCGCTGTTCGCGGCCGTGTGTCCAATGGCGATCAAGACTCCGCTTGCAACGGCCTGCGCGATAAACTCTGCCGACCCGTCGTACTCCGGAGAAAGCGTTAAGATGCGAATGCGTCCGCCCGCAGCGCCTTGAAGACGCTGAAACTCATCCCAGTCCGGCGGTCGGCAATGCTCTAAAGGATGTGCTCCACGCGGGCCATCTTCCTTCGAGATGTAAGGCCCTTCGACGTGAAAGCCGGGTACACGGCGAGCGACTTCGGACGACTCTTCACATGCCGCCGCTAGGATTCTCATTGTGTTCGAGAGCATCTCGAAGCTGTGCGTTGTCGCGGTTGGCAAGTAGCTTGTTACGCCGTCTGCGTCCATGGCGAGGCTGACGCGGAGGACTTTCTCCGTGGTCAACTCGAAATCGTTGAACTCCTGGCCTCCGTAGCCGTTCACTTGCAGATCGACGAACCCAGGAGCGATCCACGGATCAGTATCTTCGCCCGCGACCGGGGTCATATTCGTTACACTCCCCTTGTTGATCGTAACCAGTACAGATGTTCCATCATCGTAACGGCGACCGCGAACTTGCATGGAAGTGCTCCTGGCGTTTGGGCTCTTTAGTTCTAAGGACCGGCTCAACAATAACTTCTTCCTTTGCGTAGGGTCCGCTGTGCGGACCTCAGGGATTCCTGGTCGCACAGCGGACCCTACTCTTGAAATGCCGAAGTTATTTCTGACTTATTTCTAAACGATCGATTAGCGTAACGTGCCGGACGCACCCTGGCCAGTCAGTTGCTTGTTGAGTTTGACAACTGCAATTCAAGACCGATATTTGCAGACATGCAGAGTCACTCCCGCCGGGGCAGGCATCGGGATGTGGTATTTCGCGTATCACACATGGAGAATGATTGATGCAGCCTCATCTTGCTGACGGCAGCCGCACAAGTACGTCTGCGATCAGGATTGCCGAACGCCGAATCGGCGAACGCCGTTGGAGTAATGAGTTTGTCGTTACACGCTATGTGGTGGTGCTCAATTTAGGGCCGGTCTATCGCGCCGAGTTGATCAACGAGTCGGAAGGCGGCATCGCAATCCAAGTGGGTGAGTTGCATCGAACTACCGCCGTCGGGCGATCGATTGATGTGATCTATCGTGGAAAGCGGCGCGCGGCCGAGATTTGGCATTTCACAGCGAACGATCAGGGCTTTCTGGTTGGACTTCAGTGGACGGAAGTCTATTCCCCGTAGAATCGAACCGCTGCGGCTTTCTTCCCGCGATGGTTTGTGCGATCCTAGAGCGAACGGAGACGCGTCGCGTCTCTTAACTTGCCTCAGGAGTTGCACGATGCCGTCTTTGCGATCACTTTTGATTGTTTGTTTACTCATCGTTGTGTCACAAGCTCGAACCGCGAACGCCGTGCCCCCCGGCGAATCGCATGTCTACAAAAAAGTGGATGGCCGATCACTGTCGCTGTACGTGACGAAGCCGAGCGAATGGCAGGCGACCGATTCACGACCTGCGATCGTGTTCTTTCATGGTGGAGGTTGGACCGGTGGCGAGCCGGGACAATTCACCGAACATAGCGAGTATCTCGCCTCGCGCGGCATGGTCGCTGTTCAGGTGCAGTATCGGTTGCTCGACCGAAAGGGTAATGAACCGCCGGTCACTTGTGTTGCGGATGCCAAGTCGGCGATGCGCTGGGTCCGCGGACATGCCAAGGAATTGGGCATCGATCCGCAGCGGATCGCTTCTGGAGGAGGTTCGGCTGGCGGTCACCTTGCTGCCTTCGTCGGAATGGTCGATGGCGGCGATGCGGCGGACGATGACACAACAATTTCGGCAAAGTCGAATGCGATGGTGCTGTTCAATCCCGTCTTTGACAACGGACCGGGTGGTTGGGGCGACAAGCGAGTCGGTGAACGTTACAAGGAGTTCTCGCCGTTTCATAACGTCAGTAAAGAGGATCCACCTGCCATCGTGTTTCTCGGTTCGAAGGATACCTTGATTCCCGAGCAGACGGCTCATGACTTTAAAGCCAACATGGAGAAGGCTGGCGTCAAGTGTGAAGTAATGATCTTCGAAGGCCAACCCCACGGTTTTTTTAACCATGGCCGCAGCGACAACAAGTATTACAACGAGACCGTTTTGGCTACGGACAAATTCCTGGCGTCGCTCGGTTGGATCTCCGGCCCACCGACGCTCGACACAAAGTAGCGAGGAAACGCTGGTATGTATCGTTCCCAACGGACGAGACCTTCTCGCCGGACAGTGTTAAAGGGCGGAATGGCGCTGGCAGTCTTGCTGCCTACGTGTCTGCAGACGCAGGCGGCGCGTCGAGAAGAGCTTACTTTCGTCATAGTGACCGACACGCACGTCGGTTATCGGGGGCAGGAGTCGGCAGCTAAGTTGTGGCAAAAGACGGCGACAGAAATCAACCAGACGCAAGGCACATTTGTTCTCCATCTGGGAGACATCGTCGATGGCGGTCGCGAGGAGCAGTATCCAATCTACTTGGAGAGTCGCAAGCTGATTGAGAAGCCTGTCCACGAGATTGGTGGCAACCACGATCCGGAAGACCTATTTCGCAGATACATTCGGAAAGAGTCTTCGTTGGTGGTCGAACAAGGCTGGATGAGGTTTCTGTTGGTCAACAACGCGCGACGAGAATCGCACGATGGATTTCTATCCGACGAGCAACTTGGCTGGCTTGAGTCGAAATGCGATGAGGCCGAACGAGATGATCGGTTTATCGGCATTTGCATGCACGTCCCAGCCCATTCTAATCGGCATCCAGATCGCGCTTGGTACGTCAAGCCGGGGAATGGTCACGTCGAGTTTGGCGAGATCCTTCATCGTTTTCAACATCGAATCGTGATGGTATCGCACGGGCACTTCCACAATGGGATTCGCGGTTGGAACGACCGTCACGGCATCCACGAAATATGCTTCCCGTCAGCATTGTATAATCAGAACCGTGGCTTGGAAGATAAGGCCGCGCCGGGCTTCAACCCCTCGGAATTTCGAGCCGGCTATACGCTTGTCACCCTTCGTGAACGCCAGATGAAGTTGCAGTACCAGCCAACAGGCAGCGAGCCGAGTGTCGAAAAACTGTGCCGGTTTGGACCGACCGCATGATTCGAATCGAGTTCTCATTAGGTCGGTGATAGTGAGCTGGGTACGAACCGAAGTCCTGTGAGGTTATTTCGAGCCGTATTCGTTCAGTTCAATGATTCCGAGTTCATGTTCGCCGCCCGCCTTGTCGACCGGGACATCGATCATGATGGGAGATTTATCGGCTGTGAACGCGCCCTTTAACTCATCCACTCCGGGCCCGGACTTCTGGTGAACAATTTCAAATCGGTACTGACCGGGTGCGATGCCATCGCCTGCGCCAATGAACGTGAAAGTCCCGTCTTCTGCGGCATTGGCGTAATCCGAGATCCCTCCCTCGCCCACCGGTGTTAACGTAAGTTGCACGCTTCCCAATCCAACGTCAGCACGCTCCATTGGCAACGGTTGCCCTTCCTTGTGAAGTGTGCCGCTTACGATGACCAATGGGTCTTCGGAAACTCCGCCCCCACATCCACTCAAGGCCAAAAGTTGCGAAATCATGACCGCGCTAAACGCGAGGCGAGTAAGTCTTCTCATAGGGATTCTTCCTTTCAGTTGTGGATTCACAGAGTCCGAACGCAGTCTGATTTGTCGCTGACCACTGCGCAAAGATGGATGCTACGGCATCTCGAAGGGCTGGCCGTCCTGCCGATCACCAAGACGTGCGAATACCGTTTGATCAACCGTGTATGGGATCCCACGAACGGATCCGTCAACGAGGACGACATTAAAGGTGCCAGGATGAGACGCGCCAAATCGCTGCTGGCCGTCACCGCTGCGTGGATCAGGTAGAGGTTGCCGATTTGCGTAACGCACGACGTCATGATCCCATCCGCTCGTGTATCCTTCGTTATCGTCACCTTGGAAGTTGCCAAGGAGTATGAAGTTCAATCGTTTCTCTCCGACAAGCAGCGTGTTGGCCGTGCCGTCGGTGATTTTCGCAAAATTCGTAACGCGGTTGCGGAGATCAATGTTTGCGTCATTTGCCTGCTCGATCGCCGCTGGTGTCCCGACGCAACAAGCGGCATAGTCGATCTGTCCGTGTTCGTACGTTCCCGCCGGGCCGTACCAGGAACCACCGGAAAACGCCTGCGGTGATCGCCGCGTCGGGCAGAAGTAACCTGGGATTTTGGCACCCATTGCGTTTCGTTGACGGTCAGCAAGAGTCGCGCCACCAGCCCCGTCCCAAATTGATTGCTGCTCCATAAAGGGAAGGATTTGATATGCCCAACCAGCACCCTGACGGGGTGAAACTTCCGGTGCCGTACCATTGCGAAACTCTGGCGGACTCGACCAATGCCATCCTCCTGAAGGAAAGTTCTTATACGTATCGTGATGATTGTGAATTGCCAGACCAATCTGTTTAAGATGATTGCTACACTGCATACGTCGCGCTGCTTCACGAGCGGCCTGAACTGCTGGCAGGAGAAGAGCTACGAGGATGCCAATAATCGCAATCACGACGAGCAACTCCACTAACGTAAAACCGCTTGTTTGTCTTCGCACAGCAGAACTCCCTGTAGTATTAGTAAATAAATATCAGAATCGGGGCGCGAGAAAAAAGTCCTCCGCGACCGCCCCCCCCATGTTAGCACTGTCTTCGAACGCGAGATAGCCACAATGTGAACTGGCGGCGCAAGCATTTTACGTTGGCCAAGCGGTCGATTGATAGTGAATTTTATCTGCCGAACGCACTGTCGCCGTCTCCCAAACGCCTCAGCAGGCACCGGTCGTTCCCGCCTGCGACGGTGGTATTTAGAATTGAAACCTTGTTCCATAACATTCCGGTCGCTGCCCGCGAGGCGGTTGTCGGGCGTCTGGAGAATGATTAGCGATGCCGATTCGAGTAGTTTGTAAGCATTGCGGGAAGCAGTTCTCGGCTTGGGATGACTTGATCGGCAAGGCGGTCAAATGCCCGAAGTGCCAGCAGGAAATGGTTGTGCATTCGGGTAACGAAGCATTAGACAAACCTACGAAGCCCTCACCACGCCAAGTTTCCCGTCCTGAGGTCTCGCCGCCAGCGACAGCGAAGCCTCTACCGACTCGTCCCGGTGCTCCTCCGATGCCAGTTGTTCCCGGTTCGCGTCTGGTCGCTCCCCGCCCGTCGAATCCACAGGTCAGCGCCAGCGAGAACTACGCGGACGATGATCTCGACGATAGTGACGAACTGCCGTACGCCTGCCCCCATTGCCATCAGTCGATGCCGACTACCGAAGATCTATGCGACCGTTGCGGATACCACCGAGTTCTAAAACGCCGGATCGATATCAGCGAAGGTGTTAAGAAGCCCGACAAGTCGGTGGGCTTCGAGCGATTGTTCAAGGGGCAATTGGCCGACGGCGACTCGGCTGAAAGCACGCTGTTGATGATCAAAGTAGTTGGCGGATTCGTCGCGGCGGCTTTCATGTTTGTTTGCCATCCTTGGTCTTGGTTGGTCGCTCTCGCCGGTGTTGTCGGCTATTTCGTCTATCACAACAAGAAGCGGTCATCTTTGGCGGTGGCTGCCGATCCGTCCGCGGTCAATCAAGACGTTGCTTCGACATTTATGTGGACGATCGTATTGAGCTTCCAACGCGCCGTTGGCTGGCGCGTGGCGACTTGGC
>JACKHN010000031.1 GCA_020638975.1 Planctomycetaceae bacterium
CCGTTGTCCCGGACCTGGATGCTGATGGCCGGGTGGTTCTCCAGCACCGACTCCGTACATCTAACCCAGATGTTTCCAGGCTCGGAACACGCTGCGATCGCGTTCTCGAAGATATTTCGAAACACCTGCCCGAGGGCAAACCAATCGACGTGCAACGCCAAGTCAACGCATTCGACGGACTCGTGAAGCAAAACGCTTTTCCCCGCACGACTCACTTCCAAATGGGACCATGCATCTCGCCATAAGTGGGCCAAATCGCACAGCTGACGGTCGAGTTTGATCGGCGCGGCGTAATCGCGCACTTCTTCGTAAAGCCGGTGAAGGTGATCCAATGCCCGCTGGATGCGCGACACAAGCTCCAACTCTTCGGGGCGGTCCTCCAGTTCGAGTGACAGCAACTCGAGACAGGCTTGGCTGCGTTGAAAGGCATTCCGGCTTTCATGTGCGAGGCCAGTCACGGTTTGCCCGATGGCAGCGAGCCGTTCGCTTTGCAGGGCTCTTTCTTCCGCGACTTTGCGGGCCGTGATGTCTTGGCCCACCGCCAGTATCGCCGGCGCACCATCGAAGTCTTCCAACCGCTGTGCGTTCCAAACAAGACTTCGCTCGCTGCCGTCTCGACACCGGATGGCGTTCTCGTATCCAAGGGTTGATTGCCCGGCATGATTGGCTAACAGTTGCTCGACGACACCCAATCGCTCCCGTTCCGGAAGGAACAAGTCGACGTAGCTCTTTCCATGGATTGCAGATGCGGCATAACCAGTCAGCTCTTCGGCATACGGATTGAAATAAGCGATCGTGTGATCCGACCGCAAGATCACGATCATGCTTCCTGCTGCCTCGACAAGCCGCCGAAACGCTGCTTCACTCCGTTGTTGTACAGAACGACGTTGACGAGCAACGTACTCGCCCTCGTAGGCGTCTTGAATGATTGCCAAATCAAGATCGAGCAAGCGATGAAGTGAGTGCAGGGTCGCTTGCATGTCGGCTTGCTTACCCGTCCACTTCTGCTCGATGACTCGCGTCAATCCCGTTCTCAGTCGAGAAAATGCAACCGCGGTGAAGACAGAATCCAAACCGATTTCAACATGTCGCCAACCCACTCGCCAGCGGGCCGCTGCATAATCGCCTGACCACGGGCCCTGAAACATGTCTTCCAGCCAGCGGCACAACGTCACTTTGAGACGTGCGACCTGCTCCTGTCCGCCAGTAATGACCTTTGCCGCTTGTGGCTCCGTTTCGATCGTGGCGTAGAAATCTTCGATCAATTCCTCGAACGACGCCCGAACGATTGGCGCTACGCGTAGGACGCGTTCCGCGTCGTCATCGCTCCAACCGACATAGCGTTGCAGTCGTTGGTATCTTTCGGCTAGGCCGTCGGGGATGTTCGGATCGCTCATCGAGTTCCATCAGTAAATCGGGAAGCCAGGGACACGTCTTTGGTAGGTTACCACAGCAGACACCTGCATCGCGATGCCACCACAACTACGATTTGCCAGCGACTTCTATTTCGAGGACGGAGATGGAACACCTTCCGCGACGATACTGAGAATGTCCATTGTCGAAACAATACCGCGCAGGAGATTGTTGTTGTCGACCACCGGCAGATGATGAACTCGATTTCGGAGCATTAACGCAGCCGCCTCTGGGATCGTCGCCTCCGGGCAAATGGCCGCGACATCGGGAGTCATTTGCTCCGAAACGCGTTCGGAACCCATCGCCTTGGCCAGTTGCTCGATCAGCCATTGCGGCTTGCTGTCGTTGACGCGGCCCAGGTTGTGTAACTCGTCATCTAACTCATGCGTCAGCTCGATTAAGTCGCTTGTCGTGAGAATTCCTACGCAGTGGCCGTGGCCATCGACGACGGGCAGCGCCGAAACGCGGTTCTCGCAGATCAACTCCAACGCTTCATGTAGCGAATCGCTGGGATTGACGGCGACGACGTGCTTACTCATTACATCCTTCACGCGCAACTTGCTGATCGTTTTTACCATGATGCTAATCCTTGACAATGAAATCGTGTGCAGGTTGAAGAAGCGTTAATAAGAATGCAGCCGGGTGGAGGAGATGCCCGGCTGCGATTGCGATAACCCAGAATGTCGACCTTGCGCGCATCTACCACATCTCCTGCCAAGCGTCGCGCAGGTTTTCCCAGGCCTTTCTCGCTGGATCAACTTTGTGAGGAGTGTGTTTCATGGCTTTCACATATGCACGTGCAGCATCTGTGTGCTGTCCCGCTTCGGCATACTTCTCGCCAAGATCGGAATAGCCAATCACCTTAAGTCCACCTGCGGCAGCGCTGTCCATGTGCCCTTCCGCAGTTTCCAGCGATCCTTGCTCCAGGTACAGGTAGCTCAGCATGTTGTGAGCCTTTGCTTCAAACTTGTCGGCACTGACCGCGAGCAGCAAGTCGCCAACCGTTGGCGCCAACGCAGCCCGCGTCGGCCAATCGGTCGGGACGAGCGGCTGATCGCTCCAAACATCCGGAGCCAACTTGACCGCCTCTTCCAATTCCATCATCGCGGTCAGCTGATACATGCTTTTTGTGTTAGGAGCGACGTCTGTCGGCCTGTGTACGACAAACGCAGTTACGGCTGGCCCCACGGCATCGGGCCATTCTTCCGCAACATACGCTTGCTCTAGTCGCAGCAAACCCAGGAAGTAATGCACAACCGGGTTGCCCGAATCCAAATCTTTGGCATCGACGAGAGCACTGCCAGCCAGTTCCATCTCGCCGGTCGCAAGATACGCTTGCCCCAATGCGACTTGCTTCCAAACCATGGTTTCGCAGGGCAGATCAATCGTCTGCCAAGCTGTGATCGCTTCGTCGTACTTCTGGTCGTGCTGCAATTCCAGAGCTTGCCAGACGCTGATTGCGAGATCCGCGACTGGAGGCGGTTCCTCCACCAGAGGCGTCTCCATTGGCGAGGCCAAATTCGCTACATCGACTGGCAACGGCGCGGGCTCGCGATCAAGCTTCCCGATATCTGCCGCTCCTGCCACGCTCGTTAGCACCCCCAAAGCGATGACGGAAGCCAACACCATGAGGATCATCCATTTGAGCAGTTCCCATTCCGTGTGCTGGTGTACGTGTTGTCGAACTAACATGACGCACCTCCTTTCGGCAACTAAGAGAACTCTGTGTTCCTTGATTCTTTTGTTCTGCCTCCTCTTAATTGCAAAGAGCGCGCCAATGTGTACAGGGCCGAACACAAGGCTTTCTTAGGTCGACCTGTACCGAAGAGGTACTCTGTAGCAGGTCGAGGTGTGCGACAGAAGGCGCAATCGTGCGATAATGCACAAAGTTTAGAGGGGCAACAGCGTATGCCTTTAACAGGTTGTGCCTCGGAACGCATCAGGCACGTAGCTTGCGTATCCGAGCCTCCTCACGCGTTACAACGACATGGATCAGGAGAACGGATGTCACGGACCCTGCTGAATTTCTGGCTCGATACCACGATGCTTGTTTTGTTTCTGGCTTGGCTTTGGCTGGCATTTGTCGTGCGGTTCGTGTTTCCACCAGGAACGCTTGCCGAAGGTTGGCTGCTGTGGGGGCTTACCTATGACCAGTGGTTCGAGTTCGAGTTTTGGGCGCTCTGCGTGTTCGCGCTCGCAGTACTGATACACATCATGCTGCACTGGACTTGGGTTTGCGGAGTGATCACTAGCCGGTTGTTGAGAAGTCGCGATGGCACGAAACGTCAGTGGACCGACGGCGAGCGAACTCTGTTTGGTGTCGGGTTGATGGTCGTGCTGTTCAACGTTCTCGGCTTGGCGTTTGCTGCGGCGATGTTGATGGTCCAACAACCGGGCATGTGAACAACGCCTCACCGATGACGGTGTTGCGGCGGCTATGCGAGAAAATCGCGAATCGCCGCGTTCACCGCAGCGGGGGCTTCCAGAGGCGACATGTGTCCACTGCCGGCGATTTCGACAAACGTCGCGTTGGGCAGTTTGTCGGCGATCGATCGCATTTCGTCGGGTGGCGAAATCACGTCGTGTTCACCACAAATCACGAGCGTCGGAACATCGATGTTCGGCAATTCTTTGGTCATGTCTGGTCGTAGTGCCATGCCTCGCAATGCGCCAGCGACCGCTGCGGGAGCCGTGGCAGCCATGACGCGGTGCGTCGCCTCGACCGTGTTCGAGTCATCGCGCGCCGTCGCCTCGGCAAATAGCTTTGGCAGCATTGCTTCGGCCACGATCGAGCTGCCTTCGCTCAGCACGCGTTCAGCCATCATCGCTCGACCACGCGCAACTTCCTCCGAATCAGCGATTGCTCGCGTGTCGCACAAAATCAGTCTTGAAAGACGAGCTGCATGTCGCCGCCAAAATTGCCATGCGACATAACCGCCCATCGAGAGTCCGCAGAAGGTGATCGGTTCGTTGATGCCGAGAGCATCGAGCAACGCCGCCATGTCGTCCGCGAACTGCTCCATCGTGATCGTTTCGGTCGCTCCGCCGCTGGCCCCGAAGCCTCTCAAATCCGGCGCAATGATGCGGTAGGTATCGCTGAGCGATTCAAGCTGTGGCTGCCACATCGAATGATCCAACGGAAAGCCATGCACGAGCAGCAAGACAGGGCCGGTTCCGACATCGGTGAAGCTTAACGTGGCGTCGTGCAGCTTGACAGTCTTCATCAGATACCTCAGGAGAATGTTAAAATCATGCGAACGATCCACTGGATGAGCAACGCGCCCAATATGATCAGCATCATCGAGTAGCCCCACCAACCTAGTCGAATCTCGTCGACTCCGCTTCTTACCCGCCATAATTGCAGCGTGCGGAAGGGAATCTGGCTGGCAACAACCGCGAAAAAAAAGATGCCAACCGGATTGAAATGCCAAGCCCGCTGTACCTGGCCATGTCCCATGCTGACAAAGCAACGCGTGAGCCCGCAACCAGGACAATCAGCCCCGACGAATTGCTTAAACGTACAGGTGCCAGGCAGCGGCTTACCAATCCCAGGCAAAATCACTTGCTCTTCACCACGCACTTGCATCACAACAGCCAGCAGGACCACGACCGACGAAATCACCAGCAGCACCCAATGCAAGATCGTATCGGGTCGGTCGTGCAAGTGCTGGTCCGGACGCGCTTCGGTCGATGCTTCGGGCGCGTTCAAATTGCTTGGTGAGGGTTGCATCAGCGCCGATCCAGCGAGTCAATTGGCCTTAGGAGCAGTTGCAGCGAGAGCATCCTCGAACTGCTTGAGCTGGCGACGCATCTGCTGCATGTAAGGAGCACCCTCAACCGCCAGCTTCTGAAAATGAATCGCGTTCTTAAGATCGCCGACAGCAAAGTAACATCGCCCAAGTGTGTCTTGATAGGGCCACGAGTCCGGTACAAGTTCAAGCGACTTCTTGCTGCAGGCGACTGCCTTTTGGTAGTCACCAACCGTGTTGCTGACTAGCCAAGCGTACTCGTTGTTCTTCTGTGCGAATTGCTCATTCATCAATCCACGCACGTCTCGGTCTTGGCTGGTCGCGATGATCTGTTCCAGCTCCTTCATCTGCGACTCGACACGTTGAACGTGCTTGGCAAGCAGCGTATCGACTTTATCTCGCCAAGCCTTACCATCATCGGCGACGCGATACAGCGCGATCACGATGTCAATATCCTCGACGCTGACCGTCAGAGCCTTCTCTAGGAGTTCTTTCTGCTTTGCGATATTTCCTTCGCGACCGTAGTGGATTCCCAGCCAGTGGTCAATTTTGGCCTGAAGTTCCTCGGGCGAGGGCGGAGTGCGGAAAATGGCCTCGTAAGCGGACGCAAGCGTCACGGGATCCTTTTCGCCGATGGCGACGGACGGTTCGAGTACTTTCGCTGCTTCCTGTTCGCGGGCAAGATCGGCCAGCATTTCAGCCAGCAGTTCGCGGGCGATCAATTCGCCTTTTGGAAGTTCGCGAGAAGTTTCAATCAGCAGCCGAAATTCTGCCTCAGCCCAGTCAAACATGAGCCGCTCGTACCGCAGTCGGCGCGCGACGGCCATGTGCGGGTCATACAACTTGGGATTCATCTCCAAAGCCAGCTTCGCGGTTTCTGCGGCTCCGGCCTCGTCGCCACCCTTTCGTTTCGCCTCGGCAAGTCGATAGACAAGCAGCGGATCTTGCCAGAACTCAGCCGGGAAACGCTCGGATAGCAGTCCAGCGACATACCACGCTTCGCGTTCAAGAGCCCAATCAACCACATCGAACAGCTCCTCACGATCTGGATCAACAAGCTCGACAATCCGAATCGTGTTGGCGCGGACTTGCTCACTTTCTCCCAAATCTTGCAACAGATCGACGTGCCAGCGCAACAGGTCGCGGACGACACTTCGCTGCGTTTCATCGGGCTTCCGTGCCAGTGTCTCCAACTCATCACGCGTGATCCGCTCCCATTCGTCCAGGGTAGGCTCGGGCGAAACCAGAGTGTCCGCGTAAGTTCGTAACCAACGTGCAGCCGGGCGACGACTGCCACCGACAGTATCCTGAACGCGAACAGCGATTGCTTTGCGATCCGCCGGTTCGTCTGACGATTTGTGCCACATCAGCTGAAGTGCAGCCTGCTTTGACAACACGATGTCTGCCTCGAATCTCATAATCCGGCACAGTGCCTCGACCCCCTCAGAGTCTTGCAACGTGGCGAGCTGTTTGATGCGACTTAGTCTTTCATCGCGTCCCTGCTCGCCGTAATCTCGCAGAAAGCTCCGAACTTGCTGCGAGTCGGTGTCGACACTCCACTCGACGGGCATCCCGCGCAACAGATAACGCGCGCGGCGAGCTACCTCGATGTCGCGATGTTGCTGAGCTTGCACCAACGCATCAAAGACTGCCAATCCGAGACTTTGAATCTTCGACTGTGCCCTTTCGCGCGTTGCGAACTGCGGCGAGCCCAATTGCTCGATCAGCTGAGCGATCTCGGCTTCAGCTCCTTCTTGCGTTGCCGCACGGTCATCGGCAGCTCGCACAGGTACGACCCCGCACATCAACGCCACCGCGATCAACAGGAGCGAACAATTCAGTTTCCAGAACCCCACCGGCAAAAGACCTCATTCACGAATCGTAATTCATCCCGCAGGATACTCCACAATTCCAACCAGTCGCAAGAGAACTCGACCACGTACCCGATTCAATCCTCACGAAAAAGCAGGAAATACAAATCTACTGACAGGCGTTCGTACACCCCATGGAGTCCAGAACCGCTGCCGAAGCGATTCGGCAAGATGATCTAACGCCGCATCAATCCGAAACCTCGCAACCTTGTTCGCAGCTTACTCGGACTGATTAACTCGTCGATTGCTCGTTCGATAGGTTCACACTTCTAATCCCGCTGGCAACTGAATTTCGATATTACACGCCGTTGCACCTCCCTACTACGAGTGGATGCAGACTCCAGCCGATCAAAACCCGTCCGAATTTATGCCACCAGTGAACCATCAAAGCGAGGCTGAAAGAATGTGCGGCGAATCGTTCAAGTCTCCCAATCCGCACGGTTTAACACAAGCTTCCGGTTAGTCTGGTGGAACGGGGTGGCCTGAAAAATCAAGTTCCACTTCTCGCACGGAAATTACCGAACTTATCAGATGAGCGGACTATGTTGATGCACGGACCGCGTTTGATGGCACCTTGAGGTAGGTGGAATGTCGAAAGCGTTATCAAATACTCCTATATGGCCCTATATCGGGGTCGTAAGTTGTTTACTCATCTTGACCTTGCTATCTCCACGTTCGTGGAATCAAGGCGATGTTCAACCGAGTGCAACTACGTCCATCCAATCCCAACCAACCATTGCCGCCTCAGGAATTGTCAGCCCCGCGCACGATTTGCCGCACCAGAATCCGGTGATAGCCGACTTATTAGTAGCGCCGGAGTCAACGCCTCTGTCCACATCGGTTGCCTACGGAGACATGACGGCGAATCCGCTGTACGCCCTATCCGAGTATCAAACGCCCCGGCAAACAGCGAGCATAGCGCCGCCCGTCACTGAACGGATCGAGTTCGATCCGTCGCTCGACCACACACCGAGCTTGCCCGCGCCGTCTACGAGTCCTGGAGCACCCCGCGTCGAGATCGCGCCGCGGCTTACTCCTCCCGACGCGGCGATTGAGACGGTCAACATATCCGTTTCGAAGAAAGACGCGGAAACTGCCCCGCACGTCTCCACGTTCTGGCCTCTGCCTCAGAACTTGATGTCGCGTCTCGAAGTTGTTGCAAAAATCGCCACGTGCAAAGCGTGGTCAGATCGCGTTCGGTTCGCGCTCGAACAATTGCATCGCAGCAAATCACTTCACGCCAGTGAAGCGACCGAGTATCTGGACATCCTCGACGCCGCGGTCCGCGAGGCGACATCGCTTGCAGCCAATGAGAAACAACCGGCAGAGCGATCGGCGATTCTACGGGCGAACTACTCGGTCGCGCGGCGGGTGGAGATCTGGCGACAGGTTCGCGAAGTCGTTCAAGGCCAAACGGTTCCCGTCGCATTGCGTCGTGACGACAATCCGCAGATCGCCAAGCGACTGGATGCAATCGAAGCGGATCTAACTACTACTCAGCACGGCGCAGCGTGGAAAGATTACTTGCTATTGAAGCAATTGCGAGAAGCGATTGGGTCGGGTAAGACGCAGACGCAACACCGCTTGGCCCGCCAGATTCTCGCGAGAATGGAATCCGACTCACTCGCTCCTCAACAACTCGAGATGCTGAAAGCTCCACCGTTCTCGGAATTGGCCTTCGCATTAAAGCGGTGGGCAGACGAGCCAGTGGATTGCACGGCGTTGCTTGATGACATTGAAGCTTATGAAGAGTCGCGCCGAGTTGACGCCGCCCACTCACTCGCCCGTCTCTATCAAAACTCGCGTTGGTCGACAAACCCCGCGATCGAAGAGCTAAGCGCCTTGATTAACTCGCATTATCGCAATGCGAACATTCGAGTCGCAATCGCCAGTGCCTTGCTGAATCGAATGATACCGGACATCGAACCGACCGACGAAGATGTGGATGAGTACATCCAAGGCGCGAGGGTTTATGGAGTCAGTCGCATTAAGACCGAATTGCGGGCGACGCTGGTCCCCGATTATTCCCGCTGGCGAGTCGGTGTCGAAGCAAGCGGAGAAGTTGCCTCTTCAACGGCGGCGAATGCCGGGCCTGCTACCTTTTACAACGAGGCGCTTTCGCGTTACCTTGCTCGCAAGTTGCTGATTGTCGAGCGAAATGGCGTCAGCGTTTGGCGAGCGGAAGCAGAAGCGGATAGCGAGGCAGGCCTCACGGGATTCCGAACGGACTTCGACCGCGTGCCCGTTCTGGGATGGTTGGCGCGCAGTATCGCCCTTGATCAGCATGACAACCGGTTCCACAGTGCCCGACGTGAAGCCGAAGAGCGACTGGCCGCCGTGGTCAGCGAACGTCTCGACGAAGCGGTGCATGCACGTCTTGAGAAGGCGGAACAAGAATTCGACGAGAAGTTGTGGTCCCCGATGAAGAAGCTGGGGTTAAACCCAGTTGCGGTTGACCTGCACACGAGCACAACGCGACTGATCGGTCGCTATCGTCTCGCCGGCGATCATCAACTCGGTGCGCACACGCCTCGCCCCCAAGCCCCGAACGACAGCTTGCTGAGTGTTCAGATCCATGAAAGCGCGATGAATAACATCGTCGAGCAGCTAAAACTGGACGGTAAAGAATCGGATCTGCGCGATCTGTATCGAGAAATCGGGGCGGTGTTCGCTCACCCGGAACTGGAAGCGCCTGACGACGTCCCGGAGGGTGTGACAATTCGTTTCGCAGATAGCGAACCGATCCGTTTTCGTTTCGAGCAAGGTCGCGTAATCGTCACGCTTCGAATCGCAGAACTCAGCCGCGGTTGGCGCCACAAGTGGACGAACTTCGCCGTTCGCGCCTACTACGTCCCAGACCCAACACAACTCGACGCGAACTTGGTGCGGGAAGGATCGATCGAATTGGACGGACACCATATTACATCGCTCGACCGAGTCGCATTGAGCGGGGTATTTAGCAAGACCCTCTCGCGAAATCGGCCTTTCAACCTGATCAACAAGCGAATTGCCGAAAGCGATTCGCTGCAGGATTTACAGGTCACTCAGTTCGTAGTGACCGAAGGTTGGATCGGCGTCGCGCTCGGCCCTCAATATGGTGCGACCGTGCAGCGAATGGCGACGCAGCCAAACGCGACTACCGAAGTGCGATAACCCGACCGAGTGGGATCAGGGAGTCAGCTCGAGATCGTCCAACACTTTGGACATCTCGCCGACAAAGCCCGGTTCGTCCAGCAGTTTCATGATCGTTGGATTGCTCATCAACGTCATCGCGGCCTGCGTATCGATCGGTTTGCCAGATCGCAGCACCTGCTGAATCTCGGCATCGGCTGACAACGAATCGATTGCTCGACGCATCGCTGGTCGCTGCTTCAACTGGTCAAGATTCGGCGAGTCCATCAGACGATTTAACTTCTGCGGATCGCGTGCCACTTTCATGCTCTCCTGCAGCCGAGCTAGTTGGGGAATGCGTTGAAACGGGTTGTATTCCATCACGAATGGGCCGACACGGCTTTTTTGTGTCTGGCCGGCAACTTCGACGATTCGTACAGCGACCGCACGCGCGAATGCACCTTCCGAGGTGCGTGCGGCGACACGTTCTTTCGCCATCGGCTCGACCATCAAGATCCCTCCGAGCAGCAGCAACACAACGCCCGTACCTTGCACGCCTCCGAACAGAAAACCTGTCCAGCGATTCATGGCTTCTAAGCGAGGCCGATCTTCGAGCAGCACGCGCGCAATGATCGCCATCGCAATCATCGAAGCGAACGTGATGCCAAGCCCAATCGCCCCGATGCTGACCACGCGACTCATCAGTCCTGAGGTGCCAAGGAATTCGGCAACCTGCGGCTCCCAAGCCTTTCCCCAAGTGGGAGCGTAAGCGATCGCAGCTGCCGCGCCACCAAAGAACCCCGCCAACCTCACCGCACCCATCCGATAGCCGCTGAACCCAGCCACCATGACGCCCGCAAGGAACGACGCCGTGACATGGTCCTCTTGCATCCAGAAATAAGAGATCCCGGCAGTGAACACTCCGATTGTCGGCATCCAGAGTGGAACTCCAGGTGATCGTTCGTAAGGACTCGCAGACTTGCTCATTAGATCTACCGGCAATGCAGTGCGACAAGCGGGCAACATTCGCGTCAAAAGAGACGCAGCCATCGAGAATTCGAGGGCACAACGAAGCATAGCACTTTGACGGGATGCGAGCCTTGAAAAAGCAGGCAAAAGCGTCGTCGCAACGTCAACTTCGCGAATGCCTGCTGGATGTTGTTGCCGTTCTTCAACATCGTGCCCGACCATGATTTACTGCGGGGGTCTTGCGTCGCAAAATTCCCACACGATCATGGGAGCTTGTTGAGAAATCGAAACATCATCGCTCGCTTCACGACAGGGAGATCAACATTGTTCGCTGGCCACATGTACGCACCGAAGAGGATCAAGTTAGTTGATGTTCCCGATCAATCGCTCGAAGGCGACGGCGAGATTCTGTTTCAGCCGGAGTTGGCCTGTTTGTGCGGTTCCGACTTGCTGTACTTCGAAGGCGACTATCACGAGCACATGCCCAAGATCGGCCAGTCGCTGCACGAGATGATCGGTCGCGTGGTTGAAACGACCGGCAGCAAGTTCAAAGTCGGTGAGCGCGTGCTCTGTGTGCCAATCGAGCATTACGGCTTCTACGAGCGATTTCGTGTCAGCGAGAAGCGGGCCATACCTCTCGATTCGCGTCCACCGGAAGATCAAGCGTTGCTCGCACAACCACTTGGCACGGTTCTGTTCGGAATGAAGAAAGTGCCAAGCGTCTTGGACAAAGACGTCGTCGTGCTCGGCCAGGGCCCGATCGGCCAACTCTTCAACGGAGCCTTGCGAAACCTCGGTGCTCGTAAAATCATCGGCGTCGATCCACTGGATGATCGCCTGGAAGTAAGCCGCAGAATGGGAGCCACGGCAACGATTAATCCCGATCGCGACAACGTCGTCGAGGCCGTGCGCGAGCTGACCGGCGGAAGCATGGCAGATTTAGTGGTCGAAGCCGTCGGACATCGCGAACACCGGATCAACGATTGCTTCCATCTCGTGCGGTATGGCGGCGACATCCTGTTTTTTGGCGTGCCTACCTCGAAGATCGATGATGTGCATTGGCGAATCATCTTCGACAAGAACGCGTCGATTCACACCAGTATCGGGCCGAGCTTCGAAAGAGATTTCCCGCTCGCCATGCAGTGGATCGCCGAGAAGCGAATTGATGTCACCCCGTGCATCACGCATCAACTGCCCGTGGATCAGATCCAGGAAGCCTTCGACATTTTCGCCGGGCGACGCGATGGCGCGATCAAGGTCTTCGTCGACTTTCCTCGCTGATGCCTGAGGAAACGGAATCGTCCAAGCCTCGTGAGCTTGAACCGGTCAGCTTCAAGACGGCGGCGTTAGCGCTATTGACGGTGGCGTTGTGGGGCGCGAATCCGGCAGCGGTCAGCTATAGCGTCGATACACTTCCGCCGATCGCCGTGGCGGGACTGCGGTTCGCAATGGCTACGGTGTTCATGCTGTTCTGGTGTTACGTCGAAGGCTGCGGCTTGCGGCTTCGCGCCGGCCAACGCCGCCCCGCCATCATCGCTGGATTATTGCTCTTCCTACAGATAGCCACCTTCAACGTGGGCGTGACGTTGTCGAACTCATCGCACTCGTCCATGATGATCAATACGTTCGTCATGTGGGTCGTCGTCATTGAGCACTTCATCACCAAGGCCGATCGGTTGAGCGCTCGGAAGTTGCTTGGGCTGTTTGTGGCATTTGGCGGTGTCCTGCTCCTGTTGCTTCGGACCGACGCGGCGACCTCTGCTGCTTCGCGCGATCAACCGACACTGATCGGCGACGCCATTCTGTTGTGCAGCGCGTGTATCTTGGCCTGGAAAGTGATCTATGTCCGACATGCTCTGAAGTTCGTCGAGCCCGGCAAGTTGATCTTCTGGCACGACCTCGTAGGCGTTGTGTGCTTTGTTATTTGCAGTGCGATGTTTGAAAATCTGGAGTTCGGAGGGTTCACGACGCCTGCCGTTATTGCACTGATCTACCAGGGCGTTTTTGTGGCGGGCATTTGCTTTGCGCTCCAAGCGTTACTCCTGCGTCATCACTCGGCTTCGCAGATCGCCATTTTCAGTTTTGCCACGCCGCTGTTCGGTGTCGGCACAGGGATCTTGCTGCGCGGCGATCAGATGACGCCCATGCTGGTCGTCGCGGCGGTCTGCGTCGCGATTGGTATACTGTTGGTCAATCTAAAGAAGCCTGTGGTGGCAAGCGACTGAACGCCGATCTCGCCGAAAGAAACGAGGAAGGAACTCAACGATGCAAATTGATAGCCATCATCACTTCTGGAACTATGATCCCGTCGAGTACGGTTGGATCGGACCCGAGATGTCCGTGCTAAAGCGAGACTTTCTCCCCTCGCACTTGGCCGACGAGATCGCTCAAGCGGGCGTCGAGGGAGTCGTATCGGTACAGGCTCGGCAGACCGTCGCCGAGACCGAATGGCTGCTCGGCATGGCAGCCCAACATGAGTTCATTCGCGGCGTAGTGGGCTGGGTTCCGCTGGCGTCGCCTGACGTCGCGGCGGTACTCGAGCCGCTTGCTCAGTCGCCTTGGTTAAAGGCCGTCCGTCACGTTGTCCAAGACGAGCCCGATGACGCCTTTGTTTTGGGCACGGATTTCAACCACGGCATCGCGCAGCTGAGGCAATATGGACTGGTTTACGATATCTTGATCTATGCCAAGCAGTTGGCAAACTCGATTCAGTTCGTCGATCAACATCCCGGCCAACCGTTCGTGCTAGATCACATCGCCAAACCGACGATCCACAGCGCCGAGTTTCATCGAGCGTGGGCTGATGAATTACGCGAATTGGCGCGCCGGGAGAATGTGATCTGCAAGTTCTCTGGCGTTGTCACGGAAGTTCGTGACGCAAGCTGGTCGACGGACTCGATTCGGCCCTACTGGGACGTCGCGATCGAAGCGTTTGGTGCGGAGCGTTTGATGTTCGGCAGCGATTGGCCGGTTTGCCTGCTGCGAAGCGACTACGGTCGGTGGGTCTCGACCGTCCGCGAGCTGATTGCAGACATGTCTCCCACCGAGCAAGCGAACGTCATGGGTGCGACAGCTTGCCACACTTATTCGCTCTAGCGACGAAACTTAATCGGGCCTGCCGCAACTCCGTCTGAGTTTGCTAGAATTAACCGCCACAACATTCTCCACCGCCCCGTCCATTTGCAACGAATACCTCATGGCACCTCCCAAGTCACCCGCCAAAGCCGCACCAAAAGATCCGCGTGCGCAATTACTCGACCTGGAAGTGAAAGACGCACAGCTCATCTTCAAGACGGTCTGGGAAGACCTCGAGGAAGAGGTGGGACACGAGAATCTTCGTTTCCCGAAAGAGATCATCTTGCTGGGCGGAGCACCCGGTTCGGGAAAGGGAACACATACCAAGTTCATTATGGCGGCGCGTGGGTTCACCTGCCCGCCGATCGTCATCAGCGATCTGCTCACGACACCTGCTGCCGAGAAGATCAAAGAACAAGGTGGAATGGTCGGCGACAAGGAGGTCGTCGGCATTTTACTTCGCAAACTGCTCGAAGAAGATTTCCGCGACGGTGCAGTGTTGGACGGATTTCCAAGGACTCAAGTCCAAGTCGAGTGTCTTAAGCTGTTGGTGGACAAGATCAGTCAGCTTCACAACGAGTTTGCCAACACGCATCTGGCCATCAACTTCCGCCGACCAACGATCCACGCCATGGTGTTGTTCGTCAGCGAGCACACCAGCATCGAACGTCAGATCAAACGCGGCAACGAGATCGCGGCGCATAACCAGGAGGTCTCAGAAACCGGCGTCGGTCGGATCGTCGAACAGCGAGCAACGGACTTGACGCGCGAGACGGCCAGCCGGCGATACCGTGTCTTCAAGGAAAAGACTTGGGACGCCTTGAGTTCACTGAAGGAATTGTACCACTACCACTTCATTAACGCCGAAGGTCCGATTGCGGAAGTCGAAGAGAACATCCTCAAGGAGTTGCAGTATCAAAGTTCTCTGGAGCTGGAACCTCGCACGCACGATCGATTGCGACCGCTGCCGCTGGCCGAGGAAATCACGCTCCACGCCCGACAGGAACTCGTCCGCCGGCTGGATAGTTACGAGCTAGAACACACCGAATTGTTCCAGCGAACCGTCGAGATCATCCGGACAAAGTTCATTCCCATTATCACGCGCCACGCGTTGTCGGGCCGCGCTCATGTGAACTCGGAAGACCCGCTATTCGAAGATCCGTTAGCCATCGCCATGTTGATCGATATCTTCTCCGAGCGAGGCTTTCACGCTGTTGTCGACAAGCATATTCGCGAAGTTTTCGAGCGAGTGGACCTGGAGACCGGGTTAATTCACGCGCGGACCAAGTTCATTTATCGGATTCAAATCAATTTCCGAGGATCTGAAATCCGCCGCGGCTAGAAATAATTGAGTTCGGGTGCGATTGCGGCGTTGCGCTTCCCGAGGAAATTCTCGCGAATATCTCTGCGCGTTAACGGAACGAGTGCGTGGAGTAAAGCTTCCTGCATTCGAAACTTGCCCCACGTTAGATCAGCAGACGGTCAATTGGCGTGCCGTCGCTATAACGGATTGGGCGACCGATCGACGTATTGATTTGGTGAGTGGGATCGATGCCTAGCCCCCTCAACACGGTTGCGTAGAGGTCCGGGACGGGGATCGCGTCGTCCGGCTTCTCTTCCTTGCCAGACGGGTCGGTAGCACCAAGCAACACGCCGCCCCGCAAGTTGCCCCCACCCAATAGACACGAGAACCCATGCGGCCAATGATCGCGACCATCGGCGCCATTGACCTTAGGTGTCCGGCCAAATTCGCCAAGACATAGCACGACCGTAGAAGCCAACAGGTCACGCTCGTGCAGATCCTTCAGAAGCGCGGCAAACGCACTGTCGAGTATCGTTGCAAGTTCGGCGTGTCGCGAAAAATTCTTATCGTGTGTGTCAAAGTTCTGGAGCGTGACTTCGACCGCACGGACGCCTTGCTCGACCAACCGTCGAGCCACCAGGCAACCGCGACCGAAGTTAGAATCGCCATAAGCCAAACGAGTCGACTCGACTTCTTCCTCCAGCTGAAAAGCTTTCATTTGATCCGAGGACATCATCGTCAGCGCGGCTTCCAGGTTGTGTGCGTGCATCGTGTGATCAACAACGACCTTGCGGCCTCGCGCGAAGGCTTGAGCGACAACATCCAAGTTCGAGAGTCGACGCTGTTGTCGTGGTTCCGTCAGCCACGTACGCATATCGTCGTTGGACGATCCCGGCTCGCGAACTCGCAAAGCATCGAAGCGGCCTCCCAAAAAGCCCCCTCGTGACAGGCGATTGTCATAGCCGAGCGAAACCACTGGTGGGATTTCAAGCTGTTCATACGGTAGAGCATGAGCCACGATCGCACCAACGGACGGATGCCGCAACGTTGGATCGGGCCGAAAGCCCGTCTTAACCAGATACGTCGCACGATCGTGATCGCCCTCTTGCGAAAAGAGGGAGCGGACGACGGACAGGTGATGCATCTGATCGGCTAGGAGTGAAAAGCTATCGGCGATCTCGACTCCAGGAATCGAAGTCGCGATGGCCTTGGTCGGCCCGCCGATCTTTGTACCGGGATGCGGGTCCCAAGTTTCGAGTTGGCTCGGACCGCCGGATAACCACAGGGTGATCAGCGAACGCGGTCGCTCATTACCACGTTGGGAAGCCGCCCGCAAATCCAAGGCAGGAAGAGCGAACGACATACCGAGGCCGGTTGCCCATTTTAAGAGGTGACGGCGATCAAGCGGTGGTTGTGACATGCGTTTGTTCCTCGCGAGTGATCTACTTAGTGTAGCGGAACTTGCCAGACGTGGTGATCACCCAGGATTCTGCATTCAGATAACACCAGCAAGTCGTACTTCGGTTTTGGTTTCGTGGAGATTCATGCGATCAAATCGAAACGCTGCTTTGTTGCGAGAGATCCTTGCATTGCGTTCCTTTCCGCATTCGTGAGGTCATGCGATTCCACGACTGTCTCCTTGGGAGTCTTTTGTTCTGGTACAACAACGATCTAGGGATAGCCGGTCTATTGCTATTTCAAAGCCGCTTTGTTCTACAAAACTATAGAATCATCAACAGCTTTGCCTCCTCGCCGATGAGGCAACCCGAATCGCAAGAAAGCAATACATGAAACTGCATTTCCTTGGGGCAAATCGTCAGGTGACTGGTTCGCGTTACTGCTTGGAAACGACTGACTCGAAGATCATGATCGATTGCGGAATGTTTCAGGAACGCGAATTCCTGTCGCGAAACTGGGAGCCCAATTCGATCATGCCTTCCGAGTGTGATGCGATGCTGCTCACGCACGCGCATCTCGACCACTGCGGCCTGATCCCGAAGTTAGTAGCGAACGGCTTCCACGCGCCGATCTATTGCACGCGACCGACCGTTGATTTAACCGAAGTGATTCTGCGTGATTCCGCCAAAATTCAAGAAGAGGATGCTGCCTATAAAAAGAAACGCCATGAGCGAGAGGGCCGTCACGGCAAATATCCTGAGAAAGCCTTGTACGACGAAGATGATGTCATCAAGACGTTACCGATGCTCAATGGCGTCCCCTACGACACTTTGTGGCGAGTGACCGACGATGTTTCGGTCGTGTTTCACGATGCCGGCCATATCTTGGGCTCGGCCATGTTGGAAGTGGTCGTGACGGAGGGCGGCGAGACGCGGCGGGTTGTCTTTTCAGGCGATATCGGCCAATGGGACAAACCGTTGATCCGAGACCCAAGCTTTTTCGATTCGGCCGACTACGTGGTCATGGAGTCGACATATGGAGATCGCGATCACGAAGACCGTGGCGATATCGAAACGCAACTTTGTGATGTCATCAACGAAACCATTGGACGCCGCGGTAACGTCGTGATCCCGACATTCGCCGTCGAACGGGCTCAAGAGTTGATGTACTACATCAGCCGCTTGGTACACGCCGACAGAATTCCCGATGTGAAGGTATACTTGGACAGCCCGATGGCTGTCGACGTGACAAACATTTTTCGGAAATTCCGTGAATGCTTTGACGACGAGGCGTGGGAGCTGATCGGTTCAAATCGCTCGCCGCTTCAGTTTCCGGGGCTGCACTTGGCCAGAAGTGCTGCTCAATCCATTGCGATCAATAACGACAAACAGCCTTGCATCATCATGGCGACCTCGGGCATGTGTACGGGCGGTCGAATCAAACATCACCTGCGCCGTAATTTGTCGCGACCGGAGTCGACGATCTTGTTCGTTGGCTATCAAGCATATGGCACACTTGGGCGACTAATTAGTGACGGTAAGCGGGAAGTTCGCATCCACGGTCGCAATTACGAATCGAAAGCTCAGATCTCACGCATCTATGGCTTCTCGGGCCATGCTGATCGAAGCGGCTTGCTCCAATGGATCGGACACCTCAAGCAAGCTCCCGATCGCATCTTTCTCACGCACGGCGAGGAGCAAGCGGCGATGAGCCTCGCCGCGCAGATTCGGCAAACAAATGGATGGGAAGTTTCTGTTCCCGAGTTTCAGGAAGTCGTTGACCTCGGCTAAAGGGAATGCCGCGTGACCACCTTCGAACACGCCATGCTGGGGATCAACGGAGCGCTCGCCGCGGGTTTGCATCGGCGTTACGAATGGCGAGTCGCAGCGTTGGCAGGCTTGGCAGCGATCACGCCCGATTGGGATGGGCTAACGATTCTCGGTGGCGTGCAACTGTTCGACCATGCGCACCGTGCGTGGGGACACAGTTTTCTGAGTTGCGTCATCCTGGCGTGCGTCGTGGCTGGGTTGGACTTTCGCTTCGATCTCGTCGGATACGGCGAGCGACTGTTGTGCTGGGTTCTTCGTACGCCTTCGAAGGCGACTCTGACTCGACCCGATCGCAACCACAAGCGTCTGATCGTGTGGATCCTGGTCGCGATCGTTGCGACCATGAGCCACCTCGCCGCAGATTTGGTCTACTCCGGCACGTCGGAACTCTCGGACTGGCATCTGCAACTGCTCTGGCCCTTCTCGTCGCAGGGATTCGTATTCCCGATGGTGCATTGGGGTGATGCAGGCGTGACGATCATCTTCGTGATCAGCATGTTCGCCATGGTTCGCCGGCGGGGTTCGATTCAGCCTATCGCCCTCATCACATTGTTGCTCGTTGTGATGTACATTGTGATTCGCGGGATGTCGCTCGCGTAAGATCCATCGGTGCCGGTAGATTAGCTCCATGAAACTGCTTTCGATTCTGCGTCTTCGTTGCCCACGCTGCTCAAAGGGTCCGGTCTTTCGATCGTTCTGGAGTATCCACAAAGAGTGCCCCGAGTGCGGTCTCGGTTTTGAACGTGAACCAGGATTCTTCACCGGGGCCATGTACTTTAGTTACGGTATCGGTATTTTGATCGCTGGGCCGGTCTCGATCTTCTTGTTCCTAAAGGGATTCAGTGAACCGATGATCTTCGCGATTGCCCTCGCTCAACTCGCAATTGTTTCGCCCCTGTTGTTTCGATACTCGCGAGTCGCTTGGATGCACTTCGATCAGCGTTGGGATCCACGTTAGCGCGACGTAACGTTCCATCTCAATCGGCGAGCGACCTAGGCGTCTGTCCGGATACCGTACGCTGTCATGTACGACGGCTCTCCGTAGCCGTCGACGCAAGCGGTCAGATGCTGATATCAAGCTCGGACTAACTTGATCGGGTAAGTATTGCCCGACGCAAATTGCGGGATGTAAATCCCTCCGTCACTGGCCACGACCAAGTCATGAGGGTGCTGGAACAGGCCACCTTGCTCGTGCATTGGTTGGAGCTTACCGTCGATGTACACGGGCGCGGCGGCGCCGATGTTCGAGACGATTCGGTAGTTGCGATCGAGGACCGAGACGTATCCGCGACTGTTTCGATCCTGGGGCCAATTGTCGGCCAAATGCGGAACAAACAAATGCTCGCCGACGATTTGAATCATACGCGGGTTCGAACCGGGAAGTTGGATCTCTTCGATCAGCTTTCCGTCCAGCGTCAGTCGCTTGATCGATTGCTGATCGCTCATCGCGATGATCATTTCGGGTTCGCCGGGCCCGCGAGTGTCGATCACGCCGCCGTGCGGTCCCCAATGATCGATGCCTCCTTCCGGACCACCGAAATAATGCAGCAACTTGCCGTCACGATCGTACCGCATAATGTAATCCTTGCCATAGCCGTCCAGCACAAAGAAGTCGCCGTCAGGCAAGTGCAAAGTCCATGACGGACGATATTCTGCTTCGGCAGCATACTTTCCCGTCGACTTGGGATACGTCAGCTCCATCAAGATTTCGCCTTCCAGCGTCGTCTTGAAAACGCGATGCAGACTCAGGTCGGTGATGAAGAGCACTTCGCGATCACCTTCACGAACGATCTCCAAACCGTGAGCGCCCGGGAATCGGTCGCCCCATTTGGCGATCAGCCGACCGTTCTGGTCATAGATAATGATGTTATTCGAAGTGTGATCGGTCAGCAGATAGATGCGGCCTTGCGCGTCGGTGACCATCGCGCTGCAGTTCTTGACAGGCGTTTGCGCGTCGAGAACTCCCCAGCCAGGCACCGGGCGATACTTGAACTCGCCTTGGCCAAGCAGTGGAACTTCATCGGCATTCGCGAAGCGGGTTACGCCTCCTAGTACCGCCGAAGCCGTGATTGCGCCGGATGCACAGAGGAACGCTCGTCTTTCCAGTTCAAAACGTTTCATGGTGCAGGTCTTCCCTTGTTTGTGGAGTGGAGCCGCACGCGCAACTTCGCGAGCCTAATGCTTCATCGTATCACACAAGTCCTCCGATGCCTTCGTTGCTCACAAGGGAGTAATGGTACGGTTTGCGATTCCTGAATGTAGGACGGCCACTCTTGGCCGTCCTTTTGTCGGGCAGGAGTGCCCGACCTACGGAAAAGGTATTTCCCTTTCAAAACCGGCATCAGCCAAGTGGCTGGGGCTTTGACACGAACACCGTGGGTTGCGACGATAATTCGTCTTCCTCGCCCACTTCGCCCGAATCCGAAATGAACAATCACCATGAGCCATGAACTGCTTGATGCCGGCGACGATTCGATCTTCGACATCCATACCAACGCCACCGGTCCTCAGGGCAAGCTGCCGCTGACCGACGAGATGCTGCGTACTTGGTCAAGTGGCGACCTGTTCGGCCTGACGCAAAGTGCTGGCATGGGTTGGAAGCCGGAAGATTTGCTCGGCCCTCAGTATCTCTTGCTCAGCACGCAAGGTGGCGTCCGAGCGCCCGATGGCCAGCCGATCGCGCTCGGCTATCACACCGGCCATTGGGAAGTCGGCCTGCTGGTCCAGGCAGCGGCCCGTGAGATCAAACAAGCGGGCGGTGTGCCATTCGCGGCCTTTTGTAGCGATCCTTGCGACGGTCGCACACAAGGCACGACGGGCATGTTTGACAGTCTGCCGTATCGAAACGATGCCGCGGTGATTTTTCGGCGTCTGATTCGCTCGTTGCCGACGCGGCGCGGGGTCCTGGGGGTCGCCACTTGTGACAAGGGACTTCCGGCGATGATGTTGGCGCTGGCTGCGATGCATGACTTGCCGAGTGTGCTTGTGCCCGGAGGCGTGACGTTGCCACCAACGCACGGCGAGGATGCGGGTAAAGTGCAAACGATCGGGGCTCGCTATGTTCATGGCGACATGACACTCGACGAAGCCTCCATCGCTGGTTGCGCCGCGTGTGGGACCGCCGGCGGTGGTTGTCAGTTCCTTGGTACAGCGGCGACTTCGCAAGTTATCGGCGAAGCACTCGGTTTGTCGCTGCCTCATTCGGCACTCGCGCCCAGCGGTCAGCCCGTGTGGATTGATATGGCGGCGCGAAGTGCCAAGGCGCTGATGCAGCTTGCCGATCGCGGCTTGAAGATGCGCGACATCCTTACGGCGGGATCAATCCGCAACGCGATGGTGGTCCACGCAGCGGTTGGCGGTTCAACAAATCTCTTGTTGCACATTCCTGCGATAGCGTTTGCCGCCGGATTGGAGCGACCGACGGTCGAAGACTGGAACAAGGTCAATCGCAGCGTACCACGGTTTGTCGACGTGTTGCCAAACGGTCCAACCAACCATCCGACGGTGCGAGTCTTTCTGGCCGGTGGCGTTCCCGAGGTCATGTTGCATCTTCGCGAGATGGGCTTGCTGGACTTGGACGCAATGACAGTGGCCGGACAGCCACTCGGAGAAGTACTCGCATGGTGGGAGTCGTCTGATCGCAGGCAGCGGATGCGCGAGCTGTTGAAGCAGCACGACGATATTGATGCTGGAGACGTGATCATTCCGCCGGATGAAGCGCGCCGTCGAGGCATGACGAGCACGGTCTGTTTCCCACGCGGCAACCTCTGCCCGGAAGGTTCGGTCATCAAAGCGACTTCGATCGATCCGGCGGTTGTCGATGAGGATGGTGTGTATCGTAAGACGGGACCGGCGCGGGTGTTTACCAGCGAACGCGATGCAATCGCGTCGATCAAGGGCCAATCCAGCAATCCGCTGAAACCGGGTGACATCTTAGTGTTGGCGGGCCGCGGGCCACTGGGGTCGGGGATGGAAGAGACGTATCAGATCACTTCGGCCCTCAAGTTTCTGAAGTGGGGACGCGAAGTCGCGGTTGTGACGGATGCACGTTTCTCGGGCGTGAGCACGGGCGCCTGCATCGGTCACGTCGGCCCCGAAGCGCTCGCAGGCGGCCCGATCGGCAAGCTACAAGATGGCGACAAGATTCGAATCATCATCGATCGCAACACGCTCGACGGGACGGTGGATTTGGTAGGCGATGGCACGCGCGAGTTCACGCCCCAGGAAGGAGCCGCGTTGCTCGCCGAGCGTTCGACGCGCGAAGACATTCGACCCGATGCAGATCTGCCAGACGACACGCGCCTGTGGGCGGCAATGCAACGAGTTGGCGGGGGCGCGTGGGGCGGGTGCGTTTACGATGTAGAGAAGATTATCGAGGCACTCGATCGCGTGCAATCGAGCGGGGCGTAAACGACCTATGCCGCCGTAGTCTGCTGCCTGGCCACTTCTGTGCAGTTCGCCGTCACACGAGTCAACTCAGTCCACAGCTCTTGCAACAGGTACGGCTTTGACACCACGCAAGTTGCACCGCACTCAACGGCGCGCTGACGATCCGAGGCCCGTGGAAACCCAATCATCGCGATAACGGGTGCGGGATGAACCTGCTTAGCGAACTCGGCGAGTTCTGCTTCATCACGCTCGATCGACAACGCGACATCCCAGATTGCGACGGCAGCACCCGCTACAAAAGCGGGCTGCCGGTGATTTACCCATACTGTGCTGTGGCCGATTGCGTGACAAGCTTCGGCGATGGCTTCATAGCATTCCAGCGAGGTCGCTCGGATCACGGCGAGCCCGCGTTGCCTGACCTCCGGCACCGGCACCGTTATGTTGCTAAGTTCCGACTCGGTAAACGTACGCGGCATCGCTAAGCGACCCCGCGCGTTGGTACCGATCAACTCTTCCGCCAGACGAGGCACGAACTGGTGCCAGTAGACTCTCGTGACACCGCGCCAAGGCTGTCCCGTTCGCATCTCGCCCTCACACCAACCGCCCATCAAACCGATGATCCGAGCGAGTGGAGCGCGACGTAGCAGCGAGACGACGTCGTGTTGCATAAAGCGACCAGGTCTCGCCGCCGCGACGACGATGAAGTCTGGCTGTTGGTTTACGCTGGCTAGTTCAACTGCAGCCTGCTCCGTGTTGTCGACGATCGTCAGTTCGCAATACTCACCCAACCACGCCAGCGGCTCGCGAAATTCGTGGTGCGACGGATCGCCAATGAAAAGAACTCGCTGTGCTGTCATCGAGGGATTCGACTCTCAAATTCCATAAAACAATCGCGGGTCGCCGCGGGAGTCGCGGACTCACGCAGCGCCGTGAGGAACTCAGGATCCCCCACCAACCGGCTCAATCTGGCAAGTGTTCGCAGATGTCCGCGATCATCGATAGAGCAAATCAGAAAAAAGATGTCCGTCAACATGCCGCGTGGTCCGCCAAACGGAATACCGCTGCTCGTGCGGCCCAAGGCGAGCACGGGTTCAGCCAACACGGTCGGCATCGGGCGGCGCGGGTGAAGCAGAGCGACGCCGTTGTCCAAAGCAGTCGGATGCAGTGTTTCGCGAAGCCGCACCGCTTCGGCCATCTTCTCGGGATCCCACAGCAATCCCGTTCGCGCTGCTAGCCCCACCATCGAATTGACGACAGAGTTACGCGTTCGAGCTGAAAGGGGGACTTCGATGGCTTCCAATGGCAGCATCGAGGCGATGGCAATCACTTCGTCGGACGTCTTTTCTGCTGCGCTTTGCAACACGCCTTCCACTTCTATCAACTCGCTCTCGCCCGAAGCGCCGATTCGCTCTTCAAGCCAATGATGGATCTCGGCCTGGGCGAATCGCCAATGGCCACCCACCTTGCGGCCTGGCAAGTTGCCTCGGTCCGCCATCTTTGCGACTTGAGGCGGTGTGAGATGGAGGTAGACCGCTAAGCTATCGATATCGAAGTCTTCGTGTGCCATTTTGATTCGTTCCTGCTCTCTTGGCCTCATTGTCGCGGCAATCCGACCAGCCTGTCCAGTGCAGCGCCGCGTGACACCGTATTGCACAGCATCCACCCAGTTCGGTTGGATAATTCGCTTTTAACCGGCTGAATGAGTTGATATGATAGCGAAGCCTGCCCAACACCGCATCGAACCCGCTTCGAGCCCGCCTGATACTCACTGATTTTCCCCCACCTAGCGAGATCACGACGATGCTGACTCTCCCCGCCGGTGCAACCTATTCCCATGACGGACAACTTAGTTGCGATCAAGTGTCGCGAAGAAGTTTTCTCCAGGTCGGTGCCCTGGCTGGACTTGGTGTTTCGTTGCCGATTGCACTCGCCAGCAAACAACTGGCAGCAGCCCAGGGACGACACGAATCCGATGTTAACTGCATCGTCATCTGGACGCGTGGCGGAACCAGCCACCACGACACTTACGATCCCAAGCCCGAGGCACCCGTCGCGGTACGCGGCGAGTTCGGTGTGATCGACACGGCGATTCCCGGAATTCAATTCACCGAGATCTGTCCGAACATGGCCAAGCACGCTGACCGCTTTGCGTTGCTACGCGGCTGGAACCCACGCAATGGCAGCCACGGTTCGGCCGATCAATGGGTGATGTCGGGGCGTCGATTCAATCAGGCAGTGGCGTATCCGACGTATGGCTCGGTGATGAGTTACCATCACGGCTTCAAGACGGCGATGCCTCCCTTCGTGCAACTGGGGACGGACGTGGACAGTCGCTTCGGCGGCGGCACCGCCGGTGTGCTCGGGCATGAGCACAATCCGTTCGTAATCGATTCCGATCCCAATAGCGACAAGTTCACCGTTCGTGATATCACGCCTCCCAGTGGCATCACGCTCGATCGCGTTGATCGCCGTAAGCGGATGCTCGCCACCGTCGATCAACTGCAACGGGGAGCCGAAATCCAGCCGGCTGCTTTTCGAGCGCTCGACGAGCAGTATGAAACTGCGCTCAACATGATCACTGCGCAGGAAACGAAGCAAGCGTTCGACATCGCCTCGGAAGACGAGAAGTTGCGCGAAGCTTATGGCAAGAATCGGTTCGGCCAGAATTGTTTATTGGCTCGACGGTTGATCGAATCCGGCGTGCGATTCGTGACGGTCACCGATGGCGGTTGGGACACGCACCAAAACAACTTCAAGTCGCTCAAAGACAGCCGCATCCCGCCCGTCGATCAAGCTTTGCCGCAATTACTTATAGATTTGCAGGAACGCGGCTTGCTCGATACAACGCTGGTTTGCTGGTTGACGGATTTCGGTCGTACACCAAACATCAACTCGGCGAGCGGTCGCGATCATTGGGCGACAGCCGGTTTTGCAATTATGGCCGGAGCGGGCGTTCCTGCGGGACACGTCCTAGGTGCCACCGACGGCGAAGGCGGCTATGTCACGAAAGACGAGTACTGGAGTGATGACATCGCTACCACAATCTACATGAAGCTCGGCATCCCCCACGAGCTAATCGCCCAAGCTCCTGATGGTCGCCCGATCCGTTTGATCGAAGGCAAGCCGATACGCGAGTGGATGTAGTAACTCCGCCGCTTACTTCCCAAACCTCAGAAACCGCCCGGGCAGCCGATTTGCTTCCGGCAGGTGCGGCGTACCGTCACGGACAATCGGTTTGCCGTTGACGAACACATGCTCGATGCCCTTTGTCGGAATGTTCGGTGATTGAAAGGTTGCTTCGTCGGTAATCATTTTGGGATCGAATACGACCACGTCGGCGAATTTGGTCGGCGCTAAGGTGCCGCGATCGACGAGCTTGAACCGTTCGGCAGCGACACTCGACAGCTTGGCAACCGCTTCTTCGAGTGTGAACAACTTCAGATCGCGCACACAACGACCGAGGAATCTGCCGACCGAGCCGTACATGCGTGGATGGACCTGGGCGTCGGGAAAGTAAATCCCGTCGGTCCCCATCATGTACAACTCGTGTTGCAGAAATGGCCACACGAGTGCGTCGTCGCCTTCGTCCATCACACACAACACCGCGAGTCGTTCTTCGATCAGCAACTCGAACAACGCGGCATCTGCAGGTTTACCCGACTGGTCAACGTACTCTTGCAAGGTCTTGCCCTGGTGATGCGTATTCTCTTTACCGCCCACCCACGCAATTCGGACGTGATCGAGATCTAATCGCAGCGAGTTCAGCCCATCGCGAAACCGCCGGCGAATCTCCGGTTGATGCAGCCGGTCCAACGTGGCCAGCGGACCCTCTTCCCAAGCTTCGTACGGCAGGAAGTAATTCAACATGGTCGAGCCCGGTTGATACGGATAGACGTCGTAGGTGACATCGACGTCTCGACGGGCTTCGGCAAGCAACTCGAAGACTTGTTCGTGCGTATAAGGCGGTTGTACTTTGAGGTGAGAGATATGAACCGGCACATTCGCTCGCCGACCGATTTCGATCGCTTCGTTCAACGCCGGCAGCAGCCCTTTTTTGTAGCGGACATGCGTGACGTAGATGCCGCCGTAGTCCGACATGGCCGAGCAGGCTGCGACCAACTCGTCGGTCGTCGAAAAACATTGCACGATGTAGTCGAGCCCGGTCGAAAGTCCGACCGCCCCTTCTTCCATGCCGCGACGAATTTCGTAGCAGATCTGTCGCATTTGAAAATCATCGACGACGCTGCGACCGAAGCCGCATATCATCGAGCGAATGTTGGCGTAAGGCAGATGCGCGGCGGAGTTCTGTGCGGCACGTCCATCGAGCAGCCGCATGTAGTCACCCCAACTCTGCCAGCCGCGATATTCGTCCAGCCGCAACCCATTCAACGCACGAAGGTAGAACATCCATTGCGCAGCGGTGCTTTCGTTAACGGGAGCGTAAGAGATCCCGTCTGCCATCAGAATCTCGGTGGTAAAACCTTGCAGCGTCTTGGGCGTGAGATGTGGCGTCTTTAACAGCCAACCATCGCTGTGATTGTGTACGTCGACGAAGCCCGGAGCCACGATCTTGCCAGCGGCATTAATGGTCTCGTGCGCCGAAGCGTTCGAGAGATCGCCGATCGCAGCGATCCGCTCGCCTTGCAGTCCCACATCGGCTCGAAATCGAGGTCGCTTCGTGCCGTCGATCACCTCGGCATGGCGGATTATCGTATCGAACAAGGCGTCCTCATCGTCAAGCGTCGGGGTCTGAAGGTTGCGAGGCGGCAAAGGCCGTTAACTCGGGAAGCAGCGTATCTAACTCGGATTGTAACTCGCCGAACAACTCCGTCGCGCCCTCGATCTGCTCGTCGCGGCCCATGAGTTCGAGTCGGTGCGAGAGTTCGCCGGCTTGGGTCTTGCCGAAATAGCGGAGGCTGCCCTTCAGCGTATGGGCGAATCGCCGCAGGTCAACGCAGTGCTCCGATTGGATAGATGTACTAATCCCCGTGATCAATTTCGGATACTCGGTGAAAAAGATTTCGACCAGCTCCAACAACAATTCAGGACTATCCCCAACCGCTTCGCGAGCATACTCCCAATCCACTTTGCCATTCATGATCTCCCCCATCTGTTAGGCACAAACCACCTACCCAGCATAAGGGATGAATTGCCGGTGCGTAAGTCTTCAATTCGAACGAAGTGCAGGCTAAAGTAATTTTTCTGACTTGACCCATCGAACAGCGTGCTGGTATTAGCGACGACCGAAAACCGCGATGCTTGCTGTAAATCCGTGCAAAAAATTCTTGCCGCCGACAGGACCCATTTCCCCGGCCGCGAAGAATCCTGCCAAGGGCGAGTTGCTCAACGCGTCACCGATAGCTTCGGCGTCGTGATTCGGTTCTGGGAAAAGACGTGTTCCTCGACCGTTACAAGTAAACAACAAAGCACCGTGAGGCTCATCGTCGGACGTCGGCTTGAGCGTCGCCAGCATCTGTTTCAACTCGCCGTCAGCCGTGTCCGCGTCGCGGACGTGGAACTGTACCGTCTGGCCTGGACGGACGTAGTCGCCGATGACGATCGCTCCACTCTCCTGATCGACTCCCATGACGTTTCGAACGAGAAAGTGCCCCTGTTCGAATCTATCTTGATACTCGCTGACAACTCGACCAACGTGCAATCCGCGCCGCAACATTGCTTGCTCGTGGGTGGCCAGTGTCGCATAGACCTCGATCAATCTCTGGTAGGCCGGTGCGCCGCCGAGTTCTTGAATCACGTTCCGCTCGGACTTGGTAATCACAAAGTGCTCGCCGATCGGTCGGCAGCCTTGTGACACAATCGTGCGAATCGTCACCGCGCCGTGAATTAACACGGTAACGGCACCATCTTGGAAAGACTTCGATCCGAAGAACAGACAGTTCTCGCCCGGTTGTGTTGCCGCACTGGCCATACCGCCAATCACCGACACGCCCGGCTGATCTTCGTTGATTCGCTCCAACAGTAGTTCCGGTGGGAAGGTATAGGGATCGCCTAGCGTCAGCAAGGCGGAACCCTCGGGCCAAGTCTCCGGCAAGTCATCCGGCCAGCCAACGATCGAACCTCCTTCCGCGGTGCGCACAAACTCGAGTCGCATCGGCAACACGGTCGTGTCGGGTAGCGCCGCAATCCACAACGACATCGCAGACGCCATCTCGATCTCCGTCCCAACGCCGACAATCGATTCACCCGAGCAACCGATGACGTTTTCCGTTCCAAGTTGCTCGCATAGTCGTGGGGCGATTTTCTCTGCCGCAGCGATATGGTTGGCCGAAACGAACAGCAGTGCAAGTGTTGGCGTTCCTTGCAGCTGCTCCAGAGCAAGGGCGACGACTTCGTCGAGAGCAGCGAGCGAATTAGGATTTGTTGATAATGCGGATGCAAATGCGAGTGGCATGAAGTTGTTCCAGATAGGAGTTAGCCGAAAGGCAAGTAGGTCGAAGAGTCAGTTGGCCACAAAGCTGAGAACTCGCAAGGCATGGCCAGTACTGTCGGGATGTTTGCTATCGGCAACTCGCAATCGCAGCGAGTGCGTGCCAGGATCCAGGTCCGCGTCAAAGATCACCGTTCGCGGGTAATGCAAGCCCTTACTAAAGCGATGAAAAAGATTCGTTCGCCTATACGGTCCGCCATCGACACTTGTCTCCACAATTCCCGCATCGGGACCCGCGAGGATATACGCACCGATCGCCGTGCCTTCGAACGCGAGCGTCAATTCGCTGCCAGGAGCGGTGGCACAAAGAAGAGCTTCTTCGGTAAAGCGACCACGGGTTGCTCCTTTCAGATCCTTCCAGGTCGGCGTTTCGATCGTAACACCTTTCAGTTGCATTGCCGTAGCGAGTGGCACGAATCGACCGCGCACATAACTCTTTGGGTCGATCAGCTCCGGCATGGAGTGTGGTTCGGCGACCGCCGCTGAGCCGATCGGTTCGTTCCACGAGATCTCCATCAATCGATCGATCATCTCTGCTGCGATGGCGTTGCCGAATGGTTTGGGATGTGTGCCTCCGAATTGCTCCCAAGTTAATCTGCCCGCCGTGATCTGATCGGCCACTTCTTTGGCAAGATTAATGGTTGGTACTTCGTAACGCTCAACGACTGTGTCGTGCGCGGCGACCGACAGTGGCACTTCACCGGCTTGCCACGTTGCGAGCATCTCCGGATTGACGAAGTAGGTCACGACGATGTCGGCATTCGGATTGTGCTGTCGCGTGTGTCGAATGATGCCTTCCATTCCGCGGATACATTCGGCACGAGTGTGAGCCGCGTCTTGGTCATCATTCACAGCAAACTCGACGAAGAACAAATCGACGGGCCCTTTGCTCAAGACGTGGTCTGCCAATCGAAACGCACCCGTCGTGGAGCACGTTGACGAGATCCCAGCATCGGTGAACGTAAACTCCGTCTCTGGAAAGCGACGCCGCAGAACGTCCATCACCATGGGGCGATATCCGTTCATCTCGGTGATCGATCCGCCAATGAAGGCGACGTGACCTTGTTTGTCGTTCTTGAAGCGAAGCCTCGCGTTCGAGAACGTCCCCCGGAGATGGATGTTCGAATCGCCGGTTAGTTCAGCCGTCCAACCGATACTGCCGATTGTTGCTACTGCGACTAACGTCGCAATGAGAGGGCTGGAAAAGTGTCGCATGGATCGTTGCTCTCGACAAACGGGATGATCGGCTTCGGCTACCTTGGATGTGACTTACTCTACTGAAACCGCCTTGCCGCGTCGATGGTCTGCCTCGCGCCGTTGCGGTCAGGCAATGCGCTATGGCATGATGACACCGTCGGACGGTTTCGATCACAACACGAAGGTGAAGGATGTCATCTCCAATTCAACAGCATGGTCCCTGGCAAATCATCGAGTCGCGAGAAGTCTATCGCGATCCTTGGACGCGGCTTCGGCGTGATGAGGTGATCCGCCCCGACGGCAATCCTGGCACCTACAGCGTTGTCGATCTCAAACCGGGTGTGTCGGTGCTTGCGATCGACGATGATGATAACGCCTATCTCACCGAGGAATTTCATTACGGTGTGGGGCGCGTGACGATCGAGACGGTTAGCGGTGGCATCGAAGAAGGTGAAGACGCTTGCACCACGGCCGAGCGCGAACTACAAGAGGAACTTGGCATCAGCGCAACGCGGTGGACCGATCTCGGCTCGGTTGATCCTTTCACTGCGAATGTTGTTTCGCCAACGCGACTTTTTTTGGCGGAATCGCTGACGACGGGAAAGCCACAGTTGGAGGGAACCGAACTAATTCGCTGCGTGAAGTTGCCGTTTCAGCGCGTGGTCGCCATGACGATGGCCGGTGAGATCACCCACGCGCCTAGTGCCGTGTTGATCCTGAAGGTCGCATTAACGGGCAAGCGTGGCAACTGCGGGTAAGTCGGTGGCCTGGATCGCATTTGGTTGGATTCCGAGCAACTTTCGACGTATTCTCGGGGTGTTCGTACGTTCCCAAAAGGCTAGCACTTTTCGCCTCGCCATGCTCATTACATTTCGCTAAACTCCCCACCCCTTATAGAATCCTCTCACGCTTGAATTGCAACCCATGTGGGATCAGCCGACATCTCAACGTGCCATCGTAATCGCTGGCTGTTTGGGGATGGCATATACACAATTGACGATGTCGCCCGCCACGATTGAGTTCGCGCGCGCGAATGGCGCGGACGGGCTGCACATTGGAATTTTGGGCGCACTTCCGACCGCGACCATCTTTATGCAGTTCGTTGCTGCGGTGCTGGTCAATCACTTGCAATATCGACGGACGGTGTGGTTCACCGTTTCCATCATTCAACGCCTCGTCTACTTGCCGATCGCGTTAGGCCCTTGGCTCGTGAAAGAAGTGCCGGGCATCACGTGGGTGTGGGCATTGATCGCTGCCACGGCCATGAACCACGCGTTACTGCATTTCTGCACGCCGCTGTGGATGTCATGGATGGGCGACTATCTGCCGCGTGAAGGGCTGAACCGGTTCTGGGGCAGGCGGCATCAATGGATGCAGTGGACGGCCGCGCTGTCCTTGCTCGCGGCATCGCTCTTAATGTTACAAGGCGGTTGGCCGATTACGTCGGCGTTCGCGGTGCTGATTGGGCTGGGCGCGGTGTTGGGAGTCGCTGACATTCTGTTGTTTAAGAAAGTCAACGAACCCCGTGTCCAGCCGCTGCCTCAACCGACTTTACGTCGTGTCTTCTCGGCTCCCTTCAATGATAAACGCTTTCGCAGCTTTATCAGTTACGCCTGCTTCTGGCACTTCGCAGCGATGGTTGGAGCGCCGTTTATCAGTCTGTATTTGTTGGAATACGTCGGACTGAGCTTGGGATGGGTGTTGATGATGTGGGCCGGTTCGTGGGTCGGCGGCGCGTTGCTTTCCCGCTCGCTGGGCGGTGTGATTGAGCAGTTTGGTCATCGGCCGGTGTTGATCCTGTGTACGGCATTCAAAACAACGAACATGATCGCGTTGCTGCTTGTCCCGCCGCGCCCCGACCTAGCGCTCGCCGTGTTGACGCCCGTGTTTATGATCGACGCCTTGTTAAACGCCGGAATCGCGATCGCCAGCAACGGGTTTTTGTTGAAGAACTCGCCCCAAGAAAATCGCACGATGTTCATTGCAGCGGGCACCGCGTTGGCCGGAATGGTCGGTGGCATTACAGCCGTCGCGGCAGGAGCATGGCTACGCGGCATGTCGGGCTGGACGATCACGGTGGCAGGCGGAACCTATGTTGGCTTTCATGTGCTGTTCGTCGCCAGCCTGATCCTGCGATTCGTCAGCATCGGACTCGCCATTCGAGTTCACGAACCCAACGCACACAGCACTCGTCACGTCGCCCGTCAACTGATCGGGGCAACGCCACTTCGCATTCTTTCCTTCCCCGTTGGCTTATACCGCAACCGCAAAGAAGTGGACGAGCCGACGGAGGCGGATACAAGTCGAGAACCTCGAGCTAAGGTCGAGGCCGCCTGACCTGCTCGCGACCAGCCACGCGATGGCTTTCCGATTTAACTTTCCGGCGGCAGCGTAAAGATGACGATCGGCTCGACGACGCCTTTCACTTTCTGCGGTTCGCACTCGACCAACTTCCATTCGCGAGTCAGGTACTGTCGCGTGGCAGCAGTAATCAGCAGCGGAACTCCCACGCTCTTCGTCACCGACTCGACTCGTGAAGCAACATTGACCGTATCGCCGATGGCTGTGAATTCCAGCCGACTCGCCGATCCGATGCTGCCGACCAGCGCGAGCCCTGTGTGAATTCCAATTCCGATTCCGAGCGGTGCGATCCTGCGCTGTTGAAAGCGGTCGTTAAGTCCGCGAAGCCGAAGCAGCATGTCGGCTCCGGCCTGTAGTGCGGCGTCCGCGTGATCGGCTCGCTCGTCTCCCGCGCCGAACAACGCCATGAAGCCATCGCCCAGATACTTGTTCACCATTCCGCCATGTTCTTGCTCGACGATCTCGACCATTTCTGTCAAAAACTCGTTCAGGATCGAAACGACTTCTTGCGGAGTTCGCGTACCGCTGCTGGCCGTGAAGTTCCGGATATCGACGAACATGACTGTCAGGCATTGCTCGACGCCACCCAAGCCGGGGTCTGAGGCAAGGATCTGGCGAGCTGCTTCTCGCCCTACATGCAAACCGAACGTCTGACGCAGTCGCTCGCCTTCTCGCAAGCCAGCGACCATCTTATTGAACTCGGTGATCAACGGTCCAAACTCATCCGCGCGCAGAATCTCGACTTTGGTCTGTAGGTTTCCTTCCGCAACATTTCGTGCCGCGCGTTGCAACTCGCGGACAGGTTCGGAGTACAACCGACCCAGCATCCAGGCCGTGGTCAATCCGAATATGATGGCGACGATTCCGACAGCCAGAGGAAACAAGAACGCACGCTGCTGATTAACCTCAGGCATCATGTGCAGTAGCAGCAAGGAGATAATCGGACAAACGCCCGCCGACATGGCCCACATCAACCCCCGACCTCGCAAGCTAAGCGGAAAGGCACCACGCGTCGATGAGGGTTGGACGTCGGCGAAGAATGCCGGGAATAGCAATCGTTGACTTATCAATTCGACGGCAAAGAACCCGTGCGTGACTGCAATCATGCCTCCCAAGAGGATCGAGATGGCGAGATGCATCGACACACGTTCATCAAGCACTTCAGGTAACTTATGGAGCGAGAAGATTAATGCCGGGATGCAGGACATCCAGGCAACTGCGCCGATGCCTGCAATCCACCACGGCAAGTTGATCACACGTTGTCGTGATCGCCAACGTGTTTGTGAGTCGAGATTCTCGCCAGCCATCATCCTGCACATTGGTCGCCGCAGTCGAAAGACGACCCACAGCCACACCACGGTCGCGGCTGGATAAATCGAGACATTGAAGACAGAGATCGTCTCGACCAACCGCTCGTGTTGCGTCTCGCTCAACAGTGGTCGCACTTGCGTCAGGTTGTACCAGATGTTGAACGCGCTACCGACGATCTGAGCGGCAACCGGAGCGGCAGCAACCAATCCGAGCCGAACGAAGTCACTCAGGTGGGCGATCGTCGAGCTTGACGGTTCGTGTTGACTCATCGTGAACTTACTTCGCTGCAACAAGAGCAACTTGCCATGACGCCAACAACGGAATCTATTTGCCTTCTAACTCCCACACATGGTCAAAGTCGTCTCGCGAAATCAGCGCGTTGACTGCACGTGAGAGCAGCAACTGTGAGGGGCCGTCGTTAGGAAAATCCGCAACCAAGTTGCCGAGATGCTTCGTCGCCGTAAAAAACTCTTTACGATCCATCGCGTCGAGAGCCGTTTCGTAACGATCTCGCAATTCGCACCACGATTCGTCAGCTGCGACGACGATCTCATAAAGATCTACCGGCGTTTCGATATTGACGACACGAACCCGCGACAGACGACGACGATTTATTTCAGGAGCCACCTTCGCCGCCGTGTTTCCCGTGATGAGCACTTTGGATTTCAAGTATTTGGTGGCACCTTGCACTCGGCTTGCGAGATTAACGGTGTTGCCGAGCGGTCCGTACTTGAATTTTCTCGTCGACCCGGTGTTACCGACACGCGCCATGCCCGAATTAATTCCAACGCCGATGCTGACCGGCTCGCCCAATTCGTTGGCCCAGCGTTCGTTCAAGGCACCCAGTTTCTTCACCATCTCCAACGCCGCTTGGCACGCGAGCGTTTCGTGATTTGCTGTCTCGACCGGAGCACCCCACATGGCGATCACTTCGTCGCCAATGTAGTCAACCAAGACGCCATTGAACCGTTGAATGCATTCCGAGAACTCTTCCATCACATCGCAGATCCACGCGAACGTACGCACGGCACCCAATCGCTCGCTGATGCGGCTGAAGCCACGCACGTCGCAAAACAGTGCCGTGATCTCGGCATCCTTTCCTTCTAGCAAGTCAGGATGCGACTCCAGCTGCTGTGCGAGTTCCGGCGTGAAAAATTGCTCGAACCGAACGCGTTCAGCCAGAGCCGTTCGTTCTTGCTCCAACCGCGCCAAGCCAGCGGCGACACCCGACGCAAGCAACTCGACAAGCATGGCTTCCAACTGTGTGATATCGACGGAATCACGATCCTCCGCTGGCTGTCGACGATCACCGTAAAGAGCCCCAATCACTTCGCCTTGCGAATCCAAGATGGGTGCGGCGACGAGCGCTTCGACGCCTTTCAAACTAGCAGCGGATGTGAGAGAAGTCGCGCGGCGGAAAGTGCGGCGCTCCGATCGTGCCGCATCGAGAATCGTCCTACTCGGTTGCCAACTGTCCGAAACCTTACCGATGCGTGTGCACACGTTCTGAGGATCCCAAATCGTCCCGTCCCAAATCACGACCGACGCCGTGTCTAGCCCGACGAGTTCGACGACCGCCTGCGCGGCACGTTGGAGAAAGTCCGGCGAACTTGCCGCGCTTTGAAACACCGCCATCGCCGCTTGCAACCACTGGACCAACATCTCGCCATCGTCGTCGCCAGCCGCAGCTGTGGCGATCGGTCGGATGCGTGTCGATGGCGGCTTACGCTGACCGGGGGCCATCGTCATATTCGCGAGGCTTACCATTGGCGAGGCTGCTTCTTCGTCGGGTTCGACTCGCATCGAACGATCGCCCACCACCAGCACAAAGGGCGGTGTTAGCTCACGTTGGTCTTGAGGACCGACGACGCCGGCGGCATCCGTCGCGATTGGGACAGCGGCGCTCAGATTGCGAACGACAACCTTGCCGTCTGGGCGTGGTTCAAGTCGCACGTGACGCCGCGAAAAGGTAGCCTCTGCCTGATTCGCCACGATGATTCTGACTCCGTCCTTGATCGAGACGCGGTTATAGCAAGGCTGCTCGTCCGCCTGCTGGCGGCCTAATTCAACGGGCCCCGAGAATCGGGTCGAATAAACCGGCTGTTGTTGATGATAGATATGAAGCGACAGGTTCATGAACGGCGGCGGCCTAAATAAGAGTTGTTAATCGACATGACGATCGCACTGATCGATTATTGCAGGTCGACTGCTTGAGAGCTACTGAGCGAAGTTTGACGAACCGAGGTACACCAAAGATACTGGGCCCTTCGGAACGATGGACCTCAAGGAATCCTTACAATGCGACTAGGCTCCCTTCTACCCAAGTACTTCACGATTCTGGGCGCGTGCAATTGCCGAATGTTTCACGTCGCTCTCGCAGTCGTTGCGATGGTGATCCCAACGCAAACGGTAACCGCTGTAGAGACGACACCTCGCCCGAATATCATCTACATTCTGGCTGATGACTTGGGCTATGGCGATCTCGGATGCTATGGGCAGAAGACGCTGGCAACTCCGAATCTAGATCGCATGGCAACCGAGGGAATGCGTTTTACGCAGCACTATGCCGGGTCAACCGTTTGTGCGCCGTCGCGATGCGTGCTGCTAACCGGATTGCACACGGGGCATTGTCGAGTGCGTGGCAACGGGCCCGGACAACTACTTGATGAAGATGTGACGATCGCGGAAGTGCTAAAGAAAGCCGGCTATCGTACGGGCTGTGTCGGCAAGTGGGGCATTGGCAATCCGCCACCGCTGGACGATCCTCAGCGACAAGGCTTTGACTACTTCTACGGCTACGTCAACATGTTCCACGCGCATAACTTCTATCCCGAGTTCATCATCCGCAACGGCGAACCAGTTCCGCTGCGAAATGAAGTGGAACCGCAATGGAAAGACGGCGATGGTCGAGGCATTGCGACGAAACGGGTCGATTACGTGCCGGATCTTGTCACGGCAGAAGCTTTGTCGTTCATCGAGCGGAATCGCGACGAGCCTTTCTTCTTGTACTTCGCCATGAACGTTCCTCACACCAACAACGAGGCAACTCGCAACTCGCGGCCCGAACGCGGCATGGAAGTCCCTAGCTTTGGTGAATTCGCCGAAAAGGATTGGCCAGGACCCGAGAAGGGCTTCGCATCGATGATTCGGAATCTCGATGGCGACGTTGGCAAAGTGCTGGCCAAGTTGAAAGAACTTAATCTCGACGAGAACACGCTCGTCATCTTTAGCAGCGACAACGGTCCGCATCAGGAAGGCGGGCACCAGATGCCCTTCTTCGATTCGAATGGCCAATTACAAGGAATGAAGCGAGACCTTTACGAAGGTGGTATTCGCGTTCCGATGATCGCTCGCTGGCCAGAACACATACAACCAGCAAGCGAGTCAAGCCACGTTTCCGGATTTCAGGACATGTTGCCCACGCTGGCACAACTCGCTGGTGTCGACGCGCCCGCGACGGACGGTCTCTCGCTGGTCGCTACGCTACTTGGCGAAGGCGAGCAGGTCCAACACGATTACATGTACTGGGAATTCTTAGAAAAGGGCGGACGGCAAGCGGTGCTGCAGGGCAAGTGGAAAGGGATTCGTTTGGATACAGACAAGAACCCAAACGGACCCATCGAGCTGTATGACATCTCTGAAGACATTGAGGAAGCCAACAACATCGCCGATCAGTATCCGGATATCGTCGCCAAGATAGCCGCAATCATGCGTGACGCTCACGTCTCGCAATAAGGAACAGAAGCAAACAAAGGTAACGAAGGATATCCGTCAGTCACAACTTCGTTTCCTTCGTTACCTTCTGTTCAAGACCTACTGCAAAAGTTCCTCAAGATGTATCGCGACAGATTCCGTCAGAGCTGACGGGTTGTAACCGCCTTCAAGGACGCTCACGACTCGCCCATCCGCGTGCGTCTTCGCAATGTCGAGGACAATCTGCGTAAGCGGCGAGAAGTCTTCGCTTTCCAGTCCGAGTGAGCCAATCGGATCAGACCGATGGCTGTCGAAGCCGGCACTGACGATCACCAATTGAGGCTTGATCTTGTCCGCAAACGTTTCGAGCTGTGCACGAGTGCCCGCGACGTAGTCGGCTCGTGATATTCCAAACCGGATCGGCAGATTGCTCGTCGTTCCCAAGCCTGCTCCGGCACCTGTCTCATCTGCGGCGCCAGTTCCCGGATAGAAGGGATAGCGATGGGCCGAAAAGAATCCGACTTGCGAGTCTTCCCAAAAGATAGCTTGCGTGCCGTTGCCATGATGGACGTCCCAGTCGACGATCAACACGCGCTGCAATTCGAACTCGTCAATTGCCAAGCGAGCGCCCGTCGCGACGTTATTAAACAAACAGAATCCCATCGGATTGGTCGGCAGTGCATGATGACCGGGAGGGCGGACAAGACACAAGGCACGCCGCTGATCACCGCGAATCACTCGCGTAACGGCATCGCAGACAGCACCGGCCGCGGTCAAGGCGACGTCATATGACTTTGGCGACACAACAGTATCCGCTTCGATCTGCCCGCCACCTCGCTCGGCATAAGCCTTGACTGCATCGACGTGCTGGGCTGAATGGACACGACACAACCGCTCTTTCGAGATGGGTTCCCATTCAATACGTTGGCAACGCGCACTCAAGCCACTTTCATCGAGATGCTTGATCAAAGGTCGAAGGCGTCCCGCGTTCTCCGGATGACGCCCGGTATCGTGCTCCAAAAAGATCGGATCGTAATAGAGAAGTGTCATCGCAACCTCAAGCAGTTCGTATGCGCCGCGCGCGCAGTTTGGAAGGGCTTCCTTCGCCGAATGCATTGCGAGTCAACGGCGATGGTGCAGGCGGCCCTTTGCAAGGCGGTTCAGCGAGCGAAGTCGAAGGCAGTTGCCCCCACCACGCCGCGGGTGACTCAATGCTTCGTTCGGCCAGACGATGGGCCAACATTGCCAACAACACCACATCCGATGCACAGTAGCGAACGAGCAACTCGCGAGCACGGTGATCTTGATCGAGCGTCCATCGATTCCAGAGGTGAATCGCCAACTCGCCATCGGCGTCTTGCAGATCAACCGGTCGCGTAAAACCGAGCCTTGCGGTGATGCTCTTTAAGCTGCCTTTATAACCTTTGTGATAACAGGGCCAGCGGAGGTCAAGATGCGGGCATGGCAAGTCAGGAATGTGGAACGTGTCGAGAACTCGCGGCACATCAAACGAGCTGCCGTTGAACGAAGCGAGCAAAGTAACGTCGTCCAACAGATGAAGGAAGTCGTCCAGATTCTCGTGCTCGACAAATGTCTTCACTTCGCCTCGATGCCAGCAGGCGATGACGGTGATCGGCGAGTTGTGTTCCAAGCCCATCGTCTCGATGTCGAAGAACGACATCTCATCGAGAAACTCCGCAACAATTCGCCATTTGTCGAACGGCGAGAAACGATCGACGAAATACCGAATGTCTCTTGTCTCTAGGGCATTCAGGCAGCGACGAGACTCTTCGATCAACGGAGCAGCGTAACGGACGGGAAGTTGTTCGCCACAGCCAACGACATCACTCCACGAGCGGACACCAGCCTCGTGGAGTTGTGCAAGTCGTACGGGCCCAATGCCCGTGCAGTGCAAGAGTGCTTCGCTGATCAATGGATTCGCGCCCGTTTATCTTGAAGAAGCTTGCTGGCCTTGCCAAGACGCTGCTTCAACCGCTCCAGGTCAGGATCGAGTTCGGGAGGTGCGACCGGCGAACGCGGTGTCACTTCGTGATAAGCTACTTCGGGAAGCGCTACTACGCCGGTGAGCAACGCCGTCAGCAAACTGCTTGTGCACGCTACCGAAGCATTCGACTCGACCAACAACTGTTCCAAGTCCTCGTCCGCTACGCCGGGCGGAAGCGACGTGACACACGAGGGACAGCCCGCGGCGCAGGAGCACTCGTCGATGATTGCGCGGCACAGCTTCAAAGCTTCTTCAAAGACCTCGAAGATCTTTTCGGCATAGCCGACGCCACCTTCGATCGTATCGTACAAGTACAAAGCGCTATGCCACTTGTTGCCATCTAGCTCCTTTAGCGACACGTCCGTCTCGATGTTTTCCACGTCGCCCAGGCAAAGGCTGGGGGCAGTCCGCTTGAGGATGTAACTCAATCCATACAGAGCGGCACCAACGTGGCGTTTGTCGACCGCTTCGACCGAGTGCCGCCAATCTTCGGGCGGATGCAGACTGAAGCCCGTCGTATCATAGACGAAGGGATCCAAGGTGATCGGACCGTAACCGATGTTCTCCAGTGTACGTTCGCGGATCTTCTTATAAAGTTTCGGTTGCCGGTTCACGTTGACGTAACCAAACTCCAAGTCCGCGCCATGCAGCACCGAGCGATCAAGTGATTCGGTCAAACTCACACGGCTTTCCCACACCGCTTCGGTGTAATAATCGACATCCACCGGATCGACACGGCACAGCTTCTTCTCGAGATCGAGGTCCATCGACATGTAACGTGTGCCGAGATGCTGATAGATCGCGTCTTTGTACAAGGTGCCACGAGCACCGATCGGATCAAGCTCGCCGATGACTTCCGTGCCGCAATAGATTTCGACGTTGTAATCCGTCATGCCACGCAGATTGACGCCCTTGGCCGGATAGTCCCGCAACGCATAGCGATAATTGCCGTGATACTCCGTCAAGCTGCCATCTTCCTTCAACACTTCCATCGCGGCCGGATACGCGGGTTCGGAGAACGTCGGTTCGTCTTCACGCAGCGGATGCTCGTGAGCGGCGCACGGCAAGTGCTGCAGCAAGATGTACGGATTATCGGCGTTCAACCACGCTCGTTCGATCGGCGCTGAGGTCACGAACTCGGGGTGATGCACAAAATACTGATCGATCGGCGTGTCTCGAGCCACATACACGATCACGGCTCGCGAACCACGACGTCCCACGCGACCGGCCTGCTGCCAGAAGCTGGCCATCGAACCGGGATAACCGCTCAGGATGCAGAGGTCGAGATCGCCGATATCGATCCCTAGCTCGAGCGCGTTCGTGCTGATGATCGTAGTCACGCGACCACTGGCCAAGTCGCGTTCGAGCTGACGTCGTTCATTCGGCAACAGCCCTCCGCGATAGGGTTTGACTTTGCTGCGCAGTTCCGGGTGTCCGTCGGTGACGGCTCGGCACAAGCGTTCCACTTGTTGCCGTGCGCGGCAAAAGCAAATCGTACGCACGCCGCGGCGCGTCGCTTCACGAATCATCGGAATACTGACCGAGCCCGGTCCTTTGCGATACAGCGCATGGCCGTGGCTCTGCACGACGGGCGGATTGATCATGTACAAGTCGCGTTGCGGCCGAGGGGCTCCGTCGCGCGTGATCACATGAAACGGACGTTGAAACAAGGCTTCCACATGTTCACGCGGGTTGCCGATTGTTGCCGAGGAACAAACAAACGTCGGGCGGCTGCCATGCATCTCGCAGACACGCAACAACCGTCGCATCACATTGGCGACGTGCGAGCCAAAGGCACCGCGATAGGTGTGGACCTCGTCGATGACGATGTATTTCAACCGAGACAGAAACGTCCGCCAGCGACGGTTGTGGTTGGGTAGAATCCCCGAATGCAGCATATCGGGATTCGTGATCATGAAGTCGGCTTGCGACTGGATCCGCGTTCGCTCTTCGCGAGGCGTATCGCCGTCAAACGTGCCCAGCCGCAGATCTGCGCCGCTGGCTTCGAGCAACTTGCCCAACGTTCCTTCCTGATCGCGCGAGAGCGCTTTCGTCGGATACAGCAGCATCACGCCGAACGGAGCATCGGCTTGCAGATAGTCGTGCAAAATGGGCAGTAGGAACGACAGCGTCTTGCCGCTGGCCGTACGCGAGACGAGGACCGTGTCGTTGCCTTGCCGGATCGAGTCGAACGCTTCGCGCTGATGCGAGTACAACTGGTGAAGGCCGCTGCCGCGCAGGGCCTCGGCCAACCGCGGGTCGAGATCTTGGGGAAGTGCCTCGAATTCTCCAGCGGATGGTTCGAGTACCGATCGTGCCGCGATCTGCGGTGCGAATTTCCGCTCCATGAAATCCACTACGGATTGAATTCCCATCCTTGTCTCCCGTCCTTGCTACTCAATTCCTGTTGCGTCATGCCGAAGTGGTCATCCGTCCACGTAGGATATCATGGAAGAGCAAAAAGACAAACGGGAAATGGAACTACCGCGAAGCGGTTACACTCCAAAGCCTAGGGTCGCGCCGCGCACCCTAGGTATTCTCTTCTTGCACAACCGACGAAACTCAGCCTGAAACGATTCCGTCTTGTGATGCTCGCGTTGGTTGGCAATGTAATTCATGAGAGCTTCGACGTGCGAAGGGCTGATCGAAAACGCGCCGTACCCTCGCTGCCAATAGAATTCCGACATGTGCGATCCTTGAGTCTTCAACCACTTGGAAGATTCACGTTTAAGTTCGGCAATGAGCGTCTTCAATGCAATGTTCTTCGATTGCCGACAGTGGATATGAACATGGTCTCCGACTCCGCCGACGACCAATGAAGGTGACTCCAGCTTTTTGCATGCTCCGGCCAGATAAGCGTGTGTATTCTCGCATAACGTCTCATTCTGCAAGAACGGCTTGCGGTGCTTGGTCGAGAACACGATGTGCAGATAGATCTGAGCCAACGATTGAGGCATGGAGATATCCCCTTGTGAAACCCCGTTGGGGTATGACTTGCTAAGGCATTTCCGAGCCTAGGGTGCGCGTCTGCGCCGCGACCCTAGGCTTTGGAGTATAACCGCGTTGCGGTAGCGCCCCCAAACGCTTGCAGTTGATTTCAACCTAATCTGTTTTCAGCTACGATAGATGCTCCGCCAACCTCTTAGCTTTATTGCTCGACATCTGCATGACTCGAACCTACCACTTTGTCGTTGCTGCCCTTTGCGTCTTCCCGACTTGCGGACTCTGCGACGAAATCGACGCACCGCTGCCACCCCTCGAAGCCGCGCGGACGATGATGGTCCCAGAGGGTTTCAAGGTGACGCTCTTCGCCGGTGAGCCTGACGTTCGGCAGCCGATCGGTTTTTGCATCGACGATCGGGGGCGGTTGTGGGTGGCCGAGGCTTACAACTACCCAAACCATGGGACCACACCCAACGGCAGCGAACTGAATGATCGCATCCTGATCTTCGAGGACGTCGACGGCGATGGTCAGTTCGACAAACGCACGGTCTTCTACGACAAGCTGAACTATGTGACAGGCATTGAGGTCGGATTCGGCGGTGCGTGGGTGATGTCGCCGCCGTACTTCTATTTCATTCCGGATCAGGATGGCGACGACGTGCCTGATGGCGATCCGCAAGTCTTGCTTGACGGATTTGGCAACCATGCGAACTCACACAATCTCGCCAACGGTTTCGCCTGGGGACCGGATGGCTGGTTGTATGGCACGCATGGAAGGACGAATTACTCGTTGCTTGGCAAGCCAGGAACGCCGGACGACGAACGAATCCACTATGACGGCGGCGTCTATCGCTATCATCCGGTGCGCCATGTGTGGGAACCATTTGCCGATGGCACGACCAACCCGTGGGGCATCGACTTCGATGATTACGGGCAAGGATTCGTGTGTAACTGCGTGAACCCGCATTTGTTTCATGTTATCCAAGGTGCACACTATGAACCGTGGCGCAACCGCGAGTCGAGCCAATATGCGTACCGGCGGATCGATACAATTGCCGATCATCTTCACTTCACTGGTGGTAACGACGTCCGAGGTGGAATCGGTTCCGAGGCTGAAGACGAGATCGGCGGTGGTCATGCACATTGTGGCACGATGGTTTACCTGGGAGGATCATGGCCAGATCAGTATCGTAACACTGTCTTCATGAACAACATTCACGGGCGACGTGTCAACAACGACATTCTGAAGCGACTAGGGTCGGGCTACACGGCATCGCATGGTGCCGATTTAATGAAGTCACAGGACTCGTGGTTCATGGGCGTCACGATCATGTATGGTTCGGACGGTTCGGTCTTTGTCAGCGACTGGTCCGACACCGGCGAATGTCACAGTGTAAAGAACACGCGACGTCACACAGGTCGCATCTACAAGATCAGCTACGGCCAGCCTGAAGTCCTGCGTACCAATGTCTCCGAGCTGACGGATGAGGAACTGGTCGCGTTGCAGTTGCACGACAATGACTGGTGGGTACGACATGCCAGGCGCGTGTTGCACGAACGTGTGGCTAGTGGTCGCGATATGACGAGTGTTAACAAGCGTCTGCGCGCGATGTACGAAGAGCAAGCCGACGTGCCGCACAAGTTGCGAGCCTTATGGGCGCTGCAAGTCACCGGCGGCTTGGACGAATCGATGTTGAGCGAGCAACTCCGCCACGAAAGCGAATACATTCGCGCTTGGGCGGTGCGATTGCTGAGTGACAACAAGTCGCTTTCTCCAGCCGCGCTCGATCAATTTGTGATACTCGCTGCAACAGGCGATTCGTCCTTCGTACGTCTTCATTTGGCGAGTGCGCTGCAAAGTCTGCCACCCGAGCAACGCTGGCCGATCGCCGAGGCCTTGGTCACGCGATCCGAGGACGCAGACGACGCGAATCTGCCGCTGATGATCTGGTACGGTATCGAGCCGCTCGTTCACGAGGACTTGAATCGCTTTATACGAATGGCTGCCACTTCACAGATCCCGCTGGTGCGACAACATATCGCCCGACGAGTGGCCGCCTTGACCCCTTAGCCGCGGAGCAACTATGAATCTCTTCCTAACGCGTAGTCTGTTTTCCCTGATCGTCGGTGCCATGTTAATCAGTTCGGCAAATGTGGCCTGTGCAAACGAGCCACTCGTGTTTATCTCGGCCTTCACAAGCGGCGACGCCGGAGCCATTCACGCTTATCAGCTTGACGTCGAGACTGGCAGTTTGCGATTGATTCAGCGGACGACGGACGTTGAAAACCCCTTCTTTATGGCCCTTTCGCCCGATCAGCGGTACTTGTATTCCATTCACGCGAAGGCCTTTGGCGGCGCAGAAAACGAGGAGGTCGCGGCCTATGAAATCAAAGGCCGCAGCGGCGAACTCGCGTTGTTGAATCGGCAATCGGCTCGGGGTACGGCCAGTTGCTACCTGACAGTCGACGCGACCGGCAAGTCGGTTTTGGTGGCCAACTATTCGACCGGCAGTGTAGCGGCGCTGCCCGTGCTCGAAGACGGGAGTCTTGGCGAAGCAGCATCCTTCGTTCAGCATGTTGGATCAAGCATTGATCCGAAACGGCAGACTGGTCCGTTCGCACACTCGATCATTACCAGCCCCGACAACCGGTTTGCCTATGCAGCGGACTTGGGGCTCGATCAGATTCTCGGTTATCGACTGGATGCCAAGACGTCAAAGCTGTCGCCAAACCAACAGCCGTTTGTCCGCACCCCGCCGGGCGCTGGACCGCGGCATTTGACCTTTCATCCCAATGGCAAACACTTGTACGCCATCAACGAGTTGAAGAATTCGGTGACGCTGTTCGACTACGCGAACGAAACAGGCATGTTGATCGAGCGGCAGACGATCCCGACACTGCCGCCAGAGTTTGAAGGCACGAGCCATTGCGCCGACTTGAAGATTACGCCAGACGGTCGGTTCTTGTACGGCACCAATCGCGGCCACGACAGCATCGCGGCTTATCGCATCGCCGCGGACGGCCAACTCGCGCTGATTGGAATCGAACCGAGCCTTGGCAAAGGGCCTCAAAACTTGGCGATCGCTGGCGACGGCAAGCTGCTCCTATGCGCAAACATGCCGGGCAATAACGTCGCCGTGTTTCGGATCGATTCGGAATCAGGCAAGTTAACATCTGTCGGCCCGCCAACGACCATGCCGATGCCTTCGTGCATCATGCTGCTGCCGTAAGGCGATCGGCAATGAATCGATTGTGACGGAGCCGGAAACTAGTCCGCCGGTGCTTTACCGATCGGCCACAGTTCAAAGCGACGCACGAACATTTCGGCTTGCTCGGTTTGCAACAGGATCTTGCCGAAATTGGGCTTAGCTTCAAACGCTTCGTTCACAACGACGCCGTTCACCTTATAGAGCAGGTGCCCGCCGTCGGCGATCACTTCCATTCGCGTCCACTCGCCGAAGGGACTTTCGACATCGTCCTTGCCGCGGAAGCCAATCTTGTCGGCCCAGTCTTCGTCGCGTCCGAACCAGTTGATGCGACCGCTGGACAGCGTGATCCGTTCGCCGCCTTTCTTCCAGACCTTTTCGCCATCGCGATCCTTCGTAATCTCGGTGGTCAACGAAGTCGGCAGGACTTGTCCGGTGATTGGGTCGGTGCCTGATAACACCAGAATGTCACCGACACCGCCTTCAATGATCTGGGCCTCGATCGACGCCATCCAAGTGTTGCTGTAACCACCATTCGGTCCCCAGCAATGCAGCAAAATTCCCGAATCACGAGCGCGATCCACGCGATTGCCCCAAGTCTTTTCACCCCATTTGAACTCGATGATCAAGTGATAGTCGCGATACTCCTGGTTGGTGATCAGTCCACCATATCCGTCGCCCGAAACGTGAATCATGCCGTCTTCGACCGTAAATATCTTGTTCCAGTCGGCATACTTGAGGTCTTTGATCCAAGTGTAAAAGCCTTCGAAGTTACGGCCGTTGAATAACTTGATCGGCCCATCCGTCGGGCTGATGGCATTGTCTCGGGCCGGCGGCTCCGCTGGTTCGCCGGGAAGTTCACGAATCGAGATGTTACGGAAAGCCACGGGATCGTTATGCCCGGCGAAACCAAAACGTCCACTCTTGCGCTTCACCCCTGGCGGCAACGCCCCGTCCTTCGATTCGGTCACCTGACTGAGATCGGCATCCAAAATCGTCGTGCCATTCAACTCGACTTTGATATTCGAGCCGCGTACGGTGACTTGTTGAAAGTTCCACTCGCCCGTTGGTCGCAAGTAACCTCGGTGAGCCGGAACAAGTCCGTACACCGAACCGTGATACTGGCGCGGATCGAGCTGAGCGTATTTTGGGTCTTCCGAGTCGAGCACTTGCAACTCAAGGCCTTCGATGTGCGGTTGGCCTTCGCCGGCGTAGCGAATGGCCAGTCCATTATTCCCGCCGGGCGGCAGTTTGAATTCCAGTCGGGCAATGAAATCGGAGTACTCTTTCTCGGTGAACAACGTGCCGCCTTTACCCGCTTTGCATGCGATCGCTCCGTCGACGACTTCATAGTTTTCCACGTCCCCAGTCCAACCGCTGAAGTCCGTTCCGTTAAAGATGCTCGCGTACGCATCGGCGTTCTCTCGCTGGGCGAGCAACGCATTCGCTTCGCTCGCTGGAATCTCTCTCGCGTATAGGTTGCGGAAGTAGAGCGTGTTGCCGTGATTTTGAAGTTCGATCTGATCCCGTGCATAGATCGGCAGATTGCGTTCCCACAGGTTCTCCATCACGACTTCATCGACAACCAACTGCCCATTGAGCTTAACGGTCACCAACTCGCCGACCATGCGAATGTAGAAGGTATTCCACTCGCCCACAGGCTTGTCCGCCTTCAACAGTGGAAAGCGGGCGTTGTTCTTGTTGTTCCATAGAGCTCCCGAACCATTCTCGGCACCGTGGCGAAAGTAATCTGGAAATTCCGTGTCCCAAATCTGTAGTTGCGGGCTACCACGCAAATAGATTCCGCTGTCACCGCCTTCGAGGATCTTCCAATCCACGTACAGTTCGACGTCACCGTAATCCTTGTCCGTGCAAAGACTCTTTCCCTTACCGTCGAACTGAAGCACACCGTCGACGACGCTCCAGTGCTCTCGCATGTCGTCATCCGCCGTCTTCTGGGCCGCAGCGAGTTCATCGGCTGACATTGCCCGCCGCGTTTTCGGATTCCCGACCAGGCCCTTCCAACCGGTCAAGTCTTTGCCGTTAAATAAAGAGGTGAATCCTTCGGGCACTTCGGCGCGAACCGTTGTCTGCGGCAGTTGCGTGCCGAACAAGGCGATTAAAAGGATCACAATCGCAGGCGTCAGTCTGGGCGTTACTCTCATGGATAGTTTCCTCAAGGTGGGCAGTAGGAGTGGTGGGAGTAGCGGCACTCATTCGGCGTGCGGCTACGGTGTGTTGGCGGCTAGGGAACTAATATACTCCAACAAGTCAGCTGCTTCTTGGGCCGTCAGGTCGCTGAGGATTCTTTCTGGCATCAGCGATGTGGAATTCCGCTGTATTTCGTCGATCTCGGCAACGGGAACACGAACGAATTTTTGTTCGGCTGTCTTGACGACAACGGCTTCGTCGGTCTTCTCGGTCAGCAACCCAACGACAACTTGGCCGCCGGTCGTAAGCACCGTATAAGCAGCCTGGGGTTCGTCGATCTTCAGCGAAGGCTTTAGCACGTGTTGTAGTATCTCGCCGCGCTGCTTGTACTTTTTGTTGATCTCGACCAGCGTTGTGCCAAGTGACTTGCTTGGGTCGCTGACATCGTGGCAGGCTTTGCAGCGAGCACCGTCGCTGAAGAAGATCAACTTACCGCGTGCAGCATCGCCCTGCTGACTGAGAATCGTTTCTGGGTTGATATTGGGACCAAGACGGGCACGGCGTTTTGATTCCGGCAAGAACGTCTCGAACAAGCCCCGCACATTCGTATTCGATACTTCGTTGCCAATGGCAATCGCAGCGAGTTTGTCTTTCGCCGACAGCGATCCGCCGTGCATTGTCGCAAGTAGTGCCAACGACCCTTCCGTGGATTGTACGAGCGTGCGGATCGCTGCATCGTGATCGGCACTCTTGTCGTCCGATACGATCGCCAGTGCCTTGGCTTCGGCGGAGTCGGAAACCAGCGGTGGCGAGGCGTCTTCCATGGGTTCGTCATCGAGCGAACGAATCCATTTGGCAACCAACGCCACGCCGGCACTGTCAACAACCTGGGAACCGATATACGGCATACGTGAGTAACCGAGTTTCGACATGCGATACGTCACGACCGACCGATACGGATCTCCGGGTACGATGAGCTTTGCGTTCTGCATTCCGAATGTGCCGATGCCGGTACCTTTGTTGGTGTTCAACTGGTCGAAGGGCAAGTCTCGCCTTAGATAGAAGGAAACGATGGCGTTGCCGCCCGGATGATGGCACATGCTGCAATTGACATGCAAGTAGGAACGCGCTCGATCGTCGAGCGGTTGCGAGTCGTCATGCGGGTTGACGAGCTGAAGCGCATCCGGCACTTCCGGCGAGTCGCTGAGTACCTTGTTTGCGGCGAGGGCCGACAGTTGATCCTCCAACTGATTCGCCACGAAGCCGAGCACGAACTGCGAGCCTGCGTTGTGGCACAATTTACACTCGTTCGAAGCGCTGACGTGCCACGTGCGATCCTGCTTCATGCTCGCGTCGTCAGCGACTTGCAGCGGTCGGTCGGCTCCAATGGAATCGACCAGCGTTGCGTCGGTGCCTGTGTCGTTCCATAAGTAGCTGTAAGGTCGCCACATGCCGCGCTCAAAATGCAACAACTGTGTTTCTAGGCGGATTGGCAACTCATCGCCGGCAGACATCAAGTTTACCTGCTTCACCAGCACCGTTCCTTCTGGATAGACCGGCGACTCGTCAGCGAATGCGAGTTTGACCGAACCGTCACCCGGAATCGCGATCCAACGTTCGCCGGTCGCTCCGTCCATCCAACGCGGCACCCGGACGTCATACGACACGACTCCCGGCGCGGGCTGGAGGTTCTCGGTGGAAGTAAACAGCCCCGTCTCACTCAGCCGTCTCGGAAACTCGGTCGATGTGTCCGGCAGATCGGACGGCACAAGTTCATAGATCCGGCCCGTATAGTCGTAATCGAGCACATACAACTCGCCTTTGCTGCCTTCGGTGAAGCTGGTAATGCGCTGATCCGTATCGACCAAGGTTTGATGGGAGTAAGTTCCATCGCCTTCGGACCGGACGGCCCAAATCGTGCCGGTGATATAGTCGCCATAGATAAACGATCCGACGAGATCCGGAAGCTTGCGGCCACGATAGACGGGGCCTCCGATCACGGAATTTGCTTCGGTGTGCGAGTGGTCTTTGATGGGTGGAATAATCGGAGTCGGTCCGACGGCTACTTCGCTCCGCAACACCGCGCGGGCTTCCATCACTGGCCAGCCACAGTTTCCGCCGCGGACGATTTTGTGCACCATCTCCCACGTCTCCCAACCGTTGTCGGCCGCGAACACGTCTCCCGTTACTGAATCGACTCCAATCTTGAACGGGTTGCGAAGTCCGTAGGCCCAGACCTCGGGACGCGCTCCGTCGAGACTAATGAAAGGATTATCCGAGGGAACCACATAGGCACGATCGCCTTGGATCTGGTCCACGTCGATCCTTAGCACTGCGCCGAGCAAATCGGTAACGTCTTGACCGGTCGTCCTGCCATCAGGCGGGTTGGGCCCCGAGCCATCGCCGGTCGAGATGTAGAGGTAGCCCTCCTTACCAAATTCGAGACAACCTCCGTTATGCCCACCACTGGGCCAAGTAATAATCACTTGCTCGCTGTCGGGATCAATTGTCGGAATGGAAGTATCGGACATCGTGAAGCGCGAGACTCGTGTATGGCCACCGTCGCCCGGATGCACGTAACACACGAAGATCTGACCGTTCCGCAGGAACTGTGGATGAAAGTCCGCATCGAGAACCCGCACACCACCGGCCGCCGATTCAGCTAAGTCAATGATGAGGTCGGCCTCATGCACTTCGCGGTTCTTTAAGACGCCAAATATCTTGCCGCCGATCTCGGTGACCAGCAAACGATCCGCACCAGGGATCTCTTCGACACAAGTTGGATTCTTGAAACTGACGTTTGGGAACGCTGGTTGAATCGAATAGGGTGACGGCGGATCAGGAGCGCCCTTGATCCGCGAGGTTGTCCAAGGCGCTCGCGGTTCCGCACTCACATGGGTCACGGCTTGCAACGCCAGCAACGCCCCGACGATCGACGCACACACGGCGAGTTTCATACTTGGCTCCAGAGGTTGATCACGATCGTCGGACTTACGTCGTCCGAGATTCTAGACTGTCCGTCACGCCATCGCCAGTTTTCACCGTTGCCAAATTGCACGTACCTTCAAATGAGGTGTTGAGCCGCCACACGTAGCTTGACCTCTCCGAGTTGCCCGCCTGCTCGACTCGGAGTGGTCAAGCTACAACTTTGGTTACACTTGAGCATCGAGTTACAATGGCCGTCCCCGACGGGCTGCCAATCTGTCCTGCCTATCACGAGGAGCGAGCCTACTTTGATTAGCAATCTCCACTTTTCCAGACTCCTTGCCATCGTGGTCGTGTTAACGTCCACATCCACCACGCTAGCCGACGACTGGACGCAATGGCGCGGGCTAGATCGAAAGGGGATCGTCGCCGAAGATTCTGGCTGGGATCGGAAGGCCTGGCCGCCGGGCGACGCCGAATGGACGACTCAAGTGGGCGCCGGCGGCAGTGCACCGATCGTCGCGGACGGGCGGCTCTATACGATCGGATGGAGCGACGATCACGTTCTCGTGCGTTGTTTCGACGTGGCGACGGGTCGTGAGCTGTGGGAGCGGTCTTACGCTTGTCCAATTTACGGTCGTCAGAGTGAAGGGGATAAGGGATTGTACTCCGGGCCTTCCGCTTGCCCGGTGTTCGATCGCGATACGGGCTACCTGTTTACGTTTAGCACGGATGGCCATTTGAATTGTTGGGATACGCGTAACGAGGGTCGGCCCGTGTGGGGGCTGAACTTCTACGATCGATTTGATGTTCCGCAAAGGCCCCTGGTAGGAAGTCGCCGACTGCGCGACTACGGCTATACGGCCTCGCCGCTGATCTACGGCGAATGGATTATCGCGGAAGTCGGTGACGACACGGGGAACATGATCGCGTTTTCGAAGCGCACCGGCGAGCAAGTGTGGGCATCACGGTCGAAGGACCCGGCCGGACATACGGGAGGGATAGTTCCGATCGTCGTTGACAACATTCCGTGCGCGGCAGTCCTGACGATTCGCAACCTGTTGGTGGCACGACTGGACCAAGGCCACGAAGGCGAAACGCTGGCCGAGTTTCCGTGGGTGACCGATTTCGCCAACAGTATCGCGACGCCTGCGGTCATCGACAACTCCGTCGTGATCACGTCCGAATACAACCAGTATTCGATCTGTCGCATTGACATCTCTCTTGCCGGTGCCCAGTTGATTTGGAAACAGCCCTACGCTTCAGGCGTCTGTTCGCCCGTGATTCATCAAGGCTTCGTCTATTGGTGTTGGCGAGGGCTGTACTGTCTCGACTTTGCGACCGGCAAGCCGATTTGGCGCGGCGGTCGATTTGGCGATACGGCTTCGCTGTTAGCAACCACAGACGACCGGCTTGTTGTCTGGGCCGATCGGGGTGAGTTGGTGCTCGTCGAATCGGCGGTACGTGAGCCCAAGGCATACAAGGAGTTGGCGCGAAAGCAGCAGATCTTCGCCAACGATGTTTGGCCTCACATCGTGCTCTCGGGCGGAAAACTGTTTTGCAAAGATCGCGATGGCAACTTGAAGTGTTTCCCGTTGTAGTGCTCGCTAGCGGTGAATCCACAACTCGGCACCCGCTAACTTCGCGCTGCTCTCCTGCACTTTGACCATCACACGATTGGCACCTTGCCCAATCGACTGGACGGGAACCTGGCAACGGTAGCGACGAATGTCTGCAATCTGCTGACCATCGGCAGTGGGTCCAAAGTTTGCGGAGCCGAACAGGATTTCGGGAGTACTTGCAGCGGTTAGACCCGTAAAGTCGACTCGCAATTCTGCGGTGACATCAAAGCCGGCTTCACGCAAGTCTTCCGGCACATGCAGCGAGGTTTGTGCGTACTCGTCGGCTGGCAGCGGCAAGGGCAAAGCCCTGGAAAAGTCAGAGCCGAGTTCGTTTGGGCTTGTAAGGAATCGTTCGAGAACGAACCAATTCGCAGTCCAACGCTTCCACTTGCCAAGCCTACCAGGAAGTTACGACGTGAGATTGCCATAGTTTCTCCGTTCGTTTAACAAAGCAAGCGGCAACCGCCAAAACGCTCAAGCTACATGAGACAAGCTGCACAGCATCACCGAAAACCGTCCGTGAAAGTAGCTCTTCCGACCGTGAACCGTTTCGTACTCATCGATCATGCACTATCATTGGCGAACTTGCTCTTAATTTCGCATTAACTCCAACCCGAGGCAACTTAGCCATGATAACTGTCGGAATGAACTATCACGTGATCGAAGGCAAGCAACAGGATTTTGAAGACAAGTTCGCTGGTGTGATCGACGCCCTGAAGGCTGCCGAGGGGCACACCAGTTCAACCTTGTGGAAGGATGTCAGCGACAGCGCCTCGTACCTCATCACCAGCGAATGGTCCGACGAGGAAGCTTTTACGACCTTCATTCGCAGCGATGCCTTTCGTGCAGTCACTAATTGGGGGAAAGAGCAAATCCTCTCTGGTCGACCACAGCACAAGATTTACAAGCAGTAAATCGCGAGTGACGCAATGAAACGACTCCATCGAGTCACCTTCACGCTATTCACTTGGATCTGGCTGTCGCTGCCGTTTAGCAACACAGCGCTGGCCGACGAGCCGAAGTTCGATCTCGTTCTCCAAGGAGGCCGGATCGTCGATGGTACTGGCGCGCCCTGGTACGTCGCGGATGTCGGCATTCGCGGCGGAACGATCGCCAAAATCGGGCACATTGCGACAAGTGACTCGAAAACGGTGATCGATGCCAGCGGATTGATCGTTGCGCCGGGCTTCATCGACATGATGGGTCAGACCGCGACGCCGATGCTGGATGATCCGAAGACTGCCATCAATCTGTTAACGCAAGGCATCACGACGATCAATGCCGGCGAAGGAGCTTCCGCCGCGCCGCTCGACGAGGACGAAGCCGCGACTCGCGGTTGGACGACGATGTCCGAGTATTTTCAGTTAATCGAGCTGCATGGCTTGCCCATCAATGTCGTGCAGACCGTTGGACATACGCAAGTCCGCCGACTCGTGCTGGGCGACGTCGACCGGCGACCGAGTGATGAAGAACTGGATCAGATGCGAGCACACGTTCGCGAGGCGATGGAGGCGGGCGCAATTGGTGTCTCGACTGCTCTCATCTATCCGCCCGCCGTCTATGCCCGCACGGAAGAGATCGCTGCACTAGCGGAAGTTGCCGGGCAACACGGTGGTCGCTACTACACGCACATGCGCAACGAAGGCGATCTGCTGCTGGAAGCGATCGACGAAGCACTGGACATTGGTCGCACGGGCAAGACGCCGGTTCACATCTTCCACTTGAAGGCCGCCGGGCAACAAAACTGGGGCAAGATGCAACTGGCCATCGCCAAGATAAAGTCCGCGCGAGCCGAAGGCCAGCAAGTCACCGCCGACATCTATCCGTATATCAACAACGGGCTTGGCATCGCGGCCTTTATCCATCCGCGCCACTTCGGCGCAGGACAGGGGCAATTGATTGGGCGACTGGACGATCCCGCTTATCGCGACGAAATTCGCAAGGAGATGGAAACGACCGGTGGTTGGGAGAACTGGTATCGGCATGTCGGACACGACTGGGATCGCGTGGTGATTGGTCAAGCAGATGACGCACGTTACGCAGAACTTGTCGGTCAAAGCGTCGCCGAAATGGCGAAGGCCCGCGAAGAAGATCCCTGGGAAACATTCTTCAATCTCGTCCGCACCGGAGCGTTTGCGCTGCCGCAAAGCATGACCGACGCCAACAAAATCTTGGCCATGCAGCAAGAGTTCGTGTCGTTCTGCACAGACGTCGGGCCCGCTGGAGGTTCTCGGATCGCATCGCATCCCCGCGCCTTTGGCTCGTTCCCACGTCTGATATCGCATTACGTACGCGATCTCGGAGCCATCTCGCTGGAGCGGGCGGTCGCCCAGGCGAGTGCGGCGGCGGCGAATGACGTGCTGGCCTTTGATCGCGGTCGCATCGCCGAGGGCCTGGCCGCGGATGTGATCGTTTTCGATTACGATGCGCTGGCCGACAAAGCGACTTTCGCGAAGCCGAATGAATTGGCCGAGGGTATGCGGCATGTGATCGTGAACGGCAAGCTCGTGTTGCAAGACGGCAAGCAAACCGACGCACTGCCAGGACGCGTGCTGCGAGGGCCGGGCTACCGTGCCGAAACGGCGCCACATGCGGTATCGACTGGCAAGTCGGACAAACGGCTCGACAGCTTCGACCGCATGATGCGTGAGTTCATGGAGCAGCATCGCGTCCCCGGCGGATCTCTGGCGGTCACGGATCGAGGACGAGTCGTCTTCGCGCGAGGTTATGGCTACAGCGATGTCGCCACACGCGAACAAGTCACCACCGACAGCCTGTTCCGCATTGCCAGCATCTCGAAACCGATCACGGTCGTCGCGATTCTGCAATTGGTCGAAAATGGGAAGCTGAAGCTTAACGACAAAGTCTTCGAAGTGCTCGACTATGAAGACGAGATCAAGGCTAAGGGCGAACGCTTCGACACTCGCCAGCGCGATATCACCATCCGGTACTTGCTCGAACATCGCGGCGGCTGGGATCGAGACATTTCGTTCGATGGCATGTTTCGATCGGTTGAATTTGCCGCGAAGCTCGGCCTTCCTGCACCCGCTGGTCCCGATGCCGTGATTCGTTCGATGCTCGGGCAATCGCTCGACTTCGATCCCGGCCATCGGTATGCGTATTCCAATTACGGCTATTGCTTGCTGGGACGCGTGGTCGAGAAACGGGCGGGGCAGTCGTATGAACAGTACGTCCGAGAGAATGTTCTCGCACCGTTGGATATCCATTCGATGCGAATCGGCAAGACACGGCTCGATGGTCGGCAGCCGAAGGAGGTTCGCTATTACTATCCCGGTCGCGGGCCTTCGGTCTTTCAGAGTGATCTCGGCCAGGACGTCCCCTGGCCTTATGGCGGTTGGTATCTGGAGGCAATGGACTCGCACGGTGCTTGGATCGCCTCGGCAACGGATTTGGCAAAATTCGCCGCCGCGTTCGATGATCCACAGAACTGTAAGATCCTGTCCGCAGACAGCATCGCGGCAATGTTTGCTCGCCCGCCAGGACTTGCCGGACATGAAGAGGACGGCACGGAGAAAGCAACGTTCTATTCACTTGGTTGGTTCAACCGTCCCATCAGCGACGGCAAGCAAAACAACTGGCACACGGGATCGCTGGCAGGAACCGCAACCATCCTGATCCGCCGTCATGACGGTCGCAATTTCGTGGCTCTGTTCAACGCCCGCAGCAGTCCGGACGCATCACACTTCGGACGCGAGATCGACCCATTGCTTCATCGCGCGGCCAACGAAGTTAGTGAGTGGCCTGAGTAGTCGCATTGCTCTGCAATGCAGACTCCAAGCATGAGTTCGCGTTGCGGAGCAACGCGACTACTCTCGCCCTTCCGCATCGAGTGCTTCTGCGCGGAAATCGCGGATGGCGTTGATCATGGCTTGGATCGATTGATAACGATCGCCCGGCTTCTTCTCGAGGGCCTTTAAGCAGATCTCGTCCAACCGCTTAGGAACCTTACGCCCCTGCGCAACTTTACTGGGAGGTTCGGCAGGAGCATACAAGATATTTTGAAATGTCTCGTCGATCGTGCGGCCTCGGAACGGCTCGCGCAAGGCGAGAATCTCGTACAACACGACTCCCGTGCTGAAGATGTCCGTCCGCTCGTCGATGTTTTTGCTGCCGTTGACTTGCTCGGGCGACATGTACAGCGGCGTTCCCGGACGCTGGCCGGGCGACGTTAGCCGCTCCTCGAGATTCTCGCCGGTATCTTTGAGCTTGCCGGTGTCGCCTTCGTCGGGCAAGCCCCACACCTTGGCAACGCCCCAGTCCATCAGCATCACTTCGCCAAACATCCCGACCATGATGTTCTCGGGCTTGATATCGCGATGGATGACACCATGAGCATGCGCATAGGCGAGCGCGTTGGCGGCTTGCACCAGGATTCCGAGCAATCGGTCAAGCGAAAACTCGCGAACCGCATCGGGATCTTTCTGGGCGATCAGGCTGAGAATGCGGAACAGATCTCGGCCTTCGATCTTCTTCATTGCAAAGTAGATCGCGCCGGTGTCGTCTTTGCCGAGCTCATAAACGGGCACGGTGTTCGGATGCGACATTTGAGCCGTCACTCGAGCTTCTCGCAACAGACGAAGACGCTCGTTCCGGTTGTCAGCGTTCTCGGGGGCGAGTCGCTTGATGCAGACCCGTCGGCCTAGATTGCTGTCGTAACAAGCAAACAGCTGGCCGTTCCCGCCGCCTGCCATCGGTCGCAGACTCTTGTACTTGCAGAAATCGTTGGTGAACCAACTGGGCAAATCCGCATCGGTGCCCGTCAAGTGGATCGTGGGGTACTGGTCTTTTGGCTGCTCCGCCATCGTGATCTCCGACAACATCCGTGAAGTACTTACAGTGTAGGTTTCGTTATGACACAAGCGGGGAGCGAAGTAAATCAGCCGCTTGAGGATCGATCGTCCGACTGTTAAGTTTCAGCGTTCGAATTGTTCAGATTCCAGCAAGCCAAGCGACTAGAAGGCCAGCCCACCATGAGCATCACACAAGCCACGCTCGACAAACTCGCCAAATACGATACGCCAACCATTTGCAACGTGATCGAGCTGTTTGATATCCGGCCTCGCAACGCCGGCTATATGGATCACCGCGTGCGATCGAACTTTCCTGAGCTGCCGCCGATGGTCGGGTTTGCTTGCACGGGACAATTTCGCTCCGATGCGCCTCCGGTCGGCGGGGATGCTTACGGATCGATCGGCAAGCAACTGGAAATGTTTGGCGATTTGCCAGGACCGGCCGTCGTGGTGTTTCAGGATGCAGACGATCCAGCCGTGGCGGCCGTGTTCGGCGAAGTCATGTGCTCGACGTATCAGGCGTATGGTTCGGTCGGCTTAGTCACCAATGGCGGCGGTCGCGATCTCGAACAAGTCCGCGCGTTGAAGTATCCCGTCTTCACCGGTTCGACGATTTGTTCACACGCTTACTGTCACATGCTGCATCTGGGGCTGCCGGTTCGTGTGGGCGGGCTAATGGTGTATCAGAACGACCTGCTGCACGGCGACGCCAACGGCGTGACGAACATACCGGCCGAGATCGCCAGCGAAATCGCCGACATCTCGGACGAGTTCATCGCTGCGGAAGCGATCATGCTCGACTACGTTAAAGCTCCCGGCGAGAAGACCGTCGCGAAGTTCAACGAACTGCGCGAGGAGTTTCAAGCGGTTGTTGGCAAGCTGAAAAAGCGAGTTGTCCGGAAGTAGATTTCAGAACATAGGCGTCAGAAGCACCCACCTGGGCTAGTTGGCTGAACTGGCATCGCAGCTTCCGTTGCTTTTGAGTTTCCATCGGCACCGAATCCGCCTGACGGCAATCCGACACCGCATTGGAAACCATCGTAAACGTTCAATAAGCCGAGGCTCGTTAACAACGCGCGCACGCGGTGATGCACGCTAAAGTTGTGCTTGACGACCAGTAACGGTCCCAAGCCCTGCACAAAGGTGCCAGCTTCGCCGCCCCAAGTTCTCGAGTCGGTAGCGCACATGACGAGCGTTGCAATTTCATCGGGCGAAGCGATTTCGTTGTTAACGTTGTAGGACCGAACGAAGTGGGCATCTGGATCGGTGGCGTTCGCAACAACTGTGCTTTGCTTCTTCGCTTGACGCAGATCCGTCAACAGTCCCAAGATCTCCTCGTGAACTTGTTGCGTCTGCGAAATCATCAACGTGGGCACAGGCAGCAACGGCTCGACCGCACCAGGGCCTCCCACCTCATCCCAGGTGTCCGGAGCAATCGTCGATGTGATCACCTGTCGCAGCGAATCGAAATCGCAGTTGGCTCCCGGTAGATCGCCCGGATGCGCTGCCGCGACTTCAACGAGATCGCGAACCGGATACAGAGCTATATCTAACTGGCATTCACAGCACTCGGGCGTCGTAATTTGGACAACTTCGTCGCGGATGATGTACGTCAGCTCGATATCATTCAACAGTCTTGCAAGTACAAAACGAACTGGTGATTTGGTGAAACTGCCGCTTATCGGCACCGACGTATCGATTCCGAAGTCTTCCAGCGCACGAGTATCGATGACGATTGGTATATGCAACTTCTCGGCGAGAAACTCGACGACGTCCCTGAGCGATTCGTCTTTAAACTCCACCGTGAGCGGCTGCTCGAGCGCATTCAGTAAGGCTCTCGTCGCTTCATCCTCGCCAAGCATGTACAGGAATTTCTCCTTGGCACCAGCCTGCTTGTCGTTGGCAATGAGATTGCGATACGTGTTAAGGAACTCGGCGAGTTGCTCGTGGATATCGGAAGTCTGTGTAACAACGAGCGTTTCATAGATACCTTCTATTGCTCCTGGCCCGCCGACATCGTCCCACGTATCTGGGGAAACTACCGACGTAATTGCTCCAATCAATCCATCGTACTCGGCAAATGGCTTACCGAGGGCCGAGTCGCGCACGAGCAAATCGCTAACGGGATAGACCTTTGTCGTGAGCCGCGCCTCGGCACCCTCAGGCGTCGTGATCCAAAGTGCTCCGAACTTCATCGTGAAAGTCAACTCAAGTTCGTTCAACATCAGCCGAAGAAACGCACGGGTCGAGATGCCGCTGATCGCCAGCGTTACGGGAGTACTTGGATTGATTCCAAAATCCTCCAGTGCCTTCGTATCGAGCGCAACGTCGACGCCCAGTTTCTCTTGCATCGTGCGACACACTTCGATCAGCGGAGCATCGAAGAAGTCCCACTCGCACTTCGAGTTCAGTGCGGCTTCGATTCGTGTTTCCCACTCGGGCGGTTGAACCTCCGGGCTACGCGACTCCTCACCGAGGGCTGGCAGCGAATGACAGGCGATGCAAGCCGGGAGGCAAGCAGTCAATAGACAGACCGATACCTGGGATCGAAAGAACATGAAAGACTCTCCTCAACAGTCCAGGCCCCTGGATGAGCATTTATCGTAATCGAGTGCTGGCTGAGATTTCAAATGCAAGTCTTGCGGTAGATTCACGTGATGTAGTGGCTCGCGCCTTTACGCGAGCGGCAGATTCTACCTGTACGACGGGCCTCCGAGCCCGTCGAGTCCTGGATTCGACGGCTTCGGAGAGCCGTCGTACTCGTAAATCCAGTTCTGCCGCTCGCCTTAGAAAACTCCGCCGCCGCCACCTGGAGCGGAAACTCCACCGCCGCCGCCGCCGAAGCCTTGCTGCGTGCCGTGAGGGAACGGCCCCAGAAGATGCAACTGAGTGAGCAACTTTTGCACTTCGCGATGGACGTTTGCATCATGCTTGACGACGATCGACGTCCCTAAGCCTTGGATGAATGTTCCCTCTTCGTCGTCCCAAGTTCCTGGTTTGAAGGCACGCATGACAAGCTTGACGATCTCGTCCGGCCCACTAAATGACGGGCGGACCTGATACGCTCGGACGATCAGCGCCGTAGGATCGACTTCTTCCTGGGCCGCCGATCGCGCCGCTTCCACCTGCTTTGCGGCGCGCAGTTTCGCGAGCAAATCGGCGATCTGCTCGTGAGTCGCGCGAGTCTGCGACACGACGAGTGTCGTGCCAAGTACCAACGGTTCGATTGCGCCGGGACCGCCAACTTCATCCCAGCTATCCGGATCGATAGTTGCAGTGATCAGCTGCGTCAACGAATCGAAATCGGCATTCCTCCCCGAGCTATCGTCGGGCAACTCGGTCGACTTTTGAACTAGATCACGGACCGGGTAGAAACCAATGAGCAATTGCGATTCATCCACTTCGGGTGTCGTCACCAAAAGTACTTCGTCGCGCAGCGTATAGGTGAGTTCGAGTTCGTTAAGGATTCGGGGCAATGCAAAACGAAGCGGAATATCCTTGACGTCCACAGTAATGGGCGTTCCCAAATCGATTCCGAAGTCTTCAAGTGCAATCGAGTCAATCACGATTGGAATCTGCATCGATTCGCCGATAAGTCTGATAACCTCACTAAACGAGGCATCCATAGTCTCCACGGTCACCGGTTCGTCGAGCGCCGCTCGGATTGACTCGTACTCCTGCTGACCAAGGATGATCGCAGTTGGTTGAGTCACATCTGCGTCGCGATCGTTCTCGACGATCACTCGATAGGCCTGCAAGAACGTTGACACCTGTTTGTGAATATCTGCTGTTTGCGAAACGGCGAGCGAACCGTAGATTCCGCTAATCACTCCCGGCCCACCAACTTGGTCCCAGGTATCCGGAGCGATCAAGCTCATGATGGCTTGCTCCAACGAGTCGTAATCGAAGACGGGCTCGGCATAATTGGAATCTTGCGTTAGCAAGTCCCCGACGGGATAGACCGTCGTGACGAGTTGCGATTCTGCCTCCTCGGTTGTCGTGATCCACAAGCCGCCAAGCCGAATGGTATAGGTCAACTGAAGATCGCGCAACATCAGACGTAGGCAGGAACGATTCGAGATATCATGCAGCGATGCCGTAATCGGTGTCCCCGGATCGATTCCGAAATCTTCGAGCGATTTCACATCGAGCACGATGTTGATGTCCAGCTTCTTTTGGATCGCGGCGCAAACCTCGTTCAAGGGCGCGTCAACAAACTCCCACGCTCCCTTTGCACTCAGCGCGGCCTCGATCCGAGCTTCCCATTCGGATCGTGGGATCGACGCATCTTCACCCAATGCAAGCCGAGAATCGCTGGCACTGCCAGCGGCAAGACAAGCTATTAATAGACAGACCGGTACCTGGGAACGGAACAACATGGAAGACTCTCCTCAACAGACCAGGCCCCTGGTTGAGTCTCTATCGTAGTCGATTGTTGGTGCGTTTTTCAAATGAAAGCTTGCTGGTGCGGCTTCGCCAGCACCCTACGATTTTGCCGTGCGACAAAGTACCGCGACGGAATTTTGGGAATTTACGAACAAAATCGAGGGTCAGCCGTCTATTAATTGGGAAAGGAAATTCTCGCCAGACAGCCCGGCGGATCGCGGTGGACCGAATGCTCAACCAATCACACCTTCCAATAACTTTCGATGCACAACGAAGTGCCCGTATGCAAAATCTGCCCTCAACTCGCCTGAACGTGCTGGTCGCCGAAGACGGCTTGCTGAATCAGCGCTTCGCACTGCGATTGCTTGAGAACGCTGGGCACGCAGTGACGCTGGCGGCAAATGGCGTCGAGGCGCTAGAAGCCTTGCGCCATAAGGACTTCGATCTTGTCTTGATGGACGTCGAGATGCCCGAAATGGACGGGATCACCGCTACGCAGGCAATCCGTGCCCAAGAGAGTGAGGGATCACGAGTTCCCATTGTGGCCGTCACCGCCACCGGAGATCGCGAGGCGTGCTTGCAAGCCGGGATGGACGATTGGTTGCCGAAGCCGCTGTCGATCTCGCGATTGAATCGCTCGATCGAGAAAGTCATCGCTAGGACTGCGGCCTGACGGGCAACACACTGCGTCGGCGTTGCCGATGCGTTCGTTGCGGATTGCTTGGATCGCTCGGTATGAGGATAATCGTGTCAGCGAGATTCCGGCGTGGGATTTCGCTGGCACGACCCCAGCGAGCATGATTCATGTTCTCGATTCTGGATCGCGATATCCGCCTGTGTGACGGAGTGAATCGACGCGAGATGCTTCGCGTCGGTGGGCTCGGGGCGTGTAGTCTGTCGATGCCCAGCCTGCTCAGCGCGGCAACTGATCCAACGACAGAATTACCGACCGGATCGTTTGGTCGTGCGAAGCGATGCATCGTGCTCTTCTTGCTCGGCGGTCCGCCACAACATGAGACCTGGGATCCGAAGCCCGATGCGCCGGCGGAAGTTCGCGGCGAGTTCTCGCCCATCGACTCGGCAACGCCGGGATTGCGTGTTGGAGAGTTGATGCCGCTAACCGCGAAGCTGACCGATCGCATCGCCGTTCTCCGCGCGGTGTCGACCGCTGACAATGCTCATTCTTCCAGCGGCTATTGGATGCTGACCGGATATCCGCATGCACCAAAGAACAAAGAGAATGCACTGCACGGGCCGCCCAACGATTGGCCGTGTGTGGGTGCCGTCGTAAGACACTTGCGTGGCGACACTGCTAGCCTCCCTGGGGCCGTTCGGTTGCCTGAAGAGATTTGGAACACCGGTCGGATCGTGTGGCCGGGGCAAGATGCGGGTTGGCTGGGAGACAACGCCGATCCTTGGCTGTTGGATTGCGATCCGAACAAACCCGATTTCAAGATCCCCGATCTCTCGCTGCCAAGTGACATTCCGGCGATGCGGTTTGACCGCCGCAGGACGTTGCTGGCATCGGTCAACCAGCATTTGGATGCCGTCCACCGCGATCAAGCCATCGGGCGTTGGAGTGGTCTGCAGCATAAGGCCTTCGACTTGCTCAGTTCGTCCGCCGCGCGGCGGGCGTTTGATATCCAGGCCGAGTCTGATGCCACTCGCGAGCGATACGGACGGAATCGATTCGGTCAGAGCGTGCTACTGGCAAGGCGTTTGGTCGAGTCTGGCGTTTCGTTGGTGCAAGTGAATTGGACCCGCTGGGAGGAGGATCAGTCCGTCGCGCCGGCTTGGGATAATCACGCCGATAATGCAAAACGATTAAAGTCCGTCCTCATGCCGCCAATGGATCTGGCTTATTCGGCACTGCTCGAAGACCTGGAACAGCGCGGGATGTTGGATGATACGCTGGTGGTCTGGATGGGTGAGTTTGGTAGGACGCCCAAGATCAACGCTCGTGGAGGCCGTGACCACTGGGGACATGTTTTCTCGGCAGCGCTTGCGGGAGGCGGCATTCAGGGCGGTGCCGTGCATGGGGTTTCCGATTCGCAGGGGGCGTATCCTAGCTCGGGGCAAGTCGAGCCTCAGGACATCACGGCAACCATCTTTCACTGCCTAGGCTACCGCCCGAGCACCGAGATTCACGACCCACTCGGCCGACCGATGGTGATTAGCAAAGGCGAACCAATCGACGCCGTCCTGTCGTCCTGACATGCCATGCCAACTGGAAAAAGGTGGGAGAAACTCGAACCTGCCGCGGCGTTTCGCGTCCTGTCGAACGATCGTTTTGGCGGCTATAATACGACCGACAGCACGAGCCAAACTGGCGCATAAAAAATCGAAGGGCCCTTGATCGCCGCATCAAGAACCCTTCGTAATTGGCTGTCCGAACATAGATTAACCATGCCCGGAGACCCACAGCCGTATTCTTTCGTATCGACAGTCGCACACCCCAACTTTAGGTGACGTCTGGATTACGGCCTGCGAAACCGCTTGGCAACTCTCGACTTGGAACCGCTCATGACCACCGCGAAACTTGCTTTGGAAGATGGAACTGTTTTCACTGGCGAAGCCTTTGGCGCGACTGGCGAAGTCGATGGCGAAGTGGTTTTCAACACATCCATGACGGGTTATCAGGAGATTCTCACCGATCCCAGCTATCGCGGGCAAATCGTCACGATGACCTATCCCGAAATCGGCAACTACGGCGTCAATGCCGAAGACGTCGAAAGCGGCAAACCTCACCTAGCCGGTTTCATCGTTCGCGAGAACAGCCGCATCGCCAGCAATTTTCGCAGCAATGGTGGACTTGCCGAATACCTCGCCCAGCATGGCATCGTCGGGATCTCGGGAATCGACACGCGATCTCTTGTGCGCCGGATCCGAACTCTGGGCGCGATGAAGGGCGTTCTCTCGACAACCGATTTGGACGACGCGAGCTTGGTTGCTAAAGCAAAGTCCAGCCCCGGCTTGGTGGGACGCGATCTTGTCCGAGAAGTCTTGCCCGACCAGCCACGCGATTGGGCCGAGGGGTTGAGCAAATGGGCGCGGATCGCCGACGAGATGCTGCCGCAGTCGTATGACCAACAGTTGCATGTCGTCGCCATGGACTTTGGCATGAAGTGGAACATCCCGCGGCATCTACAGGAGGCTGGCTGCCGTGTGACGATACTTCCCGGAACCGCCAGCGCCGAGGAGGTCCTATCGCAAAACCCCGACGGCGTTTTTCTGTCGAATGGGCCCGGCGATCCTGAGCCACTCGACTATGCCATCAACACCATTAAAGATCTGCTCGGCAAACGGCCCGTGTTCGGAATTTGCCTGGGGCATCAGCTGTTCGCTTTGGCTTCCGGCGCCAAGACCTTCAAACTCAAGTTCGGTCACCGCGGTGCCAACCAACCGGTTCAGAATCTTGACTCCACACGAGTCGAGATCACAGCCCAGAATCACGGCTTTGCGGTCGAAGAAGAGTCGCTGCCCGATCACCTGGAGATCACCCATCGCAATCTGAACGACAACACGATCGCCGGCTTGCGACATCGCGAATTCCCGGCGTTCAGCGTTCAATACCACCCGGAAGCTTCCTCGGGACCTCATGACAGCGAGTATCTGTTCCATCAATTCCGCGAGTTGATGACGTCTTGCAAGGTCTGAGCGAGTAGAATGGTGGCGGGAGGTTGTGGACATGCCGTTACACGATCATTTTCGACCGCCGATCTGGAACAAAGCGTCGTGGGAGGGTTTCCATGGCATGTGGCCAGCCACGATGGTCCAGCAACTCGTGAAGATTCTTCCCGAGCAGTACACCGCGGAACCACGAGTTCATCTGGGCAGCAACTACGAGATTGATGTGTGTGCCTTCGAGAGCGATGAGTTTTCAAAAGCCCGCTCGCGCAACGCTGGCAGTTCCGATGCGTCAGCGGTGCAAACATGGGCACCGCCTGAACCAACATTGACAGTGGAACTCAATCCGATGGAGTTCTACGAATACGAAGTCTTGATCTTTGACCAGGAGCGGAATCGGCAGTTGGTGGCCGCCATCGAAATCGTCAGCCCGGCGAACAAAGATCGTCCGGAGACGCGTCAGGCGTTCGTTACGAAATGTGCCGCTTTGCTACAGAACGGTGTCTGCGTTTCCATCGTTGATTTGGTAACGACGCGCAACTTCAATCTGTACTGCGAGCTGCTGAACGTCTTCTGTCAGAGCGACCCGGCTTTCGCGGAAGCACCACCCGCTACCTACGCGGTCACCTGCCGAGGGCGACAGGACCGTCAACGTCCGGGCTTTGAAACCTGGGCGTATCCGCTCGTCGTGGGCCAACCGTTGCCAGTCCTTCCCGTCTGGCTTGAAGACGACCACGCGATTTCTCTCGATCTCGAAGCGTCGTATTTGGAAACCTGTCGGGCATTACGTCTGCTCTGACAAAACGAACTCGTTAGATCACGGCTACAAACCCATGGCGCTCGTCGACATCAACTGGAATCCGTCGCGAAAGGAGCTGCGTGTCTTTGCGTTGCTGTTGATCGTCTTTGGTGCGATCGTCGCGACCGTGCTGTACGGGCGACTCGTTTCCCAGACGCCGTCTGCTGCGGTATTACTCTTCACGACGGTCGTCGGATTGATTGGGCTGGCCGTTCCGGCGTTAGTACGACCCGTCTATGTCATATGGATGGGGCTCGCCTTTCCCATCGGCTGGACCGTATCGCATCTAATGATGCTCGCGGTGTTCTACCTCGTACTTACGCCTATCGGTCTTGTTATGCGATCACTAGGTCGCGACCCGATGCAACGCCGCTTGGATCGCGAGGCAAAGACCTACTGGTTACCACGAGCGCCTCGCGAAGACTTGAAGAGCTACTTTCGGCAGTTTTAGTTCGATTCACGGTCGCTTCTTGCCGACCTGAACGAAAACCAGTCGATAGCCGTGGTATCCGAGGTTGCTCAGGATTGCTGTTACGAGGAAGGCGTGCAGCAGAATCGTCACGAACGCGACCGATGCGAATGGGCTGACCGCGCTATAACCCATCAAGAGCGAAACTCCAGCTGCGTTTACGACCGCGATCGCCGTGGCCGCGAGAATATCACCACGGTCGCGTCGCAGCGACAACCCGACATAGAGCCCGATGACCGTGTTCACTCCCACTCCGATCGTCGCTGGGATCACGTATTTGAAGTCGAGCGCCGTCGGAGCCGTCCACGAAAAATTCCTCACGAATCCGAACAGGCAGGCAGCACAAAAAGTCAGCAGCATTAGTTGCCAGATACTGAATTGCTGATTCGTCGACTTCGTCAGCAAATCGGCGATGTTGGTTCCACGAGATGATGCGACGATCCGAGCCTTCTCCTGGGGAACCGGTTCGATATCCCAACGACCGAGGGCTCGTTCATAGGCCACGGTGATTGTTTTCTGCCACGCAAAAGAAAAACCAAACTGCCGCAAGATCGCCATGATTTCTGCGTGTTTCAAAGACTCCGCATGTTCCCCGTCGAGGAACGTGAACCATTGCCTCAACTCTTTCCCGGTGCCTTTTTCCATATCAAGCCCGGGAATTCCGTCCGTCAGATCGACAAGTCGGAGCCCCGAAAGCCTCGCGAGTGCGAGTGGAAGGGCGATCAGTGTCATCGCGATCGCAACGCGAATGATCCAGCTAGAATCGAGGCTGCTGAGGTCGACGTTAAACGGAATCGCGATCAGCGTCGCCGTCCCGATCAGGAAGATGGGCACTTGCACCAGGAGGTGAATCCTCACGAAGCTGACCGCAATTAAGATGGCACTCAGTACAAAGGCCGATCCGGCATCCGATGAATTGGGGGAATAGACCAATACCGGCACGATTCCCAACGTCAACGTGCAGAGAAGAAAAATCGGCATCCGCAGGAATAGGTGCGTGCGCCCAAATGCCAGCCAAACCGCTGGAAACGTGCAAAGCGACAGGAAACTCGCGAAGGCGAATCCCGTTGCCAGCACGAAGATCATCAGAATAACCAACATCTTGGCGTCACCTGTTTGCAGCCAGAATAGCGCACTCGTCTTGTCGCACACCGCGAATCGCTTGTCAAACAGAAACTCACCAGGGACAATGGCAAGCACTTGGAATGGGCGGGAGAATCGGTAATCAAGATGTCAGAAACCAAAGTCGTTAACAGTTCGTCCAGCAAAACGAGTTCAACGCTCTTCGGTCGCGTCGCCTTTGGTGCCCTCGGCGTGCTGCTCGTCGGTGTGGTGCTTGTCTATGCGGTGCTGTACTTTGGCAGCATCAGCGGTGAAGAATTTTCGCCTGATTCGTTCAAGCGTCGCCGATTCGCCTATCTGGAAGTGCCGCTGATCGGCGTTCAAATCACGCCCATCCGTCATACCGACAAGACCAACGATCTGGAAAAGTATCTGTCCGCCGAGAAGCTCTTGCCCACGCCGACGAAGCCCGAAAACCGCTGGGATCTCGTCTTTGCATCGGAAGGATCGCGCGGTGGGCCACAAGGCGACTCACGCATCTTGTGCCAGTACCTCGACGCGCTGAACAAGGACGGCGACAGTATCTGGCTGAAGTGGTCGGAAGAACACGTAGAGTTGGCTAAAGTCGTGTGGCCTGCGGTCGCTAAGGTGGCTCGGCAAGAGCTTTACAGTTTCATTCCCGAACTCTTTCTACTCGCCCGATCTACATCGACGCCCGAACAACTCAAAGAGCGTATCGATCAAACGCTGGCCGACAAATATCTCATCACGGCAGAAACGCTCGAAGCGCTCGATCAGCGAGACGTCGCGGCCGAGTTATTCGCCGAAGTGTTGCATCACGCGCCGGATCGAATCGACAGCGTGCGGGGCCGCGATCAATCGGCAGATGCCGCTGGCTCGCGGACCGAAGGTGACGAATCGCCAAAGGGCGTCTCCGAAGCGGCGCCTGGCTGATTGTGTCTCGCGATAACCCTTGCCACAGCAACTACTTCGACGTCGCTTCGATCAGCCATGGAACAGATCTACCTCGATAACAATGCCACAACGAAAATGCTCCCAGAAGTGGCTGAGGCGATCTACGAAGCTCACCGTGCCGGCCATGTAAACCCGGCTAGTCAACACCAAAGCGGCCAACGAACACGTCGCGTGTTGGAGGACGCTCGGGAACGAATTACGAAGCTGCTCGGGGGTGAAACGACGGGGATGAAGCCCGACCGTTTGGTCCTTACCAGCGGCGGGACCGAATCGAACAACTTGGCGATTCGCGGACTCACCGCCGACGCTCGCGAAGCAAACATCGTCCTTTCGCCAATCGAACACCCAAGCATCTTGGAGACAGCCGAAAAACTCGCACAAGCCGGCCTAGAAATCCGTCGTCTGCCCGTCAATCACGCCGGAGTCATCCAAGCAGATCGTCTAGCGGACTTGATCGATGAACGAACTCGCTTGGTCAGTGTGATGCTGGGGAACCACGAGACTGGCGTCATACAGCCCGTCGAACAAATCTCACGTTTTGCTCGCGAACAACGTGTGCTGGTTCATTGCGACGCGGTGCAAGCCGCGGGAAAGATCCCCGTCAACTTCAGGACACTGGGCGTTGATGCGCTCTCCGTTTCGGCCCACAAATTGCACGGACCGGTTGGTATTGCCGGGCTGCTCTTGCGGCATGATGTCACGCCAGCACCGATGCTATCTGGTGGATTCCAGCAGCAGGGCGTTCGGCCTGGCACTGAATCCGTCCCCCTCGCGCTCGGGTTCTTGAAAGCACTTGAACTATGGGCTGAACAATCGCTCCAACTCGAAGGCCAGATGCGTACTTTGCGTGATACACTCGAAGCTCGCCTACGCTCCGAAATCCCCTCGCTGGTCGTCAACGGAGAAGCCGCAAACCGACTTCCACATACCGCGAACATCTCGTTTCCGGGCCTGAATCGACAAGCGATTGTGATGGCGCTCGACATGGCCGGAATCGCCTGCTCGACGGGCTCGGCCTGTGCCAGCGGGTCGAGCGAACCTTCGCCCGTGTTGATCGCGATGGGACTTCCCGAGCCTGTAATTGAGGGGTCGATTCGAATCAGCCTGAGCCGCTTTACGACGGCGACCGACATAGAACTGGCCACGCAACGCATCTTACGTGTTTACAACGCCTTACGGCGCGACCAAGAAGCTTAAAATCTTGTGGCAACGGCTCGCAAGTCGCGCCGAGAACCTCTATAATCTGCGGTTCGTCGTAAGGCTTCTTTCTCAAGCAACTTAAGTGCAGTAATTCGCGAACCAGCGGACGGAGTCGGAGTGGTCGGAAGCGTCTTTGCCATCCCTCGAACAAACTCGGACGGAGTCAGCCCCGCTGCACGTCCTCGTAGCGGTGGTGTTAGTGTGCGCGATCAGGTTTCCGTTCCGCTGCATCAGTTCATCAGTGGACCCGAGAACGCCCTCACGGAACTTGCCGCGGCGTCAGTCACGCAGCAATGGGCAAGGTTCAACCCGCTGTTCATCTCCGGACCATCAGGCGTTGGCAAGACTCACTTGCTGCATTGTTTGCTTAAGTCGTCGCTGATTTCATTTGCTGATCTTCGTAGTTTATGGCTGACTGGTGCGGATTACGCGCGTGCGATCGCGGATGGGATTGATGTTGATTCGATCGGCGACGTGCGTTCGCTACATCGATCCGTCGATCTCTTGATCCTTGATGGCTTGCACGAACTCGCTTCCAAACCGGCAGCACAACAAGAGCTTGTTCACACGCTTGATGCCTTACTCGAACAAGATGCTCAGTTGATCATCACTTCACGATCACCGTTGGATGAGATTAGTTCACTGCTACCCGCACTCACGAGTCGATTGTCAAGTGGCTTGCACATACCGCTGGTTCCTCCCGCTGCGGCCACACGCGGCGCCATTCTCGACGAACTAGCGAAGCAGAACGATGTTGTTATTCCGCCTCAAGTGACTCAACAATTGACATCCACACCGAGGTGTAAGCGATCGAAGCCATTAATGGTCAGCGATCTGATGGCGGCGATCGTCGAGCTGCGTTGCTTCCCGACACAAACCGGCAGCGAGCCGTCAACCGCCGTTGATCGGATCGTCTCACGCACCGATGCTGATCACGATGTGACTGCCAAAGAGATCAACAAACGAGTCGCCAAGTATTTCAACGTGACGGTTCGAGAACTGACCGGAGCATCTCGTCGCAAGACCGTTGTTCGTGCTCGGGCCTTATCTGTTTATTTGATCCGCACGGCGCTCGGATTCAGTTTCCAAGCCATCGGACAGAGCCTGGGCGGTCGAGATCACACGACAGTCATGCACGCTTTCCAGCGAGCCACCGATTGGCTCGAAGACGATGCGGGATTCGCTCGGGCAGCGACTGAAATAGGAGCAGCGATCGAATAAGTAGCAATTTCGAAATTCGCAGTACACAACCTTTCATGGGGAAAACTTGTTCACAGTTCGTCAATCAATGTTCACCGTCCCACAAGGTATCGACGCGACCTTTTAGACGCCCTAGCAAAAACGATCATTGCCAACACAGTACGCACAGAAGCCTGACCGACTATTGACCGGTTATCCACCATCAATTACCGCATTATGAATGTTGTAAACCGCTGTCAGCGAATCTGTTACACCAAATTAACATAATCTATCGACAATCGACTGCCGCATAACACTATTACTGCTGATAAAGAATAACTATTAGAGCCCACCAAGCAGACATTGATCACAATCGCAAAACCATCACGCGAACACTTCGAACGGATTTGTAGAAAGACGAACTCATGAAGATTACTTGTGACCGAGAGCAACTACTGACCGCTTTTATGACTGCTGCTACGGTTGCTCCCAGTCGTAGCCCTAAGCCGATCCTACGCAACATCAAGCTGGAAGTGACCAGTGAGGTGACAACGCTGATGGCGACCGACATGGAGGTCGGAATTCGAATCGAAGTCAGCGGCATCGAAGTCGATAAGCCTGGAACGATCCTGGCTCCCGTCAGTCTCCTCGGCTCTATCCTTCGGGAAAGTAACGACGACAAGCTCACGATTGAATCCGACGAAAACGGAACGATCGTTCGTGGTGAGCGAAGTGAATTCAAATTGCCCGCCGAGAACCCCGACGAGTTTCCGGTAGTGGCTAGTTTCAGCGAAGAGGCGTACCACGAAGTACCCATTCGACTGTTCAAGGAACTGGTTCGTCGCACCTTGTTTGCAACGGATGCCGAGAGCAGTCGATACGCTCTAGGTGGCGTTTTGTTGGAAATGGAAGCCGACAAGATTACCGCGGTTGCAACAGATGGTCGTCGGCTCGCCAAGATGGAGGGTCCGGCAAAGTCAGTTGGTGGTCATGGCCTCGGCGACACGATGACCATCGTGCCATCGCGAGCGATGCAATTGATGGAGCGAGCACTGACAGACGCCGGAGCGGAAATTCAGATTGCCGCTCGCGCGAACGACATCATGGTTCGCAGTCCGCGAGCGACAATCTATGCCCGCTTGGTGGAAGGGCGTTTTCCTAAATGGCGAGAAGTTTTTCCGTCGCGGCAAGATTCCGTTCAGATTGAGGTCACCGTGGGACCGTTCTACTCGACGCTTCGCCAGGCGGCGATTGTTGCCAGTGAAGAAAGTCGCGGCATTGATTTCACTTTTGGCAATGGAACTTTGGTACTCGCCGGCTCAACGGCCGAGGTGGGGCAATCTCGCGTAGAATTGCCGATCGCCTACGATGGCGAAGCGATTACCGTTACGATGGATCATCGCTTTGTCGCCGACTTCTTGAAAGTGTTGGATAACGAGAAGTCGATCTCCATCGACATTCGCGATGCGGAATCGGCAGCTTTGTTCACGACGGACGATGGATATGGATACGTCGTAATGCCCTTGGCACGCGAGCAATAAACAAGAAAGTCGTACAGGATGGAGCCCCGAGAAGAGGACGACTTTGCTCAAGTGCTTAAGGATGCACAACAGCGGCAACGCCATCCGCGAGCCCCGGTCCGAATCGCCGACGTGATGAGTCGGCTGCTGGCTCGCAAGGGATACGCCCAGTTGCAACAGGGTTTACAGTGGGAGGAAGCTTGGACGGAGGCTGCGGGAGCGGCACTCTCGAAAAACAGCCGGGTCGGCAAGACGAACCGAGGAATACTTGAAATCATCGCCCGTAACTCGGCGGTGTTACAAGAGTTGACATTTCAAAAGCGACGGTTGCTGAAGAAGTTACAAGCAGCAGCCGGAGCAAACAACCTTCGAGATTTACGCTTTCGAGTCGGCGAGATTGACTGAGCGACTGAAACGCGAAAACAGGAATTGAATAACGATGGCTGACGAAAAGAAACCAGAAGACCAACCGGCGGAACAAAACTTCGAGCTCAAAAAGTCGCAAGACCCACAGATGCCACAAGACGTCGTGTCGCAGAATCCGGCTGCACATGCGGAGTACAAGCCAGAAGACTTGCAACACCTCTCCGACCTGGAGCACGTTCGCAAGCGACCGGCGATGTATATCGGGGATACGACGGCTCGAGGGTTGCATCATCTGGTGTACGAAGTTGTCGACAACTCGATCGACGAGGCGATGGCCGGCTTTGCCAAACACGTTAGCGTGACCGTTAACAATGATGGCTCGGTTACCGTTGAAGACGATGGTCGTGGAATTCCTGTCGATGTTCACGAGCAGCTATCCGAAGAAACCGGTCGCGACATGTCGACGCTCGAAGGCGTGATGACGGTACTGAAGTTCGGCGGCAAGTTCGAGAAGGGTGCGTATCAGACGTCGGGCGGTCTGCATGGCGTGGGCGTGACCGTCGTGAACTTTCTCTCGCAATGGGCCGAGGTAGAAGTATTTCGTGAGGGACATGTGTTCCAGCAAGAATACGAACGCGGCATCCCAACGGGTCCCGTTCGCAAGCTCGGAACGACGACAAAAATCGGCACAAAGACGACCTTCAAACCCGATGGCCAGATCTTTCAGACGACCAAATTCGTCTACGACATCCTGCATAAACGCTTGCAGGAGTTGGCATTCTTGAATCGTGGTGTCCGAATCAAGTTCTTCGACGAGCGGAATGGCGAAGGCGAAGAATTTTACTACGAGCGTGGCATCATCGAGTTTGTCGAGCACTTGAATCGGGCCAGTGAACCGTTGCACCGCGACGTGATCTATTTCACAGGCGAGTCGGAAGGTATTGGGTATGAAATCGCGATCCAGTATACCAGCGAATATACGGAAACCCTTCATTCGTACGTGAACAACATTCACACGATCGAGGGTGGTACGCACGTATCCGGCTTCAAAGCGGCGCTGACCCGTACTTTGAACAACTACGGAAAAAAGGAAGGGATCTTCAAGGATCTCACGCCTACCGGAGACGACTTCCGTGAAGGGTTAACGGTCGTTATCTCGACGCGCGTTCCGCATCCGCAATTCGAAGGTCAAACGAAAACGAAGCTCGGCAACAACGAAGTCGAAGGGATCATTACCACGGCCGTCGGCGAGTATCTGAGCAAGTACCTCGAAGAGAACCCACGTACCGCGAAGGCACTTGTTCGCAAAGGTGTCTTGGCGGCCGAGGCGCGTGAAGCCGCTCGCAAAGCAAAAGACATCCTGCGACAGCGTAAGACAGCACTTGGTGGCGGGGCTCTGCCGGGGAAACTACGCGACTGCAGTTGCCGCGAAATGGAAAAATGCGAGCTGTACCTAGTGGAAGGTGATTCGGCGGGTGGTAGCGCCGAGGGCGGACGGCTCCGCGAGTATCAAGCGATCTTGCCGCTGCGAGGTAAAATCATCAATGCTTACAAAGCTCGTGAAGACAAAGTGCTCGCCAACGAAGAAGTACAGAGTATGATCCGCGCGATCGATAGCGGCATCGGCGAGGATCAAGACGTTAGCAAGCGGCGCTACAACAAGATCATCATCATGACTGACGCCGATGTCGACGGATCACACATCCGCACGTTGTTGTTGTGTTTCTTCTATCGCCAAATGTACCAATTGGTGGCCGGCGGGCATGTCTATGTCGCACAACCGCCGTTGTTCCGCGTCAAAGCGAAAAAGGAAACCTACTACGTTCAAACCGACGAGGAGATGAAGACACAACTTCTCGAACGCGGTTTGGAGGACGCAGCGTTTGACGATGGCAAAGGCGAACTGATAACCGGCGACACAATGACAAGGTTATCGACGACGCTCGCTGGGATGGAAGATGCACTGTTGGCATTGGAGCGTCGCGGCATCAGCCTGCGGGCTCACGCCGAACGGATGGACTCGCAAGGCAAGCTTCCCGTGTTTCATGTGTTCCTGGGACATGAAGAGCATTGGTTCACCTCGCGGCAAGAGTTGGACGAGCTATTGCAGCGACAAGAGGAATCGGTTGGCAAGGAAGTGCGAGTCAGCGATCAACCCGAGCCGGAACATGGCGAAGGCAAACACGGGCCCGAACTACACGTCACCGAGCTTCACGAGGTCCGTACGATCAATAGCGGACTTACGGAGTTAGCCGAGTTTGGCTTTGACATCCAATCGTTGATCCCACAAGAGCGAACGGGCGTCGAAGATCCTCGCTACATTTTGCGTCGAGGCGATCACGAAGGGCCGCTGGAAGACTTACGTGGTTTGCTGCCCGCGATTCGCGCGGCCGGTGAGAAAGGCCTGCAAGTCACACGGTTCAAAGGTCTTGGCGAAATGAACGCCGAAGAACTTCGAGAAACGACACTCGATCCGTCGAATCGGACGCTGGTTCAAGTCAGCATGCGAGACGCCGGAGCGGCGGACGAGATGTTCCGCGTGTTGATGGGCGACAAAGTCGAGCCGCGTCGTGAATTCATTGAGAAACATGCCTTAGAAGTTCGCAACCTGGATGTTTAAGCGAAGCCACGTGGTGTTCTACATAAAAGCTGTCATTTTCCACAAACTTGCTGGCCAGAACCCACAAAGTGTTTGTCACGGAATTAGGCTTCTGCGTCTTGATGGGCAACAAGGTCGGTCCGCACTGCAAGTTTATCGCGAAGTGTTAACTGAAGTGTCGTATGTTCGAGTTCTACCGGGGG
>JACKHN010000032.1 GCA_020638975.1 Planctomycetaceae bacterium
GACATGGCAACCGTCGCCGACTACAAACATCTGACAGCCATGATGGCTCCACGGGCCACGTTGCTGACATTCAATGTCGCCGACAATTGCTGTTTCGCGTCGGGTCACGCCCTGCAGCCGTTAGTCGATGCAGCAGAACCCGCATTCCAACTGTACGGCAAAATCGAGCGGCTTGCTTCGCATGTGAATCATGATCCGGGGACGCACAACTTCGAACGGGATAATCGCGAAGCACTCTACCGCATGCTCGGCAAGCACTTTTACGACGGCGATCGTTTGTTCGACTCGCAGGAGACCGCTTGCGACGACGAAGTGAAGACGAAGGAGGCGCTAACCATCCCCTTGCCGTCCGCCAATGCGGACTTCAACACCCTTGCCGTGGGACTGATCGACGAGTTGCCGCGCGAGCGACTGCCGACCAAGCCGACTGCACCGTGGACCGCGTTGGCTCGTCAGCGCTTGGAAAAGGTTGTCAATGCTCACAAGTACGACGTCAATGCGGAGGCGTTACCCTCGAAATCGAGCGGCTTGATAGTCGCTAAGCTGTGGAAGTTGAACGTCGGCAAAGAGTGGACCGTTCCCGCGATCGAGTTGACGAAAGAGGGCGATACGCCAATGTCGACATCGATCGTCGTCGCTGACGCTGGACGCGCGTCGGCCACAGAACAGATTCAGAAGCTTCTCGCCGGAGGCCAGCGTGTTCTCGCCGTCGATCCGTTCTACATCGGCGAGTCGAAGATCCCGAGTCGAGACTTCTTGTTTGCTTTGCTCGTCGCGGCAGTCGGCGAACGACCGGTAGGTATTCAAGCCAGTCAACTCGCCGCGATAGCCCGATGGACCAAAGAACAATACCCGGGCACGGACGTGCAACTGGTGGCTGTCGGTGAGCGAACGAGCTTGGCCTCGCTGATCGCCGCCGGTCTGGAGAGGAATGCGATCAATCGTGTCGAGTTGTCTGGATCTCTTGCTTCACTCAAGCAGGTCGTCGAGCAGAACTACGCCGTCAACGAGAAGCCGGAATTGTTCTGCTTTGGATTGCTTGAGGCGTTCGACATCCGAGAACTCGCCGCATTAGTCGCACCGCGCGAAGTCCGATTCGACAACGCGAGCGATCGCATGAGATCGGAACTGGCATCGCTAAGGTCTTGGTACACCGACCTTGGGAGCGACTATGATCCGCTTCGATGATGTGGCCCGCTTGTCAGTGGACGGGCATCGCTAAGCCAATGTCGTCCGTCACGTCTCCGCTGTTGCCCGCTACCACGATCGCATAGAATCCACTGTTCAATTCAAGTGATTCCACGGAGCAAGAGGGACTTCATGGCGTTTCAACTCGATGGGCATGTCGCGTTCGTAACGGGCAGCACGCGCGGGCTAGGTAAAGATGTTGCCAAGAGCTTAGGCCGAGCCGGTGCGAAAGTCGCGTTCAACTATTTCAATAATCAACAGATCGCAGAAGCGACATTCGACGAGTTCAAAGCCGCCGGCGGACAAGGCATGTTGATTCGCGGCGATGCTTCGGACGAAGACACGGTCAACGAGATGTGCAAACAGGTCGCCAGCGAACTTGGCACGATCGATATTTTAGTCCCGAACGCCACACCCGATCAGCCACAAATGCCAATTGAAGAGTTCACGTGGCAGCACTGTCAATCGATGATCGACTTCTTCATCAAGAGTCCGTTCCTGCTGACCAAGGCTTGCGTCGGCGGAATGAAGCAGCAGAAGTGGGGCCGGATCATTAACATTACCAGCGAAGTGTATCATCGCTCCGTTGGCAACTTTGTGGCGTACGTCTCCGCAAAGGGCGGACAGATCGGTTTGACGAGAAGCCTCGCCACGGAGTTCGCTCCGTTCGGGATCACGGTCAATTCGGTCGCTCCTGGCTGGATTCCGACCGAGCGGCACATCAACGATCCGCAGGAAAACAAAGACGCCTATCGAGCGTTAATTCCAGCCAACCGCTGGGGAACGCCGCAGGATATTGGTGATGCCGTATTGTACTTTGCCAGCGAGGAAGCTTCGTTCGTCACCGGACAAACGCTGTGCGTCAACGGCGGCATGACTCCTTGGTAACTCGATTCGAATCAGCAACCCACTTCGGGAGAATATCGATGTTCAAACGACAACGACAATGGGCTTCGTTGGCACTGTTTCTTGCTGCGTTAGGCTGTAGCCGAGGTAGTGGCGTCGATGTCTCGGTGTCCGTAAGCAGCAATAGCAATACGACGACTGCTCCGGCCCACGGTGGCGGTGAGGTGTCGAAAAAACAGCAGGGCATCATTGGATTCTCGGCGCTCACGTTGACCAACCCCTTTTTCAAGATCATTGCCGAGAACATGGCAGAAGAAGCCGCTAAGCATGGTTACGAAGTGATCGTTGACGATGCGAATCGCGACGTGAAGACTCAATCGGAACAAATCGACACGTACATCACGCGTGGTGCTGCGGCGATTGTGATCAATCCGTGCGACCGTCTGTCGATCGGACCTGCGATCAAGAAAGCCAACGAAGCTGGCATTCCTGTCTTTACTTCGGATCTGCAATGCGTTGCGGAGGGGGCGAAAATCACAGGACACGTTGGCACCGATAACTTCGGTGGTGGCAAGCTCGCGGGGGAAGCGATGATCGAAGTGCTCGGCGAAGCCGGTGGCAAGGTCCTGGTGCTGCATTTCGAGCAAGCTCAGTCGTGCGTCCTGCGCGTGGATGGATTTAGGGAAGTGATTGACGCTTACAACAAGGATCGAGAATCAGGCAAAATCGAGATCGTGGCCCAACTCGATGGCGGTGGCTTGCGCGACGAAGGTTTCAAGGCCACGTCGGCCGCAATTCAATCCGATCCGGATATCACGGGCATCTTTGCCATCAACGACCCGTCAGCCCTCGGAGCTTATGCGGCGTTGGAACAAGCGGGCAAAGTCAGCCAAGTGAAGATTGTCGCTTTCGATGGTCAATTGGACGGCAAGCAAGCGATCAAAGAAGGCAAGATCTACGCCGACCCGATCCAATTTCCCGATCGCATGGGACAGATCACCGTGCAGAACATCGTCAAGTATCTGAACGGCGAAGACTTCGAGCAAGTGACGCTGATTCCGACGGAACTGTATCGCAAGTCCGATGCGGATAAAGATCCTGAGTTGAAGTAGGAGTGTGGTGCGGAGCGTGATCCGTCGGCGCTAGCCGCGGGCCTCTGAGAGCAAAACGTCACTAAAGCGAGGCCCGCGGCTAGCGCCGTCGGCTCACAAAGCGATGCCTGCCCTACTTCAAATGCGAGGGATTACGAAATCGTTTCCAGGAGTGCGTGCGCTCCAAGGAGTCGATTTAGACCTCGCCACGGGCGAAGTCCTTGCCCTGCTTGGCGAGAACGGCGCGGGCAAGAGTACGTTGATTAAAGTCCTGGGCGGGGCGCATGTGCATGAGGAAGGCACGATCGAAATCGACGGCCATGTGACTGCCATTGCCAACCCCCACGATTCGCAAGTCGCTGGCATCGGCATCATCTATCAAGAGTTCAACCTTGTCCCTGGGCTGACCGTTCGCGAGAACCTCTTTCTTGGTCAGGAGGGCGGCGCGCTCCGTTGGATCAACGCTCGCAGCGAGCGTGAGCGGGCAAAGCAACTCTTCAGACGACTTGGCGTGCCAATCGATCCCGAAGCGATCTGCGGATCGCTTACGGTCGCACAACAACAGATCATCGAGATTGCCAAGGCACTAGCGCAGGATGCTCGCATTATCGTGATGGACGAGCCCAGTGCCGCACTCACCTTGAAGGAAGTCGACAGCCTGTTTGCGATCATCCGCGAGTTGAAGGCACAAGGGATCGGCATCATCTACATCAGCCACCGGCTGGACGAGATTTTTCAAATTGCTGATCGAGTGACTGTCTTGCGTGACGGTACGTATGTCGGCACCGAATCGATCGGTTCGCTCACGCGCCAACGGATGATCGAGATGATGGTTGGTCGCTCGATCGACGACGAGTTCCCTAAAGAGAAAGCTGCGATCGGCGAAGAACGACTTGTCGTCCGAAATCTCTGTCGTGGTCGCGCCGTGAAGGATGTGTCGCTGTCAGTGCGCCGCGGAGAGGTGGTGGGCCTCACGGGATTGGTGGGTGCGGGACGCACGGAAACGGCCAGACTGATTTTTGGTGCCGATCGCTTGGAACGCGGCGAGATCGAGTTGGATGGCAATCGTTTGACAATCAACAAACCACGCGATGCAATCGCGGCTGGCATCTGTCTGCTGACCGAAGATCGCAAATCGCAGGGTCTTGTTCTCGGTCAGACATGCCTCGAAAACTTTGGGCTGCCCAATGTCACTTCATTCAGCCGCTTTGGCGTCCTGCGCCATCGGCACGAGCAATCGGCCTTTACCACTTACGTCGACAGTCTTCAAATCAAGCTGACCGACCAGAATCAACTCGCGGGAACTCTGTCCGGCGGCAACCAACAGAAGATCGTGCTCGCGAAGTGGCTGGAAAGGAATGCCGACGTCATTATCTTTGACGAGCCGACGCGAGGGATTGATGTCGGTGCCAAGTATGAAATCTATTTGCTGATCAATCGGCTGGCGGCCCAGGGAAAAGCCATTTTGATGATTAGCTCCGAATTGCCCGAAGTATTAGGAATGAGTGATCGCATTGTCGTCATGCACGAAGGACGCGTGACCGGCGAGATTACGGACGTAGTGAACGCGACACAGGAACAAGTCATGAATTTGGCGATCGCATAAAGGACAACCATGCAAAAGTTCGTGTCCCAGTACGGCGTCGTCTTTGTGCTGGTCCTACTTTGTGCTTACTACTCATTCGCTACGCTTAATCCGCAACAACCCAGCGACGCAGCGACGGGCCGGAATCTGGCAGAGTTCATCAGCAAGCAGCACCCAACTGCCAGTGTACTCATTGTCGTCCGAGACAGCGACGACGATCGTGCTTATGCAGCGTCAATTCAGCAAACGCTGGAAGCTGCCAACATAAAACCACTCGACGTTGTCGCTGGCGAACCTCGGGATATTGTTGGTGAACTCAGAAGGCTCGGTACAGCGGGCACGAAGCTCGACATCATCGCTACACAACACGCATCAGCTCAATGGGCGGTACTCGGCGAAACGAAGCTCAAGGAGTTGGCCGCCGAGTTCCCGTCCTTGTCCAACGTCCAAGTTCTCAAACCATCCAGTTATACTTGGCCGACGTTTCTGACTCGCGGAAACCTGTTATCGATCGGTAATCAAGTCGCCGTCACGGCCATCATTGCGATCGCCATGACGATGGTCATTATCACGGCGGGCATCGACTTGTCGGTAGGAAGCTTGATGGCGTTGTCAGGCGTCCTAGCCGCCTGGACCATTCATCGCATGGCAGGCGACGGCGATCCCGGGATGATGACGCTTGCGTTTGCGTGTTCCGCCGCAGTGCTGTTATCGGCGCTGATCGGTTTGCTGACGGGTGTCATGGTGACTGCGTTCGATATCCCTGCCTTTATTGTCACGTTGGCCGTCATGCGAATCGCGCGTGGGATGGCTTATAAGGTTGCCGATGGGCCATCGCCGATCGGGATTGAATCCGAAGCGTTTCACAGCTTGAGCGCTGGAACTATGTTCGGCATCCCGAATCCTGTGATCTTGATGGTAGTGCTGTATGTCTTCTCCTACATATTGATGAGCCACACGGCACTGGGACGATACATTTACGCCGTGGGGGGCAACCCGGAAGCGGCTCGTTTGTCAGGCGTACCGGTGAAACGCGTGTTGCTGTTCGTGTACGCGATTTGCGGAGCGTTGGCCGGCTTGGGAGGCGTGATGGAAGCGTCGCTGTTCAGCGTCGGAAACCCAAATAGCGGCGTGGGCTATGAACTGCAAATCATCGCGGCGGTCGTGGTCGGCGGCACGAGCTTGATGGGCGGCAAAGGTAAAGTTCTTGGCACACTCATTGGCGCCTTGATCCTGGCCGTTATCAGTAACGGAATGTACCTGACCAAAGTCGACAGCTATACGCAAATGATCGTCTTCGGCACCCTGATATTGATCGCCGTGCTGCTCGATCAATTGAAGTCGAAGCGTTGGAAGTTCTAAATAGTTTTACAGGATTCAGACTCAATTGAGCCGTAGGCGCTAGCCTCGGCCTCTCCTGGTAGGGCCCGAGGCTAGCGCCTACGGCTCACGAATCAATCGGAATCGTAGGCATCGCGACAAACGAGTCCTGCTGCCAACTCGCCGCTTCGCACACAGAACGGAATACCGACACCTCGATACGCGTTGCCAGCCAGAGCAAACAATGGCAATTTCGCGGCGAGCTGCTCGATTCTCGCGACTCGGTCGAGGTGACCTAGATGATACTGTGGCATCGCCTTGTTCCAGCGGACCAGTTCCCGGACTTGCGGCTCGCCGCGGATGTCCAGCAATTCGGCAAGCTCTCGCTGAGCGATTTCGTAGAGTTGTTCATTGGGAAAACTAACCAACTCCTCCTGACATGCGCCACCAATGAACACACGAAACAACACACTATCATCCGGCGCTCGGCCCGGGAACTTGATGCTGGTGAAGCTACCTGACAGAATCTGACGCCTCTCGACAAGGGGCACGACGAATCCGAAGCCGTCCAGTGGATGTGCGATCTGGTCGCGACGATAGCCAAGGATCGGAACGGCTGCACTTGCGTATTGGATATTCGCCAGCTCCTGCGACAGCTCGGCATCGACATCACGGAGCAGGGCAGCCGCGTGAGGCGCGCGTGTTGCGAGGATTAGGGCATCAAACTCGTGGCGAGTTTGTGCTGCATCGGCGACTTCAACCTGCCAGTGGTTCTCATGACGACGCACACTTTGGACGGCTGAATTAAGGTGCAGACAACCGTCCGGCAAGTGACGCACAATCGCATCAACCAGCGAACCCATGCCGTCGCGCAATCCCAGAAACATGCCATAGCGAGCGCCAGTTCCCTCACGTTTGGCCTTTGTCGCTTTTTCTTGCACGCCGCGTGTGAGGTTTCCGAATTCTTTCTCCATTGCCACGAACTCCGGCATCGCAGCGTGCATGCTCAGCTTCGTTGGGTCTGCCGTGTAAATGCCGCCGATCAGTGGTTGCACCAGACGCTCGTAGACTTCACGACCGAGACGGCGCATCGCGAAATCATGCAGGCTTTCATCCGACTGGTCGCGACGTGTGGGCACAAAGCGTTCCCAGGCCAGCCGAGCCTTGCCGCTCCAACTGAGCAGTGGCGTCTTCAGCACGGGAAGGATTCGCGCAGGGCTCATTAGCGTGAAACCTTCGGGGACCGGAACCAGCTTGCCGTGATGAACGACAAACGCGCGGCGAAACGCTTCGTTGGTGTTCAGCAGCTGATCTTCTAGCCCGACGCGTCGGCACAGATCCAATGCCCAAGGGTCTTTGGTCGTGAACATGTCTGCGCTACGTTCAATCAGGTAGCCGTCGCGACGGATTGTCGCTAAGACGCCACCGACTCGGTCGCTGGCCTCGAACAAGGTGACGCGGGCCGATGGCCGGAGTTCGGCGACTCGGTGCGCGGCTGCGAGGCCTGAGATGCCTCCGCCGATCACAGCGATTCGTTGGATTGCGTCGTTCGGAGCTGAGTTCATGAGCTTGGAAGTGGTGCTGTTGGCGAGTTTCGTACTGCCATCGTCGTCGCAATCTACAATCGACTCAACGGGCCATTCAGCTTTGCTGGCGGAAAAAGGGGCGAGCGAGAGGTTTTGATGAGCCGATAACACAATCGAGGCACCCGCCGTCAGCTCCTAGGAGGCGAATCCATGCATTTCCGATATCACACGGGCTCGAAACGAAATCCCAGCGGAAAGTGGGAGCATCGTCCACGCACGGGGATCGGACATGTGGCTTTCGAGGAAGTCGGAGATTGGACGCTGGAACTGACTCATCGGCAAGTCGGCGTCACGATTAAGCGTGATCAGTTTAGCGTCACGATCCGACGCGAGTCTCCTGCTCACGAGGAGCTGCTGTCTGGGTTCTCGACGAAAGTCTCCGCGATGGCGGCCGCTCGCAAGCGCGTCGACTTGCTGACACATATGCGCGAGCCAATTGTTCGGGGGCCGCACCGACCGAGGACGAGCGACATACCACGATCGTCGTAGAGGATCGACTTCAGTTCGCGAAGTATCGAACCGCGTTCTGGAACATCAAGAGCCCGTCGCCACATTCCTGCAGACCTTCGCGCGTCCAACGTGGGTGCTGTGTCGGATCGACGAATCGCTCGGGGTGTGGCATCAAGCCGAAGACCCGACCCGTCTCGTCACATACGCCTGCCACATCCGCCAGCGAGCCGTTGGGGTTGTCGGGATAGGGCACGTGGCCGTTGGATTGATGCAGCGACTTGTAGCGGAGCGCGAGCTGCCCTTCGGCCTTGAGGTGATCGAGCAGCGCGGTGGAGCGAGTGACGAACTTGCCTTCGGCATGAGCGACGGGCAGGTACATCGATTCGATACCGTTCAAGAAGACGCTCTTGTGACCATCCACACTCAGCTTGACCCACCGATCTTCAAACTTTCCGGATGCGTTCCAAGTCAACGTCGCTGGCTCGCCCTGCTCGTCGTCGGCCAACAAGATGCCGGAACGAATCAGGATTTGAAAGCCATTACAAATGCCCAGGATCAACTTGCCGGCGGATTTGAACTCGACCAACGTCTCTTGTAGGTGATGGCGAATTTGATTGCCGAGGATTCGTCCCGCTGAAATGTCGTCGCCGTAACTGAAGCCGCCGGGAAGGCAGAGGATTTGGTACTGGCTCGGTAGCGAGGGCGTTTCGAGCAGTTGATTGATATGGACCGAGTCGGCTTTGCCACCTGCCAACTCGAACGCGTACGCCGATTCGAGGTCGCAGTTGGTGCCGGGGGCTCGGAGGATAAGAACTCGTGGTGTGGGCATGGGATTAATGATTTTCGATTTCAGATTGCGGGTGTTACCAACGCAGCGGCGACTGCCAGGCTTCTTTCAATTCGGCGATACTGCCATCGATTAACGAGTCGCCCGTTTGCCCGGTGATCGACACACGCTTTGATTCGTTGACTTCGCCCAATGCGGCGTGTGGGACTCCGCTCATAAGCTGCTCGAACTCGGCCTGCTTTCCGGCGGGAACTTCGCAGACAAATCGCGAATTGGATTCAGAGAACAGGAGTGAAAGGTCGGCGACATCACCTGCATTGCGTGGAACTTTAGCGAGCGAAATCGACGCCCCCATGCCGCCTGCAAATGCCATTTCGGCGACCGCGACCGCGAGTCCGCCTTCACTCAGATCGTGACAGGATCGCAAGCAACCGGTTTGAATTGCCTGATGAATCGCAGCGAATGTCTGCTTCGCTATGTCCGTGTTCACTTTGGGAACTTCGCCACCTTCGAGTTGCTCGACGAACGCAAAGTGCGAACCGCCAAGTTCGTTGTTGGTTAGCCCGACGATGTAGAGCGTATTGCCAGCTTCCTTGAGATCCATCGTCACACACTTGCGGACGTCCTCAACCTGCCCCATCGCGCTGATCAATAGCGACGGCGGAATCGAGATCGTCTGTTTGCCAGTCTCACCTTCGTAGCTGAATTCGTTGTTCAAGCTGTCCTTGCCGCTGATGAACGGCGTGCCGAAGGCAATCGCCAGATCGCGACAAGCCAACGCAGCACGAACGAGCGAGCCGAGTGTTTCGGGACGGTCCGTGTAACCCCAGCAGAAGTTGTCGAGAATCGAGATGCGGCTGGGATCGGCTCCAACGGCGACGCAGTTGCGCATGGCTTCGTCGATCGCACTGGCGGCCATGTGATAGGTGTCGAAGTCGCCGTAGCGGGGATTCATTCCACAGGAGACGGCAATTCCGCGATACGAGTTCAGCACGGGACGTACGACCGCCGCATCACCGGGGCCGTCGTTCTCGACGCCGACCAGCGGCTTGATCGCGCTGCCGCCTTGTACCTCATGGTCGTACTGGCGGATCACCCACTCTTTACTGGCAACGTTCAACGAGCCGAGGATCTTCTTGAGTGTGTCGTTCAGATCGAGCGAACCGGGAGCGGGAAGATTCAGCGGCTTGGTCGCAGGGGCTGCGTAAATTGCGTCGCGCACGATCGGCGGTCTGCCATCGTGAAGAAGCGCCATCGGAAGATCCGCGACGACATTGTCGTTGTACTTCAGTTGCAATCGGCCCGTCTCAACAAACTTACCAATGATCGACGCTTCGACGCCTTCGGAGCGACAGAGCGATTCAAACTCGTCCCAATTGGCCGGTGGAACGGATAACACCATGCGCTCTTGTGCTTCGGAGATCCAGATCTCGGTGTACGAGAGCCCGTCGTACTTTAGTGGCGCTTTGTCGAGCCATACTTCGGCACCGGTCTTCTCTCCCATCTCGCCAACGGCACTGGAGAACCCGCCGGCTCCGCAATCGGTTATCGCGCTGTACAAGCCGCGGTCACGAGCTTGCATAATCACATCGAGTACCATCTTCTCGGTGATTGCGTTTCCGATTTGCACGGCTCCGCCAGACAAGCTCTCACTTTCACTAGTTAACTCGGCCGAGCTGAATGTCGCGCCATGAATGCCATCACGACCGGTGCGTCCACCGACCGACACGATCCAATCGCCGGCTTTGACTTCCTTGCGAGATTTGTTTCGGGGAATGAGGCCGACGTTACCGCAATACACGAGCGGGTTACCGAGATAACGCTCGTCGAAATAGATCGCTCCGTTAACCGTCGGAATTCCCATGCGATTGCCGTAGTCGCGAACTCCCGACACAACGCCCTTCATAACTCGCCGCGGGTGCAGCACACCGGGCGGCAAGTCACTGGTTGAAATATCGGGAGGGGCGAAGCAGAAGACATCCGTGTTACAAATCGGCTTCGCCCCCAACCCTGTTCCCATCGGATCGCGAATCACACCACCAATCCCGGTGTTGGCTCCGCCGTAAGGCTCTAGAGCCGAGGGATGATTGTGCGTTTCGACTTTGAAGACGACGTTGTATTCGTCATCAAATCGAACGATCCCGGCGTTGTCTTCAAACACGCTGACGCACCAGTCGTCGTCGCCCAGATCACGTCGAATCTGCTGCGTGGCGGCGAAGATCGTTTCCTTGAGCATGTTCTCGAAACGCTGCTCGCCGTTCTCGTCGCGATAAGCGATTCGGCCCGCGAGCGTCTTGTGGCTGCAATGCTCGCTCCATGTCTGGGCGATCGATTCCAATTCCGCATCCGTCGGATCTCGCCCGAGGTCACGGAAATACTTCTGAATCGTCTGCATTTCGACCAGCGTAAGATAGAGCTGACCCTCACGACTGAGTCGAGTGAGTCCTTCGTCGTCCAGATTGAGGATGGCGACGTGAACCAACTCGAACTGGTAGGGAGCGCCAAGTTGGAGTCGATCGAGTTGGAGTGGTCCCACGACGACTTGCTCGATCGAATCGTTGGCGAGTATTCGTGATGAGAGCGTCGCGACGGTTTCGGCCGAAGTTTCCGGCAGCCAGAACTTTCGGAACGTGCGAACGGCATCGACCTTTAGCCCAAAGTCTGCGATAGCGTTCAACGCACTTTGTGCGACAGGGTCCATCACGCCCGGCTTGAGCATCACGTGCAGAAGTTGCGGTTTTCCATTGGGTGGTTCGCTCAATCGCGCATCACCCGCGCGGGCCACGACGGTCCGCTCGACAACGCCATCCGCAAATAGCTCGCGAGCAAGCTGATTCGCTTGTGTCTCGTCGATGTCTCCTTGCACCAGGAAGCCACGAGCCGCGCTGACCGCAAGATCCTTAGCTAAATCAAGGTCTGCTGCATCGCCGGTGACAGTATTGCCAAGCCGGTCGGGTTGGCCTTCAGCCGGATAGATATCAATTTCCCAGAGAGTCACGACGTTGCTTTCCTGCTTCGAGCAGTTGGAGGAGCTTTTCCTGTTGGTCTCGTTCGAGTGCCTGACGAAACGTTGCGAGCACTTTCTCAAACTTGTCCAAGGACTTCAAGACGCCACCGCGATTCTGAATAAGGATCTGTCGCCACAATTCGGGGTCGCCGCTTGCGATACGTGTTGTATCTAGCCAGCCGGTGGACGCTAATTCCAACTCTTCCGGAGGTGTAGCTGCTGCAATGGCGGAGGCGACGAGGTGCGGCATGTGGCTGATTGCTGCAACGGAACGGTCGTGATCTTTCGGGGACATTCGCACGACCTTCGAACCAAGGAGCTTCCAAAGTCGTTCGACTTCGTCAACCGAATCACCTTTGGACTGTTTGGAGGGAGTGACCACGGTGACGCGTCCCTCGAACAGATTTGCCTGTCCAAACTCTGGGCCGTTCTTTTCGCTGCCGGCCATCGGATGGCTGCCAACGAACGCGATTTGCCGCGATGAACTCTTCAGGCCCGTTTCCACGAGTCGAACGATTTCCAGCTTCGTGCTGCCGGCGTCCGTGATGATCGCATCCGGCTGGCAATGCTGCGAGGCCTCCAAGGCCAGTGTCGCAATTCGCTCGACGGGCGTGCAAATGATAACTAGATGAGCGTCGCGAACTCCCCGCGATAAATCGGTCGTTGTGGATGTGACGGCACCGATCTGTCGAGCCTTCCGCAACGAGGACGCTCTTCGCCCCACTCCCACGACGGTCGTAGCGAGTTGTCGCTTGCGCAATGCCAGCCCGATCGAAGCTCCGATGAGGCCTACGCCAACGATCGTTACCGTTTCCCAACGTTGCATATCTGGCGGCATCCCTGTAATTGCCGAGATTCTAGCAGATGCTGAATGCCTTGCCTTGGGGGTGGGAATCGGCGCGATTGGCCTCAGACACTAAAGTAGCGTGCGCGCGGCGGTGACGCGATGGTCGGATCGATATATCGAAAAAACCACTCGATCGGACGAGGAAATGAGTAGCATTCAAGCTACCCATCATGTTAAGTTGTCTCTTGGGTGGGAACCTCCTGCTTTGGTGAAGATCTTATGAGTGACGAGAATTCGGAATTTCGCAAGGTTGTCGAGCGCGTGTGCGCTGGATCGGATCAGGCCGCTTGGGAATTGATCGACACTTACGGTCCACACATTCAACGGGTCGTTCGTCGAAAGCTTAACCAGAAGATGCGTTCGAAGTTCGATTCACTCGACTTCGTACAGATGGTTTGGGCGTCGTTCTTTACGGAACGCGAGACGCTGGCGAAATTCACCGAGCCAACGGAGCTCATCAAGTACTTGGCGACAATCGCCCAACGCAAGCTTTTTCAGGAGTCGCGTCGTCGGTTTCAGGGACAGAAGCACAACATAGGCCGCGAGCGCGCGCTGATTGCGGGTTCAGAAGACGAATCAAGTTACGTTCGCAAATCGAATACGCCGAGCCAAATTGTGATGGCGAAGGATCGGCTGGAGGCGATGATGCGTGAACGGTCGACTCGAGATCGGCAAGTTGTGGAGTTGCGGATGCAGGGGCTGACCTTCGTCGAGATCGGCGCGGAACTTGGAATTCACGAACGTACCGCCCGGGAAGTCATCGAAAAGTTGGCCCTTGTCGAGACGGCGTAGATGAAAGAAGTGCATCCGGGGCGAGCAACGCGAGCGGCGATTCAGAGCGCAACGTCAACTTGGCGTGCCGTCGCGAAAAACGGGCGTCCTCCGATCAAGATTGCAGTAGGGCACTTAGAAAAAGAGCAGACACTTGATGACGCGTTGGACGAGTATTGCCAACTTCGCGAACAAGACAGATCGCTGACTGCCAGCCAATTCTGTAACCGCTATCCGAGTTATCGCCATAGCCTCCGTCGATTGATCGACGTCCACGACGCCATGGAGCACCAGCCGGCGTTGGAGGAAGAGAACTGGCCAGAGCTGTTTAGCGAGTTTCTAGGTTACGAGATTATCCATGAGTTGGGCGTCGGCGCTATTGCGAGAGTCTATCTCGCTGCTGAAACCGCTTTGGGAGGACGCTTAGTCGCCATCAAAGTCTCGCATCATGGAGGTGACGAGGCAGAGACGCTCGGCAAACTGACACATCCGAATGTCGTTCCGGTGTTCTCGGTCAAGCACGACGAGAATACCGATATGACTGCGGTCTGTATGCCCTACCACGGTAGCGCGACCCTAGCCGACCTTTTAGAGATTGGCTTTGAAAGCGGTTCGCCACCGAAAGACGCACGGGTCATTCTCGACGCGGCAAGGGAACGCGAACAAGTTGTCGATTTTGTCGATGGTGTCCGTGAGGGTGTGTCCCTTAATAACGCATACCTGAGTGGCAGTTATGTGGATGGCGTCGTTCGTATCGGGATTCAATTGGCCGAGGCCCTCGCTTACACGCATGAACATGGGATCTTGCACCGTGACCTGAAGCCATCCAACGTATTGCTGACTCCTTCCGGCGTTCCGATGTTGCTTGACTTTAATCTTGCCAGCGACATGGAAACTGGAGCTCTACGACTAGGTGGCACGTTGCCTTACATGCCGCCGGAACAGATCCGGGATGTCCATCTACAGCCGTTCGAGGCGGATTTGTCGGGCGACCCACGATCTGACATATTTTCGCTGGGAGTGATACTTTACGAACTGCTGACGGGCCGACTGCCATTCGGCGATCCGCCAGCGGGCAAATCGCCACGACGAGCGGCGGAAGAATACTTGGAACTTCAGCAACAGAAGCTAATACCCATCGTCGAGCTGAACGCTAAAGTGTCGCGGACGCTTGCAAAGACCATCGAACGGTGTTTGTCCTTGCGTGTTGATGAGCGACCACAATCCGCCAACCAACTAGCAAAAGACTTGCGCCATCACTTCGGTGCGTTGGCATGGTTTATGCGATACCGCGTCGTGTTTCTCTTGCTGATCGCCTTTACTCTGTTGGCGATCACGGGAAGAATCCATTATTCGCTGAATGAAGTGAGTGATTACGCGCGCCACATGGACGACGCGATCACCGCTCTTGAGGCCGAGCAGTACAATCGGGCTATTAAAGCGTTTGACGACGCCGAACGTGCGGAGGGCCACGAAACACTCCCGATCCTTTTTGGACGCGGGTATTGTTGCGAGCAGATTGATAGGGTGCCGATCGCTCTATCTGAATTGAAGCGGGCGACCGAGATCTCACGCGATCCACTTATCGCGGACTGTTACTCGCATACTGCGGCGACCCAAGCCGACTATGGACAAGCGCTGCTTTCGTATCAAGATGTGGTTCCGCAGGATCCTAATTGTGCAATGCGATATGTCAGTTTGGCATACTGTAAGTTGAACTTTCGCGTCCCAAATCCTGCAAATGCGGTCCTGGACTTGGATAAGGCCCTTGATTTGGACCCGAGTTTGCAGATCGCTTACCACCTCCGAGCCAATGCCAAAAAACAGTCCAGACATCCGCGTCACAATCCCATCAGCAACTCGATACTAGACATCGAAGCAGCCTTTCGTGTAGGCCCCGCTTACGCACAATTGCACTGTGACGCCGCCCGCATTTACGCTTTGGCTGCAATCGAAGACCCTACATTTCTCGTGCAACTGAAGACCCATCTCCATGCAGCCGTGGATGCTGGGCTCGGTCGCAATTATCTACAGGAACAACTCGAAGAATTCGATCCTTGGAAAACGGAGCCGTGGTTTTCGGAATCCCTAGCAAGCTGTGGAAAAAACGGCGTTTCCCAGTCACCCGATTCGCTGCGCGACCGAAGTCTCCTATCGCGAACGCCCGCGGAAGTTGCAAATTGGCTACGGCATCAGAAGTTGCCCTAGCATCGACGAAGCAAACGTCAGGGCGTTGTGACTAGGGTTCTCCCGCAGGATCGAAGAATTGCCACGAGGAAGTTGCGGTTGTTTCGGTTGCAGTTGATGCGGTCAGAGAAGTCATCGACCCGTACGGAGCCTCCACAAGGATCGAGAAATGACCGTAGTAATCGGTCGTTGTACTCGTTCCTGAGAGGACTCCGCCGAAGGTGATTTCAGCAATCTCGCCGAATTCTTGGTTTACGTTGACATCGCCGACGAAAACCCAGGTCTCTCCACCCTCATCGAATACATCAAAGTTAACGATCTCCAACGCCGAGGCAGTTGTCGAATAGAATCCGAGGCCGGTCATCGCAAGAAGCAATGCCAGCAGACGGCTGCGGAGGGCAAAGCTCGGGCTCTTTGATACAGAACGTGGGCGCATAACTTTCTCCTTGTTGGTGATGATGAATTGCGCGTTAACTCGCGCAAGCGTCAGCTGGATCGCCGAAGACGGAACGACTTCGGTGTGAGTCCAAAGCTTTCGTCAGATATCGAGACAGTGCTTGAGTCGTCTTTTGGAAATCTCAAGAGAGACCCAATACAGACCTGCAATGTCTCTAAAATGGGGGGTGAGCCATGTATATGACCGCCTGGGACCCTGCGTCGCTCGAGCGAGCGTTCTGCCCCTCGCAGGTTCTGTCCCAGACGAATCACATGTTCGAGTGCGGCGTTGCAACCGCTCTCTACTAACATCTATTGAAAAACGGAGCCAAAACCGGGTCACAATTCCGGGAATTTTTAGATCTTTTTTGGAAGCGGGGCGCAACTGACTATCAAACAAGTAGTTACAACACACACGGTCGGTGAGGATATCTGCCTGTCGGGCGGCTGCCACGCGCAGTGAATCCGCTCCGACGTGGGGATAGGAGAACGTGATTCGTGTGCTATCGCCGAATCAGTGCTGAGAAGTGTGGCGAGTCGGCGGATTGATTCGCAATTTCGGTGACGCGAGCTCTTCTCCGAGCTTCTTGAAATGGCAGCGACGTATCGAGCAAGCCGATCTCGTAGGCTAGCCCATCCGAGAAACCTGGCAGGAGAGTTCTCACGTCGTAGGGGACTCGACCGGGGCGTATACGGTTCAAGTGACGAACAATGTTGGTCGTACAGTTGTTACTTAGCGTGTCATAGAACTCAGGCACTTCTGCTAACTCATTTACACGTCGCATTACGTCCAGAAACAGTTCTCGTGTTTGCTCGGGCGTGGCAATCGTGCGATAGACGTAGACATCCGCGTCGCGGTGCTTCGTTCGACGCAGAATCGCATCGCGTTCATCAGCCACCACGTACATCAACTCGTACTGTCGCAATTCACCAAGAATTGGAGAGTACTTTTCACCCTTCTCCAGTCTCGCTTCCGCCGAAACAACAACGTGCTCGCCATCTTCGAAACCAAAGCTCAGCATCGTATGCGCGAGACTTGGGGTGTCTTTGAACGGCACGATGATGAAATCCACGCTGCGTGTCTTCCGCAGATCGAACTGTTTGTCGTAGTAATTCACCGCATAATCGGAATCCGATTCATACGCACAGTGGCGAATGTTCCGCACGGTTACTTTGTCTTCGCCAATATCTGCGAACGGTAGGACTGCTAGGTCTGGGCTCCAATCTCGGTCATGAGAAGGCGTTAGCAGCCTCGACATGGGGAGTGACCGAGGAAGTTCAGACAATCGCCCAGCATCACCAGATTGCGTTCCCGGTGTGTGGCATCCTGCCAAGAATATCGCTGATAGCCAGAGAGCGCATCTCATGAGTGCTAGCGACGCAGGTGGACGGCGTTTAATGCGTCGCGACCCGCGAGTCGATCATTGATTACCCCTTTGCGAACGAATGTTCAGGGCTTTTAGCGTCTGCCAGCAAACCGTGCAATAGAATTCGCTATCGAACGGCATATGGTTCAGCATGCGACACGCTTACTCGACCGCTTCGCGCAACTTCGCACGAATCTTCGCGAGCCGCTCGGCGAGTTCCCTTTCAAAGCCACGATCTACCGGTCGATAGTACTCCCGCTCGACTCCTAGATAGTCCTGCGCAGCGACTCCATCCTCGGCATTGTGAGCGTACTCGTAGCCCTCGCCGTGTCCCAGTTGTTTCGCTCCGCCATAGTGGGCGTCGCGCAAATAGACAGGAACAGGAATCAATCGCCCTTCGCGGACGTCGCTCAACGCCTCGCCGATGGCAGCGGTGGCAGCATTCGATTTGGGAGCGCAGGCGAGATACGTCACACACTGTGATAGCGTCAGTTGGCACTCCGGCAGCCCAATGAATTCGCATGCTTGCATCGTAGCAATTGCCAGCGGCAGTGCTTGCGGGTCAGCGTTACCGACGTCCTCACTAGCGAGAATCACTAACCGCCGACAGAGAAATCGGACGTCTTCCCCTGCCTCAAGCATCCGAGCCAGCCAGTAGAGCCCCGCATCTGGATCGCTGCCGCGAATACTCTTGATCAGCGCACTGGCCGCGTCGTAATGCGAGTCGCCCGTCGCATCGTATTCGATGGCTTTGCGCTGCACCGATTCTTCCGCAAGTGCACGGGTAAACTTCAGCGGTCGATCGTCACTCGACAGAACGCCGATCTCCAACGCCGAAAGCGCTCGACGGGCGTCGCCGTCGCAGACGTCGGCAAGAAAGTCGAGCGCGTCCTCCGCGATCTCGACTTGGTGCTTGGCCAGTCCGCGCTCGCGGTCGCCGATCGCCCGTTGCAACAACGCTTTGATGTCATTTGGAGACAAGGGCTGAAACTGAAAGATCTGACTTCGGCTGACCAGCGCATTGACGACGGCAAAGAAGGGATTCGCTGTGGTCGCCCCCACCAAGGTGACGATTCCATCTTCGACATCGGGAAGTAATGCGTCTTGCTGTGTCTTATTGAAGCGATGAATCTCGTCAATAAACAGCAGTGTCCGTCGACCACCTGTCGCTGCCTCGTCGCGTGCTTCTTGCAATACTTCGCGCAGATCCTTCACGCCACTCGTGACCGCGCTCAACTGTCGAAACCGGCTCTTGGTTTCCGTAGCCAGAAGCTGAGCCAACGTCGTTTTGCCGGTTCCAGGCGGACCATAGAAGATCACCGACCCAAGACGATTCGCTTTCAGCAATCGCCGCAGCAACTTACCTTCGCCTAGGAAATGCTGTTGACCAGCGAACTCGTCCAGCGTCCTCGGCCTCATCCTCGCGGCTAACGGCTGGACAGCACGTAAGTTCACCGCTTCCGATTGTTCAAAAAGTGACTTTGCCATGCGAGCAGTATATCGCGTGTAGCATTCATGGTGTGCAAGCTTCGCTATTTCACGAGGCGTGTCGCGGGAAATGCGGCGTACCAACCGAACCAGAAGGCGCGATGCGCTGGGAGACGCGACAATCTCATTTCGGCACCGAGCTTCGAAAGCGACGATTCTGTAACTTCCCATTCACTTCCATCCTGGTCACGGACGACCCTCGAATCCAGTAACTCCGTGAATTGAACCCCCTTCGACTCGTAGACGCGATTTGCGCCGCCGTCATCCGTTAGCACAACAAACTCCGTCTCACCGATTCGATCTTGGTAAACGCGATGTTTGGCGAGAAAGCCGACGGAGATGGCCAGCCGTTCGTCGGTGACATTATCCAGCCGAATCGCCAAGACCTCGTCCTTGTTCTTCAAACGTGCGTCGCGTTTCGGCACCTCGAACATGAGCTCGTCGGTGGCAAAGTAATCGTGATATGCGACTCCTTCGCCGTAGTCGCGACGATGGCCCGTTTCCAAAGACAGGACGCTCGTGGCAGGATGCTCTTGTCGCCATTGGCCCCAGTTCGTCGTCACGACGTGCAGCGGTTTGAGTTTGATTCCCTTTCCAACCAGCGGGCCAACGACCGGCTCGCCATCGAGCGTTGACCATAGTGACTTGGTTGCGTGGTCATACATCAGTTTGTTCGAGCGGTACAGAAATCCACTGGTCCCCAATTCATAGTGTGTGTCGCCGACTTTGGTTTGGTAAACGATCATCGATCCGCAGAGTGTGCAATAGACGCCATTTATCGACTCGCCTCCGAGCGTGTCTTTGACCATTTCGTGCCAGGCGAGAATCCGCTTGGGATACGCCCGAGCCTCGCCGTTGATCTCGACACCAAAAACAACATCCGAGTCCGCAAGGTAGCCGGCGTCCACAGCCGGAAGCGTTTTCGGATCTTTCAGAGGTGGGATGCCATCACGCCGGACACCGCCCCAGCGAACTTCGTCGAGTCGAATGGAGGCCATGTCGGCAGACGCAAAGTATTCCTGAAAACGCGAGTCGAGTCGTGAATACAACGCGCTTTTGAATTTCGGATACTCCGGATGCGGCGTGTAGTCCTGCTGCCAAATCCAGCGATACCAAGCGTTCGAATCGCCATCGAACTGTTGACCGGTTTGCCGTTGCAGCAAGTCGATCGCTGCCTCGCGGACGGCATTGCTGCGGATCAGAGGGATGCATTCCAAAATCATGACCGCACTGCCAGGATGCCACTCTTGTTCGACAGTCGTGACTGCCTCGAAGAGCGACGCTCGGTCATGCGAGGAGACGAGCGTCATGAAACTGCCGATACTTGCCGCCTGTTGATCGCCTTCGCGAGCAAGATTGCGTTCGAGTGCAGTTCGCGCTTCGTCCATGCTACGGATCGGCGAGGAACGCGAAGGCATCACGGGCTGTTGGTCGCGAACTAGATAGCCGCCGGCAAAGGCAATGACCGCAACGGTCAACAGAAGCAGCAATGCGCTAAATCGCTGCCTCATGTCGTGGGCCTCCCGCAGATTTGTTGTGCCGACCGCCACGACATCTGTGCAGACGTGTCACTCGAGATCAATCTGCCGAAAGATTGGCAGGTGTCGGTAGTAAACTTCGAGACTGCAAGTGGCGAGAGCCGTCATGTAGAGCCTGCCACCAGCGGAGGCGTGTGGGCCACGCGCTTCCCAGCTGCCTGCCTTATGACCGCTCCGCTCTTGCGTTTTGATCAAAATCTCGCGCATCTCGCGGTTCCACAACTCCCACTCGGGGCCGCCATGATGATGAAAGGCCTGCGTGCCGTAATACCAATAGTAGATGTCGGGGTTCCGCTCGGATGGCAGGTGCTGCGCCGCGAGAAATCGAATCCCCTGATCGATGCCGGGCATGTCCAGCTTCCAGCCGAGATACATCCGGCAGAGTAGCGCCTCGGCCGTCATGATATGAGTCGGCCCTTGACGCGGCATATAAGCGTACTTGGCACCACCACCGCTCGATACCGAGTCGAGGAACACGCCGGCCAGTTCGAGCGTCTCGTCAGGTACGTTCAGTTTCGCAGCACGACCACTTTGCAGGGCCATAACTTGCCAGCCGGCAACGCTCGTGTCGCCAGCTTGTCTCGGTTCGTACCGCCAGCCGCCGGCATCGTGTTGAGCCGCGACGATGAAGTTGAGGGCTTTTTGAGCGGGTTCGCGCAAGCTGTTGTCGCCGGTCATCATGTAGGCTTCGCACAACACGATGGTGGCTTGCCCGTGAGCGTACATGCCGGTGTTGCCTTGCGAGTTGGCTCGCAGATCGCCGTTCTCGCGTTGATGGTCGAGCAACCATCGCAGCCCACGAGAAACTTCATCACGATATCTTCCGACTAAATGGGTCTGGCCCGCTCCGAGGTAAGGCAACAAAGCGAGCGCGGTCCCTGCTGAATCGCTTCTATGCGAACCGACGCCGCTACAAGAACACCCCTTCGAGCTGTTGAAGTCATGTAAACTCCAATGGCCGTCGGTCGATTGATGCATCGCCATCCAACGCAACCCGCGTGCGACGGCAGCTTCGGTTAAGGTGGTCCCACCTTCCCGCTTTACGACCTCAACACGAATGCGGGGATCACGGGCCGCCGCTGCTTGCCCTCCTCCCGTTGCCGTGCCAACCAGTCGTTTGACCTTGGCGAGATCCGGCAAGTTCGGCTCGTCGACGCCAGGATCGATTCGCAGTTCGCGTGCATCCTGGTCTGCTTTAACAACCGCTTCGCGCTGAGCGGCATCGGTCAGATTCATGTCTTTCGGAACGGGTAAATCGAACACGACTTCGTTCAGCGGATCGATCACGATCATGTCGCCACCCAACTGCACTTCTTTTGCGACCGTGGTTGATAGCGTGATGAACGGGCCCTCGTCTTCGGAGCCGATCGTGAACAACGCCAGTAGTAGCATCAAAATCATGTGGAAGACGAGACTGACCAGCCAGGCCGGCGTACAGCCAAACAAATCTCGTACGACGGCAGTCACGCCCGTTGCACGGGCACTTTTTTGCAGCCGTGCGCGAATTCGATTTTCTAATGCCGAAACGGGACGGCGGGGCGGAGGGCGGCGAGTGGGTCGCGGACCGGTGCCCGGGGGTTGAGGTGTCGCACGACGCGCCTGAGGCGACTGCGCTGGCGGTGTTGGCGTAGAAGGAGCTTGCTGTGCAGGCTTCTTGGACGTGGCTGGACCAGGAACGGGCGTTCGAGGTTGGGCAGCGGCAGAGTCGGGAGGCTTCTTCGCCGTCGGTTGAGGATCGGTCGCGGGGCGTTGCCTCGCAGACGCCGTTGGTGCGGCAACCGGTGCAGACACCGATTGGTCCTGTTCGCCGAGCAACCTCCGTGCTTCTCGCTCTTGTTCCTCAGACAACTCGATACTGGTACCACACTGCCAGCAGTCGGCAATCATCAGCCAGAAGCGAATCGACATCGGTGCACGGCAATCTGGACAAGCACACATCAACACGCCGCCGTTCAGCCATAGCTGCCCTGAAGTGAGTCCCGAAGGGACCGTGCCGGTGGCACTGTCAGGCTTCGATGCTGCGACCGAAGATGATTCGTCGGGCAGATCCAAGGGTTCCGTCGAGTCGAAATCGATGGTCCGGAACGCAGGCTGAATCGGAGTTTCAATCGTCGAGTCGACCGCATCGATCGGACTGAAACTTATGTATAGATCGGAGTCGTGATCCGAGTTCGCCATTCGCGCATGGGCCATGCAAGTGTCTTCGAGAACGAGCGACTTGGCGCTCGCAGCCATTCCCCACTGGTCCTAGTGCTTGGTTACAGCTTAGTCTTAGGGTTGTGTGCCAGTGCCGTCACGGGCGTGGTTGGTCCGTGCAGCACTGGCCGAGCCAGTGGCACCCGAGTTCTTAGCGGTAACACAGCACTAGGAACAGTTTAACTGCCAGCAACCGGCTTGGGCAACCAACTCGCGAAATCCTTACGTGAATGGGGTCGTTGGCATGACCTAATGCCCGAAACTTACTCCCCAATGCACACCGGGTCGCGGAGGTGCCCCATGGTAACGCCGATGATGCCCGTAATACGGGTAGGGCGGAGTCACGTAATGGTGCTCTTCAATGATGACAGGACCCGGTTGACTGATCACTGCTGGACCGGACACTTGGGTTGTTGGAGGCGGAGTTTGTTGCATTGCCTCGATGACGATGTCACTCACTCCCGCATTTTGCAACGTGATCAAATCGGGCACGCTTGGCGGACTTGCAACGCCGTTGGCTCGGATGTGCGTCGTAATGACATTGTCACTTAGCCCTGCCTGCGACATTGCGATGACATCGTTCATGCCCACTGCACCGGCCATCCGTCGGCCCATTCGCTGTTCAATGATCTCGGCGGAACGGGCTGCCTCGTAATCAATCGTGTCGCCGATAGCAGCCCCGGCTATGGCTCCTACCGCAGTGCCGATCAAGGCTCCGCTCGCCGCATCGCCATTATGCTGGCCGATGGCAGCGCCACCTAACGCACCTGTCAAAGCGCCCAGAGTCGCCCCACGTTCCGCATAATTGGTCGCATGGCAGCCGCTAGCGACTGCGAGGGTTAACAGCAAAAGTGTTTCAGCTAGCCGAAATCTCATTGACCCTCCAGTTCCAACGCGCGGGGCGGAATGATCTCAGTTACCGCCATTCCGGTCAAGGCAGGAACTAGGGCGAAGAATCACCAGTAATTTGCAGACAGCGTTGGCTCACGCGACCGGTGTTCCTCATGTTTGGCCAAAAAGCTATATTCAAAATCCGCGTAATTTCCCTGGCACACCAGATTCAACGTCCCGCCGCATCCCGCGGAGCCAACACGGCGTCGCCCCCACCACCGAAAGGACCACTCATGTTCCGCTTTTGGACTCCCTTTGTTGCCGTCACCCTCTTCTCACTAGTGGTTCACGGGCAAGACGCGCCAAACGGCGCATTGCCGGCACCTGCGTACAAGACGACGCTGGACCAAGCCAGCTATGGTATCGGGATCAACATTGGTCAGAACCTCAAGGCCGACGGGTTGGAGATCAATGTCGATGCACTGGCGCAAGGCATCAAAGATGTCCTCGCCAACGTCAAGCCGCGTCTCGATCAAGCTCAGATCGCTGCTGCTCTGCAAGCATTTCAACAAGAGATGGAGGCCAAGTCTGCCGAACGTGGCAAGCTAATTGGCGAGAAGAACATGCGTGAAGGCAAAGCGTTTCTAGCAACCAACAAGACGAAACAAGGCGTTGTGACGCTTCCGAGTGGCCTGCAGTACGCCGTCCTCCAGCAAGGAAACGGTCCTTCGCCAAAGGTTACGGACACCGTGCGAACTCACTACCATGGCACTCTGCTGGACGGCACCGTCTTCGATAGCTCGGTCGAACGCAATGAACCAGCTACCTTTCCCGTCGGTCGCGTGATTCGCGGCTGGACCGAAGCGCTGCAATTGATGCAAGTCGGCTCGAAGTGGCGATTGTTCGTTCCCTCGGAGCTGGCTTACGGACCACAAGGTGCCGGCGCAGACATCGGCCCTCACGCTGTTTTGGTGTTCGACGTCGAACTGCTCGGCATCGAATAGTCCTCCGATCGTCGTAGCGGTATCGCTCCCGGTTCTCCCCATTTGGGACTTGCGTGGACGGTGCGCGCCTAGCAATGATGTGAGAACTGCAACCTCCAGCTGCAACGAGTTTCAAGGATTCTTCGCCGATGTTTTCCAAAGTCCGATTCGCAGCCGCCGTACTCGCCATCACGACAAGTGCCTTTGCTCAAGTTGATGAGTCCGAGTTGTCGCTCCAAGTTGATCGAGCATTCCCGAGTCTGAGGCTACGCCGTCCTGTTGTAATTGCGAACGCGGGCGACGGCTCGAACCGATTGTTCTTCGTTACACAACAAGGCGTGATCCATGTAATTCCGAACGATCCGTCCGTCGAAAAGGCAGGTACGTTCCTCGATATGGAATCTAAAGTTGTCTATAAGGACAAAGAGAACGAAGAAGGTATGTTGGGCTTGGCGTTTCACCCCGATTACAAGCGAAACGGCGAGTTCTTCGTCTACTACACGACGACGGATGCGCCGCATACTTCCGTCATCTCGCGGTTTCACGTTTCCAAAGACAATCCCAATCAAGCCGACCCCGCTTCCGAAGAAGAACTGCTGCGGGTCGAGCAGCCTTACTGGAACCACAACGGCGGCGCGCTCGCCTTTGGCCCCGACGGCTACTTGTACATCGCGTTAGGCGATGGTGGCAGCGGTAACGATCCGCACGGTAACGGCCAGAACTTGGCCACGTTGCTCGGATCGATTCTTCGCATCAACGTCGATCGCAAGGACGAAGGTAAGAACTACTCCATCCCCAAAGACAATCCTTTCGTCCGGCATGAAAGTGCACGCAGCGAAATCTGGGCGTATGGTTTGCGAAATGTGTGGGGTATGTCATTCGATCGCGAGACGGGACAATTCTGGGCAGCCGACGTCGGGCAGAATATTTGGGAAGAGATCAATCTGATCGTCAAAGGCGGCAACTATGGATGGAATCTCCGCGAAGCCAAACACAAATTCGGCGACAATGGCTCAGATGCCAGCGACAACTTGATCGATCCGATTTGGGAATATCATCACGACATTGGCAAGTCGATCACGGGCGGTTATGTGTATCGCGGCAAGAAGCTACCAGAGCTCGTCGGTGCGTATTTGTACGCGGACTATGTCAGCGGTCGCGTGTGGGCGTTGCGTTACGATGAGGCAACGAAAGCCGTCGTGGCAAACCGCTCAATTCCTGCCAAGAGCATGCCGATCATTGCGTTCGGAGAAGACGAACAGGGCGAAGTTTACTTCGCCGACTCGTTCGGATTCATCTATCAGTTCGGCCACGTTACGAACTGAATCTGGAAGATTGCTAGTGATCTTGCTTGTGAGAATCTGGCATAAGGCCGGATGTCGAATCGCTTGAAAGCCACGTAGAAGGCAGCGAGCGTAACGACTCGTCACGATCGCCGCATGCGACGCCCAGGAGGTCGACGAGTGTTCCAACCGTAGGGTCGTTCGATTGTGGCGCATTCTGCTCGCTGCCAAATCCGACGACATTGGCATCGCGAGAAAATGCCAGCAGGTCATTTAGCAACTCTTCGATTCGCGAGACTCCACCCACAACTGCCGGCACGAGGTCCGACTCCTCGCGACCGATGCGGTCTTCCAGACCAGTGACTTCTGTAACCAAGGCGCGGGCGATCATCGCCACATGCTCTCGTGGATCGGCAGACGTCGGTCCTTCCTTGGAGATCGCTTCGAGTGCTGGCGCATCCATCATCGAACCGGGAGTCATCGCCAGCAAGTTCGTAAACCAACGCAGCAAACTTCCGCGGTTGATCATGCCAGTCGGTCGACCATCCTTTACGACGATCACACCTCGAAGCGATACACGGCTCAAGAATTCATAGATGGCGACGACTGGCGACGATTCTTCGTAGCAGACGACATTCCGTTTCATCACATCCTTGATCGTCGTCGACCACCACTTCGGCCACATCATAATGGACATGACGTCGCGTTCGGAAAGGATGCCGACCAGCTTGCCGGCGTCATCGACCACCGGTGCCGAGTTGAAGCGAAATCGCAGGAAGTAGCGGGCGGCTCGACCCACCGTCTCGTTCTCGCTTAAGCCCGCAATGACCGTCGTCATCACGTTGCGAGCAACCAGGCCGTCAAACATGGCTTCTGGACCAGCGACGGTTGTTCTCGCACACGTAGACGTTGCCAGCGATTGAAAGCCGACTACGCGATCTCGACCGGAACGCTTGGCCACAAGCAAGGCTTGGTCAGCAAGATCGACGAGCGTATCGGGCTGATTCGTATCCGCCAGACGCTCGGCGACGCCAAAGCTTGCTGTAATGGATGTGCTGAGTCCATCGACCAACTTGTCTTTGCTCGCCAAGCGTTCGCGAACCCGTTCGGCCCAAGCAATAGCGTGGGATTCATCCGTTTCCGGCAACAACACACAAAACTCTTCGCCGCCATAGCGACCGATCACGTCACTGCCGCGACAACTCTCTTGCAAAACTTTCGCTACCGCTCGCAACGCTTGATCGCCAACGCGGTGGCCGTACGTGTCATTGATTCGCTTAAAGAAATCAATGTCGATCATCACAGCCGATAAGGGAATGTGGTGTCGGCGGGCTCGGCTCCATTCGCGTTCGGCCAGCTCAAAGAACGTGCGTCGCGTCGCAAGCCCTGTTAGCGAATCGGTCTTGACGAGGACGTTGAGCTTCGACTCCAACTCCAACACACGCAATCCCGATTTGACGCGCGCCACGAGTTCGGCTTTGTCGATAGGCTTCTTTAGGAAGTCGTCCGCACCGGCCTCGAACGCTTCGACCATGTTGTCTGAAGAACAATGGCTCGTGACCACGATCGTATACACATATCGTGGCAAGTCCTGCTTTCGTAGCCAACGGCACAGCTCAATCCCATCGATGTGCGGCATATCGCGATCAGCGATCAGGATGTGCGGGCAACTCGTCTCGATTGCCGCGATGGCTTGTCGCCCGTCGCCAGCACTCTCGATGATATAGCCGCTGCTCTCCATCCACTTTCGCAACAGACGCAGCAACGCCGAATCGTCGTCGGCGATCAAGATATTGACTGGTTCGTTCGACATGGACTTCGTCTAGCAAGTGCCCCGTTCACTGACCTCACGCGCAAGGCGTATCAGTCAACTGTAGGTTGCGGTTCGTCGCACTGAAGTGTTGCGATCAGCCCGACGTTGGTTGCTGATCTTTGGCGGCTAATTTGCCGCCCTACAACCGGTGTAATCCGAATAAACGATCGGAGGTTTTACCGCGACGAATTATCAGCGACCGCTGATATACTGCCGCCAACTTGCGAGTTGTTCCTGGGTCAGCGAGTTGTCACGCTGGATTTCGTGACAGAGTTCTTTGCCCGCGCAGCTTACCGTCACTGTCAAACGACCGTTCTCGGCATAGCGGAAGCCCACTTCGATCGGTGTGTCGGCTGGCAGACCAGGAGGCAATTCGCGAACCGAGCACTTGCCGATTTGCGAGCAATCGTCGGGAGATGCACTCTCGCCCTCGACGATTTGAACCAGAATCGACTTCTGCGACGCCTTGTGCGTTTTGAAGATCCGCTTTGCCGCTACTGGAAGAGACGTATTGCGAGGGATTAGGATGGCGTTGCGTTGACGCTGTGTCGCAGAATCGCGGGCAACCACTCCGAGGCTGTGAGAGTTCACGTTCTTGATCGTGACGCGCGGAGCTTGGCCGTGATGCCGCTCTAGTAACAAGCCCGCATGGATTGCTGCACCGTGTGCGACCGCTTCATCCGGTGATACGGAGCGGTCCAGTTCCTTTCCAGTGATCGATTGCAGCATCTCGCAGACGGCTGGCATTCGTGTCGAACCGCCAACCAGGAGAACGCGATCGATGTCGGACCATTGGAGACCTGCGGCCTGAAGTGTTTGTCGAGTCGTGAATGCCGTACGATCCAGCAAGTCACGCGTCATCTCTTCAAACATCTGACGTGTGATCTCCAGTCGCACAGCCTGGCCCTTATAGTCGCAAGCGACGTTTGCTTTCGATCGGGCCGACAGTGTTCGTTTAGTGTCTTCGCACTCACGCCACAAACGTCCTTCTGTGTTTGGATCTTCTCGTGGATCGACGCCGCACCGACGAATGAATTCTTCTGCGACGTAGTCGACCAGACGTTGGTCCCAGTCGCGCCCGCCCAGGCGAACATCGCCGTCAGTTGCCAGCGTGACGAACTGATCACGCGAGATCTCCATCACGGTAACGTCGAACGTCCCACCGCCCAAATCGTACACAAGGATCCGGCACATTCCGTCCGCCGCTGCGATGGCATGTTCGCCGCCTTGTTGAAACCCAAACGCGATCGCGGCCGCCGTGGGCTCGTTGATGATGTCCATCACGTCAAAGCCCGCCATGTAACCTGCGTCTTGCGTCGCTTTGCGTCGAACCTCATCAAAATAAGCTGGCACTGTGATCACGACTTTGTCAAACGCACCAATCTGGTGCTCGGCATCGATTCGCAGTTTATTTAATACCCACGCTTCTAGGGCCTCGGGCGGGTACTGACGACCGCCGAGCACTTTTTCGTACATGCGATTGCCTAGATCGCGCTTGGCACATTCGGCGACTTGAGCGGCCGCGGTGCTGATAGCTTTGACGGCCTCTTTACCGACGACGATCTCCGACTCTTCGAAAAACACGACGCTTGGCGTTAGCTTGTCACCTTCGCCATTGTTCAGTGTCTGCGGGCGTCCCAGATCATCGAGGCATGCCACCGCCGAGAAGGTTGTTCCAAGGTCGATTCCGACGGCGCGTGGACGAGGCTGGTTCATGGTGTTCAACAAGTGGCGTGTTTTCGATTCGATAGTGATGCCTTCAGAGGCATCTAACGTTCACTCGGTTCTAGCCTACACCGATTGCGGTTGATATGAAATCTCGACCTGGAAGTTCGGCCAAAGAAATCAAAGCGTTCTGCCTGGGCGAACTCTTCCGGCCAGGGAAACCTTGGCAACTGCCGCGTTTAGAGACGCGAGCCAAAAGAACTTCGAGGTGCATCGGAATTCGAGCCGATGTTAATCGAGAACCATGGATGGCGTTCAACCTACAGGAGGGATACCTACTCTTCGCGCCAGGAGCATTTCAATGCCCGTTGATGTCATCCATGCTGTAATGGGAGTTATTTATCTGCTGACTTGGGCCTGCATCGGACAAATGAACGTCCGACGCCGTCACGACCCCGAGTTCGGGCCCAGTCGCCACTCTCGCTAAGCCGATCAGAGAAGTTATTGCTGTTTGGCTAGAGCGACCCACGTGTACGCGGTGCACCCGAATTTCGTGTCTCCCACATCAGATCCTCCTGAGGCGACGATTCCAGGGCGAGCAATTGCTCGATCATTCCTTGTGTATCGTTGGCCGCGTGTTGCAACCGTAGCAGCCACAGCGATTTGAGCGTGCCGGTCGTCTCGAACAGTTCGCTTGGTAAGCAAGCCAGAATCCCAGCTGCCACACGACGATTCAAATCTTCATTCGGTGACGAAGAATAGGTCTGACGCTGATAGGCAATTCGCAACGAAGCCAAGAGCAACGACCACGCTGTCTCCGGATGTGCAGAAACCTTCGCATCATCGGCGAACTCTTTGACACGAGCAGGCGAGAAGGCGAACTCGGTGACCTCCTCCCCATCGGGCAGATATCCAAGCAGCATGTCGCTCCACCGTTCGTTCCTTCGCCGCATACGATTGAGAATGACCGCTTCTTCAACTCGCAGGCCATGCCCGTAAACCATCAGGTTCAATGCTCGGTTGCGTGCCTCGAGATGACCAGCCAGCACGTTACGAACAATCGGACTCGCCTCGTCCAAACTACGTCGTTGCTCGTAACTGCAACAGACTGCACCCCAAATCCTAGTCAGCACTTCTGCCGTTAGAATCTCTTCCAACACGTTGCGGATGTCGGCCCACCGCTCTGCCATGTCTTTCGACGCGGTGTACTGCAATTCGTAGGAGAAGGTTTTTAAGCTGCGGGCCCAGCGTTCCTGACGACAACGCGAAGCAGACCAGTACTGTTCCAGGCCACTGTCCGAAAGACGCGCGGCGTGTCCAATGATCGCTGGTCCGTTCGACGCCAAGAGGGCAGCGAATTCAACAAGTTCGCGGGCATGCATGCGTTGTCGATCCAATTCGGGTGGCAAGTCATTGTGCGAACGCTCTGCTCGCACACGCTGCTTTCGAGCGTGAACAGACATCTTGCAAACTGAGGACCAATTCGCGGATGCGAGGACGTGGATTGTTGTTTTGGAAGGAAAAGCGATGAATCGATGCGTTCTAACGCATTTTGAACGACGAGCGAGATGTTGCCAAAACGCAACGTGTGCCAGTTTCGCCTCCTTCGCGGAGCGACCCCTGCTGCGATTTGGCAACACGACCCCGGAGTGTGACTCAGCGTTTGGAGTTAGCGTTGTTGCCCGGACCGGGGGAGGCAAAGATATGCTTCAATGCGTTGGCTAGATCAAGACGCTGATAAGAACGCTGCGTCTCAGGATCTTTGACGCTGACGCCCGTCTGTTGCATTATTGAGAGCATGGCTTCCGCCATGTTCGAGCCGTCAGCATTCCAGTCGTAGCCGGTCTTCCTAATTGCTTCGCGCAACACGATGGCCGCACCGCATGCAATCGCATTGGACGAAGAGGTCGCGGCGGCGGGGACGACAAGGTCGACTTTGGCGTGTCGATCCAGGTACACGGTGTCGGCTCCCTGTCGCACGGCACCTATCGCGAAACAGTCCGGTTGGCTCGCGGGCCAGGAGATGCCCGTGGTGAAATTATGGTTGCCCGTCGGCGCACTCACCCAAATACCAAGCTCACGGAGCTTCGTCAGTTTGCCGTCGATCGCCGTTGCCACAGGCTGGTCGTGAGCTTGATCGTCGACGGGCGCGAGATTGACCGTGGTGATCTTGTAATGCGTGTGATTGTCGATGATCCACTGCAGCGCCCCTGCTAAGGTCTCGCCGTCGGTTGTCTTACAGTGGCAACATTCAAGCCCTCGAATAACCGCGAGTTGATCGTTATAAGCGACGCCCCATTTTCCGCCGTAGTTGAGCGACGACGGAATGCCGATTGTCGATCCGTGATAGCCTCGCCCTTCGTGTTTCGGATCTTCATCGCCGTCGACACTGTCATAGGTCACCAACACCTTGGGCAACTCGCCGTTTGACTTCGACCATTCTGGCATCGAAAGCTTGCAGCCATCGTCGACCAATGCCAGCGTCTGCCCCTTGCCGAACGTTAACCGATCAGCATACGTCTCCCACGCGGCAACAATCCCCGCCTGCTTGAAGCCGATTGGCTGAACTGGTTCCGCGGCAGGAAGGGACGCCTTGGAGACCAGCGCGAAAGCCAGTGCGACAGCAGAACGGATAACGAAGGAACAACTCACAAGATAACTTCGACGTTTCAAAAGTAGGGTCCGCTGTGCGGACCAAGAGTCGCTGAGGTCCGTACAGCGGACCCTACGCAGGACAAGGAAGTTGTTGAGCATTCCTATGTACCGTAGACGACAAGGCAACATCATCAATCTCCAGTCGGTGTCGAGGTGAACTGAAAGGCATACAGATTCGCGTCCTTGAGCACAAATCGTAGTCGAACGGGTTGTCCGGCGAGTTCGGCAAGAGGTGTCTCGCTGTTCCACGTGACTTGTCGATCAACACTGTCCCCGAAGACTTCTTGACAATCGTCGAGAGTAAATCCTGAAATCGGAGTTCCATCAAGATTCTGAATCTCGACGCGAACGCCTCCGGCCGCCGACGTCGAAACGTTCAAGTGTAATTCCGATCCTGCAAACTTCAGCGGCTTCGTAATCACTTCGCCACCTCTCAAGGAGGCGTTTACCGATACGAAACCGTCGAGCCGCAACGTATAGCGACGCAGTGCACTTCCGACTCCCGTCCAGTAACTCTCGCTCGCGTACAACGACAACTCGTTGGGAGCACCAGGCAGCGCCGACTTGGTCTCGACAACATGCCAGGCGATGTACTGGTGACCGTAATGCCAGGTTCCAGGCCGCTCGATTCCGGGACGCAAGAACGCTTCGTTCCATCGTTTGAACTTTACGCCGTCGCGACTCGCCATGAACAAGCCTTCCGTGATCGCGGTGCCATATCGTTCGACGGAGGAAGCACGACGCTCGCGATGCTCGCGCTCTGGCAACGCCTTCATCGAGTCCGACCAACCGCGATCGATGTAGCGAGTGGGAAAACCGATCAAAAGGTGTGGAGCACGATGATAGGGCTTGATCTGATTCGTATACAGTTGCTCGTCCGGTGAATCGGTGTAGGTCAGATCTTCGTGCTTGTCCCACGTTAGCATGTCGTCCGAGGTTGCTGTGCGAATCGCTCGGACGCCGGCAGGCTTCCATTCTTTATCCGTCGTGGTCCCCGCTGTGAAGATTCGCCAGTACGCACGATACTTGCCGATGTTGGGATCCCAAAACGCGAGGTTCTGCGAATCGAAAGCACCGATCCCGCTGAGAATCGGAGTATCGCTCATCGGTGACCAATGAATGCCATCGGGCGACTTGAAGGGCAACAAGCCGCTTGGGCCTGACGAACGGAATATCGCCTTATAGCGAGCATCCGCCGGAGCATTCGGATTCGTGTCCTTGCACACGGCCGGGTGCCCCGCATCAACCTTCAGTGTCCCTTGTGTTCCGCTGGCAACGACGATGTTATTCTTGGTCGAACCCTGGAACTCATTCAGACCAAGCTCCGGCTTTCGCCAATGAACGCCGTCATCGCTTTCGGCATAGCAGCAATAAAGCGGATGACGTCCGCTGTCGAGCTTTCCTTCTTGCACATCCAGATGCCAAGCCTTGTAGTACATGCGATACAAGTCGCCATCTTGAAAGACGCTGTGGTATCCGCTGCCGGTCCCTTCCCACGACGCATCGTGAACCAATACGACTTCGCGAGGCACTGGGTGATGTAATCGCAAATCGGCGTGGCCCTCTAAGCGATCGATCAGAGTATCGTCGACAAACAGTTCGCGTCGCGAACCAATGTCGGTCGAGTCCTGGGCGTCGCTCGTATTTGTGGCTGTCACCGCCGACGCGATCGCGAGCAGCAATGCTCCCGTTCGAGTGGCAAACCGTCCTGCGATTAATTGGCGGCAAAAGCAGATCGTTCTGAAGTTTCGTCGCATAGCTCAATTCGCTCCTTTGTTGACTCAGCGGCGCGCATCGCGGATGCTGTCGGATCAAGGATGCACCCAGGCTAAGGCACGCGGCTCTGCTTTTCAAACAGGCACGCTGCGACATTTTCGAGATCTTGAGGAATACATGACCACACTTGCCGGCAAGACGTTGTTCATTACAGGCTCGACCCGAGGCATCGGAAAGGCGATAGCGTTGCGAGCCGCCGCAGATGGAGCTAACGTCGCCATCCTCGGAAAAACGGCGGAACCCCATCCCAAGCTCTCAGGTACGGTCTTTACCGCCGCGGAAGAAATTGAGGCCGCTGGTGGCAAGGCCTTGGCCTGTGTGACCGACGTTCGGGACGAGAATCAGATCGCGGAAGCAGTCCAAAAAACGATTGATGCTTTCGGCCAGATCGATATCCTCGTGAATAACGCCAGTGCAATCTTCCTTGCCGGCACGGCCGATACGCCCGCCAAACGATTTGACTTGATGCACTCCGTCAACGTTCGAGCGACGTTTCTGGCATCACAATGTTGTCTGCCGCATCTCGCCAAGGCCGCGAATCCGCACATCCTGAACCTATCACCGCCGCTGAACATGGAATCGCGATGGTTTGCCCCGCACGTCGCTTACACGATGTCGAAGTTTGGGATGAGCATGTGTGTGCTGGGAATGGCGGAAGAGTTGCGAGAACAAGGCATCGCAGTAAACGCGCTCTGGCCGAAGACCGTCATCGCAACCGCTGCAGTCCAAAACCTATTGGGAGGCGAGGCGATGATCCGCTGTAGTCGTAAGCCGAGCATCGTGGCTGACGCCGCTCATGCAATCTTGACCCGCAACAGTCGGACTTGCACCGGAAACTTCTTTGTTGACGAGGCGGTTCTCGCGGAAGAAGGCGTCACCGACTTCGAGCAATATGCCGAAAGCCCCGGCGAACCGTTGATGCCGGACTTTTTTCTCTAGCGAACCGAGCGGCGGTTTGAGAAGCTAGTTAGTACGTCCAAGGAGCACTTCGAAAGTCGAGTTTACTGCCCGATGTCTTCCACTCGCCCGAAATTGCAACTTCTGCTCATCGTACTCGTCGGTACTTTCCTGCTGCCGTTCCACGCAACACGAGCTGCAGATCCAAGCGAGGCTCCGAATGCTGCCGGACTTGCCTTGTTCGAGTCCAAGATTCGACCGATGCTTGCAGACCATTGTTACAAATGCCACTCGGCGAAGAGCGGCACTCCCGAAGGGAACCTCTTGCTCGACTCGCGCGACGCCACGCGAAAAGGCGGAGATCGCGGACCCGCTGTCGTGCCCGGTAAGCCCGAAGAAAGTCTGCTACTCGCAGCCATCTCGCATGAAGACAGCGACTTGAAGATGCCGCCGAAGAAGGATCGGCTTCCAGCGTCGTTGATCGATGACGTTACTCGCTGGATCCGTATGGGCGCTCCGGATCCGCGCGATGCAACTGCTGCTCCCAAATCGCTCGCTGCGGATATTGAGGAAGCTCGCAAGTTCTGGGCACTGCAAAAGCCCGTGCGTTCCGAACCACCGAAATCGCCGAACGAGTCGTGGGCCAAGTCAGATATCGACAAGTTCATCCTGCAAAAGTTGGAAGCGTTATCACTCGCGCCATCGCCGGACGCGGAGCCCTCGACCTTGCTGCGGAGACTGCACTTCGATCTTGTTGGCTTGCCGCCATCTCCTGAAGCGGTCCAAGAGTTTCTACAACGAATCAATGCCAAAGGACTCGATGCCGCATTGGAATCCGAAGTTGATTTCCTTTTGGCCTCCGCACGATTCGGAGAACGCTGGGGGCGGCACTGGTTGGACGTGGCACGATTCGCGGAATCAAGCGGCAAAGAAGCCAATATCTCGTTCCCTTACGCATGGCGATATCGCGACTATGTAATCGATTGCATGAACGCCGACGTGCCGTTTGACCGCTTCTTGACGGAGCAGATTGCCGGCGACTTGTTGCCGTACGACGATGATAATGAGCGAGCTCGATTGTTGATCGCCACGGGGTTTCTCGCGCTCGGTCCGAAGAACCTCGACGAAGCCGATGGCTTTCAGTTCTTGGCCGACGTAATCGATGAGCAGATCGACACCGTTACACGAGCCGTCATGGGGCACTCGGTCGCGTGCGCCCGCTGTCACGATCACAAGTTCGATCCGTACTCAATGGAAGACTACTACGCCTTGGCTGGCGTGTTTGCGAGCACCAAGACCTACTTCGGCACTGCCGCATCGCCCGCCAATCGAGTTAGTGGCGATCCACTTGTCTTGCCCGCGGACGCGAATGAGCCAATCTTGCATGTAGGAATTCCCGCCAAACAGGTTGAAGCCCTCAAAGCGGAACTCGCTGCCTTGAGGAAGGAGGAGCAGGACGGCCGAGCGGCTGTGCAGCGAGCGATCCAAGCGGGCGAAGACGCCAGCGAGATCTTCACACTTCGCGACGCATTAAGAATCTTTTGGCGATCGGGCGGCATCGAAGGGCAACTCGAAAAAGTCGACGACCAAGGGAACCCATTACCGTTGGCGATGGGCGTATTGGATCGTGGCCAAGTGATCGACGTACCGCTGCTGGAGCGAGGCGACATCGCTCGCGCGGGAGCGAAAGTGCCGCGCAGGTTCCCAAAAGTCATCGAGCTGCCGGAGTCGAATCACGTTCCGTCCGATCAAAGTGGTCGTTTGGAGTTCGCTCGCTGGTTGACGCACCCTGAGCATCCGTTGACGGCTCGTGTGATGGCGAACCGGGTGTGGCATTATTTGTTCGGCGCTGGGCTCGTGCGGACGCCGGACAATTTCGGGGTGACGGGCGAACTGCCGAGTCATCCGGAACTGCTCGATCATCTCGCGATTCGGTTCGTTGAGAACGATTGGTCGATGAAGAAGTTCGTTCGCGAGATTGTGCTGACGCGCACCTACCGACAAGCGTCGAACTACAATGCCGCCGCGTTCGAGATAGATCCGGATAACCGCCTGCTGTGGCGATCCTCAAAACGTCGTCTCGATGTCGAAGCAATTCGCGATGCTATGCTGACAGCATCCGGTGAACTCGACGTGCGCCGTCCCGAAGGATCGCTCGTCGGGCGAGTGATCGGCGATCGACCGATTTCGCTGATCGGGCTAGACGCACGAATACCTGCTGACCTCGATGGATCGAAACATCGTTCGATTTATTTACCCGTCTTGCGAGACCGCTTGCCGGACGTGCTTGATTTGTTCGACTTTGCGGAGCCAAGCCTCGTCACCGGCGCACGCGACACGACGAATGTTCCGGTGCAAGCTCTGTACTTGATGAACAGCCCCTTCGTCCAAACTCGTGCCAAGGCTTTGGCCGATCGCGTAGTGAAACAAGCAGATAGTGACAGGCAACGAATACAGCTCGCCTTCTCGCTCTGCTTCAGCCGCAATGCGGATGCCGAGGAATTGCAAATCGCGGAAGAGTTCTTCGGAGCCTCGTCGACGTCCGACGAAGAATTGCTGATGAGCTACTGCCAAGCCTTACTATCAACGGCAGAGTTCCGAAACCTTGATTAGGAAGTGACCTCGATGCGAACTACTAACGGATGGATTACGGACGCGTCGCTTGTATCGCGCCGACATGCGTTGAAGTCATTGTCCTCGGGCTTCGGATACCTTGCGTTTACGAGCCTCGCTCAGCGCGCCGCCGCGGATGACGCTCGCTCCTCGAAGTTGGGCACTCTGGCACCTAAGGCAACTCATTTTCCAGCCCGAGCTAAACGCGTCATCTTTCTTTGCATGAATGGCGGGCCGTCACATGTCGACCTGTTCGACTATAAGCCCGCACTCAACGCACAATCCGGCGAGACGACCACGATCGGGCGAGATCGCGGAGGAGCCAAGTTACTAGGTTCGCCGTTCAAGTTTTCTCAGCACGGTGAATCGGGATTGTGGATGTCCGAAGTGTGCCCACAACTGGCAAAGCACGCAGACAAGTTGTGCGTGATTCGCAGCATGCACACCGATCTGCCTAACCATTCGCAGGCGTTCACCCAGTTGCACACTGGCAGCTTTCAATTTGTGCGACCCTCCGTTGGGGCCTGGACGTTGTACGGACTGGGCAGCGAGAACGAAAACCTACCGGGCTTCATCACGCTGAATCCACCGGCCGATAACGGTGGTGCGAGAAACTATGGCAGCAGCTTTCTGCCCGCGATTTGCCAAGGCACGAAGATCGGCGGCAATCAGATTCCTGCGTTCTATGCGGCACTGCTCGGAAAGGACGAAGAGCCGGGGCCGCCGCTGAAGAATATCGACAACACGCTGCTGTCGCGAGAGCAGCAACGCGCTCAGTTGAAACTGATTCGCAACCTCGATGCGGCGAAACTAAAACGCGACGTTTTTCATCCCGAGATCGAGGGTGCGATTGAGTCGTTTGAACTGGCGTTTCGGATGCAGGATGAAGTCCCCGACGTACTCGATCTGCGATCCGAAACCAAAACAACTCACAACCAATACGGAATCGGACAAGGCTTGCCAACCGATCGCTTTGGTAGACAGTGCCTATTGGCTCGACGCCTGGTCGAGGCCGGTGTGCGCTTCGTCGAGATCACGGCTCCGACGAGTTGGGATCATCATTTTCAAATTGAAGAAAAGCTGCCGGAAAGCTGCGCGATCACCGATCAGCCAGTCGCTGCCTTGCTCGCTGATCTGGAGCAGCGCGGCATGCTCGACGATACGCTGGTGATCTGGGCCGGCGAGTTTGGCCGTACACCTTACGGCCAAAGTGTATCGGGCCGCGATCACAACAACAAAGGTTTCACACTTTGGATGGCAGGCGGAGGCGTTCAAGGTGGCTTGGCCTATGGTGCAACCGACGAATACGGCTACGAAGCCATTGAGCATCCGGTCCACATTCACGATTGGCACGCCACGATTCTGCATCTGCTAGGACTCGATCACGAGCGACTGACCTTCAACTATGGCGGTCGTGACTTTCGCCTGACCGATGTCTATGGCAACGTCGTAACCGATATATTGGCGAACTCGAAGGCCTAGTGGCCTTACGCCCTGATCTGCTCCACGGGAATATGCTTTCGTGCTAAACATTCACTACCGACTGCTCGTATCGATTCTCCTCCTACAGGCCTCGATCGCCCTTGCTGCCGAACCCGACATCGACCTTGGCGATGTAACGGAACAGCATGTGATGGTTCCGATGCGCGATGGAGTGAAGTTGTCGGTTTATCTGTACGTGCCGCGAGGCGAAGGACCTTGGCCCGCGTTGCTGGAGCAGCGATATGCGAATGCTCGCGCGACGAGGACTCGACAGGAATTGGCAGAACTCGCATCGCACGGTTACGTCGTCGCCTTGCAGAACTTTCGTGGCACGCAACTCTCCGAAGGACGCTACGTTGGCTATCGGGCACTGGGCTGGGGCGAGAAGCAGGACGGCTACGACACGGTCGAATGGCTGGCGGCTCAATCATGGTGCAACGGAAAGGTCGGCACTTTCGGAAGTTCTCAGGCCGGTTATGCTCAGAACTTCCTTGCCGTCACACAACCGCCGCACCTCGTTTGTCAGTACATGATTGATACTGGCTTGAGCTTGTTCCACGAAGGTTATCGCATCGGCGGCGCGACGCGACCGGAACGGTTCAAACGGATGGCCGATGTCTGTCGAGATCCTGCCGACAACGATCGAATGTTGGCCGAGTGGTTCGAGCATCCCAACTACGATGACTACTGGGCGGACGAGAATTGTGCATTGCACTTCGACAAGATGAACGTGCCTTGCTTCACCGTTGGCAGTTGGTACGACTTCATGTGCCAAGGGTCAGTCGAGAGTTTCATCGGTCGGCAACATCATGGCGGAGAGAAATCGCGCGGTAAGCAACAACTGCTCGTCGGTCCTTGGCTACATGGGCGGTTCAATAAACAAAGCAAAGTCGGCGACATCGAGTATCCCGAGAACGCCAACTTCGACATGCTCAGTCACATGATTCGTTGGTTCGACCATCACCTCAAAGGAAGTGACAACGGAATCGATCGTGACCCGCCCGTGCGGTACTACACCATGGGTGCGGTTGGCGAGCCAGATGCGCCGGGGAACGTTTGGCGTCAGGCCGAGGATTGGCCCACCAAAAGCCAACTCACGGAATACTACTTGCAACCCGAAGGCCAACTCACAACGACCCAACCAACCGTCGAGGTCGGCAGTACGTCGTTTCTTGCGGATCCGATGAACCCCGTTGAGATCGCTGGGACCGGGTTCCCTGGAGCACGCGACGCGCGCATCGTCGAAGAACAGAAAGAGGTCCGGACTTTCACGACGGAACCACTTGGCGAGTCCGTTGAGTGGACGGGTGACGTTCACGCCGAGTTGTACGTTTCATCATCCGCCAAAGATACCGATTTCATTGTTCGAGTGAGCGACGTCTATCCAGACGGTCGATCGATCCTGATCGTTGACTATATCCAGCGCGCCCGTTACCGCGAGGGATTCGAGAAAGAGGTCTTCATGGAACCGGAGGGCGTCTATAAAGTCGCCTTCCACGTTGGCTGGTTGAGTCAGAACTTTAATCGTGGCCATCGTATCCGTGTCACGGTCGCCAGCACGGGTGCGCCATTCTACGAACCAAATCCAAACACGGGCGAACCGCTAACGATCGAATTCCCTTCCGACGCCGTGGTCGCCAGGAACACAGTCCACCACAACCCACAACATGCCTCGCGGATCATTGCTCCAGTCGTTGTCTCGCATTGAATCTTCGCTCTGGAGGTTTCGACGGGCTGAAACGCTGACGGTCCAAATCTCTCGCCTTGGCAACAATGATTCCTGTTATGACACGTCTCGGCGAACAGTACAGAATTGACGACCGAGGAAAATTTGCCGCTGAAGTGAAGCAGCGGGCGAATGCCCGTCATTTTGCAACGCGATCTCAGCCGACGCTTTGAAGCAGTCGTGGCAGCAGAACGGCGATGCCGACGACGGTCGCCCCTATCGCACCGACAAGAACCGCGCCGCTCGCGATATCAAGCGCGTCGCCGAGTTGTTCGTTGTGTTGTCGATCAATGGCTTTGGCTAGTGATTCGATGGAGCTGTTGAACAACTCAAGTGCCAGAACGCTCGCGGTGCAGATTGCAAGCAAGCACCACTCGATCGACGTTACCTCGAGCCACGCGCTGACTCCGATCACTAGCACCGCGACCACTAAATGGACGAGGAAGCTGCTTTGACGTCGCGAGCCGACCGCGATGCCGCGAAAGGCACACCTGAACTTGTTGAAGAAGCTGCGCGGCGGTGGCTTGAATTCTTCGCTCATCTTCTTTGCATCGCCTACTCGAGTCCGTACGCTCCCGCCGGAGGAATCTGAACGCCGCCAATGTAGCCAAGCTTGCGACTCGACAAGAAGCGAGGCTCGATCTGGAAGTTCGCGCCCACGTTGCCGCGGCTTTCATCGACATTGAAGCCGACACGAATCAGCGTCGATTCGCCGATTCGAGTTAAGCCGACGGTTTGACCGATGTTGCCGGTCTTTCCAAAGTCGATGGCCGCACCGCCTGTCAGAACCCACTTTTCGCTCAAGCGATAGCTGAGCGAAGCACTCACGATGTTGCTGCTGATGGGACCTTCGATCGAGCGGTAGCCAAGATAAACGCTGCCTTTGGAAGGCCGCGTCGCGATTCCGCCGAACGAGAATGTTCGCAGCCCATCGCCGAACAGATCCGCAAACCCATCGGACAACAGCGTCACGCGATCGCCAACGTGCCAGCGGAAGTCATAGTTCAGCAAACCGAATTCCTGACCGAAGTTATCTCGATCTGCCTTGGGAAAGAAGCTGCCTTCGACGTCCAGCGCGATCCAATCGATAATCCGCTCTTGTCCCGGCAGGCCCCGCTTCGTCTGCCATCGCTGTCGGACACCGAACTTGAGTTTCGTGAGATCGTCGGCAATTTCGGTGCTGGGCGCGGTGACCCAACTTTGCATGCCGTCGCGCAGTGCGAAGTATCGTTCATCGAACTTCAATGGAATCGACGCTTGCCCAGCGAATGGATAGCCACCTCCGACCGGAGACAAGAATCGACGGCGAAAGAACTCGACGGCATCGTCGTCCAACTGTTCATACAGCGGAAAGTTGTCAATGTCTTGATCGGCGTCGGCCCACAACAGTTCTGACTCGAAGACAACCTTGTGGGCGAGGCCATTGAGGTTGAACAGTTCGCTGTGTACGTCCGGATTGGTGTTCCAGATTGGCAGGCTGGATCGTACGCCGAGTTGGCCGTAGGCGCGAGTCCGTTCCTGTTGCGTAATGTCTTCACCGACATGAAACAGTTCACCGAGCGCATAAGGGACAATCTTCGTGGGCCCAAGCATAAACGGCAGGTCGATTTCCTGACGCGTCGCAGCGTGAATGCCCTCGGAGGGAACTTCCCAAGCGAGCGGTGTGAAGGACGTGACTTCGGTCGGATTAATTGCGCTCGGCGCGGTCGCCGTCTGTAATCGCGCGTAGCCGGCATGCGAGTGCGAGTGCCATGTCATCCGATCAAAGAGGAACGACTGTCCAATCAAGGTGTGATCGGCTCGCGGTAGCCATTCGGTCTGCGTGAAGAAGTCGTTCAACCGCGCGTCGCCACTGATGGAATAGGAACTGTTGCCGTAGTAGCGCTTCAGCTCGGCGCCGGTCGATTGGTCTTTCGCCTGATCCCACTCGCTCTCGAAGTACGATTCGAGGAAGTTGCGTTCGCGGACAAGCCCTAGCTCCGCAGTAAACTGATAGCCCTCGCCTAGATACTGACGATGTTGCCACAGGGCACGACCGCGGTACTTCTCTTCCGGTATCAAGGAACGTCGATCAGCACCAAGGTTGTCCTGGCCCGAATCGTTGATTCCCCAGATGTCGATGTTGCCCTGTGCCGGGCCAGGGAACCAAAGGATGCCCGACCGCGTGTACTCGAAGTTTGTTCCCAACGCCGGGCCGCGTTCACTGAGATAGTCGGTGGACGCCGTCCACTTCGTTCCATCGGGCTTGTTGCGAATTCCGAGCACCTGATAGAGATCCCAGTCGACGAACAACTGAGTGCCGTAGACGCTGTCGCTCTTTATCTTGACGCCATCGATGTAGTAAGTCGGCTTGCGCAGGTCCGTGGCGATCGTCGGCCAGTACAGCAGAGGAAGTCCGCCGACATACAGGAAGTTATTGCGGCTGGTCGCAAGCATCTGGTGGTCGACCGCCATCTCTTGTGTTTGAGGATCGATGTACGGCTGTCCGGTGAAGCCATCGACCGCCGGTGTTTGGATATCGGTCAGCATCACTTCGCCCGATTGAATCCAGTAGCGAGGCACACCGAGCCGACTCGACGTCAACGCGGCTCCGTGAGCCAGGAACGTTTGCTGATTGAGCTGCTGGAGGACATCCGCCTTCAGCCGCACGAGCCCTTCATACTCGGGGACAGGCGTCAGCATCTCGGCGTTCAGAATCGTGCCGTGATTGGCGGAGATGTTGTAATACATTCGATCCGCATAGATCAGTCGATCGCCCTCGCGAAAGATGATGTTGCCTTCGAGATAGACTTCCCATTGACCGTCCACGGACTGAGCTTCTTCGCCCATCGAAAGACCAGCGATCGAATTCGTCCATACGACAACACGATCTGCTTCCAAAGATACAGTGTCGCTCTCGAGTCCTTCCACGTTCTCAATACCGCTCACAATGATCCGCACGCCACCCGAGATCGCGACAGCTCGCTCGTCCACGACGCGACCCGGGTAGGTCTTCAGTTGGAACGGTACGTTGCTGCGTGATTTGACTTGCACACGTTTTGCCGTGGGTCGTGGTTCGGCGGCAGGGAAGGCCGGCACGACTTCGGGTGTCGCTTGTGTCGGCGGAACGTACTGCGTGGGCGGCAGACGCTGTGGTTGCTCGATGAACTGAGCACGTTGGACACGACTCGCGATGTCGCGGTCCCAGGCTTGGTTGCCACGACTGACGAACGTCGGTTTCGCCTCCGACGCCGGTGCAGTCGAACCGACTTGCACCGTGACGTTCAACGTGGAATGAAAGTGCCCCATCCACGAGTTGCCTCGGAAAGTGTTCGCCTGTTGTCCGCTGACTCGATGCGGCTGCTGCTGGTGCGCGAAGTCGACAATCGCTCCGTTTTCCAAATACGCGATGACTTTGCTGACCGTTTCTGCAGGATTTGTTCCAAGTGCCGATTCGTCGGCGCGGCGAATCCACACGACGGCAGACTGGCTGCGACCTGTAATGTCTCCTTGGACGATCGTGCAATCGCCCTCCAGCGACCAGACTTCATACTCGCCTTCATACCAGCGGCTGCCTTGGGCGGCGCGAATCGAGATCGGCGAGTTGGGTGATGTCAGTGGGGGTGTGATCTCGGCAGAAGCAATCGGCGTGAGCACGAACACCATTGCGACGACGAGCGATGTGAGAAGACGCGATGGAAGCGCACGATGCCTCAACACGTTCGGCAACAGCCGCGCGCAAACGCGAATCACTCGACGATGGTCGTCGTTTCGTTTCAGGATTTCGGCATCCTTGCCAAACATGCAACGTCACGTATCAGTGAGGTGTTCCCGCGAACTCGTGCAATCTCTTACGCGCAGAAAGCACGAACGGTTCTGCAATTCGCGAAAGCGCCATCACCGACGAAGAACTAAGAAAAGATCCTGCCGCCTAAGAAAAGGTGGTCTAGCGGCGGCGGGAGTATACGGAGCCCAAGGGCCCCACACAAGGCGAATTCACCGTTGTGATGCGGCGCTAAGTTGCGGGGCTGTCATGGCTTGCGGTCTCGGAGGCGATTCGAGATGTGCGACATGCCGCACGCCGCTAGCAGGCACACATACGGCATCAAAGGAGCACGCATTCGCATGTTGCTCCAGTACAGTGCATGCACAGCAGTAAAGGTCACACACAACAAGAAACCCCAGACGTAGGGCGAGCGAATCAACTTCGTTCGGATGCTAAGCAGCGCGACGATCGCTAGCAAGAACAAGACACTGTACCAGCAACCAGTTACGATGCGCATCAGCAGGCGGACCGTCGATTCGCTACCGCTCGTGTTGTAAGGCGTAAGCTGCCACAATCGGCTGACTCGGACCAGGCACGAATAGGCGAACATACCGGGTTCGTCCGTGATGTAATGTCGAGCTAGCGAGTAGGCAAACGCATCGTCCTCAAACTCGGTTCGATGGATCGGCGGCGCGTGAACCTCGTGAGGGAGATCCCAGATTAGGTCGTTTGGCGATGCTGAATACTGGCGCAACTCCCACATCGCTGCTAGCTCCGCTGAATCCCAGGTTGTTCCTCGCGGGGCGTGTCGCAAGTAGCGGTAGAAGCTGGGATTGTTGCCAAGCAAGACGGTATAGCCGCCGTGTGTCGTCGTTGCCTTGGGCACTCCCAGCACCAAGTAGTTTCGTAAGACCCAGGGCGAGATCACGATCGCGGCAGTGACGACAAGAGCGACCGAACTCTTGGCCGATGGGCGCAGCGGCGACAACTTCCAGGAATCGAATCGCAGCAGAATCATTGCCGCCGCCGATAGCCCTAACCACGGGATGAACGTTGGCCGACACAAACACGCCAGCCCGAAAACGATTCCCGCGCGTATCGCACCGCCAACCGATGGCTTGGCCTCCCACAACGACAACGCATACAGCCCAAACGCCGCCAACCAGGTGGCCATCGTCTCAGTCATCACCAAAGAGGACTGATTGAGCAGAATCGGATCGACGGCGACAAGCGTTGCCGCAGCGAAGGACCAACGTCCAAGTCGCCAACGATAGCCCAACAGGAACGTCAATACGACCGTCGCGGCCCCGAACAGCACGTTCAATCCACCTGCGATCAATGGTGTGACCTCACCCTTGATCGCCAATGCCGCGAGGAGAACGGGATACAGCGGAGGCCGGAATGCGGTTGGCGCGGCGTTAGAACCGTAGATACCATTTTGCCGCAGATTCTCGGCGATGGTCCGGTAGGCATCCGGGTCGGCATGCAACGAGTCAGCACTCGCCACGACGAAAGCACCACGGATCAAGAGTGCGCCGATCAAAACGGCGAAGATCGCGATGCGTGTTGGCTCAGGGAATGGTGGCTCATCGATCATGTTCCGATTGTGAAGGAAGCAACCCGGCGAGGGAACAGGACATCGGCGACTTCCTGACTATGTGCGGAGATCTCGTCGCCACGATCAATCTACCGTTCGATGCTAGTGTTACGTTTTAGCTTAATTTTAGGATCAGCCGTTTTGGCGTTAGCCACGGTTCCCTCGTGACAACCGGGGCTAACGCCCAAACGGCTAATGTCTACAACCCGAATTCTTAACAGTCACAAAGCACTAGTGTGCTCGCTGACGAACGGACCTATGAAAGAAGCGTTTTTTCTTGCTTGGTGCAGGTCTCGTGACATCGCCGAGACACGCGACTGAAGGACTCCTGAACGCTGGACTTATGTGAAGGGTCGGGAGACCTTCGGTTAGTCTTGAGTGCAGGGCCGGGAGATACACGCCGAGCAGGCAGCTTCAAGCACGGCGGAACCTGGGTGTTTCGGCCCCCTGTTGCGCAGAACCTCGATCAGTACGATCAAGGTTGGATGCGAGTGCCGCGCCCAGCGGTCCAGCGACCTTTTGCAGCACAAAACCAATGAGTAAGTTCAATGCGAATATTTCAGGCGATATCAGCATTCTTTAAAGTCCTGCTCGACCGAGAGTTCGCGGCGAAGGTCCAGCAGCTTGCGAGGGACAATGACTTGACTGCCGTCGCGAAGACAGATCCCGCGCCAAAGGCGATCGCCTCCCCGGCCAAGCCCAAACCGCCCACGCGGAACGACGCCATTACACTTCTTGCGACGCTCCAACGCGAGGCAAGATTTGTCGATATCGTGATGGAACCCTTGGGAGATTACTCCGACGCTCAAGTGGGCGCAGCGACGCGCGACGTACTACGCGACTGCGGTAAGACGCTTGAACGGCTGTTCGACATCCGACCGGTCGTCGAAGCCGAGGAAGGGGCTTCGCACGAAACGCCCGCGACCTTGGATGGCTCGCGATATCGCTTAGCCGGCAACGTCACGGGCGAACCGCCATATCGCGGCCAACTCGTTCATCACGGTTGGCAGGCAATGCGTTGCGAGTTGCCAAAATGGTCCGGTAATGACGACGCAGCAATGATCGTGGCACCTGTGGAACTTGAACTCGCATGACCGCTAAATTTGTTTTGGGAATCGACCTGGGCACGACGAACAGCGTCTTGTCCTACGCCGTGCTCGACGCCGAGGTTGCTGACGTCAAGGTGTTTGACATCCCGCAACTTGTCGCGGCTGGCACCACAGAATCGCGGACGGCACTGCCCTCGTTCGCGTATTTAGCAACCGAGCAAGAGGGACGCGATGGCGCGCTCAGTTTGCCATGGACGGATTCACGATCGTTTGCCGTTGGGGAATACGCCCGCAGACGTGCTGCCGAAGCCCCAGATCGCACGGTCGGTGCAGCCAAGTCGTGGCTGTGCCATCAGCGAGTCGAACGTCGCCAACCAATCCTGCCTTGGAATGCGCCGGACGACGTCGGTAAGATCTCGCCGGTCGAAGCCTCGCAGCGTTACCTCGAACATCTTGTCGCCGCCTGGGAGAATGCGTTCCCCGATGCACCGGTCGCCGATCAGCAAGTCGTACTCACCGTTCCCGCGTCGTTCGATCCGGTCGCGCGCGAACTGACTCGCGAAGCAGCCATCGCGGCTGGGTTGCCACGTGACTTCGTTTTGCTCGAAGAACCACAAGCCGCTCTCTACGCCTGGCTCGCCACCACCGGTGATCGTTGGCGTAAGATGTTGAAAGTTGGCGAGACGGTACTCGTCTGCGATATCGGCGGCGGAACAACCGATCTGACGCTGGTGCGAGTCACCGAAGAGGCCGGGACGTTGTCGCTGGAACGCGTGGCGGTCGGAAATCATCTGCTCGTCGGTGGCGATAACATGGACCTCACGCTGGCTCACGTTGTCGCAACCGAGTTCGAGAAGAAGGGCGTCGAATTAGACCCTTGGCAGTCCGTCTCGCTATGGCATTCCTGCCGCGCTGCCAAAGAGAGTCTGTTGTCGGTTGATGGACCCGAAAAACAGTCGATCTCGGTACTCGGTCGCGGCAGCAAGTTGATTGGCGGCACCGTGTCGGTCGAAGTCGATCGCGCGAGCGTCTCGAATTTGCTTGTTGATGGTTTCCTGCCCAAGTGCTCGGCGGCGGACCGACCTCAGAAGCAACGTGCGTCCGGCTTCCAAGAGATCGGGCTGCCGTTTGAATCCGATCCGGGTATCACTCGCCACTTGGCGGCATTCCTGGCGGCGCACGGCAATTCCGCGGACGGCTCCGTGTTTCCGACACATGTTCTCTTCAATGGCGGCGTATTGAAATCGGACGCATTGCGAAGTCGCTTGCTGGACGTCATGCGTGGGTGGTGCCAAGGCCAACAGGAAACCGATCCGCTGGAAGGTGTCCATGACCTCGATCACGCTGTGTCACGCGGAGCCGCTTACTATGGCTGGGCGAAGGACCAGGGCGGCGTTCGTATTCGGGGCGGTGTGGCTCGGTCGTATTATGTCGGCATCGAGACAGCGGGCCTGGCGATTCCAGGAGCACCTCGACCACTGCGAGCGTTGTGCGTCGTGCCGTTTGGGATGGAAGAAGGCACACAGTGCGACGTGCCTTCTGGTCAGGTTGGACTTGTGTTGGGCGAGCCAGTGCAGTTTCGCTTCTTTAGCTCGGCGGTGCGAAAGGACGATCGGCCCGGTGACGTGTTGAAAGCCTGGGATGAAGGCGAACTAATTGAAACCGTTCCTTTGGAAGCGACGCTGCCAGCTGACGCCGACGTGGAGGATGCCTACGTCCCGGTAACATTTCAGTCGCGCGTGACCGAACTTGGAATGCTCGAACTGTGGTGTGTTGGAGCGAACACGCCGGGACGATGGAAGTTAGAGTTTAGCGTCCGCGAAGAGACGGAGTCTTAACGACTGTGGCCAAGGACACCGCCGCGAAAGTCGCTGTCGAACTCGATCCGTTGATCGATGAACAACCGAGCCGTTATGTAGTAGGTATCGATCTGGGCACTACCAATTCGGCGGTGACCTATGTCGATACGCAGGAGCAGCCCTGGCAAGTTCGCGTATTGCCGTTGCCTCAACTTGTTGGCCCAGGCGAAATTGAACCTCGTGAATCGCTCCCGTCGTTCCACTATCAACCGTTGGCCAGCCAACTCTCGACCGGTACACTGCGATTGCCTTGGCAGAAAGAAACTTCTTCTTACGCAGTCGGCGTCTTTGCACGCGACGAAGGTGCCAAGACATCGGGTCGGCAGATCGCGTCAGCCAAGTCATGGCTTTGCCATCCGGGGGTCGATCGAACGGCGGACTTGCTCCCGTGGCATGGTGCCGAAGACGTCGATCGCCTCTCTCCCGTCGAAGCCAGTTCGCGGTACTTGAAGCACATGCGAGCCGCCTGGGGCGCGAAGTTTCCGCGCGAGCCGTTGGCCGAGCAGGATATTGTGTTGACGTTGCCAGCCTCGTTCGATGAAGTTGCCCGCGAACTGACCGTGGAGGCAGCTGCTCGTGCGGGACTGCCGCGAGTCGTGTTGATCGAGGAGCCGCAAGCCGCGTTCTACGCTTGGGTCTATAAGTATGCTGACGACTGGGACCAACGCGTCTCGGCTGGTCAGAAGATTCTGGTCTGTGACATCGGCGGCGGCACGACCGACTTTACGTTGATCCACGTGCGGCGAAGTGAAGTAGCAGGTAATGATGCGGATCGTATCCAGTTCCATCGCGTCGCGGTCGGCAACCATCTGATCCTGGGCGGCGACAATCTCGATCTGGCACTGGCACATCACGTCGAACAGAAGATCAAACCCGGCGGCAAGCTGGAAGCCCGGCAGTGGGACGTGTTGCTCGGCACTTGTCGTCATGTCAAGGAAACTTTGCTCGGCGAGAACGCCCCACAGTCGATGACAGTCAACCTGCCAGGCAGCGGCTCGAAGTTGATCGGGGGCGGTTTGCAGGTCGAAGTCACGCGCGACGAAGTGTGTCAGCTGTTGGTCGAAGGGTTCTTGCCGCAAGTTGCCTTGGCCGAGAAGCCCATTCAGCGGCAATCGGGCTTTCAAGAGTTCGGCTTGCCGTACGCGAGTGACGCCGCGATGACGCGCTATCTAGCTGCGTTTTTAGCCGCTCATCGTGCCGACGCCCGCGAGGACACCGCGAGTTCAGATCACGATCCCGCCCGGCCGGATGTTGTCCTCTTCAATGGCGGCTTCTTTGCATCGCCTTTACTGCGAGACCGCCTGCTGGAAGTGTTAACGAGTTGGTTCCGAGATGACCAGCATCCCGATTGGTCGCCGGTCGTCTTGGATCACGATCGTCTCGATTTGGCGGTGGCTCGTGGAGCGGCGTATTACGGCATGGTCCGGCGCGGTGACGGAGTGCGAATCGCCGCGTCGCTGGCGCGCAGCTATTACGTCAGCGTTGCCGGCGAAGAACCTGTCGCCGTCTGCCTTGTCCCCGGCAATGCCGAACCGGGACAAACCTTCGAGCTGACCGAGCAGACATTTCAACTAGCCATCTCGCAGCCGGTCGAGTTCCCGTTGCTTGTGTCCAGCACGCGACTTGCCGATCGGCCCGGCGATCTGCTGCCGATCGATCGCGAACAGATGACGCCGATGCCTCCCATTCGCACAGTCCTTAAGACTCGCAGCCGCAACGAGACTGGTGAGATACCTGTTCGCTTGCACGTTCATCTGACGGAGGTCGGGACGATCGAGTTGTGGTGCCACCAAGTCGATTCGGAGCGGAATTGGCGACTGCAATTCGATATCCGCTCGGCGCTGCAGACGGACGTCGTCTCGCAGCAAACCGTTGGCGAGGCGGAAGGTACGTTGGATGAACAAACGTGGAGTGACTGTCAGCGTTTGATCGCTAACGTTTTTGGGACCGATGACGACGCGAAGCCAAGTCAACTGATTAAGCAACTCGCCGACGCTTTGGGGGCCAGTCGCTCGCAGTGGCCCATGACGTTATTGCGTCGGATCTGGGAAGCGTTGATGGAGCATACCGACGGTCGGCGAATCAGTGCGGCACATGAAGCGCGTTGGTTGAACTTGCTGGGCTACGCGCTTCGCCCCGGATATGGCTTGGCAGTGGATGACTGGCGAGTCACGGAAACATGGCGAATGATCCGAGGCAAACTGATTCACGGCACGCCCGCGATCCGAGCCGAATCGCTGATCTTGTGGCGGCGACTTGCAGGCGGACTTTCCGCGGGGCAGCAGATGGCGTTAGCCGAACCGCTCTTGGCTCCGATCCGAAACTTGCACCTGCGTAGCACGACAGGCAAGGCCACGGCGGCTGCCATCGCGATGAAGCCCGAAGAATCACATGAAGTCTGGCGGTTGCTTGGCTCGCTCGAACTATTGCCAGTCCATCTGAAGGTCGAGTTGGGGGACATGCTGCTTGAACTGCTGCCTCGCCGGCGATTCGAGAGTTCGCGAGAAGCGATGGTTTGGACGTTAGCACGATTGGGCCAGCGTGTGCCTGTCTATGGACCGCTTAATACCGTCGTCCCATACGCCCGGGCAGCGGCTTGGTTGTCTGGTTTGCTAGACCTTGATCAATCCACTGACACCAAGCAGCAAAACACGGTCGACCAGTTCGCGGTCGTGCAACTTGCCCGTCGCACCGACGACCGCTATCGCGACGTTCCCAACGAGATACGCCAGCGCGTGGTCGACTGGCTGACTGCGAACGATGCGTCCGAACACGCGATTCAGTTGGTCCGCGACGGCGGGGAACTCGACAGCGACGAGCAAGACCGCGTCTTCGGTGAAGCATTGCCAAATGGGCTACGAATTCAGTAGGGTCCGCTATGCGGACAAACCCGTAGCGATGTCGTCCACACAGCGGACCCTACGCCAGGATCGATTTCAGAACCTGCCCTTCGTCCGTCGGACCGATCAGGCGATTGTTCAAGCCTTGGTACGGTACGCTAAACCGATACGGATCCAAGCCGAGTTGATTCAGGATCGTCGCTTGCAGGTCGTGGATGCCGACTTGGTTCTCGGTAATGTAGTAACCGATATCGTCGGTCGCGCCGTAAGCCAAGCCGGGCTTGATGCCACCGCCGGCCATCCACATCGTGTAGGCATAGGGATGATGGTCGCGACCAACAAAGCCTGGTTTAATCTCCTTGTTGACGTTGTTCTGCATCATCGGTGTGCGACCGAACTCGCCGCCCCACACGATCAGTGTCGAATCGAGCAAGCCGCGCTGTTTGAGATCGGACACCAAGCCCGACATCGCGCGATCGATCTGCTGACACTTGATCGGTAAGGTTTCGTCGATCGATTCGCCCGGTGAGCTGCCATGGTGATCCCAGCCCCAATCATAAAGCTGCACGAACCGCACACCTTTCTCGACCAATCGACGAGCGAGCAGGCAGTTGTTGGCAAATGTCGGATCGTCGCCTTTGTAAAGCGGTCGCGGATCGTCCGCTCCGTCCGATTGGGAGACGAATTCAGGCTTGGCTCCGTAGAGGTCGAGGATGTGTTGTGGTTCGCGAGAAATGTTCATCACTTCCGGAACGGCGACTTGCATCCGATACGTTAGTTCGTATTGCTCGATCCGCGTCAGCGTTTCAACGTCACCGACATGTTGCAACTGATACTGATTGAGGTCGCGTATGGCATCGAGCGTCTTGCGGCGCAGTTGTCGGCTGATGCCATCGGGATTGGACAAGTACAACACGGGTTCGCCTGTCGTGCGACACTGAACGCCCTGATAGACCGACGGGAGAAAGCCCGATCCCCACAACGACTTGCCTGCGCTGGGGGTCTTGCCGCCCGAGACGAACACGACGAAGCCAGGCATGTCTTGATTCTCGCTGCCAAGTCCGTAGGTCACCCACGATCCCATCGACGGGAAGCCAAGTCGCGATTGGCCCGTGTGAACGAAGAGTTGCGCCGGTGCATGATTGAACTGCTCAGTGTGCATGGACCGGATCACACACACGTCATCGACGATCGCCGAGAAGTTGGGTAGCAACTCGCTGATCCATTGCTCCGATTGGCCATGCTGCGCGTATTTGAATTGCGGACCAAGCATCTTCGGGACGCCTTTGATAAAGGCGAATCGCTTCCCATCGAGATACGATTGCGGGCACTCTTGACCATGGAACTTGGTCAATGCGGGTTTGTTCTCGAACAACTCTAACTGTGAAGGCGAACCCGCCATGTGCAGATAGATAACCGACTTGGCCTTGGCCGGCAGCATCGGTGGCTTCGGGCTCATGGGACCCGTTGGCGTATCACTCGCCGCGACACGATCCGCGCGCAGCATCGAACTCAGAGCCATCGCTCCGACGCCAAGACCAGCCCGGCCAAAGAAGTGGCGGCGAGTTACGGCTTGTGCATGAGCGGTTTGTTGATCCATTGGAGTTCTCATCGTGTTCCATCTGCGCTCGTCAATTGCGCATCAAAGTTTCATCGAGGTTGAGCAACGCGTTGGCAACGACAATCCAAGCCGCTAACTCGTTCTTGTCCGCGTTCGCGGCGGGCGTTACGTTCGCCGATTCTAACAGCGACTCAACCGCTGCCGGATCTTTTTGGAAGTCCGCCAGCGCGGTTTCGTAGAAAGCGACCACCCGATCGATCTCCTCGGTCGCAGGAGGTCGGACAAGCACGATGCGAAACGCTCGAGTTGCTCGATCGGTTGCTTCCAAAATGTTCGGATCACTCAGCACTCGCATCGCCAGCCCTCCCGCGGCTTCGACATAGACCGGGTCGTTCAACGTGACCAACGCTTGGAGCGGCGTGTTCGTTCGTATGCGACGAATCAGGCAAACCTCGCGGCTGCCCGCGTCGAACATCAACATGGATGGATACGGACTGGTGCGGCGAAGGAAGGTGTAAAGTCCGCGTCGATAGCGGTCTTCGCCTGCGCTCGTCGCCCAATGCAACTGGCTGTACGTGGTTTGCCAGATGCCGGATGGTTGAGGCGGCATCACCGACGGGCCGAACATCTTGGGTGAAAGCAATCCGGAAATGGCTAGGGCTTGATCACGAACCGTTTCGGCTGGCAATCGGAATCGCGGTGCACGGCTGAGCCACTGGTTGCGAGGATCAACTGCCTGCTTCCTCGGATCGATCGAGGAAGACTGACGATAGGTTGCCGACATGACGATCGTTTTACACAACTGCTTCATCGACCAGCCGAGCGAATCACGAAACTCGACCGCAAGCCAGTCCAGCAACTCTGGGTGACTGGGCGGAATGCCTTGCGATCCAAAGTCTTCTTCGGTCTCGACGATGCCGAGGCCAAAGATGCGAGCCCACACGCGATTGACGGCGACACGAGCGGTCAGTGGGTTGTCGGGATGCATTAGCCATTGCGCTACACCTAGCCGATTGCGTGGGAATTCTTCCGGCAACGAACCAAATGCATCTGGAACACCAGCCTCGACTCGGTCACCGGGCTCTAAAAAATTTCCTCGTACGTGAACGAATGTCGGTCGCCGCCGATTCTCCGCCAATTCCCGCATGATGGGTGTGTTGGCAATTTGTTGATCCAACGTTGACAGTTGCCGTTCAAGTTCCTTGATCTGACTCGCAAGCTTTGCCGTGCGCGGGTAGACCGATCGGAACGCTTCGTCGAGTTCTTGTTGTTGCTTCGTCGTTCGCTTATCGGCGGGAATCTCAGCCAACTCGGCGGTCGTTGTCAGCACGGGCGCGAGTTGTGAGACATCTGCGGAACTCACGGACAATCGAAATCGCCCCAGGACAAGACCATTGCCATACTGTTGCGAGATGGATATATGTAGTTCCGCTCCCGCCGCATTGTCGATTGGCTCTGATAGATCGAACACGGCGACATGCGGTTGCCCTTGCTGTGGCGAGATGGCCCAGCCCGTCTTGATTTCGTCGTCGATTGCCCCCGCGACGTCCCAACCGTTCTGCGAGAAGTCGGCGCGAGCCTTTTGCAGCGCGAGTTTAGCTGGCTTGCCGTCGCGGACAATCGAAACCACGAAGTCATTGACCACAAAGTTGGGATCATCGCCGTTGCGTCCTGGGCCTTTTCTAACCAGCGATTCGTCCGTTAGAGCTTCAAGCCGAATGGCGGTGAGTTTCGTCGACGGGTTGTTGGCCGAGATCGCATAAGTATCTGTCTTGGGCAGTTCACCAGATGCCAGGATCGACCGATCTTTTTGAATAGTTAGTGTCGCTCCTCCCTCTGAGACTGCGTTGGATGTCTGCAAGTGTTCCCAGAGCGTCGTCCCGGCAGCACTCTTTTCCCAGTCGTTCCTTGCCGCCAAGTACTCTTCATTCGTTTGCTCGTACTCTTTGCGAACGGCAGCCAATTGCTGAACCAATGCGGCGCGGGCTGTTTCCTGTTCGTCCGTAGGCGTGTTCGTCCGGGGCGCATCGTCGGGGCGATCGGCGTCTTCGGTCTGATTGAAGAAGGCGAAGAACTCGTAATATTCGTTCATCGTGATGGGATCGTACTTGTGCGAATGACATTTTGCGCACCCCATCGTCAACCCCATCCAGACTTGCATGGTCGTGTCGACACGGTCTTTGACTGCCAATACGCGAAACTCTTCGTTGTCGGTGCCGCCCTCGTCGTTGGTCATCGTGTTGCGATGAAAGGCGGTCGCTAACTGTTGGCTTGACGTTGCGTCAGGCAGTAGATCGCCCGCTAGTTGCTCGATCGTAAATCGATCGTAAGGCATGTCGGCGTTCAAGGCTTCGATCACCCAGTCGCGATACCGCCAGATGTCGCGTGGCTGGTCTTTTTCGTAGCCCTTCGTATCGGCATAACGAGCCAAGTCGAGCCACATCCGGGCCCAATGCTCACCATAGCTATTTGATTCCAGCAAGCGATCGACCAATCGCTCATAAGCCTCCGGCGACTCGTCGCGCACAAACGCATCCGCCTCATCCGGCGTTGGCGGCAGTCCGGTGAGATCGAGTGACAGGCGACGGATCAACGCATAGCGATCAGCTTCCTTCGACAATGTGAGTTGATGTTTATCAAGCCTAGCGAGGATGAATGCGTCGATCGGATTCTTAACTGCAGCGGCGTCTTGAACGCGCGGCACTTCCGGTCGAGTCGGTTTGACGAACGACCAGTGCTGTGAATACTCCGCGCCTTGATCGATCCATTTCCCGATCGTTGCGATCTGTTCCTTTGTCAACTCATGCCCCGAGTCGGGTGGCGGCATACGCAGATCAGCATCGACAGTCGTGATGCGGCGAAAGAGTTCGCTCTCTTTCGACCTGCTAGGCACAATCGCCGCTTTGCCATCACGTTCGGCGATCGCATCTTCGCGACGATCCAATCGCAACTCCGCTTCGCGAGTCTCTTCGTCAGGCCCGTGACAAGCGAAACAGTTAGCCGAGAGAATCGAGCGGACATCACGAGCAAAATCAACAGACTGTTGGTCATTCGCCCAGCCTAGATTTGCAATTGAACAAACGAACAAGGTTGCGGACAACAGAACTGGGGCTTGCATTGCGAACTTTTCAGACAGTGAGTGAGTTGGTTCGAGTCACAATCGTTCGTCTCAGTATAGCTCAGATGCTTGTCTACTACTCCTGCACCACGCCTCCCAATTTGCACGATCGTGTGCAATCACCCAGTACCTCGTGCGGCAACCAAGCTGGAGAACGGTTGTAGGAGTCTTCAGACTCGCTAGTTACTCGATCATCGAACCCAATTCGGCGAAGAATGCGTCCACTGCGTCGATCAATTCATCGAGGTCTTGTCGACTCGGTGCAACTTGCAAGGAGTTTCGCCACGAAGCTAAGACGGGCGGCTGATTCCTGGTCGCCATAGATGCAGGCGGTTGGGTAGCGAATCCAATGGGTATGTCGAACGCGACCCTTGTCTTTGTCTCTTGCGAGGTCATCGTGACCATCAAACTTGGAAAGCTGGAAGGTAGCAACGGAGAAGCGGCGTACTCGTGTTCTGCGATACCGATGCTGGCATTTAGCACATTTATGATCACGAGCACGTCGATGGGGGCGATGGCTCCGTCATGATTGATATCCACGTAGTAGAAATTTGTCAGATTCACTACGGAACTCGGTTGTGACAACGCCTGAGGCCCTGTCGCATTCAATTGATTAATGATAATCAAGGCGTCCAAGGGGGAAGTACGGCCATCTCGATCCGTATCGGACGCGACCAGGGGATTGTGAAAGGGAGCCGAATTAACGACTCGGACGGAAGTATCACCAAGAGTCAAGACGTGAAGAAACTGGCCAGCGACGAGTTCTGGCAAGCCTGCTGCCCACTTTCCGACATAGGTCACGGTATCGTCACTGTTGTGTTGCACGCGAAGTGTCTTTGTTATCTCTGATATCGCGCGGACATCGGCAGAACCCAACGTTAACGAATTGGCACCGATGCCGGTGATGTCGATCAGGTCAAGCCCGTGGATATTCGCCTCGACGATTTGAGCCAAGCTGAGCGTTTGATTACCGCCCGTCAGACGTAAGACGTCGGTACCAGACCCGAAGTTACCGGTGAGCTTGCCGCTGACAATCAGGCTAACGTCGGCAATATCCAGCGTATCGTCACCGTCGGTACCTGCCACATCGATTGTTCTGAGCGAGGCTTGCGAGGCTCGGAATAATTCAGTTCCACCGCGGCGCAGGATCACTTGATTGCCTTCTGTGACCAATTCGATTGGTTCTGCGCCGATTGAGGCGATGACAACATCCACTCCGCTCACGACATCGCCGTTGACAAGCTCAACCAAATAGTCTTCTACTTCGCCATCATCGGCCACACCCGTGGGTGCAAGGCCACCCGTCGAACTGAGGCGGAAACGAGCAAACGTCCTGCCTGCGGTTGCTCCCGCAGGCACACTGAACGTTAGCGTGTTGTCGCCCTTTGCAACTTGAATGCTCGACAATATCTGCTCACCAGCATCAAGCCAATCACCGTCACGATTAAAGTCGATCCACGCATCGAGCTTACCTGCCCCCGACGCAGTCACCACGACGCTGGAAGTTGACGCGACGCCGCCTTGTGCGACAAGAGTTGTAACGAAGCGCACGCCGTCCTCGTCGTCCACGCCAATTCCGTCATCACCTTCTACTCCGTCCTGGCCAGCTAGATCGCTAACTTGGCCATCGGTTTCTGTATCGATTAAGCTTCCCAAGAATAGGAGACTCTCCGAGTGTCGTGCGCCGTCGTTGGTGATCGTGACGGGATAATCGCTCTTGAAGCCCGATTGCAAAGCGGATGGAGCATCTCCATAGTCAAAGAGGCGAACGACACCAATAGTGACGCTGGCGACGGCGTTGTTGTAATTCAGTGTGTCGGCTGGCGTGAACGTGACGCTGAGCTGCTGATCGGCTCCCGCATTCAGTTGCGTGCCGACGGCAGGAGTGTAGGCGAACGTTCCTGCCACATTGGCCGTCGCATCGAGTTGCGTGTTACTGAGCGGCGTGCCAAAGGTGATGTCACTGGGCGCGTTCCACGTGATGACCGGATCGGCCTTCAACACGTCGATCAGGACACTGGCAACGGCGTTGTTGTAATTCAGCGTATCGGTTGGTGTGAACGTGACGCTCAGTTGCTGATTCGCACTCGCGTTCAACTGTGTCCCCGCAGCGGGACTGTAAACGAACGTACCCGCTATACTCGCGGACGCATTAAGCTGCGAAGCGCCTAGCAAGGCGCCAAACGTAATGTCAGCAGGCTTCGCCCACGTGATGATCGGATCGGCCTTCAACACGTCGATCAGGACACTGGCAACGGCGTTGTTGTAATTCAGCGTGTCCGTTGGTGTGAACGTGACGCTCAGTTGCTGATCGGCTCCCGCATTCAGTTCTGTGCCGACGGCGCGACTGTAGGCGAATGTTCCTGCCACATTTGCCGTTGCATTGAGTTGTGTGTTGCTGAGCGGCGTGCCAAAGGTAATGTCACTGGGCGCGTTCCAGGTAATGATTGGATCGACCTTCAACACGTCAATCAGGACGCTGGCGACGGCGTTGTTGTAGTTCAGCGTGTCGGTTGGTGTGAACGTGACGCTCAGTTGCTGATCGGCTCCCGCATTCAGTTGTGTGCCGACGGCGCGACTGTAGGCGAACGTTCCTGCCACATTTGCCGTTGCATTGAGTTGTGTGTTGCTGAGCGGCGTGCCAAAGGTAACGTCACTGGGCGCGTTCCAGGTAATGATTGGATCGGCCTTCAACACGTCGATCAGGACGCTGGCGATGGCGTTGTTGTAGTTCAGCGTGTCCGTTGGTGTGAACGTGACGCTCAGTTGCTGATTCGCACTCGCGCTCAACTGTGTCCCCGCAGCGGGACTGTAAACGAACGTACCCGCTACACTCGCCGACGCATTAAGCTGCGAAGCGCCTAGCAAGGCGCCAAACGTAATGTCAGCAGGCTTCGTCCACGTGATGATCGGATCGGCTTTGGGAGCTGTATACAATTCAGTTCCGTAGATCTCCGTCGTGGCCGCGAAGTAAATATGATTGCCGGATCTTGTAATCAAGTAGGGCGAACTGCCGATTGCATCCTCAGTAGCATCCAAAAGCAATGTGGTACCGGCAGCCGTTCCGTCACTCTTCCATAACTCGAATCCGTGGATGCCGTCATCGGCCGCGAAGTAGACAAAGTCTCCGGCTGCGGTCAAGAACATCGGATACGATCCACCACCTCCCTGGCTGATATCTGCTACCAAAATCGTACCTGATTCGGTGCCGTCACTACGCCAGAGCTCATAAGCCGCGACACCATCTGTTGCGCTGAAATAGAGAAGCTCATTAACACGGACGAACTCACCGTAGAACGAGAGAGAAGGAGCTGTACCGGCGTGTAAGTCCAATACCAATTGGGTACCCAGCATCGTCCCATCGGATTTCCACAACTCTCTGCCATGAACGCCGTCATCGGCGGAGAAAAACAAGGTCTCATTCACGGTGATCAGAGAACTTGGGAAGGACGACTGTGGCCCGGTCTGCACATCTGCGACGATCGTTGTACCTGCTGGCGTTCCATCGCTCTTCCACAACTCCGTACCGTGAATCCCGTCGTCGGCGAGGAAGTAAAGCAATCCGTTTCCGCTAACCGGCTGTGCCTGAGGCACCCATCCGGAGTCGCTCCCTAGCACAATGTCGTGAACTAACACGGTCCCATCGGTCGTGCCGTCGCTCTTCCACAATTCGAAGCCATGTGTGCCATCATTCGCACGAAAGAAAACAGTACCATTGACACTCGTTAAGTAACGCGGATACGAGGAACCGGGCCCTGGGTTAATATCCTTAATTATAAAAGTTCCGTCCGCCGTCCCATCAGATCGCCACAGTTCATAACCATTCGCACCGTCTCTCGCGGTAAAGAACAGCAGGCCACCCACATTCGTCAAGTTATAGGGCGAGCCACTTCCTCCACCTGCGTGAATGTCTTTCACTAAAACAGTTCCCTCCGTGGTCCCATCACTTTTCCAGAGCTCTTGGCCATGGACACCGTCGTCCGCTTGAAAGAGCAGCGTGCCGGCGACGTTCGTGAGGTATCGGAGGCCGGATGAAGCCAAACCGGGGTGAATATCTTTGACCATCACGGTTCCGGTCGGCGACCCATCACTCTTCCAGAGTTCGATGCCGTGCATTCCTTCGTTCGCCACGAAATAGAGAATTCCATTGACATCAACGAGTTCGACGGGATTCGACCCAGCACTTTGGGGATGCGCGTTGATATCAAGTAGAGGCGGAACTCCACGAATTGGATCGACAACGATCGCGTAGCTTTGCTGATACGCCGCACCTTCGGGGTCAACCACTTGTACGCGGATCGAATACGACGTTCGCGTTTCGGAGTCGAAGACCGTGTTGGTCTTTAGAATATCGCCCTCAATGGCGAAGCTCGGGTTGTCATCGTCGCCTATCCCGTCGACTAACGAAAACTGAAACGGCGAGAACCCTGGGATGGGAAAGAAGTCGAAAGTCTCGGGGTCTTCTGCAGTGAATCGACCCACGGGCGTTCCCACAGGCTGTTGCTCGAATACCCGCGAGTCATCCAGTATCAACGCGGTGGGAGGCTCGTTCACGTTGTTGACAAAGATCTGGATAGACTTCTCAATGTGTTGCCCGAGCGAATCAGTTGAGCGAACTCGAATCGTGTATGTTGACCGTTGCTCAAAGTCGAACATCTCCTCCGTCACCAGCGCATCACCTGAAATCGCGAAACTGCTGTTGTCCGTGTCACCTTCGCCAGCGACAAGAAGGTAACGATGATGGTCGGTTGGCGAGTTGTCGTCGGTCAGGAATGTGCCGACAATAGTGCCGATCGCTTGATTCTCTGCGATGGAAGTGGCTGACAAGTGCAAGTCAGTGGGGGCGATAATCGGAACGTTACCGAACTCGATTCCCTCGGCGACTTCTGAAGCATCGAGTTGCACCGTCCACGCGCCCTGGGTGCTATCTGCGGCGAATAAGCCATCGACCGAATAGATCAATCCGTCGGTGCCAGCCAAGTACAGCGTGTCATTTACTTCGTCATAGGCCAGACCAGTAATGCCTCCTCGATTCTGTGATGACAGTGGTCGGATGCCGAACGTGGCAGTCAGATCCAACGTGCGGATAATCGAACCGCTCGCATCGAATTCAGTGACGACGGTGTATCCATTATTAGACGCCGTTTTAGCTGAGATGAATCCGCCCGTTGGGGCCAAGAACTCGACATCACCGAACTCGATCTCGGTTGCTACCACGGAAGAAGTGAGCGCCCCGGTAAAGGGATCGAATCGCTGAACGGCATCACTCCCGAACAAACTGTGCGTCAGGATCTCATTGGAGTTTGGATCGTAGGAAATACTAAAATTCTCGGTGAGGCTGGCAGTGACAGAAGCAATCACCGAACCGTCGAGAGGGCTCAACGCAAAGAAAGTCTCGCGAGTCGATGCCAGCAGAGAACCGGCTGGAACATTCGTGCCGCCCAGCGATATGGCTTCCGGCAAGACACTGAGATCTTCGTAGGAATCGTTCACTGAATACAAGCGAAGCAGTTCGCCTTCTCGTGTGAAGACTCTGATCTCGTCGCTCGACAAAGCAAACAGTTCCTGGCTCACGCTGCTGTACGCCAGTCCGTTCAAGCTCCGGGACCACGGAGTAAACTGGAAATCGGCTCCAAAACCTGGGTCGATCGGGGCACGCAAGCCAGTCTCTGGAAGTGTTTGAACGTAACCATCCGGTGTGATCTGGCGGATCACCTGCGTTCCGCTCGGGATATCGGCGAGTCGATAGTGCCCCGTTTCGTCGGCATCTTCCGTTGCAGGATCATCGTCTTGCGAAATGGCGAACGGTTCATTGCCGTCCAGTTGTTTGTTGTTGTTCAAGTCAGCATAAACCGTCACGCCAGCCAGTTTCGGCTCCACATCGTCGCGAACGCCGTCAGCATCCAAATCGCTCCAGACAATGCCGCGAATCGATGCCGACAGCGACAGGGAGAACAACTCCTGACCGAAAAGCTCGGTCGTCGCAGTGAATATCACGACACCGTTCAACTCGGTGAAATTACCGGGTGATGATCCACCTGGAATGGCGATGTCATCGACCAGCAGCGTGCCGCCGTCGGTGCCATCGCTCCTCCAAAGTTCGGGGCCATGAATGCCATCATCGGCCCTGAAATATAGAATGCCCCCGACGCTTGCCAGACCAATCAGGTCCGACGACTGAATGCCAGCTCGGATGTCTTTCACCAGCAGCGTTCCATCCTCCGTCCCATCGCTACGCCAGAGTTCGGTGCCAGCGATCCCGTCGTCAGCAACAAAGAAGAGCGTACCATTCGCTCCAGTCAGGTCGCGGGGAGACGAGCCATACTGGCCGACAAGGATGTCCTTCACGAGAACCGTTCCGGTTTCCGTGCCATCACTCTTCCAGAGCTCGCGCCCATTGATGCCGTCGTCGGTGGTAAAATAGAGTACTCCGTCTACATTCGTTAACGACTGCGGATCGGAACTGCCGGCGCCAGCCTGTATATCCGTGACCATTACGGTTCCGGATTCCGTTCCGTCGCTCTTCCATAGTTCATAACCGTGGATACCGTCATCGAGCGTAAAGAACAGCGTTCCATTCACATCCGTCAAGTGCTCTGGGGTGGACATGCCACTGAGAATGTCTTTCACCATGACTGTTCCGGTTTCCGTCCCGTCGCTCTTCCACAGGTCGTTGCCGTCGCTGCCGTCGTACGCAACGAAGTACAGAGTCCCATGCACATCCGTCAGATTGAATGGGAAAGCACTGCCGTCGCCGGCGGCAATATCCTTGACCACAAATGTTCCGGATTCCGTTCCATCGCTCCTCCACAGTTCCAGTCCACTCAAGCTCTCGAATGCCGTGAAGTAGAGCGTGCCATTGACCTCGGTCAGTCCTCGCGGGCCGGACCCGTCGCTGCCAACTCTGATATCCTTGACAAGCGTCGTGCCAGTTTCGGTTCCATCGCTCTTCCACAACTCCCAACCATGTGCTTCGTGATAAGCCCGAAAGAAGAGCGTACCGTTCACGCTCGTCAGATACTGAGGATAGGACCCCGCACTTCCGCTTCGAATGTCCTTGACCAACATCGTGCCCGCAGCCGTGCCATCGCTCTTCCAAAGTTCGCTGCCATTGATTCCATCCGAAGCAACAAAGAACGAGAATGCGTTCAAGGAGACGAGTTCGTTGGGATGCGAACCGCTATTGCCATTGCTTAAATCCTTGAACAAGACAGTCCCTGCGTCAGTTCTATCACTCCTCCAAAGCTCCGTCCCGTGTATGCCGTCATTGGCCTGGAAGAAGAGCGATCCATTAACGGTCGCCAACGAACTCGGGTACGATCCACTACTTCCGTCGGCAATATCCTTTGCCAGAGTCGTTCCCGCCGCGGTGCCATCGCTCTTCCAAAGCTCTCGACCGTTAGCACCGTCATTCGCAGTGAAGAAGAGCATCCCGTTGAACTTTGTCAGTTGCGCGGGATTGGAACCATTGCTACCGCTGCGTATGTCTTTGACGAGCGACGTTCCGGCTGTCGTCCCATCCGTTTGCCAGACTTCCGCGCCCGTTACTCCGTCGTTGGCCGTGAAGAAGAGCACGCTGTTTATCGGCGTCAACTCCGAGGGATATGAGCTGGTGCTGCCCGCACGGATGTCCGCGATCATCGCCGTGCCGGATTCCGTGCCGTCGCTTTTCCACAGTTCCCGCCCGTTGATTCCATCGTTGGCGATAAAGTACACGTGGTCGTTCAAGGGGGTCAGTTGTTGAGGATAGGAGCCGCCGCCTCCTGCTCGAATATCCTTGACCCGAACAGTCCCAAAATCAGTTCCGTCGGTCATCCATAGCTCCTGTCCCGTCGTGCCATCGTTAGCAGTAAAATAGAGCTTGCCAACGGCAGACGTCAGATACGAGGGATATGAACCACTCGCTCCACTCCGGATGTCCTTCAACACGATTGTCCCGCTGGGAGTGCCGTCGCTCTTCCAAAGTTCAGATCCGTTCACACCGTCCCTGGCAGCAAAGTACAGACTGCCATTCATACTCGTGAGGCTGCTTGGATAGGAACCGCTGAAACCAGGCGAGATATCCTTGAGAACAGCAGTTCCGACACCAGTTCCATCGCTCTTCCAGACTTCTTCGCCGTTGAGTCCATCGTTGGCGATGAAGTAAAGTGTGCCGTCCACGTTGGTCAGACCGTGGCCGGTCGAAAGGCCGCCGGAGTCCAAGAACTGTGTGTCGATCACGCGGATCGTTCCCGCCACCGTTCCATCACTCTTCCACAATTCCCAACGATCGTATGGGGCCTCAATCGTAAAGAATAGTGTCCCATCTACGTTTGTCAGTTCCTGCGGAGACGAACCTCGTGGTCCTCCAACAATGTCTTTCACCAAAACTGTTCCAGCTTCCGTTCCATCGGTCTTCCACAGTTCCTCTCCGGTCGTGACCGCATACGCTGTAAAGAACGTGGTCCCGTTGATTTCCAGGAAGTTGTTGGGACTCGCTCCCCCAAGATTTCGCTGCACGTTGATGTCTTTGACAAGAGTGGGGTAATTCCCGTCGCGCGTATCGATCGTCACGGTATCGCCGCCCGCTAGCCCGCGATTCCCCGCGAGATCGGTGTACTCGGTTCCTATCAAGACCGTTCCTGTTGCGCGAACGCCGACGTTCGCGGTGAAGACGGCAGTAAAGCTGCCGGCGTTGATCACAGTAAAATCGGAAAGTGTACCCTCGATCGCCGTCACGTCATTCAAGTCGAATCCACTTACGTCTTCACTGAATTCAAACGTCACGAGTGAACTGCGATTGCCGTTGTTGAGCGCCCCGCCAACGATGTTCAGCGCTACGGTCGGATTAAGCGTATCAATTGCCACGGTATCCGAACCAGCAGTCCCACGAATGCCCGACAGATTCGTATAGTCGTCTCCCACAGCTACCGAACCCGTGGTCTCGATGCCATCATCCGCAGTGAAGACTGCCGTATAGTTTTGCGCATCGACAACCGTGAAGTTCGACAGAGTACCTCCGGTAACCGTCAAGTCGCTCGCGTCGAAACCGGTCACGTCCTCGCTGAACTGAAATGTTACTGTGGACTGCTTGAATGTCGAGTTCAACGACAACGTGACGATGTTCACGGTCAATTCAGTTCCCGCCCTGTCAATCCGCCACGAGCCCGCAGCGTCCTCGATCAGCTCATTTCCCGCAAGATCGACGATACCTGAACCAGCAGCTGAAAGCTCCAGTACATACATGCCGGGCACGCTTCCAAGGCTCGCCAGTTCAATACTCCATTGTGCGCCCCCTCCCGACATCGTAAGTCCCGACATGTCGAGGATGTCCCCATCGCGACTCAGCGAGAAGTCGCTAATGTCAACAGCTGCAACATCCTCACTGAAATCGATGATGACGATATCGGTGTTCGTCTGGGAGCTTGTTGAGCGTGTGATCGCAGTGACGACAGGGGGCTGAAGATCGGGAAGTACGGATGACAACTCACCACCCGAACTCGATACGCTAATCGAATACGCTCCCAGACTACCGTAGTCGCTATATCCATCCACTCCTGGATCTCCCTTGCCGACGCCATCGACTCTAATGTAGTACACGCCTGCTTCGAGCGAGATGGTGAGGGATGCTTCCAGCAAGTTTGTCGGATTGCTGCTTCCAATCACGTCGCCCACAAGATTAAGCAAGGTCATTTCGATATCTAGATTCGAATAGATGACTTGCCCTGATGAAGTCGTCAGGCTCTCGATCGCGGGTCGGGCCTGGAGGCTCACCATGGTCGCCTGCCCCAGAGCAAAGCCGAAAACGTCTACATCAGCAGGCTGTTCGATGACTCCGTGAGCCGATGCATTGAGAGGATTGCTCACCTGCACGGCGGTCGCAGTCGCCATCGAACTCCCATGGTCATCTGATCGATAGCCGAAACCGTTCTGCGTGGAGATAATCGCTAGATCATCTTGTACATTGGTGGCACCTGAATACTCACCTCGGCTCCATTGGGTGAGTGGCGAACCGATTTGGGATCCCATGATGGAGTTCCAATCGATGCCAACCGGATCCATCGACGTTGCGTGGCCGTAGTAGTACTCACCAGGGGGCAGGCCATGCAACTGAGGCCCCGTTGTCCCATCGTGCAACAGTCCTAGCGAGTGTCCAATTTCGTGAGAGATCGTGTTGGCGATGCGTGAGTCGCGATATGTCGCCGACAATCCTCTCATGTTGTCGGAAAACACAAACGAAGGTGTATCGGTCGACCAATTGAATGATCCGATATAGGTTGTGCCGCTAAGTAACGAGCCCGAGTACCACTCCCCGTTTCCGCCAATGACGACCCGAATGCCCCATTGCTGATCGTTCGGGTCGGATGAATCCTTCCACAGTGCATCCGCACCAGGTTCCTCCGTCGTTACATCGACATCGAACGGCATGAAATCCTCCGCGACCTGAGCCCAGATGTCGCGAATGCGATCGAGCTCATCGAGACTGAATGTCGCGGCGTCGCCATCGAGATCGAACGCCGGCGTAACAAAATCCTGCCCTCCGGTGTAGTTGGCGTTCCAGTCTGTGCCGCTCGTTACGTGACCGTCAAAATCGAGATAGATGGTGTGGCTCGCACCAAGCAGGCTGTGCAATTGAAATGCCGTTGGTGTGTCTGTTCCTACGCCCTGAATGTTGAAAGTGAACGAGTCCTCATCAGTGTCAGTATTTGCAATGCTCACCGTCGCTGTTCGGACGCCAGTCGCGCTGGGGTCGAACGTTATCTCGAACGTAGTACTATCACCGGAAGTAACAATCGCCGAAGGCTGAACTGAGACCGTAAAATCTGTCCCATGAGGTCCACTGAGGGTAACCAGCGGAGTCCCAGTAAGTTCCAGTGTGCCGGCACCCGTGTTTTCGATTCTATACTGTCTCCTGACAGTTCCTCCGTCCGTAGAAACAGAACCAAAGTCGGTGAAGTCAACAGACGTGGGGGTGATGTCACCGGATTCGATGGTGACTCCATTGCCCCGAATGTCGATTTCTGGCTGAGTCGGAGTATCTAGAACGACTTCCACAACATGCGATGCGATCGAACTGGTCGTTCCTGTAAAGTCCGTTGCGGTCAGTAAGACGGAATACGTTCCAGCGGCCTCATAGGTGTGAGTGACCGTCAATCCCAAGCCGCTGTATTCTGTGGCAGGAATGGCCTGCGTGCCGTCTCCCCAATTTACGATGTAATCGAAACCACGTATTGTGTCTTCCGCATCGTCTTCGGCAAACAGCTGAAACGCCAGTGACTGCCCTACGGTTCCAGAAACGGGGCCAGCAAGAATCGCCTCTGGTGCGCCAATTGGCGGCAGGACTGTGACCAGCAATTCGCGATCGAGATGAACTCCATCGGGAGAAGTCGCTCGGATCGTCAGTCGAGTGGTCCCTTGCTGATTTGGTGCAACATGAAGTTGCATGGCGCCATTAGTACGGTCGATATCGAATCCGGTGACGAGTCCAGGGTGGTCGTCAAAAGCGATTGCGAAGTCGAGAGCGGTGATCGTATCTGGCGTCGCGAACTCTTCGAACAGATTAACGACGGCGGCAGGTTCTGAGACTCGAATGGTTGCTGGTGTCAGCTCACACGCCGACTGAACATCAAGTCGGACGACAAGTGCATCATACTTGCCCGTCGTTCGATCATATGTCCACCCGTATCCGACGACGCTTTGGGATTGATCCAGAAACATTCCAACGATGTACTGGTCGTCAAGCGACAAGGGCGACAGATCTGTTTGAAACACACCGAATGGCGCAAACGATTCGTCGGGTGTTCCGTTTCGGTGCAGCCGGAAGAACTCAGTGCCAAAGTCCTGAAGTACTTCAAAATACGAACTCGCGAATCCAATGCGTCCCCGTGTGTCGACGAAACTGCCAAAATGAGAAACACCGGTACTGCCGCTCACAGGGAGCCTCGCGATACCGGCTTCTCCGAAGGACGAGTCCAGCTGGCCATCTTCAGTGAATCGGGCTGCGGTCGGGGGCGTACTGCCGTAGGATCTCGTCACCGCAATAAGTGCGCCATCAGGAAGAACGTGTGCGTCACTAAAGTCGTGCGATGTTTCCTGTGTCGGCAACAAGCGGGCGATTCCGTTGTTTCCGTAAGCTGGATCAACCGACCCATCCTCCAAATAACGAACGATAGTAAAAGTCCCATAGTCGGCACCTGTCGGGAAATAGTTCTGACCATAGAACCCGCCCCACGTAAGAATTCGCCCTAGCGAGTCAACGCTCAGGCCTTCCAAATTGCCAGCGTGAAGCCTAAATCCAGTTTCATTGAATGATTGATCTAGCTCGCCTGTCGGCAACAGTCGAGACAGCCAATAGTCAAACCTGTAGAACGGAATCCCGTAGTTCCCAACATTCTGAGACTGTATACCGCCAGTTAAGATTCGACCATCCGCGGTGACCAAGAAGTGGTAAAGAGTTCCGTTGCCCGCTGTTGGAATTGTGGCAACGCCATCTATTCCAAACGATGTATCCAACGAACCATTGGAGTGAAGGCGAACAATTGCTGGCCTTTGGACTGCCTGTCCGTAAAGGCCTGTTGAGTTCACGTCGCCCCCTACAACGATGTCGTCGTTCTCCAGAACAAGAACACTCGCAATCCTGTTCATTTCAAGATCATCGACAATGCCCCCTTCTCCAAAGCTCGTGTCGAGCGAGCCATCGGCATTGAGACGCACGAGTGCATGTCCAGTGAGATAGTTCGAAGTCACCACGCCAATTGCGACGATGATCTTGCCGTCCGATTGCTCGGCCACACTGTAGACCTGGCTATTCTCGTCGGGCATCAGCTTGAGAATCCCCGAAGAACCAAACGTGGGATCCAGTCGGGCACCGACTGTCGGCGACGCGGCGACGAAGAGGACCTTCTGGTCCATCAGATGGCCACCTTCTCCGCTCTGCCCCAGATCATTCACTGCCACCGTCAACGTGCCCCACCCACAGTTGGCAGCTGTGTAGAGCATGCCATCCAGCGCGGCGTTAATTGCGGAAAGAGTTCCTTCAATGCTCACAGAAGTGTCGCCGCCGCCTGTTCCGTTCACCAGCGTCACATTTTCCAATGTCGCCAGAGAGAGAGTGCCGCCGTTCGCCTTCAACGTCACTTGAATAGCACCGGTTCCAGCATCAACGTCTTCCACGTGAACTGCGTTACCGGCAGCTGTTGAGAATACGAGAGTCAAGTCATTGTCTGTGATCTGACTGTTGGGAAGATGAACCCTTGGGGCATCATTGACGCCGGTAACGATGACGTTCAATGACTGGTTGTCGGATAAAGCCCCGCCGCCCGTGAAGCCGAGGTCTGTGAGTTGAACCGTAACCGAATCAATCCCTTCGAAATCGACGTCGGGGAGATAAGTTATGCCATCCAAAGCGGCGTTCAACGCTCGCAAAGAACCTTGGAGACTGATTGAACTCTGAGCGTTGGTGGTCTCGGCAACGAACGAGACCAATGCCGCCGGGGGAATCGTTAACGTTCCGTGCGCTGCCGTAAGGGTGACCTGCACTGTTTCTGCACCCGCATCAACGTCGGTCAAACGGATTGCGTTCCCGATTGCTGTGGAAAGCAGCAGAGGTGTTTCTTCCGCAGTTGTCTGAGTGGCCGGAAGAATTACAACCGGCGAGTCATTCACTGGCAGAACCGTGACGTCAAATGTCACCTCAGAACAGAGTCCACCGGCAGACATGGCTGAAACGACCAGCGTCGTTGTTCCCCAGGCATCCGGCGCCGGGTTGAGTGTTAATGTTCCGTTATTGGGATCTAGTACGACAGCGGAGAAAATCTTTGGATTCGAGATATACCTGACGGAATATGCCAACAACGACTCGGTCGCCGAGTGGTCACCGAAAACATCTCGTAATGCGAGAAGATGATCAGGTCCGTCTTCTACCAGAGTGAGCGGAGCGGCGACCGGAGTATCTCCCAGATATCGCGCCCAGCCGAAGTCATAATTCGTGGTTCCGTTGGGTGAGACACCAACAATGATTCTACCGTCAGGCAGCAAGGCCGCAGGTGTCTCATCAAAAACCGATGACAATGTTCCAACCGCCAGTCCATCAGAACCGAAACTGGTATCTCGGACCCCATGGGGAAGATACCGAGCCAGGACTTGGCGCCGCGTGCCCTCAAAGACAGCTGATCCCGATGCCAGAATCTTTCCATCGGGTTGCAGCAACAAATCGGTCACACGTGCGTTCCCAGTACCAATCAGATCAATCAGCTTGCCCCCAGATCCAAAACTGGTGTCGAAGGATCCATTTGCATTGAAGCGTGCCACTGCAAATGTTGTCCTGCCCTCGAAGGTTGCGTAACCGCCAACCAGAATCCTTCCGGAGGAGTCGAGTGTCACGGTGTATGACTTTTCGTCGGAGGAGTTAAAGTTTGGAGTTATCTTGCCGCCGTTTCCAAATGAGGTATCCAAGGTGCCGTTGGAATTAAGGCGCGCTATTGCCCATCGCCAGTCCACGACTTCACCGCCAGCAACGGTATCAACGTAGCCTGTAACAACGACCTTCCCATCAGGTTGCAGCACCAGGTCATATCCATTGTCGCTACCGGGCAGGGCAAACGAGATATACGCTTTCCCATCTCCTGACCAGGATGTGTCGAGTGTGCCATCGTCGTTGTAGCGAAGAATGGCAAAGTCCATAGTGCTGTTATTGGCTGAATCTTCAGAACCGCCAATTACCAGGATCTTTCCGTCTGGTTGCACGAGAACAGAACGAGCCAAGTCCCGCTCATCCCGCGCCTTTGTAACCACCTTTCCATCGCCGCTAAACGTCGTGTCGAGTGACCCATCAGCGTTATAGCGGACGACGACGATGTCCCAGTCGTCCTCGCCAGCCGACGAAGAACCGTGCCCGACAACAACAATCCGCCCTAGCGCATCCAGTGTGATATTGCGAATTGTGTCGTCGCCCGCACGTACGGGCGTAGTGACGATTCCGCCCGTACCAAAAGTTGGGTCAAGTGATCCATTTGCATTGTAGCGTACCAGTGCCAGATCGATCGAAGATCCTCGATCTGACCTGCCGGCAACAACGACCTTACCATCTGTCTGAACGACGATTCCGAATACTGCATCATCCCGCGAAGTGAGTGCAGTTGTCACGAATCCCTGCCCGCCACCGAGTGTAGGGTCTGGCGTCCCAGGTCCAGTGTACTGTCCGACCGCGATTGGCAACTGTGCCGAAGCAACCTGCTCGTCGCCGATCCCTTCCGACCCGCCATCCTGTATGGTGATCGTCAGAACCACGGTCCCACAGGCTTCGGCAACGAAGACCGTTCCGTCCAGAGCAGCATTTGTGTCTGACAATGTTGCCTGAAAAGTCATTGTCTGGTCTGCCGTCCCATCTCCGATGGTAAACGACAATCCAGAGGTCGAACCGAGTGTCAGCGAGCCAACATCCACGGCCAGTGTCACCGCATACAACGCGGCGTCGCTACCGTCGTCTGTAATAGCAATGGCATTTCCTGACGCTGTGACAAAGGACACGGCAACGCCCGCATCGGTACTCAATGGGTTGGGCAGAACAATTCGAGGAGCGTCGTTTACGGCAACCACGTTAACCCGAAATGTTGTCTCAACGAATTGACCTACGGTGTCTGTCGCACGCACGTTGACGTCCGCCTCGCCATTAGCATCTGCCGCGTAATTGAGAGTCAGCCAACCCGTTGATGGATCGATCAACACTGCCGAAAAGGGTTCAGTGTTCGTGATTCCGACAATGCTGTAACTCAACTCTGAATCAGTGTCGGTAACATCGCCGAAGGCCGGAAACAACGACAAAACAGTCGGCAGCGCATCCTCAAGCACTGTGACATTTGGAAGTCCGGTTGTGACGGGTATTGCATTGTTGACTGTGACATGAATCACCAGATCGGCAAACAATCCGCCGGCATCCGTGGCTCGAACCGTGATGTCGGCCGTGCCCTTCGCGTCCGGATTATAGTCGAGGACCAATGTCTGCTGGTCGTCGATCGCAAGTCCATCGAAGAGGCTGGAATCGGTATTCGCTACGATCGAATAGAAGAGTGTACGCGTTGGCTGCTCCAAGTCCCCAAAGTAACTCGGCAGATCAAGTAGCGAGTTCGCATCATGTGAAAATGCCGTGATTTCCAGCGCCTCCTGTGCGACAGGAGCCGTGTTCCCGTGAACCACGTAACGGATCAGATCAAAGGCACCGAATTCGTAATCAAGATCAGTACCATGCAGGTGCAAGGCGACAGCTGTATCATGCCAGAATAACATCCCTTTCAACCCGGTATGACTGCTGCCAAAACGGTTGTCTTCGTTCTGCGTCCGAACTGTGCCTTCTATGCCGAAGGACGGATCCAGTGTGCCATCGGAACGGAACTTCGCTAATACGAAGCCTCCATTGATGCCGTTGTTAGTCGCAACGACGTCGCCGATGGTTATGAGACTGCCATCAGGCAGCACAACAATTCGGTCTGCCGACCACGCTTCAAAGGCTACCGGACTGGAAACGGTGGCAATCCCGTCAACTCCGAACGTCGTATCGATCTGGCCGTTCAAATCAAAACGACCTACAACCGCCGCCGGTTGATTGAAGGGACTGTTCCGCTCCGTTCCGCCAAAGTAGAGGTACCCCGATGGGTCGACAGCGATCGCGCTGAAGTAATAACGCGAATCGTGTAAGTAGTGGTCGTTGTTCCCAAATCCCGTTGCGACGGTGCCATCCGCATCGATGGCAAAAATCGTTCCCGCGTTTGCGTAGAGGTACCGTCCATCAGGCAAAAACTGGTGACTATAGAAGTTGGTGATGGGCACCGCTGCCGTGACGCGAATGCCGTTCGATCCGAACGTCAGGTCTACTGATCCATCGGATACATATCGTGCCATACTCGCTGATTGGCCAACCGTCCCAGAATTTCCGATCGCCAGGATGCGCCCATCGGATTCCAGACGGAGATCTTCGATGTGGTCGTTCTGGGCGGAAAGGTCTGTAACAACAAGCCCGCCATCTCCGAATGTAGTGTCAAGCGAGCCGTCAGCATTCAGGCGGATCAATCCAAAGTCTGCTGAGACACTGTCTATCTGGTGAGTTCCGCCAACGATGATGCGGCCATCAGGCTGAATCTGTATCGCCCTGGCATGGACAAGGAGCGACGTGATAAACGCGCCGCCATCTCCAAAGCTCAGATCACGCTCGCCGTTCGGCATGAGTCGGATGATGGCCGATCCGAACTCCGTGTACGAGAAATTCTTGTGGCCAGAAATTACCAGCTTGCCATCCGGCTGGATTGCGAGCGCCTCGCCGTAGCTCACTCCGTCAACGAGAATCCCACTGTCTCCAAAGCCTAGATCAAGAGCACCTGATGCGGGCGGGACAACGGTAACGGTGAACGATTCGGTATCGGTCAATTCGCCTGGAAATCCTCGGTGGCCAAGATCATTTGCAGAGACCGTGATAACAGCCTGTCCTTCATATCCCAGCGGCGGTGAATAGCTCAGTCCCGATACTGCGGCATTCACATCAGCCAATGAGCCCTGAAAAATTATATGGCCTGTGCCATCACCTTCTACTAAC
>JACKHN010000033.1 GCA_020638975.1 Planctomycetaceae bacterium
ACTGTCCGAGGAACCGGAACCACCAACGCCACTGAGTGACTTCTCCACCTCGTCGATCATCAACACGGCGGGGCTCATGGCATCGACGATGCGTAGCGCCTGCCGAACGTTGCGTTCTGTTTCGCCGACGAGGCTTCCCATTAAGGCACCAACGTCCATGATCAGTGTCGGTCGACCGGTTTCGTTCCCGAGCCCTTTCGCGAAGGCACTTTTTCCGGTACCGGGAACTCCCAGTAGCAACACGCCTCGCGGACGTTTTGACGGGCTTGCGGCATTGTTGCGGCGCATGGCTCGGGCACAGAAAGATTTCAGTGCGTCCATGCCACCCAGATCGCCGAACGATTCACCGCCCTGGTGTAACGACAGTAGGCCATTCTTCTTGAGCGTTTGAGCCTTCATGTCCCAGAGTACGCTTGGCGTCAATCGTCCATGCTGAACGAGTGACAGAGAAAACGCCACTTCAGCTTCATGCCGCGTCAGGCCGACGGCCGAGTCCAGCACCCGCTGGAGTTGTTCGTCTTGAGGAAGTTCGTCGTCTTCCGTCGCAATCTCACGCGCAATCTGTTCCAGTTGTTCTCGATCCGGCAATTCATGGTCCAAGACCACGAACAGCTTTTCGAGTTCTAGCGGAAGTTGCACGGTAGGTGCCAAGATGATCAGGAACGTCCGATTGCGTTTACCGGCCATGATCTGTTGGGCTATGGCCTGGACGATTTCAGCCGAGTTCAGGAACCGATGAAAGTTGGTCAGTACCAACAGGGCTGCTCCATCGGTCGTTGCCAACGCATTGACGGCGCGAATCGCCGCCAGCGGATCGTTCGTCATTGTCGTATCGGAGTTGGGTTGCCCTGGAAGCTGTAGCCCTTGCTCAATGTCCCACAACGCGAGTTGCCATTGCTGTTGGGCGCACATTCGTGAGATGTCGGCTATCGCATCCTCATGTTCATGGCTTTGGATCCAAATGCCACTACAGCACGCGCGCACGTAATCACTCAAACTGTTTGCCAACGGCATAGAGAATGTTCCTTTCTTGATTTGTCGAGTGACGAGTCACACACTACTGCGTCAAAGACGTTGACGGACTTGAGTTTCTGTTGTCGTTGCCGCCTGATGGAACTCCGCAGTGAGTTGCTCGTTACTCGAAGTACCTAATGCGGTCTCTAGAAACCGACTCGCGGATCGGCATTCGCTTCCAGCAAATCCCTTGGTTTCAAGGCGTGTCTCACCGAGAGGCGAGACGGTAATCACAATGGTTTTCACGCAGCACCTCCTACGGCGATGGTCAAACGGACAGAACCATCGGGCAGAGACTGTTCCGTCATTTCATGTCCCTGCCTGCGAGCTTCGATGCGAGTCCTCTCAATGGCATAGGTTTGTAGGAACCGATGAAGCCTGGCTTCGTCTCCCCACCTGCCATTGAAGTGGTCGTAGTGGACTTTGGCGTTCTCGGTGTCGCAGACGATCGGGTATCTCCAGTCACGCAATTGCACAGCCCAACCGGTTGCTTTTGCGGAGAAGAGTTGCGTCGTGCCGTGAGTTGGGGGTGGAAGTGTGAGGCGTTGGCAGGCGGCGCGGATCGCCACGGGATCGCGAACTTCGGTGATGATTTCAACGAGATGCGACACGTACAGAGTTCCTTTCTGGGTAAGGGGTGACAACCATCAAGGACAAACGCGTCAATCAGGCTCTTCTTCGAGCGCCTCAATGAAATCTGTTGCCGCTGTCTGTTCGTGACCTCGATGGAGAATGGTCGGAGTTGCAGGATTCTGCGGCAGCAAGCGTGGGCGTTCACTGACCAGTTCTTCGATGAGTATTTCACCGATTGCCAGATCGTCCCGCGACTCGTGCTGCCACACGTGCAACAAATAACCGGCCAATACCAACGGCAAAGCACAAACAAGCAACAACCCGACATGGGACACGATCGGCGCGAGCAACGATTCTCGATAACGTTCGTCCGCAAGTTGTTTGCGATCGATCTCCAATTGGTCGCGTTGCTTGCTCGTGTCGGCCTGTTGCTGTTGAACGTCACGATGCAAAGATGTCAGCTCCTGCCGTGATTCGTTTTCACTCTCGACGAGCCGTTCGACGCCCTCTGCGACTTCACGGTTCAGGCGAGTCATTTCTTGGTTTTGTGAACTCTGCTGTCGAACCGACTCTTGGGCCATCCTTGCGAGTCGTTCATCTTCGCTACAACCGCCAATCAGTGCGATCGCGGTCAGCAGTGTCAGTCGATGCTTGATCATTACTTTTCCAATGGAGTAGCAGACGTCGAAGAAGAGCTTGCAGTGCACGCCGCAATCGGGCTTCACGCACCAATGCGATCACTGCAAGCACGATGGCCAGCGACATGCAGGCCACCACAAGGTAGATAGTCAAAAGCGTGGTCCTTGGTTGGTGAGGGTGAGGTCGAAGGCAGTCCCAACGAGAAATGTGGGGCAGTCTCGCTATTGCTTCGAATCTTGTACGCAACTTCAGCTGCGCAAGTAGTCGACTAGCTCGTCGCACACGGCAGCTTGCGCCGGAGTGAGCCCAAACTGCTTGAGTGCCAAAAACTCGCGTAAAACGGTCGCACTTGCGTTGCGCCGATCGTTCTCGGCGACGTCATCTGGTAGCAAAGGAGCGGCAGGACAAATTGGACCTAGTGCCGCGTCGCGCCAGCTAATGACGGATAGACTGCCGAGAGGTTCGGTCTTGTAAATGCAGAAGGCTTCCGTGAAGCCAACGATTGTCCCAGCGACCTCACCGGTCATTTCGATGACTTGCATACCGGGGGCAATGGCGACTGGAAGTGGGCGCGTTTGATGTCCTGGCGACGGGCCAGAGTGATGCGAGGAAGGTGGGTCATCGGTCAAGAGCAAGCTCCTATCAATTGAGTGAATCATGAACTTTGGCGGATCGCCGACCTATCGCGCGGACCGAACACGCGCGCACGAGCTCTGCTGAACTAGAAATCGACGATTGTGAAGACTGGTTCTGCTAAGCCGCGCGACGAAAACGTCCGGCGGAACGTTTGGCAACGAGCTGTTCAATATCGGCAATTCGATACAGCGAAAACCCGGCTCCGGGTGTCACTCGCCGACCGTAGACAGGTCGAATTCGCTCCTCAGATTCCCATCGGGCCAATGTTCCCCGACTGATCCCAAGGCGGTCGCAGGCCGACGTATACAAACAGTACTCCAGTCGAAACCGCTTCACTTCGTCGTGCGTGACGATTTGCGCCCGTCCGACTCGGGTGGAGCTCAGAAGCCCCAACCGAATCCACTTCTTGAGTATCGTCTCCTTCATCGGTCGTTCGGGAAACAGTAGCTTGGCGAGGCGGTTTAAGGGATAGCCCATGGACTCCATCCGCTGCAACGATATATCGGGCATCACACGCTCGAGGTCCGTTCTAGGGATCAGAAGTCCGGCCAGCCCATTCACGGTCTCCAACCTTTGCGGGTGGACTCGCTCCAATTGGATTTGCTGGAGCAAGCTCGCAATCGTCAGTCCAGCATGACCGAACTCTCGCGTAGCAGACCTGGCTGTTAGCCAACCCGTGTTGATGTGTTTGACGGTGCGCAGATTTTGATAGATCGATTCTAGGGAGCGAATTGCGGATTCGGGGATGCGCCAACCCTGGGATGTGCGAACCGTACGCGGTAACAGACCAGCCTGAATCAGGTCCAACACTCGGTGGCGACTGATACCAAGCCGGTTTGCAGCTTCCGTAGTACCGACTGCCGTCTGCAACTCAAGTTTCAATTGATCAACCGATTCTCGCGAAACGAGTCCGATCGAACGCCCACATCGACCGGCTTGGTGAATTTCACCAGCTAGAACTCCCTGTCCGATTAGTTGCGCGATTGCTCCGTGGCGCAGTCGAAGGAACTTGGCTGCCTTGGTTTGAGTCATCCACGTCCGCGTCGTTAGCACCTCAGAACTCGCTGACTTAAACAGGCAGATCTTCTTCGTGAGAGATCCGAGCGTGTAGCGACGAAGTAGAAAACTGCGCAGCGCATCGGCAGGAGTTCTGAAGCCCTGTTGTTCGAGTTGCGATGCATGACGTAGCAACAACCCGAACGACCGTCCGATACCTGTCGACGTTTGCCCGTACTTGGGCACGCGTTGAAACTCATCGAGAAATTCCTCCAGGTGCTTGGGCCAGTTCATGAGCGTCTGCGCCGCGGCAAGCCATGCGAGTGACTCGTTGGAATTGTCGAAGTCGAGTTCTAGATTGTGGGCGACGCGCCGCATCCAAGTAGGTGTCTTAGTTGCAGTCTTTGCAATTCGTTCCATCCACCAGAAGCAGGCCGCAGTCGACATCCCGGTCAATGGAGATTCTTGCGCGCTTAACCACCTCTCTACCTGCTGGGAGAGTTTGACTGCTTTGCTGGGGACAGCCACCGTCTCCACTTCGCGAAGATCTTGTCCACACCGACACCGACTATTGAGGTTGAGCCGCGATCTGCGTCCGCAAGCCGGGCAACAGACGATCAACAGAGTCGCATGCTGTGTGCAAATCGATAGTGGGCGAAATGACCAGATCATGCGCGCATAGGGCGTCGAGTCCTGATGCAGGCACCGGGGACAGATGCGAGAGGTAGTAGCGAAATAGCGCAAGATCGTCTTTCGATCGCAAACTTCTGGTCGAAGGTGGCCATCGTTGGAAAACACTAGTGCCGACGCGTAGCGGTGAAGCGTCAATTTCCTCAGGGCTTCTGGTGGTGTTCTGAGTAAATACGACAACGAATCAACAGCAGTTCCCGATAACCAGTGGTCCACATTCGAAGGGATACTAGCTCTGTCTGGTAGGAGCGCCAGCAAACGTCCGACATTCTCGTAGCCCATAGCATTCGAGGTGCGCCTCAGTAGGCTTGCCAAACTTTCTCCTGGCAGTGGTAGTTCGCGGGCCGGGAGCGGTCGAGTCGTATCCATATTATCTCCCTCCAAGCAGTTCGTTACTTGTGGCCGTACGATGGCGCTTGTGAGCCGCGCGAGGGGTGAGCCCGACTCCTACGTGGCGACATTCGTCGGCCGGTTGGATGCGATCCAAAGCTGATATGTCGAATTGGCCAACGAAGGGATTGGCCTGTCCTCTCAAAACACGCTGTTGGGATAACTTCATTTCGTACACACGTGCAAGGTCCGCTTGCTCAATACACTCGCTCCCACGTTGAAGCGATTCTGCAAGTCCGCCGCGGATGAGTGTCATCAGATAGTCAGGAACGCCGTGGCTGGCGAGATAGAATCGTCCTGCCAACTCTTGCTCGGCGAGCCCCGAAGCTTCGGCAAGCGGCAGGGAATCGTCAAGCTTTTTGAGCATGCCTCGGAACTCGCGACGCCCTGCATTTGTTCGCCATGTAAAACCGTGGAGCGTCTGCCGATCCTTAAACCTGCGCTCGGTATGTTCAGCCCTAAGGACATGCTCGGCTTCGGGCATACCACTGACGACGATCGGAATCCGTGTGTTGACGATCAGCACCTTAAGCCACTGTGCAGCCTTCGTCATGACCTTCAGCCGGTCCATGTCGAAGAGGTGATGAAATTCGTCAAGGACGATCAGTTCAACATCACATCGCATCAGCAGCTTAACCGCACGATTCGTAAGCGTTTGAACAGTGCCACTGCTCCAGGCTGGATCTTCCAACGCGAGCAGAATGTCTGCGGCGATGCCCTTTGGCGTCGCATCTGGCTGGACCGTTACCTTCAGTACAGGTTGTCTGATTGTTGTTTCAGTTTCTTCTCGCGGGTGTAGGCGAATGTAATGATCGACAACGCTTGTCTTGCCAACGCCCGACGCACCGAGAATCGCTCCGCACTGAGGTTCGCCTCCACGTGCTCGACTTTCATGGCATCGCTTCAGCACTTCGACCGCTTCTCGAAAACGTGGGTGCAGTACGAGCAGCTTGTTTGCGAACACGATTCGTTCTTCGATCGGTGCATTCTGCCACTTGCTGCGGTCATGTGATCTGTCAGTGATTGCTTCACGAGACATGTTCACTCTCCGTGGGGCTTGGTTTGCATGTCGACGCTTCGTTACTGCGACGCAACATCCCAATCGTCAACGTCGATGTCGTCGAGAAGGAAATCCTCTGAAGGATCTGCGACTCCCGACTCCTCACTTTCGATAGTCGGTGTGTCGTCCCGCATCTCTGGGATCGGGTCATCGGTTGTTGCGACGGGAAAGTCGTCGTCCTCAGGTGGATGCTCGTCGCGTGGCGGGTCGGTTGTATGGGAAGACTCAGGTTGAGTTCCCAAGAACCGGGCGGCTCGGGTACGACGGTGCCGCGACGGCTTCTTTGTTGCCGCTTCAACCACTTCGCGAATCACATTACGACTCGCAGCGAGCCCCATTAGGTGGTCAGGCTGATCGAACTTGTCTCGAACAGCGCGCCGCAGGACTTTCCATTGATACTCGGTCATTCCGAGCATGGTGCCGTCAGCTGCTGCGGCCTTGAGATAGCGGTTGTCCAATGGATTCAAGACCCACGCATGCCCCAAATCCCATGGGTTGTAGCGAACTTGGAACCTCTCGACCCTGGTGTTGTTCGCGGCCAACTCGGCGCGGAGTGCCATTAGCTCGTCCGAGTTGTAGAACATGCCGTTGACTTCTAGCCCGCGTGACGAAAGGGTACGTTCGACTCGCCTGGACAGCAGAACAACCAAATCATCAGGCGACGCTGGCAGACAAGGTGGATGTTCGGACGCGCTCTCTTGCCACATTTCAAGTCGTGTGCAGCTGGCGGTCGGATGCTTGCTCTTAGAGTAGACATCGATCAGATGCAAATGGACGACTTCTACGAGTGTGTCATAAGGAATCAATGGTCCATCATCCGCGTTATAGTCGGCGCGACGTTCCCAGCTCCGGAAAGTGCGACCGGGTAAGGAGGAGATAAGTTGGTCGTTCAGCGTATCAAAGAACGACTCCACCGTTCCTTTGAAGTGGGGCGTCCGTGGTGGATTGAAGTCCAGCTCCATGTTCAATTGAAAGGCTGCCTGCTCCAGGTCTTTGCTCGTTAGATCTGACCCCCTGTCGCAAACCAGTTTTTCTGGAATGCCGAAACACGGCCAGTCGCCTTGCACGCGAGGAAAGCGACCCTTGATGTTAGATTTCGGCAGAATTGCGTGTCGCAAAGCCTCCATGATCACTGGGTAGGACGGAGGGTCAAAACCAATACAGAAGCCGACGATCATCCGACTGTAATAGTCGATCAGCACCGTTAGCCACGGTTGGCCAATCGGCCCGGCCTCCGTGCCAACGACTAACTTGAGCGGACTGTGGTCGATCTCAACGCGTTCCAAGATCCTGCGTGCCAGATGTTGCCTTGATGTTGGCGCATGCCTTCGGTCTGCGATGAGTCTTCCCCAACGCTGCCGATCCACTTCCCATGGGTCGAGCCGAGCAATTCGTCGTTCGATCGCCTGCCACAATGTCTTGGGGCGTGGAATCGGAATTGCTTGCGAGGCAAGTAGTCTCGCATTGTGCAGCTCTAGATCTTCCAAGACGCGTCTTACGACCGCCGATATCGGTCGTCTTGCCATGGTCAGGTAGACGGACTGAATCGCATCGTCGACGATACGACGCAATGTTGGGTTTCGCTGTAACATGCTGTGACGCCTAGAACTGCCACGCCCGCCGCACCGTGAATTGGACGGTAATAACGCCATGCGGTCACGGCCTGCCGTATCCCAGGCGTTCCAATAGCGCCGAAGCGATCTTTCAGAGCAAGCAACGCCGTTGGCACGTAGCTCTTGCGAACGCCGTGCAAAGTCGTCGCTCGTTGGCTTGGTTAGCGATGAAGTCAACGGTTTGATGGCTCCCCAACGATACTCAATCGTCTCGCGTTCCCGCGCGCCTAGATCATCCATCACAATGGGCGTTGCCACGGACGGTTGCTGTTGACTTTGCTCCTTGATCGCTGGGAACCGAAGCCTTCCCTCTGAATACAACCTGAGAATGTGCGATTCCGAGAGCTCTTCTTCTACGTTGAATTTTGAGTCTTTGGCAATGTAGCGGTCGTCGGTGAGTTGGCGGACCACACGATAGGCCCGTCCATCGAGTAAAAACTCGATGCCCACGCCAAGTCGAACGGGTCCCATGAGATTACACTTTTCGGATATACGCGTGAACTGTTGGTAAGTTCTTGAAGCACCGGATCAAAGCTAAGTTGCTCTGATGCGAGTAGGTGAAGGGCGTGTTGCTTCGAAGACAGCAGTTCGCACGACGAGTTGCCAATCAGTTTGCCGAATTGGATTCCTTCCTCCGTCACTTGATGGAGAAGCTGAGCAGAGATCGCTGGATTCTCAGCAAATAGCCGATAGCGAGCGACAAAGCTCAGGTTTCGCACTAGTGGCGTTCTGAACAACTCCCGTTCCGTGACGACATGAAAACTCCACTCGCGATTCGCGGCAAGAGTTGCGGCGACCGCGAGCTTTCTCTGTACAACTTCCGTAGCGAGCTTACGCGAAGGTTTGACTTCGATCAGAAGGTACGTTCCGTCTAACATCGAAACGAGAAAATCCGGGACGACATAGCTATAACGCTCGCCAGTCGTTCGGTCGCGGCGTGTCTTTGGCTCTTGCTCTAACAGGCGAATTTGCGTGCCCTGCCTCGATTCATTCCATCCGTACCAGATCTTCATCGGCTGTTCCTGGATTTGCCTTGCGACCGGACAGCCCGCAAGGACGATGGCCAAAGCCCGCTCTAATTGTCCTTGGCACCGAAGGGAGCGGCCTATCTTTGGACAAGGCACCATCACAAACGAGCCTGGCGTGCGTCGTCGCAGCCGAAATGTTGAGTCGGGCCGAGTTCCAATTGAGTCGCTCATTGCGGACCTCATCGAGAAGTAACGAGGGCGAACGTTAGGCCGCTTTGGCAAGTTTCCGCCGTCGCGGCAATTCTTGATCGTTGGCGTTACGATTAGCTACAGGGTGTTTGTTGCGATTGGGGTCCGCTGGTGTCAATTTGCTCTGAATTAGCGACAGGAGCTTGTCCCCTGAATCATCGTGATAACCGGATAAGTCGAATGGGCCGCTGGCTTTGTCGATCACTTTCGACAACGTACGGACGCTAGTCCGCGACGGACTGGTTCCATTCGTATTGAGCGGGACGCACGCGCGTCGCGCTAGTGGATCGTGCAAAGTGTGCAATAGCAAGGCGCCTTCCGCAGGATGAACGACAACTAGATGTAGTCGTTGTGACAGGACTGTCTGGCCGAGTGCCCACATCTGTTTCTCTTCTAGCGCAGCCCTGATGAGGGCGAACGCGGGACCTGCCGCCAGACTAGCTGGTGATAGGAACAAACTGCGCCCGGCCAGGAGTGCAAGGTCGAGTTGGTCGCCGGGAAAGAAACGCTCCAACTTGATCGTCTTGTCATCCGTAGGCGTTAACTCAGCGAGTTCATCGTGCGACAGTTCAACGAGGCAGTCATTCGAGTACTGGTAGGCTTTCCCGATCTCCTCAGCAGTGACAGCTCCGTGTACCGAGCATGTCTTGCAATAGGAGATTCGATGGCCACAACCGCGGTGAACGTGACATAGCTGACTCGCCGAATTGGAATCGATGGTCGAGAAAGCTTTAACCGGAACCGACAGATCCGCGACTTTCAGCGTGCCGATCCAGCTTGCGCGGCTTGCGGCAGGTGCCCGAGGTAATACTCGACGAGAGTGAGCCAGCAATCTATTTGTCGCCATGAGTTTCTCCTTTCGTGATGCATAGGGCATTAGTAGTTGGCTTGAAATCGTTCATCATCATCATCATCATCATCGTCGTCGCCGCGTACTGCGCCGGCGGCCGACATTGAATCCCTTACGGCTGCCTTCCCGCTTCCCCCGCTTGTAAGTCCACCATGCGATTCCAGACAAAATGGCCAGAACGATTATGCTGTCCATTGACACTCCTTATTCGATGCGAAAATTCGAAACGATAAAGTCACTGCGCCGAGAGCGCAGAGAGTCGAGGCACTCAGGGTTCGTGAGGAGGGCCTCGGATCCAACACGTGATCGGCTGTAGCAAGCCGGACGCGACGCTCCAATTTGCACCGTTTGTCGCGGCGGAAAATCGCGGCGTTTGGGCAGCCAACGACCGACGATCGAGGTTGGTCATGATAAATTCCTCTTGTTGTGAGCAAGCAAACGATGCCGAGTGAATTGAAGTGTGTGGTGAGCAGGCCAGCGAGAGTCACTGGTTGCGTATGCGACCAAGTCGCTGTGAAGTCGCGAGATATCCGCTTCAGCACAAGGGTACCGCGAGCGAATTTGTCTCTGAATCGCCCATGTGTGCCCGAGTAGAGTCGATGGCCCGATCAAGTAGGAGACTCGCGATAGCTAATGCGTTCTCTCTATGTTATATGACGCAAAAAGCTGCTGGATTTAGTAAGCCGTTCGACTTCAATGGGCCTGTGGCGAGTATGCACCGTTAGAATGTTGCTGCGAGGGGCACGCCAGAGGCGGTGTGATTTCAACTAGCTGCGGCTCATGGCTAAGGAACATTGCCGCATGCATTACAGGAACCGATTTCACTTCCGCCGCTCGATTCTGAACGCATCCCTTTCAAGTGAGCAAGCCGCGCTCCCGTTCGTAGTCTATCCACTGCGCCATCAACTCGACGAACTCGCTACTTCGGGAAAGGAATTCAGCAAGCGAACTCACGTATTCGTCCGGGACCGACCAAGTTTCCGGAATCTGGTCGAGTATCCCTCGAATTCGATGAGGTGTCACCGAGTACACTTGGTCGAGCCAAGATCGAAACATGGACGCTTTGGTGACAACGCCCTCGAGATACGGCGAGTGTAAATCGAATGCGGCTTCAGACCATTTAAGACTCGTATCCCACGCGTCATCCATGTTGACATGGAACGCGAATGAGGCGTCGAGAAAGAGAGGCCCGCCGACTCGGCTGCGGTACAGTGTGTCATACTTTGCGTCAACTTGAAGGAGAACCCAATTGTCAAAGACTGCCTTGCCATAAAAGGCAGAAACATCTCCAAAGAGCTGTCGAATGTGCTTGCCATCTTCCATCCTCCCTAGAGACTGATACTTGCAGCTTCTGTCCTCGCGCGAAAAAAGGACGCTGGACGACGACCGCTCCTGCCGCCCCGACCAAGGGGCACATCAGAACAGCACATGGCCAGCGCCTCATTCGGGGCGCGGCTCAAAATGCTGCTTCTGATGTTCAAGGGCCGAAGCCCAGGTTGGTCGTTTGGCAGGAAGCAACTTCTTGACGCTCGAGCGTCGGTCAAATTGTCACATTAGCGCCAGTAACTTGGTAACCGGCGGATTCCTCCTCGAAGATTGATCAACAATGTCACTCGCCACATTCTATCGCAAAGTGATTCTTAGCAACAGCGTTTCTGTCTGTGAAAGGCAACGCGCCTTGATGCAATCTTGGGTCCGTCGATTAGATAAGCGCCGACCACACGATGCCGATGCAGTGACCGGTTATCGGACAGTCGCCGGGTAGATTGTTGTCGTTTGCGACGCGGCTCCAACTCCCATCCTTATTCGCGCGGGCAAGAAACGATTTCTTGCGATAGCTAACTACGTGGATCTCGGCTTCGTCACGCTGTAACTGAGAGATCAAAATGAGATCTCCCTGCCGCAGTCTCCCTTGCACATCGTTGTGACCGAACTGCAGAACGTACGGGTATCTCGTCAACCCGATTCTCCCCGCAGCCACACCAGCGATCTCAACACCGGCGCCGTTCCACGTCGGATGTTGTCGTGGCTCGCCTTCGATAGGATGCGAGAACAGCGGTAGCCAGACCGTGCTGTTGGCTGTTGCTGTCGAGGCGTGTGGTGTCGGGTTCTCCATTGAATTGCTGATTCCCATTAGCCATTGGAAATTCACATCGAATTCCTCACCTAACCGCCGCGCGACCAATTCGGTCATTGGACGTCTTGACCGCTTGATATCGGAGACATACTGCGGCGGCAAACCCGCTTTCACAGCGACCTGCGCTTGATTAAGTCCTCGCTCGGCCAGCGACTCAAGGAGATCGCTCAACCGCTGAGCGGACAGCCCGACCGCCGACAGATCTTCGTTAACTTTCGCCATTGACAACTCGCTCAGTGTTGAGGAAAAGGATAAGACTTGACACGTAACGTGGTACTACATAAGATACCACAACAGTGATGCTCTGAAGAGGGTATTCAAGGCACCGGGAGCCGGGCTCCCGAGCTGATACGGTAAGTCGTAGAACGATATTAACATCTCTTGATGGGATCAAGCAGGCTTTGCACGTCGAGGATAATGAAAGGAATCGAAACGCGATGTCTTGCGAGATGCTTCAGAAAATTGTCGAGCTAACTACAGCAGCAATCGCCACAGGAGCGTGGAGATTCTTGGAGGGAGTATCGAGCGCGCGACAATTGATTCGCACTGGTTCGTCCTTGCTGGAAACGCTTGCTCAAGAGTTTCCCCAGGAACAACTTGAGTCTGCGCGAATCCTTATCCGTCGGCCTGACAATCAGCTTGATCTCAATCCGGTTCTTGCCGGCGATTCGGTAAAGGGCCTCCTTCTCCGCCAAAGCGAAGCAAATGTACCATTCGATTTTGTAAATTGCTCTGGGGCTCTTACGACGAATGGGCCACCTGCGTTTGATTCCCCCACTGACTACTTGACAGAAAAATGGAGTCGCGACGACAAGAATATTCTCGTTGCGTTTACAGATGATGATATTGTCGTGCTGCGGATGTTAGGCATTCCCTGCACGAGCTCGGCGGGGCTAACGGATCTAAGCGGCCAGCAATTACGTAGTCTGTGCGGCGATCCGCACATCTATCGCACCGCCGCACCAAGTTGCCGAAGCTTCCCTGCTGTTACGACGGGTAACTATCGTCTTGTGCTCATCGGATGGTGCCTAGCCGACCTGAATTCAGATCCATCAGAAACGATGCAGACCGTCGTCACTCGCTTGAACAGTGCCGAGGACGTCTTCGGACTCGATACTTCAACGAGAATCGCGATCTGGCAACCGAGCGCGGACGACTGCAGGCGTATTGGTGTGGCCGCCGAGTTTGCTGACCTAAATCAGGTTCGAAGGCTCATCTCGCAGAGCGTTCAAAGTTCGACTTTCTCCGTGCGCGAGCTTCCAGAATGTGCCTCGTCACGCAGCGGCACAGACTACATTGTTGCTCGTCGTGAATTGCTACGCACGATGAGCCGCGCTAGAGAGTTCGGTTTTCAGTCCCCAGACGTGTCCAAGCGGCTAGAGGACTTCAATCGCTCATTCGACAGCAGCATTGTGGATGCAATCATCAAGGATGCGATGTCAGCAGCCGATTCAATCGAACGTTCCTTGCTGCTTGCGGCTGCCGAGTTGATGGGGAGTTGGCACGCATCCAGTCCTCTAGTTCAGTCGTCGGAGAATTCCGAGGCCGATGTTTGCGACGCTTTCGAGGATCCGTCGCTGCGGCAGCGGCTCCGCATGATTGATGGCCTAGTAAAGATCCATCGAGAACTGTCGCGAAACAAGTGATTGCCCAGACTATGTGTCCTTCCATTTGTGACGGAAACAGGCGATGACACCTGATATCGATACTAAACCCAACATGGAACACCGCATTGGCGGCCCAGCCTATCGCTGGAAACTTGCTCAACGGTATGTGGCCTCGCGTTCCAAGATGCAATTGGATGAAATTACGCAGCAGACTTGCGCATACATGCGGATATATCGGCAGATTGGTTGGGAACGTGCCACTAGTGAGTACCCAGCGATTGCTGCTGCGGTCGAGTTGTCTAAAAACAATTGTGCTTTTCAGTCGCTCAAGTTGTCCGTATTGGCAAATCTACCGAGGGCTGAAGTAGCCGCTAGGTTGGGAGTTACGCAGGAAATCATCGAAGTCGCCGAGAAGCTATTTTTCGAAATACATGACATGGCTGAGGCATCAAGTTGGATGGCCTCCCATGTCTTTGTCCCGGAGGCCAAGTTCGGAAGCAAGGAGTTGGCTGCAAGAATGAAAGTAGCATTCTACGGTGGGCCCGTGTTGGCCCACGCCTTGTTGGACGCTGGTGACAACTTGCCTATCAACGACGCACAGCGGCTCGTCGACCAAGAAACCCTTCTGCATAGCAAGCTTCAGGCCGCCTTAGCGTTCGACTTGGACACGAAATCGGCTGAAGAGTTTCTCAAAATCTATTTGGAGTACGATCTCCAAGTTAAACAGCTTCAGTTTGAGCGAGAGAAGTTCCAATACGAATGCGAGCAAGCTCGCGAGACGTGCATGTCCGGCAATAACGGGCAGGCAGAGGTTGAGTCGTCGAGTGATCCGCATCAACACGATTCAACTGAAAATCCCGGCGAAGGTCAATTCGCAGGCCGAGACCAAGTCGGCAACAAACAACGCGTGGCATAGAGGAGTTGAACCATGTCATCTATCGGAAAGAAGGCGAACATCTTGAAACGCCTACTCGAACACTGCCAGAAACGCACACGTATGGCGATTGGCTTTCTCGAAGTTGATGATGACGTTTACGAATGTCCATCTGATCCGGCGAAGCTGATGGGTTTGCTTACTGAAGAATTTTCGGTTGAGGAGCTGTGTGCCTGTGGTATTGCCAATATGGAGGATGCTGCGGGCGGGCTCGTTCCAGCGATTACTGATGGCGACGCGATCATCGTAATGCGTGATCCGAAAACCAACGAGCCGTTTGAATTGCTAACGAAAGCAGGCTGCCTTTCACCGGGGTCACTACCAACCTTGGAGATTCTTTGCGATCACCGCACTCAACGAATGTTGAAGCAGTCCGACGGCGACCTGTTCGTTGCATTTGAGATTGAGGACGTAGTTATACTTCGAGCGTGTGGGTTACCGGCGACGCTCGCGGTGGGCCTCGACGACTTACCTTTGGAGAAGCTCGACCAGTTTTGTGAATCGTTTAGTCTCAGCTGCCTCAAGAGTGAACGGTGTGTGTCCCGCGAAGAAGCTGAAGCTGAGCATAAGGATCAATCTGCGTTCCACCCCGACGACCCAATTCGCCGCATGGCGATGGATTTGAAACGCGACCAAAGCGTTAGTTCGTCGCCATCGTCGACTGTTGCTGGCCCCGATCTACGAGCTCAGTCAAGCCCTGCACAGTTGGTACTCATTGGATGGAAGCCGTCGGAACTTTCCGTCGATGTACCTAGTGAGCTAAAGGCGGTTGTTGATCACCTTGACCAACTCAACCGTTTCATGCGAGTTGAAGTATACGAGATCGGTTTGTGGCAGGTCGATGAGGAGCGGGTCGAACAACTGCGCTTCATCGCGGAGCGTCACAATGCTGACTGCTTCGAGACAGCGTTGCTCGATGCATTAGACGAGATCGATGTCAGTATCGTCCATTTTGGCAAGAAGAAGTTGGTACAAGGGCCGCCAGCCGACTATCCGACGGCGCTAACTCGTTTGCAGGAGGGCGCGTTGTCGGACGGAGGACTGGGGTTTCCCGGGCCGGACCAAAGGAAAGATGCGTGGAGCGATGTTCAAAGGCTTCTCAATAAGCAAATCGTAAACCCACTCCGCGAAGCAGCGTTGACGATGGGCGACCCTGTTCAGCGAACGCTGCTTATGAGCATGGCAGAGATTAGCAACGTCTTTCACGCACAGACTGCACTAGTCGGCGAACAACTTAACCGCAAGATTGTCGACGGCAGTGCCCAATTGCCTGTAGACCAGTTCAAGAACTTGATGGCGATGGCGGATCGACTCATCGACATCGCAAAGGCGACGAAAAGATGCACTCAACTCCAATCAACGATCATCGAGTCACAGACACTCGACTCACCGAGTATCCCACTCTTGCGTCACTCCGAATATCAGTAGACCACTTTACCGAGTTGGCGAGACAAGGGTTTGTAACCGAAGAGAAGCGAGGTGATCGAAGATACTATAAGCTCCGATTCCGCTCTGGTGGGAAGCAGATTGTACGTTACGTCGGTGACGCCGAACGTGCAGCTGCTGTCGCGCAGGAGCTGTCGACTGTCCAGAGCGAATTGAAGTCCATGCGAGAGTTAAAGGCAATAACGAAGATTGCGAACCGGGCCCTTCGAGAGAGCAAGATGGTTCTGGAACCATTACTCAAAGCCAGCGGCCTTGTGTTCCATGGATTCGCTATCAGGCGGCCACGGCAGCGAAGCAGTGACGTTTCCAAGAAGTCGAACTCCGATCCATAAAGGAGGATCACAGTGGACATTCAAAGTAGCCAAGCCGATATGTGTAATGCACCGAAACCCGCGATGGTTACTGGCCAACAGGCCGACCATCATGATGTGAGATTGAGCCGGGTATTAGATTACCAAGCCAGTTCGCTCGACAAAGAGGATCCTCTGGAAGCGAACCTTGGCTCAATCAACAGCGGCTTGATGCGGATAGCGCTATGGCTAGATGAGACGATTGAACAGACGGTGCGGAGTGGAGCCCCGAATGCCGAACGCCTCACGAGAATCTTGCCGGCGATCGATACTCACTTGCGCTTGACGCGCCAAGTGGATCGGTTTGCGCAACTTGAGCTACGAGCTGTTGAGGCCCGCAAGCCGAAGTCAATAGACAGCGGTAGTGCAAAGCTCGCGGACGCCTCGTTGGTTTCGGGCATCAGCCAAAGCGAAGATTCCGCAGTTTGATACCCATGCGAAATCCAGCGACCCGATGAGCGTCCACATTCTATTTGTCCCTCGCGCTCACCTGCCACGTGCCAAGTAGTTTGTGGAATTGTTGGGCTGTGGCCAAGTTTTGTGTGGATCGTGTGACAAGTAGTATGTGGAAAGTGGTCTTAAGTCGTTTCCGCTCCGTTAGTTTCGTGACAGGTTTTATGTAGAACACCAAGGGCATCGACGGGCGACATGCCAAAGCCATCGTATGAGGTAAACCAGAGTCTCACTCTTCAACGCAGCCGGAGACCAAGTCGCCGGATCGGTCGCCAACACTGCCAGAATCTCGGACTCCACATCTGCGAAGCGCAAAAGTGGCTTTCCGCTCCGTTTGTACGTCTGTGTCAGCGCAACCAGACTCACAGTACTCGGTGAAGCGGCGACTGTTGGTGGGGGTGGTTGGTCCATACAAGTTCTTCAACCGGTGAATTTTGCGAACCGGAAATCGAAACGGGAGTTTTTTTGCGAATTTCCTCTGGGGCCGAAAACTACGATACCGCAACTTGAACGGCAAACCGGCAAAAGCAGTTTAGCGGCAAGGACTTACAGCGACGAGCAGATTTGGACTCCGCCTCTGCTGGAGCCAAGAAATTTCGTCAAATGAACCGCATTGAGCTGTGCCTTGTCTTCGGATTCTTCCAAGGCAATCCGCAGTGGGTATCCGAACACGTTGTTGCTGCCCCAAAAGCGGATCGACCTCAAGGTGGCATTCCGATATCGTGACAATCTACTGGGAGGAGCCGCCGCTTGCCTGAGGCAGGGGAACTGGTAAGCGGTGGGGACTTCTGCCCTTGGATCGACGTTCAGTAACCCTATTTGCTTCAAGGACTTGCGTCGGTATTGAGTTAATCGTGCTTTGCTGTGGTAAAATATTCCGTTGACGGAATAATTCTCTTGAGCTAATATTTATCGAGAGGGAGTGGTTTCTCGATGCCGAAGATGTCGAGGAGCTGCTTTAGCAACTGATGGGACTGGGTAAGGCTGAACGCTTCCAAGAGTTTCTGAAGCGTCTTGAGAAGTCGACACCAGCGAGTTCGCATGACGACGCCTTCAAGCTCTTGGGTGAAACCCTGAATCAGGTTGAAGACGAATTTACCAATATCCCGTTTCAACCCGAGCATTGGCAAACCGATGGCCGAATGTATCCACCTGAAGAGGACAATGCTCGGGAAGTCGAAGGAAGAAGCGATGTCGTTCGCTACCGACATAAGGCCCACAACACGTTCATTCGCGACAACGGTGCGATTGAGATTCGGGATGTCGATGGAAAAGTCCTTTTCGAGAAATGCGGCTCGGACGGACGGGGTGTAGACCTCCAGTAACAAAGAGCAAAGGTGACCGATGGCTAGCATATCTTTGATGCCGATTGAGACGTTGGAGCGATCTCTGAAGGAACGTTTTCCTGACGCTCAAGTTGTGCTGGATCGGCCACGCAAAGCCTCAGGCGCATGGTTTCTCGACATCGCCCTGAATCAGCATCCGGTGATTGTGCAGTGGCAGCAGGGCAAAGAATTCGGCGTCTCGTCCTCGCCGGAGAAAGTGTTTGGCGAGGGTGCCGATGAAGTTTACAAGGATGAAGAGGCCGCTTACGGCCGAATTGTCTCGTTGCTTCTGTCTCGGACATTCACTTCTCCACCACCGGCGGTCAGCCTCAAAGAGCTTCGAAAGGAAAACGGCCTGTCGCAAGCTGAGATCGCAGAGATTCTTGAGAGGCAGCAAGGAGAGATTTCGAAAATCGAGCGACGGAAAGATGTCTTAGTCAGCACGCTTGCCGACTACGTGAGAGCGGTCGATGGTGAGTTGCAGATCATCGTCCGACTGCGTGACGGCAGGATTCGTCGGGTTCAACTGGAAGATGCGGTCGAATCAAATCCACGTCCAGCAGCGTTAGCTCGATAACGAGGGGAAAGAGCAATGAGCGACGGCACAATTACTTGCAACCTGGTCGTACTCCGAAGTCGTGACCTCGACCGCGCGCACTCCTTCTATCGTGCTTTAGGACTGAGTTTTGTCCGACATTCTCACGGTAGTGGTCCTGTCCACTTGGCGAGCGAATCCGCGGGGCAGGTCTTCGAGATTTATCCTCTGACGGATCGTGGGGGTCCAACCAATTCTACTCGCGTGGGTTTCGCTGTCCCTTCAGTTGACGACACTTACGCTTCGCTACTTTCTGCTGGCGGGATTGCGGTTGCACCGCCGAAAGACTCGCGATGGGGGCGGCGAGCCGTTGTCGCCGATCCAGACGGACACCGAGTTGAGCTGTCTGCGAAATAGACAGCCATCTCCGAGCACAACCCTTTTCCGAACGCGCCCTCTTCTTGGCAGCGACAGAAAAGGCAGAACTACAACGCTTTAGCGGTTTCGATCGGGACGAATCTGCCCGTGGGCAACGATGCGTTGCTTCCAGGTTGTGGGACGGTCGTCTCGCCAGAGATGTGTGCCGATGTCGTGGGCGTCGAGTAAATCGAGCATGCGTCGTCCAGGTTCGTCACGACCAACGATACCGGCCACGCTTACGAGCGCGCCCAGTGATGTCGCGATCATAGCGACAGCGGCCGCTCCTCCTAGACGATTTTCTTCGCTGGCGACTCGGATCACCGCGCTTGGTTGCTCGGGATTGAGCTTGGTTGCATCGCCGATAAAGTAGCGATCAAGGATCAAGTCACCAACGACCGTTATTCGCGGCGCTGGTTGAGGTATTCTTGGCTCACGCATTACATTGCCTCATCTTAAACCTCGGCGTGCAGGCGAGGTACCAAAAGCGAAGCCCCAAGCGATACTGCCGGACAAGAACGGCAGACGCATCGAGCCAGCAACCAGGTGGATCGACTTTGCCTCGCAGCATTTCGGCGGGGCGACCATAGAAGAACAGATCATGCGGCCGTTGATTGACGACCGAGACTATCAGCGCCGTACCAGTCGCGCGGCCCGCGCGGCCATGTGTCTGCATTAAGCCGAACTCGCTGGTCACTTGCCATGTCAGTCGGCGTTCAATGTCGTCACGCAAGACTTTCGGCGGTTGGTCTGCCGAAGCGTTGTCACGAAAGTTAACAAAGTCCGGATATGCTCTGTTACTCGGTGTCCAACTGCATAGTGCCGCTTCCGGCGCCGACGTCTGCTGATGTCTCTTCCTACGTTAAGGGAGATAAGCTCCATGTCCGAACCGGTCCAACCTTTTTGTCGGCGACGACGTGAGTCGGTATTCTGTGGGGAGTTGTGGCCGCCAACAAACGGGGGAGCGACACATCACGTGCCAAAAAGGTGTGTAGAATTCTTGGCTGCTGGCCAGGTAGTTTGTAGACGGTGTGACAAGTAATCTGTGGAATACGACCGTAAGTCGTTGCGGCTCGGTGGAGTTCGTGACAGCTTATTAGTAGGCCACCACCACGGTGTGCGACATAAAAGCTGTCATTTGCGACCAACTGGTTGGCCGGTTGCGACGAATTTCTTGTTACGGGATGTGGCCTCTGCTTATTGATGGGCAACAAGGTCGGTCCCAAAAGCAAGTTTATCACGAAGTGTCAACTTAAGTGCCGTAGGCTTCAGGGCTTTGCAGTTTTTCAAACTGAGAGGTTTGTACGACGGGCCTCCGAGCCCGTCGATGAATCTAAGTCGTTATTCGACGGACTCGGAGGCCCGTCGTACATCTTGTGCAACTTCAACAAACGAAAAGCCCTGCCGTAGGCTTGAATCCTACCGAGGGAAGACATGCGAACGAGATCTTTGGGATTCCGGACTGATTTGATGCTCGCGGCCTTCGACGGAGAGGTTTCCTACGGCGATGGCTATATTGCGGCGCGAACCCCGTCATGCCCGCAGTTTTGGTGGGGCAACTTTGTGCTTTTCGCTGAACCTCCACAACCTGGGGAAATGGAACGCTGGGAAGCGATCTTCGACGAAGAGGTCGGACGCATACCAGGAGTCGGACATCGCAACCTCGCCTGGGATGTTATTGATGGTTCACAAGGTGACTCGAACTCGTTTGTCGAGAAAGGCTACATGCTGACCCAGGATTTCTTTTTGGCGGCAACCAAGACGACTCCAACACTGCACACTCGTAAGGATATCCACGTGCGTCCCCTCAACACGGACGAGGACTGGCGAGACGCACTGGAGATCGAGCAACAATCGTTCGATTCCAGTCCGAGTTTCCAAGAGTTTCTAAGGCGGCAGATGGACCGTAATCGAGCATTAATTGCAAGAGGCGTTGGTCTGTGGTTCGGCGCTTTTTCTTATGGCGAAATGGTTGCGACAATGGGCCTCTTTGTGCAAGGTGGGTTGGGGCGTTGCCAAGGAGTAGCGACCGCGCCGAGGCACCGTCGAATGGGATGTTGCTGCACCATGGTCCACGCAGTCTGCTCGTACGGCTTGGCACAGATGGGAGCTGAACAGATTGTTATCATGACCACGCCAGGTAGCGCTGCCTCGCGAGTTTACCAGTCTGTCGGGTTCACGTTGCGCGAACGGGTGTCGAGCCTGTCGGTTATAGGGTAGTGGTGCAGTTTGAAATTCCAGAAAGTAGGACGGCCACTCTTGGCCGTCTTTTGTCGGGCAGGAGTGGCCGACTTACGGCACACTGCACCATTACCGGTGTCGGCCTCGTAGCGTCAGGGCTTTTAACATCTTTGGAGAGGGGCATAGTCTCACCGGCACGGAGGGTCGCAACAACCTCTGCCGGGGCTGTAAAGCCCCGGAATCATTTGCGATATGTGCTGAAAGCCCCGATAGGTGCGACACACTTCACACCTCACCACCTGTGTCGCCCCTATCGGGGCTTGGCCGAGTTGGGTGCAAGCAACCGGGGCTGTAAAGCGCCGGCAAGGGTTGTGTCAGCCCTATTGGGCTTATTCTCCCAGCAAAACCACCACTCAATGGTCGGCCTAAACATGTTAAAAGCCCTGGCCTCGTAGCGCTGCCCGTAAGTGCCGCCCGACAAGTGACTGCACCTGATGATTGCAGTAATGTCTTGGATGGAAAAGGTGAACGTAGCCGCTGCACGTGAGACAAACTCGCGAAGTCGCTGAAGTGTCAACAACCGCCAGTTTGAAGATGTTTAGCTAAGGCAAGCCGGAGAACCGAAAGCAGCCGAAGTGCAAAGCCATCCCGGCATTCGATCCCTCCGATATCCCCTGATCGCGTGCGGCCAAGATGATGCCCACGTCAGCACGCCTCAAAGCCTTTCCGACGCTTTGCTGCGACACACCGAGGAAGGAACGAAACATAGGCCATTCACTCGCTTCGTCCTCCTTGTACTCGTCAGGCACGGTCACGATGCAGCGATAGGTCAGCTTCGTCGTATAGTCTCGCTCGATAACGTGCTCTCGGGTCTCGGCAGCGCTGGCTTGCTGCGGCGACGCGGAAGCAAGAGTCACCAGGACAGATAGCAAGATCAACACGCGGTTGAGTAATCTCATCATTGAGTAGGTCGCAGTAGGGAGGATGAATTCGTTGCGAGAAATGGTGGGATGCCCTGAAGTTCGACATAGTAATCCTCCATGGCTCCCGTTGCAGGTCTTGAGATTCGTAGCGTCCAGATCTCGCCCTGTTCCGATTCGGGAGCGCCGACATACTGTTCGGGCATGGTGATCGTTGGCTGCTCCCACAGTTTCGTTCCGTCGGCATTCAGGATCGCCGCGCCGACGCCTTCCATCCCTTCACCAAACACTTTGACGCCGAATTCTTTAGTGCCCGCGGGAACATAGAAGTACAAATCGCCGACCGAGGAAATGAACCACACTCGCGCTGCTTCGCCCGAAATCACCGTGGGGCAGTTTGTGGAATCTAGCTGGAACTTGTTGGGACCACTCTGGATTGGAATTCGATACAGACCCGTTTCCGGAGCGATGAAGGATAACGATGCCGCAGCTTGGAATGGGACCGCTCCCAAGTTCAGTTGTTTTCCGCTAGGAGTTACTGCGTTGACCACGATCGGTTGGCCCGAATATCTGCCAACCTGCATGTGCTTCAACGTCAATGTCACGTTGATGCCGCGATCGGCAAACAAGATATACGTGCCCCACTTGCGTTGACTGAACGGTCGTTGCGGAAATTTCTGATCGGCTTCCGTCGGCTGTAGCGGAATGAATTGAGTGTTCGCCGTTTCGTATTTCGGGAACCGCTTGAAGGTGTTTCCGCGATGTAGTTTGTCGAGCCAATCCGGAGTGATTTCTAGATGCGATGTCGTGTCGCCTGCCCGAGTTTCAAGCGATCCGGTAACGTCGATCAGACGCAAGCCGCCAGCTCCATCATGGAACCCCATCACCGGTCGCCGCTGCGGATCGTCGATCACGCAGTTCTCGAAGTGAACTCCACCGACATCTTCTTGATTGCCCGCGCTCGAACTGAAGAGAATGGCTGGCGTATTTGGCTCGCCTTCGCCAGGCTTCAGTTGGCAGTTCACGAAACGGAGCTTCGCGCCCTTAGCAGGTTTGCGGTTCAAGGTTACGGCAGGACTGTTTCCTCCGGAAAAGTTGCACGCGTTAAATTCAACGGTGCCAGTCAGCGGGCCTTGTCCCTCGCCTTCGCCGTTCGTGAAAACAAGCGGCAGTCGATTCGAACCGCGAGCCACGCAGTTCTCAAGGCGAATTGAAATCGGCTCGGACTGGGCCGTCATATTGGGCAGATAGAACGCGTAGCCAACGCCTTGGTTGTTCTCGACCACACAGTTTCGCAGTACGCAGTTCACCAGTCTTTCACTGAAATGATTCGGCTCGAAGTCAATGCCTGCCATCGGAGCCGTGCCTGCGGTGGTTCGCATGATCGTGTTCTCGATCAGCAGGTCCTCCGCGGTGATAACGCTGATGCCCTGGCGATAGTGCTTTTCAAGCACGACGTCTTGGATGTGGACGTTCTTATTCGTGACACCTCGAGTCGCGACGCCCAAATAGATGCCGTCTCCGCCGCTTTCGGCCATGGTCAGTCCCGACACTTTCACATTCGAGCTACTTTTGATTTGCAGCGTGTGTCGCCACTCCGCCTTCTTGTACGGCGGTTTTGCGTAATCATCGCGATGCATTCGCCAAGTCGCGCCGTTGCCGGTGATCGTCACACTACGCTTGTTCACCACGCTGAGCAGCGAATCATTGGTGCCTTTGAATTCGCCTTTCTTCGCTTGCAGCACGGCACCTTGCTCGAACACAAGTTCCTGATCGCTGGCCGCAACGAGCGGAGTGACAATCCAAGGCTGCCCCATGTTTTCGATGATGACTCGTTTGGCCCCTGAGTTAATCGCGCTTTGGATACTGCTAGTCGAATCTTCTGGATCAAAGCCCCACCAAGACGCGCGAGCCTCGGTGAGCTTGCCGGATTTCACGTCGTCGATTCTAGATTGGTTGACGCCGCCGCTGGCAATCATCGCCGCAGCCAAACTTACAGCGAACAAAGTCATCATTTCGTTGCTCTTACGGTGAAGGTGGGACGAGTGCGAGGTGGAGCCGCATTCTAGTCGGCGAGCAGACGCCATGCGAGTGCGTTCACGGTATCGGTTGCGATCGGTGCGCGAACGAGATAGCATGATTGCTCACTCACGCCTCTCACTGCGCTCCGCCATGTAGACATCCGATCACAGCCCACCACGCAAGCATCATGACCGGCCTCGCGAATGTTCCGAGCAAGCGCACCTCCCACCGAATCATAGAACGATGATATCTTCCGTTCGCCTTTCGACAGGTCAATGTTGAGGCGCGGAGTTTGCAGTGCAAATCAACGTGCGGATTGCGAAGCCACATAAGTGAGGACACCTTGACTGTGATGAAGCGACTGTTGACCGGACTGACGCTGTTCTTGGTGTTGACTCCGGCGACAATCGGCAGTCTCGCAGCGGAACCACACGTTCGCGTGCGTGAAGCTGCGTCTGAACTGACCGGAACTGCCTCGGTGAAAGATTTCGGCGCGCTAGGTGACGGGATTACCGACGACACTGCGGCGATTCAATCGGCGATCGACGCGGTCGGGAAGCTGGGAGGTACGCTGCAGTTCCCGCCGGGGACGTATCTCGTCACCTCAGTGGGCTTGCGCCCCGGTGTGCGCTATCTGGGTTATGGGGCCACGATCAAGCGTCCAGCGAATCAAGGGAAATGGGTTCGTTCGTTTAACGCGGCGAAAGAAGGATATCTCTATTTGGGCGACGAAGACTCGCCAATGCTGACCATCGAAGGGCTGACCTTTGACGGACAGAGAACGGCACAAACTGACTACCAGCAGTACCAGCTCGAACAAGCACATCTACTGTTTCTTCAAGCCGACGCGAAGCGATCTGGCCGGTTGCATGCAAGAATTGTGAACTGTCAATTTCAGGACTCTGTCGCGGATGCGATTTCGTTGTATACCAACGTCGATGCTCAGATCATGAACTGTACGGCCCGTGACTGCTTTCGCGGTGGAATCACGATTACGGGAGGAAATTCACGCATTCAAGTCGTGAACTTCACTGCCTACGGAAAGACACATGCCACTGGAATCGATGTCGAAGTGGACGGTGCCGGATTTGGCGGCAGCCATAGAATCGAACTGACGATGAACGGGTTAATGCTGCCCGACGGTGACTTCGACCTCGGCGTGCATGACGGTTCCGTTGTCCTGGGCACGAACATCTCGGCTCGCGCGCCGTTCAATCTTTACGCCCACGATGCAAGCGTCCGGATCAGCAACTCCGAGTTCGGCATTGGTCGCTACTCGGGCACTGGGAACCGGATTGTTCATCCAGGTGACGTCACATTCCAGAATTGCCGGTTCCACATTGACGGTGAATCGAGCGAAGAGGCTTCCAAGTGGGCTGCGATTCACGTCTACTGGAACCTCAGTCAAGGCGAGGACGTGAACCAGTCGCTGAAGCTGCTTGATTGTGACTTCGAAGTTGGTCCAGGCGTCGCCAAGCAGGACACGACGTATGCCATCTATTGCGAGGGCGATCTGGCGGAACGCAAGAATCGGTTGCTCGTCGAGGGCGGTCGCATCTCATCCACCTTCAACTATGGCGTCTTCATTAACCAAGGGGGAACCGTAGCGCTCCGCGGTGTCGAGATCGAGGCGCAAACGCCCATGCATTTCGGCTCGGCGGACAAGTGGGTGATCGACGCTCTGATAGACGGTGTACAGGTTGAAGAGGCAAGCCGATACGCCATGATCGTGACACACGGGACGAACAATCGTTTCACGCACCGCAACGTCGAAATTGACGAATCGGTCAATACCATCGAGACGCGTTACGGCATCACCCAGAACCAATACCGAGGCCGCCGCACGATTCTCGGCACCACGCCGCCAACGTCCGCCACCCATGGTTTGCTTGGCGACGTCTACCGGCTGAAGACGCCAACCGCCGGTGGCACATTCGAGTGGATTTGCACGCGGACCGGCAATGGCGTGGGGGCTGTTTGGAGTCCCTTGACGAAATTGGACTGAGATGCCAGTGGACGGATGGCGGCGACAAGACGCGAGTCGTTTTGCCTGCGGAGTTGCCGTTGACGATTCGTTCGACGTTGGAAGATCCGATGCGGCTTCTACTTCGATGGTCCATGCGTCACAATTTCAAGATCCGCCATATAGATCGCTGTGATCGTGTTGCCATCGTCATCCTTCTCATGGGACGAATACCACGACATGATCGCTTGCGTTGGGCTCAACTCGATAAAGCCCGGATACGACGTGTCGCCGCCGCTCGGTGACTCCGCGAACTCATGCAACGCCTCGTCAACCAGCCAATACATTGACGTCTTGGGACCACTACCACCGATCGACTTGCGGCCTCCGACGACGTATCGTTCTCCCCATCGCACGATCAGCGGACCACCAATGTATCGATCCAAGTCCTGACGGTCCCACTCTTGATAAGGCGGCTTGGAACGCAAGAGTTGCGCGTGCGCACCGCCTCGACGTCCGATTGCAACAATGCTTCCGTCTGGTTCGAACTGAAACGCCGTTTCGTCGCCTTGCACTTCCTGGAAGACCGCTCGCTTTCGCCAAATCAATCCGTCGTCACTTTCCAACATCAACGACTCGACGGTGTTGCCTTCACCTCGGAGGCCAACTTCGAAGTTAGCCTTTCTTCGTCCGCACAGATACGCTTTCCCGTCAAACGTATTCGCACGCCAGATGTAGTGTCCGAATGTCCCCTCTAACAAGACGGGACTTTGCCACGTCACACCATCTTCGCTCCACGCGGCATAACCGAGGTGCAAATTCAAATCGTAATCTTTGACGGGGATCGTTGTCTCGCCGCTGTACCACGTGCCGGTGTAAACAAACAACTTGTCTTGGAAGACAAGGAAATGCGGGTCGCGGGTATCGCGGTGCTTGACGCGGAACTGATGAACTTGCTGCCAGTGCCTGGCATCGTCACTGACCAGAATTATGACGGACGCCGTTGGATGCACCATATGTCCATCGGGGCAACTGCGAAACGTCAGATAGAACTTCCCGCGAAATCGCACGAGATCGGTGAATGCATTGTGTTCACCATTGTGAAAGACACGTCGGATATTTGTGACATTGACGTCGGGCGGTCTCTCCGCGCGACTGACTTGGCAATAAACGGCGAGCATTAAAGTCAGCAACATCGCGTTGGGTACTCGCATTGACATGCCGGTGTTCCACCAACTCAATCCACCATTTCTATTCATACGTTGACCTCATCTCTTCTGCGGCTGTGCTGTGTATCTGGTGCGGCGCCGGTTCACGCGAGCACGAGGAGATCTTCCCCATGCTTGGCTCTCAGCGACTCACGAACCGTGTGCCAGAAGTCGGCATTCAACGTCGAACCACCTTCGACTTCTTGCGAGGGGCTGGCGACGTTGATCGCGGTGGCGAATAGTCGTTCCTGGTCATCCCAGAGGCAGAGCACTTCCACGCCGTGCTCCTGATTGTAGTTCATTGCTTTAGCGGACCTCGTCAGTCAATTGCAGGGCGTCGAGTATCACGAAGCCGTCCGCGTTTTGATTGGAAATGGTAACGACAGTTTCGACATCGTCTGGCAGTTCGACCGTGCCAAGGTTGCGGAAGAGCGAAGTCGGCGCTGCAGCGACTTTCATCGATCGTCCAACTTCCTTTGTCCTTGCTTCCTATTCGCGAGATCCACAAGTCGCGCCAGGACCGTCGCCGGATTGATGCCTTGTTGCCGGCAGACGTATTCCAACGACTTTCCTCCGCAACTCGTGTCGATCTGCAACTCAGCAAACACCGCCGCCGATTCGGGGTGGTCGATCAACCAGTCGGGTACACTCGTATCCAGGTCGCACTCCATGTTGTCCGAAGATTTCTTTCTTTCGTTCGAGTCGCGAAGACATTCGTTGATGCTTAGTGTTAGACGATGTTCGTGTCGGAGGCATCGGGGCCATTCAATCGAAGAGCGTCTGATTCGTTGTTTTTGTGAACACGCCGCAACAGCGACTCTTGCCAGTTGGAGGACAGCAGCGAAATTGAGGCCAATCGCATTGCGTCTGCAAAGTTTTGTTTGTCGTGATGCATGATATGGTTCGCTGTGGCGACCGTCCACTCGGAGAACGGACGCTCGACAAGCGTGATCCGCATTCCGCTGGCGATATATCCCTCGCGCAATACTCGAAAGTACCATCCGGTGCGACCGGTCTGCTGCACTTGCAGAGCAAGATCTTTGATGTTCCATCGCCGAGCTAACTTCCAGCAAGGTTGGCGCGGTTGCGAGACTTGCACGAGCACCTCTCCAATCGACCAAGTATCGCCGATGCACACATCCTTTTCGGTGAGTCCCGCGATTGTTAGGTTCTCGCCGAATGCCCCGTGCTGCATTTCGACGCGACCAAGCTCACGGTGCCAGAACGGATAATGATCGGCGGAATAGGCGCAGACTGCTTTGTTCGCACCGCCGTGATGTACCAGGTCCGCTTGCCCATCCCCTGCGAGATTCAACGCACTGAGCCAAACGGGGCCATCGACACGCTGCTTATGGAACCCGGTTGTCCAGGCCTTTTCCGAATCGCCAGATTCCGCTTGCCATATCTCTTTGGGGAGTCCGACTTGCAGAGAGACGATCGAGCTATCATGAGGCGGTGGGTTCATGATCTTTTCGCTCCACGGTGGATGGCTCTCGCTCAGACGCGAGTCGTGACTCGTCGTCGAAAATCACTAACTCGCGACGCACGATTCGCACCGACTGTGGAGCATCGATTCCGATCTGCACACGATTGCCTTCAAGTCGCACTACCGAGACGATGATGTCTTCGCCGATGACGATCTGTTGACCGTCTTTTCGAGATAGAACCAACATGGCGAATTCCCTTTCCGCTTGTGATGACCGCATTCGTGCAGTCAGGCATGACCTTACCCAAGCAACTCGCGCTTCTCCTTGATGAAACGAATGTGATGCGGAATGTGCTCGGTGATTCGTTGCAGCAATGTCTCCAGTGTCAATGGTCCGTCCTCGGAGTGATGCCCGATCCGTTGGAAGTCATTTTCGGTGAGTGATCGCAAGATTCGTGCCATGTGTACGCGGATTGCTTTTACTAGTTGCAGTTCCTCTTGGACGTTTCGCTGCTCGTAGTTCAGTCGCGCGGCGTAGACATCGGGGTCGCCACCGAACAACGTTGGTTCGCTCACCGCGACAACGCGTTTCATACGGTCGGCGTAAACCAGTTCGAAGTCAGCAATATGGCAGATAACTTGGCGAGTCGACCACTTGCCTGGGATTGGGACTGCGTCTAACTGCGACTCGCTCATCGCGCCAACTGCTTTTTCCAGTAGATCTGGTCCAGCCAAATATGCATCGATCAATTGTGAGTACTGCATTACTTGATTGGCTCTCGAAGTGGCATGGTGATGACGAGCGCAGCGGTTCGATCTTCCGTGCTCGTCCGACGCGGTACATGACACTTAAGGCATTGCGAAGCCAAACGGATCGCTCCCGCATACCGATAAGTGTTGTCTGTCGTTGCTTCAAATTCCTGCTTGCCCGCTGCCAGTTCCTTGACGGCGTTTCGCTCGAATTCGGTCTTGGCTTCGTTATCGACGTTCATGGCATCGGCATTCACGGCCAGCCAGCGTAGTTCGACATCGTAGCTTCGTGCCAGTTCCTTGAAGACGTCTTCTAGTGATCGAGATGGAATTGCGAGTCCTTCGTCTTCACGAAAGAAATCGCGATGCATCACCTGAAGCACTCCGTGCATCGTTTCGTGAAGAATTCGCGAACGGCCACGAGCCTCGACGACCGTCGTCGGTTTGATTTCGTTGGCATTGCCGGTTGCAGGGACATCGTCCGTCGCGTTGACGCGACTAAAGTGAACTAACTGGCGATTGTCAATCGCAGGGAGAACGACAATCGACAACATTACCATCACAACGTATGTGGGTTTAGTTCGGAGGTTCAACGTCGGACTCCCTGGGCAAAAGCGATGTCACGAGCATTTCACTTCGAGCCATCTTTATCGCTGGCGTTGAGTGGCACGCTAATCACCAATCCGGCAAACTTTGGTTTCTTCGACTGTGGTTTGAAGAAGCCGCCATGACAACCGACACACCCATCGCTCAATGGTATCGCACCGGCGAGCCGATAGTAGCCATCTTCGACGACTTCCAGTTGCGGAGTGCCCGCAGCGATTTCCTTCGATGCTTTCTTTTCGAAGTCGCTGGTGGGTTCATGATCGACGCTCATTGGTTTCAAGCTCGCCGAGATCCAGCGAGCTTCCGTCTTCGATTGTCGCTCCATCTCGTCGAAGATGTCCTGCATCGCGCGAGCCGGAATGATGGCTCGATCACGGTGGAAATAGCGATGGTGCAACACTTCCAGCGTCGCCGCATAGACATCGTGCATGACCTTCGCGCGTTCTCTTGCGGCGGCGATGACGACGCCACTCGACTCAGCCGTCGCTGAGTCGAGTGGTTGTGCTGCGTCGTCTTGCAACGCGTTTACCTGCAACTCTTGGCCACGCAGATCCGCAGCGATCGACAATCCGATCGTCACGCAAAGTAAGGGCAAACAAATCAGCCACTTCTTCAACATCGTACGGCTCCTGAGAAAACGTCTATGGTCGCGAGTTTCGTTCGGCCTACAGGCTGTACTTCAACGAATGGTACAGCGCGGGTCTTTCTCTGTGGCGTTGCAAACGTGCTGCCAATTATTCAATCGGTACGATGTAGCTGATCGCACCGATCGGCTCGCCCTTCTTGGCATCCGCGTAGTGAGCGTGACACATCACGCACTTCTGCATGACCACGGGTACAGCCGTCAACGTTCGTAGTTGATGCTTGCCGTCCTTGCTGACGATCTCCTCATAGATCTGGTCTCCGGCCTTTAACCGCTTAATTCCCTCGCGCTCGAAATCGTCTTTGGCAACATTCTCGTCGTCGTAGGGCTCGCCGGTTGCGTCGATCAATCGGACCTTATTGTCGCCGGACTCGGAGATGTTCTTAAACAACAAGACAGCGGCACTTCCCGCAGCGAAGTCGTCTTCATCGTGAACGTACTTGTCAGTTACCAACACAATCGTCTGCTTGAAAATGTTGTCCAGTGTTTGGACGGCCTTGCGCGACCGCTCGACCGCGGCCTTCTTCGGCTTCGCCTCCTTAGCCTGTTCTTCGGCCATGGCAACGCTTGTGTCGCCGGAACTAACCATGGCGGCCAGCATGAAGACGACGGTTGCTGCAATACAGACGGCGAGGACACACAGTTTCTTCTTCATCGTTCTTCCTTTCGATCAATAGGGAGGCGGGATAGATGGTGGGAGTATCTCGGACTTAACGCCTAAGAGGCAGGCGAGTTGACACGAGTAAACTGTCGTTTGGTAGGGGCGACATCTGCCAAGGTGACGCCGTTCAGGTATTCCAGTTGGACTCGTTCGGCTTCGGCAAGCGCTCCTTTGAGTTTGCAAAATGACTGAATCGCACAAACATCCTCGGTGGCTACGCATTCGAGCAAATGCATATTGCCTTCAAAGGCTTCGATCACGTCACCCAGGCGAATGTCTTCCGGTTGCTTTGCAAGTTCGATGCCGCCACCTATGCCGCGCATGCTGCGGACATATCCAAGTCTTGCGAGTTGGTTGACAACTTTCGCCATGTGGTTCGGCGAAACGCCATACAACTCTGCGACTTGTGTCACCGTTGTTCTCTCAACCTTCGCGGTCAAGTACATCAGCGTTCGAAGCGCAAAGTCCGTGTGTGTGGTCAGTCGCATGTCGTGTAACAATTGTTAAACAGGCAAAAGAGGTATGTCATTAGCATATTATGTAGTTGGAGACTCAGAAGTGGTCAAGTAGAAATCGGAGATCATGCAATCACTACCCCATACAGCCAAGCAGAAGTGTCAAACAAGGAAGACGGTGTCGCCGTCTGTTGACACATCGTCGGAGCGATCGCGCAAATCGATCGACTGGGTTCTAGCCCTTCCATATGAGGGAGCAGTTCTGTGCTTTCGCCTTTCACGACGGATGCGAGGGATCGGAAAGCGTGATGAGTAACCAAGATGAGCAATCGAAAAGCCCTTGAAAGCAGGTAGACTCGCACGAGTCTGTGTTTCGATCTATGCTTTCCAGATAGGGCTAATCGGTATGTCGATCGCCTCGCTAAATCGGAATTGTTGTTTAAAGGGATTGTGATGGCGAATTATTCAGAGTCGGAAGCGGAAGGATTCATTCGACGCTTCAAGCTGATTCTGATTGTCTTTGCGGCAGTTTTAGTTGTGCCGTTGACGCTCTTGATAATCTACCTGGACTGGCGGTTCGATTCATTCGAAGACGGCTTGCGTTATCGAACACCGCAATCGATGGATGACACGTCGGCAGTTCTGCCCGCCCTGCCTTGGACTCCTGTCCAGGGCCAAACGGTTTATGTCCCCGCCTACTCCCACGTCTACGCTCAAGACGGCAAACCGCATCTGCTGACGGTGACGCTTAGCGTGCGAAATGCAGATGCTGACCGCGAGATTGTTGTGACTTCCGTTCAGTACTACGACACGAAAGGGCGCAACATTGGATCGCATCTCGATAAACCGCTTCGACTTGCTCCACTTGCATCCACCGAGTTTCTCGTTGAACGCGACGATGCCACTGGTGGCAGCGGTGCCAACTTCATGGTCGAGTGGGTTGCTGGTGAGCCAGTGGTTCCGCCAATCATCGAAACAGTGATGATTGACACAAGCGGCTCGCAGGGCATCTCGTTCGCGCGATCGGGCACCGTGGTTAAAGAAGGTGTTCCAGAATCGGACCAGCGCACGCGTGAAGTCGTACCTTAGGACCGATAGCTTGCGACGCAGCTTCCGTAACTCCGTAGTACGTCACAGAATAATTGTGTAGTTTTCGTCACGCCACTGACGAAGACGATCGGCCAGACGCTCGCCGACTTGCTCTTCATCGCCTACCACCACATGACCTCCGGCACGTACGAATTCGTCCGTGTGCAACTGGTATCGCGAACTGCACAACGTCAACAAACGCACCACGGTACTGGCTGGACATCGGCTGCGATTCGCCACGCGGAACCACAGCGCAGCGTGACGACAAACGGAATCACGTCCCGACCTCTCCGTTTAAAACGCACAGGCACACGACGCCGGCGTTTATCGGAACCAGCGTCATCCGCTGGCGCGTTCGTAGCCGCCGGCACCGCCGCAACCAAGGTAGCTTGACTCTAATTGGCATCGCGCACGCCCACTTCACACAGCGGCGTAATGTGACTCGGTCGATTAATTACCTGCGCGACAGTCACTCGTGAAAATGCCGCCTCCATCGTGGCATAGGCCGTATCCAATTCCTGATGCAGCGGACAGAGGCTGGTGTGTGACTCGAGGCCGAGCGGACAGGCGAGAATGCGTTCGATCTTGCCAACGGCGTTGATCACGTCGAGGATCGAAATCTCTGCCGGATCACAGTCGATTCGGTAGCCGCCGCCGGGGCCGGATTGCGATCGAACCAACCCCGCTTTGACGAGGTCCTGCAAGACCTTGTGGAGATAACGTCTGGGCACGCGAATTGCTTCGGCAAGCTTGTCGGCAGATTCCGCTTTGTCCGGCGTCCGCCCAAGCCAAACCGCAGCGCAAAGCGTATTCGGCAGTCTTTGGTAACATATTCAAACCTCCGGTCACATTCTACACCTTGACATGGATAATACAATCTCTAGAATGCTGCACCTAAAGGTAAAGTAATTGTTGCAGAGCGAGTTTTTGGGAGTTGCGAGGACTAAAATGAAGCGACTTTGATTCTGTTTGGGCTGGTTTTGGTCGTATCTTTCGCCGTGCTCGGGTGGATTGGCGGGCGGATTTATCAGGAGGCTCCACCGATCGCTGACAAGGTGGTCACGACGGACGGCCAGCTCGTTGTTGATGTCGGTGAAATTCAGGCTGGCCAGAATGTTTGGCAGTCGCTCGGCGGCATGGAAGTTGGATCGATTTGGGGCCACGGCAGTTATGTCGCGCCCGATTGACTGCGGATTGGTTGCATCGCGAAGCTGTCTTCATCCTCGACCGCTGGGCGAAGAGCGAATTTGCTGGCAGCTTTGAAGAACTCGACCCCGAGCGACAGGCACAGTTGAGCGGTCGGTTGACGACGCTCATGCGGACCAACACGTTCGATCCTGCAACCAGCACGATCACGGTTGATCCGATTCGAGCCGACGCGTTTCAATCGAATCTCGCCCACTACTCCGATGTGTTTTCAAACGGCAATCCTGACTACGCAATTCCCGCCGGTGCCGTTTCAGACCCAGATCGACTGAAGAAACTATCAGCCTTCTTCTTTGGTCATCGTGGGCCGCCTCGACCAACCGGCCAGACGACAATATCAGTTATACGAACAACTGGCCCTACGAACCGTTGGTCGCGAATCGCGCGACAGGCGAAGCGGTTGTCTGGACCGGCGTCAGCATCATCATGCTATTGGCCGGAATCTCGGCGATGGCGTGGTGGTATGCGTCTCGTCGGAGCGAAGAGGAAGAACCGGTCGCGCCAGAATCCGATCCACTCGGTCGCTGGGAGGCCACGCCTTCTCAGCGGGCAACGATCAAGTACTTCTGGGTTGTCTCGGCCTTGATTCTATTGCAGATGTTGTTGGGAGTGGTCACGGCACTACGGCGTGGAGGGTGACGGCTTCATGGATTCGCCCTCTCGGATTGGTTGCCGTACAGCGTTACGCGAACGTGGCATATTCAACTCGGCTTATTCTGGATCGCGACTGCATGGTTGGCAGCCGGTCTGTTCATTGGGCCTTTGGTCAGCGAGCAAGAGCCTAAGGGCAGCGGCTGGGCGTTAACATTCTGTTTCTAGCTTTGTTGCTTGTCGTCGTTGGATCTCTGACTGGTGAGTGGCTGAGTATTCACAACAAGATGTCGGATACAGTCTCGTTCTATCTCGGACATCAAGGTTACGAGTACGTAGACCTGGGACGCGTCTGGCAAATCGCACTGTTGGTTGGCCTACTGTTATGGCTGTTTTAATGATCCGCGTGTTGCGTCCCGCGTTACGAAAGCAAGGCGAGCAAAAGCAACTCGTCGCGCTTTGGCGGTTTCGACCGGCGCCATCGCACTGTTCTATGGCGGCGCTGGCTTGACGTGGGGACAGCACACTCACCTGTCGATCGTCGAGTACTGGCGCTGGTGGGTCGTACATCTCTGGGTCGAAGGGTTCTTCAAGTCTTTGCGACAACCGTCATCGCATTCATCTTCATGCGTTTGAATTTGATCCGACCAGGCATCGCGGCTGCGGCGGCATTGCTCTCGGCCACCATCTTTCTGTCGGGCGGCATCATCGGAACTTGCCATCACTTGTACTTCTCCGGCACGCCGACCGTAGGTTGGCTTGGGTTCCGTCTTCAGTGCGTTGAAGTCGTCCCCTGTGTCTTGTTGGCTTCGATGCGATGGAAGATCTGCGACGTTCGAGAACCTCGCCATGGGTACAGCGATACAAGTGGCCCATCTACTTCTTCATCTCCGTCGCTTTCTGGAACATGGTGGGAGCCGGCTTGTTCGGCTTCATGATCAATCCGCCGATCGCTTTGTATTACATGCAAGGCCTAAATACGACACCACCCATGGCCACGCCGCGCTGTTCGGTGTGTACGGAATGCTGGGTATCGGCTTGATGCTTGTCTGTTTGCGAGTCCTGATCCCCGGGCGTGAATGGAAAGACGGCTTGCTGCGGTTCTCCTTCTGGTCGTTGAACGGTGGGTTGATGGAATGTGCATCTTAAGTTTGCTGCCGGTGGGGTTGATGCAAACCTGGGCATCGGTCGAGCACGGCTATTGGTTCGCTCGCAGCTCCGAATTCATGCAGACCTGTTAATGCAGAATCTGCGTGGATGCGGGTGCCTGGCGACACGGTATTCTTTCTCGGCGCCGTCGCGTTAGTCGTCTTCGTAGCAGGATTAAAATCAGGACATTCATTTCGGAAAACTTGATCTACATGCCTGATGCGACACAAGTAGCATAACTTCTATTGAAAGGGACGAAACAATGGCGATTCCACATGCCAAACCAGCAGAACTCGTCGATGTATCGGCGCTCGGGTCGAACCTGGCGAGCGCCCAGACAACGACTTTGGTTAAGACCGATTCGCTGGAAGTCATTCGGCTCGTGCTTCCGGCCGGCAAGGCACTGAAGCCGCATGAAGTTCCGGGTGAAATCACGGTTCAGTGCCTGGAGGGTAAGGTCGCCTTCTGCGCGGGAGATTCGGAGTGTGAATTGACGACTGGCAAGTTGATCTACCTAGCAGGATCGGACGAGCATTCGCTGCGTGCTGTCGAGGATTCGTCGCTGCTTGTAACAATCCTGCTCAAACGCGATGTTGATTGACGGTCAAGTTCGGCAAGCGTGTACGGCTCTCGTTGATCAATTGCTTGACCATCATCCTGACGGCATTGAACTGGAAGAGACATGCTATCCTGTTGAGAGGTGAAACACGATGAAGTGCCTATCGCTATGCCTTGTCTTGATAATGGTTTCGTGTGCGAACGCGGAACTGGAGGTATATGTGTCGGCGGACGCTGCCGCCGGCGGCGATGGCAGTCGCCACAAGCCCTATCAGACCCTGACGCAAGCACGTGACGGAATTCGCACGCTGCGCAAGGCGGGGAAGCTGCCGAGCGGCGAAGCAGTGACGGTCGCAGTGGAGCCGGGTGTCTATCCGTTGGATTCGTCCTTTGAGCTCAGTGCCGCAGACAGCGGCACGGCGGAAGCGCCGGTCGTCTATCGTGCTCGGGAAAGTGGTAACGCACGACTTCAAGGCGGTATCGCGTTGGAGCCTGCTTCTTTCAAGCCCGTCACCGAAGCGGCAGTCCTTTCACGACTGGACGCGGTTGTCCGGGACAAGGTGCGTGTGTGCGACCTTTCGGCCAAAGTCCCGGCCGAGTTTCCTGACTTCAAGGCATCGTTTCGTGGAGCGCCTTCAGCTCCTTGGCTGTATGTGAACCATCAACCCATGACACTGGCACGGTGGCCCAACATCAGCGCAACCGATGCCGAGTGGGCAACGTTTTCCAAGGCGGTCGACAGCGGCCTGCCCAAGCCCGATGCAACCGACCCCGCCTTGCTCAAACTACATCCTGGTTCGTTCCTGTTCGACGATCCGCGACCGGCACGGTGGAATCTGTCGGAGGGAGTCTGGTTGCTCGGCTACTGGACGCATGATTGGAGCGATGAAGTGATTCGCATCGCCGCCTATGACAAGGAGAAGAAGGTCATCACACTGGCAGCGCCACACTCGTACGGCATCAACGCCGGTACCTGGGGCGCAGCGAACCGCCGGTTCTTTGCCATGAACGCACTGGAAGAGTTAGACGCTCCGGGCGAATGGTATCTGGATCGTTCCCGAAAGCTTCTTTATCTCTACCCCAACAGCGATCTGGCAACGGCGGAGATCGTTCTGGCAACTCTGACCGAACCACTTATCAGAGTGAATGGCGCAAAGCACGTAAAACTGATCGGATTGAATTTTGAGTACGGTCATGCCGACGGCATCATCGCCCAGAACACCGAACGCTTGGAAATCACTGGCTGTGTGGTAGCCAATCTGGCGGGAAGCGGAATGTCCATCAATGGCTCGGACTGTGCCGTGCGATCTTGCGATGTCTTTAACATTGGCCGGGGCGGCATCTCACTCAACGGCGGAGATCGCAAGTCGCTGACGCCCGCCAACAACCTTGCCGAGAACAACCACATCCACCACTTTGGCATCTTTCAACGCACCTATGCTCCCGGGATCGGCGTGAACGGCTGCGGCCAGATCGTTCGCAATAACTGTATTCACGATGCTCCGCACAACGCGGTCCTGTACGGTGGCAACGAACATCTGTTCGAGCGAAACGAGGTCTATCGTGTGGTCATGGAAACCGGCGATGCCGGCGCGTTCTACACCGGGCGTGACTGGACGAGTCGAGGCAATGTTCTGCGCAACAACTACATTCACGACCTTGGCGGTGGCAACGCCAGTCATGTGAATACGATGGGCATCTATCTCGACGACTGTGATTGCGGCGATACGCTCGTGGGAAACGTGTTCTACCGTGCCGGGCGAGCGATCATGATCGGCGGCGGTCGCGACAATCCGGTCCTGAACAACCTGGTTATCGATTGCCCCATCGGTCTGCACATCGACGCGCGTGGGATGACGTGGAAGCAATGGAACAATCCCGCAGACAAGAGTTGGCACTTGGAAGCCAAGGCCCAGCAGGTCGACTACAAGCAACCGCCGTGGAGCACCAAGTATCCGCGCCTTGCCGCGATTATGAACGAGGAGCCACGTGAACCGCTGGGCAATACGATTCGTCGCAATGTGTTTGTCGACTGTACGAATCAGGTCTGTAGCTTTGACGGCAACGTGAAGAAACTGCTGAACAAGTTCGAGATTGCCGACAATCTGGCGGTGAATTCGACCGGAGCTACCGATGGCATGGCAAAGCCGGTCGACATCGCAGGCTTCGCCAATCTCGCTGGTACTGAAGACAAGTCGATTGACCTCGGTTTCGACAACGCAACAGGGCCAAATCCTTCGTCGCGTTGGCAAGCATGGCTCAACAAGGAGATACCTTCTTTCGAGACAATTCCGTTTGACCAGATCGGACTTTACCAAGACGAGTACCGCCACACACTGCCGGCTCGCTGAACCTGTCAGCGTGAATCACGAGCTTGACAGGGAAAGGTGAGCGAAAGCGTATTTGATGACATGCCGCGGTGTTCCATTCATGGGGATGTAACGTGGAAGGGGCGGACATCAGGACGCTACGCTTACCACCGGCTAATTGCAGCAACTCCTTCGGAATACTTTGCGAAATGCGCAACGTCACAACTCGCGCGTCGGGATGTTCTCGATTCACTTGGAAACTTCACTCGCGAGCCGTGCTATGATAGCTTCGCGCTGACGTGAGTAATCGTCATAGCTGCAAAAGTGATGGCCGACGTTTTCGGACAGGAGTATGAATTGTATGACCGCACGCGAAGCAACACTTATCCTTTGGGGATTGCTGGTCGGTTGGCATTCGCTGACCGTATTCGCCGACGAGACAGCTGACGGTCAATTCACCGTTCAATCGAATCTTCGTGCCGGTGTCACCAAGGTCGACATCACTCCCAGTGAGACCGACGGCGTAATCGTGACGGGGCATCGCCGTACGGTCTTCGGAGTCCGCGATCCGCTGCGCGCGGGCGTGCTGTTGCTGGATGATGGCGAGACAAAAGCGGCAATCGTGACGCTCGACACCATCGGGGCTTGGGACGAAATGGTGAAACTGGTTCGTGAACGCATCCAATCGCAAGCTGGCATTCCTGCGGCGCATGTGATGGTTGCGGCTTCGCACAATCATTCGGGCCCTGCGTTCGAGCCCGAATCAAAATGGGGACGGGAACTGATCGACAAGATCGGCACTGCGGCGATGGAAGCTGCGAAGGATTTGCGATCGGTAACCATCGGTTACGGCGAAGACCAGATCGGGTTCAACATTAACCGGCGCAAGGTAATCAACGGTCGTGCCGTCGTGAGTCTGAATCCAGAAGGGCCAAACGATCAGCGTGTGAAAGTGTTGCGTTTTGATGACGGTCGATCACTGACTCCCTTGGCCGTGGTCATGCACGCAGTCTGTCATCCTTGCTTCTTCACTTGGGGCGACAAGGGATCGCAACCCTATCCCAACGGTTATCCGAGGATGAGCGCTGACTTCCCTGGCGAAGCGCAAACTTTTGTCGAGATGTGTTATGGCAACCAAACCAGTTCGCTGTTCTTGCAGGGCTGTGCGGGCGATATTCGACCAAACCTGCCGGGATATCCCTATCGCTGTGCCGATGAAGCCGACATTCAGTGGGCGGGTCGCGATTTGGGCGGTGCCGTTGTGCGGACACTGGCCCGCGGCGTGACTCGCGAACAGTTACGTGAGCGACCTGCTTATTATCCGATTCGTGTGGCCAGTTCCGTCGTGTCGCTGCCAGGGAAAGAAGGACGACTCGACGCCGAGTTGCAAGCGATGAAAATCGGTCCTTATCTGCTCCTGACGATGCCGGGCGAGCCGATGGTCGAATATGGTTTCAGGCTGGAACAGGCAATCGCGGACCGAGCTACTCCGATCATCGTGGGTTATGCGAACGGGAACCTCGGCTACATCGCTACGGCAGACGCCTATGAAGTCGGCGGCTACGAACCGAACACGTCCAAGCTCGCACCCGAAGCCGAAGCAATCATTTTAAGCGAACTTGCTCGTCTCGCGGACCGAGTCGTCGGCGACGTCTTCGAATCCTTCTCCAAGCATCCCAAAGACGTGCAGCGGCGCGATCAACTTCAGAACAGGACAAAGATACCGGATTCAGAAGCAGGGAGTCGGTGAGTCACAACGGACACTTCCCGAGGTCTAGTTCGGTCTTTGGGTACGTGTAGCGTTGTTTCGTCAATATTCACTGGGAATTAGTCCGCCACAGCCGCACATGTCCATGCGACTCGCACTAGCGAGCTCAGATGAAAAAACCTCAACCATTGGGAGCTGTGTCTCGCTTCATCTCGGGCTGTCGAGAGTGAAGTCTCTGTTGATTAAGCCTAAGCCCCGGCTCAACAATAACTTCTTCTTTTGCGTAGGGTCCCGCTGTGCGGACCTCAGGGAGTCCTGGTCCGCACAGCGGACCCTAGTGCGCCTGTGAAGGCGTTTGAATTGTCGGGTGAAAGTCCCGTCCAGGCTACCGTTACCAGCCTGTAGTCGAAAGTGGTAACTGCGTTGTCGCGAGACAAGGTGGAGAGCAACCTGAGACGAATGACCAGTCCGTAACGAAAGTGAACTCGATTCGGCCAAGCCTGTCGGGGAGCCTCCTAGGATCTGGCGAACCCTTGACTGCACGCAGTCGGCCCGATGATGACCGCGATAGGTCTGTCCCATTGCAAGGACGGTCGGTGCAGCAGCCACGACGATGATGAGAACCTCGGTAACGTGTTAAATCGAGCGTGGTGAAATGGCATTAAGGTGGTTGGAGACGGAATGGTCAGAAGTTCAAACGAGGTAAGCAGGGAGAACTGCCAACTCAACAGACAGCCCAGAATCTATCGTTAAGATAGCGATGAGGAACGTCGCTTACTCAATGTTCCAGGCTCCTTCGGCCAACGATCAGGCTGAATGCGAGAGCGAAACCATGATCGTCGATGAATTTGTTACAGGCGGTTGGCAGTAGTCAGAGCCTTCATAGTAGTGACGACCGTTGGGAACCAAACCTGGCGCGAGCGAAGGGAGGCAGGAAAGTGGAATGCGCGAATGACCAAAGACACGAAACGTAGAGCTAACAACTACATCCCCGTCACAGTGCCGTTTACAGCGGCTACCCCGGCGGTAGAACCCGAGGCACGGGAATCAACACGTGAGATCTCCGCTTGGGCGAATCGTAGTGTTTGGACCGACCGCATGTTGAACGCACTCGTTGTAGGAGTGCGAGGAGGCAAATGGCATGCTCTGAGCGACAAAGTCGAAAGCGAACTCAACCTATTCACGTCGGCCCGCAAGGTCGTCGGGAGAGACGGGGCCGCTGGAGTGGACGGCCAAAGCACCAGCGATTTCGCCGAACATGAGATCGACGAAATCCGACGCCTACACCGGCAACTACGCGAGGGGACTTACCGCCCGCGTCCGGTGCGTCGAGTCTGGATTCCCAAACCGGGCAGTTCGACGGAACGTCCGCTGGGGATTCCAACGGTTCGAGATCGGGTCGTGCAAACGGCCATTCTTAACGTGATCGAACCGATCTTCGACAACGAGTTTCACGAGCGAAGCTTCGGCTTTCGCCACGGACGCAGTTGCCATGACGCGCTGCGAGTTGTCGAGCAGAAGCTTGACGAAGGCAAGGTGTTTGTTGTTGACGCTGATCTTCAAAGCTACTTCGATACGATTCCGAAAGATCGCTTGATGCAACTTGTGCAAGCGAAAATCTCGGATCGCCGTCTGTTGGCTTTGATCCAATCGTTTCTGGATCAATCGATCCTGGAAGAACTATCCGAGTGGACGCCCGAAGCGGGAGTTCCACAAGGAGCGGTTCTTTCACCGTTGTTGTCGAATTTGTACTTGAGTGAACTGGATCATCGGATGGCCAAGCTTGGCTATGAAATGGTTCGTTACTGTGACGACTTCGTGATCCTGTGTGGTAGTCAGGCCGAAGCCGAATCGGCACTTGAGGAAGTGAGGTGTTTTGTCGCATCTGCCGGCTTGACGCTTCATCCTGAGAAGACGCGAGTTGTTGATAGTCGTGAGACGAGTTTTGATTTTCTGGGCTATTCGTTCCGCTGGAAGGATCGCTTCCCGCGGGCCAAGAGTCGCCGCAAGATGGTCGATCGAATCCGCGAATTGACTCCGCGTAAATCGGGACAGTCGATGACACAAACGATTGCAGAGATCAATGCGGTGACGATCGGCTGGTTCACGTACTTTCGTCACAGTAACTGGAATGTTTTCGATGCCTATGATGGGATGATCCGTCGACGTTTGCGGCGTCAGTTGCTCAAACGTCACCGGCATAATCCCCAACGCTTATCGAGAACACGCCGTTGGCCCAATGCCTACTTCACGGATCTGGGGTTGCGAAGTCTGCGCAACGCCCACACCCGTTACGTTCAATCCCTATCACTGGGCAACCACTAACTGGAGAGCCGTGTGCGGGAGAACCGCATGCACGGTTCGGAGGGAGGGGAGTCCGGCTCAACCGGACTTCCCTACCCCTATCTCTTGAAATGCCGAAGTTATTTCTGACTTATTCCCAAGGGATTTTCAACGAACCTCTCATTATAACAGGAACAGCGGAACTGCCCATTTGCCAACAGTGATCGTTTCGCCCTTTTCACAGTCTTTCTGATAGAGCGTGCAGAAGTTGGCAGTCGATTTCGGATTGAACAGCCGAACTTCGGCAGCACTGACCTTTTTGAAGCCCTGCTTTGTCAGCTCGTCTGTACAAGAGTCCTTGTTACGATCTGGCGTCGGTGTGAGAAACCAAACAGTGCCAGACCGATCGCAAGTCAGTGTCTTGCGACCATCAAGCGGAATTCTCAATAGGCTTGCTCCGTTCAGTGCTGCAATTTCTTCCGCAGCAACATAAGTGCGGTCAGTAAAGAGTTTGACTCCGTTGGCAAACGCTGCGGCATCGAAGTTGCCGGTGCTCAACGAGCCAGGCGTTTGACGACGAAGGGCTTCGCCGTTCGAGTTGCTACGAACTGGCTCTGGCTTGTTCTCTTGGCCTCCAGACGCTTCGCTGACAATTTGTCGCAAACGCATGTCGTCACTGAGCGGCTTGCCGGCGGCAACGTCTTCTTCACGGAACGTTGCCATGAGAATATGTCGCGAACCGGTGCGGCTAAAGTCGTAGATCACTCGGATCACGCCGTCAGCGGTCTGCTGACCATCGGGATACGAAACGCCGCTACGTTCATCCAGCAGCAAGCCACCGGTCCATGATTGGCCGTCGTCAGTCGACACAAACGCCGTCAGATGCGAGCGGCCGGTGGCCTCTTCAATCGCGCCGTGCTTTACGAGCAGCAGGTTACCCGACTGAAGTCTTTGAACGAAGAAGCGGGCGCTGGGGTGTGCGATCTCGGAAGGTTTCAGCTCAGGCCACGTCTTGCCACGATCCGTCGAGACACTTTCGCCGATGCCGTACTTCGTCCGCGCCAGCAGCCAAAGCGAACCATCGTTTCGCTCGACGATGATGTGCTCGTCAAAGGCTCGGACATCTTGCGGGACATTACACGCGCCTCGCAATGACCACGATCGGCCAAGATCCGTTGACACGATCATCTTTGCGCTGGAGTCAGTCGCTCGCCAAGTCGATGCGGGCAACACCCACTCGCCGCTGCTGAGTACAACCGGCTTGCACATCATGATACCGTCCGTCAGCCGACGCGGCTGGCTCCATTGCGGTTGCTCGGCGTCGGGATCGTCCGTGTGAACACACCAAACTCCGGCAACGGAGCCGTCATGTCCCTGCGACTGAGCCCAGAAAACAAACAGACGGCCCGTCGGCGCAACCCACAGTTCCGGATCAAACGCCCGCAATGGACCTGGGCCATCGGGATCGATAACCAACACTTCCCGCCAAGACTTGCCGTCGTCACCGCTGGTCGAAACCACGACATAGTTGTTGTGATCTTCGCTCGGCGTAATGCCTGCATACCAGTCCGCCCACAGTCGCCCACCGGGTGCGACAGCCATGCTTGGAATTCCTTGGAATGCCCGGTTGCTCGTCGCATGATCCGGCTGTTTGGGCGGTCCGACGTAAGCGGGAGTCTGCAGAAACGGGTCGGCCAGTTTTAAACCCGACAGTGTGACTCGCAGTTTCTTGGCCTCGTCTGCGTTCTCAGCGAGAGGTTCGTCGTGAAACGCGGGCAGCAGGTGTTCCCAGACCAGATCGAGTTGCTTCTGCATGTTTCCGGTCTTGGCGGTGATGGCAATGACCGCGTCTTGTTCCGGCAGAACGATGCAGAACTGGCCGTCTTTGCCATCGCCGCGATATGCACCGTGGCGGCACTGCCAGAACTGAAATCCATAGCCTTCTCGCCAATCCGGATTGCCGGCGCTGGGAGCTTTGTCGTTGTCGACCTGTTTGCTAGTGGCTTGCGCGATCCACTCAGCGGGAATAAGTTGTTTGCCGTTCCACTGGCCCTTCTGCAAATAGAGTTGCCCGAACTTCGCGATGTCTTCGGTGCGCAGATACAGCCCATAGCCGCCGATTGAAATACCCTGCGGACTCTTGTCCCACGTTGGCTTCTCGACGCCCAGCGGCTCGAACAGTCGAGGAGTCAGGTAGTCAACGACCGTCTGGCCGGTAACCTTCTGCACGATCGCGGACTGCATGTACGTCGCTGGCGTGTTGTAGCGAAATGTCGAGCCCGGCTCGTGTGCCACGGGCTCGGCGAGAAATCTCTTCGTCCAGACATCGTTTCCAGTCCACCACGGCTCGGCGGCGTGTCCCGTCGACATCGTCAACAAATCACGAACTCGCATCGCGTTCAGGTTCGCCGATGGCTCGGCGGGAGCATCCTCGGGAAAAAAGCTCACGACCTTGTCGTCGATGTTCAGCTTGCCTTCGGCAACGGCAAGTCCGACAGCCGTTGAAGTGAAGCTCTTGCTGAGCGACCACAGAATGTGCGGCTTCTCGGCGGATTCAGGGGCCCACCAACCTTCCGCGACGACCGTTCCATGTCGCACGAGCATGAAGCTGTGCATCGATTCGACGTCTTGATCAGCGGCTTCGACAAACTCGCGGATCTTCGTTGAGGAGACGCCTTGCGACTCGGGTGAACTGCGCGGCAAAGAATCTGCCGCCAACACGCCACTCACCGCCAGCATCTGCGACAGTACGATAAGCACACATCGAATATGATAAGTAGAGTTGAATACAATCATTCTGTTGGATCCTTGAATCAATCGGGTACATGCTTTAATCGAGAAATCCTACCATGCCCGATTGGAAGCAGCCATCGCGTCGTTGGCCTAGAACGTTCGTTGCCGAATCGGATGCGCGCCAACAACCATCGCGAGTCACCGTTCAACCACGCTGAACGTACAACTTCTTGGTCCTGGAGGGACAACGGATAATAGTCCTTGGCTTCAGCCCTGGGAATTGTTAGGTCAGACGAATTGAGCCCCGAAGGCGGCGACACAGTTTGCAGACGTTCCCTAGTGTCGCCACCTTCGGGGCTTTGGACGAACGAACTGCAAAAACCCGGCATGAATGCCGAGGCTACTGTCCATCATCGCTTCGCGACTGTCGAAGTAGCGCAACTTCAAAACTTACGCTTCGGGTAAGGGCAGGCGGTCGCAAAAGTCGGGCACAAATCAAAAAATGAAACGCCCTAACGTGAACGAAGTGCTCTGGATAGTTCGTCAGTCAACATAGAGGAATTCGTTGCTGTTGAAGATCACGCGACACAACGCGGCTAGCCCGTGGTTCTGAACGAAGGCTTCTGACAATCGCGATTCGTTCTCGTTGGGCAGTCGCCCCAATGCCAGCCGATACACTTTCCGTGACCGAGCCAGATCGCTTGCTTCGGCGGTTGCGTCGATGTGGGCGGCGAACTGATCCGCCATTCGCAGCACGAACGAGTTGTTTAGCATCGAGAGGGCTTGCAGCGGCGTTGTCGTGACGGCTCGTTTGGGAGCTTGTGCGGAGGGGTCGGGGCAATCGAATACATCCAGGAACTGATTGCGACCCGAGCGAACCCAAGTGCGATAGAGGCTGCGGCGATGGAACGTCGGCCCGACAGGATCGAGCATCTCGTAGAACTGTGAATTGAAATTGAACGTACGAAAGTCGTGATAACCGGGTCCGTACATCGTGGTGTTCAACTTGCCGGAGATTGCGAGAACCGTATCGCGAATCGTTTCGGCATCCAGTCGCTGCGGTGTCATCCGCCACAGGTAACGATTGCCGGCGTCGACGCTCGCTTGCTTTTCCTCGAATCGTGAGGCTTGACGATAAGTGTCTGACGTAACAATCAGTCGGTGGATCGCCTTCATGCTCCAATCGCTTTCGACTAACTGGTGAGCCAGATAGTCGAGCAGTTCAGGATGCGTCGGTCGTCCGCCGTTAAAGCCAAGGTCATTCGGGGTGTCGACAATTCCGACGCCAAAGTGGTAATGCCACAGCCTGTTCACCAGCACTCGAGCAAAGAGTGGATTCTGGCGATCTGTGATCCAAGCGGCGAGCTTTTGGCGTCGGTCGGCGTCGGCTGCATCGGCTGGCAAGTGGAAGTCCGGATCGACGCCGACCAACGAGGCAACGCCAGCGGCAGCGACCACTTCGCCCGGTTGTGTCGTGTTGCCTCGCAGTAATACATGTGATGTCTCGGGTGGACGAGGTGCTACCGCGTAGACCGTCGATTCGTTATACCGACTCCTTTGCGACTCGAGCTGTTCGCGTTCGAACTGAAGCTGCGAACGTTCAAGCTGCTGCTCAATCGATAGATTTGCGACAACTTCAGCTTCGGGAATGTAGTCGCTTGTCGTGCCCGCCGACGCGGCGACTTCCGCTGGCGAAAGAGCTCGGTCATACAATCTCGCTCGCTCGATCGTCCCAGTTAAGAATCGATTGCCGCCAGGTGGACTGTGCCGCAAGCCGAAGATGACCTGCGACTCGCCTGCTTTAAACGACACGAGGCCGCCGCTTTGGTACGGCTTGCCGTAAATCTGACCATTGCGATAGCCGGTGATCGTACCGTCCTTGCTATAGACAATCGCGACGTGAACCGGTTCAATCGCCGCTGCCGTTTCTTCCGTTCCCGAAAAACTCTGTGTCCGCACAAAGCCATTGCTACCAGCCATCCAGCGTTGCGGCTCGCGTTCGCCGAAGACAATCGCATCGAACACACCACCATTCGTTTGCTGGATACTGATCGCTCCGCCCCCTGTCTGATCGAGATTGGGAACGAGCACCCACGCTTCCAGCGTCTTCTCGATGATATCTCGGTCGAGAGGCTGAGTCGCGACGAAGGACGATCCATCGAGGACAAGTCCGCCGTTCTCGATCCGCGCTGCACCGGAGGCTTGCCCGTGCAGATTGCCCACACCGTCTTTGAAGTCCGAATCAAAGTCCCAAGCCGCGATTGGCTGGGGCGACGGCGTGGTTTCGATCGTGGCTTTCCGCTGGGCAAGCAGACGATCACGCACCGGACTTTCGATGGCTGCGAGTCGGCTTTCGATGTCTTGAATCCGTGCTGCGATGTGGTTCATTGCGTCGATGGACGCCGCCGCGATCTCGTCGTTGATCGCTTCCGGTTGACCGTGGCGGACGCCTGCGAGTGCGGCGGTCAGTTGGTAATACTCTTTCTGCGTGACCGGATCGAACTTGTGATCGTGGCAGCGGGCGCAATTGATCGTCAGGCCCAGGAAAGACTGACCGACGACGCTGACGTAGTCTTCTAGTTCATCTTGCCGCACGACCGCCTTCATCGCCGCACTCTGCTGGCTTTGGCCGACTTCGTCGTACGCGCCGGCCACGAGAAAGCCGGTTGCGATCCGAGCGGATGGATTGTCGGGAGCGAGCACATCGCCGGCGAGTTGTTGCCGGACAAAGTCGTCGTAGGGCAGGTCATCGTTAAACGCTTGAATCAACCAATCACGATAACGCCACGAGTTGCTGCGCAGCTTGTCGCGTTCAAAGCCTTGACTCTCGCCAAAGCGAGCGACGTCCAGCCAATGTCGCGTCCACCGTTCGCCGTAGGCAGGTGAGGCCAACAACCGCTCGACCAGTTGCTCGTAGGCATCTGGCGCTGCATCACTCTCGAATGCAGTGATGTCTTCCGGTGTCGGCGGCAATCCAAGCAAGTCAAACGAGACGCGGCGAATCAACGTTCGGCGATCTGCCGGTGGCGAACCATGCAGACCGATCTCCCGTCGCTTCGCTGCAACAAACGCATCGATCGGGTTTTGCCCGACTGTGGTCGCGTCAGCGGGAACCGTTGGTACCTTTACGGGCTGCAACGCCCACCAATCGTATCCCGCACGATGATCGCTGGTATAGCGAAACGGATCGATCGGATCGGTGCCCCACTCGGCACCGGCCACGATCCATTCGCGCAGGCGAGTCTTCTCTTCGGTCGACAACGGATGCTTGGGCGGCATCTCGTCGGCTTCGACGCGCTCCAGCAACAGGCTGCCTGCCGCATCGCCGGGAACAAGAACGGGACCACTCTCGCCTCCCTTTAGCGTCGTATCAAGAGAGGAGAGGTCGAGGCCACCCTTTAACTCGGGGCCACTGTGACAGTCAAGGCAACGGCTAGCCAATAGCGGCGCGATCGAGCGATCAAAATGATCGCTCGTATCATCGGCTTTCACGAGCGGAACGATTGACGCCACGCTCGTCAGCACGATCCATGCACACTGAAAACCGTTAGGCTTGAACTGGCTCAATGAGAATCTACTTTCAACAATTGTGGTTAATCTCCAGGCTCGTCAGCCTCTCAAACTATTTCACCAGCCATCCAACCTCAATAGTATTAACCCTTTTTGAGACACCAGAGCATGCTACACCCAGGTGATTGCCTATCACGACTTCCCTTCATTCCTATGGCATCTGGTGCGCTCGTCCGTCATAATGGTCGACACCCCACCTGAATCATGGAGCCGCTTGGCTCCCCCGCCCCTTGATGCCTACCTGGAGGGAACGCGAGTGTCGCGAACAAAGACGCTTTCCTCAGTTGATCGCTGCTGGCAATTCTTGGTGATCGCCTACACGCTGTTGGCGAGTACGAACGGTAACGCTGCTGAATTCCGGGTCGAACCGGCAGAGATATCGCTCGTCGGCAATTTTTCTCGCGGTCAAGTCTGCGTCCGCGAGTTAGCGGTCGAGTCCGAAGCGACGGAACGGGCCAACGACCTCACGGCGGAAGCGAAATTCACATCGTCTGATGCAAACATCTTCACGGTGGATGCCACAGGAATGTTGGTTGCCGTTGGCGACGGAACCGCAAGCTTGCGAGTGACCGTTGGTGACAAGTCGCATGACGTGCCGGTCACTGTTTCCGGCGTGGTTGAGAATCCAAGTATCGACTTCGATCGGCAAGTCGCTCCGATTCTCAGCAAGCTGGGATGCAACATGGGCGCTTGTCATGCGAGTCAGCATGGCAAAGGGGGCTTCAAGTTGTCCGTGTTCGGATTCGAGCCCGGAGATGACCACGCCGCCATCGTCCGCGATCGGTTGGGTCGCCGCGTCGAACTACTAGATCCGGAGCAAAGCCTCTTCCTTCAAAAGCCGACGATGCAGGTGGCTCACGGCGGTGGCTTGCGGTTGAAAGCAGATTCCGTTGATTATCAGATCTTGAAAGCTTGGCTGGCAGATCAAGCACCGGGGCCAATGAACGACGCTGCGAAGGTAATCAAGCTCACCGTTACGCCCGCACAGCGAATTGGCAGCAAAGGGCTAACGCAGCAGTTACGCGTCGTAGCGGCTTATAGCGACGAAACGACGCGTGATGTGACGGCATGGGCCTTGTTCGATTCGATGGATGAAGGCGTGTTGGCCGTTACTTCCCAAGGAAGCGTTCGTGCCGTCGGGCAAGGGCAAGCTTCGATCATGGTGCGATTCGACTCGCATGCGGAGATCGTGAACTTTGTCATACCTTACAAGGATTCGGTCGAGTTGGCCGGGTGGAAGAACAACAACTTCATTGATGAACTGGCCGAGAAGAAGTTTCGCGAGCTCGGCATTGAGCCCTCGCCGCTGTGCGACGACGCCACGTTTGTGCGGCGTGTTTACGTTGACGTCATCGGCACACTGCCGACCGTCGCCGAGACGACAAATTTCATCGAGAGTAGCGATCCGGACAAACGAGACAAGTTGATTGATCGATTGCTCGGCCTGACCGGTGATCCGAACCTTGACATCTACAATGAACCGTACTCGGCTTACTGGACCTTGAAGTGGTCAGACTTGATTCGCAACACGAGCAACAAACTCGGCGATCAAGGGATGTGGGCGCTGCACAACTGGATTCGCGACTCGTTTCGTGCCAACAAGCCCATCGATCGATTTGTTCGTGAACTGGTGACAGGAACAGGATCGATCTACTCGAACGGGCCAGCGAACTACTTTCGCATCAATGCCAGCTCGACGGATCTGACGGAATCGACTTCGCAATTGTTTCTAGGTATTCGGCTCGAATGTGCCAAGTGCCATCATCATCCCTTCGAGAACATCAGCCAGGGCGACTACTACGGATTCTCGGCGTTCTTTGCTCGTGTCGGCACGAAGAACAGCGAAGAATTCGGGCTGTTTGGACGCGAACAAGTCGTCGTCGTTCGCGAGTCGGGCGAGGTGCGTCACCCCAAAACAGGAAAAAACTTGCCGCCCACGCCGCTTGGTGCGGAACCCATTGATCATCCCTTGGATCGGCGAATTGCCTTGGCCGATTGGCTGGCGGCACCGGACAACGAATACTTTGCTCGCTCGATCGTCAACCGATACATGTACTACCTGCTGGGACGTGGCTTAGTCGATCCCGTCGATGATTTGCGTTCGACGAATCCACCAACGAATATCGCGATGATGAACGCATTGTCGCAACAGTTGGTCGAAAGCGGCTTCGACCTCAAACAACTGATTCGCTCGATCGTTTCTTCACGGTTGTATCAACTCGACTCGCAGCCCACGCACGAGAACGCCGCCGACAATCGCTTCTACAGCCACTTCAAAGTAAAACGCTTGCCTGCGGAAGCGTTGCTCGACGCAATCGATCAAGTGACTGGCGTCCAGACGAAGTTCAAGAGTCTGCCGCTGGGAACGCGAGCGATCGAGTTGCCGGATGCGGAGTATCCAAACTACTTCCTGAACACGTTCGCCAAACCGCGGCGAGCCAGTGTTTGCGAGTGCGAGCGTTCGCCGGACGAGAGTCTTTCGCAAGCCTTGCATACGCTTAACGGTGATACACTCGCCAATAAGATCGCAGACAAGAACGGACGCTTGATGAAGTTAATCGCTGGCAAAACGGAACATCAAGCGATCGTCGCTGAATTGTATCTAGCGACGTTATCTCGCTTTCCGACGGAACAGGAGCAGGCGGCGGCGCGGGAGTTCCTGGCGGACTACACGACACCGCAAGAGTGTTACGAAGATCTAATCTGGGCGCTGATGAACTCGAAACAGTTTTTGTTCGTGCAGTAGTGATGAAACACATGCGTAATCCAAATCGTAGAGTGGGCTGTGCCCACCGATTTCTCTGGTGGGCACAGCCTACCCTACTGGTCTTGCTGACGTTCGACGCTGCGACAGCCCAAACGTCTTACCCGATGCTGATGAGCTTAAAGCCGGTGGCGGCTCAGGTTGGTCAGACTTCGGAGCACACGCTCAAGTCGCGTTACACAATGCTCGGTGCGTACGATGTCGTGGTGACAGGCGAGGGAGTCACCGGCGAGATCGTTCAACCTGAGGTGAAGGAAGGCGAGAAGCCGAATCTGCAAGAGATCAAGATTCGATTCCAGGTTGCCAGCGACGCTTTGCCGGGGGTTCGTGATTTTCGCATCGGAACGCCGACCGGGGTGAGCACGCTCGGCCAGCTTGTAGTTGCCGCGGATGCGGTTGTTCAAGAGGACGGGGCCAACGACACGAGAGATAAAGCGAACGCCATCACATTGCCAGCGACGGTGTGTGGTGCCATTGAAAAGGCTGAGGATGTCGACTACTTCAAGTTCGCGGTTGACGCCGGTCAAACACTCAGTTTCCATGTCCGGTCGCAGCGACTACAAGATCGCATTCATGACTTGCAACAGCACGTCGATCCGATCCTGTCGATCCGCGATGCCAATGGCACGACGCTCGTTGCGTCAGACAACTTCTTCTTCGCTGATCCGTTTGTGCACTATCAATTCAAACACGCGGGCGAGTACTTCCTTGAGATCCGCGACGTGCGATACCAAGGCAATCAGTATTGGGAGTATGCGATCGAAGTTCATGACCGGCCATTCATTACGAACTTACACCCCATGGCCGTTGGTCGGGGGCAACAGACCAAGTTCGAGTTGGTCGGATACGAGTTGCCTGAAATCCACGAAGCCTTCGTGAGCATTCCGCTAGATAAATCCACGGGTTCGCAGTGGTGGGAACTTCCCGTGGGAGATGCGGTCACGAATCCCGCGCCCGTGGTCGTCAGCGATCTTCCCGTATTTACGGAACGCGACGTCGAGAACAACACGGCAGAAACGGCTCAGCAAGTTTCGCTGCCTGTGGGGATCACCGGTCGCATCGAGTCCGAGAGTGATATTGATTGCTACTCGTTCGCGGCGATGAAAGGGGAACGATTCTCCTTTGAAGTTGTCGCTCGACGCCAGCAATCGGCCATCGATTCGCACCTGCGAATTTTGGATACGACGGGCAAGCAATTGACGCTGAATGACGACATGCGACTCGGAAAGCGTAACTTCTCTGATTCGCTGGTCGAGAACTGGACGGCGCCGACTGATGGTACATTTGTGATTGAGATTCGCGATCTGCACTTAAGAGGCGGTGCCGACTTTGTCTACTTTATCCGCGCGACGCGCAGTTTGCCGAGCTTCGAGCTGTACATCGATACGGACAAGACGCAACTCACACCTGGTACGGGCGGCGTAATCTTCGTTCGCGCGGAACGCAAGAACGGATTCACCGGCGAGATTCAACTGGGCATCGAGGGCTTGCCCGGCGGAGTCGAAGCGTCGTGCGGTCGCATCTTGGCCGAGAAGGGACAAGATGGCTGCATTGTCCTGACGGCTGCGACCGATGCGAAGATGATGTTGGCAAACGTCCAAATCACCGGCAAGGCAACGCACGTCGACAGCGATAAGGAATCGCTCGAAATCACGGCCACCGCGTCGCCCTACCAAGAGACGTATCAACCGGGCGGCGGACGCGGGCACTGGCCGGCGGAAATGCATACGGTCTCGATCGGCGAGCCCGGCGACATCGTTGCCGTGACGCTGAGCGAATACGACGTCAGACTTAAACCGGGTGAATCGAAGAAGATCGACATCAAGATCGAACGCGCCGAAGGCTTCGACAAGAATGTTACGTTGGATGTGACTTACAATCACCTGAGCAGCGTCTATGGCGACTCGCTGCCCAAGGGTGTGACGATGGACAAGTCGAAGAGCAAAACTCTGCTCACGGGCAAGACGATCGAAGGGCACATCACGCTAACGGCAGCGAAAGATTCGCCAGCGGTCGAACGGCAGCAGATTTGTGTGATGGCGAATGTGTCATTGAATTTCGTGATGAAAGCGACTTACGCGTCGAGGCCGTTGTTCATTTCTGTGGATGCGGCTAGTCCAGAAGGCGAAACCAAATGAGTCGTCGAATCAAGCTGTGTTTAACTGCCTTGGCCCTTCTGACAGCAGTTCCGTTCGCCCAGGCGCAGGACATTCGCATTGCGACCTTCAAGGTGGATGCGACTCCCGCGATTGGCACGCCTGTCGCCTACGCTCCGGTGCGCGAGATCCTTGACCCGCTGAGCGCGCGAGGCATCGTCTTGCTGGGAGCTGACAAGCCGGTTGTGTTGTGTGCGGTTGATTGGATCGGGATTGGCAACGACGGCTATGACGCATGGCGCGAGAAGCTGGCCGCAGCGGCTGGTACGACTCCCGATCACGTCGCGGTTCACACCTTGCATCAGCACGATGGTGCGCGCTGCGACTTCACGACCGAACAGTTGCTCGCCGCACGCGGGCTGGGCGGGCAGCATTTTGATAACGGGTTTCTGCACAAGACGATTGATAGCGTTGCCGCTGCGATTCGTGAGGCACTGGAACATTCACAGCAGGTGACCCATGTCGGCGTCGGCAAGGCCAAGGTCGAGCAGGTGGCATCGAATCGGCGAATACTTGGGGCCGATGGCAAGGTGAAGATCATTCGCTGGAGCAAGAGTTCTGATCCAGCGGCGATTGAGGCGCCAGAAGGCGTGATCGATCCCTATCTGCAATTGATCAGCTTCTGGAATGACGAGACTCCAATCGCTTCATTGACGTATTATGCAACGCATCCGCAAAGTTACTATGGCGACGGGGATGTGACTTCGGAGTTCGTGGGACTGGGGCGCGCGGCCCGAGAGGCAGCGCTGCCGCAAATCGCCCACATTCACTTCAACGGTGCCAGTGGCAACGTGGCTGCCGGCAAGTACAACGACGGCTCGCACGCGTTGCGACCGATCCTTGCTTCGCGAATTGAACGGGGAATGCGAGCAGCTTGGGAAGCGACCACAAAGCGACCGATTGCTGCCAGCGACATGGAGTGGCGTGTGGAACCGGTCAAGCTACCGGCGGCCAAGCATCTCAACGAAACGGAGTTAACAGCTCTGATCGACGACGACAAGGCACCTGCCACCACGCGGCTGAGTTCCGCTTCTCATCTGGCTTGGCTGAAGCGAAACCAAAGCGGGCTGACGATCGACACCAGTTGTCTGCGACTCGGTGACATCTACATCGTTCAGATGCCCGGCGAATTGTTCATCGAGTATCAACTTGCAGCGCAAGCAATGCGTCCCAACGACACGGTGTGCATGGCCGCTTACGGTGATTATGGACCGGGCTACATCGGGACCGAGATCGCATATAGCCAAGGCGGCTATGAGACGAGCGATCGCGCCTCACGCGTCGCACCGCAGGTGGAAGGCGTGCTCATGGCGGCGATGCAATCGCTACTGCGTTAACTCAGGCGCACTGAATCATTCGTTGAAGTGCTACTGAGAATGGCTGCACGCCTCCTTCCGGTTGGCTCACCGGATTGTGCCGCTGAAACCCGTCCCTGTGCGTTTTCTATTGCCAAATAATTTCTGCCAGAACGTCACCGCGAATGGAGTGTTTTGGTTGTTCGGCGACGCAGTCGTAGCGTCGAAGAGATCCTGCGGCGAATCTGCCGAAGTCATCTTGGACGCAACGGCTTCCGTGGATTGTGCGCCAGCGTGGCTCGCGTTCCGCTCGAACGTGCCGAATTGATCATGGACCGTTGGACTTAATCTTTTGGTGGGAAGGACTGGAATTGATGGTGTCAGTCCCGGCGAAGGAATCGACACGGTCGAGGTGATACCGGCAGTTCCCGTGGGCAAAGTGTTTGATACTGCTGGCGAGATCGGCAGAAGCAACAGGTTTGCTTCGCCCTCCGCTTGCGATTCGTCATTCAGGAAGTTGATTACAATCAACGCGTCGATCGGCGCTACGAATCCATCCTGATTGACGTCGAAATAGAAGCCCCCTGGCGGGCGAGAACTCGGCAGGTGCCCCAACGAACTGGAGTCTGTGGGAGTGTCGACTTCGTTGATGACGATCAAGACATCCAACGGGACAACATTGCCATCTCCGTCAACATCTAGGGGGTTTACGAAGTTGTGCCACGGTTCGTACGCCAGCGTGGCGGGATTCGTCTGCTTGAAGGTCATGTACCAAGGCGTGTGCAGCGACCCGCCGGGCGGGACGAAGATATTAAAGTTGCCTTGCAGATCGTAATCGCGAACCGAACCGGCATCCGGACCGGCACTGATGGCGACGTACAACTGCTTGTCCGGACCGAAGAGCAAGCTTGGGCCGAAGTCTTCACCGAGCCGCATCGAATTCACTTGCTCCTTTGTCGTGACGTTGAAACCGAGGATCGCATTGTCAGAAGCGCCAAAGCGGAAACTGATCACGTACAGCGTGCCATCGGGCGCGAAGACGACTCCTTCCGGGTTGTGCAAGCCAGCGGTTTTACCGGGGGTCGTGTCGCGGTTGCCGTTGTTGAACGCGATCACTTCCACCGCGCCGGTCGTCGTGTCGACGAACTTGAGGATGTAGCCGGACGGGTCGTTCGACTGGACGATGCTCTCGTCCGCGCTGTAGGAAGTCACATACAACTTGCCGTCCGGGCCAAAGACCAAACCGCGGGGATTGAATGGCGCGGAGAAGTTACTCGGCCGGAGGTCGCCGATGAATTGGCCCGTCGTGGCGTTGTACTTAGCGATCCGCGGCGAGTCGGCTCCCAAAAAGTCCGCGACGTACAGCACATTGTCTTTGACGACGATCCCACGCGGCGCGAAGGGCGCTTGCGTATCGCTCTCGCTGACAACCGGCGCCATCGCCGTTCCGTTTCGCCCATTGAACCGCAGCACTTCGCCGGCAAAGGGTTGATTCACGTTCTGGTTTACGGCCAGCAAGTTGCCGCCGTTGAACAACAGTCCTCGCGGACCGAGCAATTGTCCAGGAGCTACAAAGTTGCCGAGATAGCCGCTGTTGGTTTGCACGTCGAATTGTTTGACCGTATCGTCGTTCGGATCGTCGACGTTCGGATCGCCTTGATCGCCGATGAACAGGTAATCGCCTCGCAACAATGACACACGGATGTCGCGCGTCGCGGCGTTGCTAGTGTGGTTCCCGTCGTTGACCTGGAAGAGAATCGTCCGGGTTCCCACATGCGGAATAGCCGGCGCCGGGCTGATGTTCTGGTACTTCACGGCTCGCAAGGCGGTTTGGTAGTTCGCCACGGTATCCGTCCCCACCAGCCGTAGCGTCTCGGTGTTTCGATCCCAGAACCCTTTGATCTTCGCCGTATCCATGAACGTAAGAACGTCCTCGTCATTGAACTGAGAGCCTTGTGCAATCGCAATCCGAACCGTCGCACCCGTTAGTTGTGGCGAGTCGGTATCGGAAACAACTAGCGTTGAACTGACGTTGGCCGAGTTGTTGCTAAACATCTCGACGGCGCTCGCTTCGATTCCACTCAGCGTCGGTGCAGCGCCCGCCGGCGGTGCAAACGCGAGCGTCTTCGGATCTGTGTAGCCGAACGTAAAGTATCCGATCGGGCCGGTACTCGCAGTGGCCTCGACCGTGAACTCTTTCGTCGCAACGTCGTAGCTGCGGAGATATCCGTTGCTTTGTCCGCCGAACGGATCGGGATCGTCCGGCTCGTTCACCGAGACGAACAACTTGCCGTTCGGCCCAAACAGCATTGCGCGAGGATGCAACGGCAGTTCGCTCACGCGGGCAAGGTCGATGTGATCCACCTCGGCGAAAGGCGATGACGCCGTTGGATCGAGTACGATGATCTTGTCCAATGCATTCGGGTCCGGCGAGCGAGTGGTCACGTAAAGTTTGCCATCAGGACCGAACGCCAACGTGCCGGGATTGTGCAAGTTCGGCGTCTCGCCAGCATCCTGCACACCGTCTCCGTTGTTGAACGCGACAACCACCGGCGCGGGGCTGACTGCATCGATCTTGAGGATCGCGCCATAACCGGGATTCGTCTGGTCGCCGTTCGCATCAATATTCGGATCGTACAGCGTGACGTACAAACTGCCGTCAGGTCCGAAGACGAGTCCGCGCGGGTGAAACAAGCCGTTGTAACCATTCGCGGTGATCTCGTTCAGAAACGCGCCGGTTGTGGCGTTGTAGCGTCTGATACGTCCGGCGGGAATGGGGCCGCTGGACGGTTGGCTGGATCGCGTGTCGGCGATGTACAATGTGTTGCCGTCAAGCACGATGCCTTCGGGATCAACCGGCGCGTTCGCGGAGGTGTCCGCCACGACGACCGTTCCATAATCGCTCGTGTCGCCGGCGGGCGGATACCGCAATACGGTTCCCCGTGCCGCACTGCCCGCAAAGAAACTCCCTTCTTCCCCTTCTCCCTCAACAGGAACAATCTTTCTGCCCACTGCAAGCAACGTCTGGCCGCCCACGAGTAGCATCCCCCCTTCTTCGTGACCGGGAACGATGAACTGGAAGCTGTGAAGCCCGGTGGCGGTGTCCAATCGGAGGAGGGCATCGAAATTTCGGGCCCCGGCCACCCATCGCGTCGTGTAGAACAAAGCGTTCAAGTCATCTTTGACCAACACGATATCTCGCGTGACCGTATTGCTCGCCGACAATGAGTCATGCACCGTGAAGCTGACGGTCCGCCGGTCCAGATTCGCCGAGACTTTGGTGTTGGCGTAAAAGACGTTCTGTAACGCAGATCGATAGGCGTCGGCCCGGTCGCGACCGGATAGGGTCAACGTACCAGTCGCCGCGTCCCACTGCCCCGTAATCGCTCCTTGATTGGTGAAATGCAGGCGATCCTGGTCGCTGTGATAGTTGCCGGTAATGCGTATCGTAGCGCCGGTGACGGTGTCGTCGGAGTCCGATACTTGAATGGAATCACTGACTCGGCCAATACCAAGCCCGCGCGAACCGCCATACAAGTGCCCCACGCTTAAAGGACCATCGAGCAACAACGGAAACGTCTCGATGCTGGACAACTGAGCCGGGTCAGAGCTCAGATAGGACAACGTCGCGGGGTCCGTGTGGCCGAACGTCACATACGTCGGTACGACGAGTGATTGCACGTCCGGCGTACTGGCGAAGAAAGTCGCCGTTTCCTGAGTCGCCGGATCGTAGCTCAAGATCGCGCCCGACGAACCTCCATCGGAAAGCGACTCCACGAGCACAGGAATGAACAACTTGCCTGCGGGTCCGAAGACCATCGATTGCGCAAAAAGTCGCGTCGGGTGCTTTCCCGGATCAGTATGCGGGTCGAGATCAAAGTAACTTCGCTCATTTCCGGTAACTGGATCGAGAACCACGATCCGCGTGTTCGCATCGGCTCCGGTCACGATGGGATCGGGGTGATTGCTCGTCACGTACAGCAGTCCGTCGGGGGCAAAGGCGATCCCCACTGGATTGTGCAAGTCGATCGCTTCGCCTTGCACTGCCTCAGGCTCGCCGTCGCCGTCGTTCCAGGCGAACGTGCGATAGCCACCCGTTGCGATATCAAAACTCAACACGTATCCCGGCGGGTCGCTGCTGCCAGTTTCCGCGATACTGGAGACCGTGACGTACAAGCTACCATCCGGTCCGAACACTAAGCCACGCGGTCGAAACTCGGGTAGAAATCCCTGCGGTTGTAATTCGCCAAGGAAATCGCCGGTCGTGGCGTTGTACTTCGCGATTCTTCCCGCAGACGAATTCTCACGTGTGTCGGCCACATAGGCGATGTTATCACGCACGACAATTCCGGCGGGCGAGAATGGCGCGTTGGTGTCCTGAAACGGCAAGAGCGCTCCGACAGGTGCGCCAGTTTGACTGTTGTACCGCAGCACTTCACCGTTCTTGGGCAAATCGATGTTCTGATTGACGACCAGCAGACTTCCCTGATCGAATACCATCCCGCGCGGGCCGTGTAGGCCGGCGCTGCCGGACGCGACGAAGCTGCCGAGGTGAGCGCTCGTATCGGCGTCGAATTTGTGTACGGAATCCGAAAACGCATCGGCAACATACAGGAAATCGCTGGCCAGCAACTCCCGGCGTTCAAGACTTTCTACCAACAATCGTCGCGCGACCTTCCGGCGCCGCTTGCCCTCTCTTCTCGAGAGAAAAAGCCGTTTCTGGCCTTGCACACCTTGGGATTTCCACATCGCCCGTTTCCTCGTCCGAACCGACCACAGAACGCTCTATCCCTCCTAATTGCGCCTTGGCCGAATCTGGCAACAGGGGACTTTTCCAATGCGTCCTTCTTTCTGGCAGGCCACGGCTCGCTCGATTAGAGTAGAATGAGCAACCGGCTTGAGAACTAAACGGGGCACAAAGCGGCGCACGGAAATGGAGTACTCAACGCAAGGCAACGGAACGACTTGGAACGGTGGCGAAGAAACCGACCGGCTTTTGACCTCGGCCGCTCGCGGCAATACCAAAGATCTCGAAAGGCTGCTCGGTCTCCACACGGGACGTCTGACCCGCATGATCGCGTTGCGCATCGACTCGCGGCTATCGCGCCGGATAGACGTCGAGGACGTGATCCAGGAAGTTCACTTGCAGGCTGCTCAACACCTGTCAGCCTACCTCCGCACGCCCGATGTGCCGTTTTACTTATGGCTGCGAGGCGTCACTGCCAACGTGTTGCTGGAACTGCATCGCCGGCATTTGGGGACCAAGATGCGGGACGCGCGCCGTGAAGTCTCGATATCGCGGGGTCAGGTTCCCGAAGCGTCGTCGCAGGTTCTGGCTTGGGATCTAGCGGATTCCAGCACCAGCCCCAGCAACGCAGCCATGAAAGCCGAGCGGCAGTCACAGCTTCAACAGGTCGTCGACCGCTTACCCGTGTCGGACAAGGAAGTGTTATCGCTACGCCACTTCGAGCAACTCACGCCTTCGGAAACGGCACAAGTCCTACAAATCAGTGAGAAAGCCGCGGGTATGCGTTACGTGCGAGCTCTCAAACGTCTCCGCGAAGAGTTGGCGGCAACTCCCGGTGGTCTCTCTGACTGGCGCCTTTAGCAGGCAATCGCGGCGATACCACTTGCCTTCGATTCAATACAGCGTTGCCGCCGTAACTTGACGCGTCGCAGGATCGTAGAACACGAGGACCGTGGATTGCTTCTGGAAGGCCAGCAGCAGAACCTGGACCAGTGCATCGGCTGAGTGATTGCCGGTCATCAGGTAGACGGACTGGTCACGTATGAAAAAACTAAACGCACCGTTGGCCTGTGTAAGCAGGTTCGTGATCTTGCCACTGAGGGCTGCGGCATTTACCCCAACTGCTTGCTTGATGCTATCTGGCAGGCCGCTCGCTTCGATTGCGTGCCGGAACACATCAACGGGATCGGTGTTGTTTTTCGTGCGACTTGTCATAGGGCTCCTCCCAAGGGAAAGTTGAAACCACAATCAACCAATTGCGCGACCGACAGGGTTGGCAACAGGCTTTTTTAGGCGAAGTCCGCAGGAACTCGATTCCAGTGCCAACCAGATACGGCCAACCATGCACGAATATGCGGACTTCTCCCGCCGGCGAAGCGTACCGGTGCTGTTGCCAACGGAATGCCTGCGCAACTAGGACTACAGCGAGAGTTCGTTGTGCCGCGATCCGCGTTCGGGTGGCCAATTGGTTCCCGGCAAGTGCCAGGCGACCTTACGGACTGCTAGACTTGAACGCCTCAAGAGGTGCATTGTGAGCAAAGGCGAGACGGACTCTGAACTGCTGAATGAACTGGCCCACCAGTTCTCGGAGCAGCTTCGCCGGGGTGAACAACCCACGGTCGAGCACTATGCCCAGTCCTATCCCGAGCAGGCGGACGAGATTCGGGAATTGTTTCCGATGCTGTTGCTGATGGAACCGTTTGATCCCGGCAAGCAATCGGGTGGCGGTGCAAACTTCGACCTGTTGCCGATGCCACAGCGCCTGGGTGAATACCGGATTGTGCGGCGTCTTGGCCGGGGCGGGATGGGAACGGTGTACGAAGCCGTCCAGGAATCGCTGGGCAGGCGTGTCGCGTTGAAGGTGTTGACGGTCCACACGGCCACCGACTCACGGCTACTCGAACGGTTCAAACGCGAAGCACAAGCTGCTGCGAATCTTCACCATACGAACATCGTCCCTGTCTTCGGAGTCGGCGAGGACCAGGGCGTCTACTACTATGCCATGCAATTCATTCGGGGCCAATCGCTCGCTCAGGTCCTCGGAGGTAAGGAGAATCTGGAAACTGCCTTCGCGCCGAAACTACTTGGCGAGTCGCGCGGAGAGCACTACCGCAGCGTTGCCCGCCTGGGTGCGCAGGTTGCCGAAGCGCTTTCCTACGCGCATGCCAACGGCATCCTGCATCGAGACATTAAGCCGGCCAATTTGCTGCTCGACGATCAGAACAATGTTTGGATCACCGATTTTGGCTTAGCGCGGATTGAAGGACTCGAAGAGCTGACGATGGCCGAAGACGTCATCGGGACGTTGCAGTATGTCCCGCCCGAGCGCTTTCATGGCCGCACCGACGCGCGCGGGGACGTCTACAGCTTGGGGTTGACGCTTTACGAACTGCTCACGCTGCATTCCGCCTTTGCCAGTTCGTCACGAGCCGAGTTAGTTCGCCACATCTTGCATGAGTCACCGCCATCGCCGCGCAGCGTCGCTCGTGACATCCCCCGCGACTTGGAAACGATTGTGCTGAAAGCCATCGAGCGAGAACCAGCGCGTCGCTATCAAACCGCCGCCGCAATGGCCGAGGATTTGCAGCGGTTCTGCGCAGATCGTCCGATCCTGGCACGCAGGCTGTCGGCGACGGAACAGGCATGGCGGTGGTGCCGGCGCAACCCGCTGCTCGCCACATCGACTGCGTTGGCGGTGTTGTTGCTCTTGGCGGTGACCACGGTCTCGTCGATCGCTTACTTTCGCGAGCGTGAACTGCACGATTCTGTTCGGTTCGCTCTGCATCGCGCGCAGGATGCGGAGACACAAGGGCGCAGGGAGCTGTTCGCTTCTCACGTCGCCTCGGCGAAAGCGTCTCGATTAAGCCGGCGGCAAGGACAACGCTTCGACAGTCTCGCCGCAATCCACAAGGCCGTCCAACTGCTGCCGAACATGAGTCTGTCCGAAGAAGAGCAGGCGACACGCCGCGACGAACTCCGCGATCTGGCCATCACTTGTCTGACGCTTCCCGACATCCAGGAGTTTGGTGATCGACCAGCCACGGGCGTGGCGCTGGATTTCTATCGGTTAGATCGCTCCTGCCAGCGCGATGACGATGGCACGCTCCGCATCTGCGAATGGCCCGATGGAGCCGAACTGGCGAGGCTGCCAAATGTCGACCAAGAGACTCGGTTCGACTTCACACCTGAGCGCGATTCAATTCTGCTCATCAATCAAAAGACGCATACTTTGCAGCGCTGGCAGTTCGCGGAAGCGGCACCGACGGTGGTTGCCAAGCTCGCCGAACACGACGGGCGGCTGTGGAGCGCGATGTTCAGCAGCGACTCGCGGCGTGTATTGCTCGTTCATCGTGTCGGCGTGCGAGGTGTCGTGGAAGTGCTGGAATGGCCGAGTGGAGAAACGTGCTTCCATCGGGAGACTCAATTCGAAGGAGTGTGGCTTCCCGCGCGGTTGTCGCCAGACGGGAAGCAACTGGCCGTGATCGAAGGAGCTTATGGACGCGAAGGCTCGCGGCTTGTCACGGTGACCAATGTGGATTCCGCTCAAGAGACCGCGAGGTTGGAGCACACGGGATCTGTGCAGTCCGTGGCATGGCACCCGGACTCGGAAACATTGGCGGTGGGCCTGACCGATTCGAACGATATTGTGCTTTGGAACGTCGGGCAACAGAAACAAGTGGGGCTACTCACCAATCAACGCGGGGGTGGGCCTGGGCTGGCCATGAATGCGACCGGCGAGTTGCTGACTAGCCAGGCGAGTTGGTCCAACGCGCTAAGCATTTGGCATCCGTACACAATGAGGTTGCTGTTGCAGATGCCGAGTCCGCTGCTGTTCGAGTGGAAGACGCAACAGGGCGGTTTGGTTGGCGAATTTCATCGGCAAGGCGGCGGCTGGCACTATGCCGTTGCCGAGCCAAGTCCAGTAGTGCGTACCCTTGTCCGGAACCCCGTGCATGGCGAAGTCACAGCGTGGCGCGGCGTCTCGGTTCATCGCGACGGTCGTTTGCTCGCGGTGGGAAGTGAGAACGGCGTAACGCTGTTCGACCTGACGACGGGACACGATGTCGGATATTTGCCCGTTGGGTACGCCTTGTATCCTTGGTTCATTCCCGAAACCGGCGACCTGCTGACATACTCCAATCAGGGCTTGTTGCGTTGGCCGGTACGGTTCTCTGAGCAGATCGCTTCGCACGCAACGATCGGCCCGCCGCAGCAATTGCCTTGCCGAGCCATCGTGGGGACTGCAGTCACATCGGATCACTCCGGCAAAGTCATCGCCGCCGCCTCGCGAAACAAGGCTTTCATTCTGCATGACTTCGGCCAGCGCGTCGTGACACTCGACTCCCTGGCCGATTGCCGGCAGGCGGCTGTCAGTCCGGATGGAAGATGGATCGTGACGACGTGCCACGAGCATGGACCGAATGTCGCCTGGGATGCACACTCCGCGTCGCCCGTCCACCGCTTCAGCGAGGATCAAGCCGCAGGCCTCGTCTGCTTTAGCCCTGACAGCACAGAGGTCGCGTTGCAATGGCCGTCGCCGCATCGCTGGCAGACGGCAACGTGGAGCGAGTCGCCTTTGTCATCGGTCGCTCACGACGTCGGCTTCGTTTGTTACTCGGCTGACGGACGACTTGCGATTGAACTGAATTCCGTCGGCGCAATACTCATTGAGGTTCGCACGGGCCGCAAGCTCGCCACACTGCAACTGCCCGATTCGCCAACCTTCTGGCATTCGGCATTCACGTCTGACGGACTCCGCGTCATTCTCAGTTCGAACGATCAACACGCCACCTATGTCTGGGATCTTCCGCGACTGGATCGCGAATTATCGGATCTCGAACTGGGATGGGGAGCACCTGCGAGTAGGTCTGCAGAAGCTGCGACAATGATGGACTCGGTTTCTCCACTCCAGATCGTGGTAAAGGTGGCCGACGAATTAGACGAACATCAATTCAATTGCCTAAATGAAATGCACTAGCTGCTCTTCTTTGCCGTCCCATCTTGTTTTGGAGGGCGTGGTCGATTGCTCGGCCCGCGTTCACCGCCGAGAGACCCACGTTCTCCGCTCCGGGGCGAGTCGACCCACTTGTCCTCTGGTAGGTAGGTTTGCATGTCATGAGTCGCAGTCGCGGCAGCCTCGCTATCTCCCAACTCGGTGAAAATGGCGGCCAATCGTTTGTAAGAGAATCCGACGGCCATATAATACCGCGGGTCGGAGTCAGCATGAGGCCGCATCTCGTTGACCCAACTTTGTAACACTTCGCGAGCTTCCGAAATCGATTCAACAGGTGGCTCGCCGCCGGCTTCCTTCACTTTCCGATACTGCTCTAGCAACATGTCGGCGTAGAAGTTTGTCGTGATCGCGGCTCGCATAATATTGCCCCCATCGGAAGCTTCTGACTCACTGAGTGAATCGAACAACGCAATGGCCGCTTTGAAATGAGGCCGTGCGTCTTCGAAACGACCAGCGTCTCGAAGCCTATTGGCCAAGCTACGTCGCACTTCAAGTTCCGACATGACATACTCGGGAACACCTGGATGATCACGATGCAATTCATGCAGCAGTTCGAGTGCGGTCGTCGCCCGGGCCTCGATATCAGCCAGTTCTTCCGCTGACGGTCGCGTCCAGAAATCTCGCAAGCCCTTGACGTAAACCGTGCTCAGCGTAAAGCGATAGTCAGGGTTCTGAGGATATCGAGCGACCAAGTCCTCGAGCAGTCCGATGGCTTTCGCAATCGACTCTTCAGATTGGGTGCGATCCACGAACCGCAGATGCCGATGGCGTTCGGCGTAGCATAGTGCGAGAAGCTGCTGATAATCGGGCACCTGAAACTCGTCGGTCAGCTCTTCGAGCAGTGCGACTGCGCGTTCGATCGTTTCCGAATCACGGGCGAACTCGCCTCGCCAGAAGTTGTCACCAGATCGCCCACCGTCGCCTTGCCGCTTCGAAGGCTCGTTCTTTCCATCGCGTCGCGCACCGCCGCGTTTGTTGTTCGACGATCCAAAGCCCGGCCCAGGTGGTGTGCCGTCGAATCGGTGGATCTTCAGATAAAAGCTGCGCGCCAACTCGTAGCGGACCTCCGGCGGCGAAGACTTCGTTGCGATGGGCTCCAGAATTACTCGTGCCTGGTCAAACGCTTCGCGGGCCTGGTCGTGTTCGTGCGAGCTACGATAGACTTCTCCCAACTCGTTGTAGATGCTGGCGAGAGCTGCGGCCTGTTTCGGATTATCCTTCCCGCCATTTTGCAGTTGAGAGTAGCCGGCAATTGCTTGCCGATAAGCCTGTTCGGCTTGAGCATATTGACCGAGTCGTCGGCGGATATCACCAACTCGGCGATTCGCTTGGGCGATTCGCTGGCGGAATTCGTCCGTGTCGTCACCTTGTTCCGCGAGCTTTCGGTAGAAGACGAGCATCTCGTCTAGCAGGGCCGCAGCTTCGTCAGAAAGTACTGGCTGTGTATTGACGCTGAAGTCGGCACTCTCTGCAGTTTCGACGGCAAAGTCCTCTGGCGAGACATACCTATGGGGCGCAAGTCGTTCGAAGATTTTGTCGAGCGCGTTCCACGCGAGTTCCGAAGTCGCCTCGGCCTTGACGCGTTGCTGTTGCTCGCTCGTGCGAGCGGCCTCGGTTCGGAGGTAGGCCGTCGTACTAACGATCGCGACCAGCAAGAGGAGTGATGTTGCGAGGCCGCTAAGCGTTGCGATCGCTGGATTGCGTCGCGCCCAGCGACCGAGACGTTCGGCGATGCTCGCTCGTCGGGCAAGGATGGGCCGATCTTCAAGAAATCGCTGCAGATCCTCCGCCAACTCGGCAGAGGTTTGATACCGCGAGCCTGGTTCGAACTCGATGGCTTTAAGGACAATCGTTTCGAGGTCGCGGGGAATCGACGGGTTCTCGCGGCGAGGTCGTCCGGGTTCGAGCGATCCCGAATCGTGCAGGAAGCTGCGTTTTCGTTGCGTTTCGTCGAATGCCGGCTTGAGCGTGAGGAGTTCGTAGAGCGTTAGGCCGAGGCTATAAATATCACTTCGCGCGTCGGCCGATCCCTGAAACTGTTCGGGGGCCATGTATCGCAAGGTTCCAACGATGTCGCCCGTGCGGCTGACGTTATCGTGCTCCATCGCCTTGGCCAAACCGAAATCGGCGACCCACACGGTGCCACCTTCGTCGATCAAGAGATTGGCCGGCTTGATGTCGCGATGTAAAGTCCCTTGGCGATGCGCGTAGTTTAGCGCCTTGGCAACTTGAACTCCTATCCTCGCGACGCTTTGCCAGTAGGCGGCACCGAATTGCGTCGAAGTCTCAATCGAGCCGGCGGTCGCGGTAAGAGCAACCCCATCGGCGAGTGCAAACGAATCGTCGACGAAGATCGAGTCGTCCTTGTCAGGGGCAAGCGTCGTGATGGCCGCTCGAGTGCTGTCCGTTCTGGACCCCGGTCGTATTTCCGAGTCGTATCCCGAGCCCCAGGATTCATCCGCCTTGATCGGCGATCGCAGTTCCCCTAACACAAGGGCTCGCGCTACACTGCTGACGTTCGCGGTGCGTTTGTCGTACCGCATCGGCGCAGCGTCACCCTTGCCTGAAGTTGACAACTCCTTGAGACGTGGAATGATCTCGTCGAGCCCAGCCCCGCGAATGATCTGCATGACGTAGTAGTGAAAACCGTCTTGCTCGCCGACACCAAGGATCGGCACAATGTTCGTATGGTGCAACTTCGCGGCTGTCTTGGCTTCGCGACGAAAGCGCCGTAAGTGCTTGTCATCGAGCAGCGATTGCTTGGGCAAAACTTTCACGGCCACGCGCCGCCCCAGCGACTCTTGTTCCGCTTCGTAGACGATTCCCATCCCGCCACGACCAATCTCCCGAACAATCCGCAGATCTCCGAGACGCTCGATCTTGGTGGGGCCCAGCGAAGCGCGACCACCGCTCGATACTTCCTTATCAAGCTTTAGATTCTCCATCGCCGCGATGGTCGGGAAGAGGTCTCGAATCTGCTCGGCCCAATCCGGATGGGCGAGTGCATACTCTTCGACCGTCGGTCGATCGCCATCGCGAAGGCGATCAACGAACTCCGCCGCGAGGAACTCGACCGGATCACGATCTACGGTTGGTTCAGCCATGACTTGGTCCTTGCGAATCAAAGAAGCCTGGGATTCTCTTCAGGACGTCCTTCAGACGAGACACCGCGCGCACATAGCGGATGCTAGCCGCCTTTTGCTGGATGCCAAGCGATTCGGCAACCTCACTGTTGGTTAATTCCTCGAAGTGCCGTAGCGCGAGCACCTCCTGGTCGATCGGATCCATCGTCTCGAGCGCCTCTTCCACCTGTCGCGTCATCTCGGCTTTGACCGCCGCCTGGCTCGGCGAAGTCATTGCTCCGAGCAACTGGGCCGCCAGACAGACGGAAGTAGCTTGCGTGTATGCAGGGCGATTCATAGAGACTTCTCGATCGGCGTTTCTCATTTTGGCACCCAGGTGCCGACGGTGAATGTCGATCATCGTCTGGCTGACAACCAGACGCAGCCAAACGAAGAACGACTTCGACGGATCTTCCAGGTAATGGTGAATTCGTTGGGCGGCGTCGAGATAGGCTTCTTGAAGGATGTCGTCTGCATCCACACGCCCCCCCAGTCGCCGATCCAGCCTGAAGTTGACCATTCTCCAAAGCCGGTCGCGGTGCTGCGAAAACAGTTCTGCCAGCGCATGCTCGTCGCCTTGTTGGAGGCGGCGCATGAGCTGTTCGTTGAGTCCCTCGCTGATGCTCATCCAAGTCTCAATAACGGATAGAAGTCCGTGCAGTCTACAGGTTTTCAAACCAAGGCAACGTGTCGCAGCGCTGGCCGGGGCAACGACGAACTGCCAGCAGTGATATCCACGAAAAATAATTCAACCATTTCAGTAGAAAAACCGAAACCGCTCCGTTTCCAGACTAGACGAAACGCGGCGGTCTCCTGTTAACGGTTGACGCGAATTCGCGAACTATCGCCACAAAATCTTATACATCCATACTTTACAGTCTAGTTCTTCTCCAAAGGTAGTGCCTCCTTATGGTTCGATTCTCCGAGTCGTCGGCCGCATCCGACCCAGACGCCAATCTGATGCTCCAAGTGCGAGCGGGATCCGAGGCGGCGTTCAACGAGTTAGTTGAACGGTACGAAGATCGCGTCCGAGGAATTATTACTCACCTGATGGGAGGGACCGCCTACGCTGACGATCTGACCCAAGATGTCTTTCTACGGGTTTACCGGGCGAGACGGACGTATTTCTCTAGCGCCAAGTTCTCGACATGGTTGTTCACGATCGTGAACAATGTCGTTTCGAACGCCCGTCGTGGCTTGGCCCGACGCCGAGAGGTGAGTTTCGACCAAGGCTCCGCCAAGGATTTTCGATACGTCGAATCCTCCTCACGCAATCG
>JACKHN010000034.1 GCA_020638975.1 Planctomycetaceae bacterium
TAGTTAATAGAGAAACGAAAAGAATTGAGTGAGTTTTTTGCAACGGTTTTGTGGAGGGAAAGACGATGACTACGAGCACGTTACAACAGCAAGGTGTGGATCAAGAATTGGCGGCGGTCCTGTGGGCGGCAACGGACAAGGTTGCCGGTAAAGAGTTGGATCGTGACAAGCTGAATCAGAACGAGTCGCATCAGGTACGACTGATGGTCACTGGCGAAATTGATGGCAAAACGATTCAACGATCGCTGCACGGCACGCTTAAAGTCGGCGCCGATCAGGAACGTGCTGTGAGTGCGACGCCCGATCAACCAACACTGGTTGCTCTCATCCTATCGAAGCTCAATGAAGCAACTCGCGAGAAGATTCTGGCCGAGTTGCCACAACAATTTGCCGCGCTCGGAACATGGCCCGAAGTTGCGCCACATCTCATCGAGTCGGCCGAGCAAATGCTCCGCAACATCCGCTCTAAGAAGACCGTCAAAGTCCGTGGCAACGTCCGTTTTGTCTACGACGCCAATGGACAGCCCGCAAAGCCAATGAATCGACGGACCACAGGTCGGAACAGACATCGACCAATGCAGTCGAACTGTCGAGAGTCGCGACGATGCACGAAATAGCGACACACACTGCGGTGATTCGGCGATGCAGTGTTACCTCGACTTCCGGGTACGCAGGATCGAATTCCGCGAAGTGAGAAGCCTGGGGAAGCAAGGGGAAGTCGTATCGATGCCTGATCTTGTCTGCGTCCCAGCTGGGCTTCACGTTCAAGACGCCGCTACCGTCAAATGCGGCTTGATCGAACGATTGACGCATTACGCGACTTGTGATCGTTGGATAAGGTGACGTCGCGAACGTAGTTTCCGTGGAAGATTGAATTCGGTCTAGTCGTGGACACAACCAATCCGAATTCCACTTTAACAGTGAATTCTGCAACACGTTGCCTTCTAGTGACTTACGAAAACCACTTCTGGTACGCAGGTGGTGGTAAGACGCTTTCTACGCCGTTCGCAGGTCGTTTTGGCACATTTTGTAGTTCACACCGGAAGAACTCAATCACCGGTTCTTCCTGTGTTTGGGCATAAAGAAACCCGGCTCAGCGAAGCGCTGAACCGGGTCATCGAGTTGCGGATCTATCACAAGATGGATGCTGTTGTTACACCGCCTGCGATTCAGAGGACGAGTTCTTACCATTCGCCGCAGAGCCGGACTTGGCGTTGCCACGACGGGAGTGAAAGTCCGGCACGCCGACACCATTTTCGGCAGCGTACTTGACCAAGGCCAACTTCAATCCGCGAGGACTGTACGCGAGATTAGCTGCAACGTCAGTGAGCAGCATACCTTCATCCAGCATCGCCATCGCACGATTCATCTTTTGATTGCGACGATCGGCTGCTGTCGGCACCGGCAATCCGCGTACTTCGTGCCACCATTTGATCGCCTTGGCGACGTTGGTGTCGGAAGCCTTTGTCCGTTTGGCGATCGCTAAATTGGAGAACCCTTGCCCCATCAACTCAATCGCTTGATTTGCAATCTGCTTGTATACAGGCGTCTTCCGCTGCTTGTTTTCCAACTTCCGCCGACGCTTTTTGTTGTTTGGCCTGGGCAGCCCACGTTTGTCGTGCCAATGCTGGATCAGTTTGGTCACATACGGCGGGTTGCATCCCATTTGCTCGGCAATCTCAACGTGAAGCAAGTCGTCGTTCCAAAGTCGTTTCGCCGTATCAGATTGCTCGTCGATCAGCTTAGATGTTTTGTAGTCGATCGAGAGCATGATTGGATCGGCCTCGTCACACTTAACTCCGATCAGCCGTTTCACGACTAAGCCGATCGCATTGAGTTTTAGATGAGCTTGCAGCCAACCTTGCGATTTCTTGCGCTCGCCGAGTTGGATTACACGAATCCTGCCAATCAACATCTCCTCAATCAGACGTCGAGCGAGGCGCAATTGTTGATCGTCTTCAGCTTCGCGCGCTTCAAGCAAGGTTTGCTCCAGATGGCTAAGCACCTCAATGACGACATCCACGGTTGGAACGGTGATTTCATTGGACAAACCCGCCTCGTGGCTGGCCAACTCTGACCGCACCTCGGCATGTTCTTGTCGCAAATCCTTGAGCAACTGGTGAGTCGCCAGCTGCTCTTCTTCCGTCTCGCCTGGATCGCGACGATTGAAGTCAATCTTGCTGCGAAGCTTTTCAGCTTTCGCACGCAACTTATCGACACAGTCCGTATCAGCCGATTCACTAGATTGCGCATACCGCTGACATTGTCGAATGACGCATTCGACCAAAGCATCGCTGGCAGCGAACTGGGATGCTAGAGCTTCGCAAGTCAGCTTGACGGCGAGACGTCGATTCAGATGGGTAAACAGCGGACGCTTCTCTGCTTTGATCGCTTGGCAAAGTGGGCACAGAGCAACGCACCCCTCAAAGCCGCCAACAACCAATTGCCGCCCGTGTTCGGAGCACTCGAAAAGTCCCCTCAGCAATCGGGGCCGCTTAACGTGGTCGCCGTCAAGTGGAATTCGGCCTGAATTGTTTGGTTCCAATCCGATTAACCTTTGTACCTCATACCAGACCTCATCGGGAATGATACGTAGTTCCTCGAATTGTGCGATTTCCAGGGGTACGTCGCGTTCCATTTGGCGGGCGTAGTCCTTTTCACTTGACCAAACCGACTTTTCGCGCCCGTACTCAAAGTGCCCACGATAAGCAGGTTTCTGCAGATGCTCGCGCACGGTGTTGTGGGTCCACATATTGTTGATAGACTTCACCGGCGCGGGAGCGTCTGGGTCGTCATTCAACTCCCGCGCGATCTCACTAAAGCCCATGCCTTCGACAAGGTACCAGCGAAAAATACGAACGATCCAGACGGCCATTTCCACATCGATGACCATCACCTGTCTTGGGCGTTTCAGCCTTGTGAACTCTCCGGGAACGTCCTCGCCGGTAATACCAAGCGGAAGGGTCATAGTGACCATTCGCCGCTGCAGCAATCCTCTATGAGCGGAATGAATCTGCGCCGCCATCAGACGAACTTGTGCTTCGTCAACTGCGCCCAGAATTTGTAACATAGTTTGCCAGTCGCCATCGTCGTCAGTGTCCAGGTTGGATTTTACGAATACCGCGCGAATACCACGTCCAACCAACATCTCCTCGACAAATTGCATCGACTTGTAATTACGTCGATAGCTGCGAAGTCGTGAACATCAACAGCGTCTTGAACAGTTTCGTCAATCGTCGCGCAATCAACCCTGACGGCGATCCTTCCACCCTCGGACCGCCAGATCGTAGAAGATGTTCGCGGGACGGAATATTTGCGAGCCAGCCGCATCTTTCTAGCAATTCACGAACTCTGACTGGTAATCGACGCCTGAAAGCGTGATTACCTCGCATAAATCGCACCGATTGCTTCCGCCTTTCGATCTGGAGCTTCAAAGGATACGCAGGTAACGAGAATGACTCAAGCCGCCTTTTTCTTCCAGCTCCGCTTGCTGTTCTGGAATTGCGTTTCTCGACCTTGAATCTTCTGTCTTTGTTTCATCACCTTTTCTCTGAGCCCGTTTCGGCTTGATCCGTGAAAGCTGCTTCCACTGCCAACAATGCTGCGTGTAAAGGCGTTGAATTCATTTCGATATCTCCAAGAAGCGGTGAAATCGCGACGCTGCGAAATTGCAAATGCTTGGGCACAGCCCCAGCCATGTCGCGAGAAATCAACACTTCGGAGGGTAGAAACGCTTGGTCACTGATGGTCACACCGAGTGACTAATTCACTTTGTTAAGGGTATCTATCGCCTGACCTTTAGATCCTCGGGGCCATCGGCTTCGAGGACAATTACCTCGTCTCGCACCAGCTCTAACCGATAACCGATACCGCGGACACTGACGATCTTTGAATCGAGTTCCTGGTGGTTCTCGAGCAGCTTGGAAAGACGGCTGCGACGAGCTTTCAACGGAGTTCGCTGAGGGCTCTTGCACATTTCCTTGTCAACGGTCGTATTTGGATGACGAGCCATGACATTGAGAAGATCCCAAGGGTTCTCATTCTCGTTCCACTCGACCGGAACTGGTTCCCCCATCCAGTACACGACTCGAATCGGTCCGTCAATAAGCACGAGTGGAGCTCAAGGTGCCTCCACTCAATCAATTCTCCTGGGCCATCTGGAGCTTCCAGTAGCGGAGTCACGACCTCTAGTGCCGCCGCAACCTGTCGCAAGATTGCAGGATCACAAAGCGATAGAGTTGATTCCCGAACCGTTCGTGTGAGTCCATTGGGCAATATCTCAACTTGTTTCTGGTTGGTCGGTCGGCGAATGACTGATCGAATACTCCTTAACCAGCCGTTTCGAGCTCGCCTGACCACAAGGAACTAACTGAGCCGGGGTCGCACCGAATAATAGGCAGCGGTAATCTGGAACGAGTGCCGTGGATGCGTCTTCCATTGCCTTTCGGTCTCATCCCGGCACAACTCATAGATCGTTCTACGGCTGGCAGGCCAGCAGGGTTTGGCGTTCAGAAATTCGGACACCTACTTGATACGACGGCGAATCAGCTGCGCCCGGAGGTATCGTACGGAAGATGTCACTTGAGACGCAATTCTGTCTAGCAGGCGTCTGCCAATGTTCGTTCGTCCGCATGCACAGCGTCACGAAACTTCAGCCGATCCTGATATTCGCGCTCGCGGAAGCGGTTGTGGTGCCAGTTATTGGAATCCGTTACTGCAAGTAGAGGTTTAGCGTTGGATGGAAAAAATCCAGAGGCGATGCCATCTCATCTCGACCCAAGGACGGATCGGCAAATGAACCGCAACATCTCCTTTGTCGTCGATGATACAACTCCTGAAACTCAGTTGTCAAAAAACTAAAAGCACGTTCGCCAATGCAACAAATGGTTTCCGATCTCGCTGATCAATCATTCCGGCTGGGATTGATCCTGGCCTAAGTGGGTCCACTGCCCATAGGTCGACTGTCGAAATTTCGGCATCTGCGTGCTCAGAGATTCGGCAGGGCGACTTCGTCACGAAGCTGCCGATTCTGCCTGATTGGCGACTCTTTCATCCTGATGCCCACTTCAGCAGCGGTGCCAGAGCCCGTACCCCTGCTTTGCGAGTTCTAGTCGACTCCACGATTCCTCCCTGACAACGAGTCGGAAATTTCAATTATCGCTAATGAAGTGACCGTCGTATGACCATTGGACTTTAAGGTTGATGTCAGCAAATAAGATTGACACGTGATGGCTGACGGATATGACGCACAAACTACTTTCATCCAGCGAAGCGGCGGCACGGCTTGGGCTGGAGCACAGCGACGCTATACGATCATTATCGCAGTCCGATGCGGGCACGTTCGTAATCCGCGGCCAAGCGACAACGATCCATTATTTTCCAGGGTGGCTGAAAAGGCTAAGGTCGGATCAAGATCGCGGAGGAGTCAGAGACAATCGCCCATTTAAACAGATGGCGGTCGTTCCGAGCCCAGTTGTGGCTCGCAGGTTTCACACCCGCGCCAATACCTCAGCACATTACGGCAAAGCCGGGACGACCAGACGACTAGCTGACAACGCCCAAAACCCTTGGCGGTACCGCATTCGCGCGGCAACGCGAATGCCACTCGTGACCCGATCCGGGCTCGTACCGGGTCGGGCTATTTCAAAACATATTAGAGAATCAAACACGAGCGGCCCAACAAACCATCGCCCCCATCCGACTTGCATCGTGGAGGTTGGTGATCACCGAGAGCAGATCGACGCCATCTCGCCCTCCACCGAAATTAGTCCTGGAAGCGCTGGCATCGAGACCATGATGTCCTGCCAGGAGACTGAACTCCGGCATCGCCTGGATCGAATTCGATTCCCGGCTGATATTCTTCGCTCTCAATCTTCGTGCTGGTACGAGGACGGGCCGGATTCGTCGCCCGCGCAAACTGGCAACGATTTGCACCGACGCCGCCAGGCAGTTGGGAGTACTCAGTTCAATCTTGTGGATATTCTCGAAGATCAAGAGGAGCAACTGTCGAGGGTTTTCAGCGTTTCTCGGATTCAACAGTCGGACTGTATTTTCCTCGTTCGATATTCCTGAACTGCATGGCGGCTAATGGGCCGCAACTAATTCCATTGCGCTCAGGGATTGGTGTTACGACTTCACGGAACTTCGCCCGCCAAACTCGCCCAAGATCATGCTGTTTACGTATCATAATACCGCCGATAGTTAAAGCAGGCACCGGCGGGCAGGACCGTTTATTTGGGCGGTTTCTGCGGTGCCGGTAGTCTGGCATGCGGTTCAGCGTCGGTGACGCTGGCTGCCACGTCGGCGACCAACGTTGAAGCTCTTTGCGGCTGCCTTCGCACTTTCCGGCTTGTAAAACCACCAACAGAAGGCAGCAAACAAAGCTTCGCTCGCGATCAGACTTAGCGACACTCCTCTCTGTTCCTCGTACTTGTTTCCAATCGTCCACTGAACGATTGCCAACGCATCGCGTTGTGTTGCGTTTGGCTGTCGTCGAGCAGCCGGCGACTTTCGTCCACAGTTCCTTGATCTGCTTTGGCGACGTTGCTAGCCAGACAACGTCGAGCAAGTTGTCCTTCTCTTCACGTAGCGTCAGGATTCTCTGACCGATTTCGTCGCTCGCCAGCAATTCGTCTTCGTGGATAGCGCGGCGGCGTTGAATCGCGTTATGCAATTCCTGTGCATGTCGGTACGCGTCGCGATCGTTGACGTCGTCGACGGAAACGCCGCGGATGTGAGCGATCATGGCGAATTCAAGGTGACTGTCCCGCTTGTCCAATGCCGCCTGCTGCTGCTCAATCGCATCCCGTTCCTGTTGCATGTCAGCGAGTCCAAGCGACACCAATGCTCTTGGCGAGCTTCGCTGAACGCGGTCAAGCAGAGATTCGGATCTTCACCGAAAATGACTTCGATCTTCTTCTCGATTCGTTTGCCAATGCGTTCTTTCCAGTGCTCCTTCTCCGTAATCGTTAGACCTGGCATGAGACTCCTCGTTATTAGATGAGGTTCAGTTTGAGCCTGCCGAGATCACGCCACCGTCCATTCCCCGGCCAGCAAGTTGAGTGTCGTATCGAAGTCGACGGGGATGCTGCGTCATCGCAACCGCGGATCGAGGACTCGCGGCGAGTAGTCGCTGCAGATCGTGCGGCGCGATGCAACTGCCACGTTGCCCCGACGGCGGAACAGCGATTCGGGGTAGCGGGCGTAGCCAACGGCATCGGAAGCGACCAGCACGCGAAGCACTTCCCCCAGCATGCGACCATCTGCCCAGAACTGCGAGCGGCTCGATGCCGAACGCCAAATTGCCGCACGTGCAGAAATCGAATCGACACAACAAAAGATGGCCGTGCCAATGCCGATCTTGGAGCGATAGCGGTCTTCGATCGTTGCGACCTGAAGCGATTGGTCTAACGCGCGAATCGCGTCCGCAGTGGCGAGAACCTTCGATCGGCCGATGTCTCGCGATACCCTTGCGTTGTAACATTGGTCGCGGTGACCGTATCGAAGTCGATCAGCTGAATGTTCGGCACACCGATGGCACCGAGTTGCAATGCGACCTGTCGCCCGATCGCGCCCACGCCAATCACCGTCGCCGTAGCGTCTCGCAAACGATTCATGGGTACAAGACCACTTTGGCGAACGAAGCGATCTTCTTCCATTACATCCGATTGACTCATACAACGATGCCTCCGATGCCTTCTTCGGACTCAAGGTAGTCAAACCAACTTCCGTACCACTCATCGGTCAACTCATCGTCGAGCGGCGCCGCAAGATCGGCCTCGCGCCGTACGTGTGATCGCTGAAGCATCAGGTCCGGCTGCACGTTGGCCAGATACCTCGCCCCACGCCTCGGGCGCAGCCTCGAAGCGTTCGCCATAGTCGATCTCGACTGGCATCTCGAACTCGGCCGCGGGTCCGACGTTAAAACGCAGCCTCGCATACGACTGGCCTGCACTCGCGAGAATGAACATCACGACCCAGTCGGAGCTACCAAACACGCGAGTCAAGGTCGCCTCGTCCGTTGCGCTTGGCTGAGGACAATCGCCGGGATGCGTATGCACCCAAATCCGGCCAAACTGTTCCGGTCGCAGTCCGGCGTCGACCCGCGCATCGAAGAAGTCGGCGACTGATTCATCGTCGAAGGCGACGTGTGCCCACGAGCAAACCTGCTTGACCAGATGCAGATCCTCGACGAATAACAAGTCATCGGCATCTGTTATCCCGAACCCGCCGACTTCGGTATCGCCATAGTCACGCAGGAACAGCAGTTTGGCCCACGCCGTGGGGCTGAACCGAAGCGAGGGGATGGTCGCACTCTGGCGATGAGTTCGATTCCGCGATTTCATTTGTTTTATCATGGCAGTCGGAACACCTTTCGTTTTCTTGGAGGCAGTCTCGGCAAAACTCTCCGATACAGCCGGAGCAGACATCGATGCACGATTGGCACTGTCTTTCACCACACTCTTCGCAGCTAGTTGAACACTCCCCGCAGTAGATTCCGTCACAGTTACTGCAACTGTAGTAGCAGTCGCCGCAAGTGGTTGCGTCGCACCTCTCGCAAGTCCAGCGATCGCTTCCGTGCATCGTCGTGCCACAATCGGCACACTCGACGCCGTGCCAATCGGCCAGCGAAACGTAGGGACTGCCGGAGTTGTAAGTTCGCAAGAGGTTAGCGACGATCATGAAGAAGTCGAGCAAACGACCTTGCTCCTGCGCCCGGCGAATTGGCTGCCGACCTTCTCCTTCGCAGACCGCTTCATCTTGAACATGCGGATGCGTCACACTGTCGTTCGTCGCCGCCGGATGTGCGTCGATTGCGATCACTCGATAATTGTTGGGGTGCCCGCCGATTAGATCGCCCCAATCGAGGCATATCTCGAAGGGACCGAGCGTGATTCCTTCTAAGTTTATCGACTCGGTCGTGACGGAGAGGGTCTGGCCACGACGATCGAACGATAGGCCATCGAACTCTTCATGCAGGGCAATTAAATCCGCGTAGATGTCATGAACGGAGGCCGTGTGGTTGGTTTCTTCGCTCGATTCCAGCGAGTTTGAAAGTGCCTGTAAGTCGCCTTGCAGTCTGGCGAGCACTTGTTGCAAGTCACGTTGGAGTCGCTGAGCCGCAAGATACCAGCCATGCTGTCGGGCAAGCTGCATTCGCTGATGGAGGAGGCCGCATTGTTGCCAGCTCGCTGACTTCGGCATCTTTTGCGGACGAAAGTAGTTTCGCTTCAAAAGGAATGAAGCTTGGTCGAATTGCTAGTGCCAGTTTGGATTAGTTGCTTCATGTGGGATCAGCACGATGATTCTCCCGAGATAGTTGAAAACATTCGGCCGCCACCGGGAGCATGAGTGCTCGGTGGCGGTGGGGCCAAAGGAAATTAGTGATGCACCTTCGATTTTTGTCGGGGATCGAGATCCGATCCCTTCCTGCAACACACTCTGGATCCGCGGGCAGGGTTGGCGATTGACGCGAATCAGATAGTTTACTGGTTTCTTTGCCAGGAACCAACTTGACGCTCAAACACCTCATGGTGTCACGGTTGTACCTTCGTCGACGTTGATATAATCGGCGAAACCGCCGCCACCGTTAAAAGTTAATATTAACGAGAATTCTACAGGGTCTTCTTCGTTGGTTGTGATGTGGTACTGGTCGATGAGCGACGTCAATCCGTCCGTCGTAGCCGTCGTCTTCGCCGACGAGACGAGATCGTCAATTCGTGACAACCGCGTTGTTGGCTGCCATGCAGTTGTCTCCGCTCACTTCTGATTTACGGTCAATGGCGACGGTGACGACCGCGAACGAAGACGCGTCTTCGCGCGGTTCACGCGGCCACCGGTTCATGCTCGCTCATGCACTTCCGCTTCGTATCGTTGCGACTCCAAGTCATCCCAATCGACAGTTTGGGGCGGCGACAATCTGGCTCCGATCGAAATTGGTTTCTTGGCTGGCTTCATTAGACTGAAGCCGCGGCGTTGAATCTTCCGGCAAGTCCTCGCCTGTGGCTCTTAAGGGATCTGTCGATCAAGTTGAGACTGCGTCATTTGCGTGCTACCCAAAGCGAAAGAGAGTGAACGTTGCCCAAACGAAGGCAGCGAAATCACACCGCCCCGAATCGGGGCAATACTGAACAAAAGCGAGTCGCGCCATTAGGCTGAATTGAGCCAGTGGTTCATGAGCCATCGACGTTCTGCATCTGCTGCATCGCTGCGTTGGTTGAACGGTCCAAGAATTGGGCCATCGACGGGAGAGAGGTCAGCGGTCCAACAACCATCCTCGACGGAAGTTCTACGCGAGAGCCTCGCTGGATCGACAGCCTACCCAGCAAGTGCAACGAGCCTCGCCGTACAGACAACGTACGGCTCCTGTTGTTTCAACAATCAATTGCATGGAATGTTCCGCTAACGAGGTCGCCGCAGGATGCGTCGCCGTGGCTGATCAACAAGTAAGCCATCGAGTACTGATGTCACGCCTGCGAGTTGTGAGGCTACCTGTTGCCGTAGAGAATTGCTGTTGCGCAGTTCGCTCGGTTTCACACCACGAATCACGCGTTGTGCGTTGGCGACGAGATCATCGAGGTCGCTGTTGCTGCGTATGTTGAGCTGTTGAAACCGATCGAAGAACTCCGTCAGATTGGTTATGGCGGTATCACGAAATACCTTGGGCTTTCCGTCAACGTGGCCGCTGAGTCGTTCGGACAGATGCTCCACTAGCTGATGGAGCTCATCGATAAATGCCTGTTCCGCGAGTTGAACGGCCTCGCTGAATCTGGCTTGTACACGCTGGCACTCCTGTTCATAGAGCTCTGGATCGAGTTGGCGTAGATAGTCGGGTGGCTCGACCGATGGATAGTCGCTTTCGATCGAGAACATGCCGATCAGCGAGGATGGATAGTCGGCCGAGTCGAACAACTCACCAAGTCGATCACGGGCTGTCTGTCGCAGGTCGTCGTACTTCCGGTCGAGTTTGTGGACGGCTTCGGTGAGTTCATCACGATACGCGGCGATCTGGTTGTCAAATGCAGTGATCGAATCTTGACGAACGAGTCGAATGCCCGGCTCTGGAAACGGCAGTGAGACACTTTTCCAGTAGCTGACGGCCTTACCTCGGATCGTCGTCACCGCCCTGAACGCCGGATGTGAAGTGTCCAGCAATTTCTTGCCAGCAGACAAGAACTTACCTTCTGCTCCAAAGGAGTCGGCGGCTTGATTCTTCTGCTGCGAAGTCAGCGATTTGCAGACGCCGAACCAGGTGAAACTGAGACGCGCTGCGGCCATCGTGGCGCGCAAATGCTCTGATGACGAACTGACCGCAGAACTCGGCGGCGGCTCAGTAAGAATGGATGTGCTCATGGGGCTCCTTTCAAGAATGATGATTTAAGACATCGCAGAAGAGAGACGCCGCGTAGCCCTTGGGGACCGGCAAGCGCTCAATGGACAATCTTACAGTGATCGCGAGATGCTTATGAACGAGCGACGCACGATCAATTTGATTGTGAAGTCGTCAGTACTGCTGAGACATTACTTCCGTTTTGATTTGCAGCCGGTGCTGAACCAAACACCGACCTGGCAAGCGGCTTCTATTCCGGCTTCCCAGATAATGTCATGGACATCTCCCGATCTGGCGTAAATTGGTTCGGTGGAATTCGCAGTTGAACGGCATTCTGCTTGTCTTCGGCTACAAGACCTTCAAACTGTGAATCCAATTATTGGCTTGGCTCTTCCACCCTCCGTACTTTGTTCCACGGTCATGATGAGCTCGTCCGCTTTGAGAGGCTCTGCACTGGTGCCAAACACTCAACTTAAGTTCAGGTTCACTCAATAGTGAGTGGCGTACTTCCCTGGAGACACGTGGAGTCACCATGGGTGTTCCCGGCGAATCGCGTATCCAACTAAGACAGTAAACGGCACAAGCCTCAAATACTATGCTGAACACTCAGCCAACCATCTTGATACCAGGGTCTCTCGGTTTCGTCATCGCGGTGTCTCCTTCCTTCTTACGGATTTATCGAATTTACACGTGCCACTGCCAACGTCACGGGACAGTCTGAATCTGCACTGTTTCTTGCAGCCACGACATCGCAACTCTTGAAAACGCCCAAGACAAAGAGTCTATGGGTGATACTCATAGTCCGTGGCTAATTATTGCAGAACTGATGACTATCAGCATCATGGCTGATCGCGACATACTGCAACGATTTGGGGACCGCGTGCGTGAACTCCGCAAAGACTGCGGTTGGTCCCAGGAGGAGTTGGCGCTTGAGTGCGGTCTCGACCGAACCTACATGGGCGGCATCGAGCGGGGCGAGCGAAACGTCGCTCTGCGCAATATCGAGAAGATCGCCGAGGCACTGGGGATCACCATCGCGGAACTAATGAGCGATGTGTGATCTTGGGCTCATTGATGGCGTGTCGAGACCAACACTGCGACAATCTGTGCCAACTCAGAGTCACAAACAAGCTCGGCTTCACTCACGTATTGGAATAGCTGCGGCTTGGTCAACTGCGTCCCAGCTTGATTGCACATCGCATAGCGTAGTTCACATTGAGCCAGCCATTCCCGAGCGAACGTGACATGTGCGTTCGTCAACTCACCTGCTGAAGTTGGTTCCTCAAGGTAGTGTCTGAACGAGGTCACGCCCTGTGGGCCCATTTCTTCATCCCAGTATCTGAGCGCCGCTCGGATCACGGCCAAGTGTTGTACTTTTAGCATTTCTTTTTCCATCTCCGAGTCTCGTCGTCAGTTAAGTGACGGGCCGCGGCTCACGTTGCGGCGGGAGCCCGATGGCGAACTAGTGTGCCGATAGATGCCAGCCTTGTCCGCATCGAGGCAACGACCGTTAGCCCATGTCCGAAGACGCTCAACGGACTCCGCTGCGGTGACCGCAACGGGCACTACGTTCTGAGCGGCTTGCACAAGAGGCACGTCCAGCAGTCCAGCGAGCCGACAACAACTTCGTACCTCGGCCCCTGTCCAATTCGTATCATCCGGTCGGCGCTGTTCAGGATTCAACTCGAACATCGTGAGGTATTGCTGCCAGATGATGTCCTTCTGATCACGACCAGGCAGATCCAGGAAGAAGATCCCGTCGAATCGTTCGCTGCGACCGAATTCCGGTGGCAGTTTGCTAACGTCGTTGCTTGTACAAACCACAAAGACATCGCTCTTGTGATCGTTGAGCCAGCTTAAGAACGTGCCAAACATCCGTGCGGACACACCACTGTCGGACTGGCCCGAATTGCCGACACCAGCAAACGCTTTCTCAATTTCGTCGATCATCAGCACACACGGAGCCATCGCATCAATGACTTGCAGTGCCTTCCGCGTTCGCTCTTCCGACTGACCAACAAGCGACCCCATCAAGCTGCCAACGTCGAGGATCAATACCGGACGGCCAACTTCCTTTCCGATCGCCTTGCAGAATTGTGACTTGCCGCAGCCAGGCGGCGACAACATCAATACACCACGCGGCACCAAGTGTGAGTTGTGGCGGCTGGGTTGCAACAGAGCTCGCTTCGTAAACGCTTTCAGAGCCGTCAAACCACCGAGACTTCCGAAGTCGTCGTGGCCTCGATGTAGTGTCAGTAGCCCCGACTTCTTTAGTGCCTGAGTTTTCAATTCCCAGACGGCATCTGACTCGATGCGACCGTGGCGAACGAGTGAGAGACTGAAGGCCCCTTCAGCTTCGTAACGAGTGAGACCACCTGCCGCATCGAGAACACGCTGAAGTTCACCACCATCGGGAAGCTCGCCACCTTCCGTTGCTATACCACGGGCGATCTCTTCGAGTTGCTCACGATCAGGCAGCTCATGCTCAAGACAGACGATTAGCTTTTCAAGCTCGGTCGGGATCTGCACAACTGGCGACAAGATCACAACAAAGGTTCGGTTGTGCTTACCCTGTACGATCCGCTGTGCTACGGCCTGCACAACTTCAGCTGAGTTTAGAAAACGGTGAAAGTTCACCAAGACCAACAACGATGGATGATCGTTGTCGGCCATTGCAGCCAGTGCATGAACTGCGGCAAGCGGGTCGGCCCCCGCTCCCTCATCGGTGTCACCGCTGTGACGATCGGTCGCCCGCAGCCCTTGATCGATGTCCCAAACTGCCAACCTCCAGCCTTCGCCGTGACAAAGGCGGGCCATTTCCAACAGCGCGTCGTCGTGTTCGCAGCTTTGCACCCAAATGCCAGTGAAGCACGCACGCACGTTTTCCGCCAAGCGTTCAGATAGTGTCATTGTCGGTTCCTTTCTTAATCGAGGAGTGTAGTGAACATGACGGGCACCTGCCCGAACGCGAAAGTTCCGCCAAGGAAGCGATCGCCCTTAGCCACGAGGCAATCTCGCCATCTGGATCACGATCTTGCAGCAGATCACAGGTCATGTGTTCAGCCGCCGTCGTATTGAGCCAGCGTTTGGTTCGATGCGTCAATTGACTGCGAACACGGCGCGTGAGCACCTCCCACGGTGTTTTGCCCAAACCAGATTCATAGACTCTTTGGGCGGTAATCTCCGCCGCAGGGTCGAGGCTGTCGAACGTCACTTCGATTGAACCGGCATCGAAGATCGCTTGAGGATGAATATAATTCTCCAAGCTGCGTTTGCTGGTTAGTAAAGCGCGACAATGTGGGCGGCGGTTCACCGCTTTGGCGGCTTTGCCGCGGTAGTCGGTCTCAGGTGGAAGTTCGCGGTCGTAGAGATGGAACTCCGGTTTTGCGAGAGGAGCAAGCCGGTGCGTCCACGCTCGGACATTCCCTCCACCGAAGGGGACGAATATCAATTCGCCTCTCTGTTCCATGTTGGCGAGATCGGGCAGCGACGAGTCTTGCGAGTGGAGCAGTAGCGAGATGCGTCGTAGAAATTCGATGTCGTTTGTGCCTTCAACGACCAGTAGAACCTGCACCAGATCGGTTGTTGTGGCGTGCCACGAGGGCACCGTCGTGGTAGGTTGCTTTGTCAGTATTATTCCTCCCGTTCCAAATGGTTTTGTTGTTGAAGCTGAGCTTCATGAAACTCAGCCGTTAGCGACTCGGACGTGGTCTTGCCTAGAGCAGACTCGAGAAAGCGGCTGGCGTCTCGGCATTCATTGCCGCTGAACCCTTTGGTTTCCACGCGAGACTCGCCGCTGGGCGCGATATGAATGTCAATCGTCCTCATGTGGCTTCTCCTACTTGAATCGTCAGCCTGATCGCCCCATCGTTAAGTGTCCGTTCTGTCACTGAGTGCCCCTGTCGTCGCGCCTCCAATTTCACCTTTTCACAGGCGTACGCCTGCATTAGCCGTTCAAGCTCGCACGGCTCGCCCCAACGACCGTTGAAATTGTCGAATTGAACCGTGCCAGATTCCGTGTCGCAAACAACGGGATACCGCCAACGAGGAAGTTGAACGCAATGACCAGTGGCTTCGTCGCTGAACAGCTTGACCGTCTTGAAGACTGGTTCATCGAGTCGAAGGCGACGGCACGACGCTTGCAGTGCGATCGGATCACGAATCTCGGTCGTAATTGTGACTATGTGTGACATGGAACCTCCTTTGGGTTCAGGAAATGGAAATACAGTCGAGAGCTAATACTCCTCTCACCTTATATGCCCCGTTTTTGCCACGAGTTTAGCTGAATCTTCGTCGGTACTTGCGTCAGCCCACGGTTCGCCATGCGAACGCTCGTGCCGATGCATTGCTACGACCAGACGAGCTAGATTCGTGACAAGGCGATCACGCGCTGAGCCTTGCTCTTGCCGTGATGAACTGCTTTCGATCGGATTGGTTTTCATGTGTGCTGTGTTCCCTGTGAGCTGAGATTGCGTCGATCAGCGTTCGCGCGTAGAAGAACGCCTCATCGGAAGTCGTCGAGGCGTTGAAGGAAGCCAACAACGGTGTCGCTAAACAGGCTTTCGCCGCTTTCCGTTGTTGTAGGGAAGACTTGGGCAGGGAATGCCCTGCATCTCGTACCACCGCCGATAGCTATACCAAACATTCCCAGAGTTAACGGCGTGGCCCTCACGGCGAAGTTGCTTCGCCGTCTCCCGGTGACTCAACCCTTGATGGTCGATTAGCTCATGAACTCTGGGCGCGATCAGATCCAATAGCGGCGGTTCGCGAAGCCAGAGTTCCACATCGCCAAAACGACGGTCATTGCGTGATGTATGAACCACCTGCGGACTGAATACTCCTCGCACATTGGTCTGCTTCCGGCTCGGACGCTGTTCCACGCGAACGTGGACCTTTTCGCCGGTGATCGCGCGAAAGACAGCGAGCGTCTGATAAACACCGTCGTCTCCAAGCTCACCAGTTGCCGCGTCGGTCAGTAGTGTTGAAGACGTCGACATATATTTTGAAACATCGGCGGGGGACATTGTTGCCGTGACGCCGTCGACGGATTTCCGTAGGCGATCGACTTGAGCCTGAAGTTCAACACGTTCCGCCTGGGTTGCGCGAAGCCTTGCCTTCGTCTCGTCGCGATCTTCTTTCGTTCCTTCGCCAGACAGTTCAAAAAGGTCGTCAATTCTACAGTTCAATAACTTCAATCGCTTCTCTGCCGCTTTCAACTCGGCGTTCACTCCATCATCCGCCGTCATGTCCAACTCCAAACTTCTTTTAGCGACAGCCGCCACCAACTCCGTGTCGTTCGCAATTAGCTCTACCAGCTTTCCACAAACGCCTCGAACAGCATGTTCGCGCGAGATGATCGACTTGCGATTGCAGGTGTCACCATTCTTGCATCGCATGCCTCGACCACTTGCGCCCGCCTGATGAAATCGCACTGGCTTGGACTTGTCGCCGCAGTGCGTACAAATGAAGAACTCAGTTGTCAGATCCCATAGCCTCAGCGGTCGTCGTTTTCGGGGACCTTGGGGACCAGTTCTTTTCTGTTCGAGCAGCGATTGCAGAGCCTCGAACGTTTCATCGTCCAAGATACGCAACTCTTCGCACGTGACGGTCGTGACTTCGTCGTCGGATTGTTCAATTTGCTTGACGTAATCCAGCTTTGTTGAAAACTGATTGCGTCGCCGACCAAACTCCCATACTCCGATCAATCGTCGATTCGACATGAGCCGACGATAGGCAGCGTAAGTCATCTTCCCGGTGGTGGATCTCGGATCGCACGGACCACCACTTTCGTTCCAATGCCGAACTCCTTCCCTGAGTGACATGCCGTCGAGCAACATCAAAGCATGTTTGCGAATAAGTTCCGCCGCGATTGGGTCAATCTCCGGCATCGTACGCGGCAAACCGCGATTCGTGGTCGGCGCATTGGCGATTTCCTTTCGTCGATAGCCAACTCCAATTGCGCCGGTGGTCCAGTTGTTCAAGTGCAAGCCCGTCAAACCCGATCGAACGTGATCCGCGATGGCATCGAGCAACAGGTCATCGAGCAAGCCGTGAATCTGCAACTGCAATTTCCATGTCTTCTTGTCGTTCGTGTCGATTCCTTGCGAAACGCTCACGGCACGCAGTCCTTCCTCCACAACCTCCTCGTTAATAAACTGATATCCCTTTCCCGCTTGCCGAAACAGTCGGCTCGCTTTGAAGACCAGCAGTACCGAAGCAAGACGCTCGCTAAGGATGTGTTTAGTTCGGTCGAGTCCTACTCGCCGCAGTCGCTTGCCTTTGACGCCTTCGTCAACGGATATCAATTCGGGTGGGACGTAAATCCCATTTCTCGCAGCCCACTGGATGCACTCACGGACCTGATCGTCGGTTGAGTGTTGAAGCTTCGTGCTAAAACGAGAGTAGATTGTGCCGATTTGAAGATCGGCTGCACGGGCCCAATCGAGCCGCGAACGAAACGACGATCCAAAGTCAAACTCGATCCCAATGTTATGAAGGGCTGCCACGCTGGTCCACCAATGACCTGCCTTCTCGGCGAGGTCAGTAGACGCGGCTCCCTCCTCGGTTGCAGGCAGTAAATTCATAGAGTCTCCCTTTCGATTGTTGGCAAACATAGGGCCTGAACGGAATCGCAAAAGAAACGCTCCGTTAGAGGCGGATCGCAATGATGGACGAGATGCGAGCAAGTGTCGGTTTGAGAAAACTAACAAATGGCGTCCTTGCCATAACTTCTCACGGTATATGGCGCATTTCTGCTGCGGATTTAGAGCAGAGCGCCGAATGCAACGCAGATTCGCCCATGGAGTTGGTTCCAAACGGGCGTTACAACAGCTAACCCGATTCCATCATGTATATATGACGCGAAAACGGGCTCAATTTAGGTAGGCGTGAGCCAACACTCGCATGTTGGCCCACGCTTCGAGTAGTCCACATGACTCGCCTTGCGTTCACCCCGCAACACGCTTGGATTTCGTCTTTCCAAGCGCAGCCCACAGCGGGTCGTTGTAGTCGTCAGCCCATTGGGCGTAGTGATCCCAGCAGACTTTCGGAGTGTTGCCCATCAAACCAGCAAGTACCTCAATCGATACAGGGTTTCCGGTGTAGTAGCCAGATAACGTTCGCTTCGCGAAGGTATGTCGGCAAGTGTAGGTCACGCGGTCCTCAGGCAACTTCAACTTCTTCTTCAGCTCACGGAACTGCTGAACACCGTTGCAGCGTTTCCATTGCCTACCGTGCTTTGTGCGAAGGAGCGGAATTCCCGAGCCTTTGGGGGCAGTCAATATCAGGCGACGTGTGATCTGCTCCATCTCATCACAGAGCATGATGCGACGATCTTTGCCAGTCTTCTTAGCGGCTTTGTGACCGTGGCCACCATCAGCCGTCCTTGCTTTTAGCAAATAGAACATGCCATGCGGTGTCTCAACGACGTGATCAGCAGTTACGAGAGCCATTTCAGAATAAGGGCGTGCGCCCGTAAGGATGCAGCACTTGAGGAAGAGAGCATGAGCCTCGTTGGTCGCCGCGTAGATTTGCCTCTCCTCATCGGGACTGAACGAGGTCACGCGAGCGGTTGCTGCAGGCTTCTCGTAGCTCGCAATTGGATTCGTTTCGAGATCGTCAAACTTGCAGCAATGGTTAAACGCCGCCTTGATGCATGCAATCACGTTCCGCTGAGTGTTATTGTTCCACGTCTTGTGCTTCTGAAGCCAAGTTCGCAGATGCTTCTTCTTGAGTTCATGGACCGTTAGAGCTCCACAGTAACCGCAGAACTCATTAAGCCAAGACTTGCAAATCGTTACCCACTCCGGCGAGGCGGTGTTCGTCAAATCCGCCAGGTGAATCTCACAGACTTGGGCAACCGTCCAATCTTTCGACGGAGCGGAAACGACCGGACTCAGTTCGTCTGATAGTCGGATGCGAGCCAGCGCCAGTTGTGCTGTTTCTTTGTTGTCCTTGCCGCGAATGCGGTTGCCATCCTCGTCAAACAGGGCTTCGCGTTTCTTGGTGCCCGGCGGAGTGAAATACCAGCAGTCCGTCTGCTTCCAGTGCCATGCAGATCCGTGCTGCTGGCGTCGCGATTTTCGATTCCTTGCCATTTTCAATTGACCTTTTCGTGTTATCCCAGTTGCCGCCGGGAATTGACTTGTGAAATGAAACAGATGACACTGTGGTTGGGAACCGTATTCGGTTCCTTGCCGCCAAGGGATCGATTTACGGGTTGCCGCCCGTGATCCCTTGGTTTTTTAATGCGCGGGAATCCACAGTGGTGGTCCGCGAGTTCGATACGAGTGTCTTACACCCGCCATCCGAAGAAGGGGAATCAACATGTTCAAGTTCCTTGCCGAGACGCTGCCGTTAGGCAGAGGAACATTCGATTGCCGCCGAACATTCCCACGTCAGTTGCTACACAGAATAACTACACTCGCCACGACAGCGATCGCATTAATCTTCGCGCAAACTCTTTATATACCGTTACTAAAGGCCAAGTCAAGCGAACGTCCGAACATCGTTTTGGTACTGACCGACGATCAAGGCTGGGGCGACTTGAGCTTGAACGGCAACACAAATCTGAGCACGCCGAATATCGATTCGCTGGCTCGCGATGGTGCGAGCTTTGACCGCTTTTATGTTTGCCCTGTCTGTTCGCCGACACGAGCTGAGTTCCTCACGGGACGTTACCATCCGCGCAGCGGTGTCTACAGCACGTCTGCCGGTGGCGAGCGAATGAACCTGGACGAGATGACGATCGGCGACACCTTCAAAGCGGCGGGTTATGCCACCGGAGCCTTCGGCAAGTGGCATAACGGCATGCAGTATCCGTATCATCCCAATGGGCGCGGCTTCGATGAGTACTACGGTTTCTGTAGCGGGCACTGGGGCGACTACTTTAGTCCGCCGCTCGAACACAACGGTCAACTCGTGCAAGGTGAAGGTTTCATCATTGACGATCTGACTGACAAAGCGATGGCGTTCATGGAGGCGAATAAGGACAAGCCCTTCTTCGCCTACCTCCCTTACAACACGCCTCACTCGCCGATGCAAGTTCCCGATCGCTTCTGGGACAAGTTCAAAGACAAGAAACTCGCGATGCACAATCGTGATCCCGAACGTGAAGACATCGGGCACGTCCGCTGTGCGTTGGCAATGTGCGAGAACATCGATTGGAACGTCGGTCGAATTCTTGAGAAGCTCGATGATCTGAGTATCGCAGAAAATACGATCGTCGTTTACTTCTGTGACAACGGACCAAACGGCGTGCGATGGAACGGTGGCATGAAAGGCCGAAAAGGCTCGACCGACGAAGGAGGCGTCCGCTCGCCTCTACTGATTCGTTGGCCCGGTCACATACCAGACGGCACGAAGGTCCGCGAAATTGCTGCGGCCATTGACCTGCTACCGACGTTAGCGGAACTTGCTGATGTTCCACTTGTCAGCCAAAAGGCACTCGACGGCACAAGTCTCAAGATGCTATTGGCTGCGCCGGACGCCTATTTGTGGCCCAATCGAATGATTGTTTCGCACTGGAACAAGAAAGTCAGCGTTCGCGATGCGCGCTATCGGCTTGATCATGAGGGGAAACTATTCGACATCCGTAGTGACCCAGGCCAGAACAAAGACGTTGCGGCGAAATATCCCGAGATTGCCGCCAAACTCTCGAAAGAGGCCGAAACGTTCCGGAAGGAAGTCCTCGCCGGTTACGACGATGACAACCGTCCCTTCCTGATCGGGCATGCCGATTATCCGTACACGCAGATTCCCGCTCGCGATGGAACAGCACACGGCACGATCAAACGCTCGAATCGCTTCCCGAATTGTTCGTTCTTTACAAATTGGACGAGCCTTGACGACAAGATTACCTGGGATGCTGAAGTCGGAGCGACGGGAAACTACCAAGTGGAGCTTCACTACGCCTGTCCAGCAGCCGACATTGGTGCGGCCATCGAGTTGACGTTCAACGACAGCAAGCTGCACAGTCGAATCACCGAAGCCCATGATCCGCCACTACGCGGTGGCGAGAACGATCGCGTTGAGCGTCAAGAGTCGTACGTCAAGGATTTCAAATCAATGTCGCTTGGCACGATCCGTTTGGAGAAGGGCAAGGGGACGCTCACGCTTCAAGCGACTGAGATGCCGGGCAAGCAAGTGATGGAGTTCCGTTTGTTGATGCTCACACGAGTTGAAGAGTAAGATTTCCGACGATTTCACATTCACGTAAGAGGTCATTGTTCATGAAAACGCAGGGTCAAGCGATCTGTCTATTGCTCTGTTTCACGGCATTACCACTCATCGCGCAACAGCCCGAACCGCGGCCGTTGTTCGTCGAAGGCTATACCGATCAATTGAGCTATGTGCCCGGCGAAGAAATCGCGTTTCACTTGTCGACGACGGCCGGCAGTGCGTCCATGACGATCGAGCGTGTTGGCGGGAGCAACGAAACGGTTTGGGAAAAGAAGGACATCGCGGGCGCTGAGCATCCGGTTCCGGCCAACGCTTCGTCGCACGGCTGCAACTGGCCGGAGACGTTTCGCTTGCAGATCCCGGCCGATTGGCGAAGCGGCTATTATCACGCAACGCTCCGCGTCGAAGATCGTGGCGGCGAGTTTATCCAGCGAAACACTCGCACGGCAACAAGCTCATTGTTTTTTGTTGTGCGATCGGCCCAGCCCGGCACCAACTCGAAGATCCTTCTGCAACTGTCGACCAATACTTACAACGCCTATACGAACTGGGGAGGTCACAGCCTCTACGCGTATCACGGGCGTAACAAGTTGCAAGGGAGTCGTGTCTCGTTCAACCGACCACTCAGTAGCCAGTTCTATAACTGGGAAGTCCACTTTGCGAAGTGGGCGGAACTGAACGGCATCGCGATCGACTACGCCGTCAATAGTGACTTGGAGTTCCATCCCGAGATGCTCGCTAACTATCGACTCGTATTAAGTGTTGGACACGACGAGTACTGGTCATCGCCAATGCGAGACAACCTCGAGAAATTTATTGCGGACGGCGGAAACGTCGCGTTCTTTAGCGGCAATACTTGTTGCTGGCAGGTTCGTAGCGAGGACGAAGGTCGCTCGCTCACTTGCTTTAAGCAGTGGTACAACGTCGACCCGATCTATCGCGAAGGCGATCAGAAGCTGTTGAGCACGGCCTGGAGCCACCACTTGATTGGTCGTCCGGAGAATCAGTTGACGGGCGTTGGCTTCTTGTTTGGCGGCTATCACCGTAGTCACGGGCAGTTCATGGATGGGAAAGCGTCGTTCGAGGTGCATCGCCCCGATCACTGGATCTTCGCGGGGACAGATCTCAAACGAGGCGACCAATTTGGAGGGAACGACACGATCGTCGGATACGAGTGCGACGGCTGCGAACTGACGATCGAAGAAGGTTTGCCCGTGCCAACTTATCGCGACGGCACACCGAAGAGTTTCACGATTCTCGGTACATGTCCCGCTCGCTGGGCCCCCGGTGATAGTGTGTGGTACGAAGAGTTTCCCAAGGATCGAATCGGCAATGCGGTAATGGGAGTCTATACCCAGGGCGGCACCGTCTTTACCGCGGGCACGACCGATTGGGCTCACGGTCTGCGAGGCAACGATCCGGCAGTCGTCCGCATCACGAAGAACATTATCGATCGACTCTCCAAGTAGCCGACGGCCACTTGGCCGCGTAATCTAATGACGTCCGAAGCAGACGATGCAGAGATCGTCTTGCTGTTGCGTCTCGTTGATGAACGTCTCTAGTTGGTCAACGACGTTCGTAACGACGTCCGTCGGCGTCAATCCTCTGCTTACGAGACTGGCAACGTGGCTGTCTCCAAAAGCTTCAGCCGCAGCATTCTCGGCTTCGGATACGCCGTCGGTATACAGGAACAGCAGTTCGCCTGGCTCCAACTGAAACGAGTGTGACTGATAGGCTGTCTTCTTCGATGTTCCCAAGGGAGGTCCGAACCCGGCCCTTCCGGGCAGGTCGATCGAACCATCTGCACGTCGTAGTACCGGTGGCACGTGACCAGCGGACGCGAGCGTTACGAGATGTTCGCGGGGATCGAGAACGACCATCAGCAAAGTAATGAAACGGCCCAATCGCGTCGAGCGGCAAGTGATGCCGTTCAATACATCGATAACCGTTGCGGGATCGTGCAGCGATGCTGCGAGGAACCGAGTCTCGGCGAGAACTTTTGACATGACCAACGCTGCGGGAACGCCGTGACCGACCACGTCGCCAATCACAATTCCGATGCGGCCATCGGGCAGGGGGATGTAGTCGTAGAAGTCTCCCCCCACTTGCTCGGCCGGTTCGTAGTAATCAGAGAACTCGTAACCAGACACGCTAGGACGATGTTCGGGTAAACTGTTTCTCTGAACTTCGGCTGCGAGCATCAAGTCACGTTCCAACGTGCGCGTTCGCAACTCCGTCTCGTGCAAGTTTGCGACCGTGATTGCCAGCGATGTTTGAGTCGCCATCGCGACCAGAACTCGCAGATCCTCGTGCCCAAAAGCTCTTCGTCCGTTGCTGGTATCCAGTTGGACGACTCCTAATGCGTTTCCGTTTCGATCGATGAGCGGAGCGCACATCACGGACTTGAGCCGAAAATCCGCTAGGCTCTGGCTGGTCGAGAACCGCGAGTCCGTGGAGGCGTTGCTTGTTACGATCGCGTCGCCTGACTGCATCACTTTGTTGATCACTGCACGACTGACTCGCAACTCGCCCTTTCGCACCTTCACCCAACCGGGTTTCAACTCTCCGTCCGAGTCCTTCAGGATGATGCAACCTCGTTGGGACTGAGGCAACATCTTGAAGAGTGACTCAAGTACTTGCGGCAACAGTTTATCAAGCGACAGAAACTGTCCGAGAGATTGTGTTACTTCGATGAGGGCGTCGAATCTTGAATCGGTTGCCGTTGAATAGCTACCCGTGTCGCTGCCGCTCGAACTAGCAATCTTAAGATAGGTCCCGGTGTCGTCCGTCGATTCGTCGAGGGCATCCTCGTCGATGATGCCGCGTTGATCGGGGAGCAACTGCGCGCTGCGTGAACCATCGAACGGCGTCAGTGATTCGTGGAACAAGAATTCGAACTGGCTCACGCGAATACTGTCGCCATCTTGTAAGCGGACTCGCGACTGAATGACCTTGTTGTTGACGACTGTTCCGTTGGAGCTATTCAAATCCTCGACGTAATAATCGCGTCCCACCAGCAGGATCCTGGCGTGCTGCCGACTGACGGAGTCAGCGTCGACGACGACGTCGCAATTAGGTTGTCGCCCTAATACACACCGCTTGCTCGATAGCGGAATCGTGCGTTTGGGAGCAGCACCGGCAGAAGTTTCCAGATACGCCATACGGAAAGTCGACGAAATGGTTCGAGGAGAATAGTCGCGGGACTGATTGTAAACCAGAATCGCCCACGCAACACCTAGACATCGCCAAGTTCAGAGACTCGATTAAGATAGAGGCTCTGAGGATTCTGGATGTGTTTCATCCCTCGCCGCAAACCTCCTTCGATAAATTGCTATGCAACCGAATTCCGTGACAGAAACCAGTTTGCGTCGAGTGTTCAACGAGGGTTTTGGGGCGCGAGACGTTGCCGAGTCGCTAGTGTCGTTTGACTTCTCGACACCGGCGGACGACCTGTTAAGCCTGATGAACGAGCGAGATTTTGACGTCGTGGGAATCCGCCGGGACGGATACGTCTGTGGCTATATCAATCGGGAGACAGCGTTTGACGAATTTGGCGGTCACAATCTGCAGTCAATCGAGGAATCACAGATTATTTTTGGTTCGACATCGCTGACAGAGGTCGTGCTGGGACTGCGAGACAAACGCCGGCTATTCGTTTCCGCATTCGGAGCGGTTGCGGGAATCGTCACTCGTGAAGATCTCGAGAAGCCGCCTTTGCGGATGTGGCTGTTCGGCATGATCACGCTCATCGAAATGCGATTCCGGCACATGATCGAACGTTTCAGCACGGGCAAGCCGTGGCAATCCTTCGTGTCGGAGGGACGGCTCGCCAAGGCCGCTCTTGTGCAAGCCGAACGCGCGCGACGCAATCAGCACGTCGAGCTGCTTGACTGTTTGCAGTTCTCGGACATCGGGCAGATCCTCGGGCGCAACGAAGAACTACGCAGTATGACACGACTTAAGTCCCGCCGCGAAGTCGAGGCGATCGTCAAAGGGTTGGAACGCCTGCGAAACAACTTGGCTCACTCGCAAGACATCATCGTGTCAGACTGGGACGTAATCGTCCTGCTCGCCGAGAACTTGGATACCATTTTGGCTGGCCCACCTGGCTTGCAGGCAAGTTAGAATTTGTTCGATTCATAGGTGTTCTAGCGAACCGCCTCAAGAGTTTTGGCGAGGTCCGCGATTTCGGAAATCTTGGCAACTCTCGCTACGTCCACAGCGAACGGCTATAGCTCGCACGATTCTTTGCATCAAAGGTCGCGAGGCATGCATCGTCCCGTGACACGGTCGACGGGTGTTTGATGTATGGCGAGTCGGCGTCGTTGAACCTCGGTTCGCTCATTTTGTTGACAGGCCCATTTGGCGTGCTAAGTTGGACTCCCACTTGTAGTGAGCCACTAAGATCGGGCCACGGCGATCGCGTTCTAGCACGGGCTCGTCTTCGGTAGGTGGCGTTCAGAATTGACGGGAGGCACAACCACACAAACGGCTCGCTATTGAAGCGGCGCGTCGTCACCGACAAGAAAGTTTCGCATTACTTTTTTGGACAAAGCAAGACTATGCCGAGATCGGTCAGAGATTGCTCCAGTGGTTCGGACGCGGACAACTCGTTCGAGAAGTTGAAGGGTGAGGGTGAGCGACCGCAGGCGGGCGAACCGGTCGCCGAGTCGCCACGGGCGCACTCGCATGGGGCAAGCGATTCGGGGACGTACTTGGCCGTTAAGGAGTTGCTTGCTGCGGCGGTTCGCCAAGGTGCGGAATCGGTACCAGCTGAAAGCTGGCAAGGGATTTGCCTTGGTGAATTCCGTCTGCTGCGTGAACTCGGTCGAGGCGGGATGGGGATCGTGTTTGAGGCGATCCAGATTTCGTTAAATCGCCGCGTAGCGTTAAAAATCCTACCTGTCACATCTAGCTTGGATGCGAGCCGTCTATTGCGGTTCGAGCGCGAAGCCCGGACCGCCGCCACGCTCGAACATCCGCATATCGTTCGTGCATATGCACGCGGACAGGACCACGGAACGTACTATCTTGCGATGCAACTCATTCAGGGACAGGATCTGGCGTGTTTCATTCGTCAAAAGCGCCGGCCTGGGGGTGAGGCTGCGCAACTAGGCGAACTGGCAGCGACTGCCGAGTATTACCGCGGCGAGGAGAGGCCCGCGAACGAGTGGTCGTCGGAAGTCTCCTCAAGTCCCGAGTCTGACGTGCATCGTGGAAATGCGTCCACGACAAATAGTTCTTACTTTCGCGGAGTGGCGCGTCTCGGTCGGCAGGCCGCCGAGGCACTTCAATATGCTCACGAGAACGGAGTCGTTCATCGCGATATCAAGCCGTCGAATCTGTTGCTGAATCTTCAGGGCGATGTGTGGATCGCGGACTTCGGATTAGCGACGTTGGAGGCGGCGAGTCAGTTTACCGCAACCGGCAAGGTGCTGGGGACGCTCCGCTATTCAAGTCCGGAGCAAACGAGGGGCTCCAGCGAAGTCGATGGGAGAACCGACGTCTACTCGTTGGGCGCAACGCTCTATGAGCTGGCAACCTTGCGTCCCGCCTTCGAAGATAGCGAGCCTGCGGCCATGCTGAACGCTATCTTAACGCAGGAGCCCGTACGTCCTCGCCACCTTGTACCGAAGCTCCCGCGAGATTTGGAGTCGATCATCCTTAAGGCGATGGCCAAGTCGCCGCGTCATCGCTATCAAACCGCTTTGGAACTGGCCGTCGATTTGCAGCGTTTTTTGCGGAACGAACCTGTTCAAGCGAAACGACCCACTGCGATCGAGCGGAGCATCCGCTGGGTCCAAAGAAATCGTGTGATGAGCTTTTTGATGAGCGCCGTCATCTTGCTATTGATCTCAGGCATTCTTGGTATCGGGGCTCATTTCTCACGACAAAACAAACTGCTTTCACAACTCGACGAATCCAACGTGAGCTTAACGCGAGCGTTGGCGGAATTGAAGCAAACGCTTGAATACGAGGAGCAACTTCGTCGCACGGTCGAGCGAGAGGAACGAATGTCGCGTGAGCGATACTACACCGCGGATCTAGTCAACATCGCACGCTTGGCCGATGCTGGGCAGCATGGCATCGTGCGAAGGCGACTACAGAGTCACGCTCCACGACCGGGACAAGAAGACCTGCGAGGTTTTTTGTGGCGATACCTGTACGCTTCCGGTACGAGCGTGGATGTGGAACTCGATGCACATCAACACGAAGTACTATCCACCGCACAGGCCCCGCGACGTAAACTACTTGCTACGGGGGGCAAAGATGGCACGATCTACGTGTGGGACACAGCGACCTGGACGCGCCGAACGTCGCTGACGTTCGCGGGTGAAGTTCAGGATTTGGAGTTTTCGCCGGACGAACGATTGCTGGCCGTCTGTGGAACGGAAGGCATCATCCAACTGTACGGTGCCGACGCATGGCGACTGCTGCGTACGATCGCGGCACATGACATGACGGCAAAGGGACTTGAATTCACGCCCAACGGTCGAACGCTTCTCTCTTGCTCAAGAGACCACGACATCGCGGTCTGGGATACTGAGACGTGGCAGGAGAAAAGTCGCTTCGTTGCACACGACACCGTCCAGAACCTTTCCATGTCTGCAGACGGACAATGGATGGCAAGTGGAGGCGACGATGGTTTGACGAAAGTGTGGCATGTTGAATCGGGCGAATTGGCGGCTGAGCTTGACGACCACGAGCATGCAGTTCTCGCGACGGCGCTATCAAGTGACGGGAAGTTGGTCGCTGCGGGCGGCTATGATAGGTACGTCTGCCTTTCCGATTGCCGTACAGGCGAGCGTCTCGCGATGCTGCAGCTCAACTCGAATGTTTGGAGCCTCGGTTTTTTAGCGAACGATTCAAGTGTGGTAATTGGAACAGGATCGGGCGAGTTGCAGATCTTTGACATCAGCAATCCACGTCAACCACGACTTGCTTGCATGGAACGAGTCCACGACGAAAAAGTGCGTGCATTCGAGCTGCTCGCGGAGAGTGGCCAAATTGTAACGGTCTCTGATGATACGGCGGTACGCGTCGTTTCGCTGCCAGGCGATCGGTTTAAGCACAACTCCTCCATCCCTCACGCACGCATTGCAAAGTTCGCTCCCGATGGAAAGCATTTCGTTCTTGGACAATATGGTGGCGAATTCTCGATCTATGACAGGCGGGGTGTAAAACTTGCTTCGCACACGATCCCCAGTTACGAATCGGAAGACTTGCTCGAATACGGTTCGCCTCATCTCGCGTTCGATGACGACGCGACTCTCTGGGCGGCAACTTGTTTGGAAAACACAGCATACTTCACCAGCATGACCTCGTCGTGTGCGATCCGCGAGACGAGCATTCAACACGATTGCAGATTAGTGAAAGTTTGGATCTCAAGTGACGCCCGCTTTGTTTTTGCAGCCGATACCCGCAATCAGGGAGTTCTTTGGGAGCTTGACCAACTCAGCGAAGTTGCTCGATTCGATCTACCCCTAGCAATCAACGCAGCGGCGTTTTCCAACGACAACTCCAGGCTTGTGTTGGCAACGAACCAAGGCGAGGTCTTTCTCACCGATCTTCGAGGTGCCCTCAGGATTCAACTGACCACTCCGGCCCCTTCGTCGTCGGCACTGTACGCCGCCTCGTTCGATCCCACCGACTCACTCGTTGCCGCTGCAGGCTCCGAGGGGATCGTCTACGTATGGGAAGTCGCATCGGGCCGGCTGATACAAGAATTGGTGAATAACGATCGGGTCGAAGATTTCGCATTCTCAAGCAATGGTCGATACCTGATCAGCGCGAGCTACGACCTCAGGCTTTGGCATGTCGAGACAGGGCAATTCATTACTCAAATCGGTCGCAGGTATGCCGACATCAGGTATCAGTCTGTGGCGTTTTCATCCGCCGACGATTGTCTGGTCGCTACTGCCGACCACCCTGAGGACGAGGTATTGCACATCTGGGACACGACTCGTCCACACACACATTGATATCTGTAGCCGAATTGGCTAGTCGATCACTGCTTCGAGCGCCGCCGCAAACTCACCCATTGTTGCAAAACGGTCCTTCGCCTTCTTCGCCAGGGCACGCAGACAAATCTTATCGATGTCTGGTGTTAGACTCGGTCGCAATTCCGAAGGGGCTGCGGGCAAGTCCAACTCGATCTTATTGGCGACATCGACGAAATGATCTCCGGTGAAGGGAGGATGCGCCGTAATCAACTCGTACAGAGTGACACCCAAGCTATAGATGTCACTCTGAGGGCCGACCTTATCCAGTTGGCCGGTGACTTGTTCGGGCGACATGTACCGCAGCGTCCCGATCACTTGCTGGTCGAGTGTGACACGTGCCGAGTTTTCCATCGACGCTAAGCCGAAATCCATGATGATCGGCGTGCCACGTTGGTTGATGATAATGTTCGAAGGCTTGATGTCACGATGGATGACGCCGTGGATGTGACACTCGTCGAGCGCGAGTGCGGTGTTACGGATGATCTGACATGCCTCAGCAACGTCGATTGGTCCGCATTCGCTCATCATGGACTCGAGCGTAGGTCCCGCGACGTAGGCCATCGCGATAAAGTCTTGTCCCTGAACTTCGCCAATATCGTAAACGGGACAAATGTTCGGATGATCGATCGCAGCAGCCGCGCGAGCTTCTCGGAAGAATCGTGTCCGTAGACCGTCTTCAACCGCATCGGCGGAGAATTTCGGCAACTTAAGAGCAACGGGACGATCCAAGCGAGTGTCTCGAGCCAAATAGACGACGCCCATAGCGCCGTGTCCAAGTTGATCGACGATCACATAGCGACCGAACCGCTTTCCCTTGCCGGCTCGCTCTGCTTCGACCGCTTCGCTTTCGGGAACCTGCATGCCCGAGAAAGTTGAACCGGCTGATGGGAATTCGACGGTATCGGTAACCCCCGAACCGCCCGATGCGGCATCGAGATGTTTTTGAAACAGTTTCTTTAACGCATCCATGCATGTCGGAAAGCGTCGCAGAAAATCTTCGGTTCGTGGCTTCTCGCCTTGCTCTTCGCGAAGACAGAACTCTTGGAAGGCAACTTCCGCGAAGACGAATGGATCCATTGCCAACGCCGGAAGCTGCCGGACAATTGTCTCAGCGCGCACTTGCTTTCCGGATTTCCAAGACTCCCGGCGTTTTGCGCGGATCTTATCCCAAAGGTCGCGAGCTGTCGCGTTTTGCGAGATGGTCATCTCGTCGCTCTTTCTAGGTGTGGTGATCGTGGTAAACGCCCCCCGACCATAGGGCCTAGTATTACGTCAACGAAAACGGAATGCAAGAACTAGATTTGAGGCGTTCGGCCAGTTCTTTCCTAGCTGTTTGGGGCGAGACGAACGGTTGCCGGAGATACAGGCCAGTTGCCCGCCCAATTCTGCAGCGCTACACTGAGGCCCATGTACGTCTTCGAGAACCCGGTCTTACAGCGAGAATTGCTAGTAAACCTGCGGATGCCACGCGGGTTTGTACTGTTGTTCTTGTATCAAGCCTTATTGGCCACGGTGGTTTACTTTGCTTGGCCTCAAGATTCTCGATTGGATTTGACCGAGAATCCGTCCGACGCACGGAAGCTAGTCGATATGTTTTTCCTCGGCCAGTACATCCTGGCTTCGATGATGGCACCCAGTTTTGCTGCCGGGACCATCACGGGCGAGAAAGAACGTAAAACCTACGAGATGCTACTGGCCAGCCCCTTGCGACCGGCCGCGATCGTCTTGGGGAAGATGGTCGCCTCATTAACGCATCTCGCGGTGTTGGTCTTTGCCTCGCTGCCGATCGTCATGCTTTGCTTGCCGTTGGGAGGTGTGTCGCTGTACGAAGTGTTAGCGGCGTATTTGGGGTTGATCGTTTCGGTGATTACGTTCGGTGCGATCAGCGTCGCTTGCAGCAGTTTCTTTAAGCGGACGTCGGCTTCGCTCGTCGTTTCATACCTATTGATACTTCCGCTCGCGATGATCGGGGTACTAACGTGGTATTGGTTGTCTGACTTTGGTTCGTTGCGGCTGCTGCTGACCGTAACTGTCTTACCAGTCGTCGGACTCGCGATTTGCATCGCGTTGCTGGCGAACACATCTTCGCGGTTGTTGCATCCTCCGGACGTTGGCAGCGAAGGCAACGAAGTCGTCGATCTGGAAGTCGAAGCACGTGACGCCGTCGGGCTTGTCATTCAACGCGATCAATTCCCCGACCGCTTGTTTGCGCCCGGCAAACGCGAAGACTTGCTCGAAGACGGCGCGAATCCCGTCTATGACAAAGAGATTCGCAGTGAGATCTTCAGCCAAGGCACGCTGATGCTGCGGCTGGTGATCCAAGTCAGCATGGTACTAGCGATTCCGCTGATGGCCGTTTGTCTGTACATCTGGTCGCAATACGCGGCTTGGTACATCAGCTACGTCGTGCTCTTTAATGTGCTCGTCGGCCCTGTGTTTTCGGCAGGCAGCGTCACTAGCGAACGCGAACGCGAGACGTTGGACCTATTGCTTACGACAACGATCACTCCGTATCAAATTCTGTCTGGAAAACTCATTGCTGGCTTACGCGTCTCGACCGTGCTGACCATGTTTTTGCTCTGGCCTGTGCTACTGGCGTGCTTGATGGTGTCGTCCTATTGGACGAACTTACATTGCGTCGCAGGCTATCTTTCGATCGTGTTGCTCACTTGTCTGACGACAGCGACGGTGGCGCTCTTTTGTTCGGTTCTGTTTCAGAAGACCGCAACAAGCCTGATGTCGTCTTATCTTGTAATCATTGCTCTGTTTTGCGTGCCGCTGGCAGTGAACTTCTTCGCGACAGAGTTTTTTGCCTCGCACCCCGCGACGGAGTATGTCGAGTGGGCAGGGCTGACGAGCCCCTTTGCTGCGTCCTTTGCAATTCCGTTGGATATGGAACTTGTGCCGAGCGACGACCCAGATGCTAAATTGGGTAATTGGCAAATGTATGGGGCTTACGTTGCCTTCACGGCAGCGCTGAATTTGTTCCTGCTGTCGATCATGGTCTGGTTATTCAACGCCCGTTGGCGCGTCGCGAAGTGAACCAACTTCCGAAGTCTGCGGAGACCTCGGAAGTTTTAGCGGAGGCAGGACGTTGACGAATCCGTATCGCTATTTGCCAAGCGACTGGAGCATATCATCCAGAACGCTAGTATCGTCTTCCATGAAGATTAGACGATCACCCTCGTGGATTGCATAGTCGAAGCCCGGGGGGACCATCTTTGCCTTGCGGTCATAGGGAATATCGAGCTTATGGTATCCCTGCCCGTCGGGCCGCTGCCGCCACAGTTCGATTTTAACGCGACCAAAGTGCTTCAACGCGTTCGACTGCACGAGTACTCCCTGCACGTAGGTGGCTTCGTCCGTCAAAGGCCGCTTGAATTTCTGCGACTGATTACTGGATCCACGCATTTCGACAACGAATGAGGGCACATCTGGCGGAGTGGATAGGTCCGGGGACGGCACCTCGGAACTCTTGAACTCTTTGGTCGCTTGGCCGTTACTGACGGAAAATACGTCACTCAAGTTGGGCGTCAGAGTCGTGCAACCCGTCGTTGCGTAGCAAAGGCTAAAGATGACAAGAAGGTGACGTCGGTGCATGTTCTGTGCTCCATTCATGGCAAGAATGAACGCTAGACCCAGACGCCTCCCTAGTCTGCGTAATCGTTACTGCCCGCTTAATCGGCATTTCTTCAGCCAGCCATGAGAGTTTGTGCCTGGAAAGTCAAAACTTTGTCCGCTCGACGCTAGCAACCGATCGGTTCCGTCCCGTGACTTTGCCATGCCTTAAGTGGGCATCTGCCCTAGAAAACAACGACTCTGCATCGTCCGTGGGGTGCCGGAGGGCGAGTCCAGCGGTTGCCGTCACCTTGAATTCGCCGTCCTTTCCCACGCCGTCTAATGCAGCGGTGCGGATCCGCTCGACCACGGTTTCTGCATGTTCGGCGGCGATCTTCGGGAGTAGCACGGCAAACTCATCTCCCCCGATTCTCGCGGCGAAATCGTTCGCGCGAATGCTCGTCTGGAGTGCGCTGCCAACGTGCCGTAAGACCTCGTCCGCGACGGTGTAGCCGTGGGTCGTGTTGATTGCCTTGAAGTGGTCCAAATCCAGCAACATCAGGCACAGCGTGCCATCGCTTCCGTCGCTGTGACTCATTCGCCGCTGCAGTTCGATATCCCAAGCCCGCCGATTTGCGAGTCCCGTCAACGAATCGACTTCCGCCAACTCCGACAGCCTTTGTTGCGTTTGTCGGCTGGCGACTTGTTCGCGGCGAAGGTGAACGATCTCGGACAGCAATCGGCAAGCGAGCTGCATCTCGCGCTGAGTCGGATCGGTTGCGAGTACAACGTCTGCGGCTAAATCCGCTCCGATCGCAATCACGGCATAAATATCGCTCAATGCGTTTGCGACCGGCACATCTTCAACAAGTTGCTCTTCGTCTGTAATGACGATATCTACAGGGCCGAGTTCCGCTGACAAATCGGCCTGCGTCGAAATGTCGCAATTGGTCTCCTTGAGTAACTGCCGCCATTGCTCCACGCTTGTGGATGACTCGCTGAGCAGCAAAATCCGAGGACGGTCATTCATCGTACTCACTCCGACCGACGCGGCTTGTGACAGCGTTGCCTGCTGATACAATCACGTGTAACCCGACCGGTCACTCCTTCCCGAAGATATGAGTCGCTGCACATGACGCGTAGCCTTGTCTCGATAGAAGACCTCCACAACGACGAGATTGAGGCGATCTTTGAATTGGCGGATCGCTTTCTCGACGAAATGGCAACGACCGGCAAGCCACATCGGGTACGCGGTCGCCGCACCCTCGCTCGGGATTTTATTCTATCCACGCTGTTCTATGAACCCAGCACGCGGACGCGGCTCTCTTTCGAGTCGGCGATGTTGCGGCTTGGTGGGCAAGTAATCTCGTCGGCTGAAGTGACATCGTCGTCCGCAGCGAAGGGCGAGACGATTGCCGATACCGTCCGAGTCGTCGAAAACTATGCGGACGTTGTCGTTATTCGACACTCCCACGAAGGTGCCGCTCAGGTTGCCGCCGACTACACCGACCTACCTGTGATCAACGCCGGGGATGGAGGGCATGAGCATCCGACGCAAACCTTGTGCGACTTATACACGCTTCGCGCCGCCCATCGCCAAAAGCAAAAGAACGCTGACCTTTCGTTCAAAGACGTCACCATCGAATTGCGAGGCGATTTGAAGCACGGTCGCACGGTGCACTCGTTGGTTTACGCGCTAGCGCGTTTCGGAGCGAGGATCATTCCGTCGCATGCGCCCGGCTGCGACTTGCCGGATCATGTGAAGCAACGCTTGGCTCGCGATTACGGTTGTCTTCTGCTTCGCAAGCAAGAGATCCAAGATCTCGCCGACGATGATTTTCCGGAGTTTGTCTACGTCACGCCCGAGGGCCCGCATCAGCGAACTCTGTGGACGGGAGAAGAAGCCGACGTGTGGTTTAAGCTAAGTTTGGATCAACGTCAGAAACTTCGCGAAATGAAGAGCGTGGATTTCTTTTATGCGACGCGGTTTCAGAAAGAACGTCACGAAGATGGCGGAAGTGGTGAAGAATACCCCGCGATCGACGCCGCGATGCTGAAGAACAAACGCTATCGACAGACTAAGGTGATGCACCCCTTGCCTCGCGTGGACGAGTTGAGCTACGACTTGGACGAAGATCCTCGTGGCGTCTACTTCAAGCAGGCTGCTTATGGCGTGCCGGTTCGTATGGCATTGATCGCCAGTTTGCTCGAACTCTTCCCGTCGCTGCTGTCGCAAAGTCGCGAGGCGCGGTATCCGTTGTACTCCAATGCGCAAGGGTTGCGTTGCACCAATGGCAAATGCGTCACCCGCCAAGCCAACGAGGCGCGATACGTGATTCCCAAGTTTTGGATTGTCGACGAAACACCGCTGACGGTCCGCTGTGTTTACTGCGACTTCGAGTACGAACCGCGGATCGTCAGCCGCGGATCGACAAAGAAGTACACGGCTGAGATTGACGAATGGCGTGAGATCTACGACCGCTCGCCTCGCGACCTGATCCTGTACCTGAACGAGCAAGAGGCAATCGACGCAGGACATCAGCTGCGCCGCGGTCGAAAGCGACCGACAGGACACAGACCACTCAGCGAGCCTCTTGCGACAACCTAAGGAATAAGTCAGAGATAACTTCGGCATTTCAAGAGTAGGGTCCGCTGTGCGGACCGGGAATCCCTGAGGTCCGCACAGCGGACCCTACGCAAGAGAAGAAGTTGTTGTTGAGCCGGTCCTAGGAACGTTACTGCCCCGTGTAGCTCAGCGACGGGCAAGAGGCTTTGTTCACTAAATTGTACAAAGCCAGCGTCTCGGCGTCGGTACGTTGTCGCGGGACTCGAATCGCAAAGCTGCCATTGGCGCGGTTGTACCAGATCGAACAGTTAGGCGCGAGATACTTTGTCTGCAAGTTGTACTTGTTGGGGTCGTTATCCAGATAAAGCGGGTTTGGATGAGCCGGTTCAAACGGGTTAATGACACGACGGCTCTGAAACCAGGCTGGATCGACCGTTGTCGGCCAACCGCCATTAATTGCCCAGTACTCTTCGATTTTTGTGCGAACGTTTTCGACGAGATAACTTGATGCAGCGATTTGAGCTTCCGTGCTCTGGTTGATGATCTTGGGGAATGTGATCGCCGCTAGAATCGCGATGATCAATACGACCACCACCAGTTCAACTAGCGTGAAACCTCCTGCTGTAGTTCTTCGTGCGCGCACTGAGACCTCTCTGAAGACAATGAGTCTGAGCAACAATAGCACGCACCTGAGCAGGGGGCGTGTTTCCTGCTATCTCGGTGCAATCGCGAGTTTGCGGAGGACTTCGATTCCGCGGTGAATCACCGCGTCGTCGGCGGCGTACGAAATGCGAAAGTGCGTATCTTGCTGGCTGAAAATGTTGCCGGGAATGATGAGCAGATTGTTTTCGATCGCTTTGGCAACGAATTCTGAACCCTTGCCCCAAGGTGCCTTGGGAAAGGCGTAGAACGCTCCGCCAGGTCGAGCCACCTCGTAAAGATCCGATAATCCGTCGACGAGCATGTCGCGTTTCTTTCGGTAGGCGGCAACATGCTCGCTGATATCGACATCCAGCGCAACGGCGCCCGCCCATTGTGCAGGCTGCGGAGCACAGACGAATGTGTATTGTTGCAGCTTGATCATCGTGTCGATGACTTCGGTCGGACCATGCACAAAGCCCAGTCGCCAGCCGGTCATGGCGTGGCTCTTGGACATGCCATCGATAACGATCGTCTGACTATTGAACTTGGTCGGCGAAATAAACGGATCATCGTACGTAAATGAACGATAAATCTCGTCGGAGACCAATGCGATGTTTCGCTCGGCGGCGAGTTCGGCGAGCCCACGAATCTCGGCTTCCGAAGCCGTGACGCCCGTCGGATTGGCTGGACTATTGAACAAGATCGCTTTGGTTTTTGGCGTGATCGCAGCGGCGACTCGATCGAGATCGATACGGAAGTCGGGATAGGTATCGATCAACACCGGCACACCGCCGGCCAAACGGACTAGCGAGGTGTACATGACGAAGTACGGATCGAAGATGATGACTTCGTCGCCCGGATTGATCACCGACAGCATCGTCAGCACCAAGCCGCCACTCGTCCCGGAACTGACAAACACCTTACGGTCACTCGGGCCGTAATCATCGTCGATTTGCTTCTGCAACTTCTCCCGCAATACCGGCATGCCTTGCGTCAGGGCATAGCCATTCTTGCCCGATTGGATCGCGTCGATGCAGGCTGCTTTGATCGGCTCCGGCACTTCGAAGTCAGGCTGACCGATGGAGAGGTTAATCGGGTCCTTCATGTTCGCAGCAAGGTCGAAGACTTTGCGAATGCCGCTACTGTCGAAGGCTTTGGTACGGTCGGCGATCCAAGGATGCATGGGAAGGATGAGGGATGAAGGTAGAAGGATGAAGGTAGAAGGATGAAAATCGCGTTGTGAACAGAGCGATCCTATTCTGAAGGTGCATTATCCGCAACGGGCTTGCGAAATTGCAGTTGCTTCTCGTCCCAACCGAGGACTTCGCCAACACCCTGCGCATATTTCCAAGCCGCTGGCTCGCTGGTGTAAAACACGACGCGGCTGCGTTCCGCGGCCATCGCGACCGCCTGTGGCATATCAAGGAATCGTGTCACATTCAGGAAGAAAGGGCCTTCGCGATGAGATGTTGGCAACTCGTGCAGATCAAGGCGTGCGACCTCCGGTTCGAAAAGCGACGCATACAGCGTCACGCCAGCCATTTGCCGCTGGCTTTGCAGCCAAAGTGGCACGTCGGTAAATCCATCGGTCGCTCGAAGTGTCTGTGCCGCGCGGCGCACATCCCAAACTCGCATCCCGTCCAGCGATTGGCCCAGTAAATAGAACCGACGTTGATGCTGCGTCTGCTTCTTCTCGCTTCGATCCCAAGCCGTCGGGCCGATGCCGCGAGGAGCAACATAGGCCATTGTCCAGGCAAACGAAGCGAGCATTTGTTTGGTTTGCTCGAACGCTTCCTTGTCGGCATCGGGGAGAGTTTCATCATCGAGTTGCTTCTCGAACGCGACGCGCGTCGCGGCCAGAAACTCAATCCAACTCTTGTCGTCAAGCACATTCAAGACGACCAAGTCGCGATTCTCCAAATCCGATCGTTCGACGAGATACAATCGCAACTCAATCGCATCTTGACTCGTGAAGTCAATCGCGCGAAAGCGAATGCCGTCGTTCACGACGTTGAACACCTCTTGCGACTCGCCGAATTCGTTTACTGTTGGCCAACCGGCAAACGACTTCGTTGCGAGGGCCGCTCGCCACATTTTCTGTTGTCTGGTCCAGTCGGATCGATCGCTTGGCAGTTTCGGAGTTGCCTGCGCGACGAACGTTTCGTCGATCTTCGTGTTGACTTCGTCGGTTGGAAGGCTCTCGAAGACTTTAAGCTGTTCCGGTTCGAAGAACTTGACGGCAGTCTTCTCGATCAGCGAGTCGTCGTTCTTCAGATGCTGATTGAACCAGCGAAACGCATGCACTTGCAATTCTTGCGTATCTTTATGGCCACCGGCGGTGATATTCAGCGCTACCTTGTCAGCCGCACTTTGCAGCGTGTAGATCCGTCGGACGCTTTCAAAAGTCCGCACCACACCATCCAACGGGAAGATGCGATCGGTATCCGTGTTGCTGATCAGCAGGGGGCGAGGCGAGACCAAGGCCGCAACCTTGGCGTAGTCCCATTGATATGTGTTCACCATGTACATGCAGTCACAATGTCCTTCGACGCAGCCGTCGACGACATGATTCTGCAAGTCGGTAATACCAGCCACCGGCACCGCGCACTTGATACGCTCATCGATGGCAGCGATCCACCAGCTGTATGCACCTCCACCACTCCGCCCGGTGACACCAAATCGCGAAGCATCCACCTCGGGTCGCGTTTCCAAATAGTCGAGAGCTCGCACACAGTTCCACGCCTCGACGCCCGCCGATGTATAGCCTCGATTCAGCCACCACCAGCGATTGCGGTTATACGTTCCGTGGTGAATCCCTTCGATCTCGCCGAGTTGGAGCGTGTCGATCGTCAGACAGACGTAGCCGTTGCGTGCGAACCAGCCGCCATGATGTTGATAGTGAGTCTTATTGCCGTAGCTGATCCCATCTTTTTTAACGCCACCATGTCCGCAGACATAGAGAATGGCAGGCAACTTCTCGTCAATATTTTTTGGCAAATACAGATTGCCGGTCACGTACAGGCCGGGACGTGACTGAAACTGAACATTCTCGACCGTGAACTCGTCGTGCTCGACCTTGCCGGTAACAACCGGTTTCAGATCGGTCTTCTCGGGCAGCGGATCGAGCCCCAGCATTTCCAACAGTTCGCCTCTATATCCCTGTTTATTCTGCTGCCAATCCTCCGCAGTTTGAATCTCCGCTAGACAAGCATCTCGTAACCGCTCGGTTTCCACACGGAAATACGCGGCGATCATCTTATCGCCGCGCGAGGTGTCGATTGCCTGCGGTTCGTTGGCAACAGTCAGACCGGTAGAAACAGCTAGGCAGAACGAAATGAGGAAACAATTTCGCATTACACGACTCCAGGCGGGAACGATGGGGCGGATTACGTTACCATGTCCGTTGGAGTCCAGCCTTTAGGCTGCAATGTCAGGCTAAAGCCTGGACTCCAACAACTGGCTGCGGCATAGTATCGTGCCTGAGTCGTGAATGGAATGCAAGCTATCGAGCGGCTTCTCGCGGTAACGGGGCATCGCCCGTGAATACGTAGATCGTGTCGATCGCGTCAACATCGGGATGAACGGTGCAGTTCAGCGTCCCGCCTTTCGACAAGGATTCCAAACACGCGCGACTGACTTGGACGTAGTAATCCAAGCCCCCATCACGATTCGGTCGCCAGCCATAGCCGACTTTGGGGTTCGAATTTGCCTCTCCAAAACTCTCCTGGAGTGAAGTTGGCCCCATCACGATACGAAACTCCCGCAACTTGCGACTCGCACCGTCAAGGGCGCTTTCAATAGCGATGCCATCGTAGAGCAGTTTATAAAGACCACCCCCGATGCGGATCGTGAATAGGGAATCGCCTGTGGGTAGTTCCTCCCATTTTGAGTTGACACTCAAGTCGCGACTCCTCGCCAATTGAGGCTTGGCTTTTTCAGTTGTATTTGCGCGCGGCCAATGGCCCGGCGTTGCAGGCTGATAGAGCGGCAAAATCGGTGGTACGGGACCTTCCATGCCACTTCTCTTTCGGGCAATTCCTTGTTCAACAAGATCAGTCAGTTGCTTTACCTTGACATGAAGGGATTCGACTTCCATCTGCAACTGGCGAATCTGACCACCGGGGACAGAGAATTCAGGCTGATGGTGAGCAACGATCCGCTCGTGCTGAACAGGATCACTGCCAGGCATGACCAGTTCAGGCGTCACCATCACGAGCATGCCATCAAAAAGTGGGCCGCCAAGGACCGCAGTCTTATTGAGCGCCATCAGAAGAGCTGTTTGAACGCTGTGAGTCCTCACGGGTGGAAACATAAATCCATTCGGCGGAACTTCCAGCAATAGACTTATCTCCGAGTAGTCAACTCGCAGTTCAGCCACAATCGTCTGAGCATCGCGAAGACTTGTGGTAGCTTCGATCTTTGTACCCACGTCCCGAAACTCCGTCGTGACAGCACCATCCTTCGGTGGACCCGGTGAGGGAACTTCGGCACCGGAAAAGAACTTCGCCTTACGTCCGCACTCGGTGAGCAGCGTCGGTTCTGCGAGCAGTTTTGCGGCACCACTTACGCTCAACAGCTTGGCCAGCAATTCACGTTCGCGAAGACTGATGGTAGACAGCAAGGCTTCCGCGTTGGCAGATGTGGCGTACGTGTTCTCGCGCGTAGATTTGTTATGCGGCTTGTCCGAGAGAATCGCGGCGAGATCGATACCCGCCTCGGCAGCCCGCTGCGTTGACACGCGGAAGATCTTGAAATGCAGCATCACCTGAGAAGGTTTCTCGCCGGCAACGGATTCAACCGTAGTGGTTAAGTCGGGTTCGTGATCAGCCGCGGGGTTTGCAACTTCCGGCGATTGAATTCCAGGATCCGCTTCATCGGAGGTCGGGGCCTCGATCGCTGTGGTGACTGCTGGTGCCGAGTTCTGGTCGCTAGTTGCCGAATGATCATCCTGCGCAACGGGAACCTGATCGGGCATCGCCGCGCCGACAGGGGACAAACTGAGATTAGCAAGCCCGCCGGTGAGCAGAGCGAATAGAATCATTGCTCGTTTCATCAAATCGAATCCTTTCACAACGAATTCCTACTGAAGTCACAAACCACGACGCCGATGCTGGCATCCGCTGGTCTAAGTTTGAGTCTTGCACATTTTGGAGTGCGGCGACTCGTCGCCGCTTTGTCATTTTTTCGTGTGGAACACGATTTGTTTGCGACGCTACTCGCGTTAACGAGGCGTGCGAAAAAGTGCTTCGCACCGAAAACCAAAGCGGTGACAAGTCACCGCAGTCCAAAGGAACTGCAATCTCGAACTAACACAAGCCGCATCACGCTGGTTCTATGGTTTCCGAGAGCGAAGCGTCAATACAAGTTTCGAGCGCAACCCATAGGCAACCGCAGGAGATTCTGATACGAATTTCCCGTATACCTGCATTTTTGTCTCGAAGCCGCCCCACACCAAGCCACGATTCAGCACCATGTCGCGACGGAGCGCGAGGGCGACCCTCAGTAACGATCTGCGTTCCAGCATGGTCGACGCAGGTGCGTTCAGCTTGATGGTCGGGCTGGGTGAGACGTACCTGACGGCTTTTGCTTTGGCACTGAGTGTCAGCGAGATCTCGACGGGGCTACTTGCCGCGTTCCCCATGCTGATTGGTGCCACGTTACAGTTGGCGGCTCCCTGGTGCATTGGACGACTTGGTTCGCATCGCGTGTGGATCGTTGGTTGTGCTACGGCCCAAGCCATCTGCCTGTTGCTGACTCCCGTCGCGGCAATTGCCGGGCAGTGGCAACTTGCAGTGCTCTACGTAGCTTCGTCGCTCTACTGGGCTAGCGGTCTTGCCACGGGACCGGCGTGGAACACTTGGGCCGAAGAGATCATCCCGCCGGTGATTAGAACGCGTTTCTTTGCTCGACGATCGCGAGTCTCGCAGTTTTGTTTACTAGTTGGATTTGCAGCAGGTGGTTTGCTGCTGGCCTATGCCAAACGAAACGCCTTCGTCGTCACCGCCTTTAGTGTCATCTTCATTCTGTCTGGCATCTTCCGGTTGGTGAGTGCTGGTGCCCTGTATCGCCAGAGTGAACCGTCGGCCGGTCGAGCGACGAAAGGACATAAGACGCTACGGCAGGTCCTGCTCAGTCTGCGTGGTCACGCCGGTGGGCGGTTGTTGATGTATCTGTTCGCCGTCCAAATTGCCGTTCAATTGTCGGGGCCTTACTTTGCACCGTACATGCTCGCTCGGCGCGGGATGACGTACACCGAGTATATGTTTCTGATCGCGTTGGGGTTTCTCGGCAAGGTGATCGCGCTGCCTGCATGGGGACGACTGGCCAAGCGAGCGGGAGTCGGCCCCCTAATGTGGATTGGCGCGATTGGGATTATTCCGCTATCGGGTTGTTGGTTGGGGCTGCAATGGATTGAATACGATGTGCTGTACCTCTCGTTTCTCCAAGTTTTTGGTGGCTTCGCCTGGGCAGCGTATGAACTCGCGTTCTTCCTGATGTTCTTTGAAACGATTCCGCGTCATGAGCGAACGAGCGTGTTAACCATTTACAACTTCACCAACGCATTGGCGCTGGTCTTCGGTGCGGTGCTTGGGGCCGGATGGCTGTCACTGGTCGGACAAAGTGAGGCATCGTATCTGCAACTCTTTGGACTCTCGTCAGCCGCGAGATTGTTCGCCCTGGTGTTCTTAATGCGAGTTCCGCACATGGATGTCCGCGCCGTCGCGATGTCGCTCCGCACGTTGGCGCTGCGACCGTCGGAGGGCGGTAGCTTTGAGCGTCCCGTGTTGTCGACGATCGATGATGATCGAACCGAAGATGGCTCTTCGTAGCGACTTCGCGTGCCACTGCTCGACTCGGAGAGTCAAGCTACGCTGCCTCGATAGGTCGCAAAGCAGCGAGGCGTCTCCCACAACCGTGTCTCGACAATCGGAAAACCGTTTTCAAGAGCACAGTCGTGAATCAGCTTGGCAATGTTTTCGGCCGTCGGATTAGCGTCCAGGAGAAACACCGGCTCGCCCATTCCTTGCAGCACTTCCACCATGGGATCATTTCGATTTAACAGCATCCGATGGTCGAGATTGTCATCGATCCAAGTGCTGACAACTCGCTTGATATCTGAAAAATCGAGTACCATGCCGCGGTCGTCCAACGATTCAGCTTCGATGGCGATCACCGCGCGTCCGTTATGCCCGTGCAAGTAGCGGCACTTGCCGTCGTAGTTCATCAGCCGATGGCCGTAACAAAAGTCGATCTCGCGAGTCACTCGAAACACGGCGGGCTCCCTTCTAAGTTGGAATCGGTATGATGGAGATTGTAAGCCACCGTTCTCGAATGACCAATGACCAATGACCAATGACCAATACTTGCTCCCTCGACTACACCGGGGGCCGATTCCACCGTGGCAACAAGCTGGAGCGCCGTTCGTCTGGAGTCCTTACACGCAGATGAAGACCTCGCCGCTGCCGATTCCGGTCGTGGCGACGGAGGGTGTGTATTTGATTCTTGAAGACGGCACGCGGTTGATCGACGGGATGGCTTCCTGGTGGACAGCGTGTCACGGCTATAACCACCCGCACATCATTGCGAAGGTTACCGAACAGCTACAACGTATGCCGCATGTCATGTTCGGTGGCGTGCATCATGAACCGGCGTTACGACTCGCTTCGCGATTGGCTAAGCTGTTGCCGGGCGATCTCAATCATGTCTTCTTTTGTGACTCGGGGTCGGTTTCTGTCGAAGTCGCGTTGAAGATGGCGGTTCAATACTGGTTGAATCGCGGCGTCACCGGTCGCGCGAAGTTCCTGTCGTTTCGTCATGCGTATCACGGCGACACAACTGGTGCGATGTCGGTCTGTGACCCCGTCAACAGCATGCACTCCCACTTCAAAGGCTTTTTGCTCGAGCAATTCACACACGCTGTCCCACAGAGCGACGCCGAGTTCAACGAACTCGATCGATTCTTACGCGAGAAGCGCGACACGCTGGCCGGTGTCATCATCGAACCGCTGGTTCAGGGCGCAGGAGGCATGAAATTTCACTCGCCCGCTGCGTTGGCGACACTTCGACAGCTTTGCGATGCGCATGGCCTACTGTTGATTGCCGATGAAATTGCTACAGGATTCGGAAGAACCGGCACGATGTTCGCTTGCGAGCAAGCGTCGATCGTTCCGGATATTATGTGCGTTGGCAAAGCGTTGACGGCCGGCACCATGTCGTTTGCTGCGGCGATTGCAACGGATCGAGTCTTCGAGGCGTTCTGGTCAGACGATCCCGGTTGTGCCTTGATGCATGGTCCGACTTTCATGGCCAACCCGCTGGCTTGTGCGGCTGCTAACGCATCGCTCGATCTGTTTGAATCCGAGCCGCGTCTGGCGCGAGTTGCCGAAATCGAGCAGCAACTTGCCAAGGGACTCGAACCTTGCCGCAAGTTTGCTGGCGTGGTCGATGTACGCACGAAAGGGGCGATTGGTGTGATCCAAGTCGCCGAACTTCATCACCTTGAGCGATTGAGAGCTGCTTTCGTCGCCGCTGGAGTTTGGCTGCGACCGTTCTCGGACATCGTCTATATGACGCCGCCGCTGACGATCAGCAATGACGAACTTGACACGCTGTGCAATGCCGTCCGAGAGGTCGTGGGCCGCTGGGCAACTTGGTAGTTGTCGTACGTAAGGACCCCAGTAGGTAGTAGGTAGGCTGGGTCGCGACCCAGCTTACTTGGTACTAAAACGTAAAGTCCAACGACTGATTCGCACGGACGGTGACTTCCTGCCACTCATATCGACTTTCGCCCAACAGATCCGTGGGCGGTTGGACATAACGTCCCAGTTGCGCGATGTCGGCTTTATCGAGTTCCTCTTCCGCAGTTCGATATCGGTTCTTGGAGACGATCAAAACAAAGTAGCGTCCGGCATCGGGCAGGGTGAGTTGGTATCGACCTTCGTTATCGGTTCGAGCGTAGGCGCCGCCAATCGATTGAATGATGCGCAAGTTGGCGCTGTCTCCTCGCGGAATGGGATCGCCGGGGCGGAGGCCTTCCACCGGGGCTTTACCTGTCGGGGCAGGACGCTGTTCTGTCGGTAACACAATCACGACCGAGCCATCGTCGGGCAGGCTCCGACCGTTTCCTGTTGCGTAGGCGATCGCTCCCGACAACACGCACGGAATCGGAGCGGTGTCGACAGCTTGCTTGGCTCCGCCATCTCCCTTCACCATCATGCCCAGAATGAAAGAGACGATCGCCACCACGGCGAGCAAGATGCCTTGGGCATACAAGACGCGACGGGGTACGGCAACGCGATCTAGATCAGTTGCTGTCGAGAGTCTCGGCGCGTATTCCTCATCGTCCGATTCGTAATGCCACTCGGCCTCGTCGTCGTACACGACGAATTCGGCGTAAGGATTCTCCTCGTCAGACCGGCCATCCTCATTTCCAGGCGCATCCTCGCTACCAAGTTCTTTAGCCTGTTCGTCCGCCGCTTCCGCTTCTGGAACCTTGATCTTGCCCTTGCATTTTGGGCACTTGGCACGCAGTCCCGCTTGCTTCGAGCTAACATTTAGCCGCTGACCGCAATGTTCGCAGGCGAATTTGATCGGCATGGGCTTGGCAGCGGAAGGCAATGGGTGGGAAATGATGGCGACAGGAAAGCTTTTACCCTAGCCTAACAGACGCTCGAAACGGGTGCCAGAATCCAGGCGACGCTGAATTCCAATAGGGACATGAGTGGACCAGTGACTGGCTTCGAGCGGACTGGCAAGTTATTCTCACAGACCAAATGCATTGCTTGTTATTCTGGACCAGGAGATCAGAACACTAATCGGCGCTAATCTCCGCTAATAAAAGTCACTCGATCCCATCATTGATTAGTGCTAATCAGTGTCGATTAGTGTTCCGATGGATCCCAGCTGTTCTTTGTAGCTACGAAAGACGCTAAAGCTCTGTGACTGCTAAGAATTACGGTTGTAGACACTAGCCGTTTGGGCGTTAGCCCCGGTTGTTACGCGGGAACCGTGGCTAACGCCAAAACGGCTAATCCTAAAATCATGCTGAAACGCCGCACTAGGTAGAGGCAAAATTGAGAGAACTATGCAAACCAAATTCTTACGATCGCCGCTATCGCGAGTGGCCAGTCTGCTCATCGGCATGACCCTCACGTCCGTGATCGTCGCCGACGAACCAGCCACCTTTTTTGATCCGATTGAGCAAATCGTCGAAGGCTGGACCGTGGCAGTCGATCCGCTGTTACTCTCCGGCGAGCATAAGACGCTTGGCGACCAAGCCCTGAAGGCGTTGGCGAATCATTTGCAGCGTATCACTTACATTGTCCCGGAAGATCGCTTGGTAAAGATGAAAGAGCTGCGGATCTGGCTCGAATATGAACACCCCGAACTAAAATCTATGCAGTACCACCCCGATCGCGGTTGGCTAATCGCTCACAAGCACGATCCACGTTTAGTAAAACATGTCCATATTCCGGTGGCCCGACATCTGATCGAAGCACACACGTGGGCCAAGCATCCTTATGTGATTCTGCACGAGTTGGCTCACGCCTATCACGATCAGGTACTTAGCTTTGACGCCCCAGAAGTAATCGAAGTATTCGACGCGGCGAAAGGGCAGGGGATCTATGAAGAAGTCTTGCTCTACACGGGCAAAAAAGTGAAGCATTACGGACTCAGCAACCACAAGGAATACTTCGCCGAGTCGACAGAAGCCTATTTCGGCGTGAACGACTTCTATCCGTTTGTACGAGCCGAATTGAATGAGCACGATCCAGCGATGTACAAGCTGCTCGAAAAGATCTGGGGCCGAGTTGAGTAGTATTTTGTCACCCGAACTAGGCCAGCGGGATCGCAAAGCTCAAATGCATCTCAGCGTGACGTAACTGAAACTGCATGGTCTCTTCTTTGGTAAGCTGCCCCAGCAGGGGATCGTCAGCGAGTTGCTCCTGCGATTTGAAACGTTCGATCGCGGTATGTAGTTCGCCCAATGCCTTCTGCAGTTCGACATCGTCGGCCGGCACGAATTGAGCTTGAGCATCCTTGGGAATTTGAAATCCAGCCGGGATGCCTTCGTGAATGAACTTCTTTTTCATAAAGCCTTTCATTAACGGCGCCATCAGTCGCACGAAGATCGGCGGCTTGAATGTCGACCCATCAATCGTCGAGTTGATGCCGGCGGCTAAGTGAGCAAAGATCTGTGCCAACGACCAATTGCCCAGCATCTTCACGTCACCGGCGGCCAGGCGGTCTGCTTCCGCAAGTAATTCGTCGAGCGTATCAAAACGCAGCTTGCGACGGCCTTCCACAGTCTTGGTATTTATGGACATCGGTCGGTTTCCTCGCAATGACAATCACGGAATTGAGGCACACGCATTGTGCCAGCGAAGGCCGGACGATTCCAGGCAGCGGGAGGGCAAACGCGCGACGGAGTTGTTACACTGGTGCTCTGAAGATGTGCTCTGCGTGTGCCACTGGCTTTGCCAGTGCAAATCCCACCGGCACTGGCAAACCAGTGGCACACACAGGTACGAATTCAATCAACCGCTGACACCCGCCCACAATCTCTCCTATGCAGGATGAAATAGTATGACGCACGCTTTAATACGCAATGTGATGTGTCTCACACTCGCGGTTGTTTGTTTCTCCGCGAACTCGCATGCCGAGGACTATCGAGTTTACGAACTCGGACAACTTCCCAACGACAGCCGCCTGGGCGAGCTCAAAGATCTGAACGGGTACTTTCCCTTCAAAGTCCCGGCCAGCAAAGCCGCCTGGGAGGCACGGGCTGCTGAGTTGCGGCGCCGCGTGATGATCGCGACGGATGTTTGGCCGATGCCTGAGCGGACTCCGATGAATCCGGTCATCTACGGCAAAGTGCAACGTGATGGTTTCACAGTCGAGAAGGTGTATTTCGAAAGCATGCCGAATCACTTTGTCACCGGCTTGTTGTTTCGGCCCGACGATGGCAAGGAGAAAGTAAAACGTCCCGCCGTCCTCTGTCCTCATGGACACGGCGGTCGATTGCAGGATTACGGCGAAGCCAATATGGCCAAGTTGATCGAGAGCGGTGCCGAGAAGTTTGAACAGTCCGGTCGTTTTCCAAAGCTCGCTCGTTGTGCTCAACTCGCACGCATGGGGTGCGTCACATTTATCTTCGACATGCTGGGCTATGCGGACAGCGTGCAGATCAGTCGCGAGCTCGCGCATGGTTTCGCGAAACAGCGTCCTGAGTTCGAAGGCAAGGAGAGTTGGGGTTTGTTCAGCGCTCAGGCCGAGCTTCGCTTGCAAAGCATCATGGGCATTCAAACCTGGAATTCGATTCGCTGCCTCGACTTTTTGGAGCAGCTTCCCGACGTCGATGGCACGCGCATGGCGGTCACAGGTGGCAGCGGCGGCGGAACACAAACGATCCTACTGTGTGCAATCGATCCTCGACCGATCGCGGCTTTCCCCAACGGCATGGTGTCGACATCGATGCAAGGCGGCTGCACTTGCGAGAACTGCACGTTGCTACGAGTCGATTCGGGCAACGTCGAACTCGCCGCGCTGTTCGCGCCCAAGCCGCAAGCCATGACAGCCGCCAATGACTGGACGAAAGAGATGATGACCAAGGGCTATCCTGAATTGCAACAGCTCTACGATATGTACGGCGTGAAGGACAACGTCTTTTGCCGCGAGATGCTGCACTTCCCGCACAACTACAACTACGTCAGCCGAGCGACGATGTACGACTGGTTCAACAAGCACATGCAACTCGGCCTCGACAGCCCCGTGATTGAACAAGACTGGAAACCGCTCACTTCAGACGAATACACCGTGTGGGACAAGGACCACCCCGCGCCGGAAGGTGGCGAGCAGTACGAACGTAGTCTCACCAAGTACATGGCCGAGCAGTCCGACAAACAGATCGCGGCACTCGCTCCAAAAGATGCCAAGTCCTTACAAAAGTTTCGCGAAGTGATCGGCGGTGCCTTTCAATCGATCATCGGTCGCGGTGTGCCTGCTTTTGATGACATCCAACGTACGAAAGTCCACAAAGAACAGCGAGCCGGTTACATCTACTTCGCCGATTTTCTTCGTTTGACAAGCAAGGGCGAAGAGATCCCGTTCATCTCGCTGTATCCAACCGGAACGACGTGGAACGGCGACGTTGTGATCTGGGTTGACGGAGTTGGCAAGCGAGGTTTGTTTAACGCGTCGGGCGATTTACGCAGTGAAGTTCGACGGTTGGTCGACGGCGGTGCATCGATCGTCGCCGCGGATCTCTTTCAACAAGGCGAGTTTCTGCCGGGCGATCAGCCGCTCACTGAGCAAGCGGTCGTCAAGAATCCTCGTGAAGCGGCCGCTTATACGTTCTGCTACAACGACACGGTCTTCGCTCGCCGCGTCCACGACGTTCTCACGGTTGTCTCGTTCATCCGCGGCGACGAGCATGCGCCCAAGCATCTTCACCTGATCGGCACGAACGGCGCAGGCCCCATCGCCGCCGCCGCCCGAGCGATCGCCGGCAGTCAGATCGACAAAGCTGCGATCGACACGCGAGGGTTTCGATTCGAAAACATCACTTCGTACCGCGATCCGAATTTCCTGCCGGGTGCCGTGAAGTACGGCGACTTACCAAGTCTGCTCGCGTTGTCTGCGCCGAATGCACTCTGGGTCAGCGGCGAGAATGGCAAGTTGCCGGATACCGTAGAGCAAGCGTATGCCTCGGAGGGTGCCGCAACTCGCGTTAGTTCGTCTCCGCTGCAGAACTCGGCTGATGCCGCAGCCGATTGGTTGTTGTCCAGTAATTGACGAAATCCGAAGCGTGCGGCGCAAGATCGCATGCCAGCGGTAGGCCGGACGCCTCGTCCGTCCTCTAGATCTGGACGGACGAGGCGTCCATCCTACTGGTAAATTAGCAACTGCCGCTTGCCGAATTGGCGAGAATGCCTCGCGACAATATTTGCAACTGTTCGCGCATCACACTCACACAACTTTATCCGAAACTCGTTATTCAACGGTACCCTCACGCATGAACTGTTTCCTATCAACACTTACCAAAACTGTCATCGTCCTTGTCTTCGGGGCAACTGGATTTGGGCAAGAGTGGACTCGTTTTCGCGGGCCGAACGGATCCGGCATCAGTGATGCGAAAACGATCCCCACCACCTGGACTGAGAAAGATTACAACTGGATCGCCGAACTGCCAGGACGCGGCCATTCATCACCGGTGGTTTGGGGCGACAAACTGTTTGTTACTTGTTGTGATGAAGAGGTAAGCCTACGCCATTTGCTTTGCCTGAACACCAAGGACGGGACGGTGCTGTGGACCAAAGACTTCGCCTTTGAAAAGTACAAGCAGCAAAAGAACAACAGTTTTGCATCGAGCACACCGACCGTCGACGCGGATCATGTTTACGTGCTGTGGCACTCGAAGGAGTCTTCGCCGCTGGTCGCACTGGATCACGCGGGCAATCACGTGTGGGAGTACGATCTCGGCCCGTACACGCATGGACAAGGTGGTGCCACGTCTCCGGTCGTTGTCGATGATCTCGTCATCGTAGCGCACGATCAAAAGGAGCCGAGTTTCCTGCTCGCATTGGATCGCAAGACCGGCAAGGAGCACTGGAAGATTCCGCGCGAAGGCAAACACGCGTGCTATGCAACTCCATGCTTGAATACGCCCAGCGGTCGTCCTGCCGAATTGATCTTTTCGCACTGCTACGAAGGCATCGTGGGCATTGATTTGGCAACCGGCAAGCAGAACTGGCATGTTGACCCATTCGGTCGCGATGATCAACGAGCGTTAGTTTCGCCCATCATGGCGGGTGATTTAGTGATCGCTGGCAGCGGTGCCGCTGGAGGAACGCGGCACATCGTCGCTGTGAACGCTGAACAAGCTGGCTCCAGCGTCACCGCCACCGAAGCTTATCACATCACTCGTCAAGCTCCGCATATTCCGACGCCTCTCGCCTACGGCGACTGGTTGTTCATGTGGAGCGATCAAGGAATCGCCACGTGCTTGGATCGCGCCACAGGAAAGATCGTCTGGCAGCAGCGAATTGGCGGCAACTTCTACAGTTCGCCCATCTGCATCGATGGCCGGATCTATTGCATTGACCTCGACGGCGTGATGGTAGTAATTGCAGCGGCCGACAAGTACGAAGAACTCGCTCGTATCGAGTTGGGGCACCCAACATCCGCAACACCCGCCGTCAGCAACGGCACACTGTTCATTCGCACCGAGTCGCACGTCCACTCCGTAGGCGGAAAGTAGCCGTCACGTTCCGCCGTGCTCGGGCGAGGAGTGTGCTCAGCGCGGGACTGTGCTAGTCGCGGGACTGCGCTCGGCGCAGGACTGTGCTCGGCGCAGGTCTCCTGACCTCGCCGATCCTTCCGACCGCAGGTCTCACCTACCGGCCGACCGCATCGTGAGAAAGTTGAGACCTGCGGTCCGACGCATGTGCGGGGTCGGGAGACCCTCGCACAGCAGGAGCACGCACGGCGGCGGGAATGGAAGCTGTGCGAAGACTGAAGACGACCCAACGACAACCACCGGGGCAATCGTAACGGCGAAGCAACGCACCTCTACACCTCCTTGTACCCAATTTGGAGCACACGTTTTGGGGCGATAATTGCTATTGGTCGATTTTCACAGAAAGTTCCAGCATCAAGCGACTACTCGCTATCGCCACTCGCTTCTCGTGCCCGTGTCGACCATAATGTGTCATCCCATTATGGTGCTCGCCCTTCAACACGGACTAGATTCCCAATGACCAAGAACGCGATGGCCCTGAGCCTACTCTTGACGGCATTCATCACGCAATTCGCGACTGCCGACGACGCCTCTCCAAAGCCGTTCAAGGCATTGATCATCACAGGCGGATGTTGCCACGACTACGATTTCCAAACCAAAGCCATCCAACAAGCCGCGGCCGATCGCGGTGTGAACGTCGATTGGACGGTGGTCAACGATGGCGGTAATGGGACGGAAGCTCAGATCGATCTGTACGATAATCCCAAGTGGGCCGACGGTTTTGATGTCGTGATTCACAACGAGTGCTTCGCCAATACGACCGATGCCGACTATATCCGCAAGATCACTTCCGTCCACAAGGCGGGCGTGAATGCCGTCGTCGTTCACTGTGCGATGCATACCTACCGCGCGGCCAAGATCGACGACTGGCGCGAGTTCCTCGGAGTCACAAGTCGCATGCACGAGCACAAGAGCGAATATCCCGTTCTCGCGACGACCGTTGACCATCCGATCATGAAAGATTTTCCCGCTGGTTACAAAACGCCGATGGACGAACTCTACGTGATTGAGCATGTCTGGCCCAACACGGAAGTCCTCGCCCGCTCGACCAGCGAGAAGACCGGCGAGACACATCCCGTTTTTTGGACGAGCAAGTACGGCAAGGCTCGTGTGTTCGGCACGACTTACGGCCACTCGAACGAGACGTTCTCCGACGAAGTGTTTCTAACGACACTCACACGCGGAATTCAGTGGGCAGCAGGGACGCTCGGCAAGTGATTTGAGTCGGGATCACATTTCTCTCAATTGCAACACGAGTCTTCTTAATAGTTCGATTTGCTCGAAGAAGGCTCATCACGACGGAGCGTGATGGCTACGATGAACTGCTACGACTATCCACAATACTGGGACCTCGCCTTCCGCTCCGAGACGAAACTCGAAGCGGATTTCATCGAGGATGCGTGCGAGAAGTATTGCAAGTTTCCGGCGACGCGACTGCTCGAACCGGGCTGCGGGGGAGGGCGTTTGGTTGTCGAGATGGCGTCGCGTGGATACGACATCACCGGCATCGACCTCAGCGAGCCTTCGATTCAATATCTAACGAAGCGGCTCGCCCGACGCAAACTCGACGCCCAAGCCGTCGTCGCGGACATGACGACGTACATGCCGCGACGCAAACTCGATGCGGCCTTTTGTACTTTCAATACCTTCCGACACCTGACCACCGAAGAAGCCGCACGGCAACATCTCGAATGCGTCGCCAACAGCCTCCGTGCGGGCGGCATCTACATTCTTGGCTTTCATCTCTTGCCGCCCGATGCCGACGAGGAGTGCATCGAGCGTTGGTCGGCCAAGCATGGCAAGACGAAAGTTACTATGACGCTCCGGGTGCTCGATTTCAGTCGCGCTACGAGATTGGAAACGATTCGATTTTCGCTACGTGTTCGTAGCGGCAGACGCGACCTGAAGTTGCAGTCCGACTACAAGTACCGCATCTACACCGCCGCTCAAATACAACGCTTGCTCTATTCCGTTCCGCAGTTCGAACTGTGTGATGTATATGATTTTTGGTACGACATCGAAGAGCCCTTGCAATTGAGTAATGAAATGGGCGATGCCGTCTTCATTTTGCGAAAGCGGAAGTGACGCAATGCGCCGATTGTGGACAGGCTACAAAAAACACAAAACATCACAAAAATACTGACTCCACACTGCGGCTTCTCTTTTGTGGCTTCTCGTGCTTTTCGTGGCAAAGTCCTCTGGTGGCTGGGTGCTAGTGCCGTCAGAAACGGAGGTGCCCATTGCTGGCAGATTGAAAGCGATGGGCTAGAATGTTGGACGTCCCCACTAGGACTAACACCGTTGATAACACTTACCCATCTTCGAGCCAGAGACCTACCGTCCCTCGTTCGTATTGCCACCGCGTGGCTAAGCACAAGGAAGAACCATGATTCGACGCAACTTGTTTACACTCATCTTGCTTGCACTGGCTTGCGGTACTCAACTCAACGCCGCCGAGTTGCAACTCAACAAAGGCGATCACATCTGCTACATCGGCAATACCCTGGCCGACCGCATGCAGCACGACGGCTGGTTGGAAACGCTCTTGCAAGCGCGCTTTCCCGAGCACGAACTCGTGTTTCGAAACCTTGGGTTTTCGGGGGATGAACTCACACTTCGATTGCGTTCCAGCAACTTTGGCTCGCCAGACAGTTGGCTCGAGAAGGCGAAGGCCGATGTCATCTTCGCCTTCTTCGGCTACAACGAGTCGCATGCCGGCGCAGCGGGACTCGACAAGTTCAAGCAAGATTTGGCGGACCAGATCAAGCAGATGCAGGCGCAGAAGTACAACGGCGAATCGGCACCACGCATTGTGATCTTCTCGCCGATCGCACATGAGGACCTCGGCGACCGGAACTTGCCGGACGGCAGCGAAAATAACTCGCGTCTTGAGCTTTACACGGCGGCCATGGCTGAAGTCGCGAAGGCGAACGACGTCGTGTTCGTTGACCTGTTTCATCCGATGCAAGCCGAGTACAAGCTCTCGAGTGAACCGCTGACGGTCAATGGCATTCATCTCACGGAGCTAGGAAACCAATCACTCGCGACAATCATCGATGCGACATTGTTTGCGGATATTCCCAGCGGTGACCGGTCGAGTGAACGCCAGGCCAAGATCCGCGCCGCCGTTCTCGACAAGAACTTCCATTGGTATCAGAGATATCGGACGACGGACGGTTATTCGATCTATGGCGGTCGCGCAGACTTGAAGTTCACCGACGGCCAAACCAACCGCGAAGTGGCTCAACGCGAGATGGAAATCCTCGACGTGATGACGGCGAACCGTGACAAGGTCATTTGGGCGGCGGCACAAGGGAGAGAGTTGGCGGTCGACGACAGCAACACACCCGACTTCATTCCTGTCATTTCCAACAAGCAAGGATCGGGGCCGAACGGAACGTTTGAATTCCTCTCCGGCGAATCGGCGATCGGTAACATGGAAGTTGCCAAGGGAATGAAGATCAATCTGTTCGCCGACGAAGCGATGTTTCCCGAGATGGTGAATCCAGTGCAAATGGCGTTCGATACCAAGGGACGCTTGTGGGTTGCCGTGTGGGAGTCGTATCCGCACTGGAAGCCCAAAGACAAAATGGATGACAAACTGCTAATCCTCGAAGACACGAACGGTGACGGTCGTGCGGATGTTTGCAAGACTTTTGCGGGCGGGCTGCATAATCCCACAGGTTTTGAATTTTGGGGCGGTGGAGTGCTCATTGCAACCGCACCCGAAATCTACTTCTTGAAAGATACTGACGGCGATGATGTCGCCGACGAACGGACTCGCGTGGTCAGCGGCATCGACTCGGCGGATACGCATCACGGTTCGAACAGCTTTGTGTTTGATCCAGGCGGTGGCGTGTATTTTCAAGAGGGAACCTTCCATCAGTCGCAAGTCGAAACGCCCTGGGGACCGGTTCGCCGCTGTTCCAACGCCGGCGTATTCCGCTACGAGCCGCGGACCCAGAAGTTTGACGTGCACGTGACGCATGGCTTTGCCAACCCACATGGACACGTCTTCGATTACTGGGGCCGCGATATCATTCATGATGGAACAGGGGCGGTGCCTTACGACGGTGCCTTGTTCTCAGGTCATCTTGAGTACCCCGCCAAGCACGCGCGTCCGCCGACGGTCTATCAGCAGCGAACGCGTCCTTGTGGTGGCACGGAGATCCTGTCGAGTGCTCATTTCCCCGACGAGAATCAAGGCAACCTGCTCGTTTCCAACGTAATTGGTTTTCAAGGCATCTTGCAATACAAGCTGAACGACGACGGAGCCAGCTTTACCGGAACCGAAGTCGAACCGATCGTGTACTCGTCCGATCCGAACTTCCGGCCGATCGACATCGAGATAGCACCCGATGGTTCGCTGTACTTCACCGATTGGCAGAATCCGATTATCGGCCACATGCAGCACAATCTCCGCGATCCCAATCGCGATCGCACGCATGGGCGGGTTTATCGCGTAACGTATCCAAGCCGACCGTTACTGACTCCGCCGAAGATTGCCGGTGAGTCGATCGAGAACTTGCTCGAATTGCTGAAGGATAAGAACAATCGTGTGCGTTATCGGGCGAAGCTCGAACTCAGCGCCCGTGATAGTGACGAGGTGATTGCTGCCACGAAGAAATGGATCGCGAGCCTCGACGGTGCAGACTCGGATTACGAGCATCACATGATGGAAGCGTTGTGGGTGCATCAGCACCACAATGTAGTCGATCAAGCCCTCTTGGTGCGAATGTTGCAGTCGCCGGAACCACTCGCGCGGACCGCTGCGACCCGCGTTCTCTGCCATTGGCGGGACAGCATTCCAAATACGCTGGCATTGCTGAATAGCTTGGCTGCCGACGAGTATCCTCGCGTGCGTTTGGAGGCTGTTCGCGCCGCGAGCTTCTTGACCGTTCCCGAAGCAGTGGAAGTTCCCTTGATCGCTGGCGAAGAGCCGACTGATATCTATCTGGATTACGTTCGCGACGAGACGATGAAGGCGTTGGATCGTTACTGGAAAGAAGCGGTTGCCAGTGGTGCCCGAGTGCCCTTCACCTCCCAGGCAGGGGCGAGATTCTTTCTGAAGAACCTTTCTAATGACCAACTGTTGAAGGAAGAACGCAATCGCACCGTCTACATCGAAATGCTCTACCGGCCAGGACTGCGCGACGAACACCGCCGCGAAGCCGTCGAAGGGCTGGCGAAGCTCGACAACAAGTCCGAGTTGCGCGTCGTCATGGATGCAATTCGGTCGCTCGATGCGACGCAGACGAGTGCCGAACCTGACGTCGTCTTCGATCTCGTTCGTCAATTGACGGGGCGCAGCGCTCAAGAGCTAACTGCGGCTCGTTCCGAATTGGAAAAACTCGCGACATCCGCCAAGCAGCCGATCTTCCGGCAGATTGGATACGTTTCGCTGGTCAGTGTTGACGGTGACGCGAATAACGCTTGGGAATTGGCAGTCGGCGATACCAAGCGTCTGCAAGATTTCCTGGCCGCGATGCCATTGATTCCCGATGCGAGTATCCGGGCTTCGTTGTATGACAAAGTCGAACCGCTGTTGCACGGGTTGCCGGCGGCGTTGGCGGCCAGCGCGTCCAAGGGAACCGAAGGACGATACGTCCGCATCGAGTTGCCGAAACGCGGCACGTTGACCCTTGCCGAAGTGGAAGTTTACAGCGGCGATCAGAATGTCGCGCGACGGGGTCGTGCCAGCCAAAAGAACACGGCCAGCGGTGGCGTCGCGGAGCGAGCGATCGACGGCAACACGGACGGAGTCTATGGATCGGGCACGCTGACACACACGGAAGAGAATACGAACAATGCGTATTGGGAAGTCGATCTCGGCGAGATGGTTCCGATCGAACGCATCGCGATCTACAATCGAACCGAAGGCTCGCTGGGAGAGCGGCTGAACGATTTCACGCTCAAGGTGTTGGACGACACTCGCGCCGAGGTCTTTAAATCGGAAGGCAATCCGGCGCCTAAGAAGAGTGTTGAATTTGCACTTGAAGGCGGCGGTCCGGCTTCGACGATCCGACGTGCCGCAATGCATGCCTTGACGTTTGTGCGCGGCAAGGAACTGGAGACGTTCCAAGCACTCGCCAAGTTCGTCAAAGAAGACCAAGACCGCATTGCTGCCGTTCGCGCGTTGCAACGCTTGCCCCGCAAAACTTGGCCGCCCGAGGAAGCACCCGCGCTTACTGAGGTCTTGCTGGACGTCATCAAAAAGATGCCTGCTGCAGATCGGACGACACCGTCTGCTGCGGACACGTTTGAATTCGTCGACGCACTCACTCGTTTGCTGCCTGCGGATCAGGCGAAGATCACTCGTGCGGAACTCGGCGAATTAGGCGTGCGGATCGTGAAGATCGGCACCGTGCTGGAAAAGATGTCTTACGACAAGGAGTCGATCGCGCTGCGCGCCGGCAAGCCCGTCGAGTTTATTTTCAGCAACAGCGACCTGATGCCTCACAACTTCGTCATCACGCAACCTGGTGCGATGGAAGAGATCGGCTTGATGGCGGAAGCAACGGCTCAGTCGCCCGACGCCGCCAAGCGTCAGTATGTGCCGAACTCAGGGAAGATTCTGTTGAAGAGCAACTTGCTGCAACCTCGTGACTCGCAGAAGATCAGCTTCACCGCTCCTTCGACGCCGGGTGTTTATCCGTATGTCTGTACCTATCCGGGGCACTGGCGGCGGATGTACGGGGCGTTGTACGTGGTCGAGGATCTCGACTCGTATCTTGCAAATCCCGACGAGTATCTTGCCTCGCATCCCTTGGAGATTAAGGACGAGTTGCTGAAGTTCAATCGTCCGCGAACGGAGTGGAAGTTCGAGGATCTGGCCTCGGCCGTCGCCACGATGGAACATGGCCATTCGTTCGGCAACGCCAAGCAACTGTTTACGGTTGCCAACTGCATCGCCTGCCACAAGTTGAACGGCGTCGGCACGGAGATCGGTCCCGATTTATCGAAGCTTGATGCCAAGTATAAAGCGGTGGACATCCTGGCCGAAATTCTCGAACCGTCGAAGCAGATCAACGAGAAGTTCCAGACGTATCTGTTCGAGCTGGTTTCGGGCAAGATTGTGACGGGCCTGATCCTGGAAGAGAACGACGATATGGTGAAGATCATCGAGAACCCGCTTGCCAAAGCGGACCCGATCGTCATCAAGAAGTCAGAGATCGACATCCGCGAGAAGTCCCCCACTTCGATCATGCCCAAGGGCTTGCTCGAAAAGTTGACACGCGACGAGATCCTCGACTTGATCGCTTACATCACGGCTCGTGGGAACAAGGACCATATGTTGTTCCATGGCGGACATGATCATTGAATAATGACGTACCCCAAGCGTACCAGCTTAGCACTCCGAAGATGGCAAAAAGATGTGTGGTGAAAAAGTTGCCGCTCTTCATCTTTCTGCCACACATGTTTTTGCCAGAATCCGACAGCCGGTGAGGAACACCCCATGACTCGCTTGAATCACTCACACACGGTGATTTCCTTTGCATTACTTGGATTGTTCGGCATCTCGAAGGAAGCGAATGCTGGCGAGACATTCACACAGCCGCCAACGATCGCGCCCGCCCAACTCCGAGATGCCGCCGAAGCAAAGCCGGAAACCCCAACTCCCGATCGTGCCAGCCTTGCTCAAGGTCCGCCGGCAACTTGGATCTGGGGACCTGACGCGAACCAACAATATGTCCTCACTCGCGAATTCGACGGCGGAGCGAAGATCGCGTGGCTGAAGGCTTCGTCGGACAACAGCATGACGTTGTTCGTCAACGGTCAGCGAGTTACGTCCAGCGACGAGTGGCAAACGCCCGTCGAAGTTGACATTCAAGAATATCTCCAGCCGGGCAAGAACGTGCTTCGCGCAGAAGTTGCCAACGCGGGTGGGATCGCTGCCTTCGCGTGCAAACTGGCGCTGACAATGCCTGACGGAACGGTTCGATATGTCGTCTCGGACGAGAGCTGGAACGCTGTGGAAAAGAGCAAACTGGACCAACAAGTGGCCTTGAAGACGTTCGGCAAGATGGGAGTCTCGCCGTGGGGCGATGTGTTTTCCAAACCAGCCGGACTAGTCGCGCGAGATCGCGACGTATTCAACGTCCCTGCTGGCTTTCAAGTTGAGTTGCTATACACCGTGCCAAAGGAAACGCTCGGCTCGTGGGTTTCTATCACGTTCGATAACAAAGGACGTCTGCTTGCCAGCGACCAAGGCGATAAAGGCATCTGCCGCATCACGCCGCCTGCGATTGGCAGCAGCGAGCCAACGAAGGTCGAGCACCTCGATGTGAAGCTCACCTCCGCGCACGGCATGCTGTACGCCTTCGACAGCCTTTACCTCTCGATCAATGGCGGTCCCGGCAGCGGCCTGTATCGGGCTCGGGATACCAACGGCGACGACCAATATGACGAAGTGGTCAAGCTAAAGGAGATTCGAGGTGGCGGAGAACATGGGCCGCACGCGTTACGTCTGTCGCCCGATGGCAAGTCGATTTACCTGATTGCCGGCAATCATACCGATCCGCCTGCGGACTTCGACGCCAGCGCCGTGCCCAAGAACTGGGGCGAAGACTTGCTGTTGCCTCGGCAATGGGACGCGCGCGGCCACGCTCGCGGCAAGCTGGCTCCCGGTGGCTGGATTGCAAAGAGCGATCCCGACGGCAAGACCTGGGAGATCGTGAGTGCGGGATATCGCAATCCCTACGACATGGATTTCAATGCCGATGGCGAGCTGTTTGCGTACGATGCGGACATGGAATGGGACATGGGGACGCCCTGGTATCGACCCACGCGAGTTGTGCATGCGACCAGCGGCAGTGAGTTCGGATGGCGAAGTGGAACCGGCAAATGGCCAAGCTATTACATCGATAGTTTGCCCGAGCTAGTCGACATTGGACCGGGATCGCCGGTTGGTGTCACGTTCGGCTACGGGACCAAATTCCCACCGAGATTCCAGAAAGCCTTGTTCATCTGCGATTGGACGTTCGGCACGATGTATGCCATTCATTCGGAAGCGGACGGAGCCAGCTACACGGCCACGAAGGAAGAGTTCTTGTCACGAACGCCGCTGCCTTTGACTGACAATGCGGTCGGCCCGGACGGCGCTTTGTACTTTACGGTTGGTGGGCGAGGGGCTCAGTCCGAACTCTTTCGCGTTACCTATGTCGGTGACGAATTGACGGCACCGGCGGACACGTCCAACACACAAGGATCGGCTCTCTTCTACGCTCGCTTGCGCAAACTTCGCCAGCAGTTGGAGCAGTATCACCGTCCTGCACCGTCTCCGCAAGAAGCGATCGACTTTGCTTGGAAACATCTTTGGAACCGCGACCGTCACATTCGATATGCAGCCCGCATCGCGATTGAACACCAGGATGTTTCGCTCTGGCAGGAGCGTGCCCTGCAGGAACGGCAACCACAGAGTTTAATCACCGCAGCTGTCGCGCTCGCGCGACAGGGCGATCCATCACTGCAAGGCAGATTGCTTCAGGCACTGGAGACCCTTGACTACGGCAAGCTCGGCAGGGTTGACCAACTGGACCTGCTGCGCGCCTGGTCACTAATTTTTGTTCGCATGGGACCACCAAGCCAGGACGTGGCGAGTGGTCTAGCCAAGAAGCTGGATGCCTTCTACCCAGACAGTCGAGATGCTTTTGGCAATTTGGGTTTGCAAGAACGCATGTACCCACACATCGGCGATTCCCTCAATCGCGAACTGTGCAACATGCTGGTCTATCTCAACTCGCCAACCGTCGCCACGAAAACAATGACGCTGATCGCGGAACCGTCGCGGGAATCGACGACCGAGATGACGGATCTGCTGGCGAGAAATTCCGGCTATGGGGGCACGGTGGCCAAAATACTGTCGAACCAAGTTGACTTGCAGAAGTTGCACTACGCCTTCGCTTTGCGGAATCTTCGCTATGGGTGGACACTCGAGCAGCGGCAGCAGTATTTCAATTGGCTGGCCGAAGCTCGCACCAAGAGTGGCGGCGCAAGCTATGAAGGTTTCATCGACAATATCCGCAGCGAGGCTTTGGCAAATGCATCCGAAGCGGAACGCAAGGCGATCGAATCGTCGGTTGCCATCGCACCGCCCAAACCCGCCGAACTGCCCAAGCCCGAGGGCCCCGGCCACGATTGGCAACTGGACGAACTTGTACAAGCCACCAGCAGTGGATTGAGTGGTCGCGACTTTGAACGCGGGAAACGAATGTTCGCCGCCGCTCGTTGTGTCATCTGCCACCGCTTCGACGGCAGCGGTGGTGCCACGGGGCCGGATCTCACCAATGTTGCCGGGCGGTTCAGCTTTAAAGACTTAAGCGAAGCGATTGTCGATCCGAGCAAGGTTGTTTCCGACCAATACCGTGCGTCCGTGGTAGTTACGACGAGCGGTCAGGTTTACACGGGACGCGTTGCCGGTGAGCAAAATGGCACATTGACCGTGCTCACCGACCCCGAAGACATCAACAAGGTGGTCGAAGTTCCCGCCGAAGAAGTCGACGAAGTAACGCCTTCCAGGGTATCATTAATGCCGAAGGATTTATTGAAAACATTGAACCAAGATGAAGTTCTCGACCTGTTTGCCTATTTGCTATCGCGCGGGAACCCCGCTGACGCTATGTTTGCGGATTAGCGACAAAGAGGAATAGGAGGAGAGTTACAAATGGATCGCGAAGAGTTGACTGAGTTAATCAAAGAAGGACCGGTATTGGTGAAGATGAACAATGGTGACACTTATGAAATTCCATCCTCGGAGTTCGCTGTCGTGTCCGATCTCCATGTTCATCTTCTAGTTCGATCAGAATCCGATGGCAAGCTCCGTGGAAAGCTACTTTCGCTTGTTTGCATCTGTTCAGCCGAACTGCTTGTCTCTTGATAGCAGGAAAACGCCCGCGAGCGGTCAGGGAAGACGGTAGCCTGGACCAACGCTTTGCTCAGTTCCGGCCTACATAGAACGACCCACCTTACGACTTCGCCCCGCCACACTCTCCCACCAACGACAAAGGTTCACGATCGATGAGTCGCATGAAATTGGGACTGTTGTTAACCATCGTGGGAACGCTGTTCAGCGATGCTACCTTCGCGGACGATCTTGCAGTCAAGCCGATCGATTTTAACCGCGACATTCGTTCGATCCTGTCAAACAAGTGCTTCACTTGCCACGGCCCGGACGAAGCAGAGCGGCAAGCAAGCCTGCGACTGGATACGCAAGCGGGAGCCATCACGCCCGCGGACTCCGGCGACGTGGCAATCGTTCCAGGCAAACCTGAGCAAAGTGCGCTAATTGCGCGCATCAGCAGCGACGACGAAAGCGAACGCATGCCGCCGGCTGACTCCGGGAAGAAGCTTACTCCGAAAGAAGTTCAACTACTGTCGGATTGGGTGCAGCAAGGTGCAGCGTACTCGGCTCATTGGTCCTATATCAAGCCAGTTCGGCCCGAGTTGCCTACGCTGGCGTCGCATCAAGACTGGCCCAAGAACGAAATCGACCACTTTATCCTGGCTCGGTTACAGCAAGAGAAACTCGCTCCTTCTGCGGAAGCCGATCGATACGCGATTGTGCGACGTCTGTCGCTCGACCTGACCGGTCTGCCGCCAACGGTCGAAGAAGTCGATCAGTTCGTCAACGATCAGGATCCCCAAGCCTACGAGAATCTTGTCGATCGTTTACTGGAGAAGAAAGCGTACGGCGAGCATTGGGCGCGGATGTGGCTCGATTTGGCGCGCTATGCCGATTCGGCCGGCTATGCGGACGATCCGCCACGCACGATCTGGGGCTTTCGAGACTATGTCATTCGCTCGCTGAACGACAACAAGCCCTTCGATCAATTCACCATCGAACAGATCGCCGGCGACCTGCTGCCTAACCCGACCGACGAGCAATTGATCGCGACTGCGTTTCATCGCAACACGCTGACCAACAACGAAGGCGGCACGAACGATGAAGAGTATCGGAATGTCGCCGTCGTCGACCGGGTCAACACGACGATGGCTGTCTGGATGGGAACCACGATGGCATGTGCGCAGTGTCACACGCACAAGTACGACCCCATCACGCAGGAAGAATACTTCCGCTTCTTCGCGATTTTCAACAATTCCGAGGATGCGGATCGACGTGACGAGAGCCCATTGGTCGAGGTCTGGACGGACGAACAACGAAAGCAAGAATCCGATTGGAAGGAGGAAGTCGGAAGGCTGAAGGCGGAACTTGTTGCCGACTCGCCTGCATTGCGTGAAGCTCAAGCGGCTTGGGAAGCGAAAGTTGCGGCGGACGAGCGGCAAGCGGTAACGGGTCGCTTTGTGCGAGTTGAGATTGTCGATCGCGAAGAGTTTCTGTCGCTGGCCGAGGTGCAAGTTTTTCGAGGCGATGAAAACGTTGCCCGCAAAGGCAAGGCGACTCAATCAAGTACCGACTACGACGGCCCGCCTGAACTTGCCATCGATGGAAACACGGACGGTGACTATGCACAGGCCAAGTCGACGACGCACACGAAGAAAGACAAGAATCCTTGGTGGCTGGTGGAACTGACCGAACCGATGGCCATCGATCGCATCGCCGTTTGGAATCGTACGGATGGAAACGTCGGCTCGCGATTAAATGGCTATCGCGTCTCGATCTTGGACGACCAACAGCAACCGCTTTGGAAGCAAGATGTCGCCGAAGCACCTTCGCCCAGTCGCGAGTTTGCGATTACTGGCGTTCCCGCCGAGGTGCTTGCGATCGTGAAAGTGCCCGCCGACACTCGTGACGATAAACAGAAGCAACAACTTGCGGACTACTATCGATCGATTTCTCCTGAACTGAAACCAGTTCGGGAACGACTCGGTAAGGTTGAGAAGCAACTTGCGGCGTTAACGCCGTACACGACCGTGCCGGTGATGCGAGACTTGCCCAGCGACAAGCAACGCACGACGAAGATACAACTGCGAGGTAACTTTTTGCAGACAAGCGACGAAGTCACCGCTGGCGTACCAGCCGCATTTAATCCGGTGCCCGAGAACGAACCGATCAATCGGCTGGCCGTCGCCAAGTGGTTGGTGGACGAGAATAATCCGTTGACCGCGCGCGTCGTCGCGAATCGATATTGGGAAGCGATCTTCGGTGTGGGGATCGTGCGGACCAGCGAAGAGTTTGGCTCACAAGGCGAGTTGCCATCCAATCCGGAACTGCTCGATTGGCTGGCGACGGAGCTGATTCGTTTGAAATGGGACCGCAAGGCGTTTCTCAAGCTACTCGTCACTTCGGCCACTTATCGTCAGAGTTCCGCCGTTACGGGCGAGTTGGTCGAGCGTGATCCAGACAACCGGTTGTTGGCTCGCGGCCCGCGTTTCCGACTGTCCGCCGAGATGATCCGAGATCAATCGTTGTTCGCAAGCGGTTTACTCAGCGACAGGATGTATGGTCCACCAGTAAAGCCGCCGCAACCTAATATCGGATTGAGCGCGGCGTTCGGAGGCGGCATCGATTGGACGACGAGCGATGGCGACGATCGATATCGGCGCGGACTGTATACAACTTGGCGGCGTTCGAATCCTTATCCTTCCATGGCAGCGTTTGATGCACCGAATCGCGAAGTCTGTACGATCACTCGCGATCGCACCAACACGCCGTTGCAGGCACTCGTGACCTTGAACGATCCCGTGTATATCGAAGCCGCACAAGCGCTATCTCGCCGCATCGCCAGTAGTGGCGAGACGACCGAAGCGAAGTTGACTCACGGATTTCGCATCTGTTTAGCGAGGCCGCCCAGCGATGCCGAGCTGAGCCGCTTGGTGAGCCTCTATAATTCGACGTACGCAGAGTTCAAAGACGCTCCGGAACAGGCCATGAAGATGGCGACCGATCCACTCGGCTCCGTTCCGGAAGGAAGCGACGTGATCGCTCTTGCTGCGTGGACCGTCGTGGGAAACGTGTTACTTAACTTGGACGAGATGTTTTTGAAACGATGAACTAATTCATTCGTTTAACGGCAAGCCGCAGGCGTAGGTGAGCTGGCGGAAGCCGACGCCTGCGGCTTGCCGTTAAACGAGTGCTAGGAGAGAACGCCATGGACCCGCGACTGGAAATTCTGCGAACGAAAACTCGTCGCCACTTCCTTCAGCAATCTGCTGCCGGGATCGGTGGTATTGCGTTGAGCGCTTTGATGAATGACGGAGCTTCGGCAACCTCGGCGGATCCGCTGTCTCCGCGCCAACCGCACTTTCCGGCGAAGGCCAAGCAAATCATTTACCTTCACCTCACCGGTTCGCCTCCACACCTCGACTTGTTTGATTACAAGCCTGAACTGGTCAAGCACAGCGACCAAGACTGTCCGAACGAGTTTCTGGAAGGCCAACGATTCGCCTTTACTTCCGGCGTGCCGAAGCTGATGGGAACACCTCGCCAGTTCAAGCAGTACGGCGAAGGTGGCGTCTGGTTGTCTGACGCGGTACCGAACTTTCACGGTGTCGCCGATGATCTGTGCGTGATCAATTCGATGAACACGGATCAATTCAACCATGCACCTGCGGAACTGCTCGTCTATACAGGTTCGCCGCGCAGCGGTCGACCGTCGCTGGGTGCCTGGGCGACGTACGGGCTGGGCACGGAGAACGCGAACCTGCCTGGTTTCGTAGTGTTGATTTCCAGTGGGGTTCAACCCAACGGTGGCAAGAACTCGTTTGGCAGCGGTTTCCTACCGTCAGTCTATCAAGGTGTGCAGTGCCGATCGAAAGGCGATCCTGTTCTGTATGCGTCCGATCCGCAAGGCATGGATCGCGAACTGCGTCGCAAGAGCCTGGACGCCCTGCGTGACTTGAACGAACTTCAAGCCAACGAACTTGGCCATCCCGAGACGCTGACTAGGATCGCACAGTATGAACTGGCTTTCCGCATGCAGACTTCGGTCCCTGAAGTGATGAACATCAATGACGAGTCGCAACACACGATCGAGTCCTATGGCGCCAAACCCGGTGATTCAAGCTTTGCCAACAATTGCTTGCTGGCTCGTCGATTGGTCGAGAATGGTGTGCGATACGTTCAGTTGTTCGATTGGGGATGGGATTTTCATGGCACGGGTGAAGGCACCGGACTCACGTCGGGGCTGACCGACAAATGTGCCACGATGGACAAACCGATCGCGGCGTTGATCAACGACTTAAAGGAACGCGGCATGTTCGAGGAGACACTGATCATTATCGGTGGCGAGTTCGGTCGCACTCCGTTCCGCGAGGGACGTACTGCGGCGAGCGCTCTGTTGGGCCGCGACCACTATCCCGATTGCTATTCCATGGTGCTGGCCGGCGGCGGTGTGAAAGGTGGTTTTACCTATGGCGAGTCGGATGAGTTGGGATTCCGAGTCGCGCGTGATAAGGTTCACATTCATGACCTGCAAGCCACAATCATGCATCTGCTCGGATTCGATCACGAGCGACTGACTTATCGCTTCCAGGGCCGAGACTACCGACTGACCGACGTGCACGGAAAGGTTGTTCATGGCATCTTGGCGTAGCAGGCTGTTGAAAGGGTGTGCCACTGGCTATGCCAGTGTTCTTCGAGGGCGGAATCACTGTGCGTTTGCACTGGCAAAGTCAGTGGCACACCAGTCGCTTTTCCGCATTGCGTGCGGGCTGTTGTTTTGTTTGGCCGCGCGACAAGCCAACGGCGCTGAACCGGTTGCATCGCTGACCTACAATCGCGATATCCGCCCGATCTTGGCGGACAATTGTTTTCGCTGTCACGGTGCCGATAGCGCCTCGCGTAAGGCGGATCTGCGTCTCGATCAACGAACCGCCACGATCGGCTCCGGCGCGATAACGCCCGGCCAGCCTGAGGATAGCGAGTTATTGCGCCGCATCTTGTCAGACGACCCCGACGAAGTGATGCCTCCCCCCGAAACTCGACAGGTCCTGAGTGCCGATCAGAAAGCGAAGTTACGGCAATGGATCGCGGATGGTGCGACCTACGAAGAGCATTGGTCGTTTGTGCCGCCGGTCAAAGCTGTTCTGCCAACAGTAGATCCGACGCTTAAGGTAGACCCGACACTCCGTGGCGGGAAAGCAGTCGGGTTCGCGTCACGGAGTGACGCGCCCACATGGAATGCACCACTCAACGCCATTGATTACTTCGTGCGTGACCGATTAAGCCGAGAAGGTCTCACGCCGAGTCGTGAGGCGACGCGCACGACTTTGATTCGCCGACTGTCGCTCGATCTGACTGGCTTGCCGCCGACGCTGGCGGAAGTCGCCGCGTTTGTCGCCGATGAATCCGATGTAGCCTACGAACAACTTGTCGAGCGTTTGCTCGAATCGCCTCGCTATGGGGAGCACATGGCTCGCTCCTGGCTCGACGCAGCTCGCTATGCGGACAGCAACGGCTATCAATACGACACCGAACGAACGATGTGGCCGTGGCGGGAATGGGTGATCCAGGCCTTTAACGACAACCTGCCGTTCGACCAATTCACCATCGAACAGTTGGCAGGCGACCTGTTGCCCGACGCGACCACACAACAGCGTCTGGCGACCGGTTTTAATCGCAATCATCCCATTACCATCGAAGGCGGCGTGATCGACGAGGAGTATCGTACCGAGTATGTGATCGATCGCCTCACCACCACATCGACCGTTTGGATGGGGCTGACGATGGGCTGTGCCCGTTGCCATGATCACAAGTACGATCCGCTGACACGAACGGATTTCTACAGTTTGTTTGCATTCTTCAATAACGTACCGGAGAAAGGCAACAGCGGTTTCGCGCCGCAGTTGCGAGCAGCGACACGATCGCAGCAAGCGGAACTCGACCGCCTTGCCCACGATATCGCGGCGGTCGAACAACAGCTTGTCCCCTTCGCCGATCAGATCAATGCGCAGCAAGCCGCTTGGGAAGCGACGGCCAAAGACCGTGTCGAAAACCAATGGCAGGTTCTCTCTCCGGAACAGATGACGTCGAGCGGAGGTTCCACCTTGACCTTACTCGAAGATTCCTCGGTACTTGCCGGAGGAGCGACTCCCGGCAACGACGATTATGAACTTCTTTTCGCGAACGTCGCCGCTGACATTACGGCAGTTCGTCTGGAAGCGATCACACACGAGTCGTTGCCGCACAACGGCGCGGGGCGAGCATTCAACTCGAACTTCGTGTTAAGTGAGTTTGAGTTGGCGATCGTATCGGCAAATAATGCGGCAAGTCCTGCGAAGGTCGCGTTGGCATCGGTCTCGGCCGACTATGAACAGAAGAACTATGAGGTCGCGGGTTCCATCGATGGCAACCTCGGCACCGGTTGGGCGGTGGATGGTCCATCGCGCAAAGAGAATTCGACCGCGATCTATTTGCTCGACAAGCCACTTCAATTGGCCGTCGGTTCAAAGCTTCAGATCGCAATGCGGCATCGTTTTGGCAGCACGCATACGATTGGTCGCTTTCGTATTTCCGTTTCAAACGATCCCTCGTTCGTCATTCCCTCGGACGTCAGTAGTGCGTTAGCCGTTGCAGCGGACAAACGCAGCAAATTGCAAAAGAATTTGCTGACAGATCATTTCCTGGCCCATGTCGCTGACGGTGAGATCGGAACGCTGGGGAGTCGAATGCGAGAACTTCGAACTCGACAGCACGAGATCGAGGCGTCGTTCCCCGAGTCGCTGGTCATGACCGAAATGGCGACGCCTCGCGAAACGTTCATGTTGATTCGCGGACA
>JACKHN010000035.1 GCA_020638975.1 Planctomycetaceae bacterium
TCATGGAGACCGCGATCCTTGCGGCCATCAGCGTCGCGATCTCGACACGATTGCCGATGCTCGCGAACTTCATTATCTGCTTTACGATCTACGTGATCGGACATCTGACGCCGCTACTGGTGCAATCCTCCGTCGAAGGACAGATGTTCGAGGCGGTGGTCTTCGTCGCTCAACTACTCTCGACATTATTCCCCGTCTTGGACCACTTTAGTATCGAAGCAGCCGTAGCCGCGGGTGTCACAGTGCCGTACACGTATCTCGGCTGGGCCCTGCTCTATACCGTAATCTACGGCATGATCGCACTGTTATTAGCGCTGGTCCTGTTCGAAGATCGGGACTTGGCATAGTCAGCGTTGGCACCAACGAATAACGACCGCACTACGCTCGAAACTAGTGAGCGTCGCACGGACGTGTAGCGGCTGTGGCGGTCTAATTCCCCAGCGCTTTTCAGTTTTTCAATTTGCATGGATTCGTACGACGGCTCGCCGAAGCCGTCGAGCAACGAATTACTGAGTTCGACGGCTTCGGAGAGCCGTCGTACAAATTGACAAGCTTGAACAAAACGAAAACGCTGTCTAATTCCCAGAGAATCTTGACGAAACAACGCTGCACTTACCCAAACAACCGCTCTAGTGGGCGTCGGACGGGCTCGAAATGGAAGATTGCGCCGCCGATGTACCCTCAACGAGCGGAATAGCAACCTTACTCATGCTGATGACCGACTCGCCCGCTGAGCGTCCAAATTGCCAGAAGAGGGCAGGACGCACCAGGAATTCCAGCAGTGTGCTGCTGATCAGACCGCCGATGATCACCGTAGCGACCGGATACAGGATCTCTTTACCAGGTTCGCCAGCGGCAAGTGCCAGCGGCACAAGGCCGATACCCGAAGTTAATGCGGTCATGAGCACTGGGGCGAGTCGCTCTTGGCCGGCGCGGATGATCATGCTGACAGTCCAGTCCTCGCCTTCGAACTTCACTAAATGCAAATAGTGGTTAATCAGGAGAATGCCGTTCCGTGAGGCGATTCCACATAAGGAAATGAATCCTACCATGGCCGCAACTGTCAACGTCTGCCCAGTTAGGTAAAGCGCGGCGACGCTGCCAATAAACGCCATAGGCAGCGCGATCATAACTTGCAATGCGAGATTGACACTGCGAAACATCGTGTACAACAGCATCAGCATCCCGCCAAGCGATAACGCAAACAGAATCGCGATCATACGAGAGGCGGATTGCTGGCTTTCAAATTGACCGCCGTACTCGACAAAGTAGCCGCTTGGCAGCGATTGCTCGATGGGCACGAGTCGCTGCTTGATCTCTTGCACGACATCTACAAGTCCTCGGTCGGCGACATTGCATTGCAAAACAATCCTCCGACGAACCTGTTCGCGGTTGATTACGTTAGGCCCACCGCCGCGATAGATATTGGCGATCGAACCGAGGTTCGTCGTTCCTCCGCTTGGCAAGTGCACCGTCAGTCGCTTCATGGATTCGATATCTTCTCGATAACGCTCATCCAGTCGTACCAGCAAGTCGAATGTTCTTTGTCCTTCCAGCACTTCCGAAACGACCTCGCCGTTCATCGCGGTCTGAATCAATTCGGTGACGTCGCCACGTGTCAGACCGAATTGTTTGAGACGATGCCCGTCGATCTCGATGCGCAGCTGCGGTATCGTCACCTGCGGTTCCACTTGAAGGTCTTTCACGCCGGCAATCCCGGCGATCTCGGCTTTCATTTCAGCAGCTTTCCGGCGTAGCATATCCAAATCGTCACCATACAGCTTGATAGCCACTTGGGCTTTGACCCCAGAGAGCATGTGAGAAATCAAATGCGACAGTGGTTGCTCGACGCTGATGACGATGCCTGGAATGTCATTCAGACGCAACCGAAGATCCTCTAGAATTTCCTCTCTCGCGCGCGTGCTGCGGGGATCGAAAGATGCAATCATCTCGGTTGTATTGACGCCTTCCGCGTGTTCATCGAGTTCTGCTCGACCGGTCTTGCTGACCAGAGTCTGTAGATCCTCGACTTCACCGAGACGGCGTTGCACGGTCGCCGCAATCTCGTTGGACTTCTGTAGAGACGTTCCAGGTGGCAGGAGAACGTTTAGTTGAACGGCACCTTCATTGAACGGCGGAAGGAAATCACTTTCCAGTTGCCACATCCCGACACCGGCCGCGAATACCGCCAACGTGGCGAGTGCCAACACTAACGGAGGCTGGCTAACGCTACCTCGGATCAATATGCCAGCCAATCGCTTCAGCCCTCTGAGCACGAAGCTTTCTCGTTCGTCGGCCATGAACTTCGCACGGTGCAGCAACCAATAGGACAGAACGGGCGTCACTGTCAGCGAAACAACCAGCGAGGAAAGGATCGACACGATGTACGCGATACCCAGCGGAGTAAACAGCCGCCCTTCCATGCCACCCAGTGCAAACAACGGAATGAAAACGAGCACTACAATCAGCGTACCGAAGACAATCGAGTTGCGAATTTCGACGCTGGCACGAAACACAACGAGCAGTGGCGGTTGAGGTGAAGCACAGTGACGGTTCTCTCGCAGTCGGCGGAAGATGTTCTCAACATCGACGATCGCGTCGTCCACCAACTCGCCAATCGCGACGGCTAGCCCGCCCAGAGTCATGGTGTTGATGGATAGATCGAACCACTTGAAGACAAGGCCGGTGATCACGAGCGACAGTGGTATCGCCGTCAAGGTGATAAAGGTCGTGCGGAAGTTCAGTAGAAATACGAACAGGATGATGACGACGAGGATGCTGCCGTCACGCAATGCCTCGACGACGTTCGCAATCGCCAAGTCGATGAACGCCTTTTGCTGGTAGAGGTTGGGTTCCAAGTGTAGATCGCTCGGCAAACTCGCCTCAAGCTTCGCGAACATCTGATTCACTGCTTCGCTAACTGCGCGAGTGTCGGCCCCCGGTTGTTTGTTAATGGTCAGCACGACTGCGGGAGTACTGAGCGACAAGAGCGGCGAGTCAAGAGCCGATCCGTCAGAGTTCAGGCCCTGGACGCTTAACTCGCCGCCCGTACCTCTCATCACCACTGCGCTATCGCCGCGTTTCACCTGCGCGCCCTCTACCACTTGTGCCACATGGCTCAGCAAGACCGATCGACCGTCACGATGCTTGACAACCACATCCTCCAGTTGTCTGGCGTTTCCAATTCGTCCTAATGCGCGGACGAGCAGTTCGTTGGGGCCCTGCTCGTCGAGATAGCCACCGGTTGCATTCTGATTGCTGCTCTCCAGAGCCGCTTTCACTTCGTGCAGCGTTACGCCGTACTTCAGCAAAAGGTCGGGATTGACGAGGACTTGAAACTGCTTCCGTTCGCCGCCCATCACAAACACTTGCGATACACCAGGGATCGTCAGCAATTGCTGTCGTACGACCCAGTCGGCAAGAGTTCGCTGCTCCATCGGCGACGTTGTGCGATGCACTTCTAGCCGCTCGCCGTTTCGCACAATCGTGAACCAGCGACCAGCTTCATGATCGTCAATAGCCCAACGCGTGCCGAAATCCTCTAAGTGTACGACGGACGCATCTGGCAGATACACATCGTGCGTGCTGAATGCTGCGATGAGTTGTTCGGTCAGCTTTTGATCGTTCAGATCGGAAGCAACTTGACCATCGATGTCGAACATCAACGTTTCGGATGTTGGTCGACTGTACATCCCTGCCAAAATGATTTGGCCCATGATTGACGAAATCGGAGCGAGTTGCGGTCGGACGCCGGTAGGGAGTCGATCGGTGGCTAACGCGATCCGCTCGTTCACGATTTGTCGATCATTGTAGATATCGGTGCCCCAGTCGAACTCGACATAAATGACCGAGATGCCAACACCGGAGGAGGTCCGCACGGCTTGCACGCCGGTGGCCCCGTTCAATGCAGTCTCCAACGGGAACGTTACGAGCGTCTCGACTTCCTCGGGAGCAAGTCCGGGAGCTTCGGTCATCACGACCACGCGCGGTCGATTCAAATCGGGAAACACGTCGATCGGCAGGCTAGTAATCTGCCAACTGCCGTAGACGAGCAAGAAGATGGCGAGCGTTGCAACCAACGCACGATTCTGTAATGCAAAGCGGATAACGCTGTTGAGTAGAGAGGAAAGCATTACGGCGCAAGATCCTTCAGAGGAGTGGAGTGCGGAATGGCAGAATTCGTCGTTATTATTTCACTCAGTGCGTATGCCCTGCATGCGGGTCAACACCTCCACCAGTTCGGTTCTTCAAAGCCAAGTTCATCTGATAGGCACCGGACATAGCCAGTGTCGTGCCGCTCAACTTGCCGTCGTTTTCAATCACGGCGGTATCGCGGTCTCGGTAGACCAGATGGACAGCGACTCGATCGAAGTGGTCGCCGTTCTGCTGGAACACAAACGACTCGGCACCATCTTCGGCGACCGCTTCGATGGGGAGGACGATCTGGTTTTCCAAGGGCGCGGCGGTCGGAATCTTGACTTCCATGCGTTGTCCCGGTCGGTACTTCCAGGCCACGAAGCGGTGCGAGTCGCGTTGTTCGTCGCGTACCAAGTTGTTTGGAAGATTCATATAGAACTTCAACGCTCTTGAGTTCGGATCGACATGATCGGCGACGTAGAACACTTGCAGTTTCTGCGCCTCGGGATGCCGCTGACCACTGGCGACTTGCGAGACCGCGATCTTCCAACCTTCGCGCGCGGCTTGCATCAGTCGCTCGGCATCGTCTTCAAAAGCCTGGCCTTCGACATACAGCAGGCAATGGTCCGCCAGTACGCCAAGCGTATCGCCCGCCGATACATGCTGACCACGCTGCACATCAACTCGCTGTACATGAAAAACGTGGTCAGCCGCTTCATGGTCGCCGTCGTCCTCAAACGGAGGAGCGGTAACGGTCAATGATTGCAGCAACGTTCGCGTCTTAACGATCTCGTCGATCTGGTCGTCGTTCAAACCATGCAAAAGCAAGCCTTGCCTTTGGGCGTGGATCATTGCTTCAATTTTCAGCCGCTCGTAGTCCTGCTCGACAACGCGACGACCGGCAATCACTCCCTCACCAACCGCCGACAGTCGCTTGATCTCGTTCTGAATTACATCCAGCTCCTGAGCAGACTGCAAAAATGTTCGCTGCGCCGTGACGAGATCTTCGTGCGTAAGTCGCAGTGTGAACAACCGTTCGCCAGGTTGGACCACCTCGCCTTCGATCATATAGATGTGCGTGACGATGCCGGTGAACGGAGCCGTCAGTTGCACTTGCGAGCGTCCGGGCCGTTCGGTCACGATCGCGGGAACGGTGATCGTGCGAACGAACGACTGTGGCAAGACGAGTCGCGTACGGAGCCCGACGTTCTTCCACGCTGCCGCACTCAACTCGATAGCGCTCGCGTCGTCGTGGCCTTCATGCTGCGGCGGGCCATGATCGTGCGCGTGCGCACGATCATCGTGAGCATGGCCCCCATCGGGATGTTCGACCGCTGGCTCGGGTTGAATTAGCGGCATCCATTGCCTGCGGGTCAAGCCGATGCCAATCGTGGCAATCACAATCACGGCAAGGATCATTGGCGCGCGACCGGTCGATCGCGACTCATTGGCGTTCATCGAATAGCTCTCCAGACGTTGCGTTAAAGACGATTAGGATGTGGCTCGCGCAAAGCGCAAGCGCAACCGTTGGTCACTTCAGCGCAGTGCCGCTTTTAGACTTGCAAGATGTGCAGCGCAAGATGAGTTCGTCGTAACGCTACGCCAGATCGTGCAGGTGCAACCTCGTATGCAAGCGACGATTCTTGCTGGGTCGAGGTCGGCGGGAAAAGACTCGCGACGGTCAGCCACGACATCTCATTTGCTTCCTCGATGGCTGCTCCCCATCGGGGCGAGATGGCGACGAACTTACAGTCTTCGCCTGAGCATTCGTGTGAGTGCCGCTCTTCATGACAATCACTCAGCGTCAACGCCGACGAGGTGACGTGCAGAACGACCGAAGCAAAGGGGTGATCGTGACCATCACAGTCGCCGGCGTGCGTTTCCTTCAACTCACAACCACTCGAATCACACGCGTGCGCGTGGTGGAAGCAGCACCCAAATCCCATGTGGATCAGGAGCAAGAGCGTTGTGAGTTGTGGCAGCGGATACCGCATGGACCGTTCCTGAAATGAATCGCCATACATCTAATAGTCGGCGTCGCAGCTTGATCCGTCAATAGTAGAAGCGTTTAGACTATGGCATTCGGGCTTCTAAACTGTCTTTTAGCAGCAACCCTTCGATCTCAACCGTCGCCGCCCACAACTCGCCGAGGGCTTCGATATAGGCGAGATTCGTCTGCGAGAACGTCGTCTGAGCAGTTAGCAGATCCAGATACGCGATCTCCCCCCCCTCGTATCCGCGTTGGACAAATTCTAACGTTGTGCGGTAGTTGTCAAGAATCCCATCCGCCTTTGAATAGTCCTCGACCTGATTGCGAGCGTTGGCATACCGTTGATAGACCGTTGCTAAGCGACGCTGCAGGCTGAGTTCGACGGTAGCCACAGCGTGTTCGGCTGCCACCAATTGCGATTCAGCTTCTCGTATGCCGCCCTGGTTTCGATTCAACCAAGGAATCGGCATCGTGACTTGGAGGTTACCGTTGCTGCTTCCGGTGCCATTGTCACTCTGAAACACCGCCTGGATGTCGATGTTTGGAATCGGTTCCGCGTAGGCGCGATCAATGGCCCATTGAGCCCGCTCGACTTCTGCGACCGCGGCCGCGATTTCTGGACTCTCGACAAGCAATCGTTGCAACGTTTCGTTTTGATCGATTTGCGAGGTAATGGTCTCGACATCACCGACCAAAGGACGCAGCGTTACGCCGGGTGTACCAAGGACGGCAGTGAGCCGCGTCCAGGCGGCTTCGTGCATGTTCGTGGCGTTCTTGCTGAGGAGTTGTGCCATCTGCAACGCGCCGCGTCCTCGGATCACATCGACCTGACTGACCTCGGCTGCTTTGTATAAAGCTTCGGCCGTTTTATAGGCGTCGTCGGCGATCGCGACCAATCGCTCCGCCACTTCGACGCGACGCTGTGCAATCAAAACGTCGTAGTACCCAAGCCGGACGTCGGTCAATACGCGCTGCTCTTGAGCAAATGCCAACTGCTCGGCCTTGAGAATCTCCTGGTCGACCACGGCTCGGTTGAGACTCAGTTTGTGTCCGCGCACAATTTCTTGGCCAATGTAGACACCTTGCTGTTCGGCAACACCATGGCTACTCAGTTGCTGCCCCGCATATCCTAGAACCGTATTGGGATACAAACCAACCTGGACCCATTTACCGCGCGCCGCATTCACTCTAGCTCGGGCTTCCGTCAACGATGGATTGGTGGCCAACGCGATCTCCTCGAGTTGTTCCAAACTCAGATCACCGCCCCACGGTGCGTCGTGCTGCGGGTTGGGAGCCGGCATGATTGTTTCTGAATCGATAGCCAGTGCTGGCAAGGGTTCGTCGCCGGGCTGTGCGTATGCGACCGGTTGGACGTTCGCTGTGACCGCTGGCGTTCGAGTGAGTGGACGCTGCTGTTCCGTCTGTGCAACGCCAAAGCTGACTGATCCGTCGTGAGTGAATAGCGGCACTTGGCAGCCGACCGACAGGAAAAGACAGACCACAAGGGTAATGCGGACAATAGTCATGAGTGAGTTTCCATCGGATTCCGGGTCAGTGGTCAGTTACGGACGACCGAAAGCGATAGCAGAGGTGAGGCGAGACGGGTATTTGGTAGGGTGGGACAACTCATTGCCGAGGTACTGGCACCGAGTTTGGGTTCATCCCTTTATCCGTTATCGTCGTCGCGGTTGTAGAGCTTGAACCAATCGTGACAGTGGTAAGACGTGTCTTGCGGCAACTCGCTGCCTGAACAGGGCTTTCAGTTTTTCAATTTGAAGGGATTCGTACGACGGCTCTCCGAAGCCGTCGAGCAACGAATTACTTTGTACGACGGCTTCGGAGAGCCAAGGCTTTTAACATGTTTAGGACGACCATTGAGTGGTGGTTGTGCTGGGAGAATAAGCCCGATAGGGCTGACACAACCCTTGCCGGGGCTTTCCGCCCCGGCAGAAGTTGTTGCGACCCTCTGGGCCGGTGAGACTATGCCCCTCTCCAAAGATGGTAAAAGGCCTGGCTTCGGAGAGCCGTCGTACAACGTGTCCAGATTGAACAGAACGAAAGCCCTGGCTGCCTGAAGACGTCTCTTTATTCCAGTTGCGACTTGGTTTAGGATCTTGGACTCCATGTAGTTCATGCACCAACGGAAATGCTGTCGTAGAGGAATCTTATGAGTGACTCGGAGGCCAGTGATCCCTTGGAAGTCGAGAAGCCCCAGACCGCCGGAATCCCCTTGCTCGGGTCTGAAGACTGGTGGGCAATCTGGATTGGTGGCGCGTTGCTTGGCTTGTGCTTGCTGGCCGTTGTCTTGGCCGGGGTCAGTGCCGATGGTTCAAGATCTAACCCCCTCAAGCCATGGCTCACTAAACCCGGATCGTGGTCGTCAAATCCGCTCGATTCGCTCTTTGTCGAAGGCAAGCCGAACGCGATTCCTGGACTTTTCGGCGTTTTGGTGGTGTCGACGGTGGCATTCGGCATCGGGGCTGTGGCGATGGGGAAGAAGTTCACTTCTTTCGCTGTGGGATTTTGTTTTGTGTTCCTGCTCGCGGTGCTGGCGTACATCCTCGCAGGGCAAAATGTCATCAAGAGCTACAATCTCGAGTATGCGATGTGGGCGCTGGCGATGGGGCTGTTGGTCAGCAACACGATTGGAACTCCCGATTGGGTCAAGCCGGCAGCACGTACCGAGTTCTTCATCAAGACGGGGCTGGTTCTGCTTGGTGCCGAAGTCCTCTTCAATCGCCTGCTGACTCTCGGTGTTCCAGGCATATTCGTCGCGTGGGTCGTGACGCCCATCGTACTCGTTACGACGTTTTGGTTTGGACAGAAGATTCTTCGAATCGATTCCCCTTCACTAAACATGGTCATCTCGGCGGATATGTCCGTGTGCGGCGTGTCCGCCGCGATTGCGACGGCCGCCGCTTGCAAGGCAAAGAAGGAAGAGTTGTCCCTGGCGATCGGCATGTCACTTTCGTTTACCGTTGTGATGATGGTCTTGATGCCGGTCGCGATAAAGGCGATGGGGATCAGCCAAGTCCTGGGTGGTGCATGGATGGGGGGAACCATCGACGCGACGGGCGCGGTGGCTGCTGCAGGATCGATGTTGGGAGAAGAGGCATTGCAGGTCGCAGCGACCGTCAAGATGATTCAGAACATTCTGATCGGCGTTGTGGCCTTCTTCGTCGCTGTGTTTTGGGTCGTCTACATCGAGCGGGAAAAGGACGGTCCAAAGCCGAAAGTGAGCGAGATTTGGAAACGCTTTCCGAAGTTTATTTTGGGGTTTATAGTGGCTTCGATCTTGTTCTCTTGGCTCTATGGCGCGGTCGAGGGTGGCCCTGCGTTGGTGGATGCCGTAATCGATGGAAGTACAAAGACGCTACGGGGTTGGTTCTTCTGCCTAGCGTTCGTGAGCATTGGACTGGAGACGAACTTCAAGGAGTTAGCCAAGTACTTCAAGGGCGGCAAGCCGTTGATTTTGTATGTCGTCGGTCAATCGTTCAACTTATGCCTGACGCTGTTCATGGCTTGGCTAATGTTCGAGAAGGTTTTCCCACAAGCCGCTGCGACGCTTGGGAAGTAGCTTGATTATATGTCCCGCAAGACTCGCATCGCCGGATGGGGAAAACTTTCACTCGCGTTGATGGCGATCGTGATCCTGTGGGGTGTGGTATTGCCGCGGCTCGAACGATCTTCAGAAGTTCAAGCTCGCATCAAGCACCTCGACAAGCATGGCATCGATCCTGCCGCGATGTTCTATACGGACCACGAAGGGATGACTCGTTGGGAGGCGAACATCCACGAGGCGCAGCGTCGTGACCCCGCTGCCTTCTGGTAATCCAGATTAGGCTGTCGCGGGAGAGGCAACACGTTTCACAATCGTGTAAACGCACGGCACCAGGAACAGCGTTAGCACGGTCGATACCACCATCCCGCCGATCATCGCTCGCGCCAGTGGGATCATGGCTTCGCCGCCCGGTGCCAAGTGAATCGAGAGTGGTGCCATCGATGCGACGAGGGTCAGCGAGGTCATCAAAATCGGACGCAAGCGGACACTGGCTGCCGTCAGTGCAGCGTCGCGCACATCGTAGCCGCGCTCGCGCAGCTGATTCGCAAACTCGACAAGCAGGATGCTGTTGTTGACGACGACGCCGATCATCATCAACGTGCCCATCAGCGACTGGATATTGAGCGTCGTGTTGGTCAGATACAGCATGGCCAGTACGCCGGACAATCCGAGTGGAACGGCCAGCATGATGATCAACGGATCGACGAACGATTTAAACTGAGCAAGCATGACGAGATAGACGAGGATGATCGCTACGCCGATGCCGATGCCGAGCGACTTGGCGCTGCTCTTCATGGTCGTCACGGGACCGCTCAAAACCGCTGCCACGCCTGGCTCAAATTCCTTGTTGGCCTCCATATTGGCGATCACTCGCTCGACATCGGCAGCGACCGAGCCGACGTCGCGACCGACAACGTTGACGTACACGTCATTCACGCGTGCGATGTTGTAATGCTTGATCTCTCCGGGGATGTTCACGCGATTGATCGTCGCCACATTCGATAGTGGAACGGTAACCGGGCCGTTCGGACCGTCAATCGAGAGCGGCAGATTGCGAAGATCGTCCAAGGAACTCAGTTCGTTGTTCTCGTACTGCACCCCCATAAAGAAGTCTGTGCCGCCTGGATCCACCCAAATCGTTGACGAGTAGGCGATGCTGGAACCGTATGCCGTCAGAATCGACTGAGCCACGTCTTCTTGACTGAGTCCCAGGAAGCGAGCCTTCGTACGATCCACTTTGATATCGAGTTGTGGATAGTCCAGCGCTTGGGCGATTTGCACATCGGCGGTGCCGGGGATCTGGCTGACAAGTTCAGCGATCCTTTCGGCCGCCACACGACACTGCTCCAATGATCCTGCCGAAACTTGCACGTTGATCGGAGTCGGAGCACCTTCGTTTAACGCAGCATTCACGATACTGCCGGAAGTGAAAAGGAACTGCTCGCGAGGGAATCGCTCTGCAAACAAGGCTCGCAATCGTCCAACATATTCGTCGGAACTTGTCGAACGACCGCGTTGGGCTAAATTAACAACGAGAAACGCAGTGTCCGGTCCGGAATTGGGGCTGAGGATCGTCGAGAATCCCGCTCCCTTACCCACCGGCAAGCCAATGTTCGAGATAATCGCGTCAATCTCGTCGGCCGGGATGACTTCCTTGATCGTGTCTTCGATCTTTGCGACGAGTGTCTCGGTGTCTTCGAGGCGAGTGCCAGGAATAGTCTTCAAGCGAACCTCGAACGAACCAGCATCAACGCTGGGGAAGAGTTCGGTGCCGATGCGAGGCAAGAGTAATACCGACGCACCGACAAGCACAAGCGTGACAAGCACGACGAGCCAACGCATTTTGAGGATGACCGCAAGCGTACCGGCATAAAGTCCACGAGGCTCCTCGTAGGACGGACTCTCAGTCCGTCCCTCACTCTGTTCTCGAGCGGGTGAGTCAAGGGCGGAGTGAGAGTCCGGCCTACGTTTCAAGAATCTCGCGCAGTACGCCGGCACCACGGTCATGGCAACAAAGTAGGAGGCACCGATCGTCATCGTGGCCGCTGCGGAAAGAGGTTCGAACAGGAACCTAATCATTCCGGTCAAGAACACCACGGGGACGAAGACAGCCAGCGTGGTCACCGTGCCCGCGAGAACAGCGCCAGCCACTTCGTTGGCGCCATCGCGCGCGGCATCGACCGAGGTCTTTCCCATCCGCAAGTGCCGCACGATGTTTTCGACGATCACGATTCCGGCATCAACAACCGTCCCGACTGCCAACGCGATTCCACCGAGCGTCATAACGTTCAGCGTTTGGCCCGTAAAGAAAAACGCGAGCGCTCCGACAAGGATCGACAGCAAGATCGTGGCGACAACGATCAACGCGGGTTTAATCTGCCGCAAGAAGGCGATCACGACAATCGCGACCAGCAGTCCGCCCAGCCCGACCTCGTACATCAAGTTACGCATGGCGTTGCGAATGTAGGACGACTGGTCGCTGACCAAGGCAACCTCTGCCGCGTCGGGAATATCGCCGCGTTCTTTCATCTTGGGGATCTCGGTGGCGATGCCTTCGTAGATGCGGTCGACGCAAGCAATCGTATTCTCGCCGGGTTCGCGTAATAACGGGCAGTAGACGCTGCGGCTGCCATTCACGCGGACGATGTTGTACTGAAGCGCCGCGTCGTCTTTCGCATAGCCAACGTCGCGGATGAAGATCGGTCGACCATCACGAACCGCGATCGGCACGCTGTCGATGTCGTCGGTCGTGAGCAGCGTGTTGATGGGGTGGACTTGATATTCCGCTTCACCAAGCTTAACCGCTCCAGCCGCCATGACCAGGTTCGAGTCGCGCAGCGCCGTGACGACATCTCGCGCGCTCAATCCGAACGATTGGAGCTTGAGTGGATCGACGTAGATCATCATCTGGCGGAACTTGCCGCCGAAGGGATGCGGAATTTGCACACCCTTCAGGCCGCCCATTTTGTTACGCACGGCATAGTAGCCGATCGTATACAGCTCTTTCTCACTGAGCCCTTCGCCGGAAATCGCGGCGAGCACCACGGGCAAGTTGGCGGGTTCGCTGCGCAGTGTGAACGGAAACTCCATCCCGGGCGGCAAGTGGAACATGTCGCTGGCTTCGAGATTCACAATGTCATTCATCGCCGAACTGGGATTGGTGCCCGGCTGGAAGAAGATCTTGATCATCGCCCCGCCCGGCATCGTCCGTGATTCCTGATGCTCGATGCGACCGGCCAAAGTCAGCGCCCGCTCGACACGCGACGTAACACTCTTCTCCATTTCGCCGGTGGGAAGCCCTGGGTAGGAGAAGTAGCTGACGACAACAGGCTTCTTGAAATCCGGCAGAATGTCAATCGGAAACAGTGGCACCACCGCCGCACCCAGCAGACAGAGCCCAATGGCCAGAGCGACAACTGCATACGAGTTGCGCAGTGCAAAGCGAACGAGAAACATTTCTAATTACCCTTCGACGTTGACTCTTTGCCCAGCGGACAGTCGATACAGCAGAGGACCGACAACACGCTCGCGTCCCGTCAAGCCCGAAGTGATTTCAATTTGCAGTCCGTCGTCCATTCCGGTTGCGACATCGACGACCTGGATTATTCCTTCGCCGTCGACGACATAGACGTAGCTGCGTCCTTTCTCGTCGTAACGAACTGCCGACGCGGGCAGGGCGACTTGGTCGGCCTTGGTGTCGAGCAGGATCGTGGCTTGTCCAAACATGCCCGGAATCAGACGTCCGCCATCATTTGGTAAGTCGATCTCGACCAACATGGTGCGAGTGCCCTGGTCCAATCCGCCTGCCAGCCGCGCGATTGCCCCCGAGAACGTTTCGCCGGGCAATGCCTGCAAAGTGATGCTTGCAGAATCCCCGATATTGGCCAACGGAGCATCGCGTTCCGGCACCGAGACACGGACGCGGACCTTGTGCATTTGAGCCACGACGAACAGCGGTTCTGTCACCGAGCTATTCTGCGAGTTCCGCACCAGATCGCCGAGTTCGACATTTCGCGCGACAACAACTCCGTCGAACGGGCTGCGTAGTTCGGTATAACTGAGCATCGCTTCGACTTCAGCTAGCCGCATCTTGCCGACTTCAACATCGGCTTTGGCTGCCAGCAGGTCGGCTTCGGCGGCTGTCTGCTGAGCCTTGGCGACGTCGACTTGAGCGGCGGCGGCAGCGGTTGTCGCCGTGACAGCCGCCTTCGCAGCACGCGCGGCGTCGAGCCGATTCGTCGCCTCGTCCAGCAAGCGATCCGCGACCGCTCGTTGTTTCACCAAGTCAGCAATGCGTTGATGTTCGGCTTCGTCGGCCGTCAATTGAGCGTCTGCGCGTTGCTCGTCGGCTTGTGCCTGTTGTCGTGTTGCATCGGCTGCGATTAGGCGTGCTTTCGCAATCGTGACTTGCGCATCCGCTTGAGTCACGCCTGCTGTCAGCCGCATGAGTGCCGCCTCTTCGCGTCCGCGCTGAGCATTGATTTCGGGGGACTCGATAACCGCCAGCACGTCGTTCGCTTTGACTTTCGAACCGATATCGACATTCAATTTCACGACGTACCCCGAGACCTTGGCAAAGGATCGGGCTTCATGAAACGCGTGGACGGTGGCTGGCTGAGTCGAAGTTCTTTCGACCGTTTGGGTCTGAACTGGAATCGTCATCACCGAGCGTTTCACTACGGGATTCATCGGAGGCGCCTCGACCGTCATCTGCTCGCAACCCAACAGCGCAACGAGAAGGCCAAGGGGAGCCAAGGAGAAAGCGATAGTCGGTCGGCGGGGCATACACAACTCTTTTCTATCTATACGGCCCAGGGCGTAGAGCTTTCCTAATCCATTCAGGGTAGTTCGCGCCTAGTGGCATCGCAAGGCAGTTTGCCGGTCCTGATGTCCGGTTGTACTCGTTATCACGCCTGTACTTGCGCTTCCCGAACTTCTGGTTTTGGCGAGCGTTCTGGATCGAAGAAAGATACCGTAAGTCCGAGTTCTTCCTTCCGTAGGATCAACGCCGCTCCTAGGGACAGATTCAGTAAGTCGTCAATTGCCGGTAGACGCGTATGAAACGCCGCCATCGATCCTCGCCACTGAAAGGGCTACTCGCCGGAGCCTGTTGCTCGGTGGTTGCGACTTGGTTAGGGTGCGCCGGACGACAGCTAGCCGAACCGACTCCAACGAGCGTCAGCGTCGAGTTGCCCGCACGAACACAACTTAATCGACTACCAGCTCTGACGAATACGTCAACAGCCACTCCCATTCGATTAGTCGCGTTAGAAGAAGTACCGGCGCCACAGCGATTGGTGCCTACCGCAGACCCGACGTTGGACAGTTCGTCCGCGGCCAGTTTACGACCTCGTAGCGTGGCCGAAGCTCTCGGGCGCGGCAGCGTCGAGGAGATTGCGTCCGATGGCACACCAACAATGCAGCTTGATTTGACCTCGACGCTATCGATGGTGTCCGGGCAGAATCCGGCGGTTGCTCATGCCGCAGCTCGGTACGAGGAAGCGTACGCGAGCCTGTCGGCGGCGAAGGTTCTCTGGGTTCCATCGATTCGGGCGGGGGTTAGCTATAACCATCACGACGGGAATCTCCAAGCGTCCGATGGTTCGATTATCAACGTCAATCGGTCGTCGTTGCAGGGCGGACTGGGGATTGGGGCTGTTGGTGCCGGAACCAACACAGTACCAGGCGTCGTGGCGCAGTTCCATGCCGCGGACGCCATCTTTCAGCCGCGTATCCGCGGAGATGCGGCCTCGGCTCGCAGCCATGCCATTAGCGCGGCTGTCAACGATGCACTGCTCGATGGAGCTTTGGCCTACTTGGAATTGCTCCGGGCCGAGCAACTGCGAGCCGTAGCGAATGAAACGCTTGCCAATGCTCAGCAACTCGCGGAACTGACTACTCAGTTCGCCGATGCGGGACAGGGCCCTCAAGCGGATGCCGACCGTGCCAAGACCGAAGCGGCGATACGAAAGAACGACGCGGCTCGCGCCGAGGAAGACATCGATGTCGCCAATGCTCGACTTGTGGAAGTACTCAGCGCCGACCCATACACTCGAATCATCCCCACCGAACCCACCGTAGTACCGTTTCACTTGATCGATCCCGATCAGGGCTGCGGCGAGTTGTTGGCGATTGGTCTGTCGAATCGCCCCGAGTTGGGCGCGGCCCGTCACCTCGTTGACGAGGCAGTGCATCGATACGAGCGAGAGCGGTACGCTCCGTTGCTGCCGAGCGTTCTATTGGGGATGAGTGATGGTTCCTTTGGAGGCGGGTTAGGCAGCAACGTCGGCAATTCGGGCCAACGTTTCGACTTCGACGCCGTTGCGTTTTGGGAGTTGCGGAATTTCGGATTCGGCGAACGTGCGGCCCGTGACGAACAGTGGTCGGTCTACGAGCAACGCCAATTGGAAGAAGTCCGCTTAATGGATCAGGTCGCTCGCGAAATCAACGTCGCACACGCTCAAGTTCGCTCGCGGAAGGGCCAGATCGCTGTTGCCGAAAATGCCGTCAAGTTTGCGACCGAGTCGTACGACCGCAATACGACGCGGGTGAAGGAAGGCATCGGGCTTCCCATCGAAACGCTGCAGGCTATCCAGGCCCTTGATCAAGCTCGTCGCGAGTACGTCCGAACGGTTGTGGACTACAACGCGGCACAGTTCCGCTTGCACCGGGCCGTCGGTTGGACCATTCAGTAGCTCGTGCTGCTGCGAGCGCCAGCGCCGTTTCCCCGTGTATTGCTATCAAAGTTGATTGAGAACTCAATCGCGCCCTAACCGGTAAATTTTACCCGTACATCCGGTGATGACGATTGTCGCAATTATGCGGGCGATCCCGCGACGAAATCGCGTTGGCATGTTCAATCTTAACGCTTCTTACGGACTCACCGTTCCGACTGAAATAAAGACTAACAAACTCACAACCGTTGCGCGGGGCAGAATTGTCATGGTTCCTACCGCAAGCAACGGAAGAAACAGCGAAACCTCTAACGGCGACGCACACCGCGCCGATTCATCACACGTTTGCTCACGGAGGAGCGAGAATGCGATTTACCAATTATCTACGAGGCTTCGCGGCGACGTGCGTCGCGCTGGGGGCCTCGATCTTGTCAGCGCAGCAGTCGACCGAAGATTACTATCGCGACCTGCAACAACGAATCTCCTCGCAAGAGGCAAGGCTCCTGCAACTCGAACAGAGTCGATTACCATCGATTCAAAACGTTTCGACCAACAACACGTTTCTTGAAAGTCGTGTTGCGGAACTTGAAGAGATCATCGCCGGAATCGGAAAGGACACACCTGCCAACGGAAAGCCGACGCAAAAGTGGTCGGGTCGTGTGCATTACGATTACTGGGTATTCCCCCACGCGGATGCCCTGCCAAACGCGCTCGACGACGACGCCTTCAACGGCAGCCCGTCTGGCAATGGTAATCCAGCGACAGGCCCTCGTGATTTTAATGGCTTCCGTCGCTTGCGGTTTGGTGTCTCAGGTGATGTTACAGACACCATGCTCTATAAGATCGAAATGGAGTTCGCAAATCCGTCGGAACTCGCATTCAAAGATGCTTTCCTCGGCTGGCAGCAACTACCCTACCTGCAAACGGTATTGCTTGGAAATCAAAAGCGACCTTACGGTTTGGACCATCTGAACAGCAGTCGCTACAACGTCTTCATGGAACGCCCATTCCACGTCGAAGCGATCAACCAAGATGCCCGACGAATCGGCTTGGCATCGTATGGAGTAACCGACGACGAGCGTTGGAATTGGCGTTACGGTTACTTCCTGTTGGACGATCTCGCGAAGGTTGGTGGGCAGTACACGGACAACTATCAATCAGAAGTTGCAGGACGCTTGGCGAACACAATTTGGTATGACGAAAGCTCTGATGGGCGAGGTTACGCTCACTGGGCGGTTTCGGGCTCGGCTGCCTTTCCGGGAGGTGGACCCGACGCACGGTTCACGACGCGACCGGAAGCTCGCACGAACGGAAAGTGGATTGATACGGGTGCCATCGCTGGCGGTAATCGATATCAGTTGTTAGGGCTCGAAGGTGTCGTGAATGTCGGCCCGCTCCAAGTCGTTGGTGAATATCAAACGATAAACGTTGAACGAACCGCAGGCTTCGGGCCGGACCTTACTTTCGACGGGTACTATGTTTATGCCTCGTACTGGCTGACAGGCGAGCATACTCCTTGGGAGCGAGATTCCGGCACCATCGGCCGTACGAAACCGTTCGAGAATTTCTTCCTCGTCAACAAATGCTGTGGCGGTCAGGGTGGCGGTTGGGGTGCATGGCAAGTGGCGGGGCGCTACTCCCACGGAGACTTCACCAACGACAACATCTTCGGTGGCGTTGGCGACAGCTTCACCTTGGGCTTGAACTGGTGGTGGACGCCTTATAGCCGCATGCAGTTCAACTACATCCATGGCAGCATTGACCAGCGGGCGGCTGTTGGAGGCGTGCCAATCGGCAGCACCGCCGGCGCACTACCAACGAGCGGCGACTACGACATCTTCGGCACCCGGTTCATGGTGGACTTCTAAATAACACAAACCCTCTTCAAAGGGAGAGCTTGATATGCGTTTCCAATTGTTAACACTGGCCCTTATTGCTACGTTGGTCGGCGCACCAGCCGTTGCGGGCGATAACGGATGCGACGGAAAACACGACGGACACGGCAAGGGCGGACATCGCGCCTACTGCCCGCACTGTGGCGATGCCTGCTATCCGACAGTGACGAAGGGGAAAGAAACGAAAACCTGTTGGAATGTTGAGAGTGTTGCCATCTGTATTCCGAAAGTTCGCTTCCCATGGGAATCCAACTGCGGTAAGGGATGCGGCGGAAAAGATTGCGGCAAGGAGAATTGCGTTCCGCCAAAGTGCGGTCGGACAAAGTACGTCAACGTCCTGATGAAGCACGAATACGAATGCTCGACGTGCAAATACAGCTGGGACGTCGATAGCTACAAAAACGGCGATGACAAACGCAATAAGGCGTTCGGTTACGACGAGCCCAGCAATGCGGCACCAACGGTATCCGAACCTCCTCCGGTCGAAGCGAGTCTACCGCAAAGCAATCGTCGCGTCGCGCCCGCCGCGTTTGAGCAGTCGGGCGATGTGACGCCCGCGAAGAAGAGCTATTTGGATTCGTTGATGTCGTTCTTCAAGTAGTAGCGGATTACCAGGACCTAGAGTCTTGTGACTTCAGTACAACAGCTTTTGGATCGAAAAACCATCATAACACTCTGCTCCCACCCGAAGAGTAACTCATAGGGATCGGACGAGTCGCCCTCTGAAATCGGAACGACGATCAGATTCGCTTGCTTGCCAGGGGTCAGCGTTCCGTGCGACTCGCCGATCCCAAGGGCCGTCGCAGCGTTGATGGTCGCCAACCGCAGAATTGATTCCGGTGGGATGTCTTGATGCTGTCGTGCCACGAAGCGAAGTTCATTCAGCATATTCAAATCCGGATTCGACGCTCGCGAGTCTGTTCCTAAGGCAACTGCCACGCCGCAATCCAACATCTCCTGCAATGGATATCGTTCGTGACCAAAGTAGGCATGCGTCCGAGCACAATAGATCACCGACATCCGTTCGCGCTGTTGGGCCGCGAATTCGATCTCTTCCCGTGTGAGGTAGTTGCCGTGAATGACTAGCGAGCGTTCCGCTTTGGCCAGCAACTTCAAGTAATCGAGCGGCGTACTTCCCCGTGGAATCACGTCAGGATGCCATGCACCTAGCTCAGAAAGTAACTCGCAGAATGGACCGCTGCCCGATTGAAGCAACTCTAACTCTTCGCGAGTCTCGGCCAAGTGCATCGCAACCGGCGTATGCGTGCGGGCGGCGAGAGTCGCGATACTGTCGACCAGTCTCGGGCTGACGGTGTACGGTGCGTGTGGACTTAAACCCGGGGATAGGTGGCGTGAACTGCTCTTGAACGTCGCGACGTGCGCATTGGCCGCCGCGACCAATTCATCGTGGCGATCATCGGCCAGGCCCAGCAGTTCCAAAAAGTTAATACCTTGCATCGCGGCGTATCGGCCATCACTGTCCGCCCGCGGCAGCGTCGCGATCTCGCCGAGCGACAATACGCCACCCTGGCTGGATTCCTCAATTCCCTTGCGAATGGCATCGTGCCGCCAATCGCTTCCCTCGGATTGCTCGATCCGTGTACGCCGCCAGCGAATCACTTCACGAATCCACTCAGTAAACACCATGCGGGGCTCGCCGAGAGGGTGTTCGAGACTACTGAATTCGAGGTGCGTGTGAGCATTGATGAACGCGGGCAGGATCGCGACGTCGCCTAAGTCGCGACATTCGCCTTCCGAATCGTGCCCGAGACTGACGATGCGACCATTCGAAACGGTGATCACTCCGTCTCGGATGGGTGGACGGTCGATGGGAAAGAGGTATCGAGCGCGCAGCGAATAGGAAGTTGCTTTCTCCATGCTGCTGAAGATACCGGGAATCGTCTCGCGCCGCGACGGCTACCAAACTTGCCCGAGCTTAGTCGTGAGGTATGTTTTCATGGTGACCGCATTGCGCGAGTTGCTCCTCGCCTGCTACGACCCGCCCACCTCCTACAACCCCACCTAAACTCATGGATCCAAGTCATCTCGACGAACTGATTGAGCTGGAAGATTCGTATTGGTGGCACGTCGCCAAGCGAAAACTGGTGACAAGGTTGCTCGCAAAACATTTTCCGCCGCCAGGAATCTTGGTGGAGGGTGGCGTCGGCTCGGCCCGTAACCTCGTCGAATTCCGAGAGCTGGGCTACGACGTCCACGGGTTCGACATCATGTCGGAATCTGTCGAGCACGCTCACGAACGAGGTCTCGAACACGTTCGGCAACATGATCTGTCGCAGCCCTGGCCGTTGGAACCGCAATCGGTTCGAGTCGCCGTCCTCTTGGATGTTCTCGAGCACTTGTCCGATCCAGTGCAAGTCTTGAAACACGTTGCGAATGTACTCGAACCGGATGGTGGCATCATTGTCACGGTCCCAGCCTATCCGTGGCTGTACAGCAATTGGGACAAGAGCCTCGGGCACTTCCGACGTTACACCTCCCGAACATTAAAACAACACGCGGCGGAAGCGTCGTTGCGAGTCGAGTGGCTCAGCCATTGGAACTCGTTCAGCCTGCCCGCCGCGATCGCCGTCCGTGGATATCAGAAATGCCTACCACGCGACGACAAGCCCTATTTCCCGCGTGTCTCGCCGCTGATGAACCGCATGTTGCTATCGATGGCATCGTGCGAACGCCGTTGGCTGAGCGGCGCGAAGTCGCCGTTTGGACTTTCGCTCGTGGGAGTCCTCCGCAAATGAACTCACTCCCTCAACGCAAGCCCATCACTCAGTGTACGATCTCGATCGTCCTGCCGGTTTACAACGAAGTCGCTGTTCTTCGTGCATTGCGCAGCCAAGTGATCGATGCACTTGCGCCGACATGCTGCCAAGTCGAGTTGGTCTTCGTCAACGATGGTTCGACCGACGGAAGCGCGGAGCTGCTTGATCAGCTGGCACGGGAAGACTCGCAGGTTCACGTGTTACACCTTTCTCGCAACTTCGGCCATCAAGCGGCATTACACGCAGGACTAACTCACGCGACCGGCGATGCCATCATCGTGATGGACTCGGACATGCAAGACGCGCCCAGTTGCCTAGTTGAATTCGTTGACCGTTGGCAGCAAGGATTTGACGTCGTCTATGCAGTTCGCGAAAAACGCAAAGAAGGTCTAATTAAACGCGGCCTGTTCTTCGGCTTCTATCGTGTGTTGCGAATGCTCGCAACGACGGACATGCCACGCGATGCCGGCAACTTTGGCCTGATCGACCGCCGTGTACTCGACAATATTCTCAAAATGGGTGAGTACGATCGCTACTACGCAGGCTTGAGGTCCTGGGTTGGATTTCGACAGACGGGCGTCGTCGTCGAACGACTGGCCCGGCACGACTCACAACCTCGTGTATCGTTTCTCGGGCTGTGCTCCTTGGCGAAGACGGCGTTGTTCTCGTTCTCGTCGGCCCCACTGGGCTTGTTCTACGCAATCGCAGCGGTCTCGCTGTTCGTATTCACGGCATTCACCGGCTTTACGCTCTATCACAAATGCATCACCGGGCTCGCCATTCCGGGCTGGACGTCAAGCATCATGATCGCTTCGTTCTTTGGAGCATTGAACGCCCTGGGGATCAGCGTGCTCGGCGAGTATGTCGTCCGAATCTACGATCAAGTTCGTGCGCGGCCAAAGTTCATCGTGTCTCGGCACGTCAATTACGCGTTACAAGACGATTCCGACGCGGACCTGGAGGAAGAATTGGCCGAAACTTTGGCGAATGTCGAGTCGATGCGTTCGATTGTCGTGCTATCGCCATCGGCCGACAACTTCGCACCGCAGCCAATAGGCTCCTAGTTCCATGCTTGCGAAACCTTGGGGAAAGCTGCTGCGTCGTCGCGCCGAGTTCGGCTTTGCCGCAGCCTTCGTCCTCCTTCTTCTTGCAGTTGGCTTCGCGAGTTACCAGCGGCTGTTTGCGTCATTCGCATCGTACGATGACGAAGGCTATGTCATGCTGTCGCTACGCCAATTCATGGCGGGCGGTGCGTTGTACGACCAAGTCTACTCACAATACGGACCGGCGTATTATTGGTTCGCCTCGTTCTTCCATTGGGCTACAGACTGGCCGGTAACTCACGATGTTACACGAATCAAGACGTTGGCCGTATGGACGAGCGTCGCGGCGCTCGCTGCTACGTGGCTGTATCGCGTTACTCGCTCGGCGATCATTGCGATGATGGGACTGCTGTTCGTCTCGTTTCATCTCGAACGTTTGGCGATGGAACCTGGACACCCGCAAGAGTTGTGCCTGCTCGCCGTCTCCGTATGTATGCTTCTGGCGACGTTTGTGCGTGGCCGTTCAACGGATTTGCGATTGATAGCCGGCATGGGGTTCGCTGCGGCAATTTGCCTGATGACGAAGGTCAATGTCGGCGTGTTTCTATTGCTTTCAATTTCCGCGTCTTTGTTGTTTGTGACACGAGTTGGCCGACTGCGGAACTTGCTATTGGGCCTTGTCGTGGCTGCGATGATTGCGTTGCCAATTGCAATCGGACGCCACGAACTGTTGGGCTGGCACGGTTATCGCTTGCCAATGCTGTTGACCGCCTCGATTGCTTTGGCGGCGTGGGCCTGCTGGCAGAGCAACTTGAAGCCCATTTTTGAGCTGCGACATTCGTACTGTCTTTGGAGCGTTTCGGTCTGCGTGTCAGTGCTCATCGCACTCGGCACGCTAGCGGCAGGCACTTCCCTGCGGGGACTTGCTGACGGCATGCTCCTGCAACACATGAGTTTCGTCAGCCTTCACTATCATGATCCGCCAATTCAAGCCTTCGCGCCGCTGGCAGCATTGGTCGCCTTCCTTCTTGCCCAGAGTCTCTTTACAGGAGCGAAGACGCTTCGCGTGGTGCAAACGCTCACGTTCGTCCTTGTGGTCGGCGCGGTGTTGCGTCATTTGGTCGAATCGTTTCAACCGTTGTATCACGGGTCACAAGACCGTGGACAAGTCGGATTGCTGGTCAGCTACTTCGCTCCCTATGTGTGGATCATCTTGCTTCCCGTTCGTAGCGGCTCGCCGGAGCAAATCGAAAGTGCACCGAGCGTCTACTTCGCGAGACTCTCGTTATGCCTGATTGCTGTCCTGCAGCCGCTGATCGCTTATCCCGTGCCAGGCACTCAAATGGCAATAGGATCGGTGGCCTTAGTTGTTGCTTTGCTCACCGCCATACACGACGCAATCGAGTCGCTAGGAAGCGAAAACCACGTTCTGCTGCCTGCAAGTCGCGGGGCATTGATCGGAGTGCTTGGGCTTCTGTTTCTTACGGTCATTTGTCGCGATGTCTACCTATCGACCGAGCGAACACAGATGGCGAGTTTGGACCTTGCCGGGGCGGCGCGTTTGCACCTGCCGAACGAAACCATCGCGACCGAGCGTTGGACGGTCGAACAACTTCACGAACATGCCGATACGTTTGTCTGCCTGCCAAGCGGTCATAACAGTCTGTACTTGTGGAGTGGCATCGAGCCGCCAACCGGATTCAATACCACCGTCTGGCAAGACCTGCTGTCCGACGAGCGACAACACGAGATCATTGCCGCAATTCACATGCGTCCGCGGGTTTGCGTCGTGGTTGATCACAGCGAGCCCGCATCATTGCGAACACATGGTCCTCTCTTGGACTACCTGCGCCGAAACTTTGAACCCGTTGCATCACGAGGTTCGCGAGAGATCTGGCAGCGACGCCCGACAACCTCCAGCAGCGAGATTGTTGCGCGACGTTGAACCACCCGCGAGGATGCTCCGTATGTCAAACTAGGAAGTTGACGAGCCATGTAACTGCGGTCGTCTGTTGCTAGCAGTCGCACAATCGGAAAATCGCGGACGAAATGTCGCAGCTCACTGGCGAATCCGATAATGCAAAGAGACCCTCGTTTTCAAACTACGGCAACGCATCAACGACTCTGAATCTACTAAGTGTGGTCAAGTCTTCGGACTTGTTCGCGAGCAGACGATCCGAGTACAGTTAGCGATTGCGAAAATCGTCCAAGGATGGACAGGAGTCAGACTGAGTCTGGCGCGTACAGGATGTACAGAACGCTGAATTCGCTGGGGTGGCTATTAAGTGCGCTGTTGCTTTGCGCGACCACCGTCTTTGCCGACGAAGCAGCGAACCAATTCTCGCTCGCCGCAGTTCACTACTCTCATCAACGCTGGGACCTTGCGGTAGAGGAGTTCGGCACGTTTCTGGAACGTTTTCAAAGTCATGAACGGGCACCGAACGCATCGTTTTACCTGGGCGAATCGCTGTTGCAATTGAAGCGATACACGGAGGCACGCGCTCAATACCAGCGTGTCGTGAACCGATCCCCGGAATCGACGTTCGCGCATCAGGCAACTTTCCGCGCTGCGGAGATGTTGTTCTTGAATGGAGAACGCGAGAAAGCGGCCGACGAACTCACCGCCTTCGACAAGGACAAGGGAAGCGACAAGCTCAACGCCTACTCGCTGGCCTATCGAGGGCAGATCGCTGTCGATGCAGGTAAGGCAGAGTTTGCGGAAGCCCTCTATCGCGACGCAATAGAACGGTTCCCCGATGGACCGCTGAAGAGCGAGATCCGATTTGGCTTGGCGCGAGCTCTGGAACTCAAGGGAGACAACGACGAGGCGTTGCGGTTCTACCAGTTCCTCGCCGAACATTCTCAGAGCAGCTTACGGGACGACGCCCATCTCCGCGCGGGAATCTTGCTGTACCAGAAACAGGAATACAGCGAAGCAATCGCTATCCTCGCAAAGTTCGATGGCGAATTGGCCGAAAGTCCGTTGCGGAATGAAGCTCGATATTGGAGCGGAATGTGCTTGCTAAAATCCGGGGACGCCGCAGGGGCTGTAGACACGTTCACACAGGGCGAACCAGTGGCCACCGATCATCCGTTAGCCGCGGCACTTGAATTTGGCCGAGCGGAGGCACTTCGTGAGAGCAACGACCTCGCCACCGCAATCACAAGTTACGGCAACGTTCATACGTCGTGGCCGAATAGCGAATGGGCAGATGATGCGCTCTACACGATTTGCACGTTGGCCTTTGCCGCGGACGACAGCGAGCAGTTCAAGCGAAATGCCATGCTGCTGCAAGAACAGTATGCAACAAGTCCGCTAATCAAAAACGTCATTCAATTGACCGGGCGAATGGCATTGCGTCAGCACCGCTACGACGACGCGATCGCGGCGTTCAAGTCGCTCGAAGACGGAACGGACGGTGTCACCGCGTCTTCACAGGCGACTCAATACTACTTGGGTATGTCCTATCTTGCGGCGAAACGCGCTGAAGATGCGTTTGCTGCCCTCCAACAGATCACGCCGGCCTCTGACGCAAGCGAGTTGAGAGATAACGTTGCCGTTGCGACCGCCAGCGCCTTGATGGCTCTGGATCGATACGAAGAAGCTTTGATTCCTCTCGCTGATTATCTTAAATCGCAGCCGAACGGTGCAGACGCGGCTGCGTGCCGTGCCAAGTTGACACTGTGCTATTTGGAGTTGAACGATACGGAGCAGCTTCAAACAGCGTTCCAGCAGTACCGCGAACACGACGCCGCCACACCGACCTACCTGCAGACCATCGCGTACTTAGCCGAGCAGTCGGTTGCTAAAGGTAACATTCGGTTTGGCCGCGAACTGTATACTCTGTTGAGCGTTGATACAAACCCAGAAGACTTCATCGCCAAGGGTTTGACAGGGCTGGGGCAATTGCAGCTTGCGGAAGGCGATACCGACGGGTCGGCAAAGACATTCGGTCGATTGTTAGACAAGGCCGCAATGTCGAACGAAGCACCGCGCGCCGGTTTGATGCAGGCCAGGAGCTTGGAACAAGCTTCGCAGTTCGACGCAGCCTTGGCTGCTTATCGGCTCGTCATCAAGGATTACGCGGCATCGCCCGAGTCCTCCATCGCGATGTTCGAGGCGAGTCGATTGCATGATCGCCTGGGGCAAGATCTTGAAGCTCACGACCTTCTGCAACAGCTCTTAACGCGCACACCCACGATCGAACAACTGGATGCCGTGCTCTATCAGTTGGCTTGGGTATTAACAGATCTTGGCAAAGTCACTGAGTCCGACGCGATCTTCGTGCAACTGGTCGGCGAGTATCCGACGAGCCGATACTGGGCCGACGCGACCTATCGGGTTGCCGAACGATCCTTTCACCGAGGCGACACGAGCGCGACAAGTTCCTACTTAGAACAGCTACTCGCAACCGAACTTGAACCGCGACTGCTAACGCATTCGCTGTACCTGCAAGGGCAACTGGCGGCACAGCAAGACAAGTGGGCAGAAGTCGCGATTCCGATGCAACGGCTTGTGAACGCGTTTCCGGAAAGCGAACTATCGCTTGCGGCACGCTACTGGGTAGCCGAAGCGGCGTTTCGCCAGACCGATTACACCGGTGCCAGCGAGTTGTTCACGACTCTTGGCGAAGATGTCGGCGACTTGAAGACGGCGTGGACGCCGATGGTTCCCTTGCGGCAGGCACAATGCTTGGCTCACCAGGAGCAATGGGCCGAGGCCTTAGCCATCGCGCAGTCGATCGGTGATCGATTCCCAGACTTCCGTCAGTTGTACGAAGCGGACTATGTCATCGGTCGTTGCCTGAGCATGCAGGCTCGCTTCTCGGCGGCACGCGACGCGTTTACCCAAGTCGTCCGCTCGACAACGGGCGGACGAACGGAAACTGCGGCCATGGCACAGTGGATGATCGGCGAGAGCTATTTCCATCAAAAGGACTATCGCGAAGCGATTCGCGCGTACCACCGTGTCGTCAGCCTGTACGCCTTTCCGCAATGGCAAGCGGCGGCTTTGCTGCAAGCGGGAAAGTGTCACGAGCAAACGAACGAGTGGCGTGAAGCCGTCAAGTTGTATACGCAACTGCTACGCGACTATCCCGAAACGCCTCATGCTGCCGATGCATCACAGCGACTGCGAGTCGCCCAACGCACGGCTGGAACAAACACGAACTAGATACCAACAGAAACCACTCCCTCCGGGAGGAGACAGAAATATGAAGACTTTGCCACAAACAACTTGGATTTTCGCATTGCAACTTGCTCCGCTTGTTTTGTTGCTGGCGTTCGCGGGCCCAAGCTTTGGACAAGCGACCGCGAATCCTACACCAGCAGGCAACCTTGCCGCTCCCGCCATCGATGAGATCGCGATTCCCACGAAGAATCTGTTGCAAGTAATTCGCGACGGCGGACCGCTGATGCTGCCAATCGGCGTGTGTTCGTTTATTCTGCTGGTGTTCGTCTTCGAGCGAACGATCGCGTTGCGTCGGGGCCGCGTCATTCCGCGCCCGTTCGTACGTCGATTCCTGGAACAGATTGCCGAAGGACAACTCGATCGCAAAGCGGCTGCGGAATTGTGTGCGGAGAATGGTAGTCCCGTTTCCGAGGTGTTTGCCGGTGCGGTTAATAAATGGGGACGCCCCTCGGTGGAAGTCGAACAAGCCATCATCGATGCGGGCGAGCGAGTGACAAACGGTTTGCGAGCGTACATCCGCTTGTTCAATGGCATCTCGACAATCAGTCCGCTACTGGGACTGCTGGGCACCGTATTGGGCATGATCCGCGCGTTCAATGCAATCGCCACGGCGGATGCGATGGGACGACCTGAGTTGCTCGCCGGAGGCATCAGTCAGGCGTTGCTAACGACGGCGGCCGGATTGAGCGTCGCGATTCCCGCATTGATTGCCTATCTCTTCTTTGTCGGTCGCGTCGATAAGTTAGTGGTCGAGATCGATTCGCTGGGGCAGCAACTGGTCGCGTTGATCGCTGGCGACGCTAGGCCTCGCGAGGCGACGGGATCGGGCTCAAGAGCCTCCAGCAACAAGGCCGCTTAACCCAGGGTTGAAGGGCGAAGTAAGGACACCAAAAACGATGCCGCTAAAGACTCACATCGACGAACAACCAACGCTCAATCTCACTCCGATGATTGATGTGGTGTTCTTACTCATTATCTTCTTCATGGTAGGTACCAAGTTCACCGAGTTGGAGCGAAAGATCGGCCTTGAGGTGCCAGAAGTCTCGGACGTCAAGACACTGACACCCTCGCCCGAACGACGAGTGATCAACGTGTTTAACGATGGGCACATCGAGTTGGATCGAGAAATCGTTACCGTCCAGGAGTTGGTGCAACGGTTGGCTCAAGCACAAAGCGAATACGCCGATTTGGGAGTGCTTGTACGAGGCGATGCCGAGGGCGCGTTTCAAAACGTCGCAACCGTACTCGGAGCCTGTCGCGAAGCGGGTGTTTCCGATATGGGCATTTCCGTACGAATGGCGAGCCGTACGCATTAAGTGAGTGACATGACTTGGTTTCGTCTCAACACTGTGGAACATCTGTCGTACGGGTTTGAGGATTAGTTGGCGAAATAGCAGGTCGGGAAAAGGCAGTTGGATTGCGTAATGATCGGGTACAGTAAGTTGGTGACGATGTTCGACGTCACGGCGTTTGCCGAGATGTCATTCCATGCGCTATTGCTCGCTGAAACGTCGGCATCGCAAACTTTGGCGATCATCCTGTGGATTGGTTTGGCCATCTTGACAGTCGCGTTGCTGATCTTGATGCGGACGCGTTGGGGCCAGGCTCAGCCACTCTCCAAGTGCGTTGTGCTTTCGGTGTTCGCTCACATTCTGTTCATCGCGTATGCGTACGGCACGCGTCTGATCTTCGATGCTCCATCCCCGCAGCAGGATGAAGTCATCCGATTGGCCTTTGTCGCACAAGACTCTGATGCCGCAAATACACCGCGCGAACGACAACCTTGGGACGAGTATCCTGCTGAGTTTGCGATCACGCCCGACCTGGGCAGCCCCAGTCAGCAAGAGGTGCAAGTCGACACGGAGTTGGCTGCCGTCGCGGTCGAGCAACCGGACTTTGCACTCGCCGTACGCGATACACCAATGTCGAACCCCGGTGTCGAAGCCGCAATTCCCGCACCGCCAACGCCGCAAGCCGAAACATTGCTACCGGCGGAACCAAGTGAAATCGAAGTCGCGCGCCCCGAACCTCAAGCCGCGCCGCAGGCAATGCCTGCAGTTCCAACGCCTCCGCCCCTGGAGCGGCTGGCTTCCGAATCGATTCCCGAACCAATCGGCACGGCGAATGCAATGGCCGAGGCACCCAACGCGCTGCCGGATTCGTCAACGTTGCAACGGCTGGCGGAAGTGGATTTCTCGCAAGACATCGCCGAGGCCCGACCATCGGCGATCGATATGGCTGCCGCCGCAGATAACCGCGAAGCGGAGAGTGCACGAGACGGCAGCGACGGCGCCTCGGCAGCAGAATCGTTCCACAAAGAGCAACCATCCGATCTCTCGCAGCTCGCAAATACCAGCGGCAACACACCACCCGCGCGTCGACTTGGCGATGGCCAACTGCTTCCCGAGGTGTACCAGCTGCGTATGTCGCGGCGTCGCATGGCGCTGATCGAACAGCAAGGCGGCAGCGAGCAGACCGAGCAAGCGGTCGAGGCCGCGCTCAAGTGGCTGGCGGCACATCAGTCGGAGGACGGGCGTTGGAGTGTGGCCCAGTTCGGCGGCGGGCAAGAGACGAAGGTGCTGGGGCATGATCGAAAGGGAGCCGGAATCGATGCCGATACAGGCATCACTGGTTTGGCACTGCTAACGTTCTTGTCAGCAGGACACACCCACTTTGAAGGTGAATACCGGCGTACTGTACAACACGGACTTGAATACGTGCTCGGACAACAGGCCGACGACGGCAACTTAGCCGGGCCAGCACGACTGTTCGCTCGTATGTACTGTCATGGGATGGCAACGCTGGCAATCAGCGAAGCGTTTGCGATGACCGGCGACCATCGAATGCGAAGTTACGTCGAAAGGGCTGTGCAGTACACCATCAATGCTCAAGATCGCGGCACCGGCGGCTGGCGTTACCAACCGGCAGATCAAGGCGACATGAGCCAGTTTGGCTGGCAAGTCATGGCATTGAAGAGTGCCGAACTGGCTGGGATCACTGTGCCGGGAGAAACTCGCGCGGGAATGATTCGCTTTCTACGTACGGTTTCGAAAGGCGAGCACCTAGGACTGGCAAGCTATCGCCCGACGGAACGGGCCTCGGAAACCATGACCGCCGAGGCGCTGGCGTGCCGATACTTCCTCGGCATCCAACAGGATGACCTTGCCGTCCAGGAGGCCACTCGCTTTGTCGGCCAGCAACTGCCCAGCGGAGGAAAGGCGAATCTGTATTACTGGTACTATGGAACGCTCGGTTTGTTTCAAGCAAAGTCCGCGCAGGCCTCCTTCCCACCCCAAGTTGCTGACGCAGTCTGGTCCCAATGGAATCAGGCCCTTCAGGAGCAACTGCTCGCCCGGCAAGAACGCAGCGGGGACAATGCGGGCAGTTTTTCGCCCGATACGGTTTGGGGATCCTACGGCGGTCGGGTCTATTCAACGGCCATGGCAACGCTCTGCCTGGAGGTCTATTACCGATATTTGCCGGTGTACGAGCAAGGTCCAGCCGCCGCTGCAGCAACTCGCAACGTCCCGCAATACCGGGTGCTGCGTTGATTTTTCGGGCTTAAGCCACCATTTGACACGCGCCGCCTTCGCGTTAGAATTGAGCTTGATAGGTCAACCGCGTATTGGTTGCGTGGTTCACACAGGTTTGGTCCAGGAGACACCCCTCTGGGCGTCTACCCGCTTTCGCCGCCGTTCGTGTGTTTGACACTGTCGTCCCACCTTCTTTGTGCGAGAGCGTTGCTATGATGAATTCACACCTGTTTGGCATGTTCGGGATGCCTGGACATCTGGAACTGTTGATTATCGCGGGATTGGCCTTGTTACTGTTTGGCCATCGTCTTCCCAGTTTGATGCGGAGCGCGGGTCGTTCTGTCGTCGAATTCAAGAAAGGCGTCCAGGGCATCGAGGACGATATCGAATCGGCTGGCAAAGACAAATCGGACGAGTAATTCGGCGATCAGGCCGCAATGACGACTTTGTAGTTTTTTGTTAGCACATCCCGAGTCGAACCGTCGAACGATTCGACTTCAGTCCCCACGCGAGGCAATAGACATGTTTGGCCTTGGATTTCAAGAGTTAATGATTGTCGGCATCGTCGCCGTGTTGTTGTTTGGTAAGCGTTTGCCCGAAGTCGCGAAGTCGCTTGGCCAGAGTTATTCACAGTTCCGCAAGGGCTTGAACGAACTCCAGTCGTCGATCAACTACACCGATACATACACACCGCCCAAGTCAAGTTCATCGTCTCGTAGCTCCTACGATGACTATGATGACTACGATGAACCGACTGCCCCCAAATTCGAGCCGCCGCCAAGCGAACCGAAGGAAGCTTCGGCCCCAACAGGCGACATATCGAAGCCAGTATCTGAGAAGTGAGAGAATCCCACCAGCACGGAAGCCCGCGATTCGGTCTTCTGTTCAGTAGCATCACGGTAAGTTAGATTTGATTTTAGAGTAACAAGTGACTGGCAGGTCGCTTGAGTTGGGCGGTTAGCTCAGTTGGTTAGAGCGCCGTGCTCACACCGCGGAGGTCGTTGGTTCGAGTCCAATACCGCCCACTCTTAAAGCCTTGCTGCATAACATTTAGCAGCAAGGCTTTTTTGACGGCTTTGAACAAACTCCTAAACGGCTGGGGTCTTAACTGTGACTATCTCACCCAACGGAAGCTGCCCCAGCGCGCCACACAATAACCGCAAAGACTCATGAAGCCGTCTTGGGTGGAGTGAGCAAATGCTGCTACTCTAACCGCCACGAAGGATCGCCTCGACGACAACTGCATTCTTTGGTGTAGGGTCCGCTGTGCGGACCTCAGGGATTCCTGGTCCGCACAGCAGACCCTACTCTTGAAATGCCAAAGTTATTCTTGAGTTGGTGCTCTAGAACTCGAACTCCACTTCTGAGGTATCTAATGTTCCGACCATCCGTCCGCTACTTGTACGTTGCTGGAGCGATGTTCTGGCTGCTGGGGGCGGTCTCGGTCTTTACGCTGGATGGACCTATCGCGCAGTTCGACGTGTGGGAAGTTCCAGGGGATTTAAGACGCTTCGTGCAATTGGCGGAGGTATTCGCTCACGGTGCGGGGATCGCCGTGATTCTCGTTGTCATGTGGGCTTTGGACGTTGAACGCAGATTCTATCTGCCGAGGGTGTGCGTCATGACGTTTCTCCCCGGAATCATTGCGAGAGCCGTGAAGTTTCTCGTCACACGAGAACGCCCCCTGACGTTCGAGTCGCGAGCAGCTGCGAGTGAATCATTTCTGGGATTCCCGGGGACTCCTGGCGTCTGGGAACTGCAATCCTTCCCGTCTGGGCACACTGCCACCGCGGTGGGGCTGGCGTTTGCACTCAGTTCGCTCTACCCGCAGGGACGCTACCTGTTTGCGTGCCTTGCCCTGCTCGCTGCGGCGCAACGCGTCTTGTTCGAAGCACATTACCTAAGCGACACGTTGGCAGCGGCTGGAATCGCTTGTTTCGTTACTGCGGCTTTGCGTGATAGGCTATTTTGGGACGCTCGATGCCTCAACCCGGGGCGATTCACTTGTTGACGTTGCACAAGATGCACGACGGGCCTCCGACCCCGTCGAATAACGACTTACGACCGGCTCAACAATAACGTCCTCTTTTTCGTAGGGTCCGCTGTGGACCTCAGGGATTCCTGGTCCGCACAGCGGACCCTACTCTTGAAATGCCGAAGTTATTTCTGACTTATTCATTAGATTAGTCGACGGGCTCGGAGGCCCGTCGTACAAACCTCTCGGTTTGAAAAACTGAAAGGCCCTATGTCTAAAACAGCGTTAGTTGCCATTTGTCGCGTCGAAGTGTTAGACTGATTCGCGTCACAGGGGTGTGACCAGGCACGCAATAGCCTGGACAGGGAGAGATCGAATGTACGGACTCCTAATTCTCGTTGCTTTGGGCGCTGACGGGGTTGAGTCGTCCTCTGAACTCCGGCCTTACCACGAAATCAGTCGTGAACTTCGCGAAACCCTTCGGCTTGAAGCGACTGCCCACACCAACACAAGCCGAGCTGCGGCGATCTATCAACTGACCGTTCTCTACTCCGAGTTGAAACGAGATCCACGGTTGATCGAAAGTGAAACGCTAACGTCTTACAAAAATCGACTATGGGGCCGATTGACCCACATCAAGAAGGACCTTGAACGCGAATTCGCTCGAGCCGACGCCCCCAACACCGAGCCTACGCAGTCGGTTGATGAAGTGATGTTGGGGGTAACGGAGTCGTTGAGTCTTATCGCTTCTTCGACAGGCGGGCCTGCTCACTTGCTTTCGCAGGTGCGCGGGGCCGGTGGTGGCGGGGCCGTACCCGACTATGGACCGGGCCTTGTCGCTTTAATTGAGCGAACCATCGCTCCCGAGTTTTGGGACGTCGCTGGAGGGCCGGGCACCATCGTCTATTACGCTCCATTGCGAGCGCTGGTCGTGCGTGCCACGACAGAAGTTCACCGTGACATCGGTGGCGTCTTGGGCGGACTTCGTGCTGCGGGGATGTAGGCCGTCGCGTCACATCGGTCGGCACAGCAATACGATGACCGGTTGGTAACGCAACAGAGCCTCCGCATCGAATTGACGCGGAGGCTCTGATTTGATGTAAAGGTTAGAGCTTGCAGACTTACGCGAGATCGTCCTCTCGATCAAGCGAACTTAATACGTCGGCTGCGAGGTCGTCGAGGTTAAACAACTCGTCATCATTCAGCAACTCGTCTAGAGCCGAACCAACCAATCCGTCGGTCGAGTTATCCAAGGTGAACAAGTCATCTGACTCGAAGCCGGCGAGCAGCGCATCGATGGACAATTCATCGTTTTCGTCCGTGACCTCCGCATCGTCAAGCAGTGCGAACAATCCTTCCAATTCAGCGGAAGCGGGTGTGACCGGTGCGAAGTTGATTCGCATCGTATCGGCTGCCGCGATGAACTGATTGTCTGCAACTTCAAGTGCGGCATTGGAACTCGCCGCCAGCGTTGCTGCCGAACTTCCTGTTGCCAGAATCGTGGAAGGCGACGAGCCTTCGCCCTCACCCTGAACGGAGTTGAACGCGTTCAGGTAGTTGATGATCGCCAACACATCGCGTGGTGCAATCGTGCCATCGGCATCAACGTCCAGTAGTCGCTCGACACCGGTAAAGGCCGAATGGGAACCGCGCTCATTGATACTGTTGATCACGATCAACGCATCGAGCGGGGTCACGTTGCCGTCATCGTTGACGTCGAGTCGGTTCCGCAGGTCGGTAACTTCCTCTTCGGTCAAGTCGATGACACCTGCCGTCGCCGGCGGATCGAAGTTACCGATGATCGGAATCGAGTAGGATGTGCCGAGCTGCATGTACAAGTCCTTGCCGAACGGCACAGGCTTGAACGCATGGTTCAACGTGTTGACGGTTCCGATGGTGCGATTCGCACCGGTCGGATCGTTTGACACAAGGAAGAACCATTCGGCACCTTCATTCGGTGTGATTCCAGACTGGTCAGGCGACCAGAGGCCGATATCATCGATTCCGTCTTGATCCAAGTCGGCTGCCAACGGTCGTTCACGAACACCGATGAACCCGAAGTTGATGGTTGCATCAATCTGGCCATTGATCCGCGGATTGCCCGGCAGTGGACCGGTCGCAGCGCCAACACCGCTAAGGTCAAACTGGAATACGTCGTCGGCCCAGGTGGCGAGGTCGTCGAGTCCGTCACCATCGAAGTCACCCACAATTGGATAGCCACGCATTGCGGTAACGATTGCACTCGCAGCATCCAGTTGGAAATCGCCGTTGATGTCAAAGTACCAAGTCGTTCCGGTGAAGATACCGACTTCGTCTCCCGACGTCGGAGCAAAATTACCGGCCACTGGCAAGCCATTGAAATTAATACCTGCTCCAGACTGAACATCCGACTTGCCGTCTGCATTCGTGTCGATCCGATCAGGCACTCCGTCGTTATTGCCATCGACTAGGAACCGCCAAGGACCGGCGACGCCCGTGCCCGTGGTTCCGTAAACTGCCAGCTTGTCAAAGCCATCAGCAACGCCATCGTCTGCGGTGCCAAGGAGTCCATCTGGGCCTGGAGCTCGGAAGTTTCCAGCGAAGAAGTCGTCACTCGTGAAGGCTCGATCCGTGCCAGGGTTTCCGTTGCCGAACGTGTAGATGATGTCGCGGTTGACAAAATCAGCGTTGCGAGGATCAATGGCTTCGTTGCCGTTGATATCGATCCAGGCGTTGCCGGAAGCCCACACACCAAGCTCAGGTCGGCTGTCGATCGTAAAGCGAGCGTTGAAGTCGTTGCCCGGGATCAAGTCGCCGCTGGGGAACTGAAGTGTCGTCGAGTTCTCTGGCTCGATCGTGTCCATTTCCCCGTCAAGCTTGTTACCGGAGTGATCCGTCAACGCGTCACGAATGATCAAGGTGTAACGGTCGTCTGGCAATGGCTCGAAGAACGTGAAGATGATCTCGCCAGTGGCAACATTGCCATTTGTCACCACATCCGATCGGAAGATAACCGACTGAATCGGGATGATTCCGTTGTAGTCACCTCGGACCTCGAAATATTCCGGCTCGAGCGGCGACTCGCCAGCTCCGATTAGAAGTCCCGTCGCCGGATTCACGGTATTGACGGGTGTTTTGAGCGCCGGGTAAAGGAACGACGCCGGAGCACCTGGTACGCGAATTGGCAGGTCTTCGATATTCACCGTAATGCTTGGTGCAAGAGGTGTTGGGCCGTTGATCGACGGCTTCGGATCGAACACGTCATACTCTGGATGACCCGTGATAAACACAGCTGGCTCTGGACCGGCGGGGTCGAACACGCGTGGACCCTGGGTGTCGATGAAGATCTCCAGGAACTGAGGTGTTTGGATGTTGCCTGCAACGTCCTCGGCATTGACGAGAATTCGTCGTAAGCCATCCTTCGGGAAGCCCAGAGTCGTGTCGTTCAGATTGACTACCGAAGTAATCTCCCACTGGCCATTTGGCTGGTTACCAGTAGCGTTACCGAACTGGTTGTTGCCGTCGAAGGGCTTCGTGGTGGTTTCACCGAGGAAGACATCCAGGTTGTTGACGCCATTGTTCGGGGTCAAGTCGGCATACAGCCGGATGACGGTATTCGCTTCCGCAAGTCCCCAGAAGGTTGGCGTTCGATTGCTCGTGATGCGATCGGAGAACGTCGATTCCATGAGCGGGTTGCCGGTATCGCTATCAGGATGCAGGCCATCGGTCCCCACAGTCTGCAAGCCGAAGAAGACTGGTGGGTCGATGGTGTCAACGATGATCTCTAGCGACTGGCTGCGTCCACCAAAGCCCGTTTGACCAGGTTGAACACCAGCGGCTGCACCCGTATCGGATGGATCAATAATCTGAACGCGCGCCGAGATGAAATGGCTTCCGTCCGTCAAAGCGTTCGGGAACGTGAAGCTGTACACGCCATCCGCCGTCTTCGTCGCGTAGCCGATCGGAATCTCCGGAACAACGCCCGGTTGCTGTGGCGTACCCTCGTCGAAGATCGCGATACGGTATCCCGGAGCCAACGTTTGGTTCTGGAACGGAATCGCAATTACCTGATCTGGCGGGTTGTTCGTCAGCGGTGCCGAGCCGTTATTGCCTTGGATATCCTTCAGCAAGATGTTGTCATCCAGTCGGAAGGTGATCGTAGGCGTGCTGTCGCAGGTGATGTTATCGAAGTGCGAACGGCCCGTGTCGCTGTTGTTGGACGGATTCGGCTGGGTATCGCAGTTGTAACCGTTGAACACCGGCAGATCGTTCAGCTCGATGTCGTAAGGCACGGGCGGCGCTTCGTTGAGAACCGTCACGTTGTAGCCATTGATCACGTTGGTCGTGGCACCAAAGACGTGCAAGTAATATGTCTGACCTGCAACTGCTGGGATGCGGACCCGTTCGTTGTGATCACCAATCCCGCCTTCATTGCTACCGAAAGCTCCGGTGCCAGCGATCACGTTGCCAGCTGCATCGAGAACCTCGATGTTGACGTTGCCGTCGCCAGGTACCAAGTTATTCATGTCATTGAAATAAACCTGGAAGTCCAGCGTTCCGTTGGTCTCGGCAACAACTCGGTAGTAATCGTGATCTTCTGGAACGCCCGGATGTTCATCGACGTTCGGGAAGATCTCGGCGTTGGTAATCTGCAGACTCTTGCCGGCACCCACGTAAGCCGAATTCGTACGGAACTCGTTCGGCTCGTGCAGATCAGGTCCCATCACCGTGATGTTGGGATCACCCGTATTGCGGTTGTTCTGGGCTACGGAAGTATCAAAGTTTGCCGATACCACTTCCACGTTCTCGTAAGAGATGCTGGGACGTCGCACACTCGCATTGAACGGCAGAACATTGCCCGCGTCCGGCGTTCGACTGCGGTGGATCACGACGTAGTCTGCCGCGTCGCTCAGGAAAGCACGAGTTCCGTCGGCATTGAGATTTGTGATCACCAAGGCATCAGAAGCACGCGGTTCGCCACCATCAACGTTGACATACAAGCCGTTGCCAACGGCGGGAGCGGATGCAACCCAGAACGTATCGTCGCCATCACGTCCTTTCACCGTAATCGTTTCGATGACGCCCGCCGAGCCGATCGCAATGGTGCCATCGTCCAGCCGCACGTTGCGCCACAGCGTTCCCGCCGCTGCCGCGAAGGGCAGCGTTTCGACGCTGGCCGTACGCAGCACACCGTCCACTCGAATCAAGTCACGACCATCGGTGCCTTGGAGTATCACTTTGTCAGCAAACCCGCCGCTGGCCGGCCCACCGATGCCGCCTGCACCGCCGGTGATCGTGAATGTGCTGACGCCTTGAGTGACTTCGTCGAAGAAGAACTCGGTCGGAACGCCGATAGCGCTAATGTGGCCCGAGTCGGTGCTCAATGGAGTGTATGTAATCGTATCTTCAGCACGTGTGCCGGAGACGATCAGATTGTTTTCGTTGGCATCGATCGCGACCGTTTCGACTCCGGACAGCGTCACCGTACCCAAGCCGGTCTGCGTGATCGTCGGGATCACTTCGAAAGCCGTCGTGCGAGCCGAATCCATGTCAACAGAGACTTCGTTCGGACCGACATCCGCGGTGTTGACCGAGAAGGTAACGTGATCACTGCCGCTCGGTCCTTCGGCGTTAACCAAAATCGTGATCGTACCGTTCGCTGGCGCGGCTGGAGCGTTGTCTACGCTGGCGTCGATAATCGGGGTGATGTTGAAGTTATCGTCGCCCTCGAGTCCTTCGAGTACATAGCCCTCGATTCGTGCGGTGTTAATTGGGATTCGAGTATTGAGGAAGATGTCCGGCGTGCCAGGCACACCAAACGTATCGGCAGCAGGCGTACCCAGTGCTACGAGCGTATCTGCGACGCCCGCACCTCCGTTGATGGTCAGCCCATTGGCTCCGGCGCGATCGAGTCCTTCGTAGGTAACCGGAAGCAACTCATCGACCGAAACCGTACCGGCGTTATCGGCCAGAGCTGGCTGGTGGACAATCAGGTTATTGCCAGCGTTGCCAAACACGGTGAGCGCCGTTGCCGTCGCCGCCGTGCCATTCTCTTTGCCATCGAACAGGAACGTTTCCGTGTTGAGGATCGTCACTCCAGTCGCGGCCAGACGTTGAGCCGTCGTCGAGAACGTACCAGCGTCCGTCGCCGTCGGCGTGTACCAAGCAGCTGCTGTAAACGGCGTGCTGATCTTGACTCGATCGCCGTCACTCGCGGGCGTCCCGCTCGCTGCGGCAGTGAAGTCGCCGTTCAAAGTGATGCCGATGTTGAACGTCACATCCAGTTCCAGCACGAGGTCATCGTCGCCCGCCTTGCCTTCCACGACGACGCTATTCGCATCGGTAACTGTCGCAAACGGACTATCATTGACCGCGAAGCGGAAGTCATCGGGACCATTGGTAACCAGCGTGATATCGTCGTCAGCGTTGGTGCCGCAGATCGACAGCTGATTCGGATCGGTAATCGTCAGATTCTCGATATGGTCGTAGCTAACGGTCTGATTGCCTGCAACGTCGATGCCTCCTTCGTCTCCTTCAGGGCCAGGGAAGAACGTGGTGTTCAAATTGCCAGCCTGAAGATTGATCGAATCGCCAGTTGCCGTCGAACCAATCGGATCGCCACCATCGATGAACATTGGAATCGCGCCCGGTGTGACCGTAAAGGTGTCGTCGCCCTGTCGACCGTTGACCTTTAAGGCTTGGCCAGCGTAATTGACAGTTTGACCACCGACGGAAACCAGTGCGGGTGTGACGATAAAGGTCTCGTCGGTCTCATTGCCGACAACGACGATGGTGTTCTCGCCACCGACTCCGTCAACAGTGAGTGCGTTGGCAGCAATGTTGTCGTACAGCACGACCGGGTCTACGCCGTTACCTTGAACGGTTCCGGTGTCAGCGGTCAGCGGTGTGACGACAAGGGTGTCGTCGCCCGCGGTGCCATTGACGCGGAAAGTTTGTCCGTTCGCATCCGCGTCGACCGTTTGCAGACCGGTGTAATTGATCAATGCACCAAAGCCGGTCACCGTGCGGGCACCGAGATCGACAGTAACTGCTGCCGCAGCCAGATTCGCGTCCAGCGTATCGTCGTCATCGCCGTCACCACCATTAATGTTCAACACCGCAAGGGTATTGCCGCCGGCGACAGTGAACCTGTCGTCGCCATTACCGGCATTGGCGGTCACGGTCGAGCCCGTGATGTTCTCGACAGTAGCGCGACCGGTGATGGTCACGTTGTTATTGGCGGCAACAACGTAAGCGTCGTTGTTGTCAGTTCCATTGACGATAACATTGGCCACCGCAGCGGTAAGGTCAATCGTTTCACCATCACCGTATCCGAAGAAGCTCACAGCCGGATCGGCGTCGGTCAGAACCGTACCCTCGTCGGTTTCGGCACCAGGATTAATGGTGTAGTTGGCCGAACCAGTGAAGGCGACTTCGGCACCCGCCACGGTCGTTGTCAGCGAAATGCCTTCGATCGTGCCGTACACGACAGGAACCGGCTCGGCTCCCGTGATCGTGTTGGTCGCGGTCGCAATCGTGACCGTGTTTCCCGCCGCCAGATCATTGATTACCAACTTATCACCACCGGCGGTCGGATTGTTTCCGTTGACCGTGATGCCGACAAGAGCGGTCGGCGTTGTGCCATTGTTCAAGTGAATCACGTCATTGCCGGCATTGCCGTTGAGCGTCAAGTTCATCTTGTTGCCGAACTCGATCGTTTCAAAGCCATCGACCGACACCAAGCCAGTATTGACACCCGCTGGATTAATCAAGTTCGCGACACCGCTGTTGAGACCGACGCGGTAATCTATTGCGTTGTCGGCGTTGGTCCCGTTAACCACAAGGTTGGCCGCAGGAATGAGGTCGACGACAGGTTCAAGATTCAGGAAGTCGATCACCATATTGGCGTCATAAGTCAAACGGCCTTCAGTAACATCCGCACCCGGCGTGTAGGTAGTCGTTGTCACTGCAGTTGCTGGGGTTCCCCGAGCGATCAGCAGATCGTTACCAAGGCCACCATCGAAGGTGATTGGCACGCCAATCAAATCGGTCGCACCAACGTCGACCGTCAACCAGTCATCACCGCCGAACGTGTTGACTTGCAATCGGCCAGTCATGGCGTTTGTTGCTGTCACGACCACTGGCGTTCCACCCGTGGTGCCTTTGTTGTCGGTAACCCGAACCGCTGAACCGGTTGGTCGCGTCACGACGAAGCGGTCGTTGGCGATGCCATCGTTACGAGCACCGTCAACGCCTTCGATGACCAACGTGTCGGTACCACCCAAGTCAGCCGTATAGTTAGCGGCAACTGCACCGCCCAGGAACCACGTGGCGAACGTGACCACGTCTGCACCGCCTTGTCCGACGATGTTGAAGGTACTTAGGCCTTGGAACTCGATGTTCGGCAAGCTATCGCTCGTGACTAGGTCAGCATTGTTGCCGCGTGCGACTCGGGCGGTGTTGTCACCGGAGCCAAGTTCGACGTTCAGCGTATCGGCATCGTTGCCACCCTCGAAGGTGATCAACTCGATGCCAGTCACGTCGATTGGGTCACCTGCTGTCGGCTTCAATCCGACGATATCTTGGTCATCGCTCTCAGTCGCGTCGGGCCGGATCGTCACGGTTTCCGTCAAGCCGTTATCGCCGGTGATGTTCAGGCTGTCGCTTCCGTTACCGTTGCCATCGCCATAGACTCCAAAGGTGCCGGTCGCGAGGACTTGCGAAGCAAGATTGATGTTGTCGTCACCTTCTCCAGCGCGAAGCTGATAGTTCTCAACGTTGGCGCTCAACAAGTCGACATGTGTTCCCGCAACCGAAGTCACGTCAACATCAATCGCGTTGCTGCCGGTGAACGCGACATCGATCCTGTCGCTGCCTGCGGTCCCGTTAGCCACCAACGTATCGGTGCCGAGTCGACCATCGATCGTCACCGTACCGGCGAGACCGATGTTGGTGTAAGTGATGCCTAACATGGTCTGAGCGTTGGTCGCGTTGGTCACAGCCACCGCACCGGCATCGCGGTTGGCACCTGGTGTATGGACGAAGTAATCGTCGCTCGCCGTTCCACCACCCGGAACGAATCCGTCGCCAATTACCGTTAACCGATCGGTAAACGGTGTGGCAGCGTTCTGATTCGTCACGTTCGTAGCGCCGTTATGAGCAAAGCTACCCTCGGCACTAATACCGTCGTACAACAGTTGCTCGACGCCGCCCGGCGAGGATACGAATTCATTCGTCCCGTCGCCATCGCAGTCCACGGACCACTGACCGATATAGATTGTCGAGTAGACCGGGCCGCCAGCGTTCGCCAACGTCATGATTCCCGAATCTGGACTGGTTGGCCGATAGGTCACATCGTCCGCCTGGTAAGGCGTCTCGACTCGCAGTCGATCACCGACATTCGGCTGACTTGGGGCACCGCCAGCAACGAAGACTTCAACGTTCCAGTCGACGGCGTTCGGTGCCGGAGCACGCAACGTGATGTCGTCATCGCCCGACAAACCGTCGATGAACAAGGTCGGCGTGTTCACCCAGATGATTTCCGCACTGCTGTTGATGGATGTGGTGAAGTCCTGCACACCAGGCGTCATTCCGGTGAGTACTGGATGCGTCGATGCGTCGCGAGCGATCACGGTGATCTCGTCGTCAGCGTCGGTTCCGCGAATGATCGCCTTCGCCGCGCTGAAGACCCCCAGCGCCTCGATATGGTCGAAGCTGACTCGCTCTTGTGCTCCGACGACGAATCCACCTTCGTCATCTTCCGGCCCAACTTCAAATACGACCGCTTGATTGCCGGCGATGATGTTGATCAGATCGCCAGCCGTCTGTCCGATCGGATCGCCGCCGTCAATGAAGACGGGGATCGCACCCGGTGTGACATTAAAGGTGTCGTCGCCTTCGAGACCGAAGACTGACAGCGACTCGGCTTGCGTCCATGTCACGAGGCCGTCTGCCGCCGCCGCGCCAATCGGATCGTCGTTAATCGTAACACTGCCTGCAAGCACGTTGACATCAAATACGGTGTCAACGTTTGGTCGTGCGGCACTCAGACGCGAACTGCCGACAACAACCAGCGTGTCTTCACCAGCACCCAAATCGAGATTGATCGCGTTCCCGGCTGTGTTTCGGTAGATCAACAACGGATCAGCGATCGGACCTTGCACCTGACCGTTCTGTTGAACGGCAAGGCCGCGTTGGACCGTACCGGAGTTCGCATCCCACACGGTCACCGTGATGTCTTCGTCCGCACCGGAACCTACAACGTTGATCGTCGCGGCACCTGCATCCGCATCCACGGTCTGCACGCCGGTGTAAGTCACGACGGCACCGTAACCCGTAACCGTCGAGGTGCCGAAGTTAACCGTGACGCCAGCCGCTGGTGTATTCAAATCCAGCAGATCGTCATCATCGCCGTCGCCACCGTTGACATTCAGATTTGCCAGTGTATTGCCACCGTCCACGACAAACGAGTCGGCACCATTGCCGGCATTCAGCGTGACGGTTGATCCCGCTGCGTTGACAACGTGCGCCCGTCCGGTGATCGTAACGTTGTTGTTTGCCGCCACGGTAAAGACGTCGTTATTAGCCGTGCCGTTAACAACGACGGTGGTTGCGCCATCGCCCGACAAGTTTATCGTCTCGCCGTCGCCATAGCCGTCGAACGCAATCGGTACGCCGCTGCTCAACACATCACCTTGATCGGCTTCGGCACCAGGGTTAACGATGTAACCTGCCGTCGAGCCCGTGACCGCAAGGCTGGTGCTAATGCCTGCCCAGACGTTCAATTGCTCGATGGTATTGTAAGTAACCGTCACGGGCTCGGCGCCCATGATCGTGCCGGTCGTAACACCCGTGTGATTCACAGTCACGGGACCCGCGATCAATCCATTAACCGTCAGCGAATCGCTGGCCGTTGGATCACCGCCGCGAACCGTGATACCTGTCAAACCGTCGGGAGTCGTTCCGTTACGTAATTGGACGTCGTCGTCACCCGCGAGGCCATCCAGAATCAACGTCCCTTTATTGGCGAACTCGATCGTCTCGAATCCGTCGATCGACACGAGGCCGGTCGCAGCGACTGCCGCGAAGACGGCGGCTGTTCTCGGGCCAGCTGTGTAATTGATCGCGTTATTCGCGTTTGTCGCGTTGACCGTGAAATTGGTGGCCAAAACGTTGTCGTAAACCGGTTCGAGGTTGACGAAGTCGATCGTCATCGTGTCGTAACGCAAGCGACCTTCGGTGACGGACGGACCAGGCGTGTAGCTGGCATTCGCGACTTGCGTCGTGCCCGTGACGGCCAACGCATCCGAGCCACTGCCGCCATCGAACGTGATCAGTGGTGCAATCAGTCCGCCGGATTCGTTCACGGTCACCAGGTCGTCGCCGCCCAACGTATTGATTCCCAAACGACCGAGCGCTGCGTTCGTTGCAGTCACGGTCACACCCGCGCCGCGAGTGTCCATCACTGCTACTGAACCGCCAGCTGGATTCGTCACGACGAAAGCGTCGTTGCCGACCGCGGTGGCTCCGTCAGCACCTTCAATCACCAAGGCGTCGGACGCACCACCGTCGAATTCGTAGTTTCCTGCAACCGCACCGGCGAGGAACCACGTCTTGAAGGTCACGACATCCGATCCTGCTCCGCCAATCGCTCGGAAGCGATTAACGCCCGTGAACTCGACGTTCGGCAAGCTGTTGCTCGTCACCAAGTCAACGCCGACACCTCGCTCGACACGAGCGGTGTTGTCGCCGCCACCGAGGTTGACGTCCAGGCGTTCGCCTGCGGTGCCGTTGCCCGTGTAGCGAATGACTTCGATTCCCGTCACATCGATTGCCGGCGTGACGATGCCCGCGATGTCTTGATCATCGCTGTCGGTGGCATCTGGGCTGATCGTCACGACCGCAGCGTTCGTGTCACCGGAAATCGACAGCGTGTCGGACGAGTCGCCACCGAAAACGGAGAAGCTTCCCGTGACATCGAAGCCGGCAGGAACGAACGAGATGTCGTCATCGCCCTGCAAGCCATTCAACGTGTAGTTCTCCACAGCCGTGCTGCGGAGGTCGACATGCACGCCCAGGCTGCTTTCCAGATCGATATCGATCGCATCGTTCGCGGTCAGAAGGGAATTGATTTGGTCGCTGGATTCCGTTCCCAACGCGACCAACCGGTCGGCTCCACCGGCACCATTGATCACAATATTGCCAGCCAGACCGAGGTTGCTGTAGGCGATGCCGAGCAACGCATTGGCACCGTTATCAATGCTGACGTTACCAGCATCGCGTGCGGTGCCGGGGGTGTGAACGAACGTGTCGCCCGTGTCGGCTGCCGATCCATCACCGACAATCGTCAGCGTCTCGTCGTCGCCTTCGCCGTCGTACGCCAAGCTCTCGACCGCCGTGACGTCGATCAATTCGGCACCGATCATGAAATCGCCGCCATCGGTTTGCTGTGGCGTCCAGGTCGCACCGTCAGGAGCACCCGCGATACCGCGAACCGTCAACGTGTCGCCGCCACCGGTGCCGGGCAAGCCGCCATCGATTGCAACATTGCCTGGCAAGTTCAACGCATTGACTTCGACATCGATATCGTCGTCACCATTAAGACTTTGCACCAACAGGCTATTGGCGTCTATGACTTGAACCAGCGGGCCCGCATTGACCGAGAACTGGAAGTTGTCCACATCTGCCGCGTCGCCAATGACAGTGATGTCATCGTCACCGTTTGTGCCTCGAATCGTCAGGCTGCTCGGATCGGTGATCGTGAGTCCTTCAATTTCATCGAAGCTGATAAGCCCATTGCCTCCGACTGCGACGGCACCCGCATCCGTCTCAGGACCTGGGAAGACAGTCGTGGCGGCATTGCCAGCTTGGACATCAACCACGTCTCCAGCGTTACCAATGGGATCGCCGCCGAGCAACAGAACCGGAATCGCACCGGCAGTTACGGCGAAGTTGTCATTGCCGGCCAATCCATTGACTTCCAAGGCTTCCGTCGTGCCGTCAAAGACGACGATACCACCCAAGGCGCCGGTGTTCACCGTCAGTCCCGCCACATCGACGGTCAAGCCATCATTGCCCGCGGTGCCGTTGACAACCAAGGTATCTTCGCCTGCGGTCGAGTTGATGTTAATGGTATTCAAGTCGACATCGGAGTAGTTCACGCGTGGAGACACGCCATTGTTTTGCACCGTACCTGCGTTACCGCCGAACGGCGTCACTACCAACCGATCGTCGTCGTCCGTGCCTTCGATGGTCAGCGTGTTTTGCGTAGCGTCCGCGTTGATCGTCTCGATACCCGAGTAATTCACGTTGCCAAAGCCGGCCTGTCGAACTTGTGAATCTCCTAAATCAACTTCGACCGCCGACGGCAAACCGACTTGAGCCGTGTAATTCAACACGTCACTGCCCGGTTCGTCACCTTGGACGTTGATCTGAAGGGCAACCTGAGGCGTAATATTGAACGTGTCGTCGCCGCCGAGTCCGCGTAAGGTGTAGATATTAATTGCGGTTGTTCCGACGCCGATTTGATTATTCAGTCGCACCGAGGTCGCTGGCAACGAGCCGATACCGGACGGTACATTGAACGTGTCCGTTGCTTCCGTGCCGTTGTAGACCAGCACGTCATTGTTCCCACCAGCGGAATCGTCGATGACGAGCGTTCCGGTTGCGCCCAAGTTGGTGAAGCTCATTGGAACCAGCGAGTTAACGCGAACTGATCCAGAATCGACGGTCGCACCTGGCGTGACCGTCACGGTGTCTTCGCCAGCGGTACTAATCACGGTCAGGTCGTCGTTGCCGCCTTGCCCATTAATGATCACCGATTCCGTCGTGCTGAACGTAATCGTCGGTTCCGTGGCAGGTCCGATCCGCACGTTGCCGGCATCGGCAGCCGTCGGCTCAAACCGAATTGCTTCGTCAGCAGTTGGTGTGGTATCGCCGTTAACGATCAAGACGTCACTCGAAGACGGATCACCGCCAATTACCGTGATTGCCGTTACCGTGGCCGACAAGTCGACAGGCGAGACGCTGAACTGATCGTCGCCAAAGCGCCCGTTCAGCGCGAGCGTCGCATAGTTAGCGAAGGTTACGACCGCGCGATCGTTAACCCAAACACGATCTCCACCGTTCACATTGGCTGCTGCAATCGAGTCGTTACCGTGCGTACCATCCACTTGGACCGTCGCTCCCGCGCCGGCACCTGTGACGGTGACGAACTCGATGCCGACGAAATTAACGTCGTCCAATTCCGCTGCAGCGGTTTCGTCGTTCGGACCCTCGATAAAGCCCGCGTCCGGCGTGGCTCCCGGTGAAATGATGGTCGTTCCCGCTGTCGCCAGCGTAACAGCTACGGTATCTGCGGCTCCCGGTTGGGAATTCGTCGCGGCTCCACCATCGACCGTCAGGGCGGGCCCGCCGGTTCCGGAGACGTTAATCGTGTCGACGCCGTCACCAGCTGCGACGGTCAGCGAGTTGGCCGAGTTCTCAGCCAAATCGATTCTCTTCCAATCCGTCCCACCGGGGCTGACCGTGACAAGCGTGTTGGTGGCTTGCACGCGAGCAACAGTGATCGTGTCGTTGGCCAACGATCCATGGACCACCACTTTATCGCTGCTCGCTCCTCCATCCACGGTGTAAGTGCTGGTCGCGGCAGCTGCCAAATTGGTAATCAACTGCGGACCTTGACCGTTGGCAGTGGCCACGACGCGAGTATCGGAAGTCGGAGTCACTTCGATGACATCGGGATTCGCCGTTCCGGTGACCGACATCGTATCCGACGCATCGCCACCGGAGTTCATCGTTACATCGTCCAAGTCGCTAAGTGCGCCAAAGTTCGTGACGGAAAGAACGTCATTCGCTGCGCCGCTATTGACGACCAAGTGCTCGACGCCAACCAGCGTTGTCGGACCGGACACGACACCAGCTAAGACATCTCCCGCCTGATTCAGTGTCAATCCGATCGTATCCACGCCAGCGGTGCCATTTACCGTCACGGAATCAGAAGCCGAGGGATCGCCACCATTGATCTGCAAGAAGCCTGCAGCACCGCCGAACAGCCCCGTGATGCCGGTCATGTTGACAGTGAAGTCGTCATCACCATCTAAGCCCTCTGCGGTGAGTTGTTCGATCGAATTCGTCAGCAAATTGACGTGATTGCCGAAAATCGAACGCAGGTCGACTTGGGCATCAACCGTCGCGTTGTCTTCGATGCGGAAGTCATCGTTCGAAGTCGTTCCAACGGCGATCAACGCGTCGGTCGTAGCGGCGGTTCCATTAAACTGAACGGCACCCATCAGGCCTAGATCTGCGTACTCAACACCCAAACCACGCTGGTCATTGCCAATATCGGTAATGTCAATACGACCTCCGTCTGCGGCATTTGTGGGTGTGTGCACAAAACGTGTCGCGGCTGCGGCGGGCCCATTGACCGTAAACAGTTCGTCATCCGACTCGCCGTCGTAAATCACGATTTCAACATCCGTCACGTTGACATTGTCTTGTGCCGTAAAGCTAAAGGTACCCGACTCCGGCGTCGTGGGAGTCCAAGTGGCGCCGTCGTTGACACCGTCGACACCGGTGACTCGCAGACGGTCTCCACTCTCTTCGGACAGCCCACCTTGAACATTGAAAACGATGTCCAAGCCTGCGACTTCCAAGTCGACGGTGATATCGTCGTCGCCTTGTTTGCCTTGCAGTGTCAAAGCCATCGCGTTGAAGTAGTTAACAATTGGGCCATTATTCACGACCACATTCGCCGAGTTTGCGGCGACACCCCAAGCCGTGATTTCGTCGTCGTCGCCGGTACCCATCACGAAAGCTGCATTTCCGGGAACGCCCGCCAAGTTGACCGTCGCAGCTTCGATGTGGTCGAAGCTGACCGGGTTCGCACCCACGATCGCAAAACCGCCTTCGTCGCCTTCTGGTCCCGGTGAGAACGTCGGCACGCCCGCCGGAATCAAGTTGAGCGTGTCGCCCATCCCAACCGGTTGACCACCATCGATGAAGATCGGAATGGCACCCGGCGTGACGTTGAAGATGTCGTTGCCTTGTTGACCGTCGACTGTCAATGCTTCCACTAATGAGTAGTTCACCGTCTGGCCGCCAACTGTCACCAAAGCGTCTGTGATGGTAAAGGTTTCGCCCGTCTCATTGCCATGGACGACAAGCGTATCTTCGCCACCGCCACCGTTTACAGTGAACGTTGCGCCAAGATTCGAGTAGTTGACGACCGGATTCGCGCCGTTGGCTTGCAGTACACCGCTAGTCGCGTCGGCGGGAGTCACGTCGACCGTATCATCGCCACCAGTCGCGGTGACGGTAAGATTCTGAACGTTGACGTTCGCGTTGATCGTCGCCAGTCCGGTGTAAGTCAGCGTTCCGCTATACCCCGTGATGGTCGAAGTGCCAAGATTAATCGCAGCTGCCCCCGCGTTGTTGCTCAAGTTCAGCGTATCGTCTGCATCACCAGATCCACCTTGAACGTTGATCGCTGTGAAAGTGTTCGCACCGTTAACGTTAAACGTGTCCTGACCAGCGAATCCGACAAGTGTTAGCGATTCGATCGTTCCAGCGAGCAGGTCAACGTGGTTGCCTGTGTTGCTTGTCAGATCGACGACATTCAAATTGCTGACATCAAAGGTGTCGTCACCATTCGTCGCGTTTGCAACGAGAATATCCGAGCCACCTGTACCATTGGCGGTTACTGTGCCTGCCGCTCCAAGATTGACGTAACTCACACCAAGCAGCGAATTCAACGCAATCTGGCCTGCATCAGCGGTATTCCCCGGTGTATGGACGAAACGTCCCGTGCCGGTGACCGTCAAGGTATCTCCGTCGTCTTCGCCGTCGATCGTCAATGCCTCGGCGTTGGTAATCGCCAACGATTGGCCGGTGCCAGTCGTCAACGTACCGTTGTTCGCCGTCGCCGGCGTCCAAGTAAAGGAATCGACGGTGCCATCGGTGCCCGTTACGGTGACCAGGTCACCACCGGTCGACGGCAAGCCACCGTCGATGGTAATCGCTGTCGCTAGGGCGATCAGGGCGAAATCGACATCGAAGTCGTCATCGCCATTCTTGCCTTGCAAGTTAACCGTGGCAACGCCGATGTAGCTGACACGTGGTCCGTCGTTAACCCACACGTCGACCGAGTTAGCGGCCACGCCTTGAGCCGTGATGTCGTCGTCGCCGTGCGTGCCCATGACGGTCGCCACGAGATTGTTGCCAACGAGGTCCGTCACCGTTATCGCTTCGATATGGTCGTAGCTGACTGTTGGCGCGCCGTCGATATCAAAGCCACCTGCGTCCCCTTCCGGGCCGGGACTGAACATGGAACTTGTATTCGCAAACAAGTTCAACGTATCTCCCGTCACACCAATCGGGTCACCACCGTCGATGAAGATCGGAACAGTACCGGGAGTCACATTGAAAGTGTCACTGCCTTCGTGGCCGTTGACGGTCAATGCTTCCGCCGTGTTGAAATTAACCGTTTGGCCGGAGGCAATCACTGCCGTACCCGAAACCGTGATGGTTTCACTGGCAGAGTTGCCATGCACGATGAGGCGGTCTTGGCCGCCTTCCAAAGCCACCGTAAGGGCGTCGGTCGTCGCGTTGTAAAGCACCACCGGGTCGACGCCGTTCGCGGTCAAGACACCGGTGCTGGACGTCAAAGGCGTTACTTCCACGGTATCATCGCCATCGGTGGCGTTGATCGTCAGGGGTGTTGCCAGCAGCGTCCACATCAACCGTCTGGAGACCGGTGTAGTTGATCGTGGCACCGAAACCAGTCACCTGCCGGAGTTCCAGATCGACCGTGACCGCGCCGGCGGGTGTGTTTGCATCCAGCGTATCATCGTCATCGCCGTCACCGCCGTTGACGTTCAAGGTCGCCAAACCGTTCTGGCCATCGACCACGAACAGATCGTCTCCCTCGCCCGCGTTCAGCGTCACCGCCGAACCATCAAGGATCTCCACCGTAGCCCGACCGAGAATTCTCACGTCATTCTGCGTGGCGACACCGTTGTTGACTTCAAAGCGGTCGTTGGCATTGGTGCCGTTGATCGTCGTGGTCACAATACCCGATCCAACTAGATCAATCGTGCTGGCCGCACCGAAACCGTCAAAGGATACCGGAACACCGCTGCTCAATACTTCGCCTTGATCTGCTTCCTCACCTGGATTGACGGTGTAGTTCGTCGCACCCGTGAACGCCAATTCCGTCGCAGCTCCCGCATTCACTGTCAGATGCTCGATGGTGCCGTAGTCGATCAATGTCGGTCCTGCACCGGTCACCGTACCGGCTGCGTGAGCCACCGTAACCGCCGCCGCACCACCAGCCCCGGTTACCGTCAGCGTATCGCCGTTGACCACCGGCGAATCACCGTTGATGAACAGTGTTCCCGTGAAGCCTGCCGTGCTGGCGGCTACGTGGAAAGCATCCGCGCCAGCACCGCCGTTCAAGATCACATTCGTCTTGCTTGCAAACTCGATGGTCTCGAAGCCGTCAATCGAAACGAGTCCGTTAGCCGCGCGGGCACGGTAATCGATCACGTTGTTCGCGTCGGTTGCGTTGACCGTCAAGGTTCGTAGCAACGGTCAAGTCGATGACCGGCTCGAGATTGGCGAAAATCGATGGTTTGCGTGTCGTGGGTTAAACGACCTTCGGTGATGGCAGGTCCTGGATTGTAAGTTGCGTCAGTAACGGCTGTACCGGTCACCGTCAGCGTGTCGCTGCCGGTTCCGCCATCGTAGCCAATCAGGGCATCGATGAAGTTGCCGGCACCAATCGCTACCGTCAGACTGTCATCACCGCCCAATGTATTGACCTGAACGCGGCCCATGCCTGTTCCTGTAACGCGAACTCCACCGTTGCCGTCATCGACTTGCACCATCCCAGCGACCGGTTCGCTCATCGTGTAGTTATCAGCGGCACCATCTGCACCTTCAATCGTCAATGTGTCCGACGCATCACCCGTGAACGTGTAGGCCGTTGGGGTTGCACCTGCAAGTTCCGAGTTGCGAATGTGACGACATCGCTGCCGCCTTGGCCTTCGATGTCAAAAGCCGCTCAAGCCGGTGAACTCAATCGTGGGCAGGCTGCTGCTGGTGACAACGTCTGCACCGTTGCCGCGAGCGATGCGAGCGGTGTCGTCGCCGGCACCCAAGGCAACATCCAACGTGTCATCGCCGCGCCTTGACCGGTCAGCGTGATCAGTTCGACACCGTTGCTGGTGATCGCAGCCGCACCCAAACCGGTGATGGATTGATCGTCACTGGCAGCTGCTGTTTGCGCGATGCGGACGGCATTCACCGCCGCAGCTTCTGCCGTCAAGTTCAACGTGTCGCTGCCAGCACCCGGGGCACCGGCGAAGACCGACAAGGCATTGCGAACGGGTGCCGCGACATTGACATCATCGTCGCCTTCCAGCGAACGGATCTCATAATTCTCCACCGAATTGATCGATTGCAGCAACACATGGTTGCCCAAGCCGCTGGTCAGAGTGATGTCCGCTTGACCATCTGCCGGGAAGGCAATGCCGATCACGTCGCTGTCATTCGTGCCATAGGCAACTAACGTATCGTTGCCGCCAGCACCGTTAATCTGAATCTCAGCCGCTGCCGCCAGTCCCAGATTCTCGTAGGTAATTCCAACAGCGTATTCGCACCGTTATCGATCGACACGACCAGCATCACGAGCCGCACCCGGCGTATGCGTAAAGCGATCCGCAGTCGCCGTACCTTGCACGGTCAAAACTTCATCTTCCTTCGCCATCGTAGATCAAACGCTCGACACCAAGGATGTTGATCGTTTGACCACCAACAGTGAAGGTGCCGTCATCAGGGTGTTGGCCGTGGGCACCCACAAGGCGTTGTCATTGGTCAAGCCACTCACACCTGTCACCGTCACGATGTCCCCGCTTACAGCAGGCGAACCACCATCGATACCGAACGTGACACCCAATGCCGAGACTTCGATGTCGATATCGAAATCGTCGTCACCATTCTTGCCTTGCAGATTGACCGTCGCCACGCCGACATAGCGGACGCGCGGGCCGTCGTTGACCCACACGTCGACCGAGTTAGCGGCCACGCCTTGAGCCGTGATGTCGTCGTCGCCGTGCGTGCCCATGGATTGTCGCCACGATCGTTGCCCAACCAGATCCGTCACCGTAATCTTCTTCGATGTGGTCGTAGCTGACCGTTGGCGCGCCGTCGATATCAAAGCCACCCTGCGTCCCTTCCGCCGGGACTGAACATGGAACTCGTATTCGCAAACAAGTTCAACGTATCTCCCGTCACACCAATCGGGTCACCACCGTCGATGAAGATCGGAACAGTACCGGGAGTCACATTGAAAGTGTCACTGCCTTCGTGGCCGTTGACGGTCAATGCTTCCGCCGTGTTGAAATTAACCGTTTGGCCGGAGGCAATCACTGCCGTACCCGAAACCGTGATGGTTTCACTGGCAGAGTTGCCATGCACGATGAGGCGGTCTTGGCCGCCTTCCAAAGCCACCGTAAGGGCGTCGGTCGTCGCGTTGTAAAGCACCACCGGGTCGACGCCGTTCGCGGTCAAGACACCGGTGCTGGACGTCAAAGGCGTTACTTCCACGGTATCATCGCCATCGGTGGCGTTGATCGTCAGGGTGTTGCCAGCAGCGTCCACATCAACCGTCTGGAGACCGGTGTAGTTGATCGTGGCACCGAAACCAGTCACCTGCCGGAGTTCCAGATCGACCGTGACCGCGCCGGCGGGTGTGTTTGCATCCAGCGTATCATCGTCATCGCCGTCACCGCCGTTGACGTTCAAGGTCGCCAAACCGTTCTGGCCATCGACCACGAACAGATCGTCTCCCTCGCCCGCGTTCAGCGTCACCGCCGAACCATCAAGGATCTCCACCGTAGCCCGACCGAGAATTCTCACGTCATTCTGCGTGGCGACACCGTTGTTGACTTCAAAGCGGTCGTTGGCATTGGTGCCGTTGATCGTCGTGGTCACAATACCCGATCCAACTAGATCAATCGTGCTGGCCGCACCGAAACCGTCAAAGGATACCGGAACACCGCTGCTCAATACTTCGCCTTGATCTGCTTCCTCACCTGGATTGACGGTGTAGTTCGTCGCACCCGTGAACGCCAATTCCGTCGCAGCTCCCGCATTCACTGTCAGATGCTCGATGGTGCCGTAGTCGATCAATGTCGGTCCTGCACCGGTCACCGTACCGGCTGCGTGAGCCACCGTAACCGCCGCACCACCAGCCCCGGTTACCGTCAGCGTATCGCCGTTGACCACCGGCGAATCACCGTTGATGAACAGTGTCCCCGTGAAGCCTGCCGTGCTGGCGGCTACGTGGAAGGCATCCGCGCCAGCACCGCCGTTCAAGATCACATTCGTCTTGCTTGCAAACTCGATGGTCTCGAAGCCGTCAATCGAAACGAGTCCGTTAGCCGCGCGGGCACGGTAATCGATCACGTTGTTCGCGTCGGTTGCGTTGACCGTCAAGTTCGTAGCAACGGTCAAGTCGATGACCGGCTCGAGATTGGCGAAATCGATGGTTTGCGTGTCGTGGGTTAAACGACCTTCGGTGATGGCAGGTCCTGGATTGTAAGTTGCGTCAGTAACGGCTGTACCGGTCACCGTCAGCGTGTCGCTGCCGGTTCCGCCATCGTAGCCAATCAGGGCATCGATGAAGTTGCCGGCACCAATCGCTACCGTCAGACTGTCATCACCGCCCAATGTATTGACCTGAACGCGGCCCATGCCTGTTCCTGTAACGCGAACTCCACCGTTGCCGTCATCGACTTGCACCATCCCAGCGGCCGGTTCGCTCATCGTGTAGTTATCAGCGGCACCATCTGCACCTTCAATCGTCAATGTGTCCGACGCATCACCCGTGAACGTGTAGGCCGTTAGGGTTGCACCTGCCAAGTTCCGAGTTGCGAATGTGACGACATCGCTGCCGCCTTGGCCTTCGATGTCAAAGCCGCTCAAGCCGGTGAACTCAATCGTGGGCAGGCTGCTGCTGGTGACAACGTCTGCACCGTTGCCGCGAGCGATGCGAGCGGTGTCGTCGCCGGCACCCAAGGCAACATCCAACGTGTCATCGCCGCCTTGACCGGTCAACGTGATCAGTTCGACACCGTTGCTAGTGATCGCAGCCGCACCCAAACCGGTGATGGATTGATCGTCACTGGCAGCTGCTGTTTGCGCGATGCGGACGGCATTCACCGCCGCAGCTTCTGCCGTCAAGTTCAACGTGTCGCTGCCAGCACCCGGGCCACCGGCGAAGACCGACAAGGCATTGCGAACGGGTGCCGCGACATTGACATCATCGTCGCCTTCCAGCGAACGGATCTCATAATTCTCCACCGAATTGATCGATTGCAGCAACACATGGTTGCCCAAGCCGCTGGTCAGAGTGATGTCCGCTTGACCATCTGCCGGGAAGGCAATGCCGATCACGTCGCTGTCATTCGTGCCATAGGCAACTAACGTATCGTTGCCGCCAGCACCGTTAATCTGAATCTCAGCCGCTGCCGCCAGTCCCAGATTCTCGTAGGTAATTCCCAACAGCGTATTCGCACCGTTATCGATCGTGACACGACCAGCATCACGAGCCGCACCCGGCGTATGCGTAAAGCGATCCGCAGTCGCCGTACCTTGCACGGTCAAAACTTCATCTTCCCCTTCGCCATCGTAGATCAAACGCTCGACACCAAGGATGTTGATGGTTTGACCACCAACAGTGAAGGTGCCGTCATCAGGGGTGTTGGCCGTGGGCACCCACAAGGCGTTGTCATTGGTCAAGCCACTCACACCTGTCACCGTCACGATGTCCCCGCTTACAGCAGGCGAACCACCATCGATACCGAACGTGACACCCAATGCCGAGACTTCGATGTCGATATCGAAATCGTCGTCACCATTCTTGCCTTGCAGATTGACCGTCGCCACGCCGACATAGCGGACGCGTGGTCCGTCGTTAACCCACACGTCGACCGAGTTAGCGGCCACGCCTTGAGCCGTGATGTCGTCGTCGCCGTGCGTGCCCATGACGGTCGCCACGAGATCGTTGCCAACCAGATCCGTCACCGTAATCGCTTCGATGTGGTCGTAGCTGACCGTTGGCGCGCCGTCGATATCAAAGCCACCTGCGTCCCCTTCCGGGCCGGGACTGAACATGGAACTTGTATTCGCAAACAAGTTCAACGTATCTCCCGTCACACCAATCGGGTCACCACCGTCGATGAAGATCGGAACAGTACCGGGAGTCACATTGAAAGTGTCACTGCCTTGCTGTCCATCAACGGTCAACGCCTCGTGGTTGACGATATTGACCGGTACCAGGGCACCCACGGTCACTAAGGTTGCCGAGACGCCAATTATTTCTCCGGCTTCAGTCGCTTCGACGATCACGGTGTCCGAGCCAGCGTTGCCGGCGGCCGTGTCAGCATCGACCGTAAACAGACCGATGCCCGTGCCGTTAACCACCGGGTGACCGTCCACCAGTACCGTGGCCGCGGCTGCCCCAGTGGGTAGCACACGAATTGTTTCGTTTGCGGCAGTCGCTTCCACCGTCAGATCCTGGCCTCCGGCGAGGATGTTGACCACTTCGATGCCTGAGAACGAGGCGTCGCGCGTGCCCGCCGAGCCTGCATCTTCAATATCGCCTGTCGATAGCTCTACGATGGTCGCACCCGCCGAACTGTAGTTCAACACGTCGCTGAAGGCCGAGCCCTCACCACCTTGTACGATCACCGTCACGCCGTCGCGTGGCGACACGTCGATCGTGTCGTCACCATCCACCGTGGCAATCACCACACCCGTGATGGAAGCACCCAGTTGGATCATCGTCACCGGCGTGCCGTCGATGGAATTGCTCAACTCGTGTGTGGCACCGTCGTAATCGACCTCGTCATCCAGGAACGTGCCTTGGAAGACGAAGTCGTCCTCTCCACCGCCGGTCACCGTCGCAAAGTCCCGCTCTGCGAAGGGGCTCATTCCCGCAAACGTGATCCTGGGCAGTGCGAACATTGCGTTATTCATCACGCCGAGTACTGTGCCCGTGTCCGGCGTATTTCCACTGAAGTACTCAAATAGATCCGAACCCGCCGTACCGTCGACGCCGAATGTATCTGTGTCGGCCAATTGGCCAACCAGTTCGATGTCTTCAATACCCGTGTATGTCACGTCACCAGCCGTGCCGGAATGCTCGACTCGTCCACCGCCTTGTGCGGTCGGCACCACGAACAAATCGTCCACACCTGCGATGGAAACCACGGTCAGCGTATCGCTGCCGTTGGTCGACGACCCACCTTCGACCGTGAAGGCGACACCTGCACCTGCCAAAGCCGCATCGATGACGAAATCGTCGTCACCGTTCTTGCCTTGCAGCGTCAGACTGGTCGCGCTGGTGTACGTCACGATCGGACCGTCGTTAACCTGCACATCGACGACACCAACCGCCGTTCCCGTGGCCGTGATGTGGTCGTCGGCACCCGTGCCCATGATCGTCGCCGCACCTGCTGCGCCGCCGCTTAGATCCACCGTGATCGCTTCGATCTCGTCAAAGCTGACCAGATCTCCGTTGACGTCAAAGCCGCCGGCATCGTTCTCGGGACCAGCCATGAATACCGGAACCGCGGCCGGAACCAATACGAGCCGATCGCCCAGTGCGCCAATCGGATTCCCGCCGAGCACGGTGTAGTCCAACCCGGTAGCCATCGTCAGTGTGATCGTGTCGGTGCCGTCACCGGCTGCGACCAACACCTGCTCGATGTCGTTCGCCGTAATGTCGTTGTTGCCAGCCGATAAGCCGCCCGTGATGTTGAAACTGGTCGCCGCAACATGCGTCGTCGTGATGGTGTCACCACCGGCGGTGCCGCTCACCAAGATCGTATCCGCATCCGCACCACCGCTCAGCGTGTTATTGCCGCCCCGACCATCCAGGATGTCGTCGCCGGCACCGCCGTTGAGGGTCTGGTCATTGGCAGCGCCAATCAGCGTATCATTGCCACCATCACCGTTGGCCGTGTTGAACCAGCCGGTCAGTACGTCGGCTCCGGCACCGCCGTTGAGCGTGCTGGTGAGGACGTTTTGCACGCCGGTTGCCACGTCGATTGTGTCATCACCGTCGTTGCCGTTGATCGCCAGAGTATCGGTCACTTCCGCATTGCTCAAGTTCACGTTGTAGCTCAAGCCCTGAATGGCAACCGCACCTGCTGCCGGCGTCGTCACTTGCAGCGAGTCCGCGGTATTGCGAGCGTCTACCGTGACACCATCCACAGCAGCAGCATCCGCAGCACCCAGATTCAGCACTACGTTGACCGCTTCCGTGGTGAATAGATCTCGCACGGTGAACGTATCCGCGCCGCCCAAACCGTCCACAATAAAATCTTCGATGCCGTGGTTGTCGATCGTTACCGCGCCATTGAACACCGCGTTCAGATGCGTTGGCGTGCCGCCCGGACGCAATTCAAACGTCTCGGCCACCGGCGTGCCACCGTTCAGATCGCCGAAGAAGCGGAAGATGTCTGCGCCGTCGTCGCCGCCGTTGTTCACGTCGGCTCCGTCGCCCGCTTCCCACACGAAGTTGTCGAAGCCCGCGCCGCCGAAGTTAAAGTCCTGTCCCGGATCGTCCGCCACGTCGTCTGCCGTCAGCGACGGATTGCCGAAGATGTCGTTGCCGTCTTCGCCATACTGCGTGTCGTTGCCAAGTCCACCCATCAGGATGTCGTTGCCCGCACCACCGTAGATGATGTCGGCCAGGTCCGAACCTCGAATCGTATCGTTGCCGTCACCACCATAGATCTCGACGCGTGTGGTGCTATTGAAGCCCGTCAGGTTGATGTTGTCATCGCCGCCCAGACCGTGGACGTCCAACTCTTCGATGCTGGTCCCGATCGTGACCGTGCTGCCATCCACTGTGATCGTGGATGCCGTGGCCGTGACCGTATCTGCGGCCTCGTCGCCCAGCACGTCGACCACGTCATCGCCCGCACCGCCATTGAACGTAATACTGGCCGCATTGTTGTAGGAGAAGGAAACACCGCTGGACAAGTTGTGCGTGAAGCGACCGTTCATCCCTGCACCCAAAGGCGTCACGCTGAACAGATCGTTATCCGCTGTCCCGACGACAGTCAATGCGCCCGCACCCGCGTTTATGTTCACGCTCTCGATGCCCGTGTAGGACACCGGTTGCAAGACGCCTTCCGTGATCGTGCTGGTCGTCAAGTCCAGCGTCACCGCGCCGCCCGTGCCGTTGAAGTTCAGCACGTCGCTGCCGGAACCAGGATTACTGCCTTGCACCACCACCACCACGCTGTCATCCGGCGTGATGTTGAACGTATCGTTGCCGTCCAGACCAGCAAGCAACAGATCGCCCATCGACGCACCCAAGGCAATCGTGTTGATCAAGTTGCCGTCGATGCTGTTGGTCAGTCCGCCAGCGCCGTTGTAGGCGATCCCGTCATCCAGCGAAGTCCCGAAGAACAGGAAGTTGTCGCCTTCGCCAGCCACCGCCGAACCAAACGTACGAGCCACAGCAGGATGCATCCCGCTGAACGTAATCGTGGGCAGCGTGAACGGTCCCCCAACGGCACCTGCGATATCCATCGTGCCTTGCACTTCGCCCTCGTCGGGCGTCAAGGCGCTGAAGTACTCGAACAGATCTTCGCCCGTCGTGCCGGTGATCGCGAACGTCTCGACGTCAGCCAATTGGCCGACCAGTTCCAGGTCTTCGATGCCCGTGTAACCAACGTTCCCAGCCGCACCCGAGTGCGAAATCGTCCCCGCACCTTGAGCTGTTGGAGCCAGCGACAGATTATCCGCACCGGCAACCGAGACCACGGTCAGCGTGTCGCTGCCATTCGTCGAAGAACCGCCTTCCACCGTAAATGCTACGCCCGCACCTGCCAAAGCCGCGTCGATGACGAAATCGTCGTCACCGTTCTTGCCTTGCAGCGTCAGACTGGTCGCGCTGGTGTACGTCACGATCGGACCGTCGTTAACCTGCACATCGACGACACCAACCGCCGTTCCCGTGGCCGTGATGTGGTCGTCGGCGCCCGTACCCATCACTATGACAGCGCCGGCAAACGTTACGCCCGCTGCCTCGATGTGGTCAAAGCTGACCGGAGCACCACCAATCGCCGTGAAACTACCCTCATCGCCCTCGGGGCCCGGTGTAAAGGTGGGAGACGCAACGGGCGTCAAATTCAGCCTATCGCCTGTACCGACCGGATCACCGCCATCGATAAAGATCGGAATTGTCGCCGATTGGAACACGTTGAACGTGTCGTTGCCAGCACCTCCATTGACGGTTAACGACTGAATATCCACCAAGTTGACCGGCAAACGTCCGCCAACGACCACATTCGGAGCGGTGTCGGGGTTAATGCCAATGGTCTCGTCGGCGTCGGTACCGAGCACCGTCAGCGAATTGGGACGTCCAGGACCATCGTTACCATCCACCGAGATGCCGTCGGTATTCACATTGTTCGCTTGCAAGACCGTGCTCGTACCGGCAATGGATACTTCCGCACCCATCGCATCATTCGGACGCACCGTAAAGGCATCTTCATCATTCGCGTTGCCTTCGACGCGGACGTCGTTACCGCCGGCTTCGATCACCAGTCGCTCAATACCGGAATAAACTACGTCTGGGTTACCGGTAATCCCCAAATCGTTGATGTTGTCGGCCGTCAGCCGGGCCCGAACTTCGCCGGTCGCATTGAAAGTCAGCGTGTCGCTACCGGAATCGGGTTGGCCGCCGCGGACGTCGAGCAGCACGTTGGATTCGCCGGTGACCGTGATATTATCCGCACCGTCATTGCTTTGAATGATCAGTGTGTTCGTCGAACCGGCTGCGATGCCACTGTTCGCGGTACCGATATCAAGTCGCGCGATTACCACTGCACCCTGGCCGTTGGTCAAGTCGCTGGACCCATCGTAGACGATCGTGTCGTCGCTGTCGGTGGCCACAAACAGGAAGACGTCGGCACCGCCTTGCGCACCGTGCACGTTGAAGGCACGAACGACTCCGGGGTTCATATTCGCAAAGCTAATTTCAGGCAGAGTGACTCCCGCACCCACGCCCAGGTTCATCGTCCCCAGAACGTGCCCCGAGTCGACCGTATCACCGCTGAAGTATTCAAAGGTATCGTTGCCGGCTGTGCCGTCGACACCGAACGAGTCACCTTCCGATAGCTGGCCCACCAAGTTGATGTGTTCCGTGCCGGTGTAAACAACGTCAGGCAAATTATCGGCAGTGTAATCGACCGTTCCGGCACCCTGAGTAACGGCACTCGGACGAACGACCATCACGTCATTGCTGCCCGTTTGGGAATTTACGGTCAACGTATCGCTGGCGGTCGGATCGCCCAAGTTGACCGTAATCGTGCTTGTCGCCGCAGTCATGCCTGCAGGCACGGTCGAGTTATTGATGTGTACCGTGTCGTCACCGGCACCGGTGTTGATAAACAGGTTCGTCTTATTGTTAAACTCAAGGGTCTCGAAGCTGTCCACCGACACGAGGCCTGTCGCGCCCGTGAAGATGCCACCGGCTGGACCCGCTGCGTAGCTAATGGTGTTGTTGCCAGGCGTGCCGTTGACCGTCAGGTTGGTCGCCGTCACGTTGTCTTGGACAGGCTCGAGTCCCGTAAAGGTGATCGACATCTGCGTATTGCCACCTGTCGTATAGAGCAGTTGCCCTTCGCTGTTGCCAGGGCCAGGCGTATAGGTGGCGTTGTCGGCTGTACCAGTGACTTGGAGTAGATCAAAGCCACTGCCGCCAACGACATGAATTGCCGGTGCAATCGCCGCGGTCCCGTCGACTTGGAAGGTGTCATTCCCACCCAAACCATCGACGACGATCGTGGCGATATCGGTGTAGTTCAGCGCGGGGCCGCCGGTCTGATCCACCACCGTCGTGCTCGTCACGGAGAAGTTATTGTCGGCACCCGTTCCACGTACTTCCAAAGTGTCACGAGTGGCCCCAGTTGCGGTTCCAGCGGCTGCGCCCGCGATATTGAAGGTCGCACTAGGGAGTGCGAACGGAGAAACCACGAAGCGATCAACGCTATCGCTGTTGTTCAGGAAAGTGAGCGTGCCAACCGAGCCGATCGAGATCGGAGCTCGATTGTCGATGGCAACACGCGTCGATGGAGCACCAAGCCCAACGGGTTCCCCGGCTCCGATCGACCAGACGTTATCGGCACCGTCGTCAGCGACTTGAACACTGTCCGCGATTCCGCCCCCGTCGATCTGGACCGCTTCAACACCCTGGTATTCGATCGAGGTCCCCGTTGCATTTTGGACGATAAAGCCGTTCTTCTCGCCTGGAATATTGAACGAGGGACCGACTTCGAGCAGCAACCCGACAACCGCTGTCAGCCGGCCAACACTGGCACCGCTACCATCGATAAACAAAGTATCGTCGCTGCCACTGCCCAGGACGCTGACCGGAAGACCAACATCCGGAGCCACACTGAAGCGATCACTGCCGGAACGACCGTCCAAAGTTACCGCAGCAATATTCGCCGTCAAGTTGACGTTCACGTGGTCAACGGTCGGAACAAATGGGTCGAGACCGGTGCGTAGATCGACGGCAAGTCCGCCAGCACCCAGGTCACCCAACCGCAAGTTCTCGTCGCCATCGCCGCCTTGCATGACGAAGGTGTTGGTACCGCCTTGGCCATCGACATTGATCGTAGCGCCGGTGCCAAGGTTCTGGTAAGACAAGCCCAGCAACGAATCAATCGCAAACGCACCCGCATCTGCAGCCACACCGGATCTGTGTGTGATCACGTTGCCGTCGGTCGTGCCGTTGAAGATCAACGTATCATCGCCACCCAGACCGTCGAGAACCAATGCTTCCGCACCCGTTAACGTGTAATTGGTGGTGACACCATTGGAGAGCACGCTCAGCGCGTTCGTGCCCGCCGTGAACGTGAAGGTATCCGCACCGGTGGTCCCGAAGATGGTCAACGCATCGTTCGTGGAACCCGCTGCTGCCAACGCAATGGCAGTCACATTCCAGCCAGCGGCATTCGGCGGCGCGACCGAGATGTCGTCATTCCCTGCACCCGCCTGGACACTGATCGTACTGTCTGTCGAGCCGACGTTGCTGACAGTCACCAAAGCTTGGGCGTTGACGCTTGCCGTATAAGACGCGGTTCCCGTGCCTGCAACCGCAATCACGTCATCGTCGTTCGTGCCATTCAGCGTCAGGCTATCGGTTCCCGTTCCGCCACCACCATCGATGTTGATCGCGGAAGTGCCGGAGAAATTGATGTTGGTCGGTGCCGCGGCCGAACTGACCTGTGCCGTAGCAATGCCAGCGTCATTGCTCGCGCCGGGCGTCACACTGTAGGCATCCCCAGCGTCGCGGGTGCCCCGCAGATCAAGCGCATTGCTGCCGTTGCCGCCGTCCACATTCACCGTCAGCGAACCATCATCGCGTCCGACGATGCTGACAACGTCATCGCCGGAGAGCATTTCGAAATTGATCGTGTTGAAATTCGTGAAGTTCTGCAGGTTGTAGAGCGAGTTTCCGAGGATGCCTGGCAGGTCGAGGAGTTCGGCATTCGTCGGACGCGCGGGGGGCGCTGGCGTGCCCGCATCGTAGACCCGAACCATCGGCGCGGCAGCCGTGCCGGCAGCACGGAAGTCTGCGATCACATCTTCGTTGCCGCTTGTACTGGGGCTGGCTGGATCGGTGCCACGCAATGTCAGCGTATCGGTATCGCCCACGGTGCCCGCCGGGCTGCTGCCGTTAACGATCACGTTGCTGTTCAGTTGATAGTTGACCACCGCGATCGGTGTGCCGGTCGCTGAGTTCGTCGAAAATACCTGGCCGTTGGTTGGCCCGGATGGTTGAACGACAATGTCTTCACTGACGCCCACGACGCCGTTGAAGATCAACAGATCGATCGCGACGCCCGTCACGCCGCCATCACCAGCCGCACTGTCATCGCCTTCGTTAAAGTACGTTTCCACACCCCAGCCCAGCGGCGTGTTGTCGGCCCAGGCGGTGATATCCAGCACATCGACGCCGGTGCTCACCTCCACCGGAATTGCGTTGTTGAAGGCATCGTAGCCGTTGTTGCCCATCGTCGTGTCGATCTCGCCACCGCTGACGTTCAGTCGCGTCACATTGTTGATGTGAATTGGCGGGCTGAGACTGACCGTGCCCGCATCCGGATCCCAGTTACCGCCAAGTTCAAGTTGCAGTTCGTTGGCGCCATCGGCATCCGTGTCGCCGACGCCTTCCACGTCACGACCGCGAACGCGGAAGTAATCGTTTTGGTCAACACCCGGATCGTTATTGTCGCCAATGATGTTGACGATTCCGGTGGGACCAGCGTCGAGGATGAGACGTTCGATTGAACTGTTTCGCAGTACGAAGTCGGCGTTGGTCACGCCGATCGAAACGTTGGGATTCGGCGTTTGATTGTCGCTGAAGACATTAAAGGATCCACCGGGCGAGGCGACGATAATGAGTTCGTCACCCTGTCGCTCGCTAAACTTCGCGGGCCCAGCCGTTGTTAAAGGTGGCAGGTTGCCGTTGACTTGGATATTGAAGTTGGTCGAAATCGTGGCCGTAATGGCGTCGGCAACATTGTTCGCCTGGAAGC
>JACKHN010000036.1 GCA_020638975.1 Planctomycetaceae bacterium
CATCACAATCTGGACGGGATTGTTCGGATCTTCCAAGTTCAAATATCCCAGTTCGACGATGACATCATCGGTACTCTCAATCGTCGCAGTTCGGATGTCATCAAATTTCCCGTCAGCCCCAGGCCGGACCAGACGAACATTCCCCGCAATCGTGCCGGCGTTGATGTCTGCCCCGCCCTTAAACAACAAATTGAACTCGCGGGGCGCCGTATGCAGCGTGTCGCCTTCTTGCAATAGCGCCGCTTCGTCGGGCCGAATCGCGAGCAATTCGGGGCCGGCAAGTAAGCGACGGTCTTCCAGCTGCTCGGTGAGTAGCTTGCGCGAGAACTTCCGCTGATGATCGCGCTGACGTCGCTTGTGTTGTTTGCTGAACATCTTGACGATCGACCTTGGTCGTCGGAGCGTCATAGGACAATCCCTATCTCAAAAATGACCTGAATAATGCACTAAGCCGACGACTAGCCGTCGCCCCTTAGTAAATCTTGTTCCAACAAATCCGTAAGTGCTGCGTCTGCCAAATGGTTGTGGCTTGGCAACTCGTCGTCGCTCGCGCGACAATACGCGAGATCGGTGAGCACGTCATCCAATTCCAAGCTCACCCGGAAGGCCTCTTCTGGCGACGAATGAATGCCATCACGGTATCCATTCACGCTGCTTTCTACAAGCGAATCTGAGGCAAATCGATTCGCCACCGACCAGGGGGCGACTAACTCGTCGTGCAACGCCGGAGGCATTTCGGTCGCCGCTGAGAATCGCGACTGTCGGTACCCTGGCGTAAACTCGGAAACCAAAACCGCCGCGGTTCCCTCACCTTCGGCGAGCCCCAAAACGTCGGACTGAACCAGGAACGATTCGCCCTCCGCCTGACTGCTGCCAGCACTGTTCAAGAAGTTGATGACGAGCAAGGCATCCAGCGGCGAAACCTGTCCGTCTCCGTTCACATCGTAGAAAGGAGGTGGCTGGTTGCCGGGCGTTGGTACCGGTAGCGGCCCGCTGCCTTGCGAATTGATGCGGTTGATGATCAGCAAGACGTCAATCGCCGACGCAAACCCGTCGCCACTCACGTCAAGTGCGCCGTTGGCCCCATTGGCAACTTTATCGACAGGGTTCTGCCAAGGACGGAAGGGGGTGACCGTAACCGTGACCGTGCCGGGTGTTGAAACTCCGCCAATGTTGTCGCGGACCGTATAACGGAAGTTGTCAGTCCCCGAAAATGCCAAGTTCGGCGTGTAAGTAACCACGCCCGTGGAAGCCACAGATACCGTGCCATTGGCTGGCTGCTGTGTGATCGCGACCGACGAGTTGACGACCGTACCGTCCTTGTCGGTGTCGTTCGCCGTTACTGTAATTGCGACCGGTGTTCCCTGCTTTGTGGTAACCGAGTCGGGGTTGGCAACCGGGGGTTCATTGACCGTGACCGTAACGGTTGCGGGAGCGGAAGTCGCTCCTTCGGTATCGTTAACCGAGTAGGTAAACGAAGTCTGGCCGCTAAAGCCAACATTGGGCGTGAATGTCACTGTGCCGTTCGCATTCGCTACGACACTACCGCCCGACGCAGCCGAGACGATGGCGACGGTTGCCGGATTGATGACGCTGTCTTTATCGGAATCGTTGTTCAGCACGGCCAGCACGGTGGCGTTGGAGCCCGGTACGGTGAAGCTATCGTTCACCGTGGTCGGGGGATCGTTCACCGGCAGAACCGTAAACCGGAAGGTGTCTTGAACGAACTCGCCGCTTACATCGGCTGCCTCAATCGTGATCAGCGTCTCGCCCGATGCATCCGCGACGGGCGTGATTGTCAGCGATGTGCCACTCACGGCGGTCGTCGCCACGAGCGGGTTCGAGTTGCCAACAACACGGATCGTCAACCGATCATTGTTCGACAATACATCTGGATCGTTGAAGACCTGCGGGAACAATTCGACGATGGTTGCCGGAGCATCTTCATTGACCGTCATGTCGGCGACCGGATTCGCCAGCACCGGCGGATCGTTAACCGCGGATACCGTGATCGGCACGGTTCCAGAAACCTTCAGCACACCGGACGAACCCGTGTTGCCCAAGTCATCTACCGTGACGACGATTTGATCTTGGCCGTTGAAGTTCGGCTTCCCTCGATAGGTCAACCCCGTTGGCTGCGATTGAGCGTTTTGGTTCGCTAAGGTGGTGTTGATCTGTGCCAAGGGTGCCAGGACGCTGACCGTGCTGGTTCCGTTATCAGTAACTTGGCTGGCCAGAACGCCACCCGCCACGTTCGTGTTGAGGCTCACCGTACCGTTCGTTGCCCGGAACGAGACCTGAACAAGACCCGTTCCCTCGGCGACATCGATATCTGCGGCAACGATTCCGCCGATTCCCAGCAGCAGATCTTCCGCAACGATTTGAGTTGCTGGCACGACCAGGGTTGGTGCGTCGTTGACTGCGGCAAGCGTAATCGTGAATGTCTTTTTCGCCGAGTTAATGTTCGGCGTAACATTCGACCCGCTGTCCTGAGCATCAACCGTAACAATCGCGATGCCGTTCTTGTTCGCGGCTGGTGTATAGCTCAGCGTGCCGTTCGCAGAAATCGCAGGCTGCACCGAGAACAGGCTGTTGTTGTTGTTGGTCGCCACGAAGCTTACCGATTGGCCAGCTTCGTCGTTGGCGCTGGTTGGACCGGGTCGGATGCTCGAAACGAAACCAAACACCGTCTGCGCGGGCGCGTCCTCGGTAAGTTGCTGATTCGCACCGAGCGTGAACTCTGGCGGATCGTTCACCGAGGCAACGTTAATTGTCAGCGTGTGAAGAGCTGACGTATTGACGTGTGGTGCCGTCCCTGAGCCTGTGTCCTGCAGGCGAACGGTTACCGTGGCAGTTCCCCACTTGTTCGGCGAAGTTTGGAAGACGAGATCGCCCGTCAGCGGCTCGACAAATGGTGCCGTCGTGAAGGTTAAGCCGCCTGTGAAACCGATCGTATTGGCCACAAACGATAAGGCTTGCGAACTCTCGTCGGTAGCAGCGGCGGGACCAGGCCGAACGTTGGTCGCCCAGTTCGTGATCCGCACCAGCCCGGCATCCTCGTTTACCGAGACGTTTGCTCCGGGCGTGAACTCGGGAGCGTCGTTGATTGGATTCACCGTAATCGTGAACGTTTCGGTTTGTGAAAGGTTCTGGTTAGGCGGCGCACCGTCGCCACCGTCTCGCAACGTTACGGTAACGGTCGCTGTGCCGTTGGTGTTCGCCTTGGGCTGGTAGCTGAGTTGCCCCAGCGTACTAGGCGCGGTGCTGATCTTTGGCTCGAACCCAGCCTCAAAGGCGAGGTTGCCGGTCGTTACAAAGTTGACGACAAACTGCAGCGATTGATTCGCTTCGTCAATCGCCTGAACCGGTCCTGGCGCAATGTTCGAGGCCCAATTCGGCACGACCTGCAGGCCGCCATCTTCGTTCGTCGATTGGTTGGGGCCTTTGATGAACTGTGGGGCATCATTGACGCCCGTGACAGTCAACGTGACGGTCTGTGGCACGGACGCGTTCACATGCGGCGATACACCGCTGCCCGAGTCTGTCGCGATCACCGTCAAAACCGCCTGGCCGACGGCATTGGGTGCGGGTGTGAAAGTGAGTGTACCGCTGCTCGAAACGGATGGCTGTCCCGAAGCCAGGAACAGGGACGAGTTCGAGTTCGACGTTGTAAACGAAACGATCTGTCCGGCTTCGTCCGTCGCCGAGATTGGACCCGGTCGAATCCCACTCGCCCAAGCGATCACGGTTTGTGGACCGCTGTCTTCAAGGACGTTCAGAGGCTGTCCGATCGTGAACTGCGGCGCGTCGTTCAGTGGGTTGACAGTGATCGTCACCGTGGCGTCGGCGCTGAGCAAATTCGCTGGGTTTGTCCCATTGTCGCGGACACGGAAGGTGAATGTGTCCGTGCCGTTGAAATTGGCCGCAGGCAAGTAGGAAAAAACATCCGGGGCCGTCATGGTGAGAGTACCACGAGCTGGCGTCGTGCTAATTTCATAAGTGAGCGTCTGAACTACGTCAGCGTCGCCGTCGTTACCGGTTAACGTGATGGAAATGGCAGTATCTTCATTGGTTGTCACCGACTGAGGATTCGCTACCGGCGGATCGTTCACCGGTGTCACCGTCAGGCTGACAGTCGCAGAGTTACTGAATCGATTCGGCGGGTTTCCAGCCTGCGCGTCGTCCTGGACTCGGAACATGAACGAATCGGATCCGTTAAAATTCGGATTCGGCGTGTAGACTAGCTGTCCGATGACTTCGCCAGTCGTCGTGTTGATGCCGCTCAACGTGCCATTCACCGTTCGCGTGATCGGAAGGCCTGCCGCTGGTACCACGAAGTATCGTAGTACTTGGACGACATCTGGATCACCGTCGACGGCGGGCAATTCACTGAGCTGAATCGCGCGAGCCGAGTCTTCAGCGGTCGTCAAGGTCGTATTACTGGCGACGGGCGCTTGATTGATCGATTCGACCGAGATCGTCACGGTGAGATCTTCGGTGAGCGGATCAGCAGCACCATTGGTTTGGCCGTTGTCGGTCGCTCGCACGACGAAAGTCGTCGTGCCATTGAAGCCTGCGACTGGCGTATAGACCAAGGTCGATGACGGGATCGTGTTGCCGACGGCGACATTCACTGAACCCTGGCCTGGAGCGCTCAGCAGTGTGAAAGTCAGTACCTGAGATGACTCGTCATCGCCGGTGCTGCCCCCGAATGTCAAAGTAGTGACATGATCTTCACAAGTGCTAACGCTTTGTGTCAGATCAACACCAGTCATCAGGGCGCCGGGCAGCGGTTGGCAGATCGTGGATGTCGTCGTCGTCGCCGAGACAACTTCGGGAATCGGCGCATCATTCGTGGCCGACACATTCACCTCGACGGTACCGGGCATGACACTCGTTTCGGGTGGCGTCCCATCGTCCGTGACACTGAACGTAAAGCGATCAGGGCCCGATGGCGAATTCGAGTTGTTGTTGAAATTGGGGTTCGGCAAGTACTCGATGGTGACCGTGTTGTTAATGACGGGAGCCGTCACGGTGCCATCCGCGGCAACACCGCTGACGAAGGTGCCGTTGGTCGGGAAGTTAACGATCGAGAAAGTCAGGCTCTGGCCTTCGGTGGTCGTCATGTTTCCATCGTCGTCACCGACGAGCGTGATCATGACCGAAGTATCTTCTGCAGTACTCACGGCACCGGCACCAACTTGATTGATTCCCGTTGGTGGATCGTTGACGGAGGCGACGTTCAATGTCAACGTGAATGGAGCACTTTGTTGTTGGAACGATGCGCCGGCACTTCCATCATCGCGAACCGTGAACACGATGGTTCCGACGCCGTTGAAATTCGCGTTGGGTGTAAACACGAATTGCCCCGTCTCGCGATCACCGGTATTCGACGTAATGCCCGTGATGACGCCGTTGGCATTACTTTGATCAAAATTCTCGAACGTCAATTGCTGGCGTTCCAATGGCAACGGGTCGCCATCTTGGCCGCGAAGCGTGATCGTAATGGCTTGATCTTCGCACAAGTCGATCGTTTCGTTAAAGGCGTCGCTCAGATCTAAATTGCTGATCGTTACCTGACAGGCCGTCGAGGGAGTGACGAGCGTCGCGTCAACAACTCCTGCCGAACTTGGCAGGTCGTTAACCTGTGCGACAAGGACTTGAATCGTGCGTTCTGCAAACAAGCCGCCCTGATCCGTGGCGCGGACGGTCACATTGACGATCCCGTTTTGATTGGGCTGATAATCCAGACGCAGCGATTGACCATCGATATCGATCGATGGCACCAGGATCGGCTCGTCACTGACAAGTCTCAAATCCACAAACTCGAAGTCGAAGGCTACCGCACCGGAGCCGCTCAGTCGCAGAATCGTCCCATCCAGCGGGTCGATGGTCGCAATGACTCCATAATTGGAGGCCGCGATCTGGGCCGCGAGGCGATCCATGATCTCGGCTGCTGTTGAACCGCTATCGAAGACGACGGGAAGGTGACCGGGAGCCACAACACCGTTCGAGTCGAATTCAAACGTTCGCGACGCGAGACCGTTCGCGGTTGAAATGGTGACCGTCGAATTATCGATCAGCGTGCTACCGTCTTCTCGCAACTGAAGTCCGCTTGCGGTACCGATTCCGAGCCCATTGAATCCGCTGCTCAACACGACACTGTTGCTTCCGCTCAGACGAATCAGTGCGGGCTGTAAGGGATCGACGGTGGCTACCACGCCAAATGCGGCCTGCGTAATTGCCTGTGCGAGCAATCCGGCAATCTGATCTTGCGACTGCATCGCGTTGTAGACGACCAAGTTATTGCCCGCCACGACAACGCCATCTGTAGTGAATTCAAACGTTTGAGGAACACCTTGCGTAGGCGAGATCGTAACGGTCGCGCCTTCAGGAATGTTCTGACCGCTTTGAAGAACTCGTAGCGTGGTGTCGCTGACTTGAGATACGGCATCGAACACCGATCCGAACGAAATGGTCCCTTGACCACCCAAGCGTACGACGGCATTGTTGTTTGTTCCGACCACGGCACCGACGTTATACGCGGTACTCGAAACGCGATTGATCTCGGCAGCCAGTGCGGCGGCCAACTCGGCGCGCGTCGCAGTTGAAGTAAACGGCACGGCAACATTTCCCGTGGCGGTCACACCATCGTTGTCGAACTCGAAGGTCCGCGAGGCACTATCATTCGCGTTCGCAATCGTTACCGTCCCGCCTTCTTCAAGCGTCGCTCCCGCCTGCAAAATCTCGATCGAGAGGCCCGTGCTCACCGAAATACCGGAAAAGACGGGGCCGAGGAGGACGGCACCTTCACCGGTAAGAAGAATCGTGGCGTCGGTCGCCAAGGTAGTTGTCGTTAGCCCATAGCGTTGCGCCGTGATCTGGTTTGCAAGCGAACTCGCGAGATCGGCACTGCTTGAAGCGACCGTGTACGGAACCGCCACATTGCCGCTCGTTACGATACCATCGCGGTCGAACTCGAAGGTCCGCGAGTCAACTCCATCTGCAGCAAAGATCGTAATCGAGTCACCCTCGCGAATCGTCGCGCCGTCCTGTTCGATCGTCAATACACGCGTCCCTACGGTGAACGTCAGGAAGTCACCATTGCCATCGGTCAGATTCACGTCCTGGAATGCGGGTGGACTGAACAGATCGATCACGCTGTCAGAGCTGTCTTCGGCAATCGTGATGTCCACAAGTACGCTTGGGTTTGCGACCGGAGCCGCGTTATTAAGGACGCGAACCTTGTAATCCTCGACCTCGCCGTCGACGGCCAACCCAGTGGGAAGCAAATCGCCAGCGCTGCTAAGACGGAAACGTGCGTAGGTATCACCCAACGGCGAGTTGCTAGGCAGTTCTTGCGGGACCGTGACCGAAAGCCGATTTTCACCTGCATGGACCACCGCGTTCTTCAAAACCTGTTCGCCTGGATCATTCCAGTCGCCGTCATGGTTGAAGTCGAACCATGCGTCGAGGAGCCCGGTTCCCGAGGACGTGACCGTGATCGACGTCGATTGCCCCGGCACCAGGATGCCGTTGAATCGAACCCCATCTTCATCCGCGACTTGCAGCAAGACGACTCCGTCACCAAGATCGGAGGCGGCGAGCGTCGGCAAGGCACCATCAATCTTCGCTGCAACAGCGGCCCCGACGGCGTTCGCATCGGCACCAGAGACATACTTAATCTGATTGCGTCCCTCAACGAACTTGCCGTTGCGGTCGAACTCAAACGTCCAAGTCCGATTGCCGTCGCTCACGGTGAATTGCTGGCCGTCCGCGATTCCGCCAGCTTTCCCGGTAATCGCAAACGGAGGCGTGCCAATCGGAGTGACTCGCGCACCAGCAGCCGTCGCCAAATCAACGACCCCCGCCCCTAGATTGACGGGCACGACCGGGTGCGCTGCGCTACCGAGTAGATTTGTCGTGAGCGTGGCGCTCTTGATCGCGGCCTCCACCTTAGCAGCAACATTATTCGCGCTGTCGCCCAAGCTGAATGGGATGGGTCTCGCACCGGCGATCGAAACACCGCCGCCGCCTAAATCGAATTCAAACGTCACCGACGCGTGAAGCGGATCGCCATCATTGATTTCAAAGGCATCGCCATCAGCGACGTGACTTGTTTGGTGAACATGTCCGTTGGTCCCCGTTGTATCAACACGCACGCGTGGCAGCGGTTGAAGATCAAGAATCCCATTTCCAAGATCAACGGGCGTAACGCCGTTCAATCGTCCCGCCGCGACTTCGGTCTGAATCGCGGTGAGTACAAGATCAACCAAGTTCTGCTTCGTAAACGAAGCGTTAAAGCTCAACAAGATACCATTGAACGAGCCGTCATCGGCGAACTCGAATCGCAATTCCGGGTTGATCCCATCGTTGATCGTAAAGAAGTCGCCATCCGTGACACCGGCTCCACCGTTGGCGGGGAATTCCAAACGTGCGACCGACGGAATTTCAATGGCCAACCCGGCCCCCGTCGTCAACAACGAATTCGGAATCCGGTTCGCTTGCCGCAAAGAACTGGAGGACAGGTCAAGCTTATCGCTGCGTTGGAATGCGAGCGTCACCGTATGATCGTTCGGAGCGAGCGGAGTCAGCCCATCTAAGCGAGACAACTGGCTTTGTATCGTCGACCGAATCGCTTCCGTGACTTCAGCGTCCGTCGCACCGCTCGAGATACTGACCGCAACATGATCCGCCGCGACACTGGCGCCATTCACACTGATCTCAAACACGATCGTCGGGTTCGAGCCATCATTAAGCACGAAGGTCTCGCCCGAGGCCAGTGAACGATCGACGGATAGGCTCGAAGCATTCGTCACATCGATCGTGTGTCCCGGGCCGATGCCCGAGAAGGTGACAACGCCGGAATTCGCTTCACCGGACAGTTCGGTAACAGCAGCGACCACCGCGGCAGCAACCGCATCAGCATCTTCGGTGCCCGTCAGGTTAATCGGGACGATGCCGGAGGCAACACCGCTTGCATTCGTATCGAACTCGAATGTTCTCGAGTTCCCCAAGCCGTCCGACACGACGAACCGTTGGTTATCTAAGGTCGACGCATCGCTCACGATGAGCCGTAGCGGGAGGATCAATTGCCGCAGCGGTTCTCCCGTCAAAACAAAGCTGCTGTTCGCGACGCCCACCGTTAGACTAGGTGTGCCACCAATCGAGACGACACCGCTACCTAAGTTCGAGGGTCGCAGCGCGAGCGTCGATTGTGCTGCAATCGCGGCCACGATCTTATTGGCAATTTCGTCAGCCGTGTCAGTCACGGCGTACCCGATTTGTGAAGTATTCGCTGCGCCAGTGCCGAGTACGAAGGTGAATGTCACAGTCGCTCGACCACCGCGTGTGATTGTGAATGTCTCGCCGTTCGTTAGATCCGCACCGCCGCCAGTGGGAACCTGAATCGAAAAAGGAGCGGAACCCAACAGACTGATATTCGAGTTCATCAGCTGAATAGAATGGTCCGAATTGTCGCCGTCCGCCGCCAAGGTCGGCTGTCCGTCCTTCTCAGCATCCACACCACTGCCGAGGCGCAGTGTGCCGTCACCGATGACGTGGCGAGCGGCGTTACTCTTGAACAACGTCGGATAGGTATCAGCACCGGCAAACGGTTGCGGAGCGTCGCCGAAGTCAAGTCCCACGCCAGGCAACAGAATTGTAAAGACGGTTTCGTCTGTCGATTGGTTGCCTTTCAGAGAATTGCCGGCCACATCCTTGACGGCACTTAGGAAGAAGTTATCGATTCCGTTGATCGCAGCGAACCCGCTGACGAAGTTTGCAGGAGCACCAGCCGCATCCGTGATGTCGACAAAGACCGTCGAACCGCCACGCAGTCGGGCGCTGATGCCCCCAACTCGACTCGACGCAGAATTGATACCGGCAACAATCGCAGAGGCCACTTCTGCTTCGGTGAACATTGTCCGAACTTGGATGGCATTAGCACCACCGGCGAACCCTTCCAGCCCCAGAGCGCTGTTTCCAACATCGGTGATATGTCGAGTCGAATCGCCCAGTTCCACGCGACCGCTCCCTGGATTCGGCACTGTCGGATTGAGCCCTAAGTTTGCGCCTGCGAGCGCGACTCGCATCGCGTTGGAGATCGTTTCGACGAAAGCACCATCAACATACGTGATCGCGACGCTCGAACTCGCGACTCCGTTCGGCGTTCCGCTCGGAGGGCTAAGATTCTCGAACTCGAACGTGACCGTTCTCGTACCGTCGTTCACCGTAAACGAGTCGCCATCGGTGAGGCCCGTCAATAGATTTTGTGAAGTTAATCCATTCGTCAACAACTCGACATCAACGGGTGCGTTCAGTGCAATCACACCGCTGCCTCGGTCGACGGGTGCAAGCCCCAGGTTGAATCGCACGTTCGCCACGTTCAGAGCGGAGATAACCGCTGTGACTACCTGAGCTTGCGTGTCGCCGGGAGTCATCGTCACCACGAAATTATCGGGCAACATGTCGCCATTGAGATCTTGGGACACGCCGTCCTTGTCAATTTCGAAGACCGCCGTGACAAACTTATTCGCGATCGTGAACGTATCGCCATCGGCAAAAGCAATCGCTCCTTCCGGTCGAACTTGGATACCTGGAAGCGAGGGAAGGATCAAGGTTGTCGAGGGGCTGACGCCCGGCGACCCCTCGATCGTAAAGCTGGACGGTTGCGAAGTTCGCAACTGATGCACACCGGGGACGCCTCCGATATTTATCTCGCCGTTGCCCGAGTGCTCTGGTGCCAGCCCAACTTTTGCCTCGATGATTTTGTCCGTGATCTTCTGCGCTAGATCAAGGTGCGTATCGGCCTGAGTGAAACTCACCACAAAATTTCGCGAGGTCGTTCCAAAGACGCCATCGCTATCAAGTTCAATGGTCGTCGCCGTGGTATTTTCGCGAAGCGTGATGACTTCGCCATCGCGAACTCCACCGATCTCCATCTGTCGTGTCAGAACTGTATTGCTAACGTCAATCATATGATTTGGCTGTGCGTCCAAGCGAATAAAGCCGTCAGCGATCGGAGTTGCCCCAATGGCTAATGTGGTTCCGCCGGTATTGGTGCCATTTAAGTAGCTGGCGATCGTGCTGGCGATCGTCTCGGCGGAGTCACCAGCGCCAAATGGAATCACCACGTTTCCTGGGGTCGACGGCGCCAGTCCGTTACTACTCAACTCGAAGACGAACGTCAGCGATCCATTCGTCACCGTAAACGTTTCGTTGTCGGCAATCGCGGCACCACCGGCTGCTGGCACCGTGATCCCAACCGGCAATTGGCCGCGAGTCGCGATGAGCCCCGAGCTTGCCACATTGAAGACTTGATCCGTGAGCCCACTCATCTCGATAATTCCGCTTCCAATGTGGAAGGCGTCAATCTCGAGGTCAAATCCGTTCGGTAACGGCGTCGATAGTGCTAAAGCGGTCGCGGTGGCGATGACTTCCGGCGTATCAAATATGGTGAAGAAAATTGGGTTCGAAGGAGTGGTTGGATTGGAAACGCGAACTCCATTCGCGTGAAAAAATGGCGTCGTGCCATTCACACCACGTTGGAGATTCCCAAATGTGGCCGTCGTTCCGGTCCCCAAAGTAACCTGCCCAACCGTAATCTGCTCTCCTTCGATAAGAATGTCGAAAGGCACATTTGTCGGAAATACCGTTCGGTCCAAGACGGACAAGGTTGCCTGGCCTGGGTTTCCAACAGGAAGGGCACTCGTCGATTGCGTAACTTGTTCGTACTCAAAAACAGATACCGTGCCATTATGCGTGACCGAGAGCCTGTCTTGATCGCGAATTGCCGGTGTTCCGACTTGCGGGCCAGGTGGCACTCGTAAGACGGTGTTTGAAACTGTCGAGGTGAGAGCAGACGATCCCACGTCGACTCGGTGCGCGTCGGTCGCTCCAACGTGAACTAAACCGCCACCTAAGTTACGGGGCACCAAAGGAACCGATAGCCGGTTCGGCTGTACCGCGAGCGGCTGACCCTGTGCATTCACCGCAGGCAGATGAGCCGAGGCCAATGCATTCACGATCGCATCGGCGATCTGATCGGCTGTTCCTCCGGATGGGAAGGCGATACGTCGCGCGGTACTTGCCCAGTTATTGTTCTGATCAAACTCGAAGGTGACCGGACTGCCAAGCGCCAACGATCCGTCGTTGATGGTAAATCGTTGACCATCGACAATGCCGTTCGCGCCGGCACCCACGGCAGGCACTTGCAAACCGAGTGTTTTCGCAACGGCAAGACTGAAACCCTTATCGAACTCGAAAGTCGCCGTGTCGCCAAGGTCGTTCGTGATCTTGAACGAGGTCGTGTCATCAACATCTTTCCCGCTCTGTGCATCAATCACAAAGCGGTCACGATTATTGACGGTGATCTGATAAACCTTGTCGTTCGGCCAAATGCCTGATAGCGGCGTCAGGACGACCGTGTTGCTAGTCGTGTTGTACCGATAGGTGTAATCAATTCCTTCACGCAGAAAGACGCCATTCTCGGAGAGTGTGACAACCGGACCTTTGACATCCAGTTGCAATCCCCCTTCACTAACTTGAACGTTTCGACCGCCCAGCGTATTGTCATCCACCCCGATGCCTGGGAACGGATCAGCCGCCTCGAAGCCATCCACGATTTGCAGCGTGAAATTCGCGTACACGCCCGATTCCAGTTGAACGATTGAGACCGACGGATCGACGTCAATGCCTCTCGAGTCGTTGTCTTGCGGGTTTACCAGCGTCACGCTCGGCCCGATGAAGTCGGCGAGATCGAGAGCACCACGGTCCTTGAAGACCTGGCCGCCAAAGCCTTGCGGTGTGGAGACGCGTGTATCGTCAACTCGCAGTTGCCCGCGGCCATCGGTATCGGGAGCCAATACCGGAGAGAGTGCCAATCCGACCGCATCCTTGATCGATTCGAACTCGTCACGCTCAACGAGTGAATCGATCGCGCTGTCGATGGCAAACGAGAACGGTGCCGGAAGGAAGTTGCCCGCTGCGGAATTCACGAACAAGGGCTCGGAATTCCCGAGCGAAACGTTGAAGTCCTGCGTCGTGAGCGGCAGATTTGAATCTTGGAGGGCATTGTGTTGATACAGCGTACCACCAACGACTAGCCCACCGATCGCGCCGTCGCTGTCCGCCGGTCCCTGGCTGTCCGATATGAATGCCGACTGCTGAATGCCGATCTGTGTGTTCGCGACGATGTTGTTTAACAGTGTCGGCGTCGCTTGTTCGGACACCAAGATACCACGTTCCTGGAGCAGCCCATCGACGTTGTTGGCACCGTTTCCAGAGAAAGTCGGAGACTGGACACGGACCCCCGTCCCACTGGCCACAACGGTCCAGGCATCACGAATCACGACATACCGTTCTGCAGAATCGCGAGGGTTACTTGGCGCTCGGTCCGTACTAAGTCTGTCCTGCGCGATCGAGCCGTAAGCCTGGGCGGTAACGGGATTGTTGGGATTAGCGACGCCGAATGCGCCATTCGGAAGATCCTGGCGATTGTTGAGAGCGCTATTTCCGTTAATCGCGTTGGCCAACGCAACCGCGATTTCGGGATGCCGAGGCCCGCCTGGGATGTTGATCGTTTGTACCGTGCCTTCCACGTCCTCAATCGTTAACGCACCCGCCGCGTTGTTGTCGAGAGTCACGATGTAAGTCTGAGGCGACCGAACGTTGATCTCAATGTCATAGTCGCCGGTTGTCCCCCCCGCAGTGCGATTCGCCAGACTGAACGGGCTGTATCGATCATTTCCAAAACTGCTGACCGCCGCGTAGTAGGTGCCGTTCGCTGTCGCCCGATATTCGATGAAAGGATCATTTCCGCTTGCTATCTCGCCCGGTGCGCCGGATGCGAAATTGATCGCAACCTCTTCGCCCGCAGAGTCGAACAAGCGAAGAATTGAATTCAATCCGCTGCCATTCGAGTTAGCATCAACGTCAATCGTGACACGATCACCGATATTCAACTCGAACTGATAGAAATCGACGTCCCGTTCCAAGTTCTCCCTAAAATTGATGGTGTCGTCAATTCGCCCCGTCGCTGTATAGCTCAGTGGAGTTCGTTGAGTTCCTTGCAGGGTGTCGACGGCATTCGCGAGGGTATCGTTAGGTTCAGCGTTCGACTCGGGGAAGGACGACGCCGTCCCATCATGTCCAAATACGGTGTTGTTGACCACCTTCGAGAACGGTTGCGGCGCACGCCCCAACGCCGTTCGACGAATGTTGGCAAGGCCACCGCCGCCGGAGATCGCAGTAACCGCAGATGCATGTTCAACATAGACAGCCGGATTGCCGCCATTCGGCGTGCCATCGCCGCTTATCCGGCTCGCGCCAACGATCGCTTGCGCAACAAGGGTGCTATCGTTCGAGACCAAGACACTGGAGTCAATCGCATCCTTAATCGCGATCGCCATTTCCAACTCGTCGTAACCGGTTAATCGACCAGCAGAGCTTGGATTGATGATCGGGTGGAAGAACGAATACACACTGGAATCGGATCGCATGTAGAAGACGGGGATATTTCCGTTACTCCAACCATCACCGCCGGAGACACCGCTTCCGCAAGGGCCAGGCGAGCCATTGATATCTTCGAATTCGAAACGAACCGTCTGTCCGAACGCGGTGACTTGGAACAGGGTACCGTCGCAGACGGAGTCGCCGTCCAGTGTGGTTAACTCCCAGGGAACGGTATCGCCACTGACATGAATGCCGATCAAGCCCGCCGAGTCGATGGTGTTATTGACGATCGACACACCGGGAGTATAGCCGCCTAGAGACGGCGTATTATTCTGGGCGACGAGATTGCGAACGGGGCCGGGTGATGGCTGTTGCAACCGAATCGGCACGCTCGTGGCGAAACCCGTTGGAACCACTGCATCGCGAGCCTGAGACAGTTGGCCATCCGATTGCCGCAAGCCAGCATCGGCCACGATGCCCGCCGTCTTTGGCTGGGTGATGGTGTTCGAATGGATCTTTACCTGACCTTGCGGTCGGAACAGGTTCTGGTCGCCGAAGCCGGTATGTCGAACATTCTGAATCCCCGTTGGCGGCAATACAAACGGAGCATCTGCAAGGCTGTTCGCCTCGATGAAGACAGCACTGTCGCCGGACGTATCGCCAACATCGGCGATCACGATTTTGATCGAGTGCATTCCAGCGTTCAGCGGCAACGACGCCGTTATCTTTCGAGTCAGGCCGTCGTATCCGAATTCTTCCAGAAAACGCCCGCCATCCTGCGGATCGTTGTTAATAAACATCGTCGGGTTTTGGCCAGTCGCGCCGGACAAATCAAACGGATTGCCCGAATGCACGGTTGCGACGGAAACTCGATCGGTCGTGCCTGGCACAAGTGCGATGTTCTGGCCATCGACAAAGATTGCCAATACGTCGGAGAAATCGGTGCCAAGTTGCTCGTTATACTCTTCGGAAGCAAAGACAAAGTTCAAATTTAAAGTGCCGTCAACATCCAGACCGAATCCATCCACCATTCGGAAATCGAACTCTAACGAAGTGGAGTCTTCTGTGACTGGTCCGGTCGTTGGGTCGAGAGCGAACTCGGCGTCGAGATCTGCGTCACCTCGAAGCGACGAACGACCAACAAGCGTGTCCGTCGAATTCGGCCCATCTGCAGCGCGAGCGTCACCCGTCGAAAGAATGATTCCGCGTTCCATTCCCAGGATTGGCAATCCACCTGTGAACAAGCCCGCTGAATTCGAGCCACCGGTGTATCGAGGTGTCCCCTCAAAGACGATACCATTCCCCGCGAGCACATCGCGCAACTGCGTAGCATCATTCGTCACCTCGGTGATCGAGAACGGATCGGGTTGCTCGACGATCGCCCCACCAAACAGATCCACACGATTCGAGGTACTCGACGTTCCTGTCGCTTTGCCATCCGAGGTGGCGGCCGTGATGTCCAATCGTGTTTGGACTTGGGGACTATTAACGGCATCGCGGATTCGACGCGCGATGATATGATCGGCATCCGCGACGAACATTCCAAGCGTCGAATTGAAGGACTTGAAGCGAATCTCCACATTTCCGGCGGCAACGCCATTCCCCAATTCAGGGTCTTCGTACTCAAAGACCACTTCGTCCACGCCGTCATTGATCGCAAACGTCTGGCCATCGACAACTTGATCACCGCGAGGAGCCACGAGGGTGGTCTCATGCGCCAAGCGATCGTTGGTATCAATCGTTCGATTGAGGATCAAACCGATATCAGGTCCCACACGAACGCCGCCCAGCGGTAGCGTCGGATCGAATTCGACCACCGAACTACCAAATTCGTCCGCGCTGCGAATCTCGAGTTGATAATCTCCCACCGTCACATCACTGGCAACGCGGTTAGGATTCGGCACGAACGTGCCGCTGGTACCCGCGTTGGTCACCATCTCGCCACGTTCAGCAAACCCAATGATGATGTCGTCCACGTAAGCGCCTTCGATCGGGTTGGTGCCCAATCGATTGAAATCAAATCGCAACCGCAAGTTCTCTTTCCCAGCAACCTGCCCGAGCGTAGCGCGCGCCTGACGCCACCCAAAATCTCCCTCGAACAACTCCTGCACGCCGCCACTAAGATCGGACGCATTACTCGATGCTAACAACGTCTCGGCACCACTTTCTTCCACCACATACAGCCGGAACTGGTCGGCATCGTCGCTGTCGACAAAGTAACTAAAATAAACAGCCGGGATGTCTTCCGCCGAATAGCCTTTCAGGCTGAACGGATTCGAAACCAAGCCGCCCCGAGCACCTGCCGTAACTTGGTTACCTGCAGCCTGGTCGCCAAAGTAAAAGCTCTGATTTCCGGATACCCCAGCCGTCAATGGATGATTCTCGAGTGAGACGTTCAATTGGTAGGTAGCGCCCGACGGGATCGTTGCTCCGGTGAAGCCGCCTGTACTTGGGAAAGACACCCAACTCGCCACACCGATGACGTACGTTCCGGGTGCCGAAAAAGTATGCTGAATAATGGGATCGTTCGTGCTAACGCTGCCTTGCCCGCCCCACGACGTTGGATCGTTGAAGGAGAGGGTTAAGAGTTGGCCAGATGCGTTAAACAACGCCAAGTCGGCATCGAAGCTGCCCGGACCGCCGGTATCACCGAAATCGATATCGAATACGCCAACGTCACCCGCATTGGCAACGGTGAACGAGAAGTAATCGTACGAACCGTTTCCAGTTCCGTTCACCGTCGTGTGCGGCACCTGAGTTGAATAGTTTGGATTGTTGCCAAAGAAGTTTCCGATGTTTGGATTTGCGACACGGCTCCAAAGCGAGTTGTCTATATTTTGTGCCGTGGCGATCGTGTCGTTGGGCTCGGAATCACTCGACTGATTAGCACCGGACCGACTGTAGTCGAACGCAGCATTCAGTTCGTGGCCCGGATCGCTGGCTCGATTCGTTGTCACCGACCAGAGATTCGTTCCCGTCCCGGCAAAGCTCGTATCGAAGAGAACGGGCACCACCGGCGCTTCGCTCGTCGAGCCGCCGCTCGATCCGATGTGATCTTCGGCGATACGGCGTACGGAGTTGATGGGTTCGAGACGCACTAGCGGATTCGGAGGATTTGCGAGGGTGAATTGCTGCAGTTCCTGAGGCATTTGAGCGTCGGAAGTCACGGCAACGTAATAGCGTGATTCAGGCAATTCTACGGGGCCGAGGAAGGGATCCTTGGGGCCCACACTACCACGGCTAAGGTCCGACAAATCGGCCCCAGCTAAGGGGCCCGAGCGGTCGTCGGCGACGTTCGAATCACGAGCGATAAGAACTAGATTGCGATTGATATTTCCGAAATCGTCGGTCGTCTCTTTGTAGACCGAGATGGTTGAGTTGAGGCGAACCAAGGCGTCGGCATAGTCCACGTCGATCACAGCCGCTTTGTGATGATTCGCATCGCGAGCATTGGGATTGGTGATGCTTTCGTAGTTCACGTCGAACGTATAGAAATCGACGTCGTTGGCGCTCAACGATCCCGCAACTCCAATGGCCACGCGATCCGATGTCAAAAGATTTCCAATGTCTTGCGGACGCCGACCGGGATTATTGAGATCGACGTCAATGTTGTTGTTACTCGCGGCGAATCCACTTAGTTCTTCATCTTCCGCAGCCTCGCCGATCAGTGGTGAATGTGCGGGTAAGCCGATGACTTCGATGCCGTTGTTGGCATAACGAATGTCCGCGTATCGAACGGTCGAACCCGGAAACTCGTCTGCCTCTTGGGTCCGGATCTGGAACTGATAAATGCCGCTTGTCAGTCCATCGTTGCTGCGAATTCGTACGTGGTATGTACTCCGACTGCCTGAATTCCCCGGCAGCGCAAAACGCAGCCCAGCATCCAGCGGATTCCAACTGTAATAGTCCTTGGTCAAGCCCGAGGCATGCTTTGGCACATAAGGTTCGGGGGATTTTTGCAGCGGACTGACGAGGTTCGGCTGCAACGAAGGCGAAATGAAATCGACGCCGCCAGTATCGGATAACGTGTCGTTGGAGCGTGCCAACACGTTCCCGTTCGAATCAAGCACTTCGATGACCGTATCCAGCGTGAAAGCAGTGCGGTCGATATCGAGCCACAACTCGGTTCCCGCTGCCGCGTTGAAACCGTAGACATCAATATCGCCAGGCTCGTTCAGGAAACCGTGAATCTCGAACCCCATACGGAGGTTGTCGTCCCCACTCTGCTCGTTGGGAGCCAGATCACCGACAATCTGCGACGTATCGGTTGTGGCGTTGACGCCTGGAGCAACGGCGTCAGGCGACTCCAGTTCCGTAATAATCTCGACATTGCGATCGTTGCTATTCTGGTCCAGCAACACGCTCCGCCAATCATTGGGGCGAGGAATGGTCGCAATACCGTTGTTGTTCGTATCGGTCTGCGGCGTGTCGTCCGGTTGCACACCGGCACCAACGGTATCGTCGTGCAACGAAGTAATAACCACAGGAAAGCCCGGTTGGCCGATGACATGCAAGGAACCACCGATTCGGTCTTCGATGCCGACAGGATTGCCGCTGGCCGTAAAGCCCGCCCCGTTGTAGCGGTTGCGGTTCGAAATTCGTCCGTCATCAAACAGATTGAAGTTGTTATTGAGCTGCCCTGCACCGAGCATCTTAACAACGAGACTCTCCGTGGGACTGCTCTGCAGCCGAAGTCCGCCATAGGTGTGATGTTCGGGAATGACGATCTCGTCAAAGGCCCATTTACGTTGCCCGTTGCGGATATCCTGTTGATCAAATTGGTTCGTGAGAACGTGGACAATATCGGTATCGTCCCAAATGCTTTGCGTCGACAGAATCTCACCTCGCACGACCATCGCATTCAAGGCGTTATTGTCGAGCTGATTTCCACGGACCAGCGGACCCGCATTGTCTCCGTACCGGGTTATCCGATCGATCTCACCGGTCGAACGCCCGATGTCGACCAGATTGTCATGAATCAGCGAATTCGCATTGATCGTGATCACGGGCATTTGCAGATTCGCCGCCGACTTGGCCGGATCGTACAACGTGTTATTGTCGCGGATAATGTTGTCAACGATGATCGGTTGCGCACCACGCACAAAAATCGTCGCGGGAAGGTTGTAGCCGCGACCGAAGCGATCAAGTGGTCCCTGGCCGCCGACGCCTTCGGCGTTATTCTCGATAATGCTGTTTGTGAGCCGCAAATCGGCTTGATGAACTTCGATGACGTTAAAGCCAGCGAAGGTACCTTCGACACGTGTGATACCACCGCCGTAAGAAATCACAGCATGATCGATGCTTCCACTCGACAAATGCCCAAGGAAGATACCGCCCCAGTTTCCTGGGCCCGGTAAAGACTCGCCGTTCGCTTGTCCATCGTCATTGTTCGTATCGAAGGTGCCGCCGGCACCATACGTGTCATCCAGCCGCGACGTGAAGATCACAGGCAAACCGTCGGTTCCTTCCGCGATCAACTGCGCACCAAAATCACCTTCGATGCGTGCACCTTCCAATTTCACGACGCTTCCTGGATCGATCGCAAGTCGGGCATGTGGTCGAGCACGAACGACGCCCAACGCACCAGGATCAAGCGCGCCGCCTAACGTAAACCCATCATCGGTGTAGTTTGGTGATGAAGCATCCAACTCGGCGGCAAGCGTGTAGGGACTGATTCCGCCCACAGTGCTGCGATAGAGACGACGCGAGACGAACTCGCCGTTCACTGGCGGCAGGCCTGTCAAAGCAACTCCGCCTTCGGCTGGAGTGCCCATGATCGCTACATCTGCCGTCGCGTCGGAAGCGGCTCCTTCACGGCCCTGTGCATCGACAAAGACAACGCGATAGTTGTAGGTGCCCTGAGCCAGCGAACCACGAGTTTGCGGGACGGACGTGACCGCATCGACGTCTGGCGGATCACGTTGCAGGATCGTCGACTGTGCAAGGGCACCGTCAACAAACACCGTATCGGACGCGTTCAACTCAGCGACCAAACTGTAGACACCACCCTGGCTGCTGTCGGTTCGATAGATTCGACGTTTTACGAAGTCACCAGTAGCTGGCGGCAACTGGTTCAGCTGAATGGCGGTATTTGCAGCAGTGAGCGTGACACTCGAAGTGGCACGCGAGGGACGGCCCTCAAAACCGTTGATATCAACAAACGTGACTTTGTATTGATAAGTTTGCGGCGTTAACTCCCCGCCCGTTCTCGGTGTGAAAGTAATCAAGTTAACGGCAGGTCGCGCAAGGTCGAGGAACGGATCTCCGGCACTTCCTTCAATGACGAAATTTTCCGACAGGACATGCACAATATCCGTATCATCAAACCGCGCCGACACCTTGAGCGTGCGGAGCGTATCGACAGCTGGAGTGTCGAGTTGAATGAACACTCCGTTTGTCGAGTTGTTAAGCAATGTGTTAAACGAAAAATCAGGACCGACGCGGTCATAGTCCGATGTAAACTCACCCGCTGACTGATACTGCGGCGAATGGAAGTTTGTCTCTTCAAAGCTGTTCGGTGTCGCAGAAATTGGCGCATCGGCACTTTGCGTGATGCGATTGAACGTAACCGTCGGGCGTGTCTGTATGATTTGGACCGGTCGCACAACCTGCTGGATGCCATCAATGACGACGCCGCCACCACCGCCGTAGCGAATGTCGGCGTGATTGATGTAGTTCAAGAAGATGCCTTGATCTTCGAGACTGGAACGTGACTCCGAACGATCCACGTCGGAGCGAAGAACGATACCGCCCCAATCTCCTCGGGCAGGAGTCGTCCGCGGTTGATGCGTATCGCGACCGATCGATTCGTCAAACCATGACGTGAAAATGACATTTCGATCTGGTGTACCAAGCACCTGTAGCGCCCCGCCACTCCGGTCCACGGTCAATGACGAGCTACCAACACCGATCCTCGAACGACGCATCTTGAAGATCGATCCAGGATCAACCATGACGGTGACGCCCTTGGGAACCGACATTTCGGTCCCATCCTCGAGAAGCTGTCCCGCGAGCGCGCCGACGCCGATTTCGTAGGCAAAATTGTCACCGATCGTATCGATGTTGCTGTCCGTGCCGCCATTGCCAACAATCCGCACGATGTCGTTAGGCTTGGCAGCAGCAAACGCATTCGGCACGCCGGCTTTCGCAATGCTGTTGAAAGGTCGCGCCAACGATCCATCGGCGTTGGGACCAGCGAGTTTGTCGACGAAGATCGTACGGCCCTTGATCTCGACTCCGACAAAGCCATTGCTCAAGGACACCGCTCGCTCGCTCGCCGACTGGCCATCCGCACTGCCCAAGATGACCTGCTTGAGGTTGTCCGCGTTGACGTTGGCGACCATGGTCGTCCCGAAGCCATTCAGCGGATCGCGAATCTTCGTTACGAGCAAGCTAGCGATCGTTTCCGGCGTTGTCGTCGGCGTGAACTTCAAGCGAATGTTTCCGGGTGAAACAGTCGGACTGCTATCGGGAGAGCTATCGAACTCGAAGCGGCGTACCAAACCTTGATTGTTCGTCAGCGTTAGGACTTGGCCATCGACAAAACTGGCGCCCGATCCGGTGATCGTGAGAACGCGATTCAAGGGCTGTGTTTGGAACCAAAAGTCATAAACGCCGCCTGGTGTCCCATCTGCGTCGCCATCGAGCAGCGTCGGTGCGCCATCGGCATCGCGAATTGCATCCTCGGCATCAACACGCGAGCGGAAGTTCAATCGCAAGTCGTATTTCCCTTGCGAAGTACCTCCAAATCCGGTGTTGTCGATCGTCGGGTCAAAACCAGTATTGCCACTGGCCGAGACACCGATGTAGTAGACGCCCGCTTCGAGTTCGAGCTCAAGATACGAATCGCGGCTGTAGTAGTCATCATTGCGGGCAATCAGTTCCCGCGTGCCATCCTCGTTCTCGCGATACAACGACAGGACCGTGTTCAGCAAACTTGAGTTCGGCAAGCGTTCTGCAAACGTCTCGGCAGTCACAAGCCCACGGCGACCGGGGTCGAGATCGACCTGGAAGCGATAGAGATCAACGTCGACACCGTCTGGCCGATAGAGTTGCTGGCCATGCAAGATGTCGGCGTTACCGGGGAAAATCGGCTCCGGATCGGGAGCATTGAAGTAGGGCGTGTTCTGAAGCGTCAGTGGATCGAGAGGGGCAGTGAATCGTGCCATCAACTCGGTCGGGGACAAGTCGTTGGCTAAATCCAAGCCCAACATGCTTCCGATACCCACCATGGTATTCAGGAACCAGTCGCCGCCAAGATCCTCGTTCCACTGGAAGGCGCTGTCCATCACCAGCATTCCATCCGCAAACAGGGGATCGATGCGGACACGGAACTGATTCGCCGCAAACTCCAACACGTCGGGCAAGGCAGGATCGATCACATTTAAGTCACCCGTGACAATCGTCAAACCATCGCTCGCGGTCTCCAAGAACTGGACGCCTAGATAATTGCCCCACAACTGAAACGCTTCACGCGCCCGCAACTTTTGCTGCCCGGTGATAGCGTTATTGAGGGGAACGTTTTGCGAATCAACTCCGTAGACCTGTTGAAAATTGTAGAGAACGGTTGTGACGCCCGGCGTCTCATCGTGCCCGTTCTTGCCGAACTGAGTATTGATGTGCTGTTCGATGCCCTGACCAACTTCGGCGGGGAAGTCGCGGTGCCCAGGCTCGTCGCTGCCGCCCGGCAGATCCAACAAAAAGGGGCGGGCGCTGATTTCGGACGAAATGATTAAACTCTGCGACGTCGCTTCAAGAGCCTTCGCCAATCGGTCGATCTGTACGTCGCGGTCGTTCGTTAGATAGATTCGATCTCGAAGTGCGGTCGCTGTCACGCGGAAACCCGCGGCATTAATCGCATCTACCACTTTCTGTGCAATCTGCTCAACGTCTTCGGTGCCGTTCAACGCAATCCGGCTCGCTGTTGGATCCGTGAGGTTGCGTGCGAGGTCCCGATCAACTTCAAAGACGCGCGATGTGCCTCGATCATCGCGGATAACGATCTTCGAGCCATCGGGCAACGAGTTGACAGCGGCCGTCTTTACGACCATCACTGGACCAGCGTCGAACCTCGCCTGGATCGTTTCCTGCAGCCCTGCGACGAGTCCAAGTCCCTCGATCGAACGCTCGCCGCTAAAGCTAATTTGATTGCCTCGGGCAGTTGCTGTCACCCCGACGCCGGCGAGATTCTGGTTCACCGATTGAGCGATTGATCGGGCGATCTCTGTCGAAGTGAACGAAACATCCGGGACGAGCGGAATGGCGAACGCACCCGCGAGTTGCGGACCAGGCAATCCAGTTAAACCAACGCCGACCGGCCCTGGCTGCGAAACGGAGTGAAAAGACGTTCCACTCAGGACGACTCGCGTGTTATCAAGGGAGACTTGCTGTGTCACGCCTGCCAGAGTGGTGTCGTCGATCTTCGTCTGAATTGCCGCGGAAATTGCGTTGGCCAACGTTGCCCGATCGTCGGACTTATTGAACGAGATCTTGACATTGCCTCCGACAACACCGTCATTGATCGCAATGTCGTCGTACTCGAAACGGACGACGGTAGGCGCGGTCAATTGATCATTGAACCGGATCTCGAAAGTATCTCCATTAGTAATCGCCATTCCGTCGACAGGAACGTTGACCACAAAGCGCGTGAGCACCTCGTGCAGACTGCTACCGCCCAAGTGGATTTCGCCGTTGGCCGTATAGACTGGCTGAATTCCAGTGAGCGTTCCGTCATCCACCTTGCTCCGGATGGCACGAACGATGGCGGCGGCCAGCGTTTGCTGGCTGTCGGCGACCGTGAAATCGATTGGAACAGTTCCGGCCCCACCAATCAGCCCGTCGGCGATCGCCGTATCCTCAAACTCGAACACGACCTCAACCGGTGTCATAGCGTCGTTAAATCGGATGATGAATTGCTCGCCATTTGCGATGCCGGCACCAGACGTAGGAACAGTCAACGCAAATCCAGAGTCAAACTCAAACCGATGAGCCGCACCCGTGTCGTCTACAATGGTGAACGTGTCGGCGTTACCGACACCGCCGCGGAAGTCGTTGCCGCCTAGAATGACGGAGACAACTTGGCCGTCGTTGAACTTATTTTGAAATTCCTCACGCAAGCCAGCCACACCGTTCCCGAGATCGACAAACCGGTCGCCCTCCAGACGCAGCAGATTTCCAGCGATTGTCGCGGATACTCCGAAACTCGCCGTGTTGATTGCAGTGGCAATCACGTTCGTCACCTGGGCTTGCGTCAGGGAAGACGAGAAGGGGATTCGGATTGCCGTTGGATCGTTGACGACGGGCGGTTCATTGGCATCAAACTCGAACTTACGAGTTTGCCCTGCGCTGTCCGTAATGTGGAAGAAACTGCCATCCTGGAAAGTGGTGCCGCTACCGGTGATGACAAGAGCGGCGCCTAAGTCCGTATTGTCCGACAAGTCGGTCGCCGTGTTATAGCTGCTACCAACTCCCGTCAGCCGCAACGGCGAGTAGTTGATCGTGCGATTCCCAACCTTCGCAGATGTGCTGCCCGAATTGAGCGAAGCTACGATTAACTCTCGCGCAACGGGATGCGAATTGATTGCTTCGATGACTTCCTGGGCAGTCGCCTCCTGTCCCGCTTGCGAATTCAGGTCGAGGAAGACGACGTTCGCAACAACGTTGACTCGCAATGCCGGAGCACCAGCAGCACGAGTTCCCAGCGCCGTCCTCGACACGACAACGTCAATATCTTGTTCGTCGGGGCGAACCGCCGTGAATTGCAGGACCGCTTCGTTGTTCGAATTGAAATCAGACGAAATCGTTACGGCAGGTGAGAGGTGCAGTGGTTCGAGAGGAGCCGCTTCAGTAGTTCCAATGCGCAGGCGGAACGTACCCGGGCCAATGACCGCCCCGGTATCCGGATGTTGCAGCATGTCCAAGTTCTGCGCAAACGTCAGCACGACCCGGTCAGTCGCGGCGTCGTAGGCGACATCAATCGGCTTCACAACGACGTCGTCCGTGTTGCGAACACTGGACGCTGTAAAAATCAGCTGATAGAAGTCTGGGTTTTCGGCAGAACGCGCCGTGGGATTGCCCAGATCATCGTTCTCGACGAACAGATCATCGTCGTTAAAGTAGACTTCGATTTGGTTTCTAGCCTGAGAGATCGCGCCCGTATTCAATCGCGTGATTGGCTGCGGCACAACGGCCACAACCTGTGCGCCAAGATCCAGCGTAAACTCAATCGTGTCCTTGGCGCTATCGCCATCGCCGTCGTTCGAAGCAGCAACGAAATCTTCGTTTCGGAGATTCTTCAGCGGGTTTGCAGAGCCAGCGCCAAAAATCTCGACGCGATAGACGTCGTCGGGCAGCGTCTCGGCGAACCGCACGACGACCTCGTTCTCGTCTGGAGCAGCCGCTACGCCAATGAAACCCGGAGTGACGATCTGATCGTCCGCACTCCCGAAGAGCCCGTCGAGACCGCTCCGGGTAATACGAATCGCATTGAGCGTGGTAGCGTCAATGCGCTGATCTTCATCAAAGCGAATATTGAGCTCGCGAGGTGCGACACTGCGCACGTTCGCGCTGGGATCCTCGACCGAAAATAAAACACTGTTATTTGGCTGAATGCCCGCTAAGCGAGGGCCGGCAGCTAGCAAACGACGATCTTCCAACTTCTCTAAAAGAAGCCGGCGTTGCGACGTTCGCTCCTGGTCCGCCTTTCGCTTAAAGCGAGTGCGTTTCGAGCCAAATAGCGTTTCGTGAGAACGTCCAATCGACATGAACAAACCCTCAGATTAGGGGAGCGCTTTTAGGGCGCGATTGATTGGCAGAGTTCAGTAAAAACCGATGTATTAACTAGACAATACCGCCGCCTTGAGACGCCCTAGGAGGCCTCTCATTTGCGCTAAATCCGGTCATAGTACACAGTTTCCGTAGATTTCATCGATTATAGTTGGCGCTGAACCCATTGCAAGAAATTGGGAAACCACCGGGATCTGCGCCGCCATTCTTCCTAGATTAACACCGCAAAGGTGCTCCGGCAGACACACTAAGGACATCCAGAACACCCCCCATTCAAACGATACATTCAACCCCTACCAAGTCTCGCAACTAGCCGCTGATTACGGCCCGGCTAGGAGCCTGTCCGGTTCTGTACATACGATGGGCCTCCACAACGGGCCTCCAAAGCCCGTCGGTCAACGAATTAGCAACGCGACGGCTTCGGAGAGTCGTCCTACGTCACAGCGCACGGTATCCGGACAGACTCCAAGTAGATCTTGGACGCACTTGCAGCACGCTAGTTCCGTAAACGGAGGAAATGTGCAGAAAGCCTGAGTCAGGTGCGGAATCGGGCGAGAAGGTGTTGCGAAACGCAACACTCTAATAAATGCGGTCTGAGCCGCGATGGGCGTTCGCGCTGACACCACGAAAAACCGGCTGCATCCCTTTCGGCGAAAATGCTTCGCCAATCGGAACACAGCCGGTTGATTGAATTTTATAGTGTTCTTTAAGACACCACTAACTTGGAGGGCTACTGGCCTTGGCGGTTCTTCAGCCGCTTCTGGATGTCTGTCTCAAGAACTCCGAAGACCGCCTCGTGACGCTGAACAGACATGTTCAGGGCGGCTAAGAGGCGCTTTGCCGTGTAGTAATTGACGATGATCCGCTGCTTCACCTGAATCGGATCCTTTGGAACACCCACGGGTTGTGGGTTCAGGCCGAAATCGATGATCAGCTCTTCAGGCGAACCGGTCACCCGGCAGAAATTCGCGTACAGGGCGATCGCCCCCAGATCTTCGACCTGAACCTGAACCATTTGTTGAGCTTGCTCGGCTGGTGCCGCAGCCTCTCCCGCCTTTGGTGCATCCTTTTCGGCTGCCTTTTCTGCTGCTTTCGCCATGAGTCTTGTCTCCCAATCGATAGAAACTAAAGTCAAGTATCGGCGTCTCCCAACACGGGGTGCGCCACGAAAATGTGATCAATTCCAGTCAAGTTCGACGTACAAACGCCTTGCCAACCTGAATCGTTTCATCCCATTCATTACCAGTCGAAGCGGAACGTTCGCGCTAGATAGCGATACAGTCGCCGACCCAGCGGTTGCCATCCTGTGTAAACTCGGGCTTGGCCCGTCAATCCAACGCGAAGTAAGTCCTCACTATTATCAAGTGGCACACGAGCTTGGTACGAGGTGCTGATCGGGCGCAGCATGCCATTTGCATCTGTCTTCGTGTTCAACTCACCACCACCTTGGCTGGCGAGGCTAACCGGCGTCACCTCCATCGGAGCAGAAGCTAGTTTCTCGATCTGGCCTTCGCTGAGCGTCCATCGATACGAGTCCAGCTTCATCTCGACAGCTGGATAGGCGTTGTTTTCTTTGTAGTACTGCCCGAGAAGGTCGATGTCCGACTGGTCGATCACGAGAACCGCCTCGAACCTATTAGCATCGCCGATCTGACAAAACTGATCCGATGCCTGCAGGATGGCTCCGCGGTTCTTCTCGTGAAATGGCGAGCCGGACCAACCTGGCAATCGCCCGTCATGACTATCGCGATGAGGCTTCACCGGCGGCGGAAAGACGGTGCCGCTGACGGGGGCGATGATGTCCAACCGCCCGAGCTTCTGCTCCTCGTCCTTCAGTTGTTTTTCCACCGTTTCGATCATGGCAGTAACGGCCGGAATTTGCATCGAAACACGAGTGTCGAGATAGCGTTGACGTCGCAAATTCGCCCGCTGCACTTGCAACTGCTCCAATTCGCCTCGCAACTCTTCAACGTGCAACAGCAAGTCGAGATTGTCCATCCGAGCCAGGACTTGACCTTGCGTGACGACCTCGCCCGGTTTGACAGCCACTTCGCTCAACTGACCTGGAACGCCAGGAAAGACCGACTCGGCCCGCATTGGCGAAACCTCGAAAGTGCAATTCACGTGAAAGGGCAGGGGAATGCACAGGACGGTAACCAGGGCGGCGACGATCACTCCAACAGTCGCGATTAATCGAGGCTTTTTCACCTTACTCATACTCCCAGGTGCATAGAAAAACTTGGCTAACTTCCACATTGGCTGCACAAGCAACCCGAATAGACCGGCACAGGCAATCATCTGCCCGAGAACCTTCAAGCCGTAGGGCTCAAGGATCATGTTCAGGAAATACATAATCGAGAAGACGACGATCCAACGGTACATCACCGCGGCGATCGTATACATTCCGAACAACCACTGTCGTTCCTGAGGCAGAAACGGGTTCTCGGGTTGTTCGATTCCGAGGCAGGTCTCCATCATGAACCGCTTCACGACTTCGGTCGATTTCTGCCGAAGGTTCGGGATCTCAGCCAAGTCCATCAGGATGTAATAACCATCGAAGCGGAGCAGGGGATTGCCGTTGAACAACACCGTACTGACAGAGCTAATGAACATCACGCTCAGCGCGAGATAGTTAAGCAAACCCGGTTCGCTAAACCACCACACAAAGGTCGCCATCGAGGCCAGGATGACTTCGACATAAATTCCGGCGGCACCAATGAAGGCCCGTTTGTACTTGTTGGGTAGCATCCACGAGTCCGAAACGTTCGCGTAAAGACACGGCGTAAAAACCAGCAGCATTGCGCCGATTTCATGGCATTCGCCACCAAAGTGCTTACAGGAGTAGGCGTGCCCAAATTCATGCAGCACTTTCACCGCACCCATTGTCGCGCCGAGATAGATCCAGTTGTGCGGCCCGAAGAACTCGTGAAACGTCGGCAGTCGAGAGCGAAAGGTCTCGAACTCCACTGCGACCAAGCCCAACGCCCCGAGTCCCATCATCAGACAGAACATCATCGTCAGAGGATGAAAGAACCAAGCAATATACGGATAGGTCTTCGTTAGAAACCACTCGGGATCGATGCCGCGAAATCGCAACGCAAAGATGTTCGAGAATTTTCCCAACAACTCCTTCTTCTTCTTCTCGTCGCGTCGCTTCTTCAGTTGTTTCCCTTGTCCCATCGCTTCGGAAATGACAAGTCCGCTGCGATGCAACATCCCCACGAATTGTTGGAGATCTTGGAAGGTTATTTTTTGTGGCGTAAACTCCGTCTCGAATCGCTCTTTGATGTCATCCAGACTGGATTGACCGTCAAGCATGCAAAGAATCGCGTACTCTTCTTCGTGGAAGCGAAAGTAATTGAGCCCAACTGGCTCCTTCACCACCCAGTACGACCGACCGTGATAGCGTTGTTGCTTCGACGTCAAGTCGGGGCGCATACGCAACGTCAAGGGACGTGACGTGCTGCTGATCAGGCTGTCCGCGAGTGTGGCCATAGTTCGAAGAATGTCGGAGGAAGAATGTAGAACGAAGGAGAAGAACCGAAAACTTACTTATGGCAGATCGATCTGCATTTCAGCCTGCATTCCTGGGCGGAGTACCCAATGCGATCCTAAAGAAGTCCGGTTATCGACTTCGGCCCAAACTCGATAGTCGCCACTTGCTTCGACGATGGGACTGACAAAGCTGATGGTACTTTTGAACGTTTCCGGATCGCGATTTGGGCGGCGAATGATCACCGTCACCTCGCGGCCATCGATCTCTTCTGGCAAGTAGCGACTAGCATCGACAAAACCTTCGACCCGCAACTTGTCCATGCGGACGATTCGCGCGACCGGGTCGCCAGGGCTGACCCACTCGCCGGGTTTGCGATAAAGCTGAACGAGGATTCCGTCCAACGGCGAAACGATTTGATGCTTCTTTACGTTAATTTCCGCGACAGTAATCTGAGCTTGCCGCTGCTGTGTCGTAAACACCGCCACTTCGACATCCCCGGCAGCCACTTCCTTTTCCATCGCAGAACGTGTCACCGTCAGTTCCTGACGACGAATCTGAGTCGCGGGGATCGAGTTCCTTACTCGTTGATTGACATCGAGGGATTCATCCAACTCGGCTTGCGCGACCGCCTCCGTCGCTACAGCCGCTTGCACATTCGACTCGGCCTTTAGGCGTTCCTTCATGGAAACCTGATGATCGAGAACCGCGGCGTCTCGCCTTGCGGCAGCATCTTCATCATCGAGTTTGCCGATCAACTGACCAGCCGTCACGACGAAGCCCTCTTCAACGGAAAGTCCATCTTCCGTTTCCAGCAACAGGATTACACCTGCCTGCTGAGCCGGGAGTTGAATGTGATCTTTTGCCGAGACGATGCAATCAGAGAGCGTCAGCCCTCGACTGTCCGTTGGCACACGATCAGCACCAGTTTGGGCCATCGCCGATTGGGCGACCAATAATACCGCGATGAATACGTTAAGTCTCGTCCGCATTGTTATCGACTCCTGTCAAACCCGCTGGTGCGGATAGCTTGGTTGGATGAAATTCCCTGCACTAGAAGAGGATGTTTGCCTGAACCCATTCGATGGCTTCGTGGAACCACGTGTAGCCGATGGCGGCTCGACCGCAGAGCACCTTGCCTCGAACCGTTGTGCCAGGGCGAGGGTCCGTAATGTCTGCCTGGTCAATCGCAACGCGAATACGCACCGTGTGGCCTTCTTCGTCATGCATCTGCGTAATGTCTTCGACGTCTGCTACGGTGCCATTTCGTTCGGACCCGGGGTCGGTTGCCAAAACATATTTCACATCGAGGTCGGGTTTGATGTCGTGACGAGCCATATCCACTTTTCCGGATCGCGTCTCTTTCATGTAGAGTTCCAACTCCCATTCACCCGATGGGTCGGCAATCGTCATCAAGACCTGTCCCGGCTCAACCGTTCGGTTCATTAACGACTCTTCAACATCCCACGAAAGCATCACTTGGCCGCTGATTGGCGCGGTAATCTTCAGCAATTCGTTTTTCTTGAGGAGCAATTTGTGCTGGAGCTCGAGGCTCCGAATGCGGGCATGTAACTCACGTATCTGACCGCCCAAACGGACTTTCTCGTCTTCCGATAAATTCGTATTCGCGCCGCGAGTTAGCGCATCGGTCGCCGAGAGCAACTGTTCGTGCGTCGTCTGAAGCTGCCCCAGCACTTCTTGGAGTTGCACCTCCAAGTCCGTGTTTTCCAAAGTAAGCAACGGGTCGCCGGCCTGGACCAATTGCTGATCCTCGACGTGAACTTCGGCAACGATTCCGGAAACCGCGACAAAGACATCTTGCTTGACCGACGGCTCGAGCGAGCCCTTCGCTTTGAGGTAGAAATCCTTTTTCACGAATGTCATTATGCAAAGCGCAACCAATATCAACCCAGCGATTGTCAGCGTCTTGGGCAATGTTCTGGCTCGCACGACCCAGGCCGCCTTGCCCAACGTGCGCCAAACCGGCATCAGGAAAAGGTTGCTGTGGTCCAGCGAGTTTGTTAACGCGAGCGCGCTATGCTCGTAAACAAGGTCCATTCGCGGAGCCACAATGTTGCGAGGTAGTTCGGTTTCGATCTGCTCGATGATGAGCGCGCCGATCACCTCGCCGAGATTGTCACTGTCCCGGTCGACTTGCCCGGTCGATGCTTGATGTCCCGCGTCGATGCCAACCGGACGCCGAAGCGGCAACACCGTAATCGACTTTGCGTAAGATTCGTCGACATAGTGCTCGATCGCATCTTCGATCTGTGGTGGCATGTCCTCCGTGGAGCCTTCGTACCAAAGAGGTTCGCCGGTCGCGACAACCTTTGTCGCCAAGTTGCTGAGCGCCGCGACGATATTCGAGCGGTTCTCCATCGTGTCCTGGCCGCTAACAGCTTCGATGTAGCACTTGCGGCCACGGCTGATGGCAACGCTGACACGATCGCAACCGATCAATCGTCGGCCTTCGTTTGCGACCGAATAGGCGGTCTCGCGGAGGTTCAAACTTTCGTGAATCTGTCGCGAGAACTGATCGGCTTGCGCCCATAGCGACGTCTTGTCGCTGAACTGGCGAAGCTTTTGGGTCTTCAACCACTCGCCAGCCAGTTCAGACATTTGCTCCATGAACCGGAGATAGCCACGCTGAGTCGCTGGCGGCGAATCAGGTCTTTGAAAGATCTCGATGATGCCTTCCACTTTGCCGTCGTTTCGAAGCGGCGAAAGGACGATCAAATAGCGAGTTGGGTTACCACCCGCATTTTCGTCGGCGGCACCGGATAGCGGCGGAAACAGGTTTCCTTCCCCGTTGTTGATGACTTGGTTCAGCAAACGCAAGTGTCGACCGGCGTCATCCGACGACGAGTCGAGCAGGGTTTGACTGAGATTGATCTGATAGGCTAACTGGAGCCGACGACCATCTTCGACCAGCCATACGGCACCACCCACCGCAGCAAGCGCAGATACCACCCGCTGCAAAAAGGCGGCATAATACTCTTCGGCACCGATGTCGCTCTTGGAAAGTTGCGAGATCTCGCTGACCAAGCTGCGAATCTGCTGCTTCGTCTGTTCGATCGTTTCGGCATTGACGGACGACTGTTCAGAAGACATGGCTACCGTAATCCTGCCAGAGATTGAGATGAATTGACCCAAAAGAGTGGAATAGACGTGCCCCAGCTCTCATGAATTCCACTGTATTTATGCGGCTTCGCGGTACAATGATTTCCAAGCGTTCGGACCCTGGATTCTTCTGAAGTTCCTGAGAACTTAGCGTTTGTGTCGATTATTCGAGCTTCCACGTTCCCAGTCCTCGAATTCACTTGCCGCCACCACCGTCACCGTTCATACTTAACGTATAACCGATAGATCATACTTTAAGTATAAACACGACTTGCGTCAAGAAAATTGTGATCGGTGTTCCAAAGCGTTGGTGAGTTACAGCGGAGCTCCCATTTTCTCGACGGATTCGAAGATTCGCGGTTCAATGTGAGATACGAGTGGTCCATGAAACTAACCCGCCAGCATCGCAGGCTCGTCTTTGAACAGCTCGAAGCAAAATCTGCACCAAGCTCTGTGCTATTGGTCACGCTCGCAGACGCGACTGCCCCGTCAGACGTCGAGGGAGCCGTCGAAGCGGTCGCACTGCAGTCGTTTCAGGCGACCGACTATCGTTACGATAGCGAACAGGTTTTGGAATTTATCGCCCAGAATACGGCTGACACGCCGCACTCGCACCGTCCCGGCGAGCCCCCAACACGGGCAGCGTGCGAGGCATCCGACGAGATGATGCGGATCGTCGCGGCAGAAACTAGCGGTTTATTTGCTCTTGGCTTCTACGATGGCGGAGCCGAATTATAGTGAGATCTATGGCAGCCAACGCAGTACTACTCAACGAACTTCTCGATCGCATCGCTCCGTCTCACCGGCAAGCGTTTCGTCGTGATTACGAAGCGATCCGCCAGTTGCCCGGCGCGCCCACCGATCTGCAGGAGTTTTTGGACGACTTCCTCGATCATTGCCACCGCTTGTACGCTGGTACGGCTGGGGCAATCTGGTTCCGTGGCCCCGACGGCGGCCCGTTGTCGATGAAATCATCGGTGGGATTCGAGCGACTTGGATTGGACAACGGCCACGAACAGGCCCACCGCGAACTCCTTCGCTATGCCATGTCGCAGAACCGAGCATTCGTTGTGAAGCCACTATCGGCGCCAGCCCCGAACTCCGGAGTCGCCAATCCCACGGACTCCTTTATGGTCGTAGCCCCAATCGAAGACGGCGGAAAACAGCTTGGAATTGTAGAAATATTCTTGGGCCCCACGCCTCGACGCGGCAAAACGATCGAGGAACGCAATCGTTACGCAATGTGGCTCGACCATTTGGTTCGCTATCTCTGCCAGGGAGTTGAACTGCGGTTTCTCGGCAGCGCCGCGCCGTTACAACCGGCACTGGTCAACTTGGCCGCGACCAAGTCCGAGATCGAAGGCTACAAAGAAGCCATTCGCCGCTCGCTCGAAGTCACTTTGAACAGTTACGCGGGTATGAGTTTCGGATCGCTTCGAAACAACCAGGCATTCATGCGAAGCGTCCACGAACTATTGGAAGAAAATGGTCTTCGAATCGCGTGTGCCGAATGTGGTGCCCCTTCGATACTTCGCTGCCAGTCCGCTGGGAACTCCAAGACCGGCGTCTTTCTTTACGACCACTATCTATCGACGGGACGCACGTTTCACGGCGGACCCTCGACTTTCCCAAATATCAGGCTGGTCGCCAAGCCACCCCGTCGGAGATCGGGGGCGAATGACGAATAACGAAGTAACCAGTGGCGCGTAATCCTTCTCGTCATTGAGTGCTTCGTCATTCGTCACCGAGCAACGTCACTAATCCGGCGTGTCAAGATACGGATCTTGCCCCATCTCACGCTGCACCTTCTTTCGCTCTTTTTCATGGTGAAGCAGAATCATGCGGTCTCGAAAGTGATTCTTCTCGACCTTTCTTTGAGCCTTGCGAGGCAGGCGGGCGTACTGATCCAGATTACCACCGGATTCGCCCAACAGCTTGATTTTCTTGGCCTTATCAGGTCCGAGACCGCTGAGCAAAATATCGTCATCAAGCGCGAGATACTGGCGTACGGTTCCAGGATCTCCCTGCCGACCGCAACGACCGACGAGTTGTCTGTCGATACGGGCTGAGTCGTGAAGTTCGGTACAAATGACGTGCAGGCCGCCTTTCTCTGCAACTCCCTCGCCGAGTTTGATATCCGTACCGCGGCCCGCCATGTTCGTGGCGACCGTTATCTTACTGTGTTCCCCCGCGAGGGCGACGATTTCTGCCTCCCGCTCGACTTCATTGGCGTTGAGCACCTGATGGTCTAACCCCGCCTCCGTCAGCATTGAAGATAGCAACTGAGACTTGTCAATCGACCGTGTGCCAATGAGTACCGGACGGCCCACAGCGTTGATCTCCTTCACCTCCTCGACGATCGCACGAAATTTTTCATCGGTGTTGCGGAACACACGATCCGCCAGAATCTTGCGCTGAGGCGGACGATTCGTCGGCATGGGAATGACACGTGTCTTGTAGATCTTCAACACTTCACGTGCCGAAGTTCGGGCAGTACCCGTCATGCCGGCCAGATTTTGATACCGCAAAAACAGATCTTGCACGGTGATCCGCGCCGCCTGCCCCGTAGGTACCGTGACCTCGATCTTTTCCTTTGCTTCCAGCGCCTGATGAATGCCATCACGCCATTTCCGTCCCTCTGCCAAGCGTCCTGTGAACTCATCGACGATGACAATCTCACCCTCTTGCACAACGTACTGGCGGTTGAGATGAAAGTCGCGATTCACTTTGATTGCACGCTCGATGTACTGATAAAGTTCAATCAGGCCGACCGAGCGCAAGAGATCGGGTTGCGGTAACGCGCGAACGAGTTGGCGTCCTTCCGCCGTTAGTTCTACTTTCTTTGTGTCGTCGTCGACTTCGTGATGGACTTCTTCTTGGAAACGAGTCGCATGCTCGGCAGCCCACTTATACGTTGCTTCGACCTGCTCGCGAATCTTATCTCCTAACGAGCCAATAATCAGCGGCGTGCGAGCTTCGTCGATCAAAATACTATCCGCTTCATCGACAAGGCAGAAATAGGACGATCGCTGCACAGGCTTGTCGCCTTCGCCTTCCAGGCGATGGTCGCTCATTCCGCTCACGAAGTCCTCTTGTCGCAGCCCTAGTCGCCGGAGCAACAAACGGTCTCGCAAAAAGTCAAATCCAAACTCTTTCGCCGTGCCGTAAGTGATGTCGCAAGCATACGCTTCACGGCGTTGATCAGGTGTGTCCTTGGTCTGAATGACACCAACCGTCAGACCAAGCAGTTCAAACAATGGACGCATCCATTCAGCATCACGAGATGCAAGATAATCATTGACCGTCGCCAAGTGCGCACCCTTACCCGCCAAGCAATGCAGATATAGAGGTAGCGTCGCCGTCAAGGTTTTCCCTTCGCCCGTTTGCATCTCGGCAATCGAGCCATTCACGAGGGCGACTCCACCCAGAATCTGAACGTCGAAGTGCCGCATGTTCAGAGCTCGTCGACCGGCCTCGCGTACGAGTGCAAATGCCTCGGGCATGACTTGCGAGATCCGCTCACCACTCTTCAGCCGATAGCGAACCGACAGACTACGCTTTCGTAGTTGTTGGTCGTCGTCCGCCTGGACGGTCGATTCAAGGGCATTTACTTGGTGGAGCATATCACTCCAACGCGCGATTCGCCGATTCACCGGACCACCCAGCCACGAAAGCATCTTCGCCGCATTTCCGCTAGGGATTCTGCCTGCCGTCATCTGTTGCCTGCTCTGTCTGAGAAAAGGTGTAACTCGCTAGCGGCGACGCCGCCGCGACACACTTACCTGTCCAACCGCTTGAAGTAACGCGGGCCTACATCGGAAAAGAGCCGCGGACTATCGGCTCAATACCTAAATAATCCGCCTCATATCTACTTTACCAACTCCAAAACTTAATGCGACGCATCGGAGCATCTGATCGCTGAATCTACCCAAATTGCCAGCCGGTCAACTCCTATAACACGCATTCAATGCATATTAACTCACAATTCTTGAACATAGCGATCCTTGTTAATTCTGGGAAACTACGTCCGATCTAACGCCTGTGCCGATTTATCTCGAATTCCGGAAACTGACGGTCGATCACACTTTACGGCTAAGAAGGATTATTCCCCGCAAGCGAGCTGTAACCATGAAATCAACTTTTGCGATTCTGACTCTCTTTGTCGCCACGCTGGCAATTGTGCCGCGACAATCCTACGGACAGTATGCCTGGGTGCCGGTCTACACGGACGCGGCCGCCGTTGAAGCATACAACTCAGCACCGGGCCAAACAGGCTATGCCGCTTATATTGGCACCGATGATGACGAGGCTGACGAGACCGTCTTTCAAGACGACGCCAGCTGCAAAACAGACTGCGAATGCCCTCGATGTCGCCACGACAGCTGGGCAAGACGAACGTTCATCGGCTTTGAGTATCTCCAGTGGTACAACAAAGGCCGAACACTTCCGCCATTGGTGACGGGAGGCAATCCTCTCAACACCGCGTTCGCCGCCGCTGGTGTGCTACCAAACGCCCCTATCCTGTTCGGTGGCGATCAAGTGGGAAAACAGCTCCAGGCAGGAGGTCGCCTGACCGCTGGTCTGTGGCTCGATGACTGCGAAACTTCCGCCATCGTCGTGCGTGCCTTTGGAAACGAAGGCGATAAGACGCACTACAATGCCAACTCACTCGGTAATCCAATCCTTGCCATCCCCTTCGTGGACCAAGGCACCGTCAACAACGGGCAGAACAATGCGTTAGTGCTATCCTATGCTGGTGGCCTGACACCAGTCGTTAACGCCCGAGGCGGGGTCGCGGCTCTCGCCTCCAACGATGTCTTCGGAGGTGATATCTACGGTCGAACCTTGCTGGATTCGGGCTCGGATTACCGCTTCGATCTGCTGGCCGGATACCAGATGGCAAGGATCGATGATGATCTCGAGTTGCGAACCAACCTGACTCGTGTTGACCTTGGCAATGCGACGTTCACAACCAACGACCTATTCGACGTCGAGAACGAATACCACGCCGGTACATTGGGCTTGATGGGCGAGTTTTACAATGGTCCTCTAACGATCCAAATGATGGGAAAGATCGGCGTCGGCAACATGAACCAACGCGTAGCGATTTCCGGAACCAACACGGTCAACGGTGTTCAAACGGGGGGCGGCTTATTCGCTCAGGACCAAGCCGCGAACGGTGGTCCGACGTTTAACATCGGCACCTACGAGCGAAACCAACTCGTGTGGTCGCCTGAGGTCAACATCAAGGCAACCTACAGCCTCTCGGAGCGACTATCTGTAACGGTTGGCTATACGATGCTGTACTGGACGCAGGTCGCACTGGCTGGTGACCAAGTTGACACGAACGTCAATCAAGACGTCGTCTTTAACGGTGCGTATGTACCAGGTGGCGGAGCCCGTCCGGCATTTGCCTTCAACGACACAGACTTCTGGGTGCAAACGATCGATATCGGCCTGCTGTTGAACTACTAACGGCAACCGACTCAGCCCACGAACCAGTACAGCTCGCACCTAATAGTTCGTTGGGAAACACAAAGAGCCAGCTCTCGAAAGAGGGCTGGCTCTTTTTTGTTTTATGGTTTGAAGGCAACGCTTACAGCTTACACGCCACCACTAGCGAAGATCGAATCGACGCCGCGAACGAACGCAGCCACGTTCGTTGTCGCATCGGCACTACTACTCGCCTGCGTGCCTTCGCCTTCCGAGCTTGCACCGGAAAGAAGGGCTGTCGGTGTCCCCACAACGCGATAAACGCGAGCAGTGCCGTTTCCTCGGAAGGTGAGGGTTCCAGCTGCGGTCGAAACCGTGGCGACTCGATCCGTTTGGAGTTGGTTGTCGAAAACGGTCAACGTTCCACTACTGCCATCTGCATTCGCTGCAAAGCGGGCGTTCGCGTAGCGACCGTTCGCCCATTCTCCTTCCAGCATCGAAATCTGCTGGCCGCCATCGACACCAAACAACACCCCGGCGGTCTGCTGGCCATGTAACGCAAAGAGCTTATAAACCGACTCGAACTCGTTCGTAAACTCAACGGGACTTCCGAGGCTGCCAGTTACCGTCTGATTACCTTGGAGGTCGAGGTTTACTTGAGCCGTGGTACCACTCCCTTGGAAGAAGCTGGATTGCTGTTGGGAAATGATGTATGGCTTACCAGATTGGTTTGGAGGCACGTCCAAGAACTCGTAGGTCCCGTCCGATTTGGTTTCGGTTTGTCGGTTTACCGTGTTACCTCGGAAGTCGGTTCCTGTCAGCGTTACGACGATCTTGCCTACACCTTCACCAGCGTCTCGAGTACCATTTCCATTCCCATCGACGAAGACCTGACCGGTGATTCTCGCTGGCACGAAGTCGAGCACCTCGACAGCAATCGTGCGTGTCACATCTTGTCCGCCACCGTTACCAGTGTTGCCAAGATCGTTTACCGCCGCCGTCAATGTAAAGTTACCAGAAGCCGTACTACTGTATCGCAGCGTCGCAAGGGCGGTATTCACGCTGGCAACGGAACCCGTCAAGGAGATCCCGTTCGTAATGTTAGCAACCTGCACTCCATTCGTCGTCGACACCGCGAGAGTTCCTGTGCCAATCGTCAAGTTGACTCGCACGTTTCCGGATGCCGCATCAACGTCTGCGACGACGATCGCCGAACTTAGACTGTTGCTGATGTCGCGGAAGAATTGTTGTGCTCCCGGCACCGTGATCGTTGGGTCGTCATTCTGAGCTGTAACGGTGATCGCCACCGATTTGCTGACAGTCCCGCCATTACCGTCGCCGACGTTAATCGCCACCGAATCGGATCCGTTGAAGTTGGAAGTCGGCGAATAGGTCAGCCCTGCCAAGGCGGTGTTAACGTTTGCCGCCGTGCCTGACAGTGTTAGGGAAGCACCACTTCTCGCGATTGGAGCAACGCTGCTCAGCGATCCGTTCGACACATTGAGTGTTACGGTCAACGTATCGCCGTCGACGTCAGCCACCGTAATCCCGGTGATGCTTAACGGCGATTGCGGATCCTCGCTGACCGTTTGCGCTCCTGGAACGGTTAACGTCGGCACATCGTTGACGCCTTGAATCTCGATCGTGACGGTGCCCGTGCTGTTGGTATTGCCAGTGCTGCTCGGCGTGTGAGCGGCGTCCTGTTCGATCGTATAGGTGAATGTGTCAGTCCCGAAGAAATTCTCGTCAGCTGGTGGGGTATAGGTGAAGGTGGAACCGCTGATCGTAAAACTTCCGCCCTGAGCCGTCGAACCGCTGGCCGGAGTCGCCGTCAGCGTGGCACCAGAATCCTTGAGGTCATTGTTCAAGGGACTGGGTGTCAATGTAATTGTCCCAGCGCCTTCGGTACTCGTATACGTGTCGCCGATAACGAAGGGGAATTGCGGCGGGGCAACCGTCAAGGCAACCGTGTCGGTATCGGTCAGCGTTCCGTCCGAACTCATAATTGTCAGTGTATCCGAACCGGTGTATCCATCGGTTGGATCGTATACGATGCTACCGATATTGACCGGCGACGATCCGCTGAAACTCAAGGACGCCCCCGTATTGCCTCCCGAAGTCAGCGTGCCGTGCAACACACTGACGGTGACATTGAGTGAGCTGCCTGCATCTACGTCGGTGACTTGGAACGTCCCACTCGGGAACGTGTGGGTGCCTACATTCGACACCGTAACGGCTGGTGGAGTGCCCAGCCCGTTGATCACATTGACCGGCGGATCATTTACCGGGTTGATGGTAATGGCGACGGACTTGGTTCCGGTCAGTCCCCCATCATTCGCGCTGATGTTCAGTGTCGCCGCTGCATTCGAGTTGGCAACCGGCGTGTAGGTGATGCTGTTAAGTGTGGTCGTCACTTCTGCTGGCGTGCCACTGAAAGTTGTTTGGCTGAGGCTGCCCGCACTGGCCGATAGCGTGACCGTGATGTTTGTGCTATCGGGATCGGTGATTGTGAAACCGCTGAGTGCTAACGCTGTATCTTCGTTCGTACTTAACGAGCTCGGGCCAGCGATCACTGGCCGGTCGTCGACTGGATTGATCGTGATCGTAACGGTCGCGGTGGCGGTCTTGGCCGGAGTCTGGCCATTCGAAATCGTATAAGTGAAGCTGGTGCCAGCTGAGTTACCGGCAGCTGGTGTGTACCTAAAGTTCGCACCGGTCTTTGACGATCCCAGGAATGTCAACGAGCCGTTGCTGAGCGCGATGTTTTGGTTGACCGTTACTGCGGCCCCGTTGACCTGAGTAATGGTCGGATTTGCGCCTGCAGGATTGGTGACGGTGTCATTGCCCAACACATTGATGTTGTTGTTAGAGCTGCCTTCGTCAAACGCGAGCGGGCCGTCATTCACCGCCGCGATGTCCGCGGCAATCGTCAGAGTGGCGGTATTAAAAATGATTTCATTGGTCGGGACGACGAAGTCGCTACCGAACAGCAAGGTGTCGCGGGAATCCCCGTCCGCCGGGTCCGATGCAAAGACGACGGTTCCTCCCGAGTTTCCAGCCGTGAAAGGTGTCGTCCAAATCAACTGCATGCCGGCACCGTTGGGTGCGAGACCGGGATTGCTAAAAGCAACGCCGCCCGCATCGTCGATTAGGCCGGGTGTGGATAGGCCGGCGGACGTTTGACTGGTGATTAGATTAAAAAAGCTGACATTAGCGACACTCGTGCCGGTAGGAGCTGCCAACGTGTTGTCAAAGGTCACATCCAAATAAGCGGAGAATGGTCCCTTTTTAAACTCACTCAGCGCGTTTCCTGTATCACCAACCGTTCTCAAGTCCTCGACTAGCGCACCGACCAAGAAGCTACCGCCAGGGCTGATCGTATCGATGACCCGGAAGAAACTTGCGGTATTGTCGAACAGGCCTTGACCTTCAACGAGGTCCCCGTCCAGTCGTGCTCTCGCCGGAAATACGGTGGTCAAATCTTTATCAAGGGTGAGCGTAGTCGCCGTGAGAGATTGGATCGTATACAAACCGTTGTTGTGAACGTGAATGTCTGGGTCACCCGTCGCGAATCGTTCCAAGCCGGTATCAGGGTCAATCCCAAGAGACAGACCGTTGTTGTTGTCGACATATTGCCCGGAGTCGGAAATCAAGATCTTGTTGCCGACGGCAAACCCATCCGTGATCCAAGACCCTGCGGATCGCACGACTTGATCGTTCGAGCCGTTGTCGACGTAGTCAAAGAACAGGTTACGTGAACCCTTCGTTGACGTTGGAGCTAAAGTGATTGGGGTGTAAGCCGCCTTTTCACCGTTAGGCCCTTCGCCTTCTGCATTCAATTCGTTGATCACTTTCAACGCATCAATCGGCGACAGGTGCCCGTCCGCGTTGACATCAACGTCGAACTCGATTTTACCGCCCGCCTGAGCGCTGCCCTCGGCCTGTGCGACGCTGTTTTGTGCGCTCATCGCGTTAATGACCGCCAGTGCGTCGAGCGCAGTGACGTGCCCGTCTCGGTTGACATCTTCGCTGTCAAACGGGTTCGTCGTGACGCTATAAAAAACGTCGCCAGCGAGCATCATCCGATTTTCAAGCGACTCGGTTCGCAAACTCCGATAAGAGCGTTGCTTCTTGTGCTTCCGAGAACGAAATAGACCGCTAAAACGGCGACTTAACTTGTTCATGTGTTTGCTCATTTTTTCCTACAAGTAACCCTGTCGCTTTGAAGCCTGATGGCAGAAAACCGATACGCTCGAGCCGTCGCCAAACAATCCATCGACAGCTAAACAACAACTAAGTCCAGATTTGTAGTGCCCTTTACTCACCAGGGCCTCAAATACGGTAGTAAAACAGATCCCGCAGAGTTAAAGTCCAGACTAGTCACGAATTCTGACCTTTGCAAATAATTTGCGCGCAGAGCCAAGAATCCATCGTTAAACCCTCGTTCAACCCAGTCGTTTCTAGACGCCCGTCCAGGGAAGAGCTCAGGAAAACCATCCAAACTGCCTAGCCTACGCAGACAAATCGGCAAATTCAATAGACGCCGCTCGTTTCCGCGAAGAAATTGCCTCGTACTCCGCATGACGGAAACGAAACTGACGACTTTTCCGCATACTGCTGCTGTCCGGTCGGGAATCGACGCCAAACCGTCTGCAATAGGCGAGGAATCACGCCTGACAATCGCTAGGTGAAGTCTTCCCAAAGAGGGGCGATGTCGTCAGCAATCACATCGAGTAAGGCGGTAATTTTAGGGTGGCCCGAGTCAAATTGCGAATACAGAGCCAATGCGTCGTCGATTCTCGTAGGTGACGAAGGAACGACATGAGGGACGATAAGGAACGTTGCCCGCGCGGTGAAATCACTAGTCTTTGAGTCACGCGTTCCAATATCCGATGCTGAAAGTGTATTGGTGCTGAGCGCGTCAACAGGCACGAGCAGCGGGGCAGATCTCGAATCGTCGCTGGGACTCGCCAAACTTGGTTCCGCTACCGAGAACTCGCCTTCTCCAGATGACGCCGACTGCAGCAACCGATTTATGACCAGCAAAACATCGATCGGCGAGACGAAGCCATCTCCGTCAACATCAAAGAACGCGTTAATCTCGACGGCGCCAAGTTGGTGGGGGCCTCGGTCATTCAATTCGTTGATGATGAGCAACGCATCGAGCGGTGCGACGATACCATCTCCCGTCACATCCGTCGGTTGAATGACGTTCTGCCAAGATCTAGTGACGGCGACCGAGACGGTTGCGGTTGCAGTTCTCCCCAAAGCGTCCACCACCGTGTACGAAAATGTGTCTACTCCCGTAAAGTCTGACAACGGTTCGTAGCTGATGGCACCATTCGAAACGATCGAAACCACGGCACCACTCTCGGTATCGCCAACTGATTGGATCGCGAGAACGCCATTTCGTGCCGCGAGTGTGATGTCACCGTAACGGATATCCTGTTCGGGAACACGTTCGGCGGGATTCAAATAGGCGACGTCGGCGACCGGGCTGTTGTCTGCCGGCTGTGCGTCAAGCGTAACGTCCCAACGAAGTTCGGCATCGTTCGTTAGAACTTTCAGCCGATTAATGTCCGTGCCTCCGGCAACGATAAAGGAATCGTCCACGACACGAGGACCGGTCGCAGCAAAGGCGAGCCTAAACAACTCGATTTCGTCCGTTCCAAGAGCTTGCAATCCGGTCTGGAGGGCACCAACGTCGTCGATTCGACCTTCCGGAAGGACTTTACCTGATGTTGCATTCTGGTAGGCGGAACCAAACCTTACATCCAACACCGATGGTTCCGTTGTGGTCATTGCGGGCGTAATGTCGCCAACATCATAGGTCACGTCCAGGTAGACTGCGCCGATTCCCAAATCGCCATCGCTCGGCGAGCGTAGATCCTGAACGAGAGAGCGCACGACGAACGGCTCGTCGGCGACAACCTCGGAGATTGGATCACCAGCAGCGTCAATCGCTTGCAAGCGAATACTGACGGGTCGCGGCACAACGTCGATTGCAACCGTCACAACTGAAGACTCTGCTTCTCCATCCGATACAGAGTAAGTAAAGCTATCGCCGCCTAAATAGCCCACATCAGGTGAATACGTAAACGAACCGTCCGCTTCCAGTTGCAAGCTGCCATGCGTGGTAGTTTGAACCAAATGTACCTCAAGCGAGTCGCCATCGTGATCGATGTCGTTCTTTAAGACCCCCAAGTTCGCATTAACCTCCAAGGTTCGATTCTCGCGAGTTCGATAGAGATCATTCGCCGCGATAGGGGCATCGTTCACTGGTAAAACGCTAACCGAAACGGGAATTTGCGTCTCGCCGTCCAACGAGTAGGTGAACGTCTCGACGCCATTAAAATTGGCGACCGGCGTGTAAAGCAGCGACTTCCCATCGTCAGCAATCGAAATCCGGCCACCTGCGTTCCCAGCACTGACGGACGCAATCACGCCATCGCCAGCGGACTCGATGATGTCGATCGATGCACTTCCGTAGCGAATCCGATCGTACGGAACTGGCTCCACAGGTTCGTAAAACAACACGTCAGACCGAGGAAGATCATCCGCAGGATCGGCCTGGAACGTCGACGTTCCAGAATTCGCGACGTCGTTTTCAAGTACCGCGATACTCGTGGCTGCATCTTCGAGAATCTCGATCGAATCCGCTGCGCCCCGAGACTGCGAAGCGCGAAAGCGTGCCGAAAGCAACAAGAACTCGCGCGATCCGAGTGGCGTCGTTGCCGTTTGAAACGCACCGATTTCATTGAGAATGCCTGCCACCGAAGCATCGCGATGACCTCCATTTTGGTAGTCGGCCCCTAGTTCAATCACGGGACCAACTGGGCCAACTTGCGACGCAACGACGTGAACGTTCGACCGTTCGTATAACAAGTCAAAGTAGGCAGCATAGACGCCGCGGTCAGCGCCTGGGTCGCGAGGACGCAAGTCGCGCACCAGCGCTTGCACGAGGAACTCCTGGCCGGCTGCAACCGTTGAGATTTCATTTCCTTCCAGGTCGGTTGTCACCAAGCGAATTCCCAACTCGTCGTCTAGCTCCGCAGTCGGCTGCAGGTGTACTGTTACCTCTCCGGTACTCGTTCCCGCTGGGCCCGAAATCGTATAGGTAAACTGTTCGCTGCCATCGAAATCGACAGGTGGCGTGTACGTGATTGCGAGTCCATTCGCAGCAATTTCAACGGCTCCGCGCAACCCCGAGGCATCCACAGCAACAACGGCCAGTTCTCCCTCACGGAGATTAACATCGTTTTCAAGGACGGCGAACGTCTGAGCCACCGAGGAATCGCCCACCGCATAGCTATCATCCACGGCGATCACTGCAGGAATAATCGTCACTGCTATGCGACCAAACTTGATATCTTCAACCGCTACCGACTCGTCGATGCCGTACAGCAAGGTCTGACCGAAGGGGTCGTTCTCTGATGGGTTCGCCTCAAATACAAGTCGACCTGGTGCAACAGCATGGAACGGCACGCGAAATACCTCAAACGCACCGGCACCTAAAGGGTCCGTTCCCGAGAAACCACCGACCTCGTCAATTAGCCCTACGACGGATGTGTCACCAATATGATCGTTCGGGTACAAAGTCCCAAAGTCGATCGGTCCAGCAACCTCGGCGATACCAGTCGTATACTCCACGTCGAGGTACGCTCCAAACACACCCTCGGGAATATCGCGTAGATCTTCAGCGGTGACGTGCAAGACGAAATTTTCTCCGACGGTAACTGCGGCAACGGGCCTGCCCGTCACATCGGTGACGCTCAGCGCATACCCGACGAGATCCTCTTGCGAATCCACTCGATTGACGTCAACGCGGACACTCGCGGTATCGAATTCACCCTCAGCCGTGATTCGGTAAGTAAACTGTTCAATGCCGACAAATCCAGGATTCGGCGTATAGATGAGTTGCGTTCCGTCGTCCGCGATCACCAACTCGCCGTGCAAATTCTCGGACTCGACACTGACAATTTGGAGCGGACTGCCAGTCGCGCTCTTATCGTTTGTCAACACGTCGAGGACGTTCTCGGTGCTATTCTCGTCGACAACCAAGAAATCGGCGACAGCGTCGACAACCGACCCCGGCAGCGGATCCAAGATTTGAACGGTCAGATCTCCGTACGTTACCAAGTCCGTCGAGATCGCATCGTCGATGTTAAAAAGCAAGGTATCGTGTGCCGGAAATTCCTCAGCCGGATTGGAAGTAATGTGAACTTCGCCGGTCTGAGTCGCGATTAACCGAATGCCCGCTAAAGCTTGCTCTCCGCCTCCGGGAGGCTCTACGGTATTCGATAGAGTTCCCAACTCGTCGACTTGACCGGGGGATATCTCGCCCGTGCGTCCATTTCCGAAACCGCTCCCGAAGACCAATGCGGACTGCCCCGGGTCACCAGCGACGGTGAAGAACTCCGATGGATAAAGGAGGTCGAGATAGGCCGCGAATACGCCGGATGCTTCAGGACGGAGGTCGTTGACACTGGCCAACAAGACAAATTCTTCACCCTGGTGGAGTGCTTCCAGGGGAAGCAAGGTCTGAGGATCGACGATGCTCAACCGGATGGCGACCAACGGGTCGGAGCCTTCGCCCTCGGCAGACACGCTTGCTATGCCAAGATCACCCGCCAATAGATTTCGATCTTCTAGCGACTCCAATCGTAAGGGTCGGCGGCGCGCAACCCAACTTGCAGACTTTGACGACCGTCGACGCTGATGTCGCGTCGCCTTGGGCTTTCTCATCACAGGTTCCTCTCCTCCTGAAACCATTCCCAATTGGGAAGACGGTCGATAGCTCGTTCGCGGAGCTTTGACGTTGCGTAGACACACGTTAAACGCAAACACCAAGCCTGTTCCACGTCGCGGACATTTTACGCGAAAGATGGACGCACTGCTACTAAAACGTGAGATAAAAACGGCCCCGTCGAGGGATTTACCCAGAAAAGGGAGAGAGGGCGGAGCGAAGGCTTCGGCTTCGGAATTCGTTAAGCGGAGTCCTGAGAGAGGCCCCAAAAGGCGGCCAAGTCTTCCGCGAACGCTTCGATCGCATCTTCGATCGCGTCGGTCGTTAGCAGATCATCGCTGGCCGGCTTCGTAGCGACGTGGCTTAATCGCTGCGATTTCGCGACTTCCGCTGTTGCCTGGGGCGGCAACTGAACGCGCGGACTCGACTCGACAGTATGCTGTACGTTCGCATTCAAAGGCGAAGCCAGCGAGGCTGGATTCACTTCGACAGCCGCAGCAATTGTTTGAACGAATTCTCCCTCCGCCATTGGCGGTGCGGCGGCGACAACTGTAATCGGTGACGAGTCACCTAGTAGGGGCGACTCGCCTTCAGAGGCCGCCGCTTCAATTGCGTTGATGACTTGTAGCACATCGATCGGAGCGACGCTCCCGTCCCCGTTGACATCCAAATAGGGTGGGACCCCGTCGGCGATGACGAGTATCCGCGAGCCTTTGCTGTTCAAGTCGTTGATAATCTGAAGTGCATCGAGTGGCGAAACCGCTCCGTCGTTGTTGACGTCGAAACGATTGGTTTGATTTTGCCAACGGCTTGCAAAAGCGGCAAATCCGAAGTCCGCTGTTGCCATCAGTTCGTTGGTCGTTAATGAGACGGATTTTGTTGTCGGAGAGGTCGCTTGTGAACCGCTCGGTCCAATAACTTGAACTTGATAAGTTCCCGGTTCCAAGTTGGGAATGGAGTAGGCTCCAAAAGCGTCCGTCACGGCGCTCGCCACAGGGCCGAATCGCAAGTTGTCTAACCGGACGCCCGTATCCGCATGTCCGCCCGCAAGTGCGTAGGCAATATCGGCGGTTGGCCGACTGAGCGTCATTGTCTCGAATTGGCCTGATGCAATCGCATCCGTCGTATAGCGAGCGAGCAAATTGTCATTCGCGTCGTAAATCTCGAGTCGTCCGTAGTCGACCGGATTGTTGCTAACGGCATCAATGCTCAACGTCGTCACTGGCGAAGTGAAGTCGATTCGTAGCTGTCGCGTACTAGAAGTCCATTCGGTCTGATAGATACTGCAAGCGCCGCCACTTGCCGTGAAGCTACACGCGCTGAATGCTTGGCTGCCGGTGGAACTCTGCCCCACGGATCGAGCGTAGACTTTGTCGCCCGACGTCGCGGAGCCAACCGCAGTCAGGGTCGCTGCAGCGTTCACATTACTGATCACCGCGTTCGGGTTGTGGTCGTCTGGCTCGATACGATTCTGAAGGCTGATTGGCTGTCCGGATGCATTGACGAGCCGAACGGTGCTCCCCGCCAAACCGCCCTCTCCCGTGTCAATCACGCCATCTTGATCTGAGTCAGTAAATACGAAGCCACGAATGCCCGTTTGCTGCGTCGAAGCAGGCCGAGTTAGGTCGCCGACAAAGACTGGCGACGTCACACCTGATACTGCATCAATCGTACGAATCTCGACTTTGCTCGCAGTTGATGGGACAGCGAACCGTAGATCCAGCGTCGCAACGTAGGCATTCGGGCTCGCTGCCGTTTGCCAGGCGCCGCCATCGATCCGGTACTCGGCGCGACTGATCCGATTGATCGTGATGTCGTTCCGCAAGCTTTCCGTCGGCAAGGACGACTCGCGAGGGTTCAGATTCGGAAGTGTCTGCACCGAGGACTCGCCAACGAAACGATAGGTTCCGGTGCTCGGATCATACGAGCCCGTTCCTTCGAGCGAGTGTTCCACGTCCAGCACGTCAAAGATCCCATCGCCATCCGAATCGCGCCACCCGAGCATCGCTAGTGAGGAAGCAGAACTGGTGTGCTGCTGGTAAGCGGTGCACAGCAATCCGCCGCCTTCTTCGCACGAACCGCGATCCATGATGCTTGGTTCGCGAATGACGCCCGGTGTGGGGTTATTCCAAGCATTCACATTCTGAGTGTCGTAATAACCACGACTCGAATTGTAAGTCCCGCCACCCTGGTACTCATCCATCGCCCAAAAGATATGCCCTGTCTCATGAGCAATCGTACTGGCAGGGCGGCTGGCCAACGTCACGAGAAACAGGCCACCGGGAAACGCAAATGCCCGCTCCAAACCGCCGCTTGTTACGTCGAATTTATGGTCCGCGTCGTTCTCGTCGTTAACCACAAAAATGGTGAAGGCCCAGTTCGTGTTGTTGGCCACGCGTTGATTGTGGTTGTACGCGCGAACGTCGGTCGTGAAGGAACCCGTTGTGTTGACCTCGGAATTCAAGAAGTCGTAAATCCAGAACTGATAATCCGAGGCAGGCTGTGTGATCGGTTCAAAGCGAGTGGAGACGGGGGTATCAGCGTGTGTGAAGTCAATATTGAAAGACAATTGATGCTTGTCAGTGATCCCCTCAAGCGTGTCGACCCACCACTGCAAACCTTCCGTCACCTTCTGCTTGACCGAGTTAATACTCGCTGACGTCCAATTCTCCTCCCGTGACGTACCGACAGTGGGATTATCGTTGCTTTGAACTTTATTCGATTCCAGCAGCACCACCGAGACATTGACCGTACCGAGCAAAAACTCGGCGGTATCATCAGGCTGGGCCCCAAACGGCGTCGCCGAGAGCGCGATCCGTTCTTCCAATGGCTCGAATCCGCTCAACCGATTGGAGGACCGCCCAGGCTTGCGGGCCTTTCGAGCGGCGGCTTTTCGAAGTTGGCGAATTCTTCGGAGCATCATGGGTAACTTGGCCGTTCCGGTAGCGGTGAAATGACGAGGGCCTTACCGGATCATAATCCGGTTCTGAAAATCCCTCAATGAAATGACCGAGAAGGAATAGGCCAGCCGCGCAAAATGCGTGCGCAAGTGCCGATTATGAGGGTTGTTGTGTTCGGAGTGCCAGGATTACACCCAGTCCCCAAAGATGTCATCGACACCTGACGCCCAAGTTTGATCAAGCGTCAAATCATCTAACTCGTCAACTTCACCCCTATCCGAGCGGGCAGTTTCGACACCCTCGCCGACGATGGCACTTGTGAACGTGTCGATACGACCAAACACTTCATCATTCGTGCTGACGCGTACTGCTTCGAATTTCGCTTCGCGAACTTGTGACTGGGCTTCGTATTGGTCGTAGACGTCGATTCGTTGATCGATCAAGACGTCCGACGTCAGTAGGGTAAGCGAATCAACCGCCGCCCCCTTCGAGGCGATCGGCGTGACAGCCATGTTGGCTTCACCTTCGGCCTGAAGACCGGCACCGTTCAACGCATTTACCACCAACAGCACGTCAATCGGACCGACGGATCCATCGCCGTTTGTGTCGATCTTATTCGGATTGCCCGCGGGAGCGGACGGAAGTGGTCCAGCTCCGTTTGCGTTGATGTAGTTGATGATGATCAACGCATCCAATGGCACAACGAAGTTGTTCTGATCGACGTCCAGCGGTTTCGCTGAATTGTGCCACGGATTCCCGACAATCGTCACGCGATAGTCTTCGACTTCTCCGTCCGTCGCCGGCCCTGTGGGACGCAGGTTGCCTGAACCGCTAAACCGGAATCGAGCAAACGTATTTCCAGGAGTCGCGATCCCCGGAACGTTTACCGTTAGTACGTTCTGGCCACCGCTCAGGAGTCGAGACGTGAAGATCTGTTCGTTTGCGTCGTTCCAATCGCCGTCTTGGTTGAAATCGATCCAAGCGTCGAGTTGGCCGCTCGCCGATGCCGTTACGGTAATCATCGCGTTCGATCCGCCAACAAGATCTGTATTGAAGACGACGCCATCCTCGTCATCCAAGCGATCCTTGTCATCGCCATCCGCTAGGGCCGATGGCTGTCCGTCGAAATCGACGTCGACACTAGCCCCCAAGAAGAAGTCCCCGACCACATCGTGACGCGCTCCGTCATCGACCAGTCGCGTGGGGTAAGGTGATGGTGCATCACCATAGTCGACACCACTGCCTACTGAAATCGTGAAGCGAGTCGTGCCGTCATCCCGATTCGGTTTCAAAGGATTGCCTGCGATATCAACGATGTCCGAACGCAGGAATGTCGCCAAGCCTGTCACATTCGAGACGCCTTCGATGTTGATGTCCGGTCCTTTCACCGTGGCAATTACGTCGCGCAGGCGGTTACTGGTTCGTGCCACTCCGATTGCATTCGCAATCGATTGAGCCATCTCGGCTTCTGTGAAGATCGGCGTCAGCGAGGACACTCCCGCCGTGAACGAACTGCCCACCTGGAACGGAACCGCAACCGACGCTGCGGTGCCTGGCAACCCGACCTGCGTGAAACTGCTCTTCGTGAGATCCAATGAGTGCAACGACGTGCCGCCTAGTCGAATGACGCCGTTACCAGCATTACTTGGCGAAAGACCGACACCGCCGTTGCGAATTGCGATGGCAATTGCGTTGACCAATTGTCCCGTTGTGGTCGAAGCATTGTAGGTCACGACGATCCGAGGATGCGAGTCTGGATCGTCTGGAGCGACGATGCCATCGCTGTCCAATTCGATCGTAAACAGATTAGTTCCATCGCTAATCGTCAGTTCTTCACCGTCCATGATCTTCGTCAGATCCAGCGCGCCCGCAACGGTCGGCACGCGGATACCGAACTCTTGCGTCGCCCCGGGTGTGCCCGACAAGATTAGCTTGCTAGGCGGAGGGAGTGTACCATCCGGAAGAGGCGTGCTGTTCGTGACGTCAATGATGTGTTGGAACTGGCCGCCAACATTGATCAATCCATTGCTGAGCGCCACGTAGCTCGGAGTGAGTCCAAGGCCTTCCAGCGTGATCGCGGAAACAATCGACTGCGCGATCTGTTCGTTCGTTTGGCTGAACGAGAACGGAATCGCTCGGTCACCGATCGTAAGACCACCCTGCGAGGTGAACTCAAAGACCACGCGACGTACGCCATTATCGATACTGAACGTTTGGCCGTCTTCGATACCGCCAACTTGCCCTGTCGCCGTCAAAGTTGAATTCGACAGGTCAACGATATGTGCACTCTTTGTCCCGAGATGCACTGCGCGACCCCCGAAATTCTGCAAATTGACAGGACTCAATTCAAGATCGGCGTCGGCGAGTCCGATCGCCTGCACGATGGATGTCGCTAAAGTATTCGCAGAATCGGTAACTTTGAAGGGGATGGGAATGCGACCGGTCGTCACGAACCCATCCAAATCAAACTCGAAGACTTGCGTCAAGGATGTGGCGGTGTTCGTCACTGTAATCGTGTCGCGGTCACGAATCGTTGCACCACCAGTTTTCGGAATCTGTAATGCGAGCGTCTGCGGAACTTGTAAGACATATCCACTATCGAACTCGAAGTTCACGGAATTGCCATACTCGTCGGTGAGGCCAAACGAATCCCCGTCAACGACTTCGGTCCCATTGGGAGCCGAGATCTCCAACCCACGGGAATTCGACAACTCGATGTCGTATTTGCGATCGATCTCCCAGATACCCGCGAGTGGTGTCAAACGGATGATGTTGTTCGTGGCGTCGTAGCTAAACTTGTAATCAACTCCCGCGACCAGCTTTTCGTCGTCACGGAAGACGGTCACTCGATCGGCCCGCACCGAAGCGTCGCTCGCACCTGTCCCATCTTGCGGATCGTTCGGCTCGATACCATCGAGCAATTGGATGGAAAAGTTCTGCACGACTTGATTCGTCAAGTTCACATACGTCACGCGACCATCGCTATCAAACCCAAGTGCATCATTATCGCGAGGCGATATCAGCACGGCCGTCGGACCGGCAAAATCTGCCCGATCCAACGCACCGCGATCTTTGAAAACATTTGAGCCCTGTCCTGGTGCTGATGCAACGGCTGGATCATCAACGCGACTTTGGCCGATGGCGTCCATATCGGGAGCTAAAATCGGCGACGTGGGATAGCCGAGCGGACCGCGAATTGCCGCGATCTCGGGGCGATCTTGAAGCGAGTTGATCGAACTGTCGATCGCACGCGCATTCGGGGCCAAATAGTAGTTTCCGATGGAACCGTCGACAAACAGTGGATCGTTCGCGCCGGTCAAAACGATCGCCGACGCACCAAGTCCCGTTCCCAAGGTGTTCGCGGTATTTCCGCGATAGAGCGTACCGCCAACAACGGTGGACACGGAGGTGGCATCGACATCGATACCTGTCGCAAAATCGGCGACGATATTGTTCAGCAATGTTGGGCTCGCATTATTGGCAACGCGAATCCCCGTCCCCAATCTGCTTTCGCCCACAATCGTGTTATTGATGATTCGTCCGAAAGGGATTGCCGCTCGTTGTTCGCCCGCAAGATTTGCGTCGCCAGTAAAGCTAATGCCTCCCTGACCACTGCGTGCAATTACATTGTTCGCTATGACGACACCGGTAGTGAGGCCAACGGTATTGACTTCGCGAGTCGTTCGCGGTGGTCCGACATGTGGTGTATTCCCGAGACCATCGCGAGCGGCGGCGGCGGAAACGATTCCGAAGTTCAACGAATTCGTAATGCTGTTCGAGTGCACCAGCACTTGCCCTTGTTCGCGGACAACATTGCGGTCGCCTGTATCCGTAAACTCGGTGACGCCAAATCGTCCCGCTTCGTCGGTATCAATTCGAATCGTGTAATCGCCAACCGAGAACGTGCTCCCAAATAGGTCGCCGCTACCTGCGACGAATGGGTTGTAATTGAAGTTAGCGAAGCCGCTAACGCCGATGTAATACGTCCCGGTCGACGTCGCCGTGTATTGAAGGAACGAATCGAAAGTGACAAAGTCATCGTCGTTCGACGCTCGCAGTATTCCTTGACTGTCAAAGAGCAACACCACGGAGTCTAAGTTCGATCCGACCGTTCGGGCGTCGATATCGATCGTGACCGTCTGTCCTGCGGAAAGATTGACCGAGAACAGGTCCGCATCGGCTGAAATTGTCGCCAGATTCCCGTTATCACCAATCGTGCCGGTACCAACAAAACTCGTAACGCCACTGGTCCCAACTCCGGTACTCACAGCGGTGCTTAGGGTATCGTTCGGCTCATTCGCCGTGGCGTTTCGCGTCACATTGAATGACGAGAAACTCAACTTCGCGTTTCCAAAGAGATTAATAACGCTACTGCCGCTTACCGGCGCAGTCGGTGACGACTGCGATCCGGTAACCACGCCATCTGCCATTGCGGCAGTAATCGCGAGGACCGATCGAGTAGTTGTCGAGTTGATCGCGTCACGAATTCGGCGAGCGATCTGTACCGCCGTGTCACTGATGTTGTAGGGAATGCGAACATTCGTCGCAGCAACGCCGTTGCCAATGGCGAGATCCTCGAACTCGAAGGTCACATGCTTGGAACCGTCACTCAGCGTAAAAGTCTGGCCTTCGACAATCGAGTGACCGGCCGGGGCGGCAAACGACACTGCATTTGTCAATCGATCGTTCGTATCGAAGGATCGGTTTAAGAGGATTTCAGTCCCAAAATCGCCGACCGTGACACCAAACTCTTCGGCCCGTCGAATTTCGAGTTGGTACGCCCCTGTCTTGATCTGATTATCGGGGAAGAAGGTGGCGGGCAAATTCAGATTGAACAACTGAGGATTGCTGACAAAGGTTGGATTGGCCGTCGCTCCCATCACCACTTCGCCTCGCTCCGCGAAACCGATGATTATGTCGTCGACGTAAATGCCTTCATGAGCGTTGTCCAATCCACGCAACGCGCCTGGATATCCAAACGCGCCATTACCCGGCGGGCCACTTGCCTGGAACGCACCGAATTCGTCACCCGCCAGAGATTCTTCCAACCCCAACGGACCTGGGTCGGTAACCCTGTGCCCAACGACGTTAATCACATTCTGGTAGCTGGTGACCGAGTCGCCAGAATGGTTGAGCGGCAGCGAGGGTGCCTGACTGAAGTCGGTCAGTACGGTCGAACCGATCAGATTGACGCGACGCGCTCCATCGGCAACTGCGACAACCGATAGATTTCGGTTCACGCGAGCGGTATTGATCGCGGACAGGATTAGTTGCGATACATCAGCGGCAGAAACCGTCGTGGAAGGGAACACAGGAATGACGATCGAATTCGGATCGGCCGCTCCCGGGAAGCCCGTTGAGGTGACCGTCGCGACATTCGTCAAATCGAGCGTATGCGAGGCAGTCCCCCCCAAATGAATCGAACCGTTGCCTAGATAGGTCGGAGACAAGCCAAGTCCCGATCCGCCGACGACCTGGACGATCAGATTTCCAAGTTCATCCTGATTCCGTTGCGTGGTGCTGGTATTGATGGTCGGCGTCAGTGTCATGTCGACATTGTGATCGGTGATGCCGAGTTGAATTAACAACGACGAACCCGTAAAGAACCCGCCCGCTGTCCCAACGCCGATAATACGGGCATTGAGTCCCAATCCCGCACCGTTCAGCGCCGCAACTGTCGCATTGGCAACTTGCGTCTCGTCGGAAGTCGGTGTAACGCTGATGACTTGATTCCCAAAGGTTGTCACTCCATCAAGGTCGTACTCGAAGGTAATCGTGGGTGTCCCAATGCCTCGATTGATCGTGAAGCGATCACCATCTTCGATACCGAGATTCAGGAACCCATTGAGGTTGCGATCTTCGTTACCCAGATCCAAGAAGCCGTCCGCGTCCAGATCCTCTAGTGGGTCCAGAATTCCGTTGAAGTTGACGTCTTCGTTGATTCGATCCAACCTTCCATCGCCGTCGAGATCCTCGGTCACGCCACCGGCCGGAATCTCAATGATCAGATCGTTCACTCGCAGCCCACGATTCCCAGGCGCTACTAAACCATTGTCATCGAATTCAAACGTAATCGAAGATCCAGGTCGGCTGATCGTAAACGACTCGCCATCGAGCAACGCATTGGGGTCAGTGGCCGGATCGGGGATTTGTAGGGCGTATCCACTCTCGAACTCAAAGTTCACCGTGACATTGCCATCGCCGATCGAAAAGATCTCACCATCACCGATATCAGCGCCAGCTACTGCCACGATCTGGTCGGTGTAACCTGCGATGGCCTGACCGATTGCTTGAGCTGTTACCTTCGCCACCTCGGTACTGGTCATCCCAGCATTCACTTTCACTGCTGTGCGCCCGGCGGTCACACCGGGCCGTCCATCGATGAACTGCGTTGGCAGCCCGCTCGAAACAATGTTTCGCGCCGTTGGCAGATTCACGCGATTGCCACTCTGATACACCTCGAAGGGCTCGATGATGTCGATGGCGAGGTCATAGGCCCCGGTGGCAGTTGGAATCACTTTCGTAACATTCGGAGCCAGCGACGTATCAACACTTTGATTCGTGATGTCGAGCGTAAGACCGCCGGTGAAGAGCGTTTGTGTAAATCCGCCAAAAGTAAACGTCTGTGACGCCAAGCGAGGAGCCAATCCCAAGTCGGCCGTCCGAATCGCGTCGCGAAGCAGTTGGAGCAGCTCCGTTTGTGTACGAGGCGTCGTCAGCCGCAGGAGGCTCGGCGTGCCGCTTGTGTTGACCGTGTGCGTCGTCGTATTGAGTTCGACGGTGTTACCGCCAGTGAACGTTGGTGTCAGTGCCAAGGTCGCGTTCGATCTCACTGCAAAGCCGATCTGCGAAGCGATCGTCGCGGGCGTCATTCCCTGCGAGACAAAGATTCGGTTCGCGCCGGCGCTGATAACGCCATTGGTATCGAACTCGAAGACAACATCCCCGCTGCCGACGTTATCGTTAATGATAAACGTATTTCCATCTTGGATACCGCCTGGACCTACGCCCGCCGAGGATGCTTGAAGCACGATATCGCTTAGACTGATGCGGATCGCATTCGCGGCGACGACGCCATTGCTATCAAACTCGAACACAACTGGAGTTCCCGCTGGTCCCTCCAAGATGGAAATGCTCTCACCATCGGTCAATCCGCCGATCGCGCTACCCTGGACCGGCAATTGGATCGTCACATCGGCACTGCCATCGAAATTGGGGTTATAGCCGAGATTGCCACTGCTGCTAACACCGACGTAGTACGTTCCGCCAGTAACCGCCGTGAAGTCGATGGAAGCTTGGGTGTTGAAGCCTGCTGAGGCGCTGCGAATCAAACGTCCTTGTCGATCGAACAATTGGATGGCAGGCTGAAGCCCCAACGAGGAAGCAGTGGCATTGATCGTGACCTCGTCGCCTGTCGCCAAGTCCATGCGGACGAAGTCAACATCCAATCCAGCCTCGAAGGGGAATGCCGGATTGTCGCCGATCACTCCCGACGCGCGGAATAAGGTCGGTCCGCCGGTAATGCCTGTATTTGTCGCCGTGGCAAAACGATCGTTCGATTCGACCGACAGGTCTACAGTGGACTGAGCTGGAGTGAAGGCTCCTTGAATCGCGTCGACGATATTGCGAGCAATACCTTCGGGGCTTGTCGTGGCATCAAAAGCAACGGAGATCACATCCGAAGGGCTCACAGCCGCGTTACCCGCCGAGAAGGACACACCGGTGGGTAAATCAACAACGCTCCCAGTTGCAATTGCGTTAATCCCGAAGGCACTATTGATCGCAGCTGCCATCGAGGCTGCGATGACGTTGGCACTTTGGGTCGGTGCGAAAGCGATCGCGTTGGCTGTGGTGTCGGTTAGTCCGGGCGTGCCGCTAATGGTCAGAGCCGGTGCACCCGATTGATCGACCGAGGTCGTCGCACCCAGGAACACTTCGCCACCACCAAGGTTCACGGGTGTCACATTGACCCCTGCGTTCAAGATGGCTGCAACCATCAGATCGGCAATCTCGTCCTGATTGCCGCTCACAAACGGTTGGGTCAGACTCGGAGCGGCGGTTGTGTTTACGACGTGCAAAGTACTTCCCAGTCGCACCAACCCGTTTCCAACGTTGGTGGGAGTTAATCGCAGCCCCGAATTGAGAATCACATCCACCATGCGGTCGGCGATCTCGTTGGCCGTCGCCGGAATGATTCGATTCGTTAGTGTTGCAGTATCCGAGGTATCAACCGTATGCCGGAAGACGCCCAACCGGATGACACCGCCGCCTTGACTCACCGGATTCAAACCGAGATTCGCCGAACGCAAGGCACCAATGATTGCATTCACGACTTGAGCCTGGCTGCTGCTGTCGGTAACAGAGATGACACGATTACCGAGGGCGACGTTGTTATCTTTGTCAAACTCAAACACCGTTGGCTGACCGCTGCCGCCCGTTGTCACCGAGAACGTCTCGCCATCTTGGATACCGCCAAAGCCTGCTCCAGCAATCGGAACTTGAAATTCGATATTGGTGATATCGATCGCTCGCGCGCCCTGAATTACGATCCCGTCGCTATCAAACTCAAATGCCAAATCGGCACCACCTGCTCCGTCATTGATTGTGAATCGCTGACCATCGGTCAGAGCACTCATCGGGTTTCCCGTTACCGGGACAGCCGGGTCTACCGCCGCTGGGATTCGGATACCTTGATCGACGATTAGGTCAATGATGTTGTTGCCACCAGCAAAAACGCCGTCATTGTCGAATTCAAAAGCGATGCCATTCACGCTGAAAACTTGACCATCGCCAAGCGCGGCCGCTCCGGCTCCCGGGACGAGCAGACTCGTGCCGCTTTCAAACTCGAATGTCTTTGTCAGGTTTCCGCTGGTCACCGTAAAGCTCTGACCATCGCGATACGCTAAGCCGTTCTGCACCGCGATGTCGCGGGAAAATCCGCCATTGGAATCGAACTCAAATGTGATCGTACGCCCACTTGTCGGAGTTACGGTGAACGAATTGCCGTCGCGGATCTGCGCGCCGTTTGGTGCCGCAAGCGTATACCCCAGATCGAATTCCAAACGACGAGCGGTTGTTTGCGAGGTTCCATCAAGCGTGACGACCTGTGCATCGCGGAGTGCCGCACCCGCGATTGTGCGTAATTCGCTACCAACGCTGCCAACCGTTCCAACGCCCGCTGGTCCCAAGTCCATCTCGCCGGCCGTTGCAAAGTCAAAACGTAGCCGCAGGTTTTCGCTGCCCGCAAAGCGACCGAGAGGAACGCGAGCCTGCCGCCAGAACGTACCCGCAGCGATCGTGCTTTCGAACAGCGGTTGGACGCACGGTTCTCCAGCCGCAGATGGGAACTGGCACAGCGTGTCGAAATCAAACGGAGCGCTCGGGTCGTAGCCATCACCGAAGTCAAATTCGTCTGCTAACTCCGAGTCCTGGTAGAGGTTATTGGTCGCCAGCAGCGTCCACTCGCCATCATCATCACTGACGAACACGCGGAACGAATCGCGGGTGAGTTGCTCCGGATTTCCCGGAGCATAGTCAGTATCCTCGGTATCCATGAAGTAATTGAAGTACAACACTGGCAAATCAGCAGGCGCATAACCAGCAAGACTGAAAGGATTCGTTACGATCGTTCCATGAGCGCCGCCTGGAAAATCGTAGTTTCGCGATAAAGCGTTCGTATAGGGATTGTTGGAGAAGCGTTGATTTCCACCGACGTTGGTACTTCGGTCATTGCCGAAGTAGAAACTGGACCCTCCCGAATCATTGACTTCAATTTGACTGTGGTCGAATGTTTCGTAATTAACATTGAGCGGATCAT
>JACKHN010000037.1 GCA_020638975.1 Planctomycetaceae bacterium
GATGCATTGTCCCTTCCAGAAGGCACTGCCCCAACGGTGCCAGCGACGAGGGAATCCACGCATTCAGCGTTTCTGCGCGACAATTCATACGTGGTTGTACACGTGGTCGATTGGGAATTGACCGCTGACACATCACATCGCCTAGACGATTGTAGCTGACGATATAAGCCGATGCGGTAGTCGATGACGCACTCTCACTTCACAGCGAGTGTCAACTAACGCAGATCGCGAGTGCATTCTCAGCGGTCGCGTGAGAGACGCGAATCGCAATGCCTAATCGACAGGCACTGCCGCACCGATGCGAGCACGCTGCTTGCCGACGCTTCGTGGGACGCCACGCCTCCGGAGTCCTACTAAAACTTCTGTTTGTGGATGACCACGAAGGATTCTACCTAGACGGCGGGTTGAAACGATTTTGGCACAACCATTGCTAATGCAATCTCGCGAATTTACCCACCAACACTTAACTCACGCCGCCAGTGGTCGCCTGCCCGCCAGTCAAACATCCACCTCTCCGGAAACGTGCTGTGCAAGAGTCGAAGGTTGGTCCCGCCTGTTTTACACACCTTATCGAAGTGGAGACGTTGTCATGAACAAAAGAATGAGAAATGGATTTACGCTCGTCGAGTTGTTGGTCGTGATTGCGATCATTGGGATTCTCGTTGCCCTGCTGTTGCCTGCGGTTCAGGCGGCACGAGAAGCCGCGAGGAGAATGGAGTGCAGTAACAATTTAAAGCAGCTCGGTTTATCTCTGCACAACTACCACGACACGTACAAAGTGTTTCCCCCGGCGCTACTTGGCTCGGGCAGGTTCAACGATCCTAACTACCACGCCGCTCGTGGCGGTGTGAAGAACACTACCGGATGGGCGCTGATGTTGCCGTTCTACGAGCAGGGCACCATTGCCGATCAATACGACTTTGGGGAATGCTCGAGCATGTCCAGCCCCTATGGAGTTGCAGTGACTGGGACCGACCTGACCAACGACAAACTCTACAACGCTCGCGTTGATGTACTGGAGTGTCCGAGCCATCCAGAGGCTGGGGCCATTTCGAGTTCGTCACCGGGTACGACGGGATTCTATTCGCGACGCGATGCCATCAGAACCAGCTACCTGTTCTCTGTCGGCTCCACAACGGACTACAGCGGCAGTTGGAGCACCTACAGCGGAGTCGTCTACCAGGGTGTCTTCGGCAATGATGGGGCAGCCAGATTCGCTCAGCTTACGGACGGCACTGCGAATACGATCGCGATCGGTGAGGCTGCGGGTGGGCGTTTCAAGACATCTCCCGATTACGGACCTTGGGGCATGACCGGCACACACACATGTTGCCATGGCTACATTCCAAGTAACTCTTCGACGGTGCTGAGTCAGGCGAACGCAGACGTACACTCTGCGAACTGGAACATCAACGAAGGCTACAACACGAATGGGCAAGGGCAAACCTACGCCTGGGTGTTTGGCAGCCTACATCCCGGCGGCGCTCAATTCGGGTTTGCTGATGGATCAGTTCATTTCCTCCCCGAAACAATCAACTACCTGACCCTCCAGCAGTTGGCCTATATCCACGACGGCAATCCCGTTGGGCCGTACGAGTAAATCTCACAGCACGTTCATGATCTCAAAAGATTTCGCCTTAACAAAATTCAAACAGAGAGAATTCCAATGCGACGAACAAAGTACATGATCGCTTTCGTAGCGGCCACAATGTTGATGGGGTGCGGCAAATCCGACTTGGGGCCAGAGACAGCATCTGTTTCTGGAACAGTTTACTTGGATGGAAAACCTGCATCGGGCGTCGATGTCACTTTTCTGAACAGCGACTACAGTGTATTCGCACGGACAGATAGCGAGGGCCGATACGAACTGGTTTCAGGCGCTGCTGTCGGTGAAAACAGAGTTTACTTCAGCAAGATGAGCGGGCTCGCTATTGAGATGAGTCCTGGGGAAACAATGGACGAAGGGCAACTAATGGCAATGAGCGATCCGGGGATTCCGAAGTCGATGAGACCCAAGCAACTCATCCCTGTCGAATACAGCGATCCTTTGACATCGAAAGTCACCTTCGCCGTCCCCAGCGACGGATCCGAGCAAGCTGATTTCAAACTGACAACCAAATAGAAATCTGGAAGGGGGCTGGATGGAGTGACGTCCATTCAGCCCCCGCAATCTGCGGACTATCTAGGCGAAGAAAGTGAGTTCGATCATGAAACTGAAGCATCTCCTTGAGGCACTCTGGCCGTTGCTGCTTATCCTGTTTCTGAGTGTCTCTGTGGCTCAACTGACATCGCGACTCAAGGCAAAGGCTGGCGGCTTGGTTTACGACCAGCCACACAACTCTATGATCCAAGCAGGTTCAGGTTGGCCGTCACCTCGCGCCAACGCGATGCTTGGTGGTGCATGTATCCTGCTCGCTGCCTTCTGGGGCTTTGATGTCTTGCTAACTTGGTGGTTATACAAGCCGGCCTAGCGGGAACACGCGCCCTCTCCCTACCAATCTTGTGCCGCAAGAGTTGCTACAAACTTCAACACTATCGAAGTGCGGATGGGGCAAGGATCAGGCGAGGAACTGGTTTCTGTCTGATAGAATCCGATTCGAGAATGACACGACGGGTTGGTCGATCGGCATCGAGACGCAGACCCCCGATCTGCGCGGACTCGACGTCGTCCCGTCAAATATGATCGCGCCGCGAAAAATCCTTCAAATTGAACAGGCCCGAATCGTAGCAAGCGCCGAGTCAGAATCGACACCTGAATCAACCGCGGCGTCGCTCGTTCTGTAACCTCTGGGTGATTGCCGATTCGTGTGCCAAGGCATTGAAGAAGGCTGAATGACACGACGAGACGTGTGTGATTGAACTTGTTACCTCTACCGAAACACCATCTTGCACGGAGAAATTAACGTGAAAAAAGGATTTTTGATCGATATGGACGGAGTCATTTATCGTGGCAGCGAATTGGTCCCAGGCGCTGACAAATTCATCAAAGCGCTCGTCGATAACGACCTACCCTTCATGTTCCTGACCAATAACAGCCAACGCACGCGTCGTGATGTCGCCACAAAGCTGTGGAGAATGGGAATCCCGGTCCAGGAGCGACATATCTTCACGTGTGCGGTTGCCACCGCACGGTTTCTCGCGCAACAGAAGCCGGATGGTACTGCCTATGTCATCGGCGAAGGAGGTCTACTGAACGCTCTGCATCTAAACGGCTACTCGATCGTGGATCACTCGCCGGACTACGTTGTGATCGGCGAGGGACGCACGGTCACGCTCGAAATGCTGGAAGTCGCCGTCCAAATGATCTTCGATGGTGCGAAGCTTATTGCCACCAATCTCGATCCGAACTGCCCTACCAAGGACGGCACTCGTCCCGGTTGCGGCGCCACAGTCGCTTATCTGGAAACGGCAACAGGTCGTCGAGCGCTGGGCATTGGCAAGCCAAGCCCTATTATGATGCGTATGGCTCGCAAAGAGTTGGGCTTGGCTACGTCGGAAACGATTATGATCGGCGACACCATGGAGACGGATATTCTCGGCGGTGTGCAAATGGGGTATCGAACGGTCTTGGTCTTGTCCGGCGGGAGTAAGAGGTCTGACATCGATCGATATGCCTACAGGCCCGATGTCGTGATCGAATCGATTGGTGAGTATGGTCGTTCACCGCAGCGACTCGAGGAACTCGTTCCGACCATGAATCGCGCCGATGATTCCACTCATGATCTCGACCAATGGCGGAAGGCCAACTGAGCGCGAGCTCACACCATCTTGTGACCCCACGTCTCCGAGTCATGCAGTAAATCGTTGGCCAATGGAAATTGGTGGGTCGAGGCTCCGTCGCGGCTTTTCGGGGGTGACGAGACTGTTGAAGCGATAGTCGCGTGGCACGACCACGATGCCGCCATCCGAGATGACAAATCGCTGTGAATCGCGGTAACTGTCGAAGCCAATTTTCTCGCCGGGTGGAATCTGCACATGCTTGTCGACGATACAACGTTTCAATTGTGCCCCTGGTCCTACATGCACATTGTCGAAGACGATGGAGTCGCTTACGACGGCGCCTTCGTCGATACGAACATCCCGGGAAAGAATCGATTTGGTGACCACGCCGCCGGCAACGACCGTTCCCGCGCCCAAGATCGCATTGTCGATCAAGCAACCATGTTTCCCGGATTGCCCGGAAGTCGCTCGAGCAGGCGGTGATTGGCAATTTGCTGTGTAAATGCGCCAATCTGATTGGTACAGATCGATGGGTGGGTCGGGTACCAACAAGTCCATGTTCGCAGCGTGGTAGGAGTCGATCGTTCGCACATCGCGCCAGTAGCCGTCGGCGCTCACCCGACCGCGATCACCACCGAATTGATAGGCGTAAATCGAGTCCGTATGAATCATTCGTGGCAGAATGTCCCTGTCGAAATCATGAGACGAGTGCTTGTCGAGGGCGTCGTCTTCGAGCACTGAACACAATGTCTCACAGGAGAAGGCATAGACCCCCATCGAGGCTAGCGCATGATCCGGATCGTTCAGCAGGGAACGTGGACGCCCTGGTTTGTCTTGGAATCCATGTACGCGACCATCTTCATGGACGGCCATGACGCCAAAAGCAGACGCCTTTTCGGTAGGCACCTTCATACATGCAACCGTTACGTCCGCCGAGCGTTCACGGTGGTACTGAAGCATTGCCGCGTAATCCATCCGGTAGATGTGGTCGCCTGGGAGAATCAGCACGTTTTCCGCGCCGCTGCGCCGGATCATGTATAGGTTTTGGTAAACCGCATCCGCCGTGCCCGCGTACCAGGACTTGCCGGTTCGCATCTGCGGCGGGACGATCGTCACATACTCGCCAATGCTCGGGTTGAACACTGACCAACCATCGCGCAATTGCTTATGAAGAGAATGCGATTTGTATTGCGTGAGGACGAGAATACGTCGTATCCCCGAGTGCAGGCAGTTGGATAGCGTAAAGTCGATGATGCGATAATTGCCGCCAAACGGTACGGCAGCCTTTGCCCGTTCCACCGTTAACGGATGCAGTCGCGCTCCAACACCGCCAGCCAATACAACGCTGATCGTCCGATCTTGCATAGTAATTCTCCCCGTATTCTCGGTAACCGAACTGCGGCCTGCCGTGGCGACGAGATCCACACGTTGTCGGGTTCGGCCCGATGCAGAGTCTGTGAATGGAATAACGAATCGTGAGTGCCGGTCGTCGCTGAACAACCATCACGTTTCAGTGGACAAGGAGAAACGATGGGAACTGACTGACCGGAGCAAGCTGATAGGAATGGCAATTCATGCGCCGACGCAGCGTCCATCCCAACAGTTTTTCAAAATCCGTGGGTAACCACGTCTTGACTGCTCGCTCAAAGCACGGCGACCCGCGTTATGCCACACAACTGCGTGGCGTCGAATTCAGGGCGTTAGGCAATTGCGCCACGCCTGCTGCCTTTCTTTTGGGCACATCCTGTGCACGACGCAGCACCGCAATGCGAGTGCATCCGCGATGTACCGTGGTCTATATGTCACTTCTCGACCGAGTGACGTGCAGGAACACAATCTGTTGAAAGATTGAGTCGCAAGTCATGAAGACCTCATCGGGTTCGCAACGTTGACTCCCCGAACTCCGCAATCGATACTGGGCTCACCACACACGGGAGAAATCAAAGTGCGAAACACAACAAGGAATGTCCGTCTCGGGCCGGGCTCATTCGACGTCGATTTACCACACACAATTGCTACACTCATCCATATCGGACTCTCAACAGTATTGGTAATGGATGCATACATTTATGCATCAGAATCAACTTCACAGCATGCACCTAACATCGTACTCATTCTCGCCGATGACCTCGGATACGGCGATGTCAGTTGCTACAACTCCGAGTCCAAGATCGCGACTCCGCATGTCGATCGACTGGCGGCGGAAGGAATGCGATTTACGGATGCGCACACGCCGTCCGCTGTCTGTACGCCGACGCGTTACGGGATTCTGACTGGTCGATACTGCTGGCGAACTCGGCTGAAGTATCGAGTGTTAGATGGATTCGATCCGCCGTTGATCGAAGAAGATCAGTTGACCGTACCGGGGTTGTTGAAGCAGCACGGCTACGCGACAGGATGCGTAGGCAAATGGCACCTTGGCATGCAATGGACAGACCGCGAGGGAATACCGATGCCCGCCGTTCCCATCGATCGAAACGCTCGACCACGTGTTGGCGATGAGGTTGATTACACACGGGCAATTACCGGAGGCCCGATCGACCGAGGCTTCGATTGGTACTTTGGGATTTCAGCGTCCCTTAACATGTCGCCGTTCTGTTTCATCGAGAACGATCGTCCCGTTCGTTTGCCAGTACTCAGACAACCGCGAATCCAAACTGAGTTCATTAGCGTCGACGAAGGCATGCGCTCGCCGGACTTTACGATCGCTGGAGTGATGCCTCGCTTAACGGGTGCGGCGGTGGGATACATCGAACAACAGGTTCGAGACAACCCCGATCAACCATTCTTCCTCTATGCTCCGCTCACGGCTCCCCATCTTCCCGTTATTCCTAACGAAGAGTATCGCGGCACGAGCGGCGCGGGCCACTATGGCGACTTTGTTGTTGAGACCGATGCGTTCGTGGGAGCGGTGTTAGAAGTACTCGATCGAACGGGCTTGGCCGACAATACACTTTTCATCTTCACATCCGACAACGGTGGTCTGTATCACGCGTGGGACGCTCAGGAAGCGGATGACGTTGAGCATTACAAGCCGAGTGCTCGCGGCAAGTATGTCCGTGAGTTCGGTCATCAGGGAAACGCTCGTCTTCGAGGAACAAAAGCGGATATCTGGGAAGGTGGCCATCGCGTGCCGTTTGTCGTTCGGTGGCTGGGTAAGACGCCCAGTGGCGCCGTCAGCGACGAACTGATCGAATTGACCGATCTCCTGCCCACCTGTGCGGCAATCCTCGGAACAGAGTTGCCCGCAGACATGGGCGCGGACAGCCGTAACGCGCTGCCCGCATTCTTGAACACCAAGCCTGCTTCGCCCGTTCGAGAGTTTGCGATCCACCACTCGTTGTGGGGCACCTTCGCGATTAGGAAAGGATCTTGGAAGTTGATTCCGCAACGTGGATCCGGTGGTTTTACATTCCCAAAGGATCTCGACCCCGCCAAGGTCGGCGGACCGTTAGGGCAACTTTACAACCTAAGTACCGATCCATCGGAGACGCATAACGCGTGGGATGAGAAACCCGACATTGTCGCCAGTCTCGTCGAATTGCTGGACCGCGTGCAAGAAGGTTACTAGATCGTGCTGAGGAGATCTCGCCGGGTCTGGGGAGTCATTGGCCGCTGTGAGTAAAAGCGGACTTTCTCGTGCGGTTCAAAAAAAATACTGTTTGGCTGGCAGCAGCGTGCTGGATCTAATAAACTTCTGCTATCCGGTTCGTTCTGCAAGTGCCGTCGATTTATGCAAGCGTTCGCGGGGTATGGGGAGCTCTTCACACCCCATGCCGGGGAGATTCAGCTTTTCGAGCATTTCGTTACTGCCTTCGACAGTTGCCTGAAAACAAGCTAATGAAAATCAAGGTCATCGGGTCTTCGGTTGATGGAAGCCCCTGTCAATTTGCCGCGTCTTACCTGATCAATGATCAAATAGCGATCGACGCTGGCTCTATTGGCTTCATGTCGGTTGCAGCGCAAAAACGAGTCAAGCACATTGTCATCTCGCATTCCCACTTGGATCACATCGCGTCACTGCCGATTTTTATCGACAATGTCTACGAACCGTCCCCAGATAGCGTAATCGTTTACGGCATGCCTTCCGTCATCGAATGCCTGCAAGACAATTTCTTCAATGACCGTGTTTGGCCGGACGTGGTCCGTTTATCTCAAGAGGAATCGCCTTTCCTCAAGTTTGTTGCGATTGAGAATGGGCAACCTTTTCAACTCGGCAACCTTTCACTGACACCGGTCGAACTTGATCACGTCGTCCCGACGTTCGGGTTTATCGTTGATGACGGCGTATCGGCGGTTGCCCTCGTCAGCGACACGGGTCCAACGGAGATGATCTGGGACTTCGCGAATCGCAACGTTCGCTTGAAATGCGTTATGCTAGAGTCGGCCTTTCCGAATTCCATGGGCTGGCTGGCGGAAAAGACGAAGCATCTTACGCCAGAGTTGATGCGAACGGAGTACAACAAGCTTGACCGATGCGTGCGGGTGATCGTTGTTCACATTAAGCCAGCCTATTACGAAGAAGTCACTGCCGAACTGAGAGCACTCAAACTGCCACTGTTGGAGATCAGCACACCAAACTCTGAGTACGAGATCTAAAGACGCCAAAAGGTAAGCTAGGCGTGACACGAACCGTGTCCGTTTCTGGGCAGAGCTAGCCTGAATTTGCCTTGCACGCTTTACCTTGGAGATTGTCGCCACATGGCACAAGCTACTTCATCAACGCTTCAGATCAGTATTTCGGGGCCAGATCCCTCACAAAGGATCCAGAACGTCCTCAAAGAAGGCGAGATGCTTCGTATTGGCCGGGCGCCTCAGAAAGGTTGGGCGATTCCCTGGGATCTGGCAATCTCGCGCGAGCATGCAGATCTCTGTTGGGCGGGTGGCAAGCTGCGTGTCGTCATGCTTCCTGCCGCGCGCAACCCGATCGTTTATCGAAATCGCATGACGAAAGAGTTGTCGATCACTGCCGGCGATTGGTTTCAGATCGGTGCCACGACGTTTCAAGCCGTCGGTGCTACAAGTCAACCGAATGACAGGCTGGACGAAGACACGATCTCGACCGGAGGCTATGAAGAACCGGGCGCAGTCATCGAAGCGCATTCCTTCTCGGAAGAAGACCTTGGAAAGGTAGCGTTTCGCAATACGGATCAGCAAATAGAAATTCTTGCCAAGTTGCCTCGTGCTATCTCCGGTTCGCAGTCAGACGAAGACCTTGGCAGTCTCGTCTCTCGCCTTCTCTTGGACGCCATCCCACAAGCGGAGGCAGTTGCCGTTGCCCATTATGACGAAACGAAGTTGCCACAATCGGAAGGGGCCATCGATGCGTTTCCTGAACCGTTGACTCTACGATTCGAAACGCGAGATGATTTTACGGGAAGGTTCAATCCCAGTCGACGCATGATCCTAAAGTCGCTGCGGGAACAATCGAGTATCCTGCATATCTGGGACAGCAATCACGCCGCCGGTGCATTCACGATCAGCGAGGGACTAGGGTGGGCATTCTGCGTTCCCATCCGTGGCGAATCCTGCCAGGGATGGTGTATGTACGTCTCCGGTAAGGGAGCGGAAGGGGGTGGGCTGATGGTCTCGGATGATGATCTCGCGGGCAATCTTCGTTTCACGGAATTGGTGGCCCAGTTTATTGGCTCGATTCGCCACGTCCGCATCTTGCAAGAGCAAAAGACGCAACTCAGTTCGTTCTTCTCTCCCAAAGTGATCGAAGGCCTAACGGGCGTAAACGGAAAAGACTCGTTGTCGCCATCGGAGAAAGAGATTTCCGTTCTCTTCTGCGACGTTCGAGGGTTCTCAAAGAAGTCAGAGAAACTCCAAGACGATTTATTAACTTTACTGCACAGCGTTAGCGCCGCGCTCGGCGTGATGGCGGGTGGAATTCTCGAACGAGACGGGGCCATCGCGGACTTTCAAGGTGATGCAGCGTTAGGTTTCTGGGGCTGGCCGGTGGAACTCGAGGAAGGGCCTGTGCCCGCCTGTCGCGCCGCCCTCTCGATCTACACGCAGTTCTATAACGAGATTGCGGTCGAAGGGAGTCTGTTGGAGGGCTTCTCGGTTGGTTTAGGCATTGCACACGGGCGCGCTTTGGCGGGGCAAATCGGCACCGATCAGCAGGCGAAAGTCGGTGTCTTCGGTCCAGTCGTCAATCAAGGTGCACGGTTGGAAACGATGACCAAGCAGTTTAATCTCCCGATCTGCATCGACGAGACGACCGCAGAGTACGCGAAGAAACATTTGCAGCCCACCGAGGGGCGGATCAGGCGACTCGCCCGAGTGCGTCCTAAGGGGATGGACACTCCGATGAATGTTTACGGTCTGGTTCCGCCATCCGATCAGATGTCAGAGATCAGTGATCAGACGATTCTCGTCTACGAGGCAGCCTTAGATGCGATCATCGCCAGCGACTGGAAATCCGCAACCAAATTGCTTGCCACCGTCCCCGATAGCGACGGCCCGAAGCAGTTTCTGCTGCGGCGCATGGCCGACTTTGGAAACTCCCCGCCGCCCGACTGGGATGGTGCATTCTCCCTGGCGGACAAATGAGCGACCGAGCACGGTAAAGCCGATTCCCGGAGGCTGAATCTTCGCGTGGGGTCATCGATCAGCTACAGACGACTCGCGCATTTCGCTGCATTGTGCAACGGCCACCACGATTTCAGTTTAGATTTGCAGAACTCGTAGCCGATCTGTCTGGCTTCCGCCACTCCTCCGAAGTCGGCGATCTTAATATGGTCAACTGGCGGTTGGATGTAGCGGTCTGCGATCCGTTGGTCAATTAGCTTCTGGCGACCGTAAACGCTCCCTAACTCACCGGCGCGATGCAGTATTGAGACGATGTTTGGCAACGCGATTGTCTCCATGAACGGGTTCAGTTTTCTCCAAAGCAGCCACCAGCCAGATGGACTTTGCACGTTCGGAAACTGAAACTTCAGATCGTGCGGAGGCACAACATCCACCGCGATCACCGTGGCGGTGCCGAGTCGCTCTCGCATGACGTCCATAGGCAAGTTATCCAATAAGCAACCATCGAAGAGTAGATGTTCTTCGTGCACCACTGGCGAAGTGAGGCCGGGGAGTGTGCCGCTCGCTCGCACCGACCACCACAGCGGACCAGCTTCATGTACCACGATCTGCGCTTCCGTGAGATTACTTGAGACGCAGAAGTAGGGCATCCAAAGATCCTCGATCTGAGTCTCGGCACCGAACCAGCTGCGCAATCGTTTGTCAAACTTCTGACCACGTGCGATGGCAACGACGGGCGCGGTGACGTCGAACAACACGCCTTTCAGTTGCGATTGGACTCGATTGATCGTTTCTTCGAACCTTGCCGGATCGTACGCATACGCTGCCGACACAAGGCTTCCCATACTGACGCCGCCGATCATGTCGATCGGAATTCCCAACTCGTGCATCGCACGAATGCACCCGACGTGAGCAAACCCGCGAGCCCCGCCGCCACTCAGCACCAGGCCCACCTCACGACGCGAAACATATCGCGCCAATCGTTGGTAATCGCTTTCTCTCCGACGGCGGATGTGAAAGTGCCGGCCGCGACCGCTCTTGGAGAGAAGATTCTTTGCGAGATCCAGTTTCTCCAACCACCGCAAGGTCCCTTGCGGACGTTCGACATCACCGTGAAGTAGTACCAACGTGTGGCGACGTTCCGCGTGCTTCGCCTCCTGCAACTGTATTTCGCCCACCACTTCCGTCGTTGTGGGCTCGCAAGTTGCGTTGGCTACATACATGATCTCGTCAGCATTTCGAATACAACGACTTGTCCAATTCGTGATTGTCGGATCTGCCTGCAGCAAGATCACGGCGTACTTTTTCTCTTGCTCACTTAACCAGGATCGAAGACGCAAATCGTCGGGGCGCCGCTCGCCTGCTTGCGAGATGCCCGGTCTCCCCAGGCGTTTGTCAACCTCTTGACTGGTCAACATCAGACATGCCTGCATACCCGACTTGTCATCAAAGTCCATCGCATGCAAAGCCTCGTAAAGTTGGCTTGAGAATTCGTCGAGCTGTACGCGGTCGCTGGCCGGCGCGAGTAGGATGTTGGAACTTAACGTCCTCGCGCGCGAATGCCGATTGGCTCGCTGCAAGCGATTGATCAGCATGCGTGTAATGCGACGCATCATCTCTGGGTATCGTTGCGTAAAGTCCTCGAACTCGTCGCGCGAGAACTCCATCAGTTCGGTGTCGCGCGAAGCAATGATCGTTGCCGAACGAGGTTCGCCAGTAACAACGCCCATTTCGCCCACGGATTCGCCCTGAGACAACTCGCTGACGTTCTGCGAACGTCCGCTCGCATCTTGGATCAAGACCTGCATCCGACCGCTGATGATGATGTAAAAGCTGTCAGACGGCTCGCTCTGGTAGCAAAGCAGGTCGCCTCGCCGCAAGCTTCGCCACGTCATCTTGTCTTCCAAGTCGCGCAACATCTTTTCGTTCAGTTCACCGAAGAGATTCGGAAGAACATCCACCATTTGGTCACGATAGAGACGAGGCATGATCGTCTTGGCAAGCTGTTCGACGACATTCGGATCCTTGGCCAGAAACGAGTCGAACGCCTCCTTGGGGAACTTTACGAGACCGCTCGGCTTCGCTGCAGTGACCGTTGCGCTGCGGACTCCTCCCGTTAGGATCTGCATCTCGCCGATCGTCGCGCCCGGGCCGATCTCCGCGAGGACCAGGCGATCGTTGTCTGGATTCCCATCCAAGTCTTCCTGGTCCTTGGTAACTTCCAGCAGGCCGGTAGACACAAAATAGAAAGCGTCGACCGTGTCGCCCTCGAGAAAAAGCGTCTCGCCCTCGGCGAGCGCGACCCACCCTAATTCGTCTTGCAGTCCCTCTAAGTACTCACGATCGATCGTGCTGAGCAACGGATCGTCGGCAATCAGGCGAAGGAGTTCTTGGGGCGATGGCGCACTATCTGGTGAAGGCATAGATCAATACAGATTTGCAACGACATGCCCACTTTGACGAATGCTCGTGTCAACGGCTTTCCGTCGACTCTCCATTCATACCTCAAACGAATGGCCATTGAAATGGTCCTCGTTGTTGTTTGTGACGTCGTATTCTGTTTCAATGGGGCTATCGTTTGACGTTCACTGTCACGTACGGGGCAATTACCGCGGGTTCTGGAATGCCAATGGGCACTCTTTTCACCAAAGCTTGGGTCTTGCACGATGTCGTGCGTCAGCCCGAGCGGGCACAACTTGTCGAGCAGACCTACACGTTTCCGGACATCACTTCTTGCGAAGTTCTTGCCAAGCCGCTTTACGGTTGCTTGGAAGCGAACATGCTCCATGCTTTGCAACGCGATCCCATCGACATCTGTCGTGAACGAAACGAAGGTGCGGTCGTACTTGGCAACGCAGGAGTCGTCACAATTGATCGCGTGGGGTCGGCAGTGACCGAACTGAACGCGGGCGACACATGCATTGTCTTTGGGAACGGGATTTGGGACGAGCAAGGTTATCCGATCAAGATCATGGGATACGACGCCCCAGGCACGATGGGTGTGCTCGCAAAGACCATGAAATTGCACGAACGTCAGTTGATTCGTATTCCTGCGTCGAGTTCATTCACGCTCGAACAATGGGCATCCTTCTCGTTGCGTTATGTGTCCGCCTGGGCGAATTGGCGAGTCGCTTACGAGTGCTGGAAATCGCAGATGAGTGGTGTTGCTACTCACGAAACGGTCGTTTGTGCATGGGGAGGCGGAGTGAGCTTCGCTCAGCTTACGTTGGCGAAACGCCTCGGCTGTCGTGTGCTGATGGTGTGTTCACAACCAGAGAGATTGGACATGTTACAGCGAGAAGGTATCGACGCTATCGATCGCAGCCCATTCAGCGATGCCGATTTCGAAGAGGGTATACTGTCGGCAATTGCGGACAAGACCGAGGGCAAAGGTGTTTCGATATTCATCGACAACATTGGTACGCCTGTTCATCGAGTTACGCTAAAGGCTCTTGCGCGTCAGGGTGTCGTCACGACCTGCGGTTGGAAACTAGGGATGCGAACTCACGTCGCACGCGCGATCGAATGCCTCAGCCGCCACATTCATGTCCACACGCACTTCGCGAAATACCAAGAGGGGCTCGACGCCGTCCGCTATGCAGAAGAACATTCCTGGATGCCACCTCATCCGGAGCGTGTCTGGAATTGGGACGAGATCCCTGCCATGTTTCGCGATTATGCTGCGGGCAATATCGCGACGTACTTTCCCGTATTCGCGATCAACGCTTAATGGAAGGCAGACGGAATGAACGCTGTTCGCGAGCCGGTACGTATTCGATCGATCGGAATCCATCTGCCGACGGCGCGCGCCTCGAATTACGAAAAGGCAGAGAAGCTTGGTTTCGAACGCGACTTCCTCGAAAACAAGTTGGGCATCGTCGCACGCTCGGTGATGGAACCCGGCGAGACGACGAGCGATCTGGCGGTTCACGCCTTCCATGCACTTGCGCAACAACCCGAGGTGCCTTGCGACGACATTCAGTTGCTCGTGGTCGTCACTCAACACCCCGATTTCAAAGTCCCGCACACAGCGGCCCTGGTCCACAATCGGCTTGCACTCGCCAAGGACTGCATGACGTTCGACATTTCCCAGGGATGCGCTGGGTATACCCATGCGGTTACGGTTGTCACGGGCGTCATGGATACTGCCAACTTGGATCACGCCGTGCTCATCACGAGTGATCCTTATTCCGATAAAGTCGCCGAAGATGATCGCGATGTGTCGCTGTTGTTTGGCGACGCTGCCACAGCGACCTATTTTTCACGCAGTGGAGCGGGCTATCGGCTGATCGATTCGAACTTCGGGACGCTGCCGGACAGCTATCGCTGCCTCATGTTCCGGGACCGCCTGGAGATGGACGGCGGCGCGGTTTTCAAACATGCCGTCCAGGAAGCTCCCCCAAGTATGAAGATACTACTCGATCGAAATCAGTTGAGTGTGGAGGACGTTGACCTGTTCCTGCTACACCAGGGATCGAAGTATCTCGTCGAGTACGTCAGTCGCAAGATGCGAGTGCCGCCGGATCGTGCTCCGTTCGAGGCAAGCCACTACGGGAACACGGTTTCGTCGTCCATCCCACTTATGTTACAAAAGCACCTCGTCGCTCCGAGATTGGAACGCATTGTGCTCAGCGGGTTTGGAGTTGGTTTCACTTGGGGCAATAACTTACTGCAGCTAACGAGGGCCGAACGATGACCAACGTTGAAGAGATCATCCAATTGATGAAGGACGCGGGCATCGCACGGGGCAAAGCCGACGCGTTGGAACCCGAGCGGTCGCTCGACGAACAGGGGCTCGATTCGTACGATCGCATGTCGTTGCTAAATGAGGTTGAAGAACACTTCAACGTGCAACTGCCTAATGAAATCGCCAATAAGCTCAAGACACTTAACGATGTCGTAAGACACCTCAACGCGGACAACTGAGCGATCACCTTCCTCGCAGGACCAAACCTAATGTCAACAGCTCTCTTTACCGGAACATGGAATCTGATCAGTTCCGAGATGCGAACTTCTACTGGCGAGGTGCATTACCCGCTGGGAAAAGAGTGCGTCGGTCGGATCATCTTTGATGCCGAAGGAAACTTCGCGGCCCAACTCATGCGTCCTGACAGGCCGTCGTTTGCCAGCGACGACCTGCTGCGGGGGACAGACGAAGAAATTCGTGCGGCCTATCAAGGCTTCGTGGCGTTCTGGGCCAAAATAAATGTTGACGAATCCAAGCAGGAAGTAACCTACGAAGTCGAAGGGAGTTTGTTTCCCAACTGGGTTGGGCACAGCAACCTGCGCTACTACTCGTTCGACGGTGACCGATTGACCCTAAAGACACCGACGTTCGCGATGGCTGGACAGGAAATTACCGGAGTCCTGATCTGGGAACGAGTTCGCTAACTGACATCTTCCGTATTCGCTTCGCTTGGCGACATTAGGCGGACAGCGAGTTCTCTTGCGAACTCCTTTGCTCTCGCAATCCCTTCGGGGGGAATTCCGAATTCATAGATCTTAACACCCCAAAAGCGTTCGAGATTTGCATCGTTCTTCATATAGCTGATGAACGACAACGCCGATTGTATGTCATTGCCTCGAAAACAAAACGCAGCGCCATCGATAAACGTTCCTCCTTGCTTTCTCGCTAACTTCTTCACGCGACGCATGTTGTTCCACCACATCTTGCGACACGCTGTGAACACGGCGAACCGTCGGTTCTTGAGCAGCTGGCCGGCTGCGGGCGACTTCAAAAACGAAACAACGGGCATCGCCGGGTTCAACCACCACGTTGGTGAGCCGAGGCAAATCAAGTCGTAGTCTTGCGAGCACACTCCTTCGGGGACTCGCACCTCGCCTGTCTTGCCCGTCACTTGCGGCAAGAGCCATCGAAACAGCTTCCTTCCGACGGGGCGAAAGGGCAGCTCAATACGATAACGTTGGTCCAGGAACTCGATCTCGCAAAGTTCCGCGTCACAATCAAGGGCGGAGAATTCTTCGGCCATTGCCTCGGCCACTCGCCGAGTTTGTTGCGTGAATGAGTAGTAGAGAATCAGAATGCGCGGCTTCATGTTGCTTCGTTCTCTCGTAGGATGCTGGTCGTGTGATTGCATCTTCTTGCCCGTTGAATGCAATCATGCAATTCATCAACGACGACAACGGCCCCCGAACCGCGGAGCATACCGTAGTGCGTACCGGGGATCCAATGAACCTCGATTCCTCCTTGCGCGATGTTCCTCCAAAACCTGCCAACCGGCCGCATGCTGACCAGTCCGCTCTGCGAAAGTCTCGCGCGGAAGTGAGTGATTCGACCTGGATAGGAAACAACCCGATGCTCGCGAGTTACCGTCGTGTGAGTCCTCAGCCCTTCATCCAAAAATGCGTGAAAGAGTCTGCGTACGAATCGAAATCGCATCGAATTGACTAACGACAACATTCCCGTGAATTGACATGCTCGATACGTTGCTGAATAGAACCAATCCAACCAAAAGGGAACATGCGACGGCGGGTCAAAGATCACGAGCAATCCGACTTCATCACCTTGACGTAACAACTCGCGTGCGATCTCGACGACAATAATCCCGCCTGCCGAGTAGCCCGACAGCAAGTAGGGGCCGTGCGGTTGAACCTTCTTAATCTCGGCGATGTACGCGGAAACAAGCCGATAGATTGACATCTGTCGAAACGTCTTCAGCTGTTTGGCGCTCGCCGGTTGCAAGGCGTAGACGGGTTGTTTGCGTCCAATCGCATGGGCGATATCTTCAAAGGCAACTAAATCCCCATGTCCTGCCGGCACAAAGAACAAGGGGCTTTCATTTCCATTGGGCTGCAGCGGCACAATGTGAACACGGGGTGTATTGACGTCGAACGGTGTTGCCGTCATGGAACCACGCGAAGGTGCATCGCCGATCACGTAGCCCCGTAGGACGTAGGAGACGATCTCTTCAATCGATCGACGCATCTGGAGCGCGTTGAGCGTCAATTCATGCCCAAGCGTATTTCCTAGTCGTCCTCGCAACTCGGTCGCCATGAGCGAATCCAGTCCTAACTCGGCAAGCGGCTGCGTTGGGTCAATTTGCTCGGGCTTCAAACGCATCACTTGAGCAGCATGCTCGCGAACTAGCGTCGACAATTCTCCCTCATCCGCGACGTCGACGAGCATCTCTCGGAGAGTCGGTCGATCCGCACGATTCTGCTCGATTGAAGTTGGTTCGGTTATGGCGGGCTTCTTCTCATTGCCCCAGGGCGAGGTTCTCGCCGCTGAGTGCAAGGCACGCTCTCGCGGCAGCAGCGTCCGGCTCTGTGCCAAATAGAGCGTGTTGCTGGAGTCATCCTGCAATGCCTCGTCGTTCAGACACGCGATGTCGTCGAACCCAGACTCCCGCAGTACGTGACACCAACGATCACGTCGCATCAGCGGGTAATCCGGTCGCACATCTTTGTCCGCGAAATTCCACCAACCGTCAATCAACGTAAAGACCATGTCGCCCCAGAGCGGCGGATTGGCCGCCTCCAGTAAGACTAACCACCCATCCGGCTTCAGAAGTCGTCGCACGTTCGCCAGTGTCTCGTGCAGCAGCGGTGTCGCATGCAGCACGTTTGCTGCGATGACTAGATCGAACGAGTTCGGTTCGACATTCTGATCGGGTAGCGACTGACTAATGTCGAGCAGTTGCGTCCTGAAGCTGGCGTATTCCCCGAATCGATCGCTGGCGGCATGGAGAAACGAAGGCGAAATATCCGTGAATACATATTCGCATCCATCTTTAGGAAGACGAGGCAGCAAGTGCGTGGTCAACCCACCGGTGCCTGCGCCGACTTCGAGTAATCGTAGAGATTCGCCCTTGGGCATCGTCGACAGAGCTTGCTGAAGGGCTTCGCCCGCCAGTGCGTTATAGCCTGCCAGCAGCTTCGCCTGACTATAGAACGAAACCGCCTGATCCATCGTGCCATCAGGGAACAAGACCGAGAGAGGGTCAACGTCGCCCTGCCAAATTCTGGCGAGCGCCGTACCTGCCCGGTGCAACACATGACATTCGGGATAAGTCGCTTCCTTCTGTAACGCATCTAGCAGATCATTCGCGTTGCCGTTTGGAGCTGACCGTACTACGAGATGCCCACCCTCAACGTGTTGGAGCCAGCCTTGTTCCACGAAACGACTAAGCACGCGAGTTACCTTGCAGCGATTATGGTCCGGAATTCTCGCCTCGAGTTCCGACGCCAATATCTGCGCCCCGATCCGCCATTCGCAACCCATTTGTTTCAACGCATCGATGATGAAATGGACTGCGATCTCATCCAAGCGCGGCGTTAAAGATCGAGCCTCCGCTTCCAAGCCGAAGCACAGGTGCTTCATCTTGCTCGCAACAACCGTAGGACTCACGAGATACGACTTCTCGCGATCGCAGTTCCGCCTTGAAGGCCGTTCGGGGTGAGTCGCGGCGTACGATTGGCGATGGAAGGCGTAGGTCGGCAACGAGACTCGCGAACCGGCAAAAGGCCGATAGAAGCTTTGCCAATCGACTTTGGCTCCGGCAGCGTACAATTTGCCCAGACTATAAAGCATTGTTTCGCAGTCGCTGCTTCCCCTTGTCAGCGAAGGCAACCACTGTGGTCGTGGTCGAAGACGCGGCACGCAGCCCATTCCCATGGCTAGCAGGTTTGGATTCGGGCCGAGTTCGATAAACGTTCTGCAGCCAGTCTCTGCGAGCGCCTTCATCCCGTCCGCGAAACGAACCGTCGCACGGAGATGTTGAATCCAATACTGAGGTGTAGCGACTTCTTCGCCCGCAAGTGTCCCAGATACGTTCGAGATCAAATCGAGACGAGGCGAAGAGTATTTGAACCTGAGTGCCGCCGCAGCGAATGGCTCCAGCATCGGATCGATCAGCTTGGAATGACCGGCTTGCGACGTATCAAGCAACTCCGTGTCAACACCTTCGGAGGCAAACTCGGTCACGATCTGATGCACCGCCTCGGTGCTGCCAGAAATGACAATCGTCTCCGGGCCGTTAATCGACGCAATCGATAGCTTATCGCCAAATGGCCTGAGGGCGACTGCCACGCGCGACTCATCAGCCATCACAACAGCCATGGCACCTCGTTCGGGCAGCGAATCCATCAAACGACTACGCGTTGCGACAAGTTCGATTGCCGTTTCCAAGTCGAACACTCCAGCCACACAGGCCGCAGCGTACTCACCCAGGCTGTGCCCAAGTACAGCCGCAGGAGTTATGCCCCACGATCGCCACAGTTCAGCGAGTGCGTATTGGACCGAAAAGAACTCAGCCTGCGAGTTGTCAGAGTGCTTCTCTACAAGGTTTCTGCAGCGGTCGATAGCGGCGCGAAAAACCGGCTGCGACTCGTACAGTCCGCTCCCCATTCCGACGTACTGTGTGCCCTGTCCGGTGAACAAGTACGCGATCTTGTTTGTTGCTTCAGACGCATGGGATCTCCCGGTGCCAAGAATGACCGCCGAGCGATCCTCTCCCGACGCGAATGCCCGCAATTTATCGATGCATTCCTCTCGGGTATTCGCGATGACTGCGAGACGATGGGCAAAGTGATCTCGCGCCGTCGCGGCAGTAAAGCAGATGTCCTCGATTGCCTGATCGGGGTGTGCGATCAGATGTTCGAGATACCGCTGAGCAGTCGCAACGAGCGAGTCGTCGCTTTTGGCAGATAGAGGCAACAGATGCAACTGCGCACTCGGACGCGCACTCGCGGCGTGTCGATCGCGACGCTGATCCCGGGCATCGACTCCTTCCACAATCACATGGGCATTCGTGCCGCTGAAACCAAAGGAACTGATTGCCGCGAGACCGGGGCGATCCGAGACGGGCCAGTCCTGAATTTCGGTTGGCACATTCACCGGTGTGTCATCCCATGGGAAATGCGGATTCGGTGCTTCGAAGTTCAAATGAGGAGGGATCTGTCGATGCTGGAGCATCAAGACGACTTTCAGCAAGCCCGCAATTCCGGCAGCGGCCTCCAGGTGTCCGATATTCGTCTTTGTCGATCCGACAAAGAGCGGCGAGGAACGTGGTCTGTTCTGACAGTAAACCGAGTTCAATGCGTCGAGTTCAATCGGGTCGCCAAGCTCCGTGCCTGTGCCATGCGCTTCGACATACGCGACTTCACACCCAGAAAGATTTGCCTTCTTCAACGCTTTTTCGATCAATCGTTTTTGCGCCTGCCCGTTCGGCGCTGTGAGCCCATTACTCGCTCCATCGTGATTCACCACGGCACTACGAATCTTCGCATAGACCATATCTCCATCACGAACCGCATATTTCAGCCTTTTCAACACGACGATACCGCAACCTTCACCACGGACATAGCCGTCGGCTGCGGCCGCGAATGTTTTGCAGCGACCGTCGGGAGCGAGTGCGGTCAGTTTGCATAACGCGACCATCGTCTCAGGCGACAGTATCAAATTCACGCCGCCGGCAATCGCCATGTCACATTCACCAGCGTGAAGTGACTGGCATGCTTGATACACTGACACGAGCGATGAAGAACAAGCCGTGTCGAGTTGCACGACAGGGCCGTGTACTCCTAGCAAGTAGCCGACGCGGCCTGACGCAATGCTGCGTGCAGTCCCAAGGATCTTGTATGCATCGATTTCCGAATCGCCGGGTTCGAAATGTTGCGCAGTCGCGTAATCGTCAGAACTCAATCCGAGAAAGACTCCCGTCTCGCTGCCGTTCAGACTGCTCGGCGGAATACCCGCATGCTCCAGCGATTCCCAAACCACTTCGAGCAACAATCGCTGCTGCGGATCAATATCAATCGCCTCGCGAGGCGTGATCCCGAAGAACGCAGGGTCGAAAGCATCCACTTCGTTGATGAATCCACCACGACGAGTGTACATCTTGCCGGGAGCGGCTGGATTGGGATCGTAGTACTCTTCGACATCCCATCGGGTCGCCGGGATCTCGGTAATCGCGTTGCCACCCTCACGTAACAATCGCCAGTATCGCTCCGGCGAGTCGACACCTCCTGGAAATCGGCACCCCATGCCGATGATGGCGATTGTGTCTTCGACGATGGCTCTGCTTACTGGGGCGGTACCGATGCGCGGCGAGCCTTCGATTGGGAGAGCACCTCCGTTCCTCTGGGATGTTTCCGTCCGCGTAATCCTTTGCGGGCTGAGAGATTCCGCAATTGCATCAATGGTCGGGAAGTTCCAAAAAACGATGGGGTCGATTCTTTGGTGGAGTAGCTTTTCTAAGTCCACAGCGAGATCGGCGGCACGCATCGAATCCAGACCGCAGTCCGAAAACTTGCTGGAAGTATTGATAGTCTTCGCGTTAACTCCCGTTCTTGCGGCAAGCCAATTGACGAGCCAATCCCGGATCGAATCCGTGGAGACGGTGAACGCTGGCTCCTCGACATCCTTGGCCGTTTGCGAGAGTTCCCATTTCGCGACGCTATCAAGTGTGCCCGCCAAGAAAGCAGCTTTCATCGCCGCCCGCTGGATCTTGCCGCTTGTCGTCTTCAGTACTCCGCCCGGCTTCAGCAGTACAACGGCGTGCAAACGCAGATCATGGTTATCGAACACGGCGGCACGGATAGCCGAAAACAGGTCGTCCTCATCGAGATTGCGTTGATGCTTGCCCACGATATCGTGGACCACGACGAGTTCCTCTTCGCCGGCAACTTCGACCGAGAACGCGGCACCACATCCTGGACGCATCGCAGGATGACTGCGCTCAACGGTGAGCTCGATATCTTGCGGATAGTGATTGAGTCCTCGAATGATGATTAGGTCCTTCAATCGCCCCGTGATAAAGAGCCGACCATCTTGGAGAAAGCCCAGGTCGCCTGTCCGAAGGAACGGGCCTTCGCCACTGTCGGCGATGCGAGCATGGAACGTGCATGCGGTAGCTTCTTGTTGTTTCCAATATCCTTGTGCAACCGAAGGTCCGGCGACCCAGATTTCGCCAACTTCGTCGCTAGAGCAGCGGCGGCACGTAGCCGGATCGACGATCTCGACTTGAGTGCCGGGGATCGGTCGTCCCGAACTTGCCAGCGTTCGAAAGTCTGACTCTGCAGTAGCAGTTTCGATCCTACCTCGCTCGTAGGCTTGCGTCTCCACCTTTACTAGTGCTGGCTCTTCGTCCGGAGAGGTAACGGATACAACGAGTGTTGATTCGGCCAAACCGTAAGCGGGCGAGAGGCATTGCTTTCTCAAACCGCAGCCTTTGAACATTTCATAGAACGCCTGCACCGTACTGGGACGGACTGACTCAGCGCCATTTGCAGCCGACACCCAGCAATGCAAGTCGATGTTCGCGAGTTGTTCGATGTTGGCTTTACGAATGCATAGATCGTAGGCAAAGTTCGGACCCTGGCTGTGGGTCACTCGGTATCTTGAGATCAACTCCAGCCAGCGTAGGGGCCGTTTGATAAAGGCGAGCGGCGACATGAAATAGCAGGGCACGCCCACGTAGAAAGGCATCAAAAGCCCTTCGATCAAACCATAGTCGTGAAAGTACGGCATCCACGTCGCAGTCACACTCGTCGACGTGTATCCAGAAGCCAACTTTAAGGCGCCGCACTGGGCCAATACGTTGCCGTGGCTGACCATCACGCCCTTGGGCGAAGATGTCGAACCCGAGGTGTATTGCAAAAACGCCAGGTCACTCGGCGACGGTTCCCATGCGGCGTCTCGAGCGCCGTACGAACCGCTTCCCTCCACGTTGTCGGTATTATGCCACTTCAATTCCCGCATCTCTTGAATGTCGTCCAGATAAACTTTCAGCAAGTCGTGGATGCCTGCCGTCGTCAAGACCAGAGATGCGTCTGCGTCACCAGCTACGGAGGTAAGGCGCGGTAGTGCGCGTTTAATCCTTGAACTGTCTGGTGGCGATAGCGGGATGGCAATGATTCCGGCTTGCAAACAGCCAAACAGCGCCAGCAGAAACTCGGGGCCGGGTGGATACAACAACAGCGCGCGGTCGCCTCGGTCTGCGATCGCTTGAAGCCGCATGGCGACCGCGTGTGAACGATCGGCTAGTTCGGAGTACGTTAGTCGCGCGTCTTGCTTGCTCCCGTCGGCAAGAAACTGATAGGCCAGCTTATCGCCCGAGTCTTCGAACCGTCGGCGTAGCACATCCACCAGAGAAGTGTACTTGAGTGTGGCCGCAGCGGAGTCGGATGCCTGTTCGATCATACTTCTTGGTTGGATGGGACGAATTCGATAACATGCACGTCATGCACCGGATCTTGAGCAAGCCGGATTGCAATCGACATAACGTGGCTTGTCGTTGGCTGCAGGCAGATGAACTGCCATTCTTTCGGATTGTCGTTCCCGTCAGTGAACCTGATTCGCCATTCGCCACTAGCGTCGCGGTAGAAGCAAAAGCTATCCAGCGGCATCGATAACCCCATTCCGCAAGCCTTAATGTACGCTTCCTTGAGTGTCCAATACTCCAGGAACCTCCTTTGCCGCTCGGCCTCGGGCAACTTAGTGAGTTGCTCGAATTCAGTTGGCGAAAAAAAACGAGAGGCGATTGACTCACAACTGGTACGCCGATCGAGACACTCGACGTCAATCCCGATATCGACGTCGCGAGCTATTGCACAAGCAGCTAGGCCTGACGTATGCGACAAGTTGAATCGAATGAGCTCATTGACAGGTACGCTCACATCGATCTCGGGGCGTCCGAATTCGCCACACGAGAACGTCCAACTCGCTGGCTGCACCTCGGAGTATTGAGACAAGGAGGTTCGCAACAAAGCGTGGGCGACGAGATAAAGATGTCGATCCGTATCGAAGTGGAATGCCTGATGCTGCCTTTGCTCTTCTGCGCTCAGCAGTGATAAAAACTCGGCCAAGATCAGCGGGTCGCTTACTGAATTGACTGCCGTAAACCAAACAAAGGTCTTCCCCGGAGCCAGAGTACCGCGCACGGGCATGCTGCGAGTCGCGTCAGTGGGTCTGAGTTTCGATGTGTGCAGAATTATTCCGTCCCAACGTCTTCGAATTGTGCAACGAGTTTGCGCGCCGTCACGGCTCGTTCTTGAGCGTCGGGCCAGCCAAACTTGATACCGGCTTCAGCCTGTGCAAGCGTCGTCCGGGCGTGATCGTAACGCGCCTCATGCTCCGCAGCGACTTGCAAGCTTTCGGCGAAGTATCGTCGGGCTAAAACCTCTTTGCCTTCCATGGATGCTATGATCCCAGCTTCACGAAGTACGTGGGGACGGAAGGCTTTGTAACTTTTCGTTAGCTTCAAGGCCTTGCCAACTTGCCGCTTGGCAGCCTTGATGGCATGCCTCCGCGCTGCACCGTCAGGGGTGCGTTCTGCAACAATCCGTAAGCTCGTTGCCTTCCAAGGCACGCCAGCGAAAATGCAGACATTGCGAATTCCCTTTTCCGCAGCCATATCCTGGCTTTGCTGAAAGACGCGAGCCGCCTCCTCGGGATTATCTTCGCGTAACAGCAACTCCAGACCGCGTGCCAGAACGACGGCTAACCTGCCTAGCGGATCGCCGCGTTCACGTTCCATTTCTTTCTCGATCGCACCCGTCGGCAGCAAGTGAGGCGCACACGGTGCCCAAAACACTAATGAAATGCAAACGGCCGAGTAGTCGCCCGTCTCACTTCCGATTTCATAGGCTTTCTTTGCATCGAGGTACGCGTTCTTAAGGTCGCCAAGGTGATAGCGTGGAACGGAAACAATCATGCGCGCCATATTCGCTTCCCAGACATCGCCCGCCTGCTCCAGCAGCTCGATGGCCTGCGTACCGGTTCGAATGCCTTCCTGGAACCGAGCCAATACGATACACGAGAACGTGTGAAAGCTGCGTGCCTTGCCTTGTCCCCACAGATCACCTTGATCGATAGAGATTTGGTAAGCGCGCTCCGCGTAGCGTATTCCTCGTTCTGCCATTGGCAACGCCGTCATGACGATGGCGTGAAACGCATACGCCCGCCCCAGCAGTTGGCCTGCTGGGTAGCGCTCTGAAAGATTCATGTGCCTCAAATGAGCCAAGAGGCAGAGGTTCATGCCGCTCGTGAACCAATGTACTTGAGTGAGCGTCGTGTAGATCCGGGCACGAAACAAATCCAAGCGGCCTTGTGGCGAATCTTGTTTGTTTCGTCCGACAAAGCGGGCCGGGAACTTCGTGTGCAGTACTTGAATGATCGCTTGCTTGAGTAGCGAAGGTATCACCATCAGACGGCTAGGCGGTGGTTCGCCCACCACAGCTAGCGCCTGTTCAAGGTACTCACGCGCAACCCCCATGTCCCCCTTCTTGAACGCGGATTCGCCAAGTTTCCCGTCCAATCGTGCTAGAACCAGGTTCGTGGTCGTATGCGATCGCGCCGCTTTATACTGATCGTTCGCCGCGTCGTACTTGCCTCGCACAACGAGCACATCACCAAGCCCTTCATGCACACGGAATCGTAGCGCGGATGAAACGTTCTCCGTTCCCCGCAGGGCGATCCGGAACTGCTGCTCGGCGACTTCGTACGCATCTTGCTGACGGGCCTGCTCGGCAGCACACAGAGCGAAAGGAAACGCCCGCTCGTGCGCTCCGCCAGCGTCGAAGAAGTACGCGAGATCGAATACACGTTGCCACTGATGCTTTTGCAGTTCGTACCGCGTGGCGGGTTGCTCGAACTCGGATGTCTTTGCTATTTGAGCGTGAAGGTCTTCGACGTTGATGCCGCTTACTTCTTCAATCGTCTCCGCCAGATTGACACAATGCCTTTTGACCGTCGAGTCGTCGAGATGATCGACCACCGACTCTCGGATGCGATCGTGGTAGGTCTCGATGACGGTTTCGTCTTCGTCCGATCCCGTCGTCCTGACGAAGTTACGTGTTCGCAATTGTGCTAGGAAGCTCTGCCCCTTGTCCATTGCGCCGATGGCATGATACGCCTCGGCTGCGGGAATCGGACGACCGGTCACCGCAACCAATTCTAACAACCTTCTCGTCGGCTCCGGCAGGCGACCGACCCGCGTCCAAATGACTTCGTCCAACTCCAGAGTTTGATCGCCGATGTCTGAAGTGTCTTGGACGTGTTGGGCCAATTCCCAAACAAAGAACGGCCATCCGCCTGATTCGCGAGCGATTTTATCTGCGAGGACTTGGCCCTTTTTGTCGTCGCGTCCCAACAGCTTCAACGCCAGCCTTTTGGCATCTTCTTGCTGAAGTGAGTCGACGGCAATCTCTTCGCGATGAGGACGGTGTTGCCCTGTCGAATAGGCCTTATCAATCGCCTTTAAGCACAAACTGGTACTTCGGTTCTCGGTGCGATAAGACCCGAGAACTAGGACTCGCGGCGAGTGTGGGGGACGGACTAGATCGGCCAGCAAGTCGGCGCTATCTTCATCGCCCCATTGCAGGTCATCGATGTGCAGCACAAGCGGTTTCTTGTCTCCCAGGCGTCGGAGCATTTCTCGCAATGCGTTGGTCGCTCGTTGTCTCAACTCCTGCTGGTCGACGTTCTCGATCGACGGTCGTCCCAGGTCGGACGCTCCAGGAATTTGCCCCAGCACAGGGAACAAGCGAATGAGAGGCAGGAAATCATCGGGCGTTGCGGCTCGCACGTCTGCGTCCGTAAGACTTGTTAGATGATCGGCGAGGGAGTCGATCAAGTTGTCGAGTGCCTTAAAGGGCACGGACTCCTGCTCGTAGCAACGGCCCGATAGAACCACCGCCTGATCTCGTTCCTGAATTTCGCTAAGAAATTTTTGGATCAGGACGCTCTTCCCCATGCCTGACTTGCCGTGGACGAAGAGCGTTTTGGTCTTCCCATGTGTGACTTGCCTGAAGGAACTCTGCAGGCCGCGCAAGTGGCCTTCGCGTCCGACGAGTTCCAGGGTCTGGCCGGCGCCGACTCGGTCTGGTGACTTCAAGGAGTCAACAAGCTCCTCGAACCCAATGCAGCGAAGCACGTCGGCGGCAGTCGGACGTTTTTGCTGATCAATACTGAGCAGCCCCATACACAGATCGTTCAAGTCATCGGGAGCGGAGGGTTCCAGTTCACAGGGCGACTTGGGTTTGTCGGTCTGCTTTCGAAAAATTACCTGCAGGGGTTTGCCACTGATTGGGAAATAACCGGTGAGTACTTCATAGATCATGACTCCCACGGCATACCAATCGCTGGCTGGCGAAAGGGGATTGCAGGCCGCTTGCTCGGGCGCCATATACTCGGGTGTGCCCTGAATCCCAACAGGCCGATCGTCAGACCCCTCTTCGAACTGCGACGCGAGACCAAAATCAACCAACACAACGCGGCCTTCGGTCGTGACCAAAACATTCGATGGCTTGATATCTCGATGCAGCATGCCGGCCTGATGCAAAGTATTCAGCCCTAGCACAAGCTGCTTTAGACCTTCATAGAGTCTCTCTTTGATTTCGTTAGTCAGACGTGGGGCACCGCTGGAAGTAGCCCCGATTAAACGCTGCCCCTTTTGGCGATTTAACGCGTCGAAGCCCGACCATACATACTCGGTAAAGTCGACGGCCTCCAGGATCTCCATCGAGAAGCACCAAGTTTCACCATCGGAGAGCAGGTCGTACAATCCCGCTAGATTCGGATGTGCGATGTCGGCCAGAGAGCGGAACTCCTGCTTGAACCGCTGTAACTCGACAGGGCTGATGTGCAACAACGTCTTCAGCGCAACTTCTCGGTTGCGTTTCTCGTGTCGGGCACGATAGACCACTCCCATCCCGCCGCGTCCTAACTCGTTCAATACCGTGTAGCCAGGCAAGTCCGGCGGCTTGACTCCTGACGCGGTTGACGGCGTCTGAGGGGGCGGTTGTACGCTGCCCTTGTCAACAGGCACCGACTGCGCATCGAGAGTTCGCAGGAGTGCGGTCGGCGCTAGTTGCCTGCCGCTCAGCGTCGGCCCTGACATCCCGTCGATCGTCGTCGACGCGATGTCGGAGTCTTCGTTGGAATTCCGCCGAGGCGGGGGTGACTCGAAACTCACGGTTTTCCCGAGAGCGACCGTCTTGGCGAGATGTGGCGAATCGTCGGTGTTATCGGTATCGGCGTCTTCCGGCAAACCGTTCGCAGCTGGAGGCGGACTAATCGCTTCGCTTTGGACCTCGCCGTTCGGGAGCGGGCGATGGGCGAGTTTCAGCGTTTTACCGAACGCAATGGTCTTGGCCGAAGGCTTGTGGAGTTTCGTATCCGGCTTATCAGCATCTTTGTCAAGCGGATCTTCGTACGAGGCCGTTTGTAACAACTCGCCGTCCGTAACGCTCGACTCATCGATGTCAAGCGTTCGATTCAAACTGCCCGAAGCTGAATCTGCAAATTCGCCGGACGATGGTATGTCGAGCGTTCGATCGAAGCCACTGTGTCCCTTCGTTTCCACCTTGCCCTGAGATTTAGTGACGGCACCACAAAGCGGACAGATGACACCTCGATCAGCATCGGAAGGGGCATCAAATCTGTGGCCGTGATGACACGCCAACTTTTGCATGATGACAAACTCTCACCGAGGTTGCACGGAACGTTGCGCGCACTACTAACGCAAACGAAGGCACAACAACGAGCCGCTGCCCGACATCGGACTGGACCTTCCGAACACCGATCCAAATTGCCAATCGCTTTGGCAGACGGATAACGCTAGTGTAGCTGGTATGTCTCCCGAGTTTCAATGCTTCACGCCCATGGGTAGTGGTACATTTTGCCGTAAGTCGGGCACTCCTGCCCGACAAAAGACAGCCAAGAGTGGCCGTCTTACTTTCAGGAATCGCACTACCCGCCCGTGATTCAATTGGAAATTGTAACGATTACGTGAAGCTGGCCGCCTCGTCGTTTTCGCCTATCACGATCGCGAGCGTCCCGTGAGAGCGAGCAACGAAGACATAAATCAAGCAGAGTCGCTACAGCTTACCGACAGCCGTCTCGGCCCCCTTCAAGCTCGGTAACGATTGCAATGTTTCGTTCCAGTTTGCCGCATTTCTCGGTCGATGCGAAAAAATGAATCAAAACTCTCCAACCGGGGATCCGAAATGTGGCAGCCGGATCTCCTCCCACCTCACCCCGCCGGAGGCCAGACATGTCGGCCATTCGTAACGCACTATTAATGTTTGCCGTATTGTTTGCGGCAAACTCCACCGTTCTCGCCCAGGGTATCTATCTGACGGGTGTTGGTGCCGTGAATCGCTCGATGGGTGGCGCCGCGACGGCGGCACCACTGGATGCGATGGGGGCACTCCATTGGAATCCTGCGACGATCAGCGGATTGGCGTGCAACGAAATATCGTTCTCGGCGGAGATCATGTTGATCGAAGAAGAACTGACGGCAGGGGGCGTCACGGCTTCTTCCGATTCTGGTGTCGTGCCGATTCCGGCGATCGGCTGGGTGCATCACTTGGAAGGCACCGACGACACGATCGGTCTGGGACTTTTCTCGTTTGCTGGGTTCGCCCAGAACATGCCTGCTACCGTTGGAAATCCGATTCTCGATCCCGCAGGCCCCTTCGGCCCACTGTACTCGGACGGACAGTTCTTTCAGATAGTTCCTACCTACTCCCGCGCCGTGACGGACCGTTTGTCTATCGGTTTCGCGCCAACCATCAACTTGGCTCGAGTGTCGATCGACCCAATTCCGTTCGGACCAGCGGCCCTGGGGCCTGGTGCAGGCACGCGTTGGTCCTGGGGACTAGGTGCTCAATTGGGCGTTTACTACTTGCAAAGCGAAACGACTCGCTTTGGATTTTCCATCAAGAGCCCGCAGTGGTTTGAAGACTTTCGCACGCAGACGGTCGCAGGCGGTGTACCCGCTGAGTCACGCCTAAAGCTCGACCTTCCCATGATTGTCTCGGGAGGCGTTTCGTACACCGGATTCGAGGACTGGACACTGGCGATGGATCTTCGTTACTTCGATTACAAGAATACCGATGGATTCGGCAAGCCCGATATGTTTGGTACGGAGTTGCACTGGGACAACGTCTTCGCTGTCGCGCTCGGTGCTCAGAAGCGTGTCAACGACAACCTGTACCTTCGAGGCGGATACACGTTCAACACGAGCCCAATCAATTCAGGCAACATCGGCGTGAATTTCGCCACGCCGCTCATCCAGCAACACGTCTTGGGTCTCGGTGCGTCGTATGCCTTTACGCGAAACGTCGATCTGACACTGTCGTACAATCAGATTTTCCAAGCAGATCAGTCCGGGCCAAGTGTGTTCGGCCCGATCAACAATCAAATTGCCACCTACTCGCTGGCGGCCGCAGTCACCGTCCGCTACGGAAACTAGTCGCCTTGCGATTTCGCGACGAGCGGCGTTTGTGATGCTCGTCGTTAAACAAACCGATGTGCAATTGGCCCAGAGTTGGGCGCTGCAATCAACTTAGTAGCTCGACGCATAGACGAGACCTCGCCAGACGGTCTCGCTTCGGTGTCGGGCTACTCGGCGTATAAGGACGAGGTAATCGGCGAGTTCCCGAGGCATTGACCCCGGACCTTTCAGTTTTTCAAACTGAGAGGTTTGTACGACGGGCCTGCGCGCCCGTCGATGAATTTAAGTCGTTTTTCGACGGGTTCGGAGGCGTACATTTTGTGCAACTTCAACAAATGAATTGCCCAGGGCGTTAACCACGGGCGGGCAGATAATTCGCCTGACTCCAGGTATGATGGTGCGAGTCTAACTTCATCGCCGGACGTGGAGCAAACCGAGTTCGTTCGTTCACACTGCCCCGCCTGCTTTGCGATGAGCGTTGCCTGGACAGTTCGATTGTGGTGCTTTCTGGAGTTGCACTTATGAAATACATCCTCGCGACAGTATTCCTGGCATCGATCGTCTTGTCGCTCTCGATCCACGCGGCGGAAACGAAGATTCCGCTTCACGCTGGCGTTGCCGAAACCGATATCACGCCGCCTGAGGGTTTTCCGATGGCGGGTTACTATCACGAGCGGCTTGCGAATGGTCAACACGATCCGCTCAAAGCCAAAGCGATTGTCTTCCGGCAGGGCGAAACAAGTGCCGCCTTCGTGGTCGCAGATCTAACCGGGATCGCCCGAGACCTGTGCGTCGAAGTGCGGAGGCTAGCCTCCGCCAAGACAGGAATCGCCGAAAAGCACATTGTTGTCTCGGCGACACATTCTCATACGGCCCCAGACTACACCGGTCGCCTTTATGAGTTTTTGGCGGGCGATAACGAGTCTAGAGAGATCCAACCGTATGCCTCCAACCTCGTTAATGGAATCGTCACGGCCATTGTCGCCGCAAACGAAGCGGCGCAACCCGTCACGATCACGGCGGGCTCGGCGGAGCAGACATTTCCTGTTTCCTTCAACCGGCGCTTCGTTATGAAAGACGGAACCGTCCGTACCTGGCAACGACTCGACAATCCGGATGTTGTTCGAGCGGCAGGTCCGATTGATCCCGAAATCACACTGCTTACGATCCGCGATGCAAAAGACGACGCACCGCGCGGCGTACTCAGCAACTTCGCTCTGCATCTCGATACAGTTGGCGGACAGCAGTGGAGCGCCGATTATCCGTACTACATCGAACAGGCTTTGCGAAAGAAGCTTGGTGATGACGTTGTGTCGGTGTTCGGCATCGGAGCCTGCGGCGACATCAACCACTCGGATCCCTCACGAACAGAACGCAACAAGACGGATGTAATCGGCAACTCGCTCGGTGCAACGATTGAAGCAGCAGTGCCGACGCTCGCAAGCGTCGCATCAACAGAATTGCAAGTTCGCACTGCGACGGTCAGCTTCCCGTTACAGGACGTAACGCAAGTGCAGTTGGATCGCGCCGTCGAACTGATCCCCGCCGCGAAAGCTGGCGAGAAGGTCGACTTCTTCGATCTCGTTGGCGCATACAAAGCCATCATGCTCGACCAATTGCACAACAAGCCTCCTATAGTTCCGGCCAGTGAGTTCCTCAGTTGGGGCCTGTCGCACAACTGGGCAGGCGTCGGCGACGCGCTGCCCGTCGAAGTCACCACCATGACGATTGGGACGGAAGTTGCCTTGGTGTTTTTGCCCGGTGAAGTGTTCGTCGACCTTGGGCTCGCGATCAAACGAGGCTCACCGTATCGAACGACCTTCGTCATCGAGTTGTCGAACTGCGTCGAGACAATCTACATTCCTACGAGAGCGGCATATGCTGGCGGGAGTTACGAAGTGACCAACTCCACCGGTCAGCCCGGCAACGGCGAAATGCTGGTCGAAGCCGCTTTGAAACTATTGCGAGAGTCAGCCAGTGCGAAATGATTCGCCTTCGTAAATGTTCTCTCTGCCCACAATTCAATGCACAGAAGTTGCAATTCAAGCGGTTCGCTCATTTGGCTGACGCTTAAACGCAGTTGCATCTCGATTCACGTGACTAAATCAACTCGTGGATCGGTTCGACCTCTGAATCAACGGGATAACGCGGTGTGCCCGACCCGTCGAACAGTCGATTGCGATGGGCGTCGATGCCGAGCTTGTGGTAGAGCGTGGCGAATACTTCTTGGAATTTGACGGGACGTTTGACGGGTTCTTCGCCGTATTTGCTGGTCTCGCCAATGACTTGACCAGTGCGCAGTCCGCCGCCAGCTAGTATCGCGGCGTTCGCTTGCGGCCAGTGGTCGCGGCTGTTGTTTTGGTTGATCTTTGGCGTTCGACCGAACTCACCCCACATGACGACCGAGACGTCTTTGTCTAAGCCGCGTTCGTGAAGATCCGTGATCAATGCCGAGAGGCCTTGATCCAACAAGGGGAACTCTTCGCGTGACCGCGGGAAGTTCATGCCGTCGCCGCCGTGCCAGTCCCAGCGACTGTAGTTCAACGCCACGTAGCGAGCACCAGCTTCGACCAAACGTCTGGCGATACAGAAGTTCTCGATCATCTTCGGTGCGCCATCGCGTTGGAAAGTCTCGTCGCTCCTGCCATAGCGTGCGACGACCTGCGGATCTTCCTTCGACAAATCGAGCGCGTCGCCGAGTTTGGAATCGGTAAGTATGTCGAGCGCTTGGCCCAAGTAAGCATCGACGCTTTGCATTCGAGCCGTCGCGTCAACATCGCGCCGGAATTGATCGACGGCGGCGCGTAACTGATCGCGATCTTGCAGTCGTTCCAGCGTAATACCTTGCAGGACCATATTGTCAGATTTCTCGCGAGCTTTGCGACCAACGAGATTAAACGGGTTGTGCATCGGTCCGAGGAAGCCAGCCACTCCCGGCTCGCCCCACGTTCGATTTCCTGTCGCGTACATCATTGCCAAGTTGGGCGGGATTGCTTTGTTGGCGGGGCCCGCTAATCGAGAAACCCACGCGCCTGCCGAAGGCCAGCCACCACTTGGACCTCGCTCGCCGAACTTTCTTCCCGTCATGCACTGATAGCAATCATGTCGACCATCAGAGTCGCTCAACGAACGGATGATCGCGAACTTGTCCGCGATCTTGGCGAGATTAGGAAATAATTCGCAAAACTGAATGCCGGGCACATTGGTTGCGATCGGATCAAACTCGCCACGAATTTCGGCAGGCGCATTCGGCTTCAGATCCCACATGTCGAGATGCGATGGACCGCCGGGCAGGTAGATGTTGATGATCGCTTTGTGTGAGCTGCCGATACCAGCGTTGGCTTCCATCTGGAGGAGTTGGTTCAGCGCTAGTCCGCCCATGGCCGCTCCGCCGATTTGCAGGAACCCCCTCCGCGAGAACCGGTCGCAGAAGCCAGACTTCGTCTCCGCCTGTCCGAGAATCGTGAGCAAGTAAGGTCTCCCTCAAATCAGATTGAGCGTCGGCACACCGAGATTATCCCGATGGCTCACGCCACTATTGTATCGACGTCGACTGATGCGTCACAAGCCTATTTGTCGTAGTCTATCGGTAGCAACTTCCTCACTTTCGCCCCGCAGAATCGCCATTCCTAGGCAATTGTACCGGTGGTTATTGCTCGTTGCCTTCGTCACGAGTGCCTCGCCTTCGGTTTTTTTCCAAAGTGGTACCCGATTTCGAACGCGAGATCGCTCTGATCTAGGTGCGACGGTGCTTGGAGTGCCACAACGATCGTGAGCCTACTGGCGGTCTGTCGCTGACGAGCGGCAAGAATGTGTCGGGGGGCGAGAGCGGCAAAGTGATCGTACCGCTCGCCGTTGCTGAGTGTCTCTTGGATTGATCGGCTCGCAAGCGGCGAGATGCCGCCTGAGAAGCAAGGCAAGAGTCAGAAGTTACCCGACAGCGAGATCGAGTTACTGAAATCTTGGATCGAGTCTGGTGCGCACTGGCCGGACGAAAGCGTGCTTGACTTGTACGAGGCCACGAGCGACGTGCGGGCTGGCCGAGATTGGTGGTCGCTGCAACCGGTCACCGATGTCGGTGGTCGCGTCGTTCATGACGTGCTTGCCTAAAGAATTACTGCTTTTGCTAGCACCTTTGCTGCGTGCCAGCATTCTTTTCGAAGCGCATACACGGCGAATTCGTTCGAACAGTGATCTTTTCGCCGGACTCCCTCGACCCTGCGGGCCGATAACAACGAACAGTATCCGTATTTACCGTGTGTACGCATTCTGACGTTTGGAGATGGAAGCATGCGACGAGCTATCTTCGCACTTGTGTTTGCTGCGACTGCCGTCACGACTAGTGTGACTCAGGCTGGTTGGACCGAATTTTGGGAAGGCGTTCATCTGGATTGGCATCGAATGAACTGCTGGCCTGAGCCTTTTGTCCACGCTGACCGAGATTTGGTGCGTCAGCCGCTACTCGCCATGACAGATAATGGCTGGCGAATGCAGAACACGTTGAGCGATCATCTGTTCGACGTCGAGAAGAACACACTCACGCAAGCCGGTGCACTGAAGGTGCGTTGGATTGTGACTCAGGCTCCACCGCATCGACGAACTGTCTTCGTGTTGCGTGGGGCCTCGCCGGACGCAACATTAGCGCGCGTGGAAGCCGTTCAAGAATCGATCACTCAACTCGTTCCGCAAGGCGCTCGACCGGAAGTGCTGCTAACCGATGTTATTCCCGTGGGCGGATCGGGCGATTATTTCGACGCTGTCGATCGCGCTCTGAAAGACTCGATTCCACCGCCACGGCTTCCCGAAGCGTCGGGACCAACCGGCAGCGGTGGTAACTAGTTCTATGAAGTGCCACTCTACGGCAGTACCAGTCACAAGGAGGTGCACGGTGCAATTGAATCGATTCATCGTGGCAGCGATAACGCTCCTGTGCGGCGGTTCGTTCCTGGGGTGTTCGGGAACTTCGCCATTTGGCACCAAACCATTTGACGCGTTTTCCACATCAAATGGCTTCGATTCGCCGAATCGACAACCCTACGGTCAGCTTGCCGAGGCGTTTCCTCAGCATAACGTGGCCGGGCCAAGTGGCTCGCAGATGCCAGTTCAGCCGCCTCAAGCAAACGCTGGCAGTGGTTGGCTGGCGTCGCTGCGTAGCACGGGAGATGCCGTTGCGGACGCCTTCACGATCAAACCGCAAACTATCCCGGCACCTGATCCCACGAGCCTTGCTACTCGACCGGGCGACGTTGGCGGGGCATTGAACTATCACGCGGCCAAAATGTATGAGAATGAAGGCAGTACCGCCAACGCAATGGCGCTCTACCAAAAATCGCTGCAAATGACGCCGAACGATGTTCGTGCAATGATTGGCTACGGTCGGTTGTTAGACCGCGAGGGCAACTTCCGCGAGGCGGAGCGACTTTACCAACGGGCTCTCGAACTTGAACCGGGAAATGCGGTTGCCCTGAACGATCTGGGGATGATTTACGCCCGACAGGGGATGTTCGATGCGGCGACCGCATCGCTGAGCCAAGCTGTCCAACTTCAGCCAGCGAATTTGCGTTATCGCAATAACATTGCAATTGCTCTGATCGACGCTGGACAACCTGAGCAAGCCTTCGGCCATCTTGCTGCAGTGCATGGTGAAGCGACGGCACACTACAATCTCGCGTTTCTCCTCTCGCGCCGAAACCGAAACGATCAGGCCGTAGCACATTTGCAGCAAGCGCTGACGCTGAATCCACAGCTTGCTCCCGCGCGGCAATTGCTTGATAGTTTGGCCCCACCGATGGAATACGCCCAACAAGTTGCACCGCAATCACCCCAGCAGTTTTCTGGCTATCCTGTTTCTGGACAGGGCAGCAATGCGGGCTTTGTGCCATACTCGCCGCAAAATCCCCCCCGGCGTCCGCTGCCACCGCTCTGATTTTCGTGTCGCTCTGTCTCGCTCCTTTGGGACGATTCCGAAAAATTGCGGCATCGGCGCAAGCACGAAGATACGCCCCATAAAATTGCCGCTAAAGTGCTTGCAATCATTGCGTTGCGTCGGCGATGCCACTCTGTTGGCGAAGAACAACTCATCGCGGCAAAAACATTTCTCTGTTGCCGCAATTCGAAATGCGAATTACTGTTAATGGTAGAGATGAGGTAGCGGACTTGTATAAGGCAGGGATTGCCGCGCCGCGTTGATGTTACTCGCGAGATGGATCTCACCTTCCCGTCCGACGACCTCCCCACGAGCGTTCTTTTCCAAGTTTCGTGCTCGGCGGTTGCGGTTCTGGCTCACCTGTGAGCCGCTTTCGCTTTGCTCTGTGAACCACTCTGGTCAGCAGAGGCTCTTCCTTCCAATGGACGATTCCTGTTGCGTTGTGCGTTCGCAGTGCACTGCATTCGAAGAATGCTGCTAACGGTCGAGCCAATAATTGTTGATCAGTCGCGTGGCCACAGAGGGTCGGTCCGCGCGACGACTCGCAAGCAGGAGGCCCACGAGTGAGTCGCGTGCAGGAAGCACACCACACCTTTCCGGGCGAAAATTACAGTCGGTAGGTGCATCGCCACGGCGGACAACCAGCCACTGAGGAGGCATTGGTCATGAGTGAAAGTCGAAATATCATTTCGTTGATCGGTGAACGGCAAGACGTCACCCAGTTCCGTAAAAAGCATTGGGAGGGATCGTTCGAGGAATACCTTGACCTCGTCCGAGCCAATCCCAAGACGACGCGAAACGCTTTCCAACGTGTGTACGATATGATTCTGTCGTACGGCTCTGAGACCTACGAGCCGAGTCGTGGTGAGAAGCGGACGCATTACAACTTCTTCGACGATCCGATTGAAAATGGACGCGACGGCGTGTTTGGGTTGGATTCGACGTTGGAGCAGCTCGTTAACGCTTTGAAGAGCGCGGCTCGAGGTTATGGCATCGAGAAACGCGTTCTCCTGCTTCACGGACCAGTCGGCAGCAGCAAGAGCACGATCGCTCGCATGCTGAAGAAGGGTCTTGAACGATATAGCGCGACGGACGAGGGTGCTTTGTACTCGCTTGGATGGCGATCCGAGTCGGGCGACGAGACGCTGTGGTGCCCGATGAACGAGGAGCCATTGCACTTGATTCCAAACCGTTTTCGCAGTGAAGTCGCGGCTCATTTGAACGGCGAATCGGCAGCCGATTTCGAGATCAAGATCGTTGGCGAACTGTGCCCTTACTGTCGGTTTATGTACGGCGAGAAACTCGTCGATTGTGACGGTGACTGGACGAAGGTGATTGCCGACGTGCGCGTTAGGCGAGTCATCCTGAGTGAACAGGATCGCATTGGCATCGGCACGTTCCAACCGAAAGACGAAAAGAACCAGGACAGCACCGAACTGACTGGCGATATTAACTATCGCAAGATCGCTGAACTGGGAACGGACAGCGATCCGCGCGCGTTTAATTTCGATGGTGAGTTCAATATCGCGAATCGAGGAATTATCGAGTTCATCGAAGTCCTGAAACTGGACGTGGCGTTCTTGTATGACCTGTTGGGCGCCAGCCAAGAACATAAGATCAAACCCAAAAAGTTTGCGCAAACCGACATCGACGAAGTCATCCTGGGCCACACGAATGAGCCTGAGTATCGGCGGTTACAGAACAACGAGTTCATGGAAGCGCTCCGCGATCGTACCGTCAAGATCGATGTGCCTTACGTGACACGATTGAGCGATGAGATCAAGATTTATGAAAAGGATTACAACCGCGAAAAAGTTACGGGCAAACACATCGCGCCGCACACAATCGAGATGGCGGCGATGTGGGCGGTACTGACGCGGCTCGAGCAACCCAACAATGCTGGCTTGACGCTGCTTCAGAAGATGAAGCTTTACAACGGCAAGACGCTGCCGGGATTTACCGAAGACAACGTGAAAGAACTTCGCGAAGAAGCTACGACCGAAGGAATGACCGGAATCTCGCCGCGTTACGTCCAGGACAAGTTGAGTAACGCATTGGTTGCTCATCCGGAAGCCCGTTCGATCAATCCGTTCATGGTGCTGAACGAACTGGAAGCCGGCCTCAAGCACCATTCGCTCGTTACCAGTGACGAAACCCGGGCCAGTTACCGCGATTTGCTGGGCGTCGTCAAGGAAGAGTACGAGAACATCGTCAAGAACGAGGTTCAGCGTGCGATTGCAGCCGACGAAGACGCGTTGAAACGACTTTGCGGAAACTACATCGACAACGTCAAGGCTTATACACAACGCGAGAAGGTGAAGAACAAGTTCACGGGCGCGTACGAAGAGCCGGACGAGCGGTTAATGCGGTCGATCGAAGAGAAGATCGACATCCCCGACAGCCGCAAAGACGATTTCCGCCGCGAGATGATGAACTACATCGGTGCTCTGTCCATCGATGGCAAACTGTTCGACTTCAAAGCGAACGAGCGTCTGTACAAGGCGTTGCAACTGAAGCTGTTCGAGGATCAAAAAGATTCGATCAAGCTGACGAGTCTCGTCTCAAACGTTGTCGACCAAGAGACCCAACAAAAGATCGACGTCGTTAAAGGACGCCTCATACGCGACCACGGCTACGACGATGAAAGCGCGACGGACGTACTGAATTTCGTTGCTAGTATCTTTGCCCGAGGAGATGTGCGTAACGAGTCGTAATTGAATTGGTGTTGGTCATTGGTCATTCGGACTTGGTCATTAACGCGACGGTCGGTCTGAATGACCAAGTCCGAATGACCAATGTCCAATGAAAAAAACAGGAAACGCTCAATGTCCCTAAAGATTGACCGCGACAACAACCGCTTTCGCCAGATCGTGCGTGGCAAGATTCGGGAGAATCTGCGCCGGTACGTCAATCATGGTGAGATGATTGGTCGCAAGGGACGTGACCTCGTCAGCATCCCACTGCCGCAACTCGACATCCCACATTTTCGCTATGGCCAGAATGGTCGCGGAGGCGTTGGACAGGGCGAAGGCGAAGCAGGACAACCCATCGCTCGCGGTGACGGGGAAGGCGACGGGACCGGGCAAGCGGGATCGGATCCCGGCAAGCACATCGTCGAAGTGGATGTGACCCTTGAGGAATTGGCCGACATCCTTGGCTCGGAATTGGAGTTGCCTCGCATCGAACCCAAGGGAACCGCAAAGATTCAGCAAGAGAAGGCACGCTATCGCAGTATTCGGCGAGTTGGTCCAGAGTCGTTACGTCATTTCAAACGAACTTACGTCGAGGCCATGAAGCGGCAAGTCATCGAAGGAACTTACAACCACGCTTCGCCTCGGGTAATTCCAATTAAGGGAGACCGCCGATACCGGTCATGGGAAACGACTCCCGAACCGCAAGCCAACGCGGTGATCGTTTACATGATGGATGTGTCGGGCTCGATGACGGACGAGCAGAAGTCGATCGTGCGAACGGAGGCGTTTTGGATTGATACGTGGCTGCGCAGCCAGTACGACGGACTGGAACGGCGCTACATCATTCACGATGCGGCAGCCAAGGAAGTAGATGAGCGAACGTTCTACCACACGCGAGAAAGTGGTGGAACACGCATCAGCTCCGCCTACAACGTCTGCGCCAAACTCCTCGACGAATCCTTTCCGCACGAGGAATGGAATATCTATCTGTTTCAGTTTTCGGATGGAGACAACTGGGGAGAGGACAGCCGCAAGGCGATGGAACTGCTGGCAAAGTCGCTGGTCCCACGCAGCAATCTGTTCTGCTACGGCCAAGTCGAGAGCCCCTACGGCAGTGGCGAATACATCCGTTCGCTTGAGGCAACGTTTGGACGAGACCACGAGAAAGTCATCCTCTCGGAGATTGAAGACAAAGACGCCATTTTTGAGTCGATTAAAACGTTCCTGGGGAAGGGGAAGTAATCGCATTGGTCATTCGGGATTGGTCATTCAGTGGACTCGTTGCGTTAATGACCAATCCCGAATGACCAATGACCAATGAAGTGAGATGCCCATGTCGACAACACATCACTTTCGATCGCTCACACCCGAGATGGTCGAGATACAACAGAAGATGGAAGCTCACGCCCGCGATTACGGGCTGGACTTCTTTCCTACCATCTTCGAAGTGGTGGATGCCGATCAGTTACATGCGGTCGCCGCCTACGGCGGCTTTCCGACGCGTTATCCGCATTGGCGGTTCGGGATGGAGTACGAGCAACTGTCGAAGGGCTACTCGTACGGACTGCAAAAGATCTACGAATTGGTGATCAATAACGATCCCTGCTATGCGTACTTGCTGGCCAGCAATGAAATCACCGACCACAAACTGGTGATGGCGCATGTCTACGGGCACTGCGACTTCTTCAAGAACAACTATTGGTTCAGCAAGACGAATCGGCACATGATCGACGAGATGGCGAATCATGGGAATCGGATTCGGCGATATATGGACCGTTTTGGTGTCGAAGAGGTCGAAGAGTTTATCGACACGTGCTTGAGCATCGAAGACTTGATTGACATTCACTCGCCCTTCGTCAAACGCTCCGACGATCGCGACAGGTACGAGTTTCGCAAACACACCGACGACGAAGCGCCAGATGACCCACCCAAGTTCCAGGCGAAGGGGTATATGGATTCCTTCGTAAACCCGCCCAAGGCTCTCGCCGAGGAAGCGGAGAGAAGGCGTCAGCGACTGCTAGAGAAGGTTGAAAAATTCCCGAGCGAACCAGTGAAGGATGTCATGCTGTTCGTTCTGGAGAACGCTTCGCTCAAGCCTTGGCAATTGGACGTACTTTCGATCATTCGCGACGAGGCCTACTACTTTGCGCCGCAAGCGCAGACAAAGATCATGAACGAGGGGTGGGCGACCTATTGGCACTCGACGATCATGACGCGGCATGGCATCACACCGTCCGATCTCGTTTGCTATTGCGATCACTGTGCCGGGACGCTCGCCAGTTCATCAACGCGGTTAAACCCGTACAAACTTGGGCTCGAACTGTATCGCAACATCGAAGAACGTTGGAATCGGGGGCAATTTGGCCAGGAGTGGGAAGACTGTGACGACATGCGTGCCAAGGTTGATTGGGACACGGGCGCGATGTTGGGTCGCGACAAGATCTTTGAGGTACGCCGAGTTCACAATGACCTGACGTTCGTGGACGAGTTCCTAACGCTCGAATTCTGCCGCGAGCACAAGTTGTTTTCGTTCGGATACAACGAGCAATCGGGATACTACGAAATCGAAAGCCGAAAGTTTGAACAGATCAAGGCGCAGTTGCTGTTCAACTTGACCAACGTCGGACGTCCTTTCATTTATGTGCGAGATGGCAATTACAAGAACCGCGGCGAGTTGTTTCTAGAGCACCGCTACAACGGCGTTGAATTGAAGCTTGAGTACGCACAGGACACGCTGGCGAACCTTTTCAAGCTCTGGAAACGCCCCACACATATCGAAACGGTTCTGGATGACCATCTGTGCGTACTATCCTTTGACGGCACGGACCACACAACGCTGAAGACCGACGAGTTGGTTACGATCGGGGAGGAGTAAGTCATGAGTACCAAAACACAAATTCACACCGAACTGAATCGCCTCGCTTCGTTGTCTTCCACCGGACCGCACTCGCTGCGACTGACTCTTAGAGACGGCACGCTCGACGCAACGCTCACGCAGATCGATCAACTGGCCTGTGCTTTCGAACATTTCTCGTACAAAGTCGACAAGCTGGCAAATGCCACCGTCGATCAACTCAAAGACGTTGCGAACACGCTCAGCACTCGACTTAGTTACTTGCTCGAATCGATCAGCCCGATCGAGATCGACAACGACGCCTGCGTCGTGCAGATGCGATCGAATCCGCCGCAGAAGGACGATGATGGAACACGCTACTATGAGCTCGTCGTTGCTCGTGGCGAGTTGACCTTGTGTCGCTTCTCGCGACCTAGCGGCCAGCAGAGACGAATCGTCGCGGCGAACGTCACGCGTGAGGTATTTGAGCGATTGGCGGAAGATTTCGTCGCCGCCGTTGGATAGGGAAAGACTGTCGACGAAGCGCCGATAGAGAGTAGGCCGAAGCAAGACTCTGCGCAGTTTCGGCAGTCGCGTGATGTTCCCATATCGGAGCTATGAAGACTTGTTCCGACTCATCTCGTCGACATGCAGAGGATCTACGTGAACAACGACTGCGAAAATGGGTAGCGAACAGACGACGCGCACGGCACGCAATACTCTTGCCTTACTCATTATTCAGTCTCCCCCCGCGATACAAGCTGCGATCTTGCGCATACTGTAACGCTTTGTCACCCTCGCCGCGTAGGCTCTTCCCTCCACAGGGCTAGTGGATGTCTTGCGCGCTGTGGTAAACTCGACTCGCTATTTATTCTTATTTCGTCGTGGAACCGAGGAGAGAGAAGATGAATCGACCTGGACCAGGCCACCCGCCAGCTGAGCCTTCATTAGAACCGGACGAAGGATGGCATTGCAGTCACTTGTATTATCGCTTCGATCGCGGCGTACTGGCGACGCTCGCGCCTTCGCAGCTCAAGGACGGACGCGAAGCATTAGCCGCAATCCTGAACCCGGAGGCCGAAAACGCTCCGCAGCGACTTCAGACGAGCTTAGTCAGCGGAAATAAGGCCGATTTCGGACTGATGGTAATGGACGCGAATCCATTGACCGTGGAAGGCGTCAACCAGCGGCTACTGTCGAGTAAGCTGGGGCCGGCGTTGATTCCCACGTACTCATTCGTCTCGATGACCGAAATCTCGGAGTATGTTCCGAGTGTCAACGAGTATGCGAAGCGATTGATCCAGGACGGCGAGACTCCTAATACCCCCGCTTATAACGCGAAGGTGAAGGCGTACGAAGCTCGCTTGCCCGCAATGAACAAGCAGCGACTGACGCCCGAGTTCCCCCCAGGCTATCCCGCGACTTGCTTCTATCCGATGAACAAGAAACGCAAAGTCGGCGAGAACTGGTTCAATTTGGCGTTCTCCGCGCGAAATCGCATGATGGCTGAGCATGCTCGTAGCGGAATGGAGTTTGCCGGTAAAGTAAGCCAGCTGATTTCCGTCGGCGTCGGCTTCGACGATTGGGAGTGGGGTGTCACGCTATGGGCTCGCAATCCGCAATTCCTGAAAGACATCGTCTATCGCATGCGGTTTGACGAAGCGAGCGCCAAGTACGGCGAGTTTGGCGGATTTTACACGAGCTACGTAATGTCACCGTCCGAAATGCTAGGTCATTGCCTCGGCAACGCGAGCTAGCATCGGTCTCGACTGACGATTCGACATTTTCACGCGAGTCTTCGCCGGCGGAAAAGCCGGCGATTGGCTCGCGTCAAACGAATGCTCAACTTGCGGCGTGAGATGGTCGATTCAAGCTTATAGCCTCTCTTCTTCACACCAAACTCTCCTTCCTCGTCGCCGCGGATTCCCGCCCGTCTGATGACTCGATCCCAAAAAACCACAACCACTTCTCGCGCACGCGCTGCGCGCACACAACTCACTCGCACCATCGGGCCTTGGCATTTGGTCCGCCTGCTGGGCGAAGGCGCGTGGACCGAAGTGTATCAAGCGAGACCGACGACCAGCGCTCGCGAAGACACTGCTGACTACGTTGTGAAACTGCTCAAACCAAATCGACAAGATGATCCGCTCGCCATACAACAGCTTCAGCGAGAGGTATTTGTCGCGCGGCAAGTCCGGCACCCGCATTTGTCTTCGATTCTGTCGGCACACACGGACAACGTTCCACGCTTTGTTGTCATGCCATACGTTGACGGCATTAGTCTCGCGAATGCATTGCAAGAAGCAGGGCGGTTCATGGTGCCTCAGGCTCTCTGGTTCGTGCGTCAAACGGCGGAAGCCATGCAGGCTTTACATCAGGCTGGTTGGCTTCACGGTGATATCAAACCGGCGAATATCATAGTTTCGGCCAGCGGCCACGCGACGCTCGTTGATCTCGGACTTGCACGGTCGCTCGCAACGTCGAGGTCGCCGCAAGAACTCCTGACAGGCAGTATGTTTTACGCGTGCCCGGAAGTATTTAATCCCAATGTGCCATTCAGCTCCGTCAGCGATGTCTATAGTCTGGGAATCACGCTCTACGAATTGGTAACGGGCTCGCGGCCATTCACGGACGAAGATCCGGCAGATCTGGCTGCCGCCCACCTTACTCGTGCTGTCCCAGACCCGAGGCTCGTTGCGCCGCAATTGCCACCGCGTGTTTCACGTCTATTGCGCCGAATGCTCGCGAAGGACCCGCTGCGGCGACCAAACGTGCCAGAACTGATTGAGTGGCTTGTGGACTTGGAGGTCGAGACGTTCTCTGAGCGTTTGTCGGCATAGCTCCAAGCGTGCGTCGCCCCTTCGACAGCATCTGGTTTTCTGCACTATGGGGATCTATGCTCAGCGGAATTGCTCGTGACGTTGTTGCATCGGAGTTAACCCTATGACTCACGCTCGCCCTCGCGGAACCGTTCGATACGACAACACGGGACGCGTGGCAGTCGTATCAGGTGGCTGTAGTGGGATTGGGCTGGCGATTTGCCGGGCGCTGGTCAAATCGAAAACTGCGGGCGTTGTTTGCTTAGACGTTGCCGAAGACCGAGTCGGCGATCTTCCTCCCGGCGTCGACTTCTATCGCTGCGACACCTCGCAGGAGGAGCAATGTCGCGCCGCGATCGCCTGGAGCGTGGCACGATTCGGAGCGTTGGATCTGCTCGTCAACAACGCCGCAATTCAGCCGCCGGATTCTTACGTGCCGCTTCACGAATTGCCAACCGAAGTCTGGCATCGCATGATCGCGATCAACTTTTCAGGCTATACATTTCTCGCCAAAGTTGCCCTGCAACAGATGCAGCGACAGCAAAGCGGTGTCGTCGTGAACATCGCCAGTGGCCAGGGCCATCGAACGGCACGCGCTGTTGGAGCGTACGGGCCGATCAAGGCGGCGAACATCATGCAGGCTCGCCAGTGGGGTGTTGAGTACGCGCGCGATGGCATCCGCGTCGTGTCCGTTTCTCCAGGCGCCATCGACACGCCGCTGGTTCGTGCGAGTCTAACGAAACAGGGCGGCGAGGCGGTGATCGCGAACCGCCATCCGATTGGACGAATCGGCAAGCCCGAAGAGGTCGCCAATGCGGTACTCTGGCTGGCCAGCGATGATGCTTCGTTTGTTACAGCGACCGATTTAGAAGTCGACGGTGGTTTAGGAGCGTTCGCGGCGTTCGCCAATCCCTATGCAATGCCCGACATGAATTCGAGTAGCTCGGGTTAGACGGACAAATCAACTTGAGATGCTTCGAGCACAACGAAAGCCGACGTTTCCGCCGGAGGTATCTGGGGTGTTCCCAATGCGAGCAGAAACTCGGTAGCGATTACAGTACGAATCGTGGCACAGGTAAGATCCGCCACGCTGGACACGGCGGTCACCGGCGGGCGGCCCCTTCGGGTTGTTGGTCAAGTTCGGCCAGACTTGATGATAGTCCGCACTGAACCAGTCCTGGCACCACTCCCAAACATTGCCCACACAGTTGTGGAGTCCGAAGTCATTTGGCTCGAAAGCGTCGACGGGCGCTGTTCCACGATAGCCGTCAGCGCCGCTGTCTTCATGTGGGAATCGACCTTGGAAAATGTTGCAGCGGTACTTGCCATCGGGCTTCAGTTTGTCGCCCCAGGGGTAAGTCTGTTGCGTCTGGCCGCCCCGCGCCGCGTACTCCCATTCGGCTTCGGTCGGAAGTCGCTTGCCGGCCCATCGGCAGTACGCCGCGGCATCACGCCAGGAAACATGGACGACGGGATGGGTTAGGAATTGCTTGTACGTAGAACCTGGACCAACAGGCGACCGCCAATTCGCATGCGGCACCGCCAACCACCACTCGAGTCCTGCTACCGCGCGAGTTTGCTTCAGTTGCGATCGTTGCTTCTTCGAAAGATGAAGATGGAAGACGAATGACCAACCGAATCGCTCGGCGTCAGTCTTGTAGTTCGTTGTATCGACGAAGCGGCAGAACTGCTCGTTGGAAACGGCGTACGCATCGAGTAGGAATGGATCAACCGTCACTTCGCGAACTGGCCCTTCTCCATCGGTCGACCGCGCTTTCGGGCCGTCGCATCCCATCAAGAACTTGCCACCCGAGAGTTGCACCATGTCGTCGTTGGACAGAGGTTGAGCGGTGACGATCTCTACGGCGTGCCCGACGCCGCTGGGACGTTCTCCGGCGCTGGGAGTACAGCATGACCTCTTCGTGAATTCGTCCATGACCTATCGAATCAGAGTCGCGGCGTGTGGTATCGCCTTTGCAAAAAATTGGTTTCAACTCTGTGAGCCGTCGCCTCACAAACACAGACTGCACCGATTTGAATCCACCTCGTGTACCCGTCCGGAAAAAGTAACGCCTTCCCAGCCGCGAAGTACAAAGGCAAAACGGGCCAGGAATCTCTTTCGCCGAAGAAACGCCTGACCCGAAATGCAATGTACTGTTCTTGCGCGATCCTAGTCCCACCACCACTGACCGGACTTGAGATGATCAAGTGTGATATCGGCTCGCTTCTGCTTAACCGCTCCTTGTTCATCTTGAAGCAAATTCGAAGCATCCAATGCGAGGCGTGGCTGGATATTGACCCCGCCACCGATCGGCGTCATCAATCGATTGCCTCGCCAAACTGCCGAAACAGCTGTCTCGACCTTCTGGGGAACCTTGCCGGTCTGTACCGAAATCGACTCTTCCTTGCCAAATACATCCATCGACCAGCCAACCTGACCGTAGAAATCTTGGCGTTGAATGTAAGCCGCCGCGACCGACATGTCGATCAAGTTTCGCAGTTGAGCGTAAACCGGTACCGCTTTCGCGATCTCAGGATACTTTTCGGTGAAGGCATCCGTGAAACGCTTACCGGCCATGTCGACTTGCCCGGCGTTCACCCGGGTTCCGTCTGCGCCCACCATTTCATCCGAACCGATTAACTTGACCGAGTTGCCAACTAGCTCCATTGCAAGTTCGTCTTCGCTGACTCGGACGCACTCATAGTCCGGGACGAAATACCAACGCTGCATAGCATTGCGTGCGACCGAAGTAGGACTGGCCAGATCGACATAGCTCTTCATCTTCACACTGGTGCGTTCGAGCCCAATGCCAATCATCTTCATGCGATAGTCGGCTTCGACCAGAATCTTCGCAAAATTTGTATCGGCTGGCACACCACCGATCGTCACGTTTTGCAAGCCAAGGCTCTTTTGTAAGCCGTCAACAATGAATCTCGTTTGATTGGGGGTCGCTCGCGCGCCGAGGCGAACGAGGAACTGCTGCATGTTTGCCAAGCCTTCCTTCGTCGGATCGATCGAACACCGAATGACAGGCGTTTCGCTACCACCAGGAGGAAAAGCTCGCAATGCGACGATCAAGTCTTGTAACTCGATGACCGGCGCTCCGCTTGAGATACCTCGTACACGACCGGACAGGTCCGATGCCCAACCTTCAGCGGGCCCAGCGATAACGATGTCACCCGTTTCCGGATAGACGAACACGTATTGAATTCGTTGCAGCCCGGCGAGGTACTGCATCGCGTCGGTCGGCTTTTCACCAGCAGCGATACGTTCGGCGACGGCTGCTTCGAGTCGGTTCAACGAGATCTTTCGCAGATCACTGGCTTTGGCTAAATCGGGGGCGAGGGAACGCTTTGCTTCGGCGATCCGGTGCCTGGTTAATTCACCCGCTCGATCGACAAACATGTGCATACGAAGCACGCCATCGGCGTCGATATCCACACCAGCCACATTGGACGTCGTCACCGTCGTTGTCGTTTGAGCCTGAAGCGTTGCCGCTAACAGTCCGACGACCAACAACGATAACCCAGAGACGCTGATTCGTCGCAGAATCATCAGGAACCTCTCCTCTTGGAATGACCGGTACGCTCCCAGCCTCAGCGATTCTTCGAGAAACTCGATTCGACTGAGGTGGGAACGCGTGATTTGTTGAGTCCGCGCAGAAATTTATACACAACTCCGTGCCAAATCAAAGTAGAAATAGCGCAGGTTCTAAAGATGAAGGACAAAAACTGATCTTAATTGGGCAACTTGGAGAAGGCAAGCAAAACCGTGATGGGGTAGTGGTACAATTTGCCGTAAGTCGGGCACTCCTGCCCGACAAAAGACGGCCAAGAGTGGCCGTCCTACTTTCCGGAATTTCAAACGGTACCACTACCCGTGATGGTGTGGCTTGCTCTACGGAATTCTATATTTAGGCCGGTGTTTCGATGCGAGCTAAGCCGGGGTGCCGTTGGATATAGAGTTTGACAGACGCTCCGGATATTTACCGAATGGTTTGCCCTCGAACTTGCATTTCCAGCGAGTAAAGGCCGGTTCGTGCAGTAATATACAGTGTTTTCAAGTCGACTCCACCGAACACGACGTTGGCTGGACGTTCAGGAATGGCGAACGAAGCGATCTTTTTCCCTGTTGGCGAGTAAACTTCGACACCTTCTCGCGTGAGGTATAAGTTTCCACGTTCGTCGAGCGTCATCCCATCTGAACCCTCGGGGGCGGCCAGTCTGCGACCTGCCAAGCTTCCATCGGACTGGATCGCATAGACGTAGGTCTCGTTCGCACCGGGGTCGGCTACATACAGATGCGTTCCATCGGCGGTCCCGAGGACGCCATTGGGCTTTTTCAAGTCATCGACAACTCGGCGAATTGGAGTGCCGTCAGGCGGGATGTAGTAGACATGGAAGCCATCCTGCTCAAGCCCTTCTTCACTGCCATAGCGAGGATCGGTGAAGTAGATACCACCTTTTGGATCTGGCCAGAGGTCGTTGGGACTGTTTAGCTTTTTCCCGCCAAATTGATCGGCCAGAACCGAAACGGTCCCATCCATCGCGACGCGCGTAACACGGCGACTGCCGCCCTCACATGCCAGCAGATTCCCTGAACGGTCAAAGAACAAACCGTTGGCGTTGCCCGTCTCTTCGCGAAACGTGGTGAGTTTCCCGTCGGTCGACCATTTATGAGTCCGGCTGCTTCTAACGTCCGAGAAGTAGACGTTCCCCTCCGCATCCACCGCTGGCCCTTCGGTGAACATGAATCCATCAGCAAGTTTCTGAACAGACGCATGCGGTGCGACAAGGCCTGCCTCGCCTCCGGTTGCAGTCGCTCCGCAGGCGATTGCGAACGTCGCAATTGAGAGTAAGCCAAACTGACGGGTTGATTGCATTCGAAAATCTCCGTTGCGAATACGGGCGAGACTACTGTCGGTTTAGTCTATCCACAATAGGCAAAACGTTCAGTCGTCGTCGAGGAATATTCGAGCATAAAAGGAACTCGCGGGAATGACCTATGTGTTGATGCTAGAAGTAGTTACCGCGATCGACCTTAATAATTACAGAACATTTACATAACGAAGACGGGCCCAAAACCGGTCGCTCTCCGATATCGACTAGAATTCCGTGCCTGAGGAGATCGACGACTTTGACCACGCGATGAAATTGATCGCACCAACGCAACGATGTAAGGAGCCTAACTATGGCAATTGCACCTGATGAAACAGAACTCCTGGAGTTGGAAGCAAACTCAGCGATAGGGTTACTTGATAGCGACGAGGCCAGTGCGGCTGACGAAACGCTGTGGCAAAAGGATTGTGCGACGGCGATGTCCAGCGAGCTGCAACAGTCGGAGGAGAATCGACGAATCGCCGCCGGTCGAAATATCCCCGTCATCTTTTGGCTCGTGTTCTTACACGCCGGAGCACTCGCCGCACCTTTCTTCTTCAGTTGGGAAGCGTTTGCGGTTTGCATGGGCCTGTATTGGTTCTCGGGTTCGATCGGTGTCTGCATGGGATACCATCGCTTGTTGACGCACGGTTCCTTCAAAGTCCACAAGCCAACCCGTTGGGCGTTGGCGTTCATTGGCGGCCTTTCCGGCGAAGGTTGTGCGCTGGATTGGGTTGCCAATCACCGCAAGCATCATGCTCACAGCGATCACGACGGCGATCCGCACTCGCCACACGATGGTGGATGGTGGGCTCACATGCTGTGGTTGGGTTGGAGCATGAAGGGCGAGGAGTTCGAGGCGCACGTTCGCCGTTGGGCTCCCGACCTTGCCAAAGACCCAGTGATGCGTTGGATTGGGCATATGTTTTTACCATCACACATTCTGACTGGTTTGGTGTTGGTTGCGGTCGGCCAATGGATGGGTGGACCTTATATGGCAGCGTCGATGCTGATTTGGGGTTTATTCGTGCGCTTGGTGATCGTTCTGCACGTCACATGGTTCGTCAATTCGTGGTCACACATGTGGGGCTATCGCACCTATGAGACAACGGACGACAGTCGCAATAACTGGTTGGTCGGTCTTCTCGCATTCGGCGAAGGCTGGCACAATAACCATCATGCCTATCCCCGCATGGCCGCGCAGGGCCACAAGTGGTGGGAGATCGATATGACGTACTGGGCAATCCGCGCCATGAAGTGGACCGGGTTGGCGTGGGATGTTGTCGACTATAAGAAAATCAGCGATCGAAATCGTTAGTCGCAATTCGCGATTCCATCAGATGCAAAGAGCCCGCAATGCAGTAAGCCTTGCGGGCTCTATTTATTGATGCTCAAGCTACCAGTGAAGCATTCGATTCCGTTTGAGAATCAAATGAGCGTTAGACGTGCAATTGAGATTTGTAAGTCGGCTGGCCGGTTGCAAGGAGATAGATCGTCGGAAACAAAACACCGAGCATAAAGGGTGCAACGACCACGGACCCAATACAGCACGTTACGAGTACTACAAGCATCCCGACGATACCAGTGACAAATGACAAGAGAAACGTCGCCAACTTGTTTCCCGCCATATATTGATCGGAAAGCCGAAGCGACTCTCTGATACCGGTATTTCGGTCCACCAAGAATGCACCCGCGAGCACCATTCGCAAGATCGCATACATGCCGCAAGTGAATCCGAGTAACCCAAACACAACAAAGGCCGGAATGATGATCTCCGGTCGCTCGGTTAAGATCGTCCCGAACGCGGGGATCATGCATACCAACATCACACCGTAGTAGATTACGGTCATCAGTAAGAACAGGCCCAGCCCTCGCAAATAATATGGTCCGACTTGGAACATGTCCGAGACACGCGCCGTCCCCGTCCGCACGAGATTGAGTCCAAAGATTAGCAAGCCGAGTTGTAAGTAGGTGTTAACGAAGAACCCCGCCACTTGTTGAACAATCTGCCCGGAGATCTGAACCGCCGGTTCCTTCATCGCCTGGCCTATCGGTGCAATGAATCCAGTTGCCATATTGGTTCCCACCGCGATCGCCAAGTACAGCAAACCACACAAAGCGATCGGCCCTAGTTGGTTTTGCGTAACCTCCCAGCACATACGAAGCGTTTCGTCGAAGGAGATTTGGCGGTGCTCGAGAACTGGCAGATGTTGCTGTTTGACCTGCGGCGCACTAATCGGTGGCGACTCGTACGGATTCGACAAGGCAACGCTGGGGCTTGAAGCAACGTGGCCAAACGGATTCGTTTCGGCGACCTCCTGTTGGAACTTCGTCGGCGCGGCATCAACAACAGACTGGCTCTGCGTCGGGACATCGACGATCTCGCCACACTGCGGGCATTTCGCCTTCTTGCCAGCGCTCTCGTCAGGTGTGCGAAGTAGCTTGGAACATCCTGTGCAACGAAATTCGACGGGCATCAGTAACCTACTTTTGTCGTTGTTCGGCTAACGGTTCAGCAACTCGCTTGGTGGCGATTGTTACCCTATGTAACCCAACATTGTTAGTGCCAAGAAACCGACGACGGCGACAATGGGCAACACAAGCGGAATGAAGAGGATAAATACCGCTAGTCCCGCCGTCTTTGCGGGGACCTTATACACGGATTCGAGCCCCTTGATCATCCCGTTAAACCACAGAAACAGCATGAACGCGCCGCCCAGTCCCGGAACGATGTTGCAAAGATAAATTGATCCGTTCGTGAAGGCCGCAACTCGGAAGTTCGTTTCAAAGTTCGCGTCCTTGACGCCAACCATTGGCAGTGTGACTTGCAGCCCAGCCGCTTGGAGGAAGGTGTGTACGACTCCTCCGATAGCACCTCCTATGAACGTGGCAAAAAACGCAACCACCATATAGATCGCCATCGCGGGGGTGACAACGATACCCGTGCTCTTAGGTGCTGCTTCTGCCTCTTCTCCCTCGGCGTCTTCGTCGACTTCGCTAGAGAGGTCCGCATCGCCAACGATCCTGACTACATTGCCAACTAAACCGTAAACCGCACCAATCAGCGACCCCAGCAATACACCAACGATTAGGAACTTCATCGGCGAACCGATTCCTCCGCCGAGCTTCATTTCGTTAAACGTGTCGGTGGAGTGATTCATTACTCCGATCGCAGTGTCCCAATAGCGGTCAAACATTCCGCCTTCTTTCGGTCGTTCCCACGGCATGCCAATGCGTTTGACGACTTTTGCCTCTTCGGCTTTGCCTAGCATCTTCTTCAGGATTTGCGCGTCGGTTCGTTTCACCGGGGCGTGTGCATCTTCCTGAACCGGAGCATCCTCCTTCTTCTCGTCCAACTCGGACCAAAACTCTTCGTCATGAGGATTGTTCGGCGCTGCGGCACCCGCCGCAGGCACGGTTACGGCGTTCGAGCACTTGGGACACTTGCCCTGCTTACCTGCCGCCGTGTCAGGCAATTGCATCGCGTGCTGGCAGTGTGGACATTGGAACTGAATGGGCATGGAATACTCCGAATCCTTGCAGTCTGGACGAGTTACCTAAGTTCAATTGTGAGTGATCAAAGTGATCGGGACAGAGCTTTAGCGGAACGCTGACCGGACCGAACTGAGCGACAACATAATGGTTCCCCAGATTCCAAGCGGCAATCCGAGGACGCAGAAACAATTGCAGGGCAGCATCGATAGGATACACGCTGCCAAGCCCAAGCCCCAGACCTTGAAACGGATCATCTGAATGCCGCCGGCGAGAGTGGTGAGCATCGCGGCTCCGGTAGCGAGCGTTAAAACGACCTGGAAGGTGAAGCTCCCCGTCATCGCCGGTCCATCCTTGCTTTGCTCGCTCATTCGGTCGAGTACGACCAACGAAACTGCGCCCTGCAACAATAAGCAGAGCGTGACGTAGGCCAACTGTGCCGCTGCATAGAGCGTAAGAAATCCGCCGCAAATCATGGTAGCGAGTTCTGCACCGGACCGTGTACCCAATTGCGACCGTGTCGGTCGTGGGGCAGCTAGTCTGGGTGCTGAATGGAGATTGGAGTCGTTCGCAAACGGGTTGTCTTCATAGGGTGTGCTCGAATCTAACAGATCAACTCCGAGCGAACTGCCTACGGTGGTTGCAGCACCAAATGGTTCCAAGGGCGTCAAGCCAAGCGGTTCGAGCGGCGACAACGCATCGAGAGCATTGAGTGGCGTCAAACCCGAGGAAGCCAGCGGTTCGCTGGGCAGCGGCGTGAGGCCAGGAATCGGCGCGACTGGCTTCGCTGGTGGTCGGGGAGCAGTTGTATTATCGCTTGGAATCGGTTGCAATCCGGGGACACGGGTCGATTTAAGTGGAATCTGAACGACCGCTTTGCAGCGCGGGCACTGTCCTTTCTTTCCCGCCCCGGCAGCTCCCACAATGACGACCTCACGACAGTTCGAACAATGGAACTCGATCTTCTCGCCACCCGCTCTTATCAGTGTGGAGCTCATCTTTACGTTGGGCGATCCAGTTGGCGCGGGAAAAGCCATTGGTGTCGGAGCGGGCGTGCCCTTCCATCGCTCCCCAGCGGCTGGCGACTTCAAGGGTATCGACATCAATTCGCCACAATGCGGGCACTTGCCCTTCTTGCCAGCATTCGCTGCGGGGATGGTTAGCGTCTGGCCGCAACTGCGACAGTCCAATCGAATCGCTTCCGGCTTTTTGTGCGTCGTATTTGCGGCCACTGCCGTCCGAGGAACGGCGGCCTCCGAAGAGTTCGCGGCGACCGAACTGCTCGGAATCTGAACTTTGAGTTGGCACGTCGGACAGCGACCCTTGCGACCCGCCGTTTCATTGGGCGTGCGCATCAAGTTCCCACAACCGGGACAATAGAACTCTATCGGCATCCAACACTCCAAAAACATCGCTGGCTCTGCCTGCGGCTTGAAAATCGCCGAATTGAGCAGGGCATCCAAGCTGACGCGAAGCGCCCTAGTATACTTGGGTCGTTTATCAAAGGTGAACCATAGAAACCGCACCGTCACGTGTGTTATAAAGGTGCATCAACCAG
>JACKHN010000038.1 GCA_020638975.1 Planctomycetaceae bacterium
TGAACTTAGCGAATCTCGACGCCATCTTCGCGGGTTTGATCGGCGGTGATGCGGGCGGCGGCAACGACACGCTGCGGCTGACCTGCAGCGGCCAAGTACTCGACCTGACGCAAATCCCCAACAGCGCATTCAGGGATTCGAAATAATCGACATCACCGGCAGCGGCGATAACACGCTGACGCTGAACTTGAATGAAGTCGTCAATCTTTCGTCGACGACTGACACGTTGCGAGTCCAGCACGACGCGGGTGATGTGGTGAACTATGGTGCTGGCTGGACGGTCGAGTTTCCGCAAATCATCGCCGGCCAGTTTGTTCATGTCTTGAAGCAGGCGGGTGCACGATCGAAGTGGCCAACACGCTGCCGTTCCAGAATCCGCTCCGTCCACTCGACACGAATCGCGACGGCACGGTCGCGCCGTTAGATGCATTGATAATTATCACTCGGCTCAATGCGTTTGGCCCGGGTTCGCTGCAAACGCCTATCGATGCGGCTGGACTCACCGAGTACTTTTACATCGACACCAACGGCGACGGCAGCGTGGCCCCCGTTGATGTCATTCAGGTCATCAACCGTTTGAACAATCCGTCGGGCCAACCAGAAGGCGAAGGTACGCCACCCGTAGTGACGTTGCTCCGCAACGTCAACTCACCACCCCGCGTTCTGAACCCGCAACGGGATCAGGCACCAACGTCTGGTGATGCGTATGGTGATTGGCCACGACGGGTTCCGGTCGTTCGAGAGTCTGCGTTGCGGAGCAACGCGACTACGAGAGGTACGAACTTGACGGGAAACGACGACGAAGAATTGGTCGATGCGATCGATGCGTTCTTTACCGAATTGGAAGCGTCCGGAAGGTAGTCTCGCGACGATGTGCTGAAGCGGCCGTTGTGATTAATGACTGCCGCTCGCTGTCGTTCTACTCGACGATCACCTCACCATTCATGACCAGCCAATGCCCTGGGAACGTGCACAGGTAGGGATAACGCCCCGGTTGTTCGGGCGCTCGGAAATAGATGGTGAATTCATCGCGTGGAAGTACGACATCCGTGTAAGCCAGCACGTCAGACGAATCGGGGATGTATTGTCGGACGACGGCTTCGGGATCGGAGATCAATCGATTTGCTAAGCTGCCAACACGTTGCAATGTTCCCGGCTTGATGAGCGCCCAATTATGAGGCACGACGTCGGGGTTCAACAATGTCAACTCAATGGCTTCGCCAGCGCGAACGCGGAAGGAACGTGTTGTGTACGAAAGATTGCTGCCCGTTTCGATTTTGATCACTCGGGCGTCGCGAATCTTGTTCTGATGGGGATTCGGTATACTCCGGAGTGCCATCGCCAAGTCCGCCACGATTGGGTGCTCAGCGATCTGTTTGTTCGTTGGCTTGTAGCCTTCGTAGTCGGTAAAGGGACGAGCTAACTTGTGTACCGTTGCAAAGAGATCATGCCGTTGGCCCGCGTTTGACGCCACTCGCAGGTGCAATTGATTAACCGGCTGCATTTCGGGGATTTCTAAAAAGAGCGTCTTGGCATCCCGTGACAGGTGTGCTCCGGTGATCACTAACGCGTCGTGTCCGCGCATGCCGAAGTGCTTTGTCGAAAACTCGGGCGAGCCGTAGGCAGCGCTATAACGATAATTCCAGCATTGGGCGAAGTGATTGCTTGCTGCTGAGGCAACATCGCGGTCCAGCGGCGAAGAGAATGTGATTGCGGCCCCGTTCTCGTGAATGCGGACTGCGACCGGTAGCTGAACGTTCGCACCGGTATACCGAACGCGTTGAAAGCTGCCATCGTCTGGCGTGTACGAACCCCAGCCTTGCATCCCAGATACGTAGAGCTGCCCATCATGCGGATTGAATCGACCGCGGTGGGCACCGGAACGGAACTCGCCGGGCAAGGGAACGACGGTTCCTTGCAACTGTCCGTCGACTTCGTCTCGCAACACCAGAAAGTGAGAGCCCGTTCCAAACGAGAAATGCAACAGCTGACCTTGCAATGGTCCCCAGCGGTCGCTCGTCACCGTCGTCTGACCACCGGACGAGTTGTCCAGCCCGCGTGGCAAGTAGGCCAGCGGCAACGAAGGAATCTCGTCGTTCTTTGGACCAGGATAGCCGAAGTAAGGTGCGGCGTCGGTAGTTCGTAGCTTTGTCGCGCAGATCATCGACGCGGGCGTCCAACTGCCTTCGGAACATGGAACTGTCAGCAGACCGTTCGGCGTGACGCCTAGTCCATCGGGGTTGCGGAATCCGGTCGCAATGACATCCGCGTGTTTTCCATCGGCGGAGATCCTCACCACGCCCTGATTACCCGAAGCCGTATAAAAATTGCCGACAGCGTCGCGTTCCAAACCGCAAATAAAGTCGTGACCGGCCGGCGAGGTCTCGAAGGCGTTGCTAAAACATTCATAGAAATCTGCTTCACCATCTCGGTCCAGATCGTGTAACCGAGTGATCTGATCACGACCCAGAATGAAGATTCCGTCGTCATCAACAACGACTCCCTGCGGCAAATTCAATCCCGATGCGAACCGCCGCCAAACGGCTCGCTTGGATGGATATTCGAAATCGGAGACGTGCCAGACGTCGCCATGCGTCGTGCAAACGATCGCCGAGCCGTCAGGCAGGAAGTCATGTCCGCTGCAAAACAGCGGCGTGTTCCACGGATTGTCGGTCGGCAACTCGATCGTGTCGACCGCGTAAGGCGAGCCGCTGCCATGATGAATCGGCATTTCGATCGATTTCGGTGGTTCGTGCTTTACCACCCGCTCTCCAGCCAGAAACGGATCGCCCAACGGGAACGAGACATCGTGGCTGAACTCTCCATCCTTGACTTGCGGCCTATCTGCGTAGATCTGATCCCCGATTCGATACGTAAAGATGACCCCATTGTCGACGCGATAGTAGCCCTTGTATTGACGTTCTCCGGCAACTCGTTCTTCAACCGGCTTCGGTAACGCCTTTCCTTCCATCATCACACCGTGCATGAAGCCATGACGTACGGACGAGAACTTCAAGAACCCATCTTTCCATACGGCGTCGTAAGTCAGCGTGTCAGGATTGAAGCACGCGGATAACTCTCCGTTTTCGCCAATTCGCACGCAGACTCCGCGCGGGACAGTGACTCCGCCACCGCGAAACACTCCGCATTGAATGTCTCCGAGTTGCACTTCATTCCAGCGGTCGCTGGCCCAAACCTCTTCGTTCTGATTACCCCAATGACCCAACTCACCGCCATCGAGGCCCGGGAATTCCGGCAGCAACGGCGGGGTGGGCGATTGCGTGCGGAAGTAGTCTGCTTCCTTGGCATAGAAGTCGTAGATGCGATCTCGGTTGACGTGTGCCTGCCAACTCGGCCAGTCTTCGGGGTGTAGCGGCTTCCGATCGTAGGGAAATGTTGCTGGGCCATGCGAGTGCGCGCTTGCATGTTCTAGCAAAGCGTTCATTTCTGCAGCGGGCACGCCGTCTTTCGTACCCAGATCGAACAGAAAACGAAACAAATCGTGCGCTTGCTCCGTCGACATCGTGGCCAGCAAGTTGTCAGGCATCAAGGTGCCGATCGGCTGTTCGAATTCGATCGACGCGATGTCGAAAGTCGCTTCAGGCGACTGTGGACGCGTGGGATCACGCAACACCAGTTGCTTCTCGTCGCGACGCACGACATAGCCACGATGCGTGTTGCCATCGTCGGAGATGACGAGATGCGCCGCGTACTCGGGTTGGATGTGACGCTTGGGCCACAGCACCGACTCGACCAATTCGTGAGGCTTGCGTTTGGGCGTTAATTTAGACAAGTCAGGGCCGACGCTCCCGCCGTGCGTGCCGATTTTGTGGCATGACAGGCACGCGGACTTCGCGGATGCGAATACAACTAGCCCTCGATGTGAATTGCCGGAGGCGAGCGCTTGCGTAACGAACTTGTCGACAACCTCTTGAGAGAACTCTGTTGCGACCGTGACCGGCGATTGCTTTTGCTTTACAGTATTGTCAGCACGCCAGAGCAGCAATGTTGCGTCATCTTCTTCGATGCCCACAGCAGATGTGGGAGCGATCGGCCTGACACCCTCTGATATTCGCACCCAGTCGATGGCTCCCGAGCAACCGATTCCACCCTCCACTAATCGTCCGATCGCGATATCTCCCGGAACAGATGGCTGCTCGGTGCGTTTGACCGGTTCGTCGGCAACGAGCTTGCCGTCCGAATACAGTCGCACGCGATTTGGCTCGTAAGTCATGGCAACACGGTGCGGTTGTCCGTCACAGATCATCGCGTCGGAGCGGACGTGGTCGGGCGAGTGCCCCGGCAGATAGGCGGTCAACATGCCAGACCCATTCATCGAGAAGAGTTCCCAATGCGTGCCGGAGCGTTTTGTGTCGTTGGCGACCAAGATGTTGTAGTTGTCTTTGCGTGGCAGCGTGGCGCGACATTCAACTGTAATCGGCGGCTGTCGAAACTCTGGTTTTCCCGCGAGCGATGTGCCGCGCAGTCGCCGGGTGTTTGCCGGCGTCGCGGACACGGGGGACCAGGTGCGAGGCTTTGGCTTTGGGCCGGCGGGCTTTCCATCGAGTTGCGGCAGAATCCAATCCAGGCCATCCAGATTGTCTTGCAGTCGTTGTTCAACGTCGTCTTGGGTATGGCCGATGATTCCCAGCGGTCCTGCGTAACCAGAATCGCGAATGACTTTCAGCAATTGAATATCAAACTCGCCCTCGCCCAACGGAAGAATCTTTTGTCCCTTTTGCTCGCCGTCCCGCGTCATTCCGTTCAGGTTCAGACAGAGCAGATACGGCTTCATCAATTGAAGTACGTCTGCGAAATCATCGATATGATCGTGGGCGTGGTGCAAATTGTAGACGATACCGACGTGATCGGCGTCGTGGTGTTCACGTAGGTACTCGCATACGGCGACCATGTTGGCCGGTTCGCCATTCCAACCGCCGTGGTTGTAAAGGCCGAGCTTGCTGCCAAGCTTTCGCGTCCGCTCGACGATCGGCAGTATCTGCACAGCCGCCTCCCGAACTCGCGCTGTCTGCGTGTCTGCCTTCGGCGCGGGGAGCATCTGCCAAATCTGTGGGTGCAGCCCATGTTTCTCGAACAGTTTGAACGCGTCCTCATGCGAACCCCAAAACGCGAAGTATTCGAGTCCGTTTCGTTGGTACTCAACGATCTCTTGCTCGAATGTCGACACATGCTCCTCACGCCAGTCGTAGGCGACGCGTTTTATGCCTAAGTCTTTGAGCATGGCCGCTCGTTCTGCCGACCCTCGCTTCTTGCCGTCAAACGGCACGATGCACCACGCGACGAGTTTGTCGTGGGCGAAGTTCGTGAGTGGCGGTTGTTCTTGAGCGGACGTGAGTCGGAGTGAAGAAGTTGCGAACCACAAAGCTAAGGTGAACGTCGCGCCGAGGCAGGTGAATTGTTTCATGAAGAGCTTCTGTGTAGTTGTGTAGGGTCCGCTGTGCGGACCTCAGGGATTCCTGGTCCGCACAGCGGACCCTACTCTTTGGATGTCGAAGTCATTTTCGAGTTGGTTCTAGGATACCAGCGACGGACGGAGATATCTCGTCGTTCGAGGAAACAAAAAAAAGGTCGCCCGATACGGGCGACCCTATTTGCTTCGTGGGAAATTTCTTGCGCGACGTCAACAGGCCGTCATCGATTCAAATCGCCTTGGGGATTAACCAACGTCGGTCCACTGTCCAGACTTGGCGCTAGATAACACCGCGTCGCAGATCTTTTGAGTTTCCAACGCTTCGCGGAAAGTCGGACTGACTGGAGTGCCCGATTCGAGGCCGGCTAAGAAGTCAGCAACTTGATGTACGAACGTGTGCTCGTAACCAATTTGCAAACCGGGTACCCACCAGTTCTTCATGTAGGGATGATCGCCATCGGTTACGTGAATCGAACGCCAAGCTCGGAGACGTCCTTCGTCGCGGTGATCGAAATACTCAAGCCGGTGCAGATCGTGCAGATCCCACTTGATGGACGCATGTTCGCCATTGATCTCGAACGTGTAGAGCGCTTTGTGGCCGCGGGCATACCGAGTCGATTCGAACAAGCCGAGCGAACCGTTGCCGAAGTGGCACATGAACGCGCAGGCATCGTCGATCCCAACGGGTTCCACTTTGCCAGTCAGGTTATGCTTGCGCTGTTTGACGAATGTTTCCGTCATTGCGTTGACATTGGTCACGCCACCGTTCAGCCAGATCGCCGTGTCGATGCAATGAGCCAGCAGATCGCCCGTTACGCCTGAGCCGGCGGCGGCGGCGTCGAGTCGCCACAATGCGGCTCCACCTTGCGGAAGGTCTTCCGCGATCGTCCAGTCTTGCAAGAAGTTGGCACGGTAGTGAAAGATTCGTCCCAGCTTGCCTTCGTCAATCAACTGCTTGGCAAGTGTCACGGCCGGCACGCGGCGATAGTTGTACCAAACGGTATTCACGACGCCAGCCTTCTCGACCGCGGCACACATTTCTTCGCCCTCGGCGACGTTCATCGCCAGAGGTTTTTCGCACAAGATCATCTTGCCCGCTTCGGCACAGGCGATCGCCAACTCTTTGTGCAGGTTATTGGGGGTGCAAATATCCACTGCGTCGATGTCATCGCGCGCAATCAGCTTCCGCCAATCGGTCTCAACAGACTCGTAACCCCATTGCTCGGCAAACGCCTTCACGCTGTCCGCACTCCGCGCACAAGCGGCCTTTAGCACCGGCTTGTATTCAGTCTTGAAGAAATTGCTAACGCGGTTGTACGCGTTCGAATGCGTGCGTCCCATGAAGCCGCAACCGATAACTCCGATGTTGAGGGGTTTTGTCATCTTATTGCTCCGTGTTGTTCAGTCGTCGGCATTGATAGAAGAGGTGTGTTAAATGACCAAATCCGAATGTCCAATGACCAATGAAAATTGGTTAGTTGTCATCGTTGGAGTTTCTGTGGATAGCTGCGAAGATGCGGTTCAATTCGTCAGCTTCCTTCCATAGTCTTCGTGCATCAGACTTTTGATCAGGTACGGTCGTGGCTACCATTCGCAGCCAATACTTTGTTTCTTTTGACTCTCGTTTGCAAATACTGATGAAATTGCGGAACTGCTTCTTTGATCCTGCTTCATCGGCTTCTGAATAGTTCGCTCCAATGCTCGTGCCCGACCGAACGACTTGTCGAATTAAAGGGCCAGTAACGTCATTAACAGGCAATTGTTTTAGGAACGCAATGAGGTTTTCACCAAACACAGCCGTCCGTTCAGTCAAATCAAACTTGGCGTGCTCTTCCTTGGACATTGGTCATTGGGGCTTGGTCATTTGTTTCAGTTCCAACCGTGCGCGTCGCGCACTTTGATCATCGCATCAAGAATCGTGTTCCATGTCTTGGGGTCTTCAAGCGTTGCGTTCGGGAACATGCAGCCGTCCCAGCAGATATGCTTGATACCGCGCGACGGAGCGTCCTTGAGCCAGTAGCCGGCACACTTGACGATATCGAGCTTGCCATTAGGATCGTCCGCCGGGCAATGTTTTCCCGTCTTGTCGTGCGAGCCGGCTCCGTGGACGTGGCCGTCGTTCTGGGCAATGTGGAAGTCGATGGTCCAGGGACGCAGCTTGTCGACCATCTTCTCGTAAGCCGCGTAGAACTCGTCATCCGAATAGCCTTCGTGCAGCAGAGCGTGCTCGGGCGCGTTGTAGCCCATCAGGTAGAGATACGTATGCGCCATGTCGGCTTGGAAGCCGAGCGTTTCGGGCATACCAACTTCTTCGAGCAAGTCGAGCATATCCTTCCAACTGTGCATGCCGGCCCAGCAGATCTCGCCTTCCGCCGCCAATCGCTCGCCATGGTCCGCCGCGATCTTGGCGGCCTCGCGAAACGTGTCTGCAATTCGACTGGTGTTTGCTTTCGCATCGGCTCGCCATTTTTCGACACCGAATTCGGCCGAATCGATGCGAATGACGCCGTACTTGCGAACACCGTGTTCATTGAAGATGCCCGCGACGCGACAAGCCATCTTCACCGCCGAGAGAAACTTCTCGCGCGAGGCATCGTCACCCATCGCCGAATCGCCAATGGTGCCTGGCCAGACAGGCGCAACAAGTGACCCAACATCAAAACCTTTGCTGGCGATCATGTCGGCAATGCCGCGAAGTTCGTCGTCGCTGGCTTCTGGGTTCGTATGCGGCAGGAAGAGGAAGTAATCGATCCCCTCGAACTTCTGTCCGTTCACTTCAGCCGCAGCAGTTAGATCAAGCATATGCTCCAAGCTGATCGGCGGCTCCTGGCCTTCGTCCGTACCTTTACCAACCAGACCCGGCCACATCGCGTTATGAAGTTTGGGAGATGCGTTGCTCATGGTTATCTGCTTTCTAATTCAAACGGTCTCGTGATTAAATGACCAAATCCGAATGTCCAATGACCAATGTATTTCATCTCGGTCGTTGGTCATTCTGCCTTGGTCATTACGGCCCGGTCATCGTGGTTTGGTGGTCTATTTCCTGTAATCGCCGACATTCGGTACCGTGTCGAAGGTATCCGGGCCAAAGTAGCGTAGCCCTTCGAGTGGTTCGCTGCCGGTGTTTTCGATCTCGACGCCTCGCGTGGCGGCTTCGTAGCTGATGAAAACTTCGTCCTCGGTCTCGGCTCCGAAGCGAATCATGGCTGGCGTCTGTAAAGCAAGCTTGCCCATGCGGCCCTTGCCTTGCACCGTAATCCAGCCGCTGGCACCTGGATCTTTGAGCGTGCATTTCGCACCGGGTTGTAACGTCAATCGCCGTGCGCTGAAGAGTTGATCTCCATCAACACGACCATAGACGATCCAGTCGTCGTTCCAACCATCGCCTTGTGCAGCGGTGATGGGTTCAAGATAGTTGTTGTCTTTGAAGTTGGGATCGATGTTCTTTTCCCAATCCAATTCGCCGACGATGAAGTCGAGATCCTGATGTTTCTCTTCTGGCATGTCCTTGACTAACAGCGACCAAGGCACATAGCGGCCTTCGACAATATTCTGGTACATGCCGAAGACGTCGCTTCCCCATTGCGGCTCGTAGGTGCAAAGCGAACCAGGAGCATGCAATACGCCGGGCGGGATGAGCCAGCCGGTTCCTCGCTTTAAGCGATAGGCCTTCGACAAATCGATGATTCCGTTTTCGCCCTTGCCCCAGTCTTCGAGACACTTGCGAACATCGGCCTTCGTTGTGCCGGGCTCAAGCCCCATGAATGTGTAAGGGAAGTTGTTGTCGCAGTTGTTGTATTGCGGCGGAAAGTAGTAGCTTTCGGGCTTGCCTTCCTGTCCAACCAGCTTGGCATCGGCGAAACTTTGATGCATGTGATGCGGAATGGGGCCCATGTTGTCGAAGAATTTTGAATAGATCGGCCAGCGTTCGTACTTGTCGTACATCGTCTTGCCGATCATCCGCGTGCCGGCTTCGGCGACGGCGTGTTTCAGCTGGAAGTGCTGGCCTTCGAACAAGACAAAGCTTTGTCCTTCATGCCAGACACGGCCTTCGTTCGCCGCATCGGTCGTACTGGCGAACCAGCGCTCGTCGATACCGCCGCGCTCCGCGCCGTACTTGTAGTAGTCAGCCGGATGCAGTTTGATGCGTTTGCCTGGATGCAAAAAGCTTCGGGGAACCCACGTTGGCGAGAGTCGCAGCAGGCCTTCGCCCGCGTCGAGTGCCCGGTCGAGGATCTTGCCAACACTATCGCCCTTCGCGATGTTCTCCATCATTTCAGCTTCCACTCCACTTTTAACGTTTGATGATTCAGGCCACGAACCGATTCGATGAGTTTTCACGAGGAACGCGGTACGCCGATTTCGGCACTTTGGAACCTACTTCTCTAACACTTTGAGAGGCAGTTGGCAAGGCAACGGAAAGTGTGCGGATGATGGTAGAAATCTGTGCCCGCGCACCTTATCCTCGTACGTATCCAAAGTTTGCTTTCTGCACTGGGTATATTTGACCGGGTCCGATTGTGCGACGCCGGCAATTCGTCCGGCCCCGACAATTTGCAAAGCGAGAGGATTGAAACGATGGCAGCGAAGACCTGGAACGTCATTGACTCGAGTTTCGGCAGCCAGCCCGTCCCGCCGAACACGAAACTTTCGGCTCCCGGGGCGAGCGGACTTGCCGTCAACTATGAGGTCGCCCGTGGCGGATTGTCGGATGGCGTCGAAATGCTGACGGTCGAAAACGGCGACCTGAAGATTCGAATTGTCCCGACGCGGGGCATGAGCATCTGGGATATGACCTATGGCGAGCAGCGACTCGGTTGGAAGTCACCCGTTCGCGGTCCCGTCCATCCGGCCTTTGTTGATGTCGGCGAGCCGAGCGGTCTAGGGTGGCTCGACGGCTTTGACGAATTGCTGGTTCGCTGTGGCTTGGAAAGCAACGGTGCCCCCGAGTTTAAGGAAGACGGCACGCTGCTGTATCCGTTGCACGGTCGCATTGGCAACAAACCGGCTCGTCGCGTCGATGTTACGATTGATCCCGATTCGAGCGAGATCACCGTGGTTGGCGTTGTCGAGGAGGTCCGCTTTCACTTTCTTAAGCTGCGTTTGACGACAACGATCAGAACACGGGTGGGCGAGAAAGGCTTTCGAATTCAAGACAGGGTAACGAACCTGTCGCAAAGCCCGGCGGAGATCCAGATGCTGTATCACGTGAATTTCGGCGATCCGCTTCTGGATGCTGGATCGAAAGTTATCGCGCCCATTAAGACGATCGTTCCGCGCAACGCTCACGCGGCGGAAGGGATTGGCAATTGGTCCAGCTACGAAGCACCGCAACCCGGCTTCGAAGAACAAGTTTACTTCTTCGAATTGCTTGGGAATGACGAAGGCGAGACCCAAGCGATACTGAAGAACGCTCATGGTACAGAAGGCGCATTGCTGAAATTCAACAAGAAGCAGTTGCCTTGCTTTACCGTCTGGAAAAACACGACTTCACTTGCCGATGGTTATGTGACTGGTATCGAACCGGGCACCAACTTCCCAAATCCGCGTTCGTATGAAGGCGAGCAAGGCCGCGTCGTCAAGATCGGCCCAAGCGGATCGTTCGACTTTGATTTTGAACTGGCCTATCTAAGTCATGCCAGTGAAGTCGAGGCCGCCGAATCTGCGATCGCCAAGTTGCAGGCGGGTGTTGAACCGCAGGTCTACGCGGAGCCGCAAGAGGGTTGGTGCGCGCCCTAACGATTATTCGCTGATCGTCTGTTCATGACTTCGCGAGGGACTCGTATCGATGCCGTTGTCACAAAAGCCGAGAGAATTTGACTCCTCGCGATGTTGAACTAGAAAAGAAGTATAGGCAGACGGGCGGTCGCGGTGCTCAGCGACATCATGTCGAATAGGCACGGGCCTGGCGAGACGTGACTGCTCGGATCGTTCGACCGACGAGGGTTTCAGCGAATGTATCGATTAATTGGTTTGGCGTTGTTGGCCATCGCGTTACTAGCAACGAACGCTTCGGCTCAGGAGCCAGGCTGGTGGGGTGTTGTTATCGCTCCGGAATCTGTTCGCCCCCAGATCGCAAATACTCCGATCATTCATCGCCCTTACCGCCCCTTGCACTTCTACGGGAACACCGTCCGTCGTCGGTATTATCGTGGTACGATCGTCCCCACACCGCGAGACATTGTTCTCGGTAGTGGCGCTCTGATTCGTGGTCGGTAAGACTAATGTGATCAGCATGTGATCAATTGGTTCAATCGCCCAATCGCCGCAGCGAGCGCCGGCAGCTTTCTGGGCATCGTGCCCTTCACGTGAAGCGTGTATGCACTGGGCAGCCTTTTATGGTCGTGCCAATAGTAGTGAGTTCGCCTGCATCTGAATCGGTTCGTATCAGCAAAGTGCAGTCTATTCTGCTTGTTTGGGACGAGCGAATGGTCAATAATCGGGCGAGCAAATACTCGATGCCGTGAGCCGCCCGCATGTGTCACGAAGGACTTTTTAATCGCCGCGACTTGCTCCGTATAGTCGTTCGTGATTTGCTCGATCGATCGCTCTCAGTTCTTGATCATCTCCAGCCAATTTCGGAGATCTTATGAGACAACTCGCAGGCACATTGCCCCAGGGCTTTTCAGTTTTTCAATTTGAATGGATTCGTACGACGGCTCTCCGAAGCCCGTCGAGCAACGAATTGCTGAGTTCGACCTATTCGGAGAGCCGTCGTACAAGTTGTGCGAATTGAACACAACGAAAGCCCTGCAAATTGCCCCCCGAAAGGTTGCGTTTCACTGTGGAGTCGATATTGTAGAAGTAGTGTGAACAGCGGTTTCTGGCACCCAGGTCACCGATTCACGTCCGAGGTAATTCGTCATGGCCACCGCCACCGTCCTTGTTGTAGATGACTCCCCCGTAGACCGCCGCGTCGTCGGTGGGTTACTGGCGAAGTCGCCAACGCTCGAAATCGAATACGCTTCTGACGGCGAAGAAGCAATGGTTGTGATGAAGGATGTCCGCCCTAACTTGGTCGTGACGGACTTGATTATGCCAAACATGGATGGCCTCGAGCTAGTTGCTGCCATCGTCAAGGATTTCCCGCTCGTGCCTGTCATCTTGATGACTGGCAAAGGCAGCGAAAAGATTGCCGTGGATGCGTTGAAGGCCGGCGCCTCGAGTTACGTACCTAAAAGTGTTCTTCAGGACTTGTTGCTAGACACCGTCGAGAACCTCCTGGCGATGGCTCATGAGGAACAAACACTCGGTCGCATGATGGATTGCATGACCGGCTGTCGCTTCTCGATCGATAACGACGTTTCCATGATACCGGCGCTGATTAACTATTTGCGTCGCTTCATCCGGAAAGTGGACTTGTGCGACGAAACCGGCGGTATCCGGACGTGCGTTGCACTTGAGGAGGCACTCAACAACGCGCTTTATCACGGAAACCTGGAGCTTGACTCACAGTTGCGCGAGGGTGATCGCGCGGCTTACCGTGCGATGGTCGAAGAGCGTCGACACGCGGATCCCTACAAGCGACGTAAGATTCACGTTTCGGTGAACGTCGCTCCCGATCACGGCGAATTCGTTATTCGAGACGAAGGCCCAGGGTTTGATCCTCGCGAGCTTCCTGATCCGACCGACCCGACCAACTTGGAGAAACCGAGCGGCAGAGGTCTGCTGTTGATGCGCACCTTTATGGATGACGTCGCGTACAACGCAGAGGGCAATCAAGTGACGCTAATCAAGCGTCGAACTAACTCTGACAACGGATTCAAATAGCGAGACTCGTTGATGTCGAAACCTAAGTATTTCACCGTCGAGCAAGCTGATGATACGGTGATATTCGCGGCCATCGGTTCCATCGGCGGCTTAGTCGAAGATGCAGCTCGCACCGAGTGGGATGCGCTGTTAAACCAAGTCGACGCTGCCAATGCCACGCATGCCATCATCGATCTTGGAGCCCTCGATTACTTCGGTTCAATTATGCTCGAGTTATTGGTCGTGCTCTGGAAGCGGGTGAGCGCAAAGGGCGGAAAGCTTGCTCTTTGCAAGGTATCGCCCGTCGGGCTGGAGATTCTTCACACGGCGAAATTCGATACACTCTGGCCGATCGTTGCCGATCGCGAGGAAGCGTTGGAAGCCGTAAAGGGCTGAGCAATTAATCCCGCTCAAGAGTCTTTGCTGAGAAGCCCTGCTTCGTTTCCGAGACCCTGCCTTCCTGGATCCGTTGGTGCGCAACGGCGTCAGCTCCGCTTCTCGTAGAAAACTGGTAAGCCACATCCATGACCAACCGTCGAAATATCAAGATAACGCTTAATGGAACAGGCTTCGCCGCCGACTACACCGCGCGAACTTATGGGATGATCCCACATAAGAACGGTGTCAGTATCGAGTTCGCTGGCGTCACTTCGGGTCGCATGGAAAATGCCAAGCGCTTCGCCGCTACGCACGGTATTGCGAGGGCTTTTGTCGATCACGCCGCCATGGTGAATGAACTGCGGCCTGACATCGACAATGTTGCTTGTGCGAACTTTGCTCATGGTCCCTATACGATCGAAGCGGCTAACGCGGGCGTCGGCGTTATCGTCTTGGAGAAACCGCCCGTGATCTGGCCGGGATTTGGCGAAGGCCGCGAGGCGGATGCCAGGACTCGAAAAATCGAATCGATGCAGTTCTTGTCGGAAGTGCTGGACGCTGTGCGACGCGGCGGTTCAAAACTGTTGTACGCCGAAGATTTTATCTACGTCGATGGCGTGAAGGGATTGGTCGAGTTGCTGATCGAAGCCCGCAAAACAGACAAAGGGAGAGTGTTGTATCAACGAGGCGTCTGTGCCCATCAAGGTTCGCATGCACCTGCTTACGACACTCCCTCCAAGTCAGGCGGCGGTGCCCTCTTCAACAAAGCATGCCATCCGCTAGGACCTTGCTTGTTTTTGAAGCAAGTCGAAGGACTGCTGCGGGACGGAAATCCGATCCGCCCGCTCCAGGTATCCGCCACCGCATTGCAAATCCTTAAGCATCAGGAAGCGATTACCGGTGAGCACTTTCGGGTGATGCAGAATGTTGACGACTTTGGCCGGATCACGGTGGTCTTTGAAGATCAGACCGTTGCCGAGGTTGTCGGACATGACCTCAGTATCAGCGGGATTCGCAACGAGCTCTCGGTCATCACGGACTTTGCTCAATACGACATTCGCATCAATCCATGCAACGAAATCGAATTATTTCTTCCGAAGAGCGATGCCGCCGGCAATCTGTTACTGCGTGAGAAGTTGCCAACGTCACAAGGCACGAGCTTTCCGAGACCGAACCAGTTTTATGCGCACGGTTACGTGAACGAGATGAACGACGCAGTTGACTGTGTGCTCGAAGCAGAACGCTTTCCACAATCCGGCGCAATGATGGCGTGGGACACGATGGCGGTGCTGATGGCTGGATACGAATCCGCAGAGAATGGTGGAGGATTTGTCGATGTCAGCGAGTACTGCCAAGGCCGCGATTTCCATAGGAACGAAATGCCAGATCCCCATCGTTTCGGAGCCGTCTTTCAGCGTGTGTAGAGTCCCACTTGGTTTGATGTGCGTGCGGCGCGCATCTTTGTAGGATGCACGCCCTCGTCCGTCCGGCCATCAGGAATAGACACGGACGGACGAGGGCGCCCATCCTCCATTCGATTGCGGCGAAGCCGCGTTAGGCCAATTCGCGGACGAATCGCAGCAGTCTAATGCTAATGTTCAAGGCTCAAACAGGAAGTCGGGCGACGTTCCGTATCGAGCGGGAAGCGGGATGTTGGACCAAGCAGGCTCGTCGCCGGTGCGGAACTGCCAACGACCACTTAGCAACAGTGTATTCTTGCCTGAGTGGAGACGCGGCGTTGCGACCAAACCACCGGACCCGTTATCGTCGGCCACGCGAACTACGATAAGATTCGCGTCGTTCACTGCGATCCACTCCTTGGAAATCGGAAGTACTAGAGTGTGACGTATGTCTGCAACGGGTTGTAAGAGGTGCCCGTTAAACCAAGCCTGAAGTTCGTCGTCTCCCAACGGAATCCGAAGCGTCAATTCATTCTCGTCAAGCCACGTGTCTCGCAATCGAACCGCACATCGATACCATCCAACGCCGTCGTAATCCCTAAGTCGCGGATCAAAGGCCTCCCAATCGCTCGGCACCAAGGCACTGATCCAATCGCGTTCGTAGCTGGAATGCAATCCCGCCGCTATAGTTTCTTGTGGTGATAAACCCGCTGCCCAATGAATTCCGTTGGCCAGCAACCGTACGAACTCAATATTGTCAAAGTCGTCGGGGTGACCAAGCGAAGTATAGAACGAGTGACCGCCATCACCACGAGTAAACGTCCAAGCGACTGGCTCCGACGACTGACCCTCGACGCTGCCCGAAAGCAATGGCGATGCTTCCGAGGCAAGTGGTGACGTCATGTAGAGCGAGCCGCCCGATTGAAAGGAACCTCGCGTCACGCCGTGCAGAATTGGGTGATCACCGACGCCGTCCAAGACACTGACCGTCGCAATCAGCTTGTTACCGTGATGATTCGTATAGTGTCCGCCAAACACCTGGGCATCGAACTCGGGCCAATCCGCAAGTCCATCGGGGGCGGGATCGTTTCTCAAACAGAACGCATGACTTGCAGTTCGAACACCGACGACAGGTTTTCCAGCGGCGACGAAGTCTCGCACGATTTTCAATCGATCCGGCGCTAGTGTTCGACGCCGCACGCTGATCAACGCGATGTCCGCTTCGTTTAACACTTCGAGGCCAGGAATCTGATTCCGATCGGCATCATCGGCGTAGACAAGCGATACACGGAAGTCGTTACCAAGGTGCTCCGCTGCAAACTTTGGCAGCGTTCGATCGGTCTCGTATTCCTCTTCGGCCATCACAATCGCCAGATGTGGGCGAGTGTCATCCTTGTAGCGAAACGCTTTGCCGCCAATCAACTGATCGCTCGTGATCGTGGGGCAAACGAACTTCTCGATGTGCGAGACGATCAGGTCGTTGCCAGTAAAGTGGCTGACATACGGCCAACGCGCTGGGTTGTACATCGTGTCGGTCATGTCTCGCATCAGTACGACGTTTTTGCCATTGCGAGCCATCTGCCGCAGACCGAAAGGTCGACCGAGCACGCACATGTTGACGTGAACACCCGTCAGAATTACGTTCTTGATTCCACGCTGCTCAAGGATGCTCCAGACCTCGTCACCACGGTCGCTGATGTAATCCTGTTCGGAGTCGATCGTGATTAAGTCCGATTGTTTCTGCCACGGCAGACCTGGATTGCGGTCGAGTCGGATTAGCTTCGCGGCCCAGGCTTGGTGTTCTTCCGGGTCGTCATCATCTCCGCCATCGGACTGATCCAGCGGATAAACAGCCTGCTCCTCGGCAGGAATCCGCGAGCACCATGATGTGATGTCATCTGGCAATTGTGCGACCTTCGGCACCGCGATGGCTCGGGCTCTTGCTGGATGGTCGGCATAGGCATTCATGCAGTCGCTCGGGGAATGAATGATGGTCGCTCCGCGACTGCGAGCGTTCTTTAGCACTTCATCCAGGCGAGGAGCGAACTCTTCCAACCGACGCACCGCATTTTGCGAATGATGCAAATCCCAAACATCGCAAACAATCACTGCCGTCTCGTTGGCCTTCCAAGTCTCGGGCCGAACCAAACGGTGATATCGTCCGCTGTTTGCGGCTGTTTCCGTTTGATATCGCAGCGTGAGCGAGAAGTCCTCGGCCATTGATGGGGTTGCCATCGTGATCGCCACGGCGAGGACCGAAAGCGTAGTGCGAATCGACACGGGTTTGCTCCTGGAGCGAAAGTTTTGTGAAACGTCACTGCGACGAGTCAATTCAAAACAGATCCACGATCGGACGGCCTTTATCAAGCAAGTTGTAGACTCGCCCGTCGCTATCTTGCGCGGTCAGGTCGTTGATGCCCATCGCGTGATAGACGGTTTTGGTGACGTCGGCCGGAGTGACGGGCAAGTCGGCGGGATATTCGCCGAGTCGGTCACTCGTCCCGTAAGTTTGTCCACCGCGAATGCCGCCCCCCGCCAAGACATCGGTCAGGCAATGGGTCCAGTGATCACGGCCCTGGCCAGACGTTCCGCCGCTGCGTGGATCGCCGATCTTGGGAGTGCGCCCCATCTCGCTCGTGATCATGACGAGCGTTTCGTCGAGCAGACCTCGTTGTTGGAGATCTTCGAGCAGGGCGGAGTAGCAACGATCGAACTCCGGCAGCAAGTCATCTTTTAGACAATCAAAATTGCTCCCGTGCGTATCCCAACTCCCGGCACTCTTGCACTTTTTGGCCAAAGGCGAACCGATTCCCGCGCCGAGCCAAAACACCGTAATGAAGGGAACCTCTGCCTCGACCAAACGACGCGCGAGCAGCAGGCTCATGCCGTTGACCGTCTCGCCGTAACGCTCGCGGACGTGTTGCGGTTCCTCGGCAACGTTAAACGCCTGTGTCGTCTGAGATGACATCAGCAGCGACATCGCTCGTTCCTGCTGGCTGGTCCAGGTGTTTACGTTCGCGTAACGATCGAACTCGCGACGGCCTTCATCGACCGTACGCAGCAATTGATGCCGTGATGTCAGGCGGTCGACACTAACATCTCCTTGCAACTCCAAAGCTGGGGCATGGAACTCGAGCGGCTTGTCGTGGCTCGCGTGCACGTAGAACGGATCGTGCTCGACACCCAATCGTGCCGCGAACTGGCCGGGGCGAGTATACGGAGCGCGGCTCGGTTTGTGTGGCAGCGTGATGGCGTTGGGCAAGTTTGGATGACGCGGACGACGCTGGGCGATTACCGAGCCCATGAACGGCCAGTCGTCCGGAAAGGGAGTACGATCGTTTCCAAGCGTTCGAAAGGTGACATCTGGCTCGTGCCCTGTCAGATTGTGATAGTAGCCGGCGTGATGATCGTTCGTGTTGACTCGACCATTGACCGAGTTGACCAACGCGAGATGATGAGCCTGCTTGGCCAACAACGGCAAATGTTCGCTGAGTTGGATGCCGGGTGCGGAAGTGGGGATCGGATTGAAGGGACCGCGATACTCAAGCGGCGCGTTGGGCTTCATGTCCCAAGTATCAAGATGCGATGCTCCGCCACAAAGAAAGAACAGAATGGTCGACTTCGCTTTGCCTGCTCTCGATTCGGTCGACTTCGTCGCTGTCGCGAGCGATGGCGAACCAAACTGCATGCCAGCGACTCCGGCTCCTGATGCTACCAGGAAAGTGCGACGATCTAGGGCACGGCTGCAAGGGCTGATGTGGTGTGTCATCTTGTGAGTGCTTCCTTTGACGGATCAATGACCACCGATATGATAGGCGAAGAACCACGGATTTGCGAGCACGAATTAGGGGTGCAAACCCATCGAGGCTAATCGCCGAACGGTAGTTCCCCCTGGCGGCGCGCAGCAGGCAGGCCTTGCTTGAAGTGGCGGCGACAGACCGACATGTACAGGTCGTTGCCACCGATCTTGATCTGATTTCCATCGCGGACGACCTTACCTTCACCGTCCATTCGCAAGACCATCGTCGCCTTGCGCCCGCAATGGCAAATCGTCTTGATCTCGACGATCGAATCGGCCCAAGCCAGTAAGAACTGGCTGCCTTCAAAAAGGTTCCCTTGGAAGTCCGTGCGTAAGCCGTAAGCCATGACGGGGATATCGAGTTGGTCCGCGACATCGCCTAGTTGCTGGACTTGCTTACGAGTCAGGAACTGGGCTTCGTCAACGAGGACACAATGCAACACCGTCTGCTCGTGTCCGGCGCGAACAATCTCAAGCACGTTTTCGATGTGAGAGAAAGATCTCGCTTCTGCCGAGAGTCCGATCCTGGAGCGAACTGAGTTGTCTCCCGCCAGATGATCGAGTTCCGGCGTCAGGATAAGCGTATTCATCCCGCGTTCGCGATAGTTATAGCTGGATTGGATCAGTGTCGACGATTTGCCGGCGTTCATTGCCGAATAGTAGAAGTACAGCTTCGCCATCGGACGGTTCGCTCGAGGCCTTTATACGGAGGGTCGCCGCGTAGAACACGCTCACGCAGTGTATCCGACGAGTTCGCGGTGTGAAGATGACACCACAGTTCGGAACACTTCTATGCCGTGAGGGGTGTGATGGCTTGGATCTGGCCGATCGCGCTAAGGTTGCTCTGGAGCTTGCCGATGGTCTCTTCCAATCTCGCGAACGTGTCGAGAAGTCGTTCCCGTTCGTTATCGAGAGCATCGGTCAGCGCGCTCACGCGGCGAGTGTTCAAATCGATCGTCGTCTGGAGTGCGGCACTTCGCGATACGAGAACGGAATTGCCAATACCGGCCAGTCGTTCCAAACCATTGAACAGTTTGTGTGCCGCTCCCGAGTTGGGGCTCGTGAAGAAGCGTTCAACGTCGCTAGGGCTCTGGTTGTATCGATTGTCGAATTTCTGTTCGTCGAAGCTCATTCGCCCATCGTCCTTGATCCGCAGTCCCAATTCTGCGAGCGATGCGATTGCCCCGCTTCCCGAGAACCGTCCGGTGATCACGTTCGAGAGATCGTTCTGGATGCGCAGAATCTCGGACGATCCGAAGAGCACACCCACGGAGTTCTCATCCTCGTTGAAAAAAGCCAGCGATTTGATTTTGTCCTGGAGCTTATTGTACTGCTCAGAGAATAACCGCAACTGAGTTTTGATGGAGCTGGAGGACTGTTCGACGGATACCGTAACCGCTTTCTCGGAAGTCCCAACGATATTGATCGTGACGCCATCAATCAAGCTGTCAAACTTGTTCGTCGAAGAAGCTGCCAGAGCTCCGGTCGCATTCGAATCGGCGGAGCCTACAAGAACGAGCGCGTCCTGTGCCGCGACGGTTTGCTGAAAGGAAACTTTTAAGGCAGACGCATCAACACGCAACTCGCCGCCTTGCCCTGTCCGCTGACTGACAAGTGATAACCTAAAAGGCGTCGCGCCCGAACCGCTGTTAAACGCGCTCGCTGTAAAATCCGCACCCAGGGCGTTGATCTTTGTCACAAGATCTTCGAGTGTGTCGTCGGCGTCGAGGGTGACCTTCAGCGCGGTGCTGCCATCGATTGCTTTGGTGGGCGTTCCATTGATGTCGACCAGGGTTGACGTCCCCGCCAGCTTCAGATCGGCGGCGGCTTGCCCCGTTCCGACGTCGGTGACTTTCAGGTCGCCGCTGCCGCCTGCAGTATCGATCAATAGAATGCCATCGCCCGTGTCATTGATGCGGGCTTCGACACCAACCGATAGAGCATTGATCGCATCGATAACATCGCCTACGTCTTCGGACTCTAAAACCGTCAAGTTGATGGCACCAACTTGGCCATTCGAGTCGGTGATCAAGAATGACCCTTTGCGTACACCATCGCCGCCGTTAAGCGAAGAGAGCAAGGTGTTGTCGTTAATCGTTTGCAGGTCAAGCGTGCCGCTATTGACGCTCGATACCGCAGTGTTCGTCGCAATCCGCAGAAGATCCGCCGTATTCGTTGCATCACCGTTGGCAACGATCAAATTGTTCGAGCCGCCCGACTGATCGGTAAGTTCAATTCCGTTACGAGCGTTGTTTACTTTCGCCGTGATTCCTAGTCCTGCTGAGTTTATGGCACCAATCACGTCCTGAAGCGTTTCGGATGAAGAGAGATCGACCGTCGTCGACGCGCCCGATCGGTCCGTCAAATCTAAGGCACCGAGGGCTCCGAACCCGAATCCGCCACCGAGGCTATCGAGTAACACGGTGTTGAGTCCTGCCAAGCGGCGTTTTCCGCTGATGACTCCACCTGTAGCCGTCGTCGTTAGCCCAAGGCCTTCGGCCGCCGAGCCCGAAAAGAGATTGCTCACGGAAAACGTTCCGGCGCCGCTCGTTAAATCGACGAGTTCGATGCCATCTCCCGATCCGCTGATCCGCGCTTGCAATTTTGCAGGGTCGACCGAATTAATTGTTGCGAGCACGTCACCGATCGTCGACTCGGAGTTATACGCAACTGCTCCACCGCTGCTGGTCGCCTTATCAGCCACTGTCACGAGAGCGGTGCCATCGCCGCCGGTAGCGGCAGCGGCCGTGAAGTATTGATTCGCAGTGGAATCGTTATTCAATGCCGCGATCAGATGGACCGCTCGGGAATTTCCTTCGTCAATTTTAAACGTAATCTTCTTGGCGATCGTATCGACGCTGACCTTCTCGTTTCCTGCCGTCACGCTCGCGTCGTCGACAAAAGCGATCTTGTAGCCATCGACGGAAGCGCCGGTGCCAACCGATGTCAGTGTGATCTGAGCGTCGACACCGTTCGTGGCATTCGTCGTCGCGGTTGATTGTGTCTCGCCTTTGTTTTGTGCCAAAAACTCGATATCCACCGTCGTGCCATCTTGGAGACTGACTTGAAGGTCGGCGACACCTTGCTTGAATCGCACGCCGTTCCCGTCGTTCAGACGACTCAGTTCCAATCCGTCGTACAGTCGAAGCACATCGGTTCCCGTCACTTCGCTCGCCGCCGTATCGATACCCGCGATCCCAAGGTCTGTGGCAGTATTCGACAGACCTTCATTGCGTACTCGCAGGTTGGAAGTCACCAAGCCGGCATTGGTGCTGTCCGTGAGTTTAAGCCGATCACCGTCGGTCGTGGCGGTAACATTGATATCGTTTGCAGCGTTGATCGCATTCACAACATCATCGATGGTCGTGGCGAATCGCAAGTCGATCGTTTCCGTGTTGCCCGCACGATCGGTAATCCGAATCTTGCCGCGCTCGACACCCGCGCCGCCATTCAATTGGTCGAGTGATACACTCTTATTCACAAAGCCGCCGAACCCGAAAGATACCTCGCCAGCGCCAATCGGAGCGGTTTTACTAGTAAACCCGCTACTCAACAGTTGGTGAGCTTGTGCTTTGCGGACCGGTGTGATGCTGTATGAGCCGACAGCGGGCGAACCGTTAGAGGTCGCAGTGACCAACGCTTTATCGGAAGACGCGACTGTCTTCGTCTGAAAGACGCTTGAGTTTCGTAGATTCTGAATCGAGAATTGCACGCCAATCACGGAAGCGGTCAATTCTGCGATGCCCGACTGTTGGGCCTGCAGTTCCTGGGTTCGCTTGACGAGCAGATCGCGCGGCTTTGCCGACAAAGCGATCAATTGGTCAACGGTATCCTGGATCGGGATTCCCGTGATCAGTCCGACGGTTGATTGTATTCGCCCCATAATCTCTTTCGCCGCATCGGGGGATACGGCAGCGATGCTAGCAAGTTTTGGGTGTTACGATCGTAAAGGTCCTCGTTCTGTCATCGGCATCATGCACTGGACCTAAGCAGAAAAAGCGAACCGCCGATTCCGCCTCGGACGATCGAGGATGAATCGGCGGTTATTATCTTGATCGTGCTGAACCGTTTGCTTATCGCAGCAGAGACAACACGTTTTGTGGGTTTTGATTGGCAATCGCCAGAACCGAAGTGCCGGATTGGACAAGGATCTGAGCTCGTGTAAGAGCGGCAGATTCTTTCGCGAAGTCGGCATCTCGAATCGAGCTTTCCGCCGCCGTCAAGTTGACCAACGTGTCTGACAGCGACGCGATGTTCGATTGCAGCGTTGTACGTTGGAACGCACCCAATCGACCTCGGAGTTCGACCACATGGGTGATAACTTCGTCAACGATAGCAGCAGCATCGTTCGGGTTGTTGGCAAGCGACTTTGCCTCGCCCGTTCGCAGTTCGTATAGACGCCCGCTACCACCACCCAGCCGTGCAGTGCTGACGCTGCCGATTCCCAATCGAGCTTGTTGATTCGTGACGATCTTGGGCCCAAGTTGGAAGAGAGCTCCACCGCCTGTGATGGTGAAGTTCGAGGCTCCGGTGACCCCGGCTTGCAGGTCAAGCCCAAGGTCAAGCGTCGAGGTGTTTAACGTCAGCGAGTTGCCGTTGCCGGTGGCTTGAATACCGTTGATCGTTGCGACAACGTCAGTTCCAGCTTGTCGCGTCAGGTTGCCGATGGCTGCATTGATCGTTCCGCCTGCACCTTCCGATATCAGAGCGACTTCGACAATCGCCTTCGAGCCGTATTCAGTCGATGTGAGTTCCAGCGTAGTACCGTTCACATTAGCGCTGACACCCGTCGAATCACTGAGCGAGTTGATTGCCGTCTGGATTTGTGTAATCGTCGAGCCTGCTTGGAACGAGAAGACTTCTCGACCGCTCTTTCCGGCCAACTCGAAGACCGCGTCTTGTGCCAGACCGCCGCTTGCGGCCACACCACTTCCTAACGTTGCCGCAGCTGGCTCTGTATCCGCAGTATCGATGTAATTGGCGTCGCCGGTTGATGCCGTGATCGCAGCGCTGTAGCCCGTCAAACCGTCGATCTGAGCGGCAATCTGAGCGTAGCTTACGGTGCCTCGAACAGCCACTTCGATGTTACCTGTCGTGCCGTTGATCGACGCGACGGCGGAGTTATTCGCAATCGCACCGGATTCGGCGATGGTGACCGTCACGCCGTTCGCCGTAGCTCCTGCCGTGTCGGCCGTAACTCGAATGGTCGCGCTTCCGGCGTCACGACCACCAGTGAATTGGCCATTATAAGTCGTATTGTCTCCAGCGACGAGCACCGCTGCGCCACCGGTCGTCGCGGTGGCAGTGAAGTTTAGACCGCCGCCGGAATTCTGAATCGCGGTTGCTATGTCATCTCCGTCAACCGTACCAGCCGACAAGTCGTAACTGACTGTAAGCACGCTTCCAACGAGGTTCGCCGTTGTCGGGGCGGCAGCACCACCGTCCGCGATCACCACGCTAATTGCGTTACCACTGGCATCTTGTGCGGCACCACCGTTCAAGGCGTTGATTTGCAAAGTGATCGATCCACCGCCCAACGCGATTGCCGCAGCGGTAGCTTGGCTTTCCGTGTTTGTAAACGCAATATCATCGAAAGCGTTTTGTGCAGCAGTCGACGCCGGGATATTCGTGATATCAACTTGAGCCTGTGTCGCTGCAGTCTGGACATCGACCTGAACTGCAACTTGACCGGTTGTGCCGAGATTCGCTTGGCCGATCTGCAAGTTGCTGATGCGATCGAAGTTGGTCCCTTCCGAAACGTTGAAATCTAGCGTACCATCAAGCAGCTTTCGGCCTTGGAACGTCGTTACTTGCGAGATGCGGTCGATGGCTTCAAGTGACGAGTCGACTTGCAGCTGGTTAGCGGCAATTTGATCGTCGCTCAGCACGCCCGAGTTGGCGGCTTCTGAAACCAAGCCGCGAATATCGTTCAGGAGACTGCTGACCTGGCCTAAGGCACTGTCAGCTGTCGCGATGAGCTGTCCGGCTCGTTCGCTATTCTGAATCGACTTGTTCACAGCGGTAATGTCGCGGCGAAGGTTTTCGCTGGCGATCAAACCAGCTGGGTCGTCGGCACCTGAGTTGATGCGCAAACCAGTGCTCAATCGTCCCAGAGCTTGCTGAAGATCATTGTTGTTGCGGCCCAGAGTATTCTGAGCTACGAGCGAACTCACGTTGGTGTTGATCCGGGACATTCCAGGTTACCCCTATCAGGTTGAGGACTAGTTACAAGTTATTCAGTTGCGGGGAGTACACACTGAACAACCTCGTTACTAATGCCTGAAGCTTGTTCATCTTCACGACACGCAGTAACAGTGTGTTGTTGGGAGGTTTCGTCTTTCGTTTGTCGCACATCGCGGGCGAATGTCTTCGTCTGCCAGCACATGCGACCGGGATTCCCCGTTTATCTACATTAAGTATCGACTAGCGACTTTGGTTACTTTAGGCAAAATAGTAAAACTTTAATCTCGTTGTATGTCTCTTGAACTCTTGTTCGGCTGGGCGCAGGGTGGATCAAGATCAATAACCACTTTTGTTGACCATTTCTCTTGATGGCCGATTTTACGATTCATACATCCGTTAGAGGCGGAAGCGTATCTCATTGCTCGCTCCGCTTCGCCGACTTGGGGTTCGCAAACTTCGTCACGAACTCCGTTCCGATGTCGTGGTAGGCGCCGATTGGCCGCCGTCGTAAGACGTGCGCTACAGTCTGGATTGGTACGCCTCCGGCTCCCTTTAGCTCAAGGGCCAAAAGGTCGCGTCGTATGGCGCGATCGTTGATCAGGCAAATTCCGCCCGTCGACAGGTTTCGACAAATCGTTTGGAACGGTTGCCCGAGAGGCAGAAGTTGTTCATCCAATTCAATTGCGGTCAGGGTGGCGACAAGCGGATGGCGAACTGCGCTTCGCTTTTCGATATTGTTTCCATCGCGCGATCCGAATCGTTGGGCGAACTCCAGCATCTCGGTGCAGACAGGCTGAACCGTCGCAGGATCGAAAGTGATGAATTCCGGTCGAACTGATCGCAACTCGTCGACGGTGTAGCGTCGTGTCAGCATCCCGCTGAACTCTGCGTCGCAATGAGTACACGTCCAGACGCGGGCCTGTTGCGGGTCTAGCGCCTCGCAGAGGGGAAGCAGTGCTTCACAAGTTGAGCACGAGCGCATGCGTGTTCCAACAGATTGAAGCCCAGCGCCACTCACGATCGCCCCTTCACGACAGACATAGAAGAACGCTACCCGTCGGTGCGATCGACAGCGGCCCCGCCTACACCCCGCGTATCCGCTGGACGGAGTTGGGCCGCCTTTTGGTTCTCGCGTTGAATGGCGTCGTAGACTTCTTGGCGATGGACCGGGATGTGCTGTGGCGCGTCGATTCCCAGGCGAACTTTATCGCCGCGGATATCGACAATCGTGATCACCACATCGTCACCGATCATGATGCTCTCATCGCGATGTCTCGACAGGACTAGCATCGATGGCTCCTTCCTCGTGTGCGTACATAGCCTTTGGTGCAATTGCGGTGTGTTAGCTATCGAAAGCTTCACCGGCGACCAAGGCGGAGACAACTCGGCGGGGTTAAACGGCAGGACTTCGGTTGGGAATGAGCCAAGGCGTCACAACCGGTCTAAACCAGTCACTTCAACAGGGCGGTTCCCGGGAGGGAAAGAAGAAGTAATGACGACGGAACACAAGCTCCGCGGTCACACAGCTTCTTCTATGGGAACTTTATCGGAAGGAGGCTTGCCCAAGCTCACTCTACTATGCAGAGTTACCGATTTTCCGACGGCAACGGCTGTATCACGCAGATCGTCGCATTTTGAGGATCGGAACTGATAGATCCCACTGCAGCGGTTGATCGTCGCTTGTGACAACTTGGCATGCGAGCCGCCGGTCGAGATTGAAAAGGACGGGCGCCTTCAGATTCAATGTCAGACCGTGTTGATTCCGCGAAACCAGCGTCAGCACGAAGGCTCGATCCAACTCGTCAAGTTGCAGCTGCGCCAATTCTCCGCGCGGAATCCGAACCTGATATTCTGGCACGAAACGCCGCGGGCTCACGACTGCTACCGCAACGTCCGGATGGGACGTACTTTGCAGCCAACCCACCGCATCGTTCTGCGAATCCGCTAGCAGCACCCAGCGCCGGAAGTCTTCGAGACCGATCAGGCCATTCGAAAACAGAAAGACATCGTCCGTTTCCACTTGAATCGTGCCGAATCGGGTGGTGTGCAGCAACATAGATATTCCGCCTCTGCGGTATGAGTGTACGAACGGTCTCTATATCATCTTCGGCATTTCACATCCCCTAAGGCCAGCAAAATCGGTACGACTGGACGCATAGAGGTGTGAAAAGGTGGCAGGAGTGGGTAGAACGGCTCGTGGTAGTGGTACAGTTTGAAATCCCGGAAAGTAGGACGGCCACTCTTGGCCGTCTTTTGTCGGGCAGGAGTGACCGACTTACGGCAAAGTGGACCACTACGCGGCTCGTCGAATGGTTGCACGGCGAGCTTCGTTGTCGAGTACGTCGCGGGTAGTGCGCCGCCATCGACTCGCACTTCCTAGGAGCGAGCGTCAGCCGCATGTAGGTCAGCTGATTCCTCTCGTACACGATAATCTCGCGACCAATCTCCGCTGCCGGAGAGGTGAGCGTGCAATCGCTACGCCTTTCCCTTAAACGCTTGGCTGGCTGCGTGGCTCATTTTCTCGCCGATCAAGGCAATCTTGTGGTCATGTAGCCGTTTCTCGTTCAACCAATACGGACTCGTGATCTCTTTGAAGGCGTAGATCGCCGATTGAATCCCCTCGGCCCAAGCGACGACAATCAGCTTGATGTCGCCATGCACGTCACCTACCGCGAAGATGCCGCGCCGGCTCGTCTCATAGTACGGGTCGATCGCGATGCTGCCGTCGTCATGCAGTTTTACAGCCAGTCGCTCGAACGTCGCTTTGGCGGACAGAAAACCGATCTGCACGATCGCCTGATCGTATTGGTTCCGTCGTCCCCCGGTCAATGTCGCCTCAATCTTCTCGCCGACCAACTCGGCCGTTAATATCTCACATCCCGTCTGAACGAGGCCTCCTTGTTGCGCCACGCGAGCCAGCGAATCGGCCTTCCCGCTGACCGCGTCGCCACGCACGACCAACTCCGCTGCGCCACCGCGTTGCAACACCATGACCGCGGCATCCAATGCCGAATCACCACCACCCACGACTATCACGCGCTGGCCTGCATAGTCGCCAATCTTCGGAATTCTGTAGTGGACTTTGTTGGAGTTCAATTGATCGAGCACGGCCAGACGACGCGGGTAATGAAGCAAGCCACAAGCCAAAATTACTTTTCGGCAGCGATAACTTCCGCGGCTGGTGATCACGCGCTTGAGTGGATCGTCCTTCTCGAGTTGATCCGTGTCTTCTATCGTGACCAACTCCTCGTTGAAGCGGAACTGAACCAATGCGTTGCAGGCTTGGCGATAGGTGCGTTCAGACAGTTCCTCGCCAGTAATACCGTCCGGGAATCCTGGGATATCAACGATCCTTTTGTCCGCATAGAGAAACTGCGGTTGTCCGCCGGGCTTGTCTTTGGCTTCGATGACCAGCGTGGTCAGTCCTCGGTGAGCCGTTGTCAAACTTGCGGCGAGCCCAGCGGGTCCCGCCCCAACGATGACGACATCCCAATAATCGAGCGCATCGAAATCGAAATCGGCGTCGAGTTCGGTGACCTTGAAGTCCGGCACGTCGTGTTCCTCTCGCGATCGAGTTGGACCAAGAGCGAGCAATGAGTTGCGACTTATGAGATTGGTAGACGAATCAGGGCGGATTGCAACGCGAGGCGAAAGCATTTTGTTTGAAGTTGCGATCGCAAAACTCGCCGCTGGCGCTACATGAAGTTCGGCGTATGCAGATCGGACAAAGTGTTCGCTTGTTCGATCGTAAAGCCCGCATGTTCCAGCTGTTTCACGCGAGTTTCATGCACCATGTGAAGTAGCTCGAGGAACGCGTCATGGCCGCGAGCGATCGCCCTCGTGTCGGTACTTCCGGCAGCGAGAACGGTCCGGCCACCTTGAAGCGACTCACGGCCTGGTTCGCCAGGGAAGTGCCACGTGTCATGTAAGCTGAAACCCAGATGAGGTTCGCTTGAATCCAATGCGAAAACGCCCATTCGGCGGCGCGTCCTTGCTGATTACGATTGGAGCCTCTTCTGCATCGCCAGAATTGCCGCCAGTAGTTGGCAGCGTGTCCACGCGGAATGGCGATCCATCAGCGTTGAACTGCTGCCTGATTCCGGCCACGGACACTTGCCCGTTAAGGCCCAACGCGACGACACCGGCACCAGGCGGCAAAGTGACATAATTGTCGTTATCGCGGACTCCGATCGTCAAGTCTGTCTCATTTACAAAATCACCGTTTCCATTTCCTGGTTGTGTGTCAATAGCGAGCTGGCCAGTCTGAAACGTAACGGTGACTTTGTTCGGGATTACAGCTTTGGGGCCGTAATGTGCCGCAACCTGGTATGTATCAGTAGCGAAGTCTGATAAGCGTTGCTGCGGGTGCTGAAAGTAGGTGACTAAGTTTCCGTCATCTTGAACGACGAATTCGACATGGCGATAGACCGGAGGTTGCGACTTGCCAAGCTTTGCCAGAATCTGATGATTGGCGGTTCGAAGCAGCGGTGGGTGGTTGTCCAGGCCTCCCGGCTGACTTGTTTGTTGAGGAAAATACAGTTCAGTAGCAGAACTGTTGCCACGACTCCAAAGGCGAGCGGGGACATTGTATCTACCCACTCGACCAGGGACCGCAACCTGCGATGCATATAACCATAGACTCAGTGAGCCAGAGTTCTCAAACTTTAGTTCGAAACGTTGGTTAGCGGAAACGAGGGATTCGCCGCGGTGCATAATTTCTCCCGGCAACAATGCGTCGGCCCGCAGGCGTTCGATCATCGTTTCTTTCGACGACTCCCGCGTCAGCAACTCGCCACAGGCAGGACATGATGACGACGCGGGACGAGACTCGGTCAATTGCAGAAGGTAGTTCTCAATACGAGAAGCGGCGTCCAGCAATTGCCTCATATCCTTTCCAAGTGAGTAATTGTCCATGGCAAACTCCTGTGTTTCGACCTACATACTGGCGAACGAATATCAATCTATCCGCCTATACTCGAAGGGATAAGATTGTGCGTTGAACTGAGACGCTTGGCTGCGGGGCGGTGGTTGCCTCTGCGGATGCATTGCCGGTTGGTCTCGACTCGCCGCATTTTAGTGCGTGCCAAGGAGATGTTGCAACTCGACGCGGCGAGAATCTGGCCGACTCGCGAGCTACGGTGTTGACGGTTGTGAGCTTTGTTGTGGCTTGTCGACGAGGCGAGTCCAAAGCGCTATCCGCGTCGATCGTTCGTGGTCACTCGCGACGGTCGGTCGGGAGCTGGTACGACTGGATCAGCCAAGTCGGCTGCCGTGGACGAAGAGAGAGGTTGTAAGCAATCACATTGCTGCTCGTAAGCGGCTTGTCGGGTGTTGCTCCATTGGTGCGAACGGCGAGATTTCGCACCAGCATGTCTTCGGCCAGGCGTTTGGTGATGGGCGTTTGCCGCTTGCGATAGGCAGTGGGCATCGTGGTGAACCTCCAAGAGAAGTGTTGAAACGCGGTGGAGTGCATCTCTCACTCGCGATGACTTCAGAATGCTTGAGGTTTCGAGAAGCGCAAGTCCAACAATCGTTTTAATCGTCAGCAGGTAGCAGACGTCCGGCTCCCACTCAGCGAGCGGAGATCGCAGTAGCGAGCCAGCAGCACCGAAGACTAGGGTGTCAGACCAACAGACGCTCAACTCATCCAGACACTCAGCCCACAAACTCTTCAGCCGAGCGGTTTACTTCAACGACCAGGATCAACGGAAACCGAGGAGTAAAGCGTGGCTTCAGAACCGACAACGCCGAGGTCTCCCGTGCATCCGATGGTTTGTTGGGATTCGCCGGAACGAGCCAGTCGCTCCAACCGACTGCACGTAAAGTATCTGCTTTAGCACCGCCCAAACAATAAGTGGGATAGGCTTCTAGCCTGTCATGACTGAATTGACAGGCTGGAAGCCTATCCCAAAAGAGTTTTGCGACAGTAATTGTTTGGCCGATGCTTACTTCAATGAATACAGAAAACACCATCTTTGTCGAGATCGATTGGGCGACACCGACCATGCCTTTCACCTCGTCGATTTCGTAGATGTTGGCATGATGTTCGTCGAAGCCAACTTCGTCGCGATTAGAAGTGCCAGTTGATAACCCACTCGATGCCATTAAAGAAGTCCCCGTTTCGTCCAGGGAGCGTCGCTCCGTCAACTCGTTGATTGACGTATTCGATGTACAAATCGACATCAGGGCTTAACATAATCGTGGTGCCGGCGAGCAGCATATGCAGTACGCCGTCGGGATTCTTGTAGATTGAATTCGAGTACGAGCAGCGATAGGTGATCGCTCCGCGTGTGTAGTGAATGCCAGCCAGGAAATTTGTCAGTTCATCGCTTGCACCACCCGACACGTAGTTGACGGGGTTTCGCACGCCGAAGGTTTGGGAACCTTCCGCAAAGGCTTTCCAGCGTCCCTTCGTATAAGTCACATCCATTCCATAGGACCAAACGGTTTCGTCTGGCAAAGCAATCTGGCTGTCAATCTGCCCCACCATCGCGGAAGCACCAATCGCCACCTGCGAACCGTCCGCACGAGTCCAAATTGGAACCAGCCGTGCGACGCCGGTGTTCTTCTCGGTATAGCCGGCGACACTCTCGGCATCGGCACCAGTGAAAGAGCCGTTGCATTGGTCCTCGTGGAAAAAGAACTGGACGTAGGTGTCGACGGACAGGCAATCGTCAATTTCCGTCGTTTTCTCCCAAGAGACGCCGTAATCCGCATCGAGCTTCAAGCCATCAAAGTAAGCTGCATTGCCGAAGAAGACGCCATCCCAAAAGAGCCCGAATCGGTTGAAGAGCTGCCCCACTTTCAGAGTGCCTAGTTGGTCATTGTGCAGGTAACCGTACAGTTCCCACGTCCAGACCTGATCGTCAGTGAAGGAACGGAATTGATCCCGCTCTCGAAGACGTAGCTCCATATGCCCACCGATCTTATTCCCTGCCGCCGTTGCGTACTCGGGATCGGCATACAAATACCAGAAGTACGTGCCTCGGAGATCGGGAATGCCGTATCCGCCCGGCGAGCCGTTAAGGCTTTGGTGGAACCAGTGCCACGCTCCCCCGCTGAATGGCATCTTGAAACTACAGCCGTTGCCGATCGAGGTGGCCAGATTCGTAAGACCGCCGAGGTGCGACCTGCAACAGATCGGCTCGCGCGAGACGACCCAAGGATCGGGACAGCAGTTACAGCGACATGTTCCGCCACAAAGGTCAAAGGAGGCCAAGTCACTCGTTAAATCCTCCGCGGAATTATCGGAATCGGTCGCGAAGCGAATATCGTTGGCGAGCGTAAAATTCGCGACAAAGACGGACAAAACCAAGGCAATGGTCGTAAGTTGAAGTGGCTTATGAAAACTCATCGTAGTGACTCCACACCATCGAGCGTCGTCCCTCTTCTGCCGCTGCTGGCGTGAACGCCAGCGGTGGTTCGATGCAGCAAGTAGAACGGCGTCGAAATTGCCCCTCGACGCCACATGCACTTGCGAATTGGGAGTTACTAGTACTTTTCGTTTAATGCCCAACCCCACTCGATGCTTTTCAGCTTATACTTGCCCGACTCGAGCAGTGCATGGACATCTTTGTCGACCCCTCCGGTTAGGTAAAGTTCTGGATTGTCCCCTGAAACCGGTCGCTCGGTGTCGTTGAGGAATTTGAGGCCGTACCATTCGAATATCTTGGGGATTTGGAACTTTCCCCCCGATTTCCCCACCTTGAAAAACCGCTCGTCGCCAACGAACTTTTATGCGGCGGCCTCCAGATCCTGTTGGAGTCCGCCGATGGCTTCAAGGCAGACGAGCTGGACGCCGATCCTTCTGAATTCCTGGACGAAGGATTGGCAGCCGGCTCGGTCGTTGTTGACTTGCCCGGCGCGTCGGCTGGGCAAGAGGGATTAGTCCAAGGCTTTTTTCGAGACATCGACACCGGCGATCATCACGGAGTCGTTTTTCATCGTGAATCCCTTCCTTGCAAATTCGAGCTCGCGACTCTTGCGGCTCTTGCGACTGTTCGGGCTGTACGACAAAGGCTCGCTGGCGATCCGGCTACAAACGGTCTTGGTGACCAAGGACGGAACGATCTGCCAGCGAGTCGCCTGTTCTCACTCGTTTACACCGTAAAGGAGAGCTACAAGGATGGACGCGCTCGTCCGTCCCACATTTGGTTGCGGCGAAGCCGCGTTATGAGTGGAGGACTTCAAGGGTCTTCGTCGACGAAGGGACGAGAGGAGCATCTTTCAGCAACCAAACGAAAGAGATCATCAGCCCAAAGTTTTCGAATGTAAAGTCTTGGTTCGACATCAGCCGGCTAGAATGCCTCAAATGCCAGAAGCGATGAGTTGTTTACATGCTCTGTGAGACTGCTCTGATCGCGAACTACCAGGGTATTTCCTGGGAACCTTGAGGAAAATCAGAGCGATAAGTCGAACCGGACTTCAAATGAAACTCAGGACGGTCAATTGAAGCGTCTGTCCAATGAGTCGCAAGGTGGCTTCCATATTGGCCTGCCGAGCGGCGAGGTCGGAGATCGCCTTGACGAGATCGGCGTCGATTTCTTCGGACAAGGTCGCTCGCAACTGCACGTCTTCATCTTGGACTCGTTGGCTGAGCACGTCGAGCGACCGCGATCTAGCGCCGAGATCTGCCCTTGAGAACGTAAGACGCTCAAAATCGACGTCCAGCATTTCGACAGCGCGTCCGATCTCGACGACATCAAAGGTCTCTAAAGCCTTACTCAATCGCAGTAGCGAATTGAAGACGCCCTTCGTTTCCGACGGATTTACGTCGGCACCTTGCACCTGGTCAAACGCTCCTCCGGCGAACGTCGCCACGACGCCAGTCGTCTGAATTGCGCCCGAGCCGTTGTTTGCTGGATCTTGCTGCGTCTCGAGCTGCGCCGAGAAAGTCCCTTGAGCGTTGATTGCGTCGATAATCGTATTGGCCGTTGTCTGACCAGCATCGATGTCGACAAACAGCCGCCCACCAGCGAATGTGGCTGTTGCGGCACCACCACCCAAGATATCGCGATAGATGACTTGTACGCTGTTGAAGCTGGGGCCTCCAACTTTTGCGGAAACGACGATTCCGGTATTGCGATCGTTCGGCTGCGGAAACGAGACCGTTGCCGTCGCGGGAACTGATGCCGAAAGCGATGCGGTCTCTTCGCTTCTTGGAATCAGCCCAAGGTCCCATGCCGCAAAACTATGGCCACGAATGATCGTCAAAGATTGTGCGCCACTGTTATTTTCGTCGGTAATCTGAATCCCATTCCCGAACGCGGCAAGCCTTGCCGTAATGGGCGAAGCACCGCGATTGTCAGGGTGGGTGTTGATTAGATCCAGTACATCTCCGATCGTGTTCGCCGAGCTGACATCGATGTTGAGATCCGGCGAGCCATCGCGGCGGATCGTGAAGTCAACGCGCGGCCCACTGCCTTGAACGAAATTCGGATTCGTCGTTAGTTCGTCGTTTCCACCTGTCAGATCGACGCCGCGGCCAAAATTCAAGTCGACAAGTCGAGTATCTCGCGTGAGCGTACGAATACCTAACTCGGTTGCGGTGGTTCCGCCATTCTCGCCGATCTTGAAGTCTGCTCCGCTGAGCCGAGAACGGACTTCGATACTACGACCGTCTTCCGATATTCTTGCCGCGACGTGGGCCGTTGAACCGTTAAGCAGATTCAAAAGGTCTTCGATCGTCTGGGCCGATTCAAAAGTGATCGTGTGCGTTTGGCCCCCGTTGACGATCTGAATTCCCGATTCTTTGTCGAACAAGAGTCCGGATCCACCGACGAACGTGTCTGTGGCTCCGAGTTGGATCAATCCCGTGCCCGCGTTGTCGGGATCGAACTTGCTATCGAGCTTTGCGGCGAACTGACCGGTGGCATTGATCGCGTTGACGACTGTCCGGGCGGTGGTAACGCCTCCGTTAACGTTAATCCGCAGCACTCGGTTCACTTCGTCGAACGTCGCGATCGCTTCGTCACCGGCGATCGCACTGTCCGAAACGACCTGAATGACGACGCCATTGATGTCAGCACCGTTCTCCGCAGCCTCGATAGCGATGTCATTGTTGATGCTGGCTGACTGGAGCAACGCGGATGCGCGAGTACCTAGAATATCCGTCAGCTTTGTTGTCGGTCGCAGTATCGGTGCGAGGTCCGAGCCAAACAACTGCTTGACTCCGACACCTAGCGAATTGAAGATCCCCAGTTGCTTTGCGGTGGTCCCGCCGGAGACTTCACGCACCGTCAGATTGCCGCCACCGGCATCGTCGATATCAATCACGAGTCCGTTCTTTGTCAAGTTGACGGTGATTTGCCGACCATCGGGCGGATTGCTTTCGATCAGCCGCACGACGTCCCCTACGGTTTCCGCAGAGGCGATGTTGATTGTCTTTGTTGACGTTCCATCGGAAATCAAGAAGCTGCTCTTGGCAATGCCTAGTCCGCCGCGAAGTGCGCTCAGTTTGGTATTGAGCGTCAAGACGGGATCGAGGTCGACGGTACCCTTCACCTCGGAAGAGATCGCACCGAACACTTCGTTTCCGGTGACATTCGCATCTAGCAGAAAGTCCATGTCGACGAGACTCTTCAAGTCGACTTCATTGCCTTGATAGACGACGTGTGTTCCTTCGAGTTGAAAAGGCGCTTGAGTTGTCTTGGATCCCGCGAAGAGATAGCGTCCGCGAAAGTGTTGATTCCCGACGTCTGTCAACTGCTCGATCGCGCGATTGATCTCTTCTGCAATGACGCGCCGTTCACTGTCGCCGTTGGTGGAATCGACGGCCGATAGGGCATTCGCACGAATGCCGGTCAGTAACTCAGATACACGAGTGAGGGCAGTGTCGGTAGCGGCGACATACGAGGACGTCGTGTTGACGTTCGTGATTGCTTGCTGCTTCTGTTCCAACAGACGCTGAACGGTGATCGCCCTCGCCGCAGCAGGCGCATCGTCGCTCGGCACGGACAGACGAATTCCAGTACTTAGTTGGTCCTGAAGTCGAACCAATTCCAGCCGATCGAAATCAAACTGCGATTGCAAGCGGGCTTGTAACAACCGTTCGCTGACGCGACTCGAAGCAACAGGGTAGATTGCGGGCATGCGTGGTTTCGAAGGTTAGAGGGTCATTAGTATGTTCAGTAGTTCGCTAATCGTCGCGACCATGCGTGCGGAGGCCTGGTACGCTCGTTGGTAGGCAATCATGTTGATCGCTTCTTCGTCGATACTGACTCCGGTCAACCCTAAGTTCTGGCCTTCGAGTGTGCGCTGAAAGACTCGAAATCCTTCGCTGACCGCTTTCGTTACCGACGAAGCTTGTGTGACCTTCGCGATCAGATCTTCATATTGATCGGAGAACGTCTGGCCGTTTCGCGATTCGAGAGCGCGATCGCCAAAGGCAGCGAGTTGCAGCGCGATGTTCGTGTCTTCTCCCACTCCGCCTTCGCTGGCGGCAAACTTGGACGGATCGTTGCGTACGATATTCGATACATCAATATTGCGACTGCTGTTGCCCGTGAAAAACGTATTGATGCCGAGCGATGCCAACAAGTGACTTGTGTCACTGCCGAAGCCGAACTCGAGGATGGGCGAGTCGGCTGCAATCTTCAGCTTCCGCTCGGCGGTTACATTGACATCGAGACCTTCGATTGCATTCAAAGTGGCTGCCAAGCTCTCTAGCGTGGTGTCGCCTTTCAACCCATTGAGCTGCACGAGAACGTCGGTTGTTTCCGTCAAACCGGTCCTTGTGTTGAACACCTTCACTTCGAACGAACCGTTGATGGGAGTGAAGGGCAGTCCTGCCTGATCGAGCGCCACGGTCTCACTACTAACCGAGTACTCGCTTTCAGCCTGCTTTAGACCAGTCAACCCTTGGCCGCTCGTGTAAATCTTGTTGAATTCGAACGCGAGCGTTGAGGCCAATTCGTCAAGATCTTCGAGAAATCCCCCAAGAATCTCGTCGCGTGCGGCATAATGGCCGGCGAGACTTCCCGTCGATGCTGCAAGTGGTGCGTCAGTCGCCGCCAGGTTGACCGTCGCCGAAGCCAAACCGCGGTCCGACGTATACTCGACAGAGGCCTTTCGAAACACTCCCTCGAACACCAAGAAATCTCCCCCGGCAAACACGCTGACCGAGCCTGTCGGTTGTTCGACAACACGTATTTTCACAATCTCGGCGAGTTCGGCGAGAGCAACTTCGCGCTGATCACGAAGGCCCACCGCGTCGCTTCCCGACGTCGAACCGCCTTCGGTCTGAACAATATTGATATTCAGTTCCGCAATTTGCGACAACAAACGATTAATGTCTGCTGCGGCTGAAACGATCTCGTCGTTGATGTTGCGACGAATGTCAAAGATGCGGGAATCGATGCGCCGAATATCGTCGGCGAGCGTTGCACCTTGGAGCACAGCCAAGTTACGAACCGAAATATCTTCTGGCTGATTCAGAATGTCATTTATGGAGTTGAAGAAATTTGACAACGATGTGCTCAGGTCGGTGTCGGTCAACTCGCCAATCAACGCCTCAAGTTGTCCATAGGCTTCTTCTTGCGCCTCGCTACTCGCGAGATCACTGATCGCGCCACGCAATCGTTCCGAAAGAAAGCGATCCGACTGCTGGATGATGCCGTCGACCTGAACGCCCAAACCGAGCGGAAGGTCGCCGATCAGTTGTGTTGGCGCAGTCGTAAAGACAGGCCGTTGGCGAATATAGCCAGGCGTATTGGCGTTGGCGATGTTGTTCCCCGTGACCTGAAGGCCAACCTGAGAAGCAAACAGCGCGTTGTTCGCGATCTGAAGCGATCCAAGGAGAGACATGGCTGCACTCGGCGTGACTTCGTCAGTCCCGCAGGAGCGCCTAAACTTCCTTGTCTACTAGCGCACCTCGTGAATCTGACGGCTCGTCTCTTGAATATGTCGGCTGCAATTGCCCTCCAGTAGCAATAATCTCCAACAACTGAGACAGATGTAGAATAGTTCGCTGGGCTAGCACCCAATTTGCGAGGCTTTGATGTTGCAGCAATCGCATCCGCGCGGAAGCGGCTGTCATCTGCTTGGTGACCTTGCCTCGCCGTGCCGTCGTCAACGAAGCTGCGATGCTGCCTAAGTTTTCCGCAGGCAGCCCTTGTTCGTTGGCAGCAACCAATAGATGCTCGCGTCGTTGGTGACAGGATCTCAGACGATCACAAAGAGCTTCGGCGCGAGGGTGAAGATCAAGCATCTGCTCCACATTATTGCTAGCCATGCTCTCGCGCTTCGCCGCTAGCACGTCAAGCAGTTCCGTCTGCACATTTGACAGCTCGTCAAGCAGCGATGTCAGATCTACTTCCCAATTCGCTTGTTCTGTCTCTGCCAACATAACGCGTCCGTCCTTCTCGTGTGTGAATTTCGGCTATCAGTTAAACGAGGAAGTTGTTTCGGAACGATTCTTCTGCAGTCTCCCACACACTTCCTTTAAGCGCGACGGAGCGAGTACAACTCGAACAGCGGATCGGTGAACTCGTCAGCGGCTGCTTTGGTCAGGTGTTCAGAGAGCACTTGATCAAGCTGACCTTGAAAGACCTCTTCGGTGCGTCCGCCATGAAAGTACGCTGGCTTATCGACCGTCTTCCGCATGGCGCTCAACATCTGTTGAAAGAAAGTCTGTCCAACGAAGTTGTCGAACGCTTCTCGCAATTCGCTGGGTTCCTCGACACCCTCGAGCGCTGCCGCAGACGACATCGAACGCGACGCATCCTGACTTGGAAACCCGGACAATACACTGCTGACTTGGCTGTTCGTGGGTATATTCATCGTGTTGCCTTTGCTACTGAACGATCAATCGACCGTACAAATCTCCGCTCCGCTCAAGAGACTTAATAATGTCCATAATGTCGTCTGGGCTGACTTTCAGGGAGTTCAGCGCGGATACAAGTGCCTTCAGTCGTGTGGTCGAGGAGTCGGTTTGGTCGACTTCGAGAAATGGCCCGATCGCAGCATCGCTGCCTGTCTCGATACTCAAATTTCGATGGGCAACAGCGACGCGTCCGACCATGACGTTGTCGCTTATGACAATGCTACCGTTGCGTTCATTAATGACCACGCAAGCATCGTGCTTGGGGGGAACGATCTGTGTGTCGAGAACGAGGGCGATGAACTCGACAGGATTGTCTTTGTATCTCGCGTCAATTTGTACTTCGATGTTCACCTGGTCGATGGCCTTTGCGGGCGGTCGCTCGTCGTTTGCGCCGCCCGTGCCAAACCTGCTTGGGGTGTTAAGAAGATCTTCAATCTCGTAAGCCGTTTGGAAGCTTGCATGATTCTTGTCGAGTACCAGCGTAATCTTGTTGTCCAGCATGAAGGAATTGTGAAAACTCTCTTCTAAGCGGCAGCCATCGTGGACTTTGGCCGAAGTCGGTGGCCCCGTCGTATCGAGCGCGATCGACCCTTGTGCGTATCCGTAGACCCGTGGATTGCCAGGTCTTGGACCAAGGAGGGGCGTGATTAGCAGGTGGCCGCCTTCCAGGCTCTTCGCGCTGATCGCATTGACGGCGATGTCAAGCATCTCACCTTGGCGAGCCCCTTCGGCGGGAACTGTCGCCGTAACAAAGACCAGAGCAACGTTCTTGGCGTTCTTCAATTCGTCCAGCACGACAGCACCACCGGGTGCCTGGCTCAGCGGCACGCCCATCGTCCCCATGGTCTTGGCCAAGGCCCGTTGCGTCGTAACATCGCCATCGCCGGTCCCTTTCAGCCCCACGACAAGCCCAAGACCTTGAAGCGTATTTTCTTCTTGACCCTTAACTCGGCAAATATCGCGGATGCGGAGGTACTGGCCGAAGCAATCGTCACTCCCTGCGGTCGCGCTGACGATCATCGCAAAGACAGCGACGATAATTCGCGATCTTCCCGGTACTTGGTTGAGTTCAAAATGACGCATGAAATCTGCCTTCACGGAACTGTGTTAGAAAGGTGCAAACTCGTCGAGCAATCGCGTTAGCCATCCCCGCTTATAGCCGTCGCGAGCCTGCCCGTGCTCGCGCTTATCGACTTTCAAGTCGGCGATGTTGCGGCTGAGAACGACATTGTCCGGACCAACGTCTTGATGGCGACAGATCCCGCTCAATGAGACCTCCCAGGCATTTTCGTTGATCCGAATCTGTTTATGCCCTTCCAGAACGAGATCGCCATTCGGGCGAATGTCGGCCACCGTGCAGGCAATGTTCAACGCCAACGATTCGCGAGCTTCGATATCGCCTTGAGCTCGATACGTTTGTTGAAGCTGACCGTTAATCGTTTGGTCGCCATCGTTTTGTGCGTTCGGTTTAATGGCCTTAAGTCCGATCAATCCGATCCAATCCTTGAGGACCGCGTTGTACTGGGCCGTGCGACGTTGTTGCACGTCGCCTTCTTGCGTCATGCTGGCGAGTTCGTCGACGCGAATCGTGACGCGATCGTGGATGTTAATTCTGCGTGGAAGCACCGGAGGAATATAGGTCCAACTGCCGCCATCGAGCATGATCGGAGCCTGCCCGGTTTGCGGTAGATCACGCTCAAAGATACTTGAGCTTTGCGCCATCGCCTCGCCAGTTGCGAAGATCACTGCGGCGATCACCAGCAACCGGAGGAGACAACGTTCTTGGCTTTGTCCGAGGGATCGCATCACTACCTCTTTTCCGTGGACTGATTGTTGCGATGTGCCGAAGAACTCGCCGAGTCCGAGGCGACGATCCCGGCGGCGTAGACTTCGACTTGTTGTGTACCGGTGACATGCGTCGCGTACTGCTCGCGGTTCTCAAGCGATTGCACGATGATGATGTCTCCCATCGCACCGTCTTCCATCGCCTTGGCGGTCGTCGTCACCTGAACGCCCGCCGCCCGAGCGCGAACGCGAATCAGTTCGCCTCGCTTGACCATGAGCGGTTTACGCAGTTGATTCAAAATGATCGTCTGGCCTTCACGAATCGGATACAGGAGCTCCATTCCTACGACGGCATGCCGCTCGGTAGCGACTTGAAACGACTGGTTCTTCGGGTCGCGTGGTTGCAACTCGACATCCGCATCGCGAATGATGTCGCCGCGGTTCAATGTTCGTCGCGTGACGACGACCATGTCCGCTGTCTCGGACGCAGGAACCTGCAAGCCGACGGTGACGACCTTCGGTGCCGGTGCCGCCGGGTAAATTCGAGTCGTTCTTGTTCCGCTGAATGCGAGGTCATCGATGTCGATTCCGTGCAGTACAAGCAACTCGATCAACTCGCGAACATGCATCAGCTTCGAGCGGTTCTGCGCTGGTGCCGGAAACAACTCGACTCGCTTCAGCAATTCGATACGCTCGGCACTGCCAGATGTGACGTCGGCGACGTCTCCCAGCAAGACAAGCGAGCCCTTGGCATGTGACTGCTGGCGCAGTGTCACTTCCGCTGCATCCGCCGACCAACTGCCGACGAGAATGGCGAGGAAATAGAGAGCCGTCTTCGTTTTGGAGGTTCTTGTCATGGATTCGCGTCAGTGTGAGTTCGGAATGCCAAAAATCTAGAAGCGGCGGAGATTGGTGATCTGTTGCAGGACTTGGTCGCCGGCTTGCACGGCTTGTGAGTTCAGCTCGAACGAACGTTGCGTCGTGATCAGGTCGATCAATTCCTGGACAGGTTCGACATTGGATGCTTCGAGCGCTCCTTGTTGAAGAACGCCGAGTCCCGTGTTGCCGGGATTGTCGAGCGTTGCGTTGCCGGAAGCGCTCGTTTCCTGATAAAGATTCTCTCCGAGCTTCAGGAGACCTTCAGGATTAAGGAATGTGCTGAGTTGAAGCTGCCCAACGGATTGGGCTTGCTCCTGGCCAGGCAGCCGAACCAGCACATTTCCATCCGCCTGGATGGCGACATCGAGGACATTCGGTGGGATCGTGATCTGTGGTTGAACGACTCGCCCGGCCGTTGCCGACCCGAGGACCAGTTGCCCTTGCGAATTGACAGAGAAGTTACCAGACCGTGTGTAAAGGTTCGTACCCGACGCCGCGTCTTGGACCTGAAAGAATCCTTCTCCTTGAATCGCGACGTCGTACCGATTGCCGGTCTGCTCGAAAGCACCTTGTTGAAAATTGGTTTGGATGCTTGAAACGCGTGTTCCGAGTCCGATGGACGTGCCTGTTGCAGCTTGGCCGCCGTTCGCAGGATTGGCTCCAGGCATCGCTTCATGCCGATAGAACAAGTCTTCAAAGTTCGCTCGCCCTTTCTTGAAGCCCGTTGTGTTCACGTTCGCAAGATTATTCGCGATCACATCGAGTTTCGTCTCCATGGCCTGCATGCCAGTGGCGGCGGTATAAAGTGTTTGAACGCTCATCGTGCACTCCTTGCGGTGGCTGTTTGTATCACTTTGGACCTTAGGGATGACTCAAGGCTAACTTACTTGTTCTTTCGTAGGGTCCGCTGTGCGGACCGCGGGAATTCCTGGTCCGCACAGCGGACCCTACTCTTGAAATGCCGAAGTTGTTTTTGAGTTTGGCCTTAGGACTGTCGGAGGACTCGGTTGACAAGCGATCCGACTACTTGGTCTTGACTCTGAATCATGCGAATGTTGGCTTCGTACGCCCGCGACGTCTCAATCAACTCCATCATTTCGAGAGCAGGCTTGACGCCCGATTGTTCGAGATAGCCATTTTTCACGTTTCGATCAGCCGCTGGGACGGGATTCACATCAGCCAGTGGCGAGAACATGTTCCCGCCGGCCTTTACCAGGTCACCCAGCGAAGCCGGTTGGACGAGGGCCAGCAGTTGCTTGTCGCCGGCTTGTTCGATTCCACCATCCTCGTTGAAGTTCCATGGTTGCGTCGGGTCGATGGTGATCGGTCCGCCGTCGAGTGACATCACGGGATAACCTTGCTCCGATTGCAACTGACCCGTCGTCGAAAAGTGGAAGTTGCCGGCTCGCGTTAGCAGCGGCTGTCCGTCCTTCTCGACCATAAAGAACCCCTCGCCGTTGATCGCCAAGTCGGTTCTGTTTCCTGTTTCGCGAAGCGCACCGACGCTGAAGTCGGTTACGGTTTCCGACAACTGGACGCCACCGCCGACATCTTCAATTCCACGTTGGCCAGCGGCGACATCGCCTCGTTCAATCGACTCGGCGTGGCGCGCTTGAAGGATTGCAATTTCACGCTTGAAGCCTGGCGTGTCGGCGTTTGCTAGATTGTTGCTCAGCACTTGTAGCCGCGCGCTCTGCACGTCGGCTCCGGCTGCTGATATGTACATCCCGTAAGACATCGAACTTGCTCGACAACTAGTCCGCTCCCCTGCAGACGACGATTCCTATTCGCAACCGCCGTGCCGAAGCAAAGTTCTTTAGCCTGTCGGCCTGTGCACATGTCACATGCTCCAATGCTGCAACAACTTAGGACGGTCGGGCCAACTCGTGCGAGAGGCAGCAAGAACTGCCGATCAGGTTCTGTCGAAGCAAGAGTTGCTGGTCGACAAGCAAGAATGGCCGATTGCTAGCGTCTTTCTCCCAAACACTTCGGGCTTACTTGCGTGACCGTCGGTCTTGCCGAGAGTGACAGGTAAATTCGCTCTAGCCGTCATAAGACAATTCGCGCGACCGCGTAACCGCTACGACCTTTCCTGCGGTAGTCCGCTCGCTAGCAATGTGTCGAACCAATAGATGCGGCGTTTCGAACGGTCAAACGAAAGCCGTGGTCTTGAAAGAAAGGACGTGATCATGTGGCGAGCATTCTTTGCGGCAATTGGAGCGGCGCTGTTGATCTTGGGAGGTGAATGCTTGGTCGTCGAGAAAGCGGTACTTGCAGGATCACCACAGCAAGCGGCTACACCAATGAGTGTGTTCGACGAACCGCAGATGACAAAGGCGGCGGCGAGTCGCGAAGTGCGACCGCCGGAGTGGGCGCCATGGAGCCTGTTGTCGGCTGGCGCTGTCATCATGCTATACACGTTCACGTTGCAGCGCGGCGGCGATTAGTTTGCACAAAAAAAGCCGGCCCGATTGATCGAGCCGACTTTGTCGCTACTCATCGAGTCTCAAGATCACTCCTCGAATCGCTTGTAGTATTCGCGGACGTGCTCTTGTTGATCTTTCGGAAGTCGCTGATCGCTCAGAGGATCGGAGTCGTTCTTCACAGCGCTCAGTATTTGCTCCTTGATGCCTTCCTGGCTCAGGCCCGCCTTATTGGGGCCGATGGCATCACCGACGCGAACGGCCTCGCCAGCTTTCGGGTTACCGCGCACCTTAGATTCATACACACCCGTATCCGTCTCCTGTTCGGGCCGATAACCCTCGCCCTGTCCTTCACCCATGCCATTACCGAAACCAAACTGATCGCTACCCATTCCCATCTGGCCAAACTGGCCAGAACCTTGGCAGCTCTGTCATCCAGCCCCTGCACATTCTTCGCAGTTCATCGCACTCTTGGCGTCGCCGATCTCGTCCATCATCTCGTCTAGCGAAGCAAGCTGCTGCATCTCCGACTGCATGTCTTGTAACTGATCCGAGAACTCAGACAACTGTGCCTGGGCAGTTTTCATGTCGCCGCTTTGCATCGCTTCGGAAGCCTGTCCGAGTTTGTCGGCCATTTGCTCCATCTGCTGCATTTGGCGGTCTTGTTGCTGCAATTCATCCAGCTTTCGCTGCAACTTGCCAGCACCTTCCATATCGCCGTCTGCGATCTTTTGTTGAATTTGACGCTCTAGTTCGGCTTTGGCCTCGCGTTGAGCGTCGACCATCTCTTGCATCTTTTGCTGCATCTGTTCGAGCTGTTGAGCGAGCTGCTTCTGTTCCTGTTCGTTCAGGTCGCCCTTCTCCATCTTCTCTTGCAGTTGTTTCAGTTGCTCGATGGCCTTTTCGAAGTTGCCGTCTTTCATCGCATCAGCGATCTTTTCGGCGGGGCCACGTTCGATGTTTTTCAAGCCTTCGAATTGCTTCTGCATCTTCTCAGGATCGCCCAATGATTTGCGGCGTTGTTCTAGTTCTTTGGCCAAGTCGTTGATCTTGACGAGTGCCTTCTTACGATCGACTTCGCCATCCTTCGACATCTCATCAAGGCCCATATGCAGCTTCTTAAAGAGCTGTTCAGCGTCCTTCAGGCCGCTCTCCTCGACGCGTTTCTGTTTTTCGGCGAGACGCGCTTTCAGTTCTTGGGCTGACCGTTTGATTTGATCACGAATCTCGGCATTCGCACTGGCTGCTGCCTTCGCTTTGTCCTCGGCATCGGGAACTAAGATCAGCGCAAAGGCAAGCAACGCGGGGAGTAATGGTAATATCGCCCGCGAGTTGATCGAGATGCCAAACTTCTCGCGAATTTCAAGCGACTCGACTCGACGGATAGCATCTCTCAACAACGCTTGTCCGGCTTCGGTCTCGAGTTCGTCACTCTGCAACGACAGCACGCTCGACACACGTTCTTTGAGTCCGAATCGGCGGTCCAACTCGATCGCGGCATCCAAGGCTTGTCGGCGTACCGCCATCGTCCATCCGAATGCGAACAATAACCCAGCGGCAACAGCGCCACCCATCCAACTGGCAACCCAAGTGTTGCTGTCGACCTTGATCGCCCAGATCTTCGGGATGACGAGTCCAACGACCGCGATCAGCATCGCCACGAGCAGCGCCCAAGGAAGGACTCCGAGGAATTGCTGGGTCACGAGCCGCCGACGGGCTGCGGCGACTTGGCGTTGAATTTCTTCCATGGCTCAATCCTTACTTGGCGAATGCGAATGGATGGCGCAGGTTTCGACCCTCGCATTATATCGAGTAGTTCGCCGCCGTTCTCGTCCGATTTCGGAAAAACCAACGGGTTTTCGGGGCGGTCATCTCGTGGTGGACGCTTCCAGCTTGCGGGTTGCGCTTGAAAGTAGGACGGTCACTCTTGGCCGTCATTTGTCGGGCAAGAGTGCCCGACTTACGGCAAAAGGTACCACGACCAGCTTGCGTTCCCCGCTGATCCCAAACGTACCCGGATGCTATAGTTAAGTCTACCGCCAATATGCGGTTATGGTTTCGGAAAGTCCTTATTTGCCATGAAAACAACTACTGCGACACCGATCGAACTGCCCGGCTTAGCGGAACGCCCGCAGGCCGATGTGGTCATCTTTGATGGTGAGTGCAACTTCTGCAGAGGCCAAGTCGAGCGGCTGGCGAGATGGGATCGAGCGGGGCGTCTGGCGTTTGTTTCGTTGCACGACCCAATCGTTGCCGAGCGGTATCCCGATTTGTCTCACGAGCAAATGATGGATCAGATGTATCTCGTCGACCAAGCCGGCAATCGACACGGCGGTGCGGCAGCCTTTCGCTACTTGAGCCGCAAGATGCCGCGACTCTGGTTGCTTGCTCCCCTAATGCACGTGCCGTTCTCACTTCCAGTTTGGCAGTGGTGCTACCGGCAAGTTGCGAAACGCCGCTATAAAATCGCCGGCAAACAGCACTGTGATGGCGATGCCTGCGAAGTGCATTTTAAGTGAGTCTCGTTTGCATGCGGTGCTTGACTTGCTAGAGTGGCGGGCATGTCAAACCATCCAAAGGCTGCACGCCCCGATTACTCGATTCACGATCTGATTGCCAACCGCTGGAGTCCCTACGCGTTTGATGGACGCCCCGTAGAGCAAGAGAAATTGCATTCGTGCTTGGAGGCCGCTCGCTGGGCCGCGTCGAGTTACAACGAGCAACCCTGGTCGTTTATCCTCGCGACTCGCGATAATCCGGCGGCTTTTAACGCGATGCTCGAATGTCTGGTGGAAGCAAATCAAGAGTGGGCCGCAAGAGCTGGTGTGTTGATGCTGACCGTGACTTCGCGCTCCTTCGTTCGCAATGGCAAGCCGAACCGGATGGCTGAACACGATATCGGCTTGGCGATTGGGAACCTCACCGTTCAAGCAACTTCGCTGGGTCTGGCAGTTCATCAGATGGCTGGCATCAACCCCAGCAAGGCCCGCCAGGTCTATGCGATTCCAGAATCACACGATCCATTAACTGCGGTGGCGATTGGCTACGTGGCAGACCCGAAGGCGGAGGATGCTTTCGCCGAGCGTGATCGAGCACCGAGAAGCCGCAAGCCGCTGAGTGAGTTTGTATTCACGGGAACTTGGGGCACGCCTGGCGTGTAACTCGCTAGTATTCTATCGCAGCTTGGTTTTCGGATTCAGTGTAGCGAAAGTCGTCAAGGCTATCGGCCAAGTGACGCAGCAGCCCGAAGCTCTTGACGAGCTTCGCTGCCCGAATACTGAGGTGCGTTTAATTACTAGTGCTGTGTTACCGCTAAGAATTCGGGTGCCACTGGCTCCGCCAGTGCTGCACGGACCAACCACGCCCGTGACGGCACTGGCAGAGCCAGTGGCACACAACCCGAAGATTAAGCTGGTACCAAGCACTAGGCTTGCTCAGACTACCGCGGTTCCTTCGCGGGCTGTTAGTTCGTGAAACATCTCCGCCAGACGTTGAGTCATCGGACCGAGTTGCCCGCTGCCGATCTTGCGGCCATCCACTTCGCTCACGGTGGCCAGTTCACCCATTGTTCCCGTGCAAAACATCTCGTCCGCGCGAAAGACTTCGGTCAGCGAGAGGTCACGAACTTCGTGAGGTATGCCATTGTCTCGGCACAGGCCGAGCACAACGTCTCGCGTGATTCCTTCCGGGCAAGCGTTCGTACGCGAAGTTAACACCGTGCCGCCGTGAACGAGAAAGATGTGAGTCGCATTGGTTTCCGCGACGAATCCCTGTGAGTCCAGCATCAATGCATCGTCTGCTCCGGCGGCATTGGCTTGGATCTTGGCGAGGATCGAGTTGAGCAAGTTGTTGTGATGAATGTTGGGGTCCAGCACATCGGGCGTGGGCCGTCGCATGCCGCTCGTGATCAAGCGAATTCCGGCCTTGTCATAGACGGGGGCTTTGAATTCGGCCAGCACAATCAGCGTCGGCCCGGCTTGATTCAACCGTGGGTCCATGCCGCTTGTGACTTTCACGCCCCGCGTGAGCGTTAACCGAATGTGAACGCCATCGGCCATGCTGTTGGCGGCTAGTGTTTTCGTGATCTCGGCGATAATTGCTTCATGCGAAGGTATCTCGGTAAATGCCAGCGCCAACGCCGAGGAACGCAATCGGTCGAGGTGCTCGATCAGCCGGAAGATGCGACCGTTATACAACCGCAATCCTTCCCAAACCGCGTCGCCGCCTTGCACCACAGAATCGAAAGGACTGATCCCCGCTTCATCGCGATGCGACAGCTTGCCATTGATGTTGATTTGGAGGTTGCGATTGCGTTCGTCGAACTTCTGGAGCATGGAGAGTTAGCCTGCGGTAATCCGATGTTGATGAAGTTGCTCGTAGAGTTGGTTGCATTCGGCGAGGACATTCTGGAGCGACGTGGGCACAGGGTCTGGCTTGGCGCGGTAAGGCGCAAAGGTGGTCGTGTGCTCGACCTTCGCATACCAATGTTTCGCCCAGACGCCGTCCGTGTCGCGGAAGCCCGGCGGCCATTGAAGCATCGCCTCAGTGAAGTCGAGATCGACTCTCTGGCAGAGTTTCTCAAGAACGCTGCGTGGGTTCTCAAGCACATCTCGCGAATCCACGACCGGCGGGATGCTGCCGGATTGCTCGCGAATCAACTCGAAGATCTGAACTTGCTGAGGCAGTCCTGTGTCCTCGACTCGCGGCTCGGGAATGAACTCGATTAACGATGTGATCATTTCGCGTGGTTCGCGAATCAGGAAGCAATTCGTTAGCGAAGCCAGCCAATCCAGATCGATGTTCGGCAACAAGTGATGTGCCATGTGCTTCTGATAGAAGACCGACTTGCCTTCGGGCAGCGGCCCCGTCAGCCACGCCACGACATTGCGCCAATCGGCTTCGTGCGAAGCGATTGTTTCGGCCGCACCGGGGTGATCGAGTCCGGTGACCTGTAGGTAGTGAGCGTACAGCGGTTCGTCGCAAACAATGGCGTCCGGTCGATTTCCCCAGGAACGCATCATCGCCGTCGAGATGTTTCGTGGCCCGGACCACATGGCCAGTCGTGTTGTCATCGGCGCGACTTGGTGTCTCTATTCGTAGCTGCACTCGCTAAAGTGCGGATGTCGCTGCGTCCACCGTCAGACACATGTGACGAAGGCTGCGCAGAATAATCAATCCCAACGGTACCAGCTAGAGCACACGACGTTCACGCAGGGCTTTTCATTCGTTGGAGTTGCACAAGATGTACGACGGGCCTCCGAGCCCGTCGAATAACGACCTAGATTTATCGACGGGCTCGGAGGCCCGTCGTACAAACCTCTCAGTTTGAAAAACCGAAAATCCCTGGACGTTCACGAGACAGCGAACGCGTTCGTCATCGCCACAGGGTGCCGCGAAAGCCGGGAATCAGCCGGTGCTGCGGGGTTGGAGCAGCTTGATTTTGCGAGGCAGTCGCTGGCCGAGACCATTCGAGAATGATTTGCCCAGGACGACCGACCGGTTGCGGACGCGAGACCGTTTGACTGGCGGTCGCGACTTCGGTGGCAGGCGTCGCAATCGTCGCTTCATTCGAAAAAGAAGCTTGTTTAACATTGTTGCGACTGGCGATCGTTTCATCTCGTACTCGCGAGTACCAGCCTCCCGCCGTCGATGATAGGTCCTCTTCGGTACTTGTCGCTTCGGTGATTGTCGCGCTGGCAAGTTGCGTGATCGGTGCCGTCTGTTGTGTGTCTTCCGCGGCTACTGCCACGAGCGCCGCCTCAGCCGGCGGTTGTTCTTGAGCCACGAGCGTCTGTTGGGCGGGCAACGCGGGACTCCCGCGACGTACCCAATCCAACCACGTCACCTGCAGATCAGACAAACTGCGATAGCCATAATGCTGTTGTGTGGCCCGCGTCCAATTATTCCACTTCATCCCGTCGCCAACATATTCGACGAACTTGCGTTTGCCACCCTGTGCGATAAAGTACCTCGCCAGCGAATAACCTTGCGAATACAAGGGCAGCACATCGCTGGGATACTCGGTCATAGCGAACATCTCGTTAAATGCGATTCCGCGATGAGTTGTCAGGAACTCATAAAGCATGTTGTGCTGCTTCTGACGTTCGCTGATGTCTTCGACGGTGGTGCAGGCACCTTCATCGGCCCAACGCGGGAGCGGTCGGCCGAAGTGAGTGGCGAAGATCGTGTGAGTTATCTCATGAGGCAAGACACTGTCCAGGATTCGCTCGCGTGAGCCTTGAATCGACATGGTCCAACCGAACGGGCGACCGTTCTCGAACATGAAGCTCGTTGCGCCGCCTGCTCCGAGATGTGTCCCCACGTTCACGGTGATAGGGCAGACGTCTTGCCACGGACCTAGTTCGTGCCCCAGCCATTCAATGGCCAGATCACGTCGCATGCTCTCGGCGGTTTCGGCAACATCTTGCGCGAGTTGTTGCGTGGGAGCAGTGACGATAAAGTTTTCAGTGCGGTGGCTGGCACCTAACGACACGGCACATGAAGACAAGAATACAGCCACGACGAGCGCGGCGCGAGAGAGGCGAGCTTCCATGCTCTGGGTCACTCCATTTATCTAGGATGGTGGTGAGGCGATCACTTCCTGTAATCACCGGCCAGAATCGATTGCACTTGCGAAAACGCAAACGGCGGACCAATCGAAACTAACCCTATCACGTCGTTGGGAACAACAAGTCTCGCATCCTGCAATGACTTGCCTTTCACAACGTTCACGGCTCGAAATCGCGGAGTTTGCTTCGACACAGGAGGCTCACAACGGCATCGGGCGTGTGTAACTTTTGCAAAGGGTACAGGAACCAATGCAAATCGACCAAGAGCGGCTTTTGTCACTTCTAGTGAAACGCCGGCTTTGCTAGCACAACATCGCGGTGCCGATCGACGGTTCAAGGCGAGCCGGGATGGAGATCTCGTTTAAGCAATTGCAAACCGTGTCTGCTTGAAGCTTCAAACTGCTGGCTAGATGCGAGATATCGCACTGAGTCCGCGCGAATTTTGGAATCCGCGGTCTTCAAAATGACGTTGCCCTGTAGCGTGAATTCAGCCTTCGACCAATCGATGGTGCCGTCGAGTGGGCTGCGGACGACGGCCCTATCTGCTTCGGCGACGATCTCGTGTTCGTCTTCGCCGAACTTTAGACAGCATCGACCTTGAATCAAAATCTCCTGGGAGTCGCCCTGTTCGCGGCTCCGAATCTGCAACACAGCCCCGCCAACTGATTCGACGCGGAGATTGGTAGCTGAGATCGGCACTTCGGTAACGCTCCCCGCCGCGACTAACCGTCCCTGCGATGGGACGTACAAGGTGCCATTGGCTGCCATCATCGTCGTATAGACAGAGTTTCCGACGTTGATTTCGGCCACTACTTTTATCTCTCGCGACAGTTCAAGAATCACAACGTCACCGTCCTCGTCACCGATGTAAATCTTGCCATCACCGACCAAGGGCGTGCTCCACACGGTTGACAACATGTCATAAGTCCATTGCGGTGTGCCAGTCGCTGCATCGAGACAGTGCACCAAGCCACTGAAGTCGGAAATAATCGCCAGTCCGTCGTGAATCACGACCGAACTCAAGCTGCGATGCATCGTTTCCTCAAACGCGATCTTGCCGTCGCCGTTACGATCGAATTGATGGTAGTGCCAGATAACGCCCGAGTTCGGATTCGGTTTGACGGAATCCCCTTTCTTCGGATCTGCGGCTTGTAGTCGTTTGTGAGGTACCGTTCTTGAGGGATCATCCTCTCGCACCACAACTTCCGCACTGATGTCACCGCGCCGTGTCGCGTCGATGCACCAAGCGTGGCCCTCTCCTTCACCGTGTTCGGGATCTTGCCCGACCACCATAAAAACCTGATCGTCATGGATCACCGGAATCGCGATAGCGTTGTTCCGTGTTCCACGACCGCCGAGTATCCATTCGGACACCTTCGGGTTGCAGTCGAACTTCCACAGTAACTTTGATTCACCCTCTTTGATCGCGGCCACATCAAAGCTGTACAACCACCCATCGCCTCCAGCGAAGATCGCTTGGCCCACACCGCCAATCACGCCGTATGCGGGCGACGACCATTGCCCGTGAAGCAAGCTGCCGCTTGGCGATGCGTCTTGCCAAACAACTCGTCCCGTTGTTTTGTGAACGGCGATAAAGCTGGGTGCGTCGGCTGGCTGATTCACATGAGCGAGGTCAATGCCGTGCGAGGTGCCTACCAATAGCAGGTCCTCTACCGCAGTGATCGAGCAAATGGATTGGTTATGCGGCGCGACGCCGAACTTCGCGATCAGGTCGAGCTTCCAGACGACATCGGCTTCGCCCAAAGCCGTTGCAGGTTCCTCGCGAAAGGGGCCGTCATTGTCGCTGTCGTAGAACCCTTCGAGGTCCAAACAGACGACTTCGTCGCGATTGTTGACGTACCACACGCGGTCGCCTTCAATCATCGAAGTCGAACAGATGCCGATTCCCGGCCAGTCGTTCACTCGCCCAGATGCCAATTTCTCGTTGGCATGTTGCCACAGGAAATCGCCTGTCGCGGCGTCAAAACACAGCAAGCAACTCGCATCCGTTCCTTTCGGAAATCGATTGCCATAGGCCGCTCCGTTGTTGGTCCCAATCAGCACCTTTCCGTTGGCCATGACCGGGCTGCTGTAGACCGCGTCGCCGAGTTGGGCAGTCCACTTGATGTTCTCGCCTTTCTCGACGTTCCAAGAAATGGGAAGATCTTGCTCACGCGACACGTTGTTTCGTTGCGGCCCGCCGCCGTATTGCGGCCAGTCGCGATCGGCACCGGGGGCTTCCGCTACCTCGCGAAAATCCTGGTCTCCGGCAGCACCAAGCTCCAGAACCAATCTACCGCCTGGCAACACGAGGGCGGCGACGAGCCCTGCGACGATCCAACATGACTTTGGTGTGCGAGGATTGCGAACACGGTCAACTCGCATGATATGTTCCAGTCGTCGCGCAGTGATGTCGATGGAGCGTACGCCCGGCTGAGCAAACAACGGCTTTAGCTGACGCTTCGATCGTAAGACATCGAGTAGTATTTGAGCGTAGTCACCTGGGTCGCATTTCAGTCCGGCGACTGCTTCTTCGTCACAACATCGTTCACGCTCGCGAGTCAGTTCACGGCTGGCCCACCACACCAAGGGATGGAACCACCAGATGATCTGTGCCGCCAACTGCAGCGTTCCCACGATTGTGTCGCCGCGACGGAAGTGGATTAACTCGTGAGCAAGAATCGGTTCGAGTCGTTTCGCGAACTGATTGCGTGTCAGCAAGTCAGGCAACAAAATCGTGGGGCGGAAGAGTCCGAATACCGCTGGCCCGAATGGCTCGCTGCTGACAAGCAACCGTACCTTGCGGCGAACACCCAATCGCCGCGACAGCGACTTCAACAGAGATATCAATTCGGCATCGGCGACTCTTCCAAAACGCCAAACCATCAGCGTGCAGAGCAACTGCCGCGTTAGCACAATCGCCATACAAACCGCTGCCCCACAAACCCACGCCAGGGTGATAACGAACGGCAGGGCGATCGTCTTCCGATGCGAACGAACCGTCACAGGACTTGAATCTCGGCTCGCGGACAATTCGAGCAAAGCATCGTCCGGCGGTACTTGCGAGGTTGGTGCCGTGTCTGCTCGCAATGGAAGTGATTCGGAGTCGACCGTGCCTGTGCGATCTAGCGACGGTGACGCGTGCGAATGGTCCGCTACGACGCGCACGTTTGCTCCTGGTTCTGCGACTACTTGAACAGTTTGGTGAGTCTTATATTGAATCCAACTGAACAGCCCGGTGGGGCTGCTCCAGAGTGGCGGGGTTAGACATTTGGCGATGACAAGCATCCAAAGCAGATAGGCGAGATGCGGGCGTTTCCGACCGAAGATGGCAACGAGCGTCGCTACGATAATCGCGACGACAGTCACCTGCCAGAACTGGTTCCACGCGAGATCGACCAGCGTTTCGAGTTGGTAGATCATGACGATCGACCTCGCTTTCTCTCGGCTTTCAAAGCATTGAGAGTTTGCTGAAGCTCGTCAATCTCGGCGTCCGACAACCCCCGATCACGGATCAGATGCTGGAACAAGGGCAACGCTTCGCCATCGAACAAACGATTGATGAAGTCATCCATGGTTTCGCTGATGACCGTCGTCGGGCGCACGGCAGGGCTATAGACGTTGTTGCGTCCATCTCTCCGCTTTGCGAGATATCCTTTGGCTTCGAGTCGCCGCAAATACGTCTGAACGGTCCAGAAATCCAGCTCACGATCCGCCGGCAAAGCCTCTAAGACTTGTCGCACGGTCGCCTCGCCCAAATCCCAAACGACCTTGGCGATTTCCAACTCCGACTTCGGTAACGCGCCACGCTGTGCCTCTCGTTTCGGGGGCATCTCAATCTCCGTTTACGTTCATTTGAACGTGATGATAACGTTCAAATGAACGTTGTCAACAGAATATCGCGGATATCAAGGGTTCGAAAATCTGCTGTTCTCG
>JACKHN010000039.1 GCA_020638975.1 Planctomycetaceae bacterium
TTCTCGCAAATCGCGGTAGGAATCTTGATTCCACAACGTCTTCCGTGCAGTGTCCAGCATCGACATCTTTTCGATTTCATCACTGCACCGGATATACCTCACGACCTCGCAGCCGTTGGTTTCCAAGAGACGAGCTTCGTCCATAAAGACTTGATCTTCACCACCCCGAATCCGGTAGTGGTTGTGGCAGAGGAGTGCTTTCATGACTCACAGTCCCCTTCCACATCTTCGGTCGCTCGCTTTCTTGGTGCCGCGAGGGGAGCTGCCGCAAGTCCTAGCAGCAGATAGAAGGGAATGGCGCCGTAGGGCGCTTCCAGCAGATTGTCGAACGAAGCCCAAATGTTAATCAGAATCCACACCTGCAATCCAAACGGCTGGCCGGTCTCTCGGAAAGTACGCCACAACAATGCGCCCAAACTGAATTGCAATAGAAGATAGATGACCAGCCCAATCCAACCAGTGTATCCCAAGGCGAACACGATTATCGAATGCGGCGTTCGTAGCCCTTCCTCGACTCCCTCCGGATGAAGATCCCAAATTGGATATCCGTATGACAAGCCAAAGATCGCGGATGGAGGCGTTTCGTGCGTCAGGGTGACGATCTCTTCCCACCATTTCGTTCGCCAGGATACTGTCGAATTGAAGCGATCCGGATCTTTGATCAGGTCTCCAGCGAGTGCGGGACTAACTGCCGCTAGAGCCCGACCCACAATCCCACGAACGGAGATCTCGCCACCCCGTCCCTCCGGCGCAGGAAGCTTGAAGTCGGTAACTAATCCAACAAACGTAAAAAGCCCCACAAAGACTAGGAACTTGGCTAACTTGCGAACATGTCCTGTTAGCACACTCCAGGTACCCACGCTCGTGACGAAGCCGAGCCACTCAGCACGAACCTGTACTCCAACGAGTATGAACAGGTTCATCATTAATGGGATGATGGAGCGGCCTCCCATGCCTTCAAAGCACAGGACGCCTAGGATCGAAATCGCGGCTCCGGCTGGTTGGCTAAACAGTGGAATGCCTGTTTTCGCCGTGTCCACCAATCCCAGTGGCGAGAAGACGAGAATGTAGGCAAGGCCGTAGAATCCGTGAATCCACACGAACCATCTTAAGAAGTTGCGGAGAAAAGCCGGGCGTCGTATTCCGACTTCAATACCGAGAAAGAAGAACAGCGGATACAGATGAAATGCAAGGCAACTGAAGGACACAAAGACGGCCTTCTGCGTCAACACGCCGCGTAGTACCTGCAAAAGACCGAACAGGATTGAGATAAGAACAGCCCAAGCGACACCGCTTAGCGGGTGACGCGATACCAGCGGCTGGATCCACCGCAACAGATATGTCCGAAACTGCCAGAACAGCACCGTACCCAAAGCAATCTCGCCGATGAAGACCGGCGAAACGCCAAGGTGCGCGAACCGGCGCGTCGTCGTGAGGTTTCCGATAACCATCACGGTAACGAGCCAAATAGGCCAGTTGCTCTGTACACGACCTCTCAAGCCATTCATACAGACACCACTCCTTGGCTCTCCGGTCGCTCGTTCTGCAGTCGCGTCACGCCTAGGAACGCGATGACCTGTACAATCGCGGAGACGAGTTTACCGCTCGAATAGCCGATTGCTGCACCATCAATTCCGAGCAATGGTGTCAAAGCCGCCGTGAGACTCACCGTAGCGACCAGTCCCGTGATACATGCCATGAAGCAAAGATTAGGCCGACCGATCGACCACAGCCCTGTGTAACTTGGCATGCCGACGGCTTCTGCAAAGATGCCTAAGGCGAGAATGAGAACACAAGCCCGATAGCCGCTGAAGTCGCTACCGTAGGCAACGGTGATTAATTGTTCTCCGCCCACCATCAAGAATATCGTGAAGAACAACATCGAGACGCCAACAATCGCTGTTGTCTTGAATACGAATCGACGAACTTCAACGATTCCCTGAATTGCGTAAGTCGAAGCAAGATCCGGAGCCAGTACATTGCTGAGACCAATCAGCACGGGATTCGCTAGGACAACAATCGTCGCGTATGCAACGAAGATGCCAGTTGCCGTCGCGTCCAGCCACATCGCAACCATCCACGGGACGACATAGCTGCGCGCCATGAGTGCGGTTTCACTGGCAAACACCCAACGACCAAACGTCCAATGCGGTCGCAGTTCGCGGCGAGCAAGTCGCAAGCTGAATCGGAATCGCTTTGCATCTTGCAACAGCCAGATTGCGCTCACGAGACCGTAAGTTGCACCCATGACCAAGTAGGCATTCGCCGCCGAGAGGTGTCCGATGAGCGCCAAGCCAACAAGACCGCCGATAAACGCAAGTGCCGCGCCTAAGTCGAGGAACAACACTCGTCCGGTGTTCAGGCTCGCAAACCCAAAACGTCGCGAAAACTCCCAGAAAAGGACCGCTGGTGTGGCAATCGCGATCGCAGAGAATACTTCTGCTAGTTCCGACGGCCCGAAATAAATTGTCCGCGTTAAGGAGGCAAGGCCCACGGCGATTGACGCCAATAAGGCCAGGACGATGTACTGCAAAAACACACTGCCCGCGTAGAACTGGCCTCGTCTTCGCTTCTTTCCTGGGGCGAATACGGTATAGGGAAGTGTCACCCAAGCATTCTGAGCACATGCGATGAGCACCACCAACGTGAACCCCAGGCCATACACACCCAACTGGTCTGCTCCGCATATGCGTCCAAGAAGTATCGTGGCGACGAACCGTGAACCGCTCACAAGTGCTTGATCAGCCAAACCGATACCGCCACGCATCGCGCGCGGCCCGATGCGACGTCGCATGTCGTCATGCCAACGCTCCACGGATGTCTTACGCGTCTCGGGTACCGTCGTATCCGGCGCAGTTGCCGTACTCAAAGTCATGTGCTACCTGCCCGTTGCCATGAACAAATCTTGCAATTTCGGAGCCCAACTGTACCAACCTGCCAGTTTCGCTTGCAGCGTCGTCGGAGTGTCCCACTCATAAACATTACACCGGCCCCAACTGAACGAGTCACCGCTCGCTAGGTTTCGGTCGCACTCGGTCGTCAATGCACATCGAACGCCAACACGACGCGCGGCTTCTGTCAACTCGCCGCCAGCGTAGCCCTCGGCGATTCGACCGTAAGGAAATGCAAACGTAACGCGGTCAATTGCGAAGGACTCACGCAGTAGACGCAGGTTTTCTTGGAGGTCATTGGCGAATCTCTCTGGCTGTCCTCGGAAATCGTCATGCGTGTGCGTGTGTGCCCCTAGTTCGACGAGTCCGGTGGAAAGCATCTCGCGGCATTGCTCATGCGACAGCGGGCGATAGGAATGTAAGGGGACGCAGTCTCGAAACTCCGTTCCCCAGGGATCGAATGGAAACGGATCATTGCTGCCGAGATAAGCCGTGTTCAGGAAAATTGTCGAAGGAATCTTTAACTCTTGCAGGACCGGCCAGGCATTCAGATAGACGTTCTCAAAACCGTCATCGAAGGTGACGATGGTCGTCTGCTCGGGAATCGGGTTCCCTGCAGTCACACAGTCGAGTATGTCTTGCAACTTGCAAAATTCGTGACCAGATTCGCGCAGCCCTTCCAATTGAGACCGAAACGTCGCTGGCGTGACATTGATATCGGGTTCGCGCACATCTTGGATGATCGGACTGATGCGGTGATAAAGAAGGATGCCCACAGTCTCTCGTGGCGAGCGCGGAGCGAACCGGTGTAGCCAAGCGCTCGCTTGCCCCGAGGACAGTTTGATTAGATCTTTCGAGTTCATCACGGATTCTCCGGCATCACATCAACGTCTCGGTCATGCTCGGCTGTTCACTTTCAACGCGACCGTCCCAGTCGAATTGGTCGCCAAGAACCTGCCGGTAGTAGTCTCGCATCCGCTTGCCCTGCTCAGACCACGCATAGTCAGCTGCTCGTCGCAATGCACCGGCTGACAACTGCTTCAGCAACGACTCGTCTTCCAAGATCGCGACGATTGCGTCGCGATACTGTTTCGACATCTCCGAAGGAGCCGCGACAGCGACCTTCATTCCGCACTCCGGCGTGACAATGCCCCCAACGCCCTGATGATCAGCGGCGAGGACGGGGACGCCGCTGGCGAGCGCTTCCAAGACCACCGTGCCTGTCGTATCACGGAGACTAGTAAAGACGAACACATCGGCCCAACTGTAGTGGGACTGCATCTCTAGATCTTGGACTCGTCCGACCCATTCAACACGATCGGCGACTCCTAGTCGCTCGGCAATACGCTGCCAACGTTTACGCTGCGGACCGTCGCCGATGACGCGAAGCCGTACATGCGCAGAACTCGGCAACATCGCGAGGGCTTCCAGAAGCAGCGGCAAGGCTTTGAAGGCGTGGAGATTGCCGACCCACAATACTCGCAAGGGCTCTTTGACGTCGGTCGCACTTGTTCGTTGCCGAATTCTCGTGGGACCAATATTTGGGCTGCCGATCTCGCAAAGTACGGGAACTCGCTTCCCAAACATGCGTTCAATGTCCGCCTGGTTCGTCGCATTGGCGGCAAGCAGAACGTTGGCGAGTTTTGCCGCGCGACGTACTCGCCAGCTGAACCGCAACTGGAGTGAATTTGCCACCGAGCGGACAGTCTCTTGAATCCCACCCCACATTCCTGCCTGACCAATCGCTATCCAGGGATGGTTCTGTGTCCCACCGATTGGCCCCCATACCAACGGAACGTTCAACGAGCCGAGTTTTCCAGGTTCACGATAGCCACAAAGATTCGATTGATGGACGAGGTCGAAGTTCACTTCCTTGTGTAAAGCGGCGGCGACTTGAAATGCTCGACGATGCCAGAGTCGGTAGGCCAGATAATAGAAGCCAGGAATTCTCGACAGAATCTGCTCAAAGCGACTCTTGCACACGAATCGAAAATTCAATCCATCGATTGCTCCAACGTTTTCAAGATGGCCTAGAACTTGGTGTTCGAACTCCACGCCTTCACAGATTACCCAGATATCGCTGTACCTCGCTGCCTCGACAGCGCGATGCCAGCCGACGCCCGGTTCGGAGCCACGCCAGGGGCTGCACGCGTACGCAAGTTGGAGCACTCGCGCCCGCCGTCGTTCTGTTATCGGTTTGCCCCTATCGCCTTTCAACGCTTCACTCCGACTTCTTAGTAGTGTTTACCCATCAGCCAACGAACATTCGACACCAGTCGATTCGCGCGGTGTGCCAGAGGGCGTAGACGCGACTCGCGGAGCCAGTTGCGGGCCTGATGCCATTGCTGCCAGACAGCACGAACTGCCGGGTCCGTGTCGATAATTCCCTCGTAGACGATCGTCGTATCTGACATCAACCGCTTCTTGTAACCTGTCGCCCCCTTACCGAGGTCGAGCCGTGTGATTCCTCGCGAGGCCAACTCATGTAGCATTTTGTGAATGAGGACCATGCCAGGAGAGTAACTCGCGTAGCTTCGATCAAACGCCATGAACCAACCGTGAGCGTGTTCATGCGAACGAAGCAATACGTTGATCGCGATCAGTTTTGTGTTTGAACGGAGCCCCCAGAGCAAAGCACCACATGCCTCGCTACCCTGAGTTACTGCGTTCGTGAGGAGTTGTGCAGGCCAGCCAAATTTAAACAAATCCGCAACGTGAGTACGTTGGCATTGAGCGGATTTCCACTTGATCAGTTCGGCGACGGCATCGGCATTACTTATCAGTTCACACTTCACCGGGCCGTGCTCTCGCTCCAGTTTTCTCTGTTTGCGTGATATGTCGTAAAACGGTTTCGATCCATTCGCATTCTTTGCGGCAAGGTAGGCCTCAAAACCGTTACTGAGATCGATAAACGGGCACTGCGCGGTGACCGTACGAAAGGGCTTGATCTCACTTTGGTTCTCGATCCAGTAGTCGAAAACGATGCGGCGAAGATCTGCTGCCCTCAGCAACTCGATACCATTCCAACGGCAGTCTGGTTCGGCGACTACCGCTTGGCATAACGAAAGCGGATTTCCCGCCGAATGCCCAGCGAAACCGCTGTGTTCGTACGGAAAGAAGCCGACTGTGGAATCACCCTCCTTGAGTACGACGACGCGAATGTCGTCGCGCAGTTCGCTTAACCATTGAACAAACTCAGGTCGCAAAAACGCACTCGCATAGCGACGATCCGCTCGTTGCAACTCCGCCCACTTGGCGAGGTCGCCCGTGGTCAGGTCGTTCATGTTGTGCGACTCGTATCTCATCGAAACTAACTCAATCACTCGCTGGTGTCACAAACAGTGCCTCGGTAGGAGGAATCTCCTGCCAGTCCCACGACGGTCGGGCCAAGAGACCTGTGCTACAACAGGCCGATTGGCGATGTGCCTTGGCTAGATCCTTCGATAGATCCAGCCGGGAATATGCTTTCTTCGTTTGTTCAGAACGATGCCACTCAATTCGACCCCAACGCGAGACAACTGGCCCTTAGCACGCGCGACGGCCTGGCGTCGTGTCCGTTCTGCTTCGACGACCAAGAGGAGACGATCGATCCCTTGTAATGACATGACTTCAGAGAGCAACTCAGGGACCGGGGGCAGATCAACGATCACGAGTCCGCATCCTCTGGCCGCGTCTTGGAGCAGCTTGCACCAGGCGTGCTCTTCGTTGGTGTTCTTTGACTGGCGAGATGCGACACCAGGTCCAAGAACGCAAAGGTTGTGGACTCGTGTGGGGAAAACACAGTCGCTGAGCGTCTGCTCGCCGTAAACAATCTCGTTAATGCCGGACGATGCCGGTGCTCCAAAGACGTTGAGAAGATCGGGAGAATTCGCGTTACAATCGATTAGCAATATCGGTCGATTCGCAATCTCGGCCGCACTGACGCCGAGATTGGCTGCGATCGTGGTAACACCGGATCGGTGAGCTGCGCTCGTCAGGCCTATTACCGGTGCCGTCGTTTCTGAAGGCCAACGACTTAGCAGCTCGCGAACAAGTCCGTGATAGGGGCTGACAACAGGGACCGTGTAACGCATTGCGAATGGCACATTCGGGGCGTCTCGTCGATTGTCTTGATATTCCACCATAAACAGTCTCCTCACTACCCCAGCGTAAAGCCGTGCGATCGCGATCGCGGAACCGACAGCACCACAGGCACGTTCAGAGTCGCCTCCAAGTCTTCGGGAATTTGGAATGTATCGTCGAAGTACTCGCTGACAAGCGTTGCGACCAGTGCAGCAAAGACCGCTGCACAGACGCCGAGAATTAGTATCACCGCATCGCTGAGTCCCGCCGGTTTTGGACGAAACGTCGGGTACTGCGAGATATTCACGTTCGAAATACGCCCGTCCTCGAGAGCACCATTGATTCGCGCCTGCTCTCTATTGTCTTGGTACTTTATGTAGTTCGATTCGATGGCCGCGACTTCTTGCTCCAAGGATCGCATGCTGATTTCGTCATCGTTCAGCTTCAGAAGCGTTTGCTTCTCGGCATCGTATTGTCGTAGAAGTTCCTCGGCGCTAGCGCGAAGTGCTAAGCCATTGCTTTCCTCGGAGGCAAACTCTTGATGAGCCAGCAGCCTCTTGGACTGCTCGACTTGGTCCTTCACGGCCACAACACGAGGGTGCGTCGGTGACAGATTGGCGATTAACTCTCCTTCGAGAATTTGCAGCTTGTACAACTCACCCTTCATGCTCGCAACTGCCTGTTCGGATACTTCCCCGACTTGATGGTTTTCGATTCCCGGGTAGGCACGACGAAGCACCTTCAATTTAGAGTCCGATCCGGCGATCGCAGCTTGGGTGCTGGTGATGCTATGCTCAAGTGACGACAACTGCTGCTCAATTTGGCGCTTTTCATCATCGATTGATGTCACACCAATCAAGTTTTTTGCCAGTCGTAATCGCTCCTTAGCATCTTCCAACTTCAGCTTCAATTTCGTCGCTTGTTCGTCGAAGAACTCAAACGAACCTTCCGTACGGTTGAGCTGCATGTGGTGGGTCTTGAAGGCCGCAAAGTAGATTTCCAGGATTTGTTGGGCGAGTTCCGGCGACTTCGCCTTGCACGAAACCGTCAACACATTTGAATTTTTGCCTGGGTCGTAAGTTAGAGATTTCTTGAGTTTGATAAGCGCCTTGTCCCAAATCAGATCATCAATGTAGGACGCGTCAGGTGCTACCGGTTGGATGAGCGAACGGTCCTGCTCAAGGATGGCAATGGGCCCCAACTGCTTGAGAACCGCTTCGAGCAATTCATGACTCTTCAGAATCTCGAGCGCCGAGTTCAACTCTCGCTCCCTTGATTCCGTGAGCGAAACAATCTGTCCAACCGTCGCGGTTGGGTCAAGCGAAACGCTAGAACGCCCGATGCGTAAGAACAGCTTGCCTTCGGAGACATAAGTCTTCGGGAACAGGAATACGGCTGCCAAAGCAGCACAAACAACCAGCACAAAAATGCTGGTGGAAAGCCATATATGTCGGAACCCAATCCGGGCGACGTCCCGCAGCGAGATTGGTTTTTCGTTGTCACTAAACATTGGATGTGCAGTCCGAGCACCAAGGTAAAAGGCTCTCCAAGGCGCAGAATGTGCGCCTACCCGGATAAAGTATAGGCCACAGATTGCGACCGGGAGCGATCAGAAAACTGAAGCTAAGTGCTGTTGCCACAAGTGGTTCTGCACAACAAACACGTGGTCCATCCAGCTCCGGAAAGACCACGGGCCGGGTTGCGACCCGGCCCGTGATTCAAGGTTGGACTAAAATTGGCGACGTGCACTTAGGGGCTGTAAAGCGACAAATCGGCGTCCAGCACTTTACGAATGCGACTTGCTGATTCCACCAAGTGGGCTCGTGAGTAGCTGTCAAGCTTGACGTTGCTCTTCAACATCTGGCCGATTCCCGCTTCGAGCGATGACAAATCCGCGTACGCAATCGTCTGGCAATCATCGGGAGCGGAGGTTCGTCCCATCGCTAAATTGGAGAGCGTTCGCAGGTACTCGCGTTGCAAGCTGCGGCGCAGACTGCTGATCGCTGGTTTGCGCGTGGTAAAGTCGCCTTCTTTGATCGTATCGACTTCCGAGAAGATCGACTTGGTCAGCCGCTCGATTAGTTCAGCTGTTGTAAGTACGTCCACGTCGGGCGAGGCCTTAAGCTCGATGTCATGAATCCGCTCCAAGACCGTCGACGAAGTCAGTTGATCCAAGACACGCGTCTGCCACATCGAAACCACATCGTGTATTGGGAAGTCCTTTCGATTGGCGCCGGAAGTTCCCCAATGATTCCAATTGGATGTTGCCAGATATTGATACAGGTCTTCCGGGAACTGATAAGGCTTGTCACTAAAGACCTGTTCTTCCAGCAATGTCAACGCTGCTCGCTGTTGAGCGACGTCAATGAGTTCGATCGGTGGCTTCGCATCTTTGTCGCCTTGGTGGCTGCGGCTGGTATTCAAACCACCGACGTACCGCGCGACAAAGAACATGCCCTGTCCGTGCTGTGACAATAAGATGTTCAACGCGCGGCGAGTTTGTGTATAGTCTTTGCCTTCTTCGGCCGTTCGCTTGATCAATTCGGGAATAATTTCCTGGACGACCTGAGCCCGCATCTTGGCATACTCAAGGGCATCGGCTCCCAAATCGAAACGGTTTGAATTCGGATCGGGATCACTGCCCACGGTGTCTTCGTCGGTCGCGTAGGCGAGTTGTGGTTCACCGCTCCGCGAGGCGATCTTGTTCAATTCTTTTACTTCGCCGGTCGTACCACCGGAAAGAGGCTTGTAGCCGTATTCAATGGCCCAGTAATCGTAAGGGCCGAGCGTTGTCGTGTAGTAATCGCCTTGTTCCCATTCCTTCGAGACGATGTTGGACGGGTTGTAATCCATCACCGAACCAACCATCCCTGTCTCGCGAGTCTTCGTCGTATCATTCGCGTCTTTCAAACTGAGCATTTTACTGGCCTTGAAATTGTGACGCAGGCCGAGCGTGTGCCCGACTTCGTGCATCGTCACCTCTTTCATGCCTTGCATGATCAGCTTCTCTTTCAGTTCGGCCGCTTCGGCGGCTTCGGCGCGAGAAAGAATCGCTGCCGTTCCGAAAGCCATCTGACTCGCCATGCCGTCGCTCAAGCGACACTCGTGGTGCTTGCGGGCAATGCCAAACGCCTTCTGCGAAGTATCAGCGGGTGCATCGAGAGCGCCGCCCGTCATCGCCGCTACATCATCTGGGGTGAGCGTCTCGAATTCTTCTTTCCAAAACTTCAGGAAGTCGGCGTCAAATATGATGTCTGCGTCGAGGATCTGCCCTGTGTAAGGATTCACGCGTGAGGGGCCCATGGCGAAACCCGCATCCGCTGTGATCCAACGAAACGTGTTGTAGTTGATATCTTCCGGATCCCAATCCGCGTCGTCGGGTTGTTGGCGGACTTCGATCGCATTTAGCCAACCCGCCTTCTCGAAGGCTTTATTCCATTCAGCGATGCCTTCGCGAACTGGTTGCCGATATTTATGCGGTACTGTCTTTTCGATCCAGAAGATGATCGGCTCTTTCGGCGGGTAAGGAGCGTCGGTAGCACCCGGCGGCTTCTCCAGATGCCAACGATTGATATAGCGGACGAACTGATCGCGGTCGCTGTCTTTGTTGTAATCCTTGCGAACCGTTAGGAAGTAGCCGACGCGATCATCCGCCATACGCGACTGATATCCCGTGGATGCGAGCTTGCTGATCGAATAGTGAACGTTGATTGTCATACCGCGCGAGTCGGCCACCGTTTCATACTCCAAACGACCGCTGGAGGCGTACGTCGCTGCGACTTCGAGTTCGACGTTCTTTGGGAATGCCTTCACGGCGGCCCACGTCGAACGGTCCGAAGTGAAGCCGAACCCAGGCAGGAACTGAGAGATCTGCGGCAGGTCGCTCATAAAGACCGGCGTGAAGTCGACGAGATCGCCACCTTTGGGCCCCTTCGAGACGATTCGCAGGCTGAACAACACGCTATCGGTGTAAGCATTCTGCAGCGCGAAGCTCTCAGGATGACCTTTCTTCGCTTCGAAGCGAACATTTTTACGAATGACATGAACGTGGTCGTCGACTTTGCGAAATGTCCATACCCAATCATCGCCAAAGCCCCAGCTATAACCGCCGAGCAGCGGGTTCATGCCCACGCCCTTCGCGATCGAAATCAGCACGATATATTCGGACGTGTAGTCTGCTCCACTCATCTCGACGTACAGCTTGCTTTCCTTTTCGTATAGCGTCAGCATGCCGGTATGAGTCTTTGCATCTTTCAGGATTGCGGCATGGGCGGGAGCGGGAGCTTTTGCCTCGGTAGTCGAAGAAGTCGTTGAGGTGGCGGTCGCAGCCGGCGTTGCTTCTGCTGCTTTCGGATTCGCTGCGCCGTCAGTAGACGAGGCGGGGTCGTCACCATATCCAACCGTGGCGGTTATTAGTCCGATGCTGAGTACGACGAGAAGTCTGCAGAGAGCACTTAAATTCATGATTCTGATTCCTGAGCAAAATAGGCAGGGTCGCACGCGAGGCTGGGATGCCAGCGCGCGATATTGTCACGGTGTGCACCTAAGCAATGTAGGTAAAATATACACCATCGTTAGGCAATTGCGACTCTTCTGCTTAAGAAGTGCAATCGTTACATTTTAGCCCGTCGCGGATTCTTGCGGCAAGTTCGGACAAGTCGGTGCTTTCTGCTAATTGTGCGGATTATTCGTTGGAAGTTATGTCACGGGAAGTGGGTTCTCTCCTTAGATGACTGATTCGCGCGCCTTCGAAAATGTCTTGAGTCACTATCCGGACTTGTCAGTACTGGAAGCCGAACCTTTGGGGGGAGCCGGCGGCTTCAGCGGGGCGGCGTTTTGGAAGATTGAGACCGGCGGCTCGCAACTCTGTCTCCGGCGTTGGCCACGGGAACATCCAACGCGAACCCAATTGCAAATGATCCACGACGTACTGCGCCACGTTTCTCAAAACGGCTTCGACAAGCTGCCGGTTCCTTTCCAGACGCGGCAGGGCCAGACAATTGTCTCTGTCGCCGGACACTTCTGGGAACTCACCGATTGGCTGCCGGGAAAGGCCGATTTTCACGCCTCGCCCACGTCGGAGCGGTTGGAGGCTGCGATGCTTTCTCTGGCGCAGTTTCATTTCGGCGCAGAAGCATTGGCAATACATCCAGGGAGTCCGCCAGGCATTGCTAAACGGCGCGAACAGCTTGAGCGCCTTCGCATGTCTGGCACACGAGAACTGCTGCAGGCCATCACGACGGTGGGGTCGCAAGACTTCCGATGGCGGGCCGCGATGATATTGAACAACTTTGAGCAAGGTGCAGCCAAAACGCAGTCTCGATTGGCGATCGCAACTCGCGTTCGTGTGTCTCGTCAACCCTGTATTCGTGATATCTGGCACGACCACGTGCTGTTCGAGGGAAACGAGGTCAGCGGCATCATCGATTTCGGCGCTCTTCAAACCGATCACGTAGCGTGCGACATTTCTCGACTGCTAGGAAGCCTTGTGTGTGGCGATCGCGAAGCTTGGGAGAGAGGACTCACCGCCTATCAATCCGTGCGTCCCTTGACCGACGATGAACTCATGCTGGTAGAGGCCTACGACCAAAGCACGGTTCTACTGTCTGGCATGAATTGGATTCAGTGGATCGCTGTTGAACGTCGAACATTTGAAGACGAGAAACGCATCCACGAGCGAATGGACCAGATTATTTTGCGACTTCTTCAAATGTAACGGGCGTGTAACGTGTGGCCCAATTGTGCGGCAGTTCACCAAACGATTTCGGTCAACTCCCGATAATGAATGCAAGATTATCAGAAACGACGAGAGATCGTCCGTTGACCCGAGATTTCAATCTTCCGTAGAATCCCTGTTTGCCCGCCAGAATTCCCCTAAAGGTAATCCAGCATGAATCGGCTACTTCAGTCCGTTTCGACTCTCTTCGCTTGTCTCGTGTTTTCGCTTGGGCCGCTCGCATTCGCCCAGGAGACGACGGATCTGCCGAAATTGAACATCATCGACCAACTGGGCATCCCAGGCTTGGGCAGTTCGTCGGGCGGCGAGAAGGCTACGTTTTCGGCGGAATACCGAATTACTGAAGGCAGCCGCGAGGGTCAGGTTTCGGTAACCGCGACCATGGAGCCACAGTGGCATGTGTATTCGGTAACACAACTTCCCGGCGGTCCAATGGTTTCGGTCATCAAGCTCGCTTCGTCAGCGCAAGCGGCCATTACGGGCGAGTTCACGCCGGATGTACCTCCGCATATCAAGCAGTACGAGTTCTTTGATGTGCCGGTCGAGGAGCATGACGGCACTGTTACTTGGACCGCACCGATCCAACTCGCCGAAGGCGTCGACCCGACGAAGACGGACCTACAACTGAAATTCAATGGGCAGGTGTGCCAAGATGAAGGTGCGTGCATCCCGATTGCGAATAAGGCCGTGGTCGCCAAGTTCGCAGGCTATATCAAGTCGGAGCCGAAGGTCACCGAGTTTCAGACCGACGCGGCGCACGCAACTCTGCGAGGAAACGTGAGTCCGGCGACGGCTCGTCCAGGCGATTCGGTTTCGCTAGTGCTGACGGTAGAGCCAGAATCTGGCTGGCACATTTACGCCTACGCCAAGCAAGATCCATTGCTGCTCACGAAGCCAACACTGATCGCGATCCGCGAACCAAAGGATTGGCAAGCATCGGTCGCCACGGCAACTGCGAAGCCGGTCGAGCATGAAACGGGCCTCGACGAAGAGCCGTTGGCATACTTCCACGAAGAACCAGTTAGTTGGTCGATCGAGATCACCATACCAAAGGACACCACCCCGGGTACCTACACGATCGCCGGGTTGATCGGCTATCAAACGTGTACGCTCAGCCAATGCGACCTCCCGACCGGAGCGGCATTTCGTGGCACGATCAATGTTGCTTCCGAGGCCAAGCCAGGAGAGTCACTGCTTAGCTTCACTGCAGCCAATTACAAAGATGCTGCAACGCTTACGAACCAGACCGAATCGCGAGCTGCATCGTCGTCAGAGCATGTTGCCGACGGAGGTGCGAAGCTCGATCTGAATAACCTCGACACGCAAAGCTCTACCGCCGAGCTATCGACCCCCGTCGTCTTGATGATGGCGTTCGCGGCTGGCTTCATCCTGAACTTCATGCCCTGCGTCTTACCGGTGATCGGCCTCAAAGTAATGGCGTTCGTTCAACAAGCCGGCGACAGTCGCGCCCGCAGCTTCATGCTGAACGTGTGGTACAGCCTCGGGCTGATGTCTGTATTTCTGATCCTCGCCACGCTGTCCGTGTTCATGGGACTCGGCTGGGGCGAGCAATTCAGCAGCGTCACCTTTAGCGTAATTCTGACTTCCGTCGTGTTCGCATTTGCACTGAGTTTCCTCGGTGTTTGGGAAATCCCGATCCCTGGCTTTGTCGGCACAGGCAAGGTCAATAACCTCGCCACGAAGGAAGGTCCCTCTGGGGCGTTTTTCAAAGGCGTATTGACCACCGTATTGGCAACACCGTGTAGTGGCCCTTTACTTGGATCGGCGCTGACTTGGGCGGTATCGCAACCGCCCGTGGTTGCCTACGCGGGATTTGGTTGCGTGGGACTGGGTATGGCAAGTCCTTATTTGCTGATCGGTGCCTTTCCGCAATTGGTCTCGTTCCTGCCCAAACCGGGCGCGTGGATGGACACGTTCAAGCATTTGATGGGCTTCGTATTGCTAGGAACCGTGATCTTTCTGCTCACGTTCATTCCAATCCCGTACGTTGTGCCGACGGTCGCATTCATGATGGGATTATGGGCGGCATTTTGGTGGATCGGTCGGGTGCCGCTTACTGAGTCGCTCGACAAAAAGGGAGCAGCTTGGGTTGCGGCAACGGCATTCGCTGTGCTGATTGGCCTGCTCTCGTACGGCGCACCGTTTGAGCCAGTTCGAACAACTAACCTTGTCGCGATTATGACCTCTCGCTTCCAACGTGCTGTCGATCAGGAGTTATCGACTCGAAACGTCTCGCTTCCTGCGACACGTGAAGGGGGGGCGAGTGCCGAGAGTACAGAGCTTGCTTGGCGACCTTATAGTCAGCAGTTACTCGAACAACTCACGTCCGAGAAGAAGACGGTGTTCGTCGACTTCACGGCTGATTGGTGACTGACGTGCAAGTCAAACGAGGCGGTCGCCTTGAACACCGAAGAAACGAAGAACTACGTCGAAGAACATGGGATCATCGCACTACGAGCGGATAAGCAGCATCAAGCAGTGGAAGTCAATCGCCTACTGGAACAGCTTGGCAACAAGTCAGGTGCCATTCCGTTTTATGCAATCTTTCCCGCAGGCAGCCCGAACAAACCCATCTTGCTTGACGGCGTCTTCACGTCGCCAAAGCCATTTATTGAGGCGTTTGAGAAGGCAAACGCTTCGTCACTCGGCGGCGAGTCGCTGGCAAAGTCCAGCAGCAACTAGAGCGGTCTTTGGATGAGTGTAGCGTTGTTTCGTCAAGGCGCCCTAGGAAGTAGACTGCCACAGCCGCTACACGTCCGTGCGACTCGCACTAGCCGCGTCCTTGCGACACGATCTTCAGTTGAATCTTGCTGATTAGATTGGCACATTGCGTCAGGAAAATCGAGAAGCTTCGATCGCCGCGGAGTTCTTCTTCGGTGAACTCATGCAATGCTTTCAGTTTGATGCGAGTTACATCGTCGAGATACTTTTGAAGCTTTTCGATGTCGGTCGTAGTCATTTGTTCGGCTTCGATCCGCAACGTTTCTTCCAGGAATCGATCGAGGTGTTCTTTTTGTCGACGGATGATCTCCTGGTTCTCTCTATCGCGTAGACGCCGCCATCGGTGCCACAGCAAGTAGATACCAGCTCCTATCGCAAACAGCAGTTCCTTGCCGGCGGCTAGCGATTCCATCACGTTGGCCAAGAGCCCAATGTCATCGGACGGGTGGAAGTACCGGTAAGCTTCTGAATGCAACTGCGTCGAGACCCATAGTGTAGATTCATGTCGCGGAATCAAAGTCGGAACTTGTAATCGCAAGTTCTCCTCATGGATCGCGGACAGGGCCGCATCGACCAAATCGGGATGAGCATCCGGACGTGCGATCAAGTACGCAGTCGTTGCCAAGGTTGGTGTCGGCTGTTCAGGGACAGCGGGACGCTCTGAGAACAACCCGGAAGGAATCTCCATGCGGCGAAAATACGGATCACGCATTTCGACGGCGGCCGTATCGAGAATTGGAAGCAACTTGAAGTCGTTCGTTTCCAGGACGTCGTTGATGTCATGGTTCTCGATACCTGTCGTCACGATTGCGGCGTCGAGCGCCGGTGTATCGAGCAAGTGCTTGAAGTACAGGTCGTTATTCCCAAACTCTTCGGGGCCAATCTCAAACCGAGCCAGTAGACTGATCGCGCTTGCTCGCATCCCTGAGCCTTCGCGTCCTAGCGCGACGTTGCGACCGAGTAGATCGGGCATCGATTCGATGCCGCGATCCTTGCGAACAATCACCAATACCAACTCGGGATAGAGCGGCGTGATGACGGTGAGACCGCCCAAAGCGATCGATCCGCCTTGGATAATGGCAATATCTGCGTCGCCGTTCCGTAACATCTCCACGTTCTGCACCGAACCCGCAGTCGTGACCACATCCGTGCCTCGACCTAGGCGGCGTTCAAGCGACGTGCGAATCTCACCACCTAGTGCAAAGTACAGGCCACCTTCCTCGCCAGTGGCAATCACGATGTTTTGTGGTAGTGTCTCTCGTCCCGCAATCCAAATCACCACGGACACGATCAATACGGCGACCATCGACCATGTCAGCCACCTCCCAAGCGTCTTTGTGGCAACCAAAGGCATCTTGCTGAGGCTCCTGAAACCAGAACCGCGTGTTGCCCCGCCATAGAATGTGGCGGAGTCGCATCACTATTCAATGATCTTGTTGATCGGATACTCGACGATGCCGCGTGCCCCAGCAGCCTTTAACTGTGGCACGATTGTGCGGACAAAACGTTCTTCGACAATGGTGTTGATGTCTGCCCATTTGGGATCGGACAGCGAAGATACTGTCGGCTTCTGCAACGCGGGAAGCAACTCGAGGATCGTGTCGATGTGCTCGCGTTCGACATTCATCATCAACCCAACCTTGCCCTCGGCAGCCAGGCAGGATTGCAGCATCAGCGCGATGTTGTCGAGTTTCTCTCGCTTCCATGGATCGCAGTGTGCGGACTGGTTAGCGATGAAACGAGTCGTGCTTTGCATCACCTCGTCCAGGATTCGCAAATCATTGGCGCGGAGCGAACTGCCGGTCTCGGTGACTTCGACGATCGCATCACACAGCTTGGGCGGTTTGACTTCCGTGGCACCCCACGAAAACTCGACCTTCGCGTTCACACCGTGCTTGGCGAGATAACCCTTAGTTAAACCGACTGCCTCCGTAGCGATGCGTTTGCCTTCTAGATCCTGGACCGACTTGATTGGTGAATCGTTGGGGACACACAACACCCAGCGAACTGGGCGGCGGCTGACTTTTGAGAAAACTAGTTCGCAAATCTCGATGACATCAGCTTCCGTTTCGACGACCCAGTCGCGGCCCGTGATTCCGGCATCGAGCACACCTTGCTCGACATAACGCGCCATCTCCTGTGCTCGAATCAGCAGGCACTCGATCTCGTCGTCGTCGATCGAGGGATAGTACGAACGCGAGGAGAACGTAATGCTGTAGCCAGCCTTCTTGAACAAGGCGGCTGTCGATTCTTGCAGACTGCCGGCGGGAATGCCGAGCTTCAAAATGTTGTCGGCCATCGCTTAACTCTTCTTGTAGACTACGGCAGGATCAAACACACGCTCGCCGACGACTTCGATCTCGCCAGTTACGGGGTCGACTTTGCGGAAGAAGCAACTCTTGTAACCTTCGTGGCAGGCAGCACCGCCGACTTGCGTTACCTTCACTAGCAAGGTATCCGCATCACAGTCGTAGTAGATCGCGTGCAGCTTCTGAACGTTGCCGCTTTCCTCGCCCTTGCGCCACAGCTTTTGGCGACTGCGGCTGTAATAGCAGACTTGGCCTGTTTTCAAGGTCTCGTCGTACGACTCTTGATTCATATATGCAAGCATCAGCACGTCACCCGATTCAACATCTTGGGCGATGGCTGGGATCAAGTCGGACTTGCTAAAGTCTGGACCACTCACCGGCTTCCCTTTCTCGCAGAACGTCACAATCCCCGCAGCGACGGTAGCCTTGGGGCGAATTAGCTACGGTAGCATGAAGGTCGCGGTCTTGCTAGACGCAACGGAGGGCTGCGTCGCTTGACGCGAGCGTTCGACCGACGATGACGCTGGTGCAACGCGAGCTGGCTGCGAAGTAAGAATATTCCCCACGAGATTCTGCATAGGAAACGACGCAAGAACATAAGTATTTCGCCCGTCGATCACGTCGACCTGCGTGGCATGCGCCGCCCCGATGGGTTGGCCGCGACGCACCGGTCGCAACGACAACTGGTGAGTTCCAGCGGGCAGTTCAATCCGTACGACTTGAATCGTCTGCGGCAGCAGGCCCCAGCAGCGTGTGTCCGCTTTTTCGGTCGCCTCCCAGACGACGCCTGCCGCGTCAAACGCCAAGTTGGTGAGACCGTCATCGACGGCCAATGCGTCTTTCGTCGCGTAGACCGCGGCTTTCTTGAGCACTCGGCGGACGATCGCTCTGGCGATAATATTCTGCCTTTCGGACTCGAATTGAGCGGTCGCCAGCTTTCCGACATCGGTGACGGTTTGCGTTAGAGCCGCCGGGCGACCGTTTATATCGACGGCAACGGAATCGATGGCATTCGCAGGAACGACGATCGCAGGCACTTTCACGGGAGCGATCGTTGGCGGAAGCGTGTGGTCGCCGACGGCGCTGACGATTCGATCGGCAATCAACAAAGCATTGCTGGTTGCTTCGGCAAGCACCTCTTCCTTATAAGGGCCTCGTCCGACCAGGGCGAAGACATACACCACGCCGTTGCCCGATCTCGAATGGACGCCAGCCTGGGCTCGCGCCAAATCGAACTTCGCTGCCTCGAACTGCGGTTCCCATGAGGCGACGGTAGCGAAGGCTCGTTCTGCGTCGTCGTAGTGCGTGTGCGTTTCCTCTTCGACAACGCCACGCACGTAGGTTCCAATCGCGACATTCGCAGTAGGCGGTGCATTGCCCGGAGGCGATTCGGCTGCCGCGCGTTCGGCGATCTCACGTTGTTTTTGATCTACTTGCAGGCAGTACGCTACGGCGTCCGAGCCATCGTGCATCAAGTTGCTGATGGCGAGCATCGCTCGGATCATTACCTTTTCGTAGTCTTCACCCGAGTAGGCTGTTGCCGTATCGTCCAACACATACGAAAGACCCGACTCCGCGACATCCTTTTGCTCCAAGTGATCGAAGCGATCACGGACTTCTCGCAGCAGTGCCTCAGAAGTCGTCGGATCGCCGTGTGCAAGCGATACCATCGCGCGATCAAGCGTCAGACAGTCGCGTTCGAGTGGTCGTTTCGTTCCAGCTTTTACAAGCAACGCGTCCGCAGCTACGAGGTCGTCGGAGAAGTACGCCTGCCGAGCATCCCGAACGCGGTTTGCGTGTGATGAGCAGCCAACCACGGCGATCACAAAGACCGCTGCTAGAAGCATCGACGTAGTGTGAGCCGATTGGCGCAGTAAACTTCGTCGCTGAGTCGGGCCGATCAGGATTGACGCGTGAATGGGTTGTAGTTGTACCATTTGCCAGCACGCGTGTGGTGATAGCCCTTGCGGACCTTGGCGGATTCCTTGTCGTACTGTCCCGTGTGAACATTCACCATTTCGAGCGTCAACAGATAGTCACGTTGATAGTCCTGGTTGTTCGCGGTTGTACCCGACGTGAGCTTGGCGTAAAGCAGGTAGTCAAAGGGCTGGCCCTGCTGTTCAAGTGCGGCCATGAACAGCCGCATGTTCTCGGGAAGAAACAGCGAGTCGGGACGTAGGCGTGTTTCGTACAACGCAGCGTCGACAAAACGCCGACTGACCGGTTCGAACATTTGAGCTTCTAGGATCTGTGAGTCGATTTGTTCGTAGATCTGCTCCTTGAAATCCCCGATCTCTTCGATGCTGCGATTCTCAACGCACACGAAGCAGATGCGTTTCGGGGCTGGTGGACCGCCGTTCAAGGAGACGTTATGGAATTGAGTTTCCTGGCGTCCGAGAAGTTTGGCAACGCTTTCGTCAATCAACGGATTGAAGGTCTCGGCTCCGGCGGCGTGGCTGCCGACCATATCCGATTGATTGTCCTTGATCACGTGCCCAAATTGATGCGATCGACAACCGATCGCGAAGGTGAAAGGGACCGTTGCTAGCCCCATACGTAGAAAATCACGTCGATCCATCGTGTCCTCTCTCCGTCCCTGGAAAAGACTTTTGTCTCCTTCCATCTTCGGGTGTTCGAGGGCGAGAACTCGACAGAACTAATTAACGAGTCTAAGGTTCGCCGACAGAACGAGAAGGACGGCGAAACACGTAGGGTAGGCAGCGCCGACCGAAGCTGCTGGCGAACAATGTCTACCCGAAGCTTGCGACGCTAGCGAGCAATTACGCAAATGCCCGCATCGCGATAGCGCCGGCTTGCCCCTGGGGCGAGACGTTGACATTGATGAAACTGCTGCCCGGCGAGCTGTCACCCTTCGCAGCATTAATGGGACACGCTTCGTCAGCCTCTTCGTAGTTAAGGATGGGAAAGAGTTCGCCATGTTGCAGCGCTAGCAAACTGGCGATGATCTCGACGATCCCGCTCCCCGCACCAAGATTTCCGAAGTAGCTCTTCGCTGCTGTAACCGGAACGGGAGTCTTGCGTTTCGCGAAGGTTTGCTGAATCGCAGCCGCTTCCGCGGCGTCACATTGCTTGGTGGAAAGGCCATGTGCGTGAACGTGGCCGATCTCGTCCACGCTAAGTCCAGACGTTCGCAACGCTTGCTCCATGACATTTTTAAGAGCCACGTCCGTCTGAGGTTCTCCGAGTCGATTCGTGACAGTTGACGATCCATAGCCGACGACTTCGCCGAGGATGTTCGCGCCGCGAGCCTTCGCTGTTTCTAATTCTTCCAACATGATCGCTCCGGCACCTTCGCCGAGGACCAATCCGGTTCGGTTGCGGTCGAACGGGCGACTCAGTTTCGTAGGATCCTCGCTCCCGTCTGCGATGGGTTCTTGCATCACAACGTGGATAGATCGCAAGGAATGAACACGAGTGCCGGTCGCACCTGCGATGATCGCATCGGCACTGCCACGCGAGATTGTTGAATAGGCTTCAGCAACTGCTAAATTCGCGGAAGCTTCACGCAGGGTAATCGAATTATTCGGGCCACGCATCTCATTGTATATCGCAATGTGGCTGGCGGGCATGTTCGGCAGATACTTCAGCAACCACAGGGGTGTGACTTTCGGCAGACCTTCCTGCGCCCAGCGATCAAACTCGAATCGCCCCTCGGCGTCGAGGCAGTTCTTTACTCCTTCCATGAATTCTTCAGGCAGCGTCATGATGTAATCGGAACCGTACACGATGCCCGTTCGATCCTGGTCGTAACCGCCGGGTTCAAGTCCAGCGTCACACATCGCAAGTTGGGCTGCGGCGACACCCATCTGGATCTCGCGGCACATCACCTTAAGTCCCTTGCGGATGGCCTTCTTTCGCTCTGAATCAAGCGGCCCGAAGTTGTCGATGTGTCCCGTGAAATCCGAAACTTCAGCTCCGTATCGCGTGGGCAGATTCTGCGTTTCTATCAGTCGCAATTCGCCGACGCCACTTCGCCCGCTGCGAAGAGCGCTCCAAAGGCTTTCTTTTGAGGTCCCGATTGGGCTCACGACTCCCACACCGGTAACAACAACGCGACGATTAGAAGCAGCAGACATGTTCAACAACATTTGGAACAAGGGATAACGGGAAAGGAGCCAATATCCTACATGTCAACCGCCTAAATCGGCAGGCGGTATCTTAATCGCTCATACTGGCAGGGGGGTAATTCCGATAAGGAGGAGCTCGCTCTATTCTAAATCGGTCGATCTAGTGCGTCGAGATGCAGCCGACTCGGAGAGGACGCGATTTTGAAAGACGCCAACCGTCGCGAGAATTCTTCGATCAATATCGCCCTCGGTAGTTCGGGCTTGATCGATCGGTCGAGCGTTGATCGCCCAATAACGTCTGACTTGCCTTCCCATTGCTTTCGATAAAAAGCAATGCGTCAGCGCGTCCGACATCGCCGCCAACTAGCTTGGGAAGCCCAAGCAGAGTTCGGTCAGCGACCGGTGTGGCGACAACGCCGCAACTGAGTAACAGTACCTCATCGGTTGGCCATCGGAATCGTTCGTGCAATCGCCAGCTGACCAATTGAGGGACTTGAATTTGCACCGTTTGACGCGCTGAGGAAACCGTCGGCACGTCGATACTCACGGGAATCAGCTTTTCGACTTGGTCGATCTGGCACTTCAAGACGGCCTCGACGCTGCGTTCATCCAACGCCAGCAGCGGGCTGATCTGCAAGGAATACCCTTCTTGAATTTGCCCCATTTCCAGGTCATAAGCTGGAAAAGCGTTTTCACGTAACCGGACCGAACGCGTGTAGTTCTTCGGGTGCATCGCCGAAACAGTTTGTGATTGTCCATTGTGGATCATTAGATTCGGCGAGTTGTGTTCGCGGAAGTCCGTGCGTTTACGGAGTTCGCTGATCAAGATCGTGGCGTTTTCTTTCGACAGCAGCCACGCATCGACGCCAGGAGATTGAACGGTCACACTCTGCATCAGCGGGAGTGCCTTAGCCCGCCAGTTGGGATTGCCAACGGTGACCAATCGCACGCCGAATGCTTGAGATTCCGCCTGACTGCTCACGAGGCGGTCAACCACGTCTCGAACAACCGAATGCATTTCGTCCGTATGATAGACGCGTAATGTGTCTTTGCTCGCATTGAGGATTCCGAACGGTTCGGTGAACCAAACCTCGGTGCCCGTCTCCCGCAATACCCAATCGATAACGGCTTGCTCGGGACGCTCGGTGGTCGTGACACGGGACGTATACGGTCGGATGTCGTACTCCCGCCACTTCTGGTTGTGCTCACGCGGTAAGATCCCATCGCCGTCGGAAACTTTGGTCAACGTCACGCCACGTGGATCGAGCGTCGGGGCTGCGGTATCCGTATTGAGCGACGAGTCGCGGTCGCCTTCTCCCGATGGGGATTCATTGGAAACGGGCCGCACGGAGCCGACTTCGCGAAACTTCAGTTGTCCGGCGACCGGACCTGTTATGAAATACGGGGCGCAAAGGCTGAAGCAGAATAGGCAGCGAAATCGCGGAGACATCTTGATTTCTCCCTGAATCGAACGGCGACGACCAATGTCAGAACCGACAGGTTTGATGCGGCACGCGCCGAAATTGGCAGACAAGCGGCGCGGAGTATAGGAACCCTGCCAGCAAGCAACAAGAGAGATTCAGGGGAGGGAGCGGTTCGAAACGCAAACTGCCCAGAGGGCTAACACATTTAGCCATTGGGCAGTTTCGTATTTGCGATCACGCGTCAACCGAGCGAATCTACTCGCCGAGTGGGTCTTTCTTCTCGGTGAGGACTGGAAGGGTTGGGGCAAGTTCCGCATTCAATTGCTTGAAATCGGCCCATTCTTCGGGAAGGTTGTCTTCGTGGAAGATGGCTTCCACCGGACACTCCGGAACGCATGCTTCGCAGTCAATACACTCATCGGGATGAATGTAGAGCATCTGTTCGCCTTCGTAGAAACATTCCACAGGGCACACCACTACACAATCGGTGTACTTGCATGCAAAGCACGGCGCTGCAACCACATGAGTCATGAATCGAGTCTCCTGATGCGTCGAACCAAAAAGTTCACCAACCCTGACGGTGCTGGCGTTTAGAAACATGTCGGTACGGTGTCTAGCATTCCCACATCGAAAATTTCAAGTTTATTGTGGATAGTGCGCCCATTTTGCGTTCCTTTGGGGAACGTACACCAGGAGCTGCTATTTCGTCGATATGGCGACCGGTCGCTTCGCAACAAGTTCTTGTCTGGGAAGCACTTTTGCCACATCAACTTCATAATGCTTCGCGAATAGTAGTGCTGTCGCTGGTGGCTGTCAAGCCTTTCAACCGATGGTCGCTCGCTGCCATTAAAATATCAGACTTGCTTCGTGTAGTAGCCGTATCTAAAATCAATAATATATTGACCTTTTGACATTCATCGACGGCAAGGATGCCTTACAAACGCCAGGCTGATGCCGTGCACATGGCGGAGAAGTGGCCGTGTCACTATCAGACATCGACCGAGATCTACTGCAACGCTGTCTGTCTAACGGTCCGCGCGCCTGGGAAGACTTTGTCGATCGCTTTCTGGGATTAGTGGTTCATGTGATCAATCACACATCCCAGTCTCGCTCCATTCGGTTGACTGCTCAAGATAGGGAGGATCTGTCCGCTGACGTAATGTTGGCCATTGTGAGTGATGATTTCGCAGTACTGCGACGGTTTCGCGGAGACAGCAGTCTTGCAACCTATTTGACGGTGATTGCTCGGCGGGTGGTGGTTCGTGAACTCTTGAAGCGGAAGACAAGTTCTCCAAGTCTTTCCAACGTGATTGATCGCACCAATCCAAAAAATCGGGTTCCGCTCTCGGAAGAACGAATTAACAACCGCGACGAGGTTGAGCAGCTTTTGCGCTCCCTGCATGGTCCTGAGGCCGACGTCATTCGGATGTATCACCTCGAGGGTAAAACCTACCAGGAGATTAGCTCCTCAGTCGGTATGCCTGAAAACAGCATTGGCCCTACACTGAGTCGGGCACGCGCGAAGATGCGAGAGGCCGGAACTGAGTAACGCCTCCAACGGTCTATTCCGATAGATTTTCGGGGATTTTTCTCACAAAATCCCGATTTCTCGACGTGTGCGCAACGGAACTGCCCAAGTGCTTCTTCGTCTGTTGCAGCGTGCTTCGCAAGTTTGGGTGGGTCTTCGGATCCTGGGTGACTAAATGTAGGCACCGACAAACATTGGGCAGCTTTCGTCCAGATGCCCACACACCGTCACTACCAGATCGAATTCGATCGGGACCAATTCATCGATCGTGTACGAACTTTGGCCGGTGATGTCGGCTCCCGCCTCTCCTATCACATGGACTGCTCGCGGATTAAGCCCCTGCTTTTATATTCCTGCGGAGCAAGCCTCGATCGATTCGGCCATAAAGACGTGCGCCAATGCTTTTGCCAACTGACTGCAGCAGCAGTTACCAGTGCAGAGTAACAACCACTTCGGGTGGCCAGCAGCGTTCGACATCGACTTTCTCCGGCGACGTTCGCGGTGTTCTGTGTCCGCGTTTCATCATTCTCGAGTAGTCGTTAGCGAACAGGGGAACCCTGTGAATCACGCAAATACCTGGGGAAATCGCCGACAGTTGGTTCTCTGAAATGTTGAAATGGGAATGCACGGGCGAGTTGGAGGAGTGGGGTGACTTTGCGGACGGTATCAATTGTTCTCGATTTGCCGCTGGGGCCGGTCGATTGGATTATCAGGCAAATTCACATTGGGGGATGTTTCCATGAAAACTCGTTTCTTCGTTTCACTGGCCGCGATCGCCGTCATTTGCATCGGCGGGCAAAGCCTAAACGCACAGTATCCTGGACAGCAGTTCGCCCCAGGATATGGTTACCAAGTTCCCGGCGGCATGATGCCAATGGGACAACCGGCGATGATGCCTGGCATGATGCCTGGCGCGCCGGTCGCACCGGCTGCCTTTGCTCAGCCTTCACCTTTTGGAGCGCCTGCAGCCTTCATACCAGCTTCGCCTGCGATGGCTCCGCCGTCGCAAGTCATGCCAGCGGGGTATCAGCCCGATTGTGGTGGAAAAGGTTGCAAGGGTGGCTGTAACAGCTGCTCGAAGGGTGGCAAAGGTGGTGCTTGCCACACCTGGGAATTCTATGGCGAGTTCCTGTACTTGAGGGCACGAGATGCGGAAGTGGCGTATGCGGTTCCGTTCAACGGGGCGATCGTTCCGCCAGCCAATAATCCTCGAGTTCAAGTGGCACCTGTTGGCGTGTTGGACATGGACTTCCAGCCATCGTTCCGAGTTGGCGTCAACAAGATCATCGACGACTGCACACGGATCTCTGCCGAGTACACAATGTACGAAAGCGGCACCACGGACCAAGTACTCCGAGGTGCCAATCCAGCCTACGTGGTCCACTCGCTGGTTTCACACCCTGGAACGGCTACGGCTGCACAGGACTTTGTCCAGGCTGACGGCCAGTACGACATCTCGATGGACATTGTTGATGTCGACTTCCGAAGACTGTTCTACAACGACTGCGACTTGAGAATTGGTTGGGTTCTGGGCGTTCGCGCCGCCCAGCAAGAGCAGCAAATGCAAGTTGCTTTTGCCGGAACTGGGACCGAAAACGTTTCGACGGACATCGACTTTATGGGGGTCGGCGTCAAATTCGGAATCGATGGCGAAGCAAACATCGGCGGCCAGTGGTTGGCCTATGCGAACTTCAGTGGCAGCTTTATGCCAGGTCAATTCAACGCCGACTTCGACCAAACCCAAAGCTATGACCCGGTTGTCGTCGACACGGCTTGGGAGGCTGGGCGTCTCGTCACCATCTGGGATCTTGAACTGGGTGTTTCGCGAGTCAGCCGCTGCGGCAACTATCGCGTGAATGCAGGGTACATGTTCAGTGCCTGGACGAATACGATTCAGACAGATGAGTGGATCAAAGGTGTCCAGACGAATAATTTCGTCGGCATGGACTCGACCATGACTTTTGATGGCCTCGTGGCTCGCTTCGAGGCTCGTTACTAGAGCATCGCCTACACCCCAGTGTGGGATTTTGTCGCCGGGTCAGCGGTTTCGCTGACCCGGTTTCGTTTCTTGAGGGAGCGGCTGTCTTGGGTCCAGTTGTAAATAGCGTTCGATCGCCAGTCCAAGCTGCTTTCCGACGGTTTGATATCCAGCGATCGTGCTGTCGGGAGTATTCCAGGCTGTTTCAAGAGTTGCCGACACGACATGGTCTCGCGTATTTAGTGTGACCCAGTTCTTACTGATCTGCTTCCAGCCCTCATCGTATTCAGGGCCCGATTCACGCGTCTCTCCGACGAACGGAAGCGGACCGGTCATCTCAATACGGCTTGCTGCCAAGAACCGATCGACATTGCGCTGACGCAGTTCCGTCATCAACTCGCGAGGCGAGACGTAGTAAAACGGTCGCGTTGTGCTCGCTCCAGGGTTGTGCAAATCAATAAAGAGGTCGAGTTGGCCGGCGTTATCGAATCGCCGCAGTTCCTGCATCGCTCCATCGACGGAACGCCAATGCGGTTGGTCAGACCAATCGCGATTGTGATCGTGCGGCACTTGGTTCTTCCCGCCCGCGCCGATCGCCACGTTATCGACATCCATGATCGGGACGACGGTGACCGAGGTTGTGCTCCTCATGCGTTCGGCGCGAGGGTCGTCCGAAACGAGCCACTCCACAAATCCTTTGCACACCCAACTGGATCCGGCTTCCCAGGCATGCTGGCGAGCTTGTACCCAGATTGCGGAGCTCGGCATCGCCCCTTGAGGTTGAAACCGGAGCGCGGGAACGCTTCTGCCTCCGCGAGTCTCGCATAGGGTAAATGCGTCCGCGTCTGGACACACTTGTGTCGCTTGGCGTACGAGTTCGACCGCGTCAGCATCTGTGAAAGGCGGTCCCCATGCGAACCACGCGATCGGGGCGTTGATTGCTTGCTGGTAAGAGATTGTTCGACCGACACTTGTACCTGAAGCAGTTTGATGCCACGTCCGATTGTCGACGCTGAATGCCGCCTGAATCGGCGTTGCCCACGGTTCAGGGCCCACTTCGAGCGTGATAACCTCGCCCGGTTCGATACCAATAACTCGAATATACCACCAACATGCCCATCCGCGCGCGTCGTGCGCAGTCGGCTCGATGCGGATGCGCCGCGAGACTTGGTCGATTTCAATCACCTCTCCGCTCCCGTTCGGAAACGTGGTTTCGACGACTAAATCCGACTTGGCGCGAGCTTTTTGTTCGCCAAATACCAAGAGGCAGATGGACGCGGTCAGGGCAAGGCTCATCGGTGTCAGCTTTTTTGGTATACGCATGTCGCACAATTTACTGGGATTTCGTGATCGCCACTATCCACCAAATGAGCATCCAGGGGGGCCTTTGCTCGCCGTGGCAGACGCCGCATTATCGAACTTGCTTTCACTATTATAAATGCTTGCAGGTGACGAATCCGGCCTACCTCAAAACCGCTCTCGCATAGTATTATAAGAGACTTATTGCCGACCACTCCCTCCGCGCCAGCCCTGCCCCAACCGTGTGATCGGCCCGCCAGACCACACCAATGGCAGTATCCTCTGGCAGTAACGGATCCCGGTAACTGCGTTTCTGAGAACCGTGCCTAGCACCAGAATGACGACAATCGATGGCCATCCCTAAAGTTCCTCAAGAGAATATTCGCAACTTTTGTATCGTGGCTCATATTGACCACGGCAAGAGCACACTGGCCGACCGCCTCTTGGAGACGACTGGCACCGTTAGCCTCCGCGAAATGAAGCAGCAGTTGCTTGACGACATGGCTTTAGAACGCGAACGCGGCATTACGATCAAAGCTCGTGCAGTCGTGCTGTACTACAAACGCGGCACACAAATCTTCGAGTTGAATCTGATCGATACTCCCGGCCACGTTGACTTCCACTACGAAGTTTCCCGGTCGCTAACCTGCTGTGAAGGAGCATTATTGCTCGTCGACGCGTTTCAAGGTGTCGAAGCTCAGACCGTTGCCAACGGGTTCGCGGCGATGGAACACAACTTGGCGATTGTTCCCGTGATTAACAAGATCGACCTGTCGCATGCCCGACCGGACGAAGTTGCCGAGGAAATGGAACACTCGCTGGCTGTCGAACAGGAGAAGATTATTCGCGTTAGCGCGAAAGCCGGCATCGGCATTGTTGAATTGCTGGACGCAATCGTCGACCAAATCCCCGCACCCACCGGCGATCCGACCAAACCGCTGCAAGCGATGGTCTTCGACTCGCACTACGACGATTATCGCGGAGCAATCACCTACGTCCGCATTATGAATGGCACGGTCCGTAAGGGACAAAAGATCCGATTCCTCAAAGGCGGGACGACTCACGAGGTGGGCGAGTTAGGTCAGTTCGCACCTCAGCAACGCCCCTGCGAAGAGCTTCGCGCTGGCCAAGTCGGCTATCTAGTTTGCAACATCAAGTCGATCGATGATGTCCATATCGGCGACACGGTAAGCGTCCCGGGGGACAAAGGTGCGCCGCCGCTCGCCGGCTATAAGCCGCCGCAGCGAATGGTGTATTGCGGACTGTATCCGTCCGACGGTCAGGATTTCACCGAATTGCGAGACGCTTTGACGAAGCTGTCGATTAATGATCCGAGTTTCGAGTTTGAGGCCGAGACGAGTGAGGCTTTGGGCTTCGGTTTTCGCTGTGGCTTCCTCGGCCTGTTGCACATGGAGATCATTCAACAGCGATTGGAGCAAGAGTCGGACGTAGATCTCGTTCAAACCGCACCGAACGTGACTTACGAAATTCTTACCAAACGAGGCGAGACGCTACACATCCATCGTCCGCAGGAAGTCCCCGATTCCGGCGAGATCGAAGAGTTCCGCCAGCCGGTGGTTCGAGTCAGCCTGATTCAGCCGACTGAGTACATCGGCGCGGTGATGAAGCTGTGCCAAGACCGGCGCGGCGTGTTGATTGGGCAGGAATACCTATCGCCAACTCGGACAATGCTCACTTACGAGTTGCCGCTTGCGGAAGTCATTTACGATTTGCACGACAAATTGAAGAGCGCGACGCGCGGCTATGGCACCATGAATTACGAAGTGATCGGCTACTTTCCCGCCGATCTCGCTCGACTCGATATCCTTGTAAACGGCAAGCGAGTCGATGCACTCAGCTTCATTTGCAACAAAGCCGATGCGGATCGGCGCGGACGCCAGGTCGTTAAAAAGCTCAAGAGCGAAATCGATCGCCACATGTTCGAGATCGCCGTCCAAGCGGCGATTGGAACACGCGTAATTGCCCGCGAAACCGTTTCTGCGATGCGCAAGAATGTGACGGCCAAATGCTACGGCGGCGACATCAGCCGCAAACGAAAGCTATGGGCAAAGCAGAAGGAAGGCAAGAAGCGGATGAAGTCGATCGGCAGCGTCGATATCCCGCAAAAGGCCTTTATGGCCGTGCTGGACACGGGCGAAGGTAACAAGAAATGAGCGGTTCGAGGCGACGGAAGCTGTTTTTGCTGATTCCGATCGTGGTCGTCGTCGCTTTAGGGGTGGTCGCCAGCCTTCGGTATCAGGGCCTTCTCTTCCCAGTGCGAATTGGCAGCGGTTCTATGTCGGAATCCTATCTCGGTCCGCACCGCAGGATTGAATGTAAAGACTGTGGATTCGCTTTTCGCTGTGGGCTGGACGTTGATGTTCCATTGCAACGAGCAACTTGCCCCAACTGCGGCTTCGATCGCATCGATGTGACACTCGCAACACTTCATGAAGGCGATCGCGTGTTGATCGACCGTTGGGCGTATGTACGCAACGCTCCGCAGCGAGGGGATGTCGTCGCATTCGTCGACCCGACGCATCAGTCGGAGCTTGCCGTCAAACGAATCATGGGTCTCCCCAACGAAGCCGTGACCATTTGCCACGGCGAGCTGTTTATCGACGGGACGCTCCACCGCAAGTCGTTGGCTGAAGCGATGGAACTCGCAACGCTCGTCTATGACGACACATGTCGCCCAGCGGATGAGCGACAGTTACCACCAAGGTGGTCAAGCGATCAACCAGAGTCTGGTTGGCGTGCGATAACTAACGGACACCACTGGTCGACGCCAAGGTCCGAGGAATCGGCTTATGACTGGCTGATGTACCGGCACTGGCGGTGCTACACTTCTCCTCATCCACGAGCAGAAGAGTCGCCGGTTACAGATAATGACTCCTACAACCAAGGGCTATCACGCGAGTTGCACGAGGTTTCCGATTTAATTCTGTCGTTTGACCTGCGGTTCGAAGTCGCGAGCAAAATTGCCCTTTTAGTTCACGATGGCCGAGAAAGCTTTACTGCTGTCATCTCGACCACGAAGCGTTCTTTGGAGCTTCGTCGTGGCGAAGAAGTGTTGACGCTGGCCACATTGCCGAACCTGCAACGCTCGTCGAACGTACCACTTCAGTTCGGAGTCGTCGACCAACAGCTACTCGTTGCAATCGCGGGGGCGACACTGGTTCGTTACGAGTACACGCCGCTCGACCAGCCTCGGCAGCCAACTTCGCGACCGTTCGGCATCGCAGGGGCGGAAGGTGAATTTTCCGTCAAAAACGTCCGCGTTCATCGCGACATTTACTATTTGAACCCGTTTCGAGGAGATTGGGCCTGGAACAGCACGGGGCCGTTGGCGGACGAGAGTTACCTCCTGCTAGGTGATAACGCCCCACTCTCCAATGACAGCCGACACTGGAAGACGCCCGGCCTGCATCGCAACCTGTTCGTTGGTAAAGTATTGGGGCCGCTTCGATAAAGTTCGAAAGTCGAGAATCACCTGATCGAAGTAGGATGATTCAAGGAATTCGGCTATATTTTCGCCACCCATGGCGAATAACCTTGACCCGCAATGCAACTGATGCCGCCGTCACCCCAACACGTAACCCCGCCCACCTCCTCTCATCCCCGATTGAATCGCTGTGAACGCCAAAAATAAAGAACCAAACGATCCTTCTGGGCGTCGCACTCGCCAGGGCGTCTCCGTCAAAGGGCGCCACGCGGGGCAAGACACCGTCGAAGCGGCAGTGGCAACCGCCGCTTCCCTACTCACCGGACGCAAGGGATCTTCGAAGGACGCCTCAAATCCTAGCAGCAGTCGCGAGACGGTCGAATCGATCGCGGTCGCGATTATCCTCGCGTTCTTGTTTCGTGGTTTTGTCGCAGAAGCCTTTGTCATTCCGACTGGCTCGATGGCGCCTACGTTGCGTGGAAGACATATGGACATCGTATGTCCCCAATGCGACTTCGAATACAATACTGGCGCGAGCATGGAGAACGAAGAAGACGGCCAAGCTCGCGGCGAAGTCACGGTCACCTGCTGTCCTATCTGCAATTATGCGTTGCCACTCCAGAAGACGACCGAACCGAACGAACGTTCCTTCAATGGAGATCGCATACTCGTTAGCAAGTTTGCCTACCAGCTCAACGAACCGGAACGTTGGGACGTGATCGTTTTCAAGTATCCCGGCAACGCAAAGCAGAATTACATCAAGCGGCTAGTTGGGTTACCTGGCGAAACGCTGCGCATTCGACATGGCGATATTCATACGGTCGCGGCGGATGGTTCGGTGTCGATCGTGCGAAAGTCACCCTCGAAGTTAAAAGCGATGATGCACGTCGTGGATGATTCGAACCACGTTGCAGCAGCCCTGAAGGAAGTCGGTTGGCCTTCGCGATGGCAGCCAGCATCGGATGTCAGCGAAGATCAGCAATGGCGACAGACAGCCGACGATGGCACGTATATGTTGCAAAGCGGTGCCGAGGCCACGTGGCTCCGCTATCGACATCTTGCGCCGCATCCGGGAGATTGGGCTGCGATTGAGGCCGGCCATAAACCGCATTGGCTTGACAGAACCGAAGGTGCATTGATCACCGATTATTATTCGTACAACGATTATCGAGAGGGCGGACACGCGACAGGAACAGCCTGGGTGGGCGACTTGGCTTTCGAGGCGAGGGTTGATATCCAGAGCGATCAAGGTGAGTTGCTGCTCGATCTGGTTGAAGGGGGGGCACACTTTAGCTGTCGGATTGATGTGGCGAGCGGAAAAGCGACGCTCACGATGCGGGACTTCGAGGGAAGCCCACGGCAATTCGAGGATGGAAGTGCCGAGCGAACTGCAGCGACTTCGATCAAAGGTCAAGGCGTACGAAATATTCGGTTCTCGAACTGTGACGATCAACTGCTGCTCTGGATAAATGAGAAAGTCGTCGAATTCGATGCCTTGACGACCTATGTTCCTCTCGCCGATGTGGTCCCCAAGTGGACTCCGACTGACCCCGGTGATATGGCTCCGATTGGAATCGGCGGTCAGGGAATCAATCTCAGCGTGCATAGACTGCGAGTCTTGCGAGACATCTATTATCTGGCTCAGGAAGCCGACCGACGGTATCAGTCGGAGTACGAAGGTAATGTTTGGCAAGGGGACTTGGATGCCGTGATCTACGATCCAAGCTCATGGACAGAGACGTCGGTGTTCAAGGATCGACGAACGGTCGAGTTCAAGTTGGATGAGGATCAATTTTTTCCACTTGGTGACAACAGCCCACAAAGCAAAGACGCTCGCTTGTGGTCCGAAGGCAGCCATGACACCGGATATCACAGCCCTCCGCCCTATGTCGAACGCGAACTGCTTATCGGCAAGGCATTGGTAGTATACTGGCCGCACGGCTGGCGCCCCACTTCGCCGACATTGTCGCGAATGACTGGAAATTATGCGTTCATTCCCAACTTCGCTCAGATGAAACTCATCCGCTGATAATTCAGCCAACTCGTCAAGGAGGACATCGACATGCCGCTTTTGGAAGCCAGCGGGCTTGAGAAGACGTTTGGTCGGCGTCGCGTCGTGAACGGTGTCAGCCTGGAAGTTCACGAGGACGAGATCGTTGGACTTTTGGGGCCCAACGGTGCGGGCAAGACGACGTCATTCCGGATGATTTGCGGGTTGGTCGAACCGGATGCAGGGCGTGTTTATCTGGGCGAGCACGATGTGACGAAGTGGCCGATGTATCGCCGTTGCCACGACGGGCACATGGGCTATCTCGCGCAAGAGTCGAGCGTTTTCCGCAAGCTCTCGGTCGAGCAGAACCTTCTTGCCGTGATGGAGTTGCTTGGAATGGGGCGACGCGCGCGGAGGACGCGTTGCGATGAACTGCTCGAGCAATTCAAGATCACCCACATCCGAAAATCAATGGCGTCCAAGCTCTCAGGTGGCGAACGGCGGCGACTCGAAATCGCGCGTTGTCTTGTCTCGGACCCCGACATCATCATGCTTGACGAGCCGTTTGCCGGCATCGATCCGATCACGGTCCAAAGCATCCAAGGAATCATCCGCGAGCTACGAGACCACGGCATCTCGATCCTGATTACCGACCATGCCGCTCGCGAGATTCTGCAAGTGACTGATCGCTGCTACGTGATCAATCAAGGGGAAGTGCTATGTCACGGACATCCTGATGATGTGAAAAGCCACCCCGAAGTGCGCCGAATCTATCTCGGCGATATCGATGGTGACGACGCGAACGCATCCACACCGCACATGCGTACGTCGCCAGTGTCCTCGCGTCCACAGGGCTCGGCGCGGTCAGACGTTTGATTGACGTCGCTCTGACGCTGGCTACAGTCTCCGATGCAATGAGATACGGCTCGACGCTCAAAGCCGACAGTTTGTGATTTCGGTCTCGAGAATTGCAGTCGCTCCGATCGTTTCTAGCTTGTCCATGACGTCGATCACTTGCTTGCGTTTGACCATGACTTGGACGGCGCACCAGTCAGAATCTTCAAGCGAGTTGACGGTCGGTGAATTGAAGCCGGGGGTGATCCGTTCGGCTTCGGCGAGCTTGGCGCGAGGAATGTTGTACTCGAGCAGTGACCAGGCGCGAGCAATCACGACTCCTTCGAGTCGTCGCACGATTCGATCGGCGACGTCGGCGTGCCGCATCTCTTTGTTTTGCACCAGAATGGTCTCGTAGTGTCCGATGTCCGTGAGGATTCGCAATCGATTCGCTGCGAGCGTGCTGCCTGTTTCGACGAGATCGACGATTCCTTCAGCAACGCCCAGCGAGATCATGATCTCGACAGAGCCGGAAAGCGGCACGAGCCGTACATTGGCCTGATGCTCCTTGAAGTATTTTTCCGTTACGTGTGGAAAACTCGTCGCCACGCGGCAGCCATCGAGGTCTGCGGGCGACTTCACCGCCGAGTCTTCCGGAACGCATACCGACAGGCGGCATTTGCCAACGCCCAATGCGAGCCGCCGCGTTAGATCGACGCCCGCTTCGTCCAACAAGTCGCTGCCGGTGATTCCCATGTCGATGGCACCTTCCGCGCACAGGACTGGAATATCGTCGGTGCGGAGAAAGGTAATATCGATCGGCAACTCGCTGACACGCGCGAACAAACTGCGATCTTGTCGACGAAATTTCAGGCCGGCTTGCACAAGGAGTTCGGCCGCCTGTTCGGCGAGTCGTCCTTTGCTGGGAAGACCGATGCGGAGATTGCTCATTCCGAGTCACCTTTCTGTGTGCGAGCCGCTTTCTCGTCGAGGCCAGAGGTGCCAAACCGACGGCTTAGCTCGGCCTCGACTTCTTCCAGCTTGACGCCCCGTTGCCCAAGCATAACGAACATGTGATAGAGCAAATCGGCAGTTTCGTAGATGAAGTGGTTTCGGCCCGCGTCACCGTCTTCGCCGGCCGCTTCAACCATTTCATTCGCCTCCTCCAGGATCTTGCGCCCGATCTTCTCGACGCCACCCTGAAACAAGCTGGTTGTATAGGATCGCTCAGGCGGATTGGCTTTGCGGTCCTCGATCGTCGCCATCAATTGTGCGAACGCAGTGGGCGTCGCCTGGGATTGAGACATCGTTCCGGTCACCTTTGCGTTACTTGCGTGACGAGTAGAATCTTTGATGTTAGGGACGGAGGTGTGAACTGACAATCGCACCCGGTGAAATGGGGCGAGATTCTGCGGTTAACACTGTTAGAAGGACGGTCTAGCCGGTGACGAGAGAGACCATGACGTCAGACAACATTAATCCAGACACTCGCCAAACGTTCGATCCCGTGCGCGATTGCTGGTATTTGACCGGAGCCACTGCCAGTGGGAAGACGCGAGTTGGGATTGAGTTGGCGAAGCTTTTGAATGCCGAGATCATTTCACTCGATTCGATGTCCGTTTATCGCGAGATGAACATCGGCACTGCGAAGCCAACCGCCGAGCAGAGATCCGAAGTCCCCCATCATCTGCTCGATGTCGTCGCCCCTCACGAAGAATACAGTCTCTCGCAGTATGTCCGCGATGCACATCGCGTCATCGGCGAGATTCGGTCACGTGGGAACAAGGTATTGTTCGTCGGTGGTACGCCGCTGTATTTAAAGGCTCTCCTGCGAGGCGTTTATCCGGGGCCGCCGGCCGACTGGGACTTTCGCCATCAGATCGAGGAGGAGGTCGAAACGGTTGGAATCGCGGCCCTACATGCTCGCCTGGAGCAAGTGGATCCGCTCGCTGCGGCCAAACTGCATCCCAACGACAAGCGTCGGATCATTCGAGCGTTGGAAGTTTATAAGCAGACGGGGCGACCACTCAGCCACGAACAGATTCATTTTGATGACATTCCGCACGAACAGTGCAAAGCGTTTGTGTTGTCCTGGCCGCGAAGAATTCTGCACCGCCGGATCGAATCCCGCGTCGAACGCATGTTTCAATCGGGGTTAGTCGACGAGGTAACGGGCTTGTTGGATCGTTATGGCGAACTTGGGCGAACTGCGGCGCAGGCGGTCGGATACCGGGAGGTCATTGAATTCCTTCGCGACGGTCAGGCGTTGGGTTCCACGATTGAGCAAGTGCAAGCCCGCACTCGTCAATTTGCCCGCCGTCAGGAGACTTGGTTCCGTAATCTCGCTGAATGCGAGTTCATTTCCGTGAACGCAGAGCTTGAGCCTAAAGAAATTGCACAGCAGATCGCTGGGTAGCGGAATTACAGGGCGAGTTGCCGGGACGGGCGTGGCGTGGATACAATCTAGCGGAGGAGCCCAAACATGCTGTCAAGTCTAATCATCGGAGTTGTCGTGCTGAGCGTACTGCTGGGCTTGTTGTTTGCCTTCGTGTGGTGGATTCGACGTGAACAGGTTGGTTCGTTGCAACGCGCTCGCGAAACCTTTCATATACGCCGCGAGTGGCTGGAAGCCGACTTCGTGAGTCGCGCCGAAGCAAGCGGCAAGCCACGAGGCTTGCGTTGGCTGCATTGTGACTTTGATGACAGTGTCTGCTTTGCACGAGACCGACGCACAGGACGCTATCGAGCCTTGGTCGGTGTTACGATCAGCTTCGAAGCGATCGAAGGCGGCGGGATGGAAGACGTCGAAGCTGTCGGAAATCTGCGTGCAGCGACCGTCGTGTTTCGGCTCGACGGCCCCGAGTGGAAAGCCGATGGCCGCGCACTCTTTAACCTCAACCCAGCCGAAGCCATCGAGCACTACCAGAACGATCTAGAGACCGTCGAATAGCTCGCGTTAACTCTTTAGTAGATTTCGCAGTACGGTTTGCAGGATACCGCCGTTGCGATAGTAGTCCAACTCAACCGGTGTGTCGATTCGCACTCGAGCTTGGAACGACTTCGTGTTCCCTGCGGCGTCGGTCGCCTTGACGGTCACGGTTCCACGCGGTTGAAGCGTATCACCGAGGCCCTCAATGTCGAAGGTCTCTTCGCCAGTCAGGCCGATCGATTGCCACGTTTGGCCCTCAGGAAACTCAAGCGGCAAGACGCCCATGCCAACCAAATTGCTGCGGTGAATGCGTTCGTAGCTCGCAGCAATGACGGCTCGCACGCCCAGCATGTACGTACCCTTGGCGGCCCAGTCGCGGCTACTTCCCGTACCGTATTCCGCGCCGGCGATCAGGATCAAGGGAACGCCTTCATCCTTGTATTTCATTCCGGCATCGTAAATCGTCATGGCCTCGCCATCGGGCAGATGTCGCGTGACACCGCCTTCGGTGCCTGGTGCCAATTGGTTCCGGATGCGGATATTAGCAAGTGTGCCGCGGACCATGACGCGATCGTTACCGCGTCGCGAACCGTAGCTGTTGAAGTCGTGGGGCTCGACCCCATGCTCGACAAGGTAGCTTCCGGCTGGGCTGTTCTTTGCGATCGAACCAGCAGGGGAAATGTGATCGGTTGTCACGGAATCACCGAGCAATGCCAACGCGCGTGCACCTTTAATCGGAGCGATATCACCAACTTCAGCGGTCAGTTCGGCAAGGAAAGGTGGCTCTTGAATGTAGGTGCTGGCCTCGTCCCAAGCATAAAGGTCGCCTTCGCTCGTGGCGATCTTGTTCCAGGTCTCGTTCGACTCGAACGCTGCCGAGTAGCGATTGGTGAACATTTCAGGCTGCACCGCTTGCTCCATCGCATCTTCGATCTCTTTGTGTGTTGGCCAAATGTCTTTGAGCATGACGTCGGAACCATCTTTCGCCTTGCCGATCGGTTCGGAAGTCAGATCGATGTCCGTTGTGCCTGCTAATGCGTAAGCAACCACTAGCGGCGGACTGGCGAGATAGTTCGCTTTGACGAGCGGATTGACGCGGCCTTCGAAGTTGCGATTGCCGCTGAGCACCGCCGAAGCGACGAGATCGCCGGAAGTCACTGCTTTCGCGACGGGATCTGGCAGCGGACCGCTATTGCCGATGCAAGTCGTGCAGCCGTAGCCGACGGTGTGAAAGCCGAGTTGTTGAAGCGATTCTGTCAGCCCGGCCTTGTCAAGATAATCGGTGACGACTCGCGAACCGGGCGCAAGGCTCGTCTTAACGTGCGAAGCGACTCGCAGACCTTTCGCGGCAGCCTTCTTGGCAACCAAGCCAGCGGCCAACATGACTGACGGGTTACTCGTGTTGGTACAGCTTGTGATGGCGGCAATGACGACGGCACCGTGGCTGATTTCGGAGGTATCTCCGTTGTTCTTTACAGTTCCTGTGCGAGATAAGGCTGCATCGTCGAGAGCGAAACCACGTTCTGCGACAGGTGCTCGCAGCGATTTTTCGAACGACTTCTTCATCGACGACAACGCAACTCGATCCTGAGGTCGCTTGGGACCAGCGAGACAGGGCTCGACTTTGCCGAGATCGAGCTTCAAGGTCTTGGTATAAGTCGGCACCGGCGCATCGTCGGTCCGGAAGATTCCTAGCTCTTTCGAGTAGCGCTCGACCAGTTCCACTTCGGCTTCGGTTCTGCCGGTGCGTCGCATGTAGTTGAGCGACTCGTCGTCCACCGGGAAGAAACCCATCGTGGCACCATATTCGGGAGCCATGTTCGCGATTGTGGCTCGATCGGCGAGCTTCATGTGCGAGACACCGTCGCCGAAAAACTCGACAAACTTGCCGACGACGCCTTCCTTTCGCAGCACCTCGGTGACCGTCAACACCATGTCGGTGGCAGTGGCTCCAGCCGGCAGCTTTCCTGTCAGTTCGAAGCCGACGACTTCGGGCATCAACATATACAACGGCTGTCCGAGCATGACCGCCTCGGCTTCGATACCACCCACGCCCCAACCCACCACGCCCAGCCCGTTGATCATCGTCGTGTGGCTGTCCGTGCCAACGAGGCTGTCTGGTCTCGCAACGGGTCCGTCGCCTTCGTCGCGAACGAACGCTCCCTTGGCAAGGAATTCCAGGTTCACCTGATGCACGATGCCGACATTCGGTGGGACAACGCGGAAGTTATCGAAGGCCTTTTGGCCCCAACGCAGGAACTCGTAGCGTTCGCGATTTCGATCGAACTCGATCTCGACGTTTCGTGTCAGTGAATTGATATCGCCGAAGTTGTCGACTTGCACGGAATGATCGATGACCAAGTCAACAGGAATGAGCGGATTGATCTTTGTCGGATCGCCGCCAAGACGCTTCATCGCGCTACGCATAGCAGCCAGATCAACGACGGCGGGCACGCCTGTGAAATCCTGCAACACAACCCGAGCGGGTTTGAAAGGGATCTCTAACTTGGCGGGAGCCGCCGCGTTCCAACCGGCAAGGTTCCTGACGTCGTCCTCGGTGACAACGAAGCCATCACAGTTGCGGACCACCGCCTCGAGCAATACGCGGATCGAATACGGCAGCTGAGAGATTTTACCCAGTCCTTGGTCCTCCAAACGCTGGATGCGATAGATGCCGATCGGACCACTTGCTGTCTCAAACGTATCCCGAATGCCAAACGGATCGCTCATCGCTGTGTTAACTCCTTCAAGTCGAGGCCTTCCTAGAGATGGAAGTCTGAATTCTAGCGAATCGCTTGAGGGATGTCTGCGGGACTGGCTCGCGAGGTAGTGCTACAGTTTGCCGTAAGTCGGGCACTCCTGCCCGACAAAAGACGGCCAAGAGTGGCCGTCCTACTTTCAGGAATCGCAAACGGTACCGCTATCGGCTCTCGCACCGGCGCACGCGAACGCGTGCGGCTTACAAAGTTTCTACCGGGGTTGGCGTTATGTAGCTTGCCACAAGGCTGAGGAAAGCGGCTCGCGCGATTGGCTTTGCCGCATAGCCATCACAACCTGCCGCCAAACACTTATCGCGGTCGCCGCTCATGGCGTTTGCTGTGAGTGCGACGATGGGGCCCGTGTAGTCGCGGCTGCGAAGTTCTTGCACGGCATCATAGCCGTCCAGAACTGGCATCTGCATATCCATCAAGACGAGATCGAACGGTGGGTTCGCGGCGATTGCCAGGTCAACGGCGTCGCGACCGTTTTCGACCAGCGTCACAGTCACGTCGGCCTTTCGTAGCAGAAACGAGATGAGACGCTGATTGTCAGGGCCGTCTTCAGCAAGTAAGACGCGGCCTCCGATGTACGCCGGCGTCTTCTCGCCGATTGGTACAACCTGAGCAACTTGCTTGCGGCTCACGTATTCTTCGTTCGTGAGCCACCGCGTTACCTGTGTGATCCCTTGAGTTGGGATTCGCACCGTGAAGCAGCTGCCAACGCCCGGAGCGCTGGTGACGCTGATATCACCTCCAAGCATACGAGCCAGACGGCGGCTGATCGTCAGTCCGAGTCCCGTTCCGCCGAATTTGCGTGTTGTTGATCCATCCGCTTGGGTAAAGGGATGAAAGATGTGACCCGCTTGTTCACTGGTCATGCCAATGCCACTGTCGGATACTTCAAATTGAAGCGACGTCGCCCCGCCGATGTCGACACACGAGACTCGAAGTTCGACAAATCCTGAGTTCGTAAACTTGATTCCGTTTCCAAGAAGGTTGACTAGGATTTGGCGAACACGAACGGGATCGAGAAGTAATGATTCGGGTAAACTTGTCGCGATGACTTGACGCAATTCTAGATCTTTCACGTCGGCTCGGACGGTCATCAGACGCATAACGTCATCGATTAGTTCGAACGGAGACATTTCGCAGGGCTCCATCTTCAACTTGCCGGCTTCGATTTTTGAGAGGTCCAGGATGTCGTTGATGAGCGTGAGAAGATGTTCGCCGTTTCTGGCGATGGTGCGGAGTGAGTCGACGGTCTCTGCAGAGAATCGCTCGCGATCGTCGCTTCCTTGAACCGCTTCTGCGAAACCCAGGATTGCGGTCAGCGGCGTGCGCAACTCGTGGCTCATACTTGCCAGGAACTCGCTCTTCGCTTGTGTCGCCGCTTCGGCGCGCCGCATGGCCAACTCAAGTTCTCGGGTTCGCTGTTCAACGAGTTGCTCGGTGGCATCCGTCTTGCCCGTGATCGTGAGAAGCAGTGCGGCGAACAGCGTGGCGGATATCATCCCACCAACGAGCACCATCCAGATCGACCAGACGTGCTGCAAGGCGAGATACTCAGGTTTCGCGATGACTTCGACGCGCCACGTTCGGCCGGCGAAGCGAAGCTCCGTGCCTGTGTGCGGCAAATCATCTCTCCTGCCAACGTGCTTAGCGTCGACATCAGTCGGACCATCCGTGAGATCAAGCACCGCGAGTTTTCGCTCATCGTCGGCTACACTGGCATCTACCATTTGCAATTGCACCGGCGTGGCAGGTTCGTCCGACAACGCGGCACACACCAAATCGTTCATCCGAAACACACCGAGAGCGAACCCGATCAAGTTTGCTCGGCGTTGTTCGACGGTGTCGTGATCTGTACCGTTTCGATAAATCGGTGCGAATAAGAGTACGCCTGGCCGTGAATCGTTCGAATTGACTAGACGGACGGGCTCGGACGCCGTCGGTTGCGCGGTATCACGAGCGAGTTCCATCGCCGCGCGACGGTCATCGTTCGAGGCCAAGTCGTATCCGAGTACGGGCTCATTGCCTTCCAGCGGCTCGATGAATTGAATCGGGAAGTATTCCTCGCGATTGCTTGCGTAGACAAGAGTTCCGCCTTCAGCCTTCTCTAGGATCGGAGTTGTTGCGATGTCGAGTGGGCTTCCGTCGTACTCCCACGCTTGCCGTTCGTCGCTGTAAACTCGTGGCACCCATTCCAAGGCTACGACGCCATCACCCGTGGTCCACTGCGAGACGAACGCTGCAAACCCTTCTTTGGTGACGATATTGGAGGCACGGTACAAGCCAGTGACCGATTGCAGCATCGAGACTTTCTCTTGCAAGGCTCGATCGATCTTGGCGGTGATGGCTGCTCCCTGTCGAGCGAGCGCGAGGTTCTGGCGATCCGACTCCCATCGCTTCGCGGCGAGGAACGCAATAACGACCCCCAGCAAGCAGACGCCAAGGGGTACTCCGACTGTCAACCGACGACGCGACCAAATAGTCGGAGAAGCGGCGAACAGGATTAACATTAGTGGCGCGAAAATGATGGCACCGATCGAATCACCGACCCACCACGTAAACCAACTGAACAAATAGTTCTCAGAGGTTGTGTATCCAGCGAGCCAGAGTGAGGTCACTCCAAACGATGCGCCTACGACACAGCTCACCGGTCCGCAGGCAAGGAAGAACCGGGCGATATCACCTTCACAGGCCAGAGCGTTCGGATAGCCGATGCCTCGCCGCACGAGCGTCGCGCCGAACCAGGCTTGCAGCGTCGATCCGCTGGCCATCCCCAGTCCCACGAGCGTTGACACAAAGATCGCGTCGGGGTTGAACGTGGCAAGTCCGTTAGTCGCCCAGGCACCCAGAAACAGTCCGAGAGCCGATCGATTTCCCCAAATCAGCATTGCAGCCAATGCAAGGCCAGCGGCGGGCCAAATGGCTGACGGCAAGTCGGGCGGGATCGCCAGAATGCGACTAACCTGCGCGACGGCATAATAACTCACGCCGAGCGCGATCGTAACTTTTAGTGAGATGTTGCCGCCTGACATCGAGTCCTCTTTCGAACGTACGTTCACGTATCAGAAGCGTAGGTTACTCGCCTCGAAGTCGCTGTCGTCAACTCGGCTGGTCGAGTGACGATTTGAGACCGAGGGCAGGTTGTGCCGCATCTAGGGATTACGCCGAGTGACACAAATTAGAAGCTTGCCGCATCTGCCAGATGGTTCAACAAGTCGTCCCAAATGATCGCCAGTGCAACGCGATCCACACCGAGGACGGCGTATGCACGGTCCACCGGCGGTCGCGTGTTGAAGACGCCAAGAGCGGTCATGCCCGCACGACTGCACAAGTAGTCTGCGACAGTAACGATGTAGACAAGTTTCTCATGTTGCCCCGAATAGTCGCCAGGTGTCTCATGGTAGCGGATGGCATCCGCGATCTTGGCGGGAAAGTGCCAGACGCGAGCCACGTGGGCGCCCAGTTGTGCCTGATCGAAAGACAGAATCGCACGCTCTTGGAGGTAGCTTGGACGTGTGTCATCCAGTTGCTCGATCAATTTGCAGAAGCTGGAGCGCACGTGCAGATCAAGCAAGAGGGTTCCAATGTGGTGCAACAAACCAGCAACATAGGCTTCGTGCTGTGGCACAGCGCCCGTGACTCGCGCGATCTTGCGGGCTGAAACGGCGACCGCCAGCGAATGACGCCACAAGCCTTCTCGGTTGTAGGTTCCGTAAGTGGCTGGCCGATCGAACATTCGCTTTACAAGCACCGTGAGCGCAAGATTCCTTAGCTCAGGAACACCAAGCAGCGTGGCTGCTCTGGATAGATCATTGACCTTCCGTGTGATACCGAAGTACGACGAGTTGACGCGTCGTAGTATACTCGAAGCCATCGCGGGATCGGTCCGGATGACTTCGACGAACGCGGACTCGCAACTGCGATCCTCGACCGGCAATCTCAGGATTCGATCCGCGATCAGCGGCAGAGATGCAAGGCGCGCGACTTTTGTGAATAACCGGTCCAGCGAACACTGGTGATCCGCCGGAGCCGAGTTTGCAAGGTCCGCAGCGGACGCGAAATCTAGCGTATCGAATTCCGCTGGGTGGTGCGGGATCGCGTGGCGGCGGCGGACGGTCGAGGGGCCGAGCATAGACATCCTTACTGTGCACCGGACAGGAGGGGCGCACCGATAGTTGGGATTCGTCATATCGAATGATGTCTGCCCCAACACGTCGAAATATAGCCCACGAAAGCGAGTCCCTGCAGGCGGTCTTTCTAGGCCAGACGAATTTGCGAGCTTTGCGTTGCATAGTCGTCGCAATCGTTACATCACGTTTGACGTCGGTCGCGACAGGACGTAGTGTTCAAAAGCATTCGTTGCGAATGCCTGGAAGCGTGACTTGTCTTGCAGCGAAGGTTCTATGGCACAAAGCTCCGACCGCAGTCTACTCGAACGCTTGGCCCAAGGTGATGCCGGAGGCGATGATGATGCTTGGGACGCGGTGGCTGCATCCGCGCCCAGCGAGCCAGCGACCGATCCGGTGCCGCAAGGTGCCAATCCGAAGTTGTCGGCGTTGCTGAAGAAAATCAACACGCTTAAAAAGAGTGACGTTGCTCCTGCAGTCGTAAAAGCAGCAGGTAGGGTGATCGAAGAAACGCTCGACGAGGGGTTCGTCCCGCTGGAGCCAAAGTCCTATGTAGCAGCAGGGCTCTCGGAAAGCGACGTCGAAGCATTGATCTTCAAGTTGCTGCTCGGTCGCGGTGACACGGCAGGACGATTGATCGCGGATCACATCCGATTGCCATTCGTTCTCGTGAACGAGACGCTGCAGCGATTGAAGAACGAACAGCTGCTCGTCTATCGCGGCTCGGCACCGATGAACGACTACATCTATCAACTGCCGGACATTGGTCGCGAGCGAGCAAGACGACTGGCAGAACATTGCTCTTACTTCGGGGCGGCACCGGTTGCCCTTGTGGATTACTTGGCTAGTGTGAAAGCCCAGTCGCTTGGGACTCAGCACCCAACGGTCGAAGATCTGAAGCAGGCGTTCTCAGACTTGCTGATCAACGAACGCATGCTCGAACGCCTGGGACCAGCGATTAATTCGGGTCGCGGGTTGTTCCTATTCGGTGCGCCAGGGAACGGCAAGACAAGTATTGCCGAACGTGTCACGAAGGCGTTCGGCGAGTACATCTGGCTGCCGCGTGCGATTGGCATCGATGGCGAGATACTGCGGCTGTTTGATCCAATGTGTCACGAAGAGGCACCGCTCGACGAAGGTGCCGGCCTGCTAAGCCAGAGTCGCGTCGACAAGCGTTGGGTCCGAGTCAAACGCCCGACGATCGTCGTCGGTGGCGAATTGACGATGGAGGCGTTGGAGGTTGTCTTTAACACGTCGACCGGTATCAGCGAAGCACCGCTGCAACTCAAGAGTAATTGCGGCACGCTGGTAATCGACGACTTCGGACGACAGCGAATGACAACCGACGAGTTGCTGAATCGCTGGATCGTGCCGTTGGAGAAACGGTACGATTTTCTAAATCTCGCAAACGGAAAAAAGATCCAAGTCCCCTTCGATCAGCTAATAATTTTCTCGACGAATTTAGAGCCGAAGGACTTGGTCGACGAAGCCTTTCTCCGGCGAATTCCGTACAAGATCGAAGTGACCGATCCGAACGAGCGAGAGTTTCGCGAGTTGTTCAAGATCATGTGCCCGAAGATGGGTTTCGAATACGACGAAGATTCGGTCGATCACTTGCTTGTGCATCACTACTTGGAAGTCGAGCGTCCCTTCCGCAATTGCCAGCCGCGAGATCTGCTGATGCAGGTCCGCAACCATTGCTTCTATCAAGGCAAGGAACTGAAACTCACGCCAGAGGCGTTTGATTTCGCGGCAGAAAACTACTTCGCGGTTCTGTAGCCGAAATCGACGTCGCTTTATTCGCCGGGCAGCGACTGCTTAGAAATGCAGCACGGGAGTGGATGTTCTTGCTTTTTTGCGTTGCCACGTAGATTAGCAACCAACAGCGCAGGTTAAAGCCAGTTAAGCACTTAGGGAGATTGTAGGGCTGAGAAGTCGCCTAATGAACCGATGAAAATGCGGTGTGGCATCTTAGTTGCCACACTAACGTCGCAATTAATCGTGCCTGTGGGGACACACCTCAAATAGCGAGCGACGTGTAAACCTAATATGACAGCATTTTTCAACCGGCAAACCGGGATTCATTGCTTGCAACACCGGCATGCCATCGGGTTGTCGGTGGGGTTAGCGAGCATCGTCTTCCTCTTTGACTTATTTACTCCCTTGGGTGTCGCGAGTGGTGTGCCGTATAGTTTGGCCGTACTTCTCGCCTTGAACGCATCGTCTCGAAGATATGCGATCGGGTTTGCCATCGTGTGTTCGATCCTGACGGTAAGCGACCTCTACCTTGGCCCAGGCCGCGGGGGCAGCGAGTTGTGGAAGGTTCTGACGAATCGTTTCCTAGCGGTGTCCATGATCTGGATTACGTTGACGCTGGGAGTCATGCGCAAAAACGCCGATCAGCGTCGTCAACAAGCCGAGGAACAAATGCTGCTGCACTTGGCGGACCTCGCACACATGAATCGCGTCCACACGGTCGGCCAGTTGGCAGCGACTCTCGCCCACGAACTGAATCAGCCGCTCGCAGCAATTTCTTTCCAATCCGAAATCGCTAGTAAACTAATCGAAAAGAGTAATCATTCGAAATCGCAAGTGCTCGAAGCACTGAGTGAAGTGACAGAACAGTCGCATCGGGCCGCAGGCATCATCCGCAGTGTGTGGAGCCTTGTGCGTAAAAGCGAACCGCAACGATCGCTCGTTCAATTGAACGACTTGGTTCGCGAAATGGCTCGTTTGATCGATGCCCAGCTACGGCAAGCTGAAGTTGCTCTTGAACTGCGACTGACAAGTATCCCGCCGATCACCGGCGACTCAACTCAACTTGAACAAGTGCTGCTGAATCTGCTGCAGAATGCTTTGGACGCCGTCAATTCGGAAAGCCATGAATTGCCGCGGGTCGTCGTCGAAACGCTCGTCAGCAACACCGGTGATATCACGTGCCGTGTGCGCGATACCGGTGTTGGACTAGTGGCCGATCAAGTTGAACAAGTGTTTGAACGGTTTTACAGCACCAAGCCGAACGGTATGGGCATGGGATTGGCGATCAGTCGTTCGATCATTGAAGCCCACGGCGGTCGCCTATGGACCGAACGAAGTCCGATACGCGGTGCAGTTTTTAGCTTCAGCTTGCCGAGAGCATCTTGACCATGCAACTACTAACCGAGGATGGAACCGTGGAAGAAAGGGCTACGATCTTTGTCGTGGACGATGACCCAGGAGTGAGCCGCGCGATGAACAGTGTCGGGCAATTGTTGGACCTGCCGGTAGCATCGTTCTTGTCAGCCAATGAGTTTCTAGCGAGTTACGACTCGTCGCAGCCGGGCTGTTTGGTCCTGGACATCAAAATGCCCGGCATGACCGGATTGGAACTCCAACAGCGGCTAATTGACGACGGCATGCCACTCCCGATTATCATGATCAGCGGAAATGCCGATGTGCGGATCGCCGTCGAGGCAATGAGCCGTGGGGCTGTCACTTTGTTGGAAAAGCCGTGTCGACTTGATGAGCTCACGACGCACATACGAAGAGCGATCGACATTGATTCCGAAAGCCGTCGCTCATTGCACCATCGAGCACAGACCGAGTCTAAGCTGGCGAGTCTCACCGCAAAGGAACGAGAAGTTCTCGACTTGGTCGCCAGCGGCAAGACGAACAAAGAGATCGCTAAAACGCTAAAATTGAGCACACGTGCAGTCGAAGACCGCCGCTCTCGCCTTATGAAGAAACTGGGCGCTCGGAGCGTTGTCGAGTTAATCCAATTGAACGCGATCTAATAGATTACAGACGCGTATCGAAGCTTCTCGTACGTTGGAACGGACCATCTCGACTCGATTGCTTTACCAGGTCCAGATCGAGACGCCTTGGACGCCGTCGCGACTGACGCGGACAGGCTTTCATGGATCCAAGGGCCCAATTGAGCCCGTTTTCGTGCTGCGTGAATTGTCCTTTCGATGCGCAAAGTAAACGGCGGTACCAGCCTTGGGAGTAGCCGGTACCGCCGTAACAGGTTCATTTGCGTTGTCCCCCGATGCAACGCTGTTTCCGCTAGTCTTAGTAGGTCACGATCATGTCGATGCCGAAGATGGTCTGGTCAAGATCTAGCCCTGGCACCCACTCGTGTTTGATCTCAGGTCGAAATACGAGATTAGCGTGCGGCCTGTAGTTTAGACCAAAGGTCGCGGCGTTGTACGAAACGCCATCGTTCTTCCACCACTCAACGCGTGTTCCGACGGCCGCACAATCGTTCAGCGTGTAGAACAGGTATTGGTTTATGCCAACCGTGTCGTACACATCAGCCTTGATCATGTCGGACTGGAAAACGTAGTTCAGGTTATCGGTAAGCGCGAAATCGACGACGACGCTGTGCGAGTACGAGTCATTTCGGCCGTTCCCTAGAAAGCCAAAGTCACCATAGGTGCTCATGTAGGTCAGTGACACGTCATCTGATAGTGCGTAACCGACTCCGCCCAACCAACTGCTGCCTCCATTGAACTGATCGAAACCAGTATCCCAACCAAGTGTCCAACCGCCGTACAGCGTTAAGTCGTCGGTGTAGTTGTAGGTCGCGATCGCTCCGGTGTGAGTAAACGGTTCGCTGTTGTTCATCGTAAAGGCATGGCTGAAGAAGAAGTTATCGGGAGCCGTAACAACCTCATAGCCAATCAGCGTATAAAAGTGGCCTAGCTTCACCGACAAATCGCCTTTTGCCAACTCGGCGTACAACTGCGGAATGGCCCATCCATAGCTTCCGTGATCGAAACCGTTCAAATAATCCCAGTTGCCCGGATCGTTCCCAAACGCTTGCGTGTTGTTGGCGTCAATCCCGTAAAGGATGTCCGCGCGGAACCCCCAGTCCCAACCACAACTGCCGTCCGCTACTCGCTCTGCCCAGAACCACTGCTGGTGTAGGTTCAGCTTATCGCTGTTCTGATTGAAGAGATCTGCATAGCTATCTCGATTGGTGTAACCGAACTGAGTCCAGCCACCGACAGAGATACCAAGCGAGTTATCCCCAGAGTAAAGCGAGTACGCCTCGTCAGGCCCGAACAGATAGCAACTGCAACCACCCTTTCCACCTTTGCTGCCTTTCACATCGCAGTCGCAAGTATCGACTTTCTGACCGGGCGTGGGTGCGTCGCCGAGCATGCTAACCGGCTCGATATAAACATCGTCGGAGATGCTGTAGTTCAGCGACTCGTCGGCAGTCACGGATACAGCGGTCATTGCGGCCAGGAGCAACCCAGGCGCGAACGCGAATAGTCGTTTCATCGTACGACCTCCTAATTTTGGTCAGACGCGGGTTAGTAAACGTGATTTGCGAGCGCGTCAGAGACTCGCATGGTTGGCCTAACCCGCCAAAGAGAGACCAGATAAGGGGCCGCAAATCAGCTCTGCCGCATCAGCTTAATGCTAGCGGCTGGAGTGAGAATCACGAGCCTAGTTCAATGGCTTCTTCGGTCCAAAATCGCCTCGTCGTGAAGCTCTACGTCGTTGTCCGTAATGCTTGCCAAGACGTTAGGGTTTACCAGGCGTCTGCTGTCTAATCGAGCACCGATTGCTCAGCAAAACGACACAACAACGGTGCTTGGGACGCGGGGTGGACACCGCGCGGGTAGCGACTGGCGTGTCGATTGGCGTTGAAGAACTGGACACATCGGCGCTGCGAATCTCGGTCAGCATTCAGATCATCCGCTGCATTAGACGGTCGGCGAAGAAGTGCGCGAGGCAAGTAAAGTCAGCGCGCTTAGATCTGCCGCATTTCGAGTTGGCGATGGACGTTGCGATGGCGATGTGCCGTGAAAAAGTCCTCGCGGACAGCTTCGCCGACAAGATTGAGCTGACTTTGAAAATCGTCCACGAACTCATGCAGTCCCAGTTGGATAATGTCTTTGATGCTGGTGTAGTCCATTTGCGAACAGAGTCGTCCCATTCGCTGCTCGGCAACGTAGTGAAAGGTCCCAATGGGGCTCCCGGCGATCTGATGCAATGACTCTTGGGCTTTCATCAAGCAAAAGTGCATGGAACGCGGAAACTGTCGATCGAGAATCAGGAAGTCGGCGACACGTTCCGGCATGATCTTGCCGTGCTTGCGTCGGTACATTTCGAGTGCGCTGGCCGATTTCAGCAACGCCGACCAACGCACAATATCAAGTTCTGACCCCGCCTGCCGAGCATCTGGTAGTAAGAGGAAGTACTGAACGTCGACGATTCGCGAAGTCTTGTCGGCGCGTTCGATCAATCTACCAACTCGCGAAAAGTGCCACGCTTCGCCATGTGACATAGTTGCATCCGTCGCTCCCACCAGCAAATGACTGGCAACTCTCACGCGATCGCAAAACTCTTGTGGTTCCTCGAGGGTCCTCGCAAATTGAGCCGCAGAACGAACCATAAAATAGAATTTGTTTAGTTGTTCCCAAACCACGGAAGAAATGACTTCTCGGATGGTGCGTGCATTCTCTCTCGCGGCTGCAACGCAGGCGATAATCGAGTTGGGATTCTCCTCGTCGAACGAGAGGAACTTCAATACATTTTCGCGAGAGGCCTCGCTATAACGTTTCTCGAAAGCTGCC
>JACKHN010000004.1 GCA_020638975.1 Planctomycetaceae bacterium
GCGATAACGACCTACTACTCGGTGGTGCGGCGCGCGATCGACTCGACGGCGGTCCTGGCTGGGACACGCTGTTCGGCTTTGGCGGCGATGACCGATTATGGGGAGACGGTGGAGAAGGGCTGGCAAGCGATCACGATCAACTGTTCGCGGGGCGAGGCAATGACGACTTGGTTGGCGGCCAGGGAACGAATGACTTGTACGCATGGTCGTTCGATCCGGTATCAGACGCTTCCGAGAACTTCGGAATCTTCGTTACTCCTGCAGGCACGCTTGTTTCAGAGAACGATGCCGCTGGTTCGCTGCCGAAGGAATCGACGGGCCTGAATCGAATACTCGGAGGACCGGGCGACGATCAACTGTTCGGCGGAACAGGAGTCGATTTCCTCTACGGCAATGGCGGCAACGACACGCTGTTTCGCAGCGATGGCAGCACGTTTGAATCGCTGGACGATGGTCTGGCGGGCGATGCCTGGAAGCAATACGCTCGCGACACCGGCCAAGTCTGGTATGTGGGCGGATCGAATGCCAGGGATGAGATCGCGGTTGACTTCGTCACCGAACCTGGACTGTTGACCGATCATCATCTGATCACACGGCTGACGGAGAACAATGGCAACTTCAGCTTTGCGGCCCAAGTGCGGCTTGACTTCGCGGCGTTGGATGGCGACGGCAATCCAGTCTGGGATCCGTCGGATATCGTGGTGAACGCGAATCGGCTGGCCGAGTTCAATGCCCGACTCGAGGAGGAAGGAAACGAACCAGAAGATGATGCCGCGCGAGCAGCCTTGCTTGGCCAGATTAAGCAAGCCGAAACGCGATTGGTCAACTCGCTGCTCCCGCCCGAAGGTGATTTCCAGGCCATCATCATCGATGCTCTGGGCGGCAACGATCGCGTGACGGTTGGTCCGACCGTTCAAAAGACCGTGTGGATCGACGGTGGTGCGGGCGACGACGTGATCACGATCCGTGGCGGCAATGCAATCCTGGTTGATGAAGCCGAACGATCACGCGACGCAAATGGTTTCGTGACTCGCAACGATGATCAAGACGCCGCTTTCCCGCTCTTCGGTTCTGAAGTGTCGTCGAATGTCGAGTTCAATGGCTTAACGCTCGACAATCCGGATGACGAGGATTGGTTCACGTTCCAACTGCCAACGAACAACGCTTTGACGCTCTCGCTCGCAAGTGGTTCGCCGATCGACATGTTAGACCTGGAAGTCTATCTGCCGGATCCGAGTGTTCCGGCGGGTCGAGTTCTTGTCGCGGAAGCGCGCTTTGAATCAAGCGGCGCCAGCGGCTCGATGTCGATTAGCGACTTGGTTCAGGATACAACGTACTTGTTGCGTGTCGTCAATACGAACAGCGTGCCGACGATCTACGATCTACGATTTGACCTCGGTTTCGGCGATTTCCAAACATTCCATCTCGGTCAACAAACCGACGTCATCCGTCGCGACGTGATTCTTGGCGGCGAAGGCAACGACATCCTTCAAGGCGGTGCCGGCGAAGACTGGATCTTCGGCGGCCCCGGCAACGATGTGCTCACTGGCGGTCTTGATCGGCAAGCCAGCGATTTGCTGTTCGCCGGCCCCGGCGACGATACGTTCCAGATCATTCCTGACGCCTTGCCGCTGTTGGGCAATCAATCCAACACACAATTCGATCCTGCCACCGCCACGTTCCTGCCGACCTTCAGCGATCAAATGATTGGCGGCGAGGGGAACGATCGCGTGTTGTTCCTTGGCGGTGATATTGATCGCCAAGGCTTTGTTGTGCCAGACTTCGCAGCGATACGGTACAACACCGCTTTGCATCGCTACGAGTTTTCGAGCCTAGTGTGGGATATCGGTCGACAAGCCTTCGACTATGAAGACTTGAATGAGAACGAGATGCACGACGCCAATGAACCGTACGTGCAAGAGTTTCTCTTCTATCAGACTCGCGATGTCGAACAGACACAGATTGAGCTGCGGTCAGGCGATGATACGTTTCATGGCGACGACGGCTATCACTTTACCGATTTCGACGGGAATCCGCTGCCGAGCGAATGGGGGATCAAGCTCGGCAACTTCGAGCAAGGTGCGCGTGAGGCGGCTTTGATCGTCCGGGGCGGTCCCAGCGACGACGAACTGTTCGGTGGTGTGCTGGCCGACACGCTGGAAGGTGGAGCTGGCAATGACCTGATTGTTGGCGGTCTGGGCAACGACGATCTCCGCGGTGGGAGCGGCGACGACTTGATCTTTGGTAATGCTACTTCGTCACCAATGGCGCGATTACCGAAAGACGTGAATGCCGAGCCATCGTTTGGGTTCTCGGAACCATTTACATTCACCCTGGCCGAACCTTTCTTTGCGGCAGTGGACGGTTCGTTAACGGGCATCGATTTGAGCGGACCGCTTCCGATAGACATCGGCGACGCGTTCGCGATCCAAAGCAACGAAGCGGCGTCGGTGATTCCGAACGTCGAGCCAATTGGCGATTTCGATGGCGATGGAGGCGAGGATTTCCTGCTGCGTGGCGACGGATTCAGCTACCTGATGTTTCGCCCTGCCTCTCTTGACAGCGTGGAAAACGTAGTTGATGCCGCCGACATCGTGATCGATCACCAACAGTTGGGCACGCCGAGTCAGGGTATTGGCGATCTGAACTTGGATGGAGCAGACGACTTGGCATTTGTGCGGTCTGACGGATCATCAAGCGTGGTGACTGTTGTGTTTGGGGGAGTGGGGCCCTGGCCGCGCATGTGGGATGCCGAGTTCGTAACGAGTACGTTGAATGCCGCGAACAGCCGTGTCCTTCGCTTCGAGGACATTGACCTCTCGCCACGCGACGTCTCGGTCGCGCTGCTGCAATACGATTCCGATTCACGCTCGGATCTCCTGATAAGTTCGACATCGACATTGGGCACCGCGACGCTCAGCACGACATTCGTTCCTGGCTCGAGCCCCGTGGAAGCGGGGGCAATCGAATTTGATGGTGCTGCCTTTGCGGTTCAAAACTCGAATGAGCTGGTGAAGGTCAACGATGGCGTCGTGTCGGCGGTTTCGTTTGAATCGCCACCCGCTGGACTGGACAGAATCTTTGATTTGACCGTCGCATCAGGCGAGTTGTACTTCATCGCCGAAATGAACGATATCTCCTACGTGTATAAGCTGACCGATGCATCTGCCGAAGCGACGTTTGTCGGTTTTCCGTCTCGTTACCGGAACTTGTTCCAAGTCGGTGGCCGATTGCTGGCAGATGTCTCCCGATCAAGCGGTGCCAGGGAAACGATTAACGTGCTGAGTGGCGAGACGCTCTTCACAGGAGAGAACGAAGATCCGATCGCGTTTTTTGATGGTCGCCCGGCGGAATCGCTCTACTTCTCTGACGGACACGAGTTGTGGAGCTATCAGGATGAATTCTCGGGGGATCCGGACTATCAAACTGCGGCGCGTGTCAGCGAGCGATTTCCTGAATTCGGTACGTTAGCGCCCAACAATCCATTAGATCTGACGGTGATTGGAGATTCGCTTTACTTCGTCGCGGACACTCCAGAGATTGGCCGCGAGCTATGGCGATTTGATCCCACCAACACCACGACGCCGCTGACAGTGATCGATGTGCTGCCAGACGAGGCTGGGTCTCGTCCGCAGAATCTGACTTCGTTTGGCGACGCACTATTGTTCTCGGCAATCGGCGGACCGGAAGGTCGCGAGCTTTGGGTGTATCACGCTGGCGGTGGCGCGCGGCTTGCGGCGGACATCAACCCAGGTGGTAGTTCCTCACCAATGGAGTTTGTTGAGTTTGATGGCTACGTCTACTTCAATGCGACGGTAGAGGGTGCCAAACAACTGTGGCGCTACGGTGGCGATAGCGCACAGTTGGTGAGTTCCTCAAATAACATTACGCCCCGCTTCGTGAACTCAAATGAACTTTACCTCTCGCATCCCAGCGGCCTGCTGCGACTCGGCGGCACGGAGACAATCGGCTATATCTACTCGGGGGCGGCGATTGCGGCCGGCACGGCGACGGGGGCCGCCGACGCCGACACGGTCCTGAGTTTCGATCGCGGCTCTTATTTCAGATCGCAGCATGTTTCCGTCCAACTGGCTGGTGATGTCGATGGCGATGCACGCGATGACCTGTTGATCGCTGGGCCTTCGCTTCGCGGGCTGCTGTTGGGCAACACTTCGCCGCCGGCATTCTCAAATGTGCTGAATCTGGCTGAAGCGGCCGCTGTCTATGACACGACGCAAGCAGGCAGGCTGACCGCGGTGACGCTGGGCGATCTAAACAACGATGGTTACGACGATTTCGGATTCGTTGTTGGACGAGTGAGTCCTCCCGACGAGAAAGACCTCCAGATTTTCTATGGGTCGGCAGCGCCTGGTTCGATTGACCTGAACTCGCCCGAATTCGTCGTGCGCGGAGGCAAGGAACTGACAGCCACTGCCGGCGACTTCAACAACGATGGACAGATGGACCTCGCCGTTGCAACCAGCCATACCGACGATGACGTAGCGGTCTATTGGTCCGTTGCGGTTCGCGCGCCCGTGTTGGATCTGGACGACGCCGATGTGACGATTCCGATCGATACGTCCGCGGGTGTTGAGGACTTACTGGCCGAGGGACGATTCGGCCAAGGCCTTCGCTTGAATGACTCCTCGTACCTCGATGTACCACCATCAGTTGCTCAGGATCTAACCGCGTTCACCTGGGACTTCCGACTACAGGGCAATGGAAGAATCTTCGCGGATTCGGCGAATCGTGACTACACAATCGATGTTACGAGCGACAAAGTGCTTTTCACGTATGGCGGAATGCAGGCAGTATGGGACCTTCCCTTCAACACAAGCGATATGCAGTGGCGAGACTATAGCCTCGCCGTGAGCGACGCCGACAATGGCGCGTACGCCAAGCTGTTCGTCGATGGCTTCTCCTTTGGCCGGCACGAGAACTCCTTCGGACATCCATTCTTGCTCGCGGACACCTATGACAGCATTGTCATTGGAGACACCGTTACGACCGGTTTCTATGACGAAGTTCGATTGTGGGACTACGCGCGAGGTGTCGGGACCGTGCGACGTGCCTTGGGAAACACCGTGCCAGCGGACAGCGAAGGGCTTCGGATTTATCTGAACATGGAATCGGTAACGAATGGCGACGTACAGGACTTGGCTGGCGGCGTGAGTGCGACGCTCACCGGATCCGCGATATTTGAGCCAAGCAGCGCGTCGATTGCGAACGCACTACCGTCTCTTCCCGCGATCGATCTCAACGCCGATGGTATCGACGATCTGCTGATTGGCGCTCGCGCAGTGCCCGACAACGCAGAGGATCAAGACACGCTGCTAGGCCGGACGTATGTCGTCTATGGCTCGAACATTCTCGTGACGCTTCCAACAGCAGCCATTCGTTCGCTGGAGAATTTCTCCGTGCCCGGAAGCGGCTCGTTTGTCAAGAACCGCGGAACTGGTAGACCAGAGATCTTCCGGGACGGTGGGGAACCGTTCGCGTTGTCAGGGGCGAACACCGAACAATGGTTCCGCTTCTCCACGCTGGGCGATGGTAGCGTCGGCGATTCGATTCAACTGATTCCAGAATCGCCACTACACGCTTTCAACGGCGATGTTTTGACGATGGCGATTTTCGATTCGATGGGCCGTCGATTGCCCCAGGAGTCGCAGGCTTTTGACCTGCGTGACTTGGAAGCCGGGGATTACCTGCTGCGAGTCTCTGGGCAGCCATCCGTGCCCTATCACTTCAAAATGAACGCACCGACCGCTGGGCACACGCATGAGACCAGCACGTTACCGGATCGCGATGTTGTGGATGGCGGTGAGGGACGCGATACGCTGTATGGGAACGACGACCTCGATCGGATCTATGGCCGTAGCGGCGGTGATACGCTGATCGGCGAGTCTATCGAATTGCGAGACCTCGGCCCCAATGACACGATCGCTGCCGTCGCGGCGGGCGAACTGAGCGGCAACGTGAACCTGCCCGAACGCGATCCGGTGGTCGCGATTGTCGACGTCGGATTGCGGACTGCGATTGCCGCCGAGTTGAATATTCCGATCACCACGGGCGTCTATAACTTCCAGACGGTTTCGTTCCTCGCCAGCGAAATCCGCGAATCCCAACTGGCAACGATCACGGCGCTGGATGCGGCTGACTTTGGAGTCGCCAGTGTCACCGACCTATCGAAGCTGCCTTATCTTCGGAGTTTGGATCTCTCTGATAATCATCCGTCGCTGGCAAATGTTGATCCGCTGGGAGCATTGCCCGAGTTGCGTCATCTGTCCCTCGAGGGCAGTTTCAATGCACAGATTGGGCGAACTCAATTTAATTGGAACCAGTTGCTGCAACTGGAGACGCTCAAAACGTCGCCCAGCCACCTCCACACTTTCCCTGCAAATCACGTTGTCGACGAAGGGAGTACGATTAGCTTCCAAACGGCTTCGAATGGAAGATATCGAATCGTGGATATCCTGGGCACGCCGCAACCGATCTTCGACGCCCTCGGTGAAACGCTCAGTACAACGAGATTCCAGTTCACATTCACTCCTCCTGACGATCTGGCATATTACTTGGAGAGACAACCCTTTGGTGCCAGCCAATATTCTCCCCTCCTCCCTCTGTTAGTACAGAATGTCGCACCGACGATTGCTGGTGTGCCTAGTACGATCACCCTGAACGAGGACCAGACTCGCACGGTGTCCGACCTTCTCACGGGCATTACTTTCACCGACCCCGCTGATCCGCTCGTCCCGCAGGTAACCGTTACCGACAGCAGCGGCACGACGACTGATCTCACGACGGGTTCGCTCGCGATGAAGGACGACGTGATCACGTTGGATCCCGCGATTATCGACAAGGCGACAGAAGTTACGGCGACATTCTGGCTGAAGACGAGCAAGACAGGCCCGCAAGGTGTGATCAGTGGCGCGAAGTCCGATGACGACAACAATGAATACCTGCTCTTCCTCAACTCGGCGACGTCGGTCGCATTCTGGTCTGCGGGGACCAGTACGAGTTGGTCCGGTTTGCCATCGTTGGCGGACGACCAGTGGCACCACATTGCCATGGTCGCGGATGCCAACAACGATGCGGTGACTCTGTATCTAGATCGCGTTTCGCAAGGCTCGAAGTCGTTCGCCTTCGACGCCTTCGAGATCGCCGCGAACGGCTTGGTCGTCGGCCAGGACCAAGATGATGTTGGCGGCAAATTCCAGCCATCACAAACGCTGGACGGAAACCTGGACGAACTGGCCATCTGGCGACGAGCGCTGAGTGCGGATCAAATCGCGACGATCTTTACAGCGGGTGTCACTCGGGTACCAGACGATCTTGCGGCGTACTACCCTTTCAACGATGGAAGTGGTAATACGATTCGCGACTCGAGCGGAAACGGCCGAGATGGGGTGCTGACCAGCTATCTGCCCACGACGGATCCACACTACACCACGGTAGATCCCGGCGCGAAGCCGCAATGGTCGACCGAAAGTGCCGTTGCCGAGCGGGCGTTTGTGGCACTCGATGAAGGCACCTCCGTGCTGACGATCACCGTGCACGATGGCGATGGCGGAACGGCCGTGGCACAATCAACGATTCAAGTGTTGAATCTCCCGCCGATTGCGAACTTCCCCGTGCCCATTGAGTCGGGCAACAGATGGACATTTGATGCGTCACAGTCGACCGACCCGGGTCCGTTGGACGCCGAGAATCTGACGTATCGTTGGGAAGTCAGCTCGGTGGGTGCAGGACTGCAGCAGACGTTCACGGGCATGACGTTTGACTTCACACCACCGTTTGCCGGCACGTACAACATCGAATTGACGGTCACTGACCCCGGCGGCTTGTCGGACACGACAGCGCTCAGCATCACGTCGCACCCGTTCGCCGACATCTCTGTCGACTTGCCGCTGTTTGGCGGAACCAACACTTTCGAAGTGAACGAGGGAGACACGATACGAATCGACGCGACCGGTTCTTCACCGCTGGCGCCCTTTGGAAACTCCAGCCGAGTCTACCACTGGGAGATCTTCGACGAAGGCATCGGATTTGGCGGGCCGATTCCCAACGCGCCGATACTGGAGTTCACACCGCGTGTTCGCGGCTTTGCCACGATCAATCTGACGATCGAAGACACCGTCGATGGTGTCACGTTGGAGAGTCTCGAGCGAGCGAGAGTCTTTCTCTCCGTGGCGAATGTTGCACCAGTCCTCGAGATCGGAGATGATCTCTTCACCGACGAAGGCGTCATCTTCACCATCACTCCGGCCATCATTGACCCCGGGGCCAATGAGTTCGGATTCAACTATGAATGGGAACTGCCCGACGGCATCGAGCAGTTGACCTTCGATGCCCCGACGTTCCAGTTCCGGGCCACCGACAATGGAGTCTATGAGATCGGCCTGACGGTCGACGATGGCGGCGACTTCTTTAATAACTTCGGCGGCGAGCCCGGATTCAGCGAGTTGGATACGCTCACAGTCACCGTGGCCAATTTGCCGCCGACGATCAACTCGATCAATGCCGACGGCGATCTGAGCGAATCAAGTCTCGGCGGAAATGGAACGTTGCTGAGCGTCAACTTCCTTGACGCTGCTAACGAAGCGGGCGGCGACGACGGCATCCTGCGAGCCAACGATAGCCGATCCTTCGACTTTGTCTGGGAGCTTGGCGACGGTTCGCCATCGCAAACAACGACGCGTCCGTTCCTCGTGCACTTCTTCCCGGATAGTGGCACCTATGATTGGTCCGTGACCGTGATCGATAAGGACGGCGGCACGGCAGACCAGCAAGGAAGTGTGACCATCGAGAACGAGGCACCTGCTGGCTTGAACCTCGACGCTCCTGATGGTGCCGAAGATGACTTGCTCCTGTTCAGCGGCTCGTTCAGCGATCTCGATGGAGTAGTTGGTGAGGTCGACTTGGAACCGGTTCGCGGCCAGATTGACTATGGTGACGGGAGCGTTCGCGATCTTGTCTTCCAAAGCAGCACCGACGGCACAATGCGGACCTACACGTTTGCGACCGGTCATGCCTACCGTCGAGGTGGCGATTATTCGGTCACCGTTACCGTCTGGGATGACGATGGCGGGATGTCGCAGGTTACCGAGAGCATCTCCGTTTCGCACGTCAACGACGATCCGCGCACGGGACTTGATCGGATCGCGATTACGGCTGATTCGACCGCCACGAGCATCAATGTCCTCCGCAACGATTCGTCATCGCCAGATCCCGCGGAGACGTTGGTGGTGACTGACGTTACATCCGGGTTGCACGGCGGCATCACTTCGATCGATACCGTCAGCGGCCAAGTACTTTACACGCCACGTTCCGGGTTCGTAGGGATCGACCGTTTCACCTACACTCTATCCGATGGCAACGGTGGCACTGCAGATGGCGACGTGATCGTCAATGTTATGCCGGTCGATGTCAAGCGTTTGGTCATTGACACCAGTGGAGCATTTGCATCTTCGTCGCTTGAGATTCGATTCATTGGCTCCCTGGTTGAGGTCACTGATCTTGTTAATGGCGTGCTGCTTGAAAGCAGGAACGTCCTGCCTCTTGAACAAATCGACATACTCGGTCGCGACGATGTTGAAGAAACGTTTTCATTCGTAGTGGACAGCGCGCAGTTACTAACGATCGAGAATGGCATTCAGGTCAACGCCGGCAGCGGTGGTGGCGACATCGTTCGTATTTCTGGTACAGCGGCGGTCGCAGTTCAGCTGTTGGCAAAAGATTCGACGACGGGTGAACGAGTTGTGCAGATTCGCAACGATAAGAAGGCACTTGCAATCAGAGCGTTCGAAGTCGAGCGATTCGATTCGTCGTACCCGCTGGTAGATCTTGATGCCGACCAACTTGACGTCGGAGATAACACGGTATCGGTCAGTAAAGAGCTGAACGTCGAGAGTTTCAAGACGATCACGATTGGCGGGCCCAATGGCCCCGGCACCTTGAATGCGTTTGGCGGAATTGAGATCGATTTCGGTGGTAAGCTTGCCGGCCTAGGTACGATTTCAGGAACGCTCGTCAATCAGGGACTCATTGCAGGCCCCGATCCAAACAGTGGCGGGCAACTGATTCTAAGCGGCACGCTGAAAGGCGCGGGCAACTTTACCGGCAGCATCGTGATCACCGGATCCTTCCAACCCGGCAACAGCCCTGCTGAAGTCAGCTTCGATGGCGATCTTGCCTTTGCAGATTCAACTTCCTTGGAGATTGAAGTGGTTGGGTCTGGGGCGACGGTGAAGCACGACCGACTTGTCGTCGCCGGCAACTTCGCCGCCGACGGAACCCTGAATGTGCGGCCCAAGGGCGTGTCGCTAAGTGCGACGGGGGGCGCAGGCACTCTCGGGCTCTTCGAGCGACTCCCAATTCTCCAGGCGAAATCGATCACCGGTCAATTTGATGCGGAACTCGTTCAAAGCATCACGCCGGTGAATGCAGGCTTGTACTTGGATGTTTTGCAAACCGATACCGCCATAGAACTGGTCGTCATGCCCACCACTTGGCAGAATCCGCTCAAGACCCTCGACGTGAACTTCGATGGTAGGGTCTCGCCCGTCGATGCACTCATCGTCATCAACACGATTATTGACCGTGGCACGCGAATCCTTGGCGTGCCGTCTGCTAAGACGGGTAATCCGCCACTGTTCTTTTACGATACGAACGGTGACGGAACCGTCAGTCCGCTCGACGCACTCGTCGTTATCAACCGATTAATTCAGCTTGGTAGCGGCAGTGCAGAAGGAGAGTTCAGTTTCCCCGAGAGCTATGTTGCTTTTTCCGGAAACTCAGTGTGTGAGCAAGATTCTGGAATTGAACTCTCCAGGATCTCACGGGCCAAACCAGCGACGCGTTCAACCGTTCTCAATTCGCAGGCAACATCACCTAACCAACAATTGGAACAACCGTTGTCGTCAGACGGTCAGGTGTCCGATAGAACATTCTCGGCCCTCGCAAAACGCGAGACTTGGAATGCCTTGAAGGTGGATTCTGCGTTGCTCGACATCGTTGATGAACTCGTGGAATGCGACTAACACAACTGCGTCGCAATCGAGGCTGCAAGTGGCGAATGAAAGAGCAAACTTCATGTGTTTCCCTACTTCGATATCGACGCAATCTAGAGCGGTCTTTGGGTAAGCGTAGCGTTGTATTCGTCAAGATCCACTGGGAATTAGACCGCCACAACCGCTACACGCCCGTGCGACTCGCACGAAAGCTCTCCGCTTCCTGGTCGAGCAATCGCTGTTTGTTTCGACAGGTCCGGTCTGCGATATGAGTCGGCGTGTGACGCACGATAGCGGGATAGCCGGAGCGATGAGCACAAACCCCACCCCGGATCGAACGTTAGGAGTTCGGCTGCCAGATTGTTATCTCGATGCAGGTGCAGATGGGGTCTGGCCAGCGCACCGATTCGCTGGCCTACTACAGGAGTCGATTCTCGAGAACATTCGTGACAACCGTCGGACGCGGTGGCAGCAGGAGGTTGAAGTTCTTCATCGCATTGCGACTTCTGTGTGCTAGTTCGTTCGACACACTGCAGAACGCAAATCACTCCGCGAGCCAAGATCGCTGCAAAAGCATTACGCGTTTCATCAATCATGTACCTCTCAATCCCGGTCGTGGATATCATTAGCAAGACCGTTGGACACGAAGAGCCTCATTCTCGAGTGAATGCCGATGTCGAGAGATCGCGAGAACTGGCGAACTTCAGACAGCCGGCGACGCATTGAAGAGAAGCAGCATCTAGCTCGAGAACCGCAGCGATCCGACAATGGTGTTCTTTGGGTGTCCCATCGGTAGTGGAAAGACGGGTTGTTCGGGCCGGAGAACTTCCACCAAGTTGCCTGACAGTGCAAGCCGATACCAACCCTTAACGCCTCTCCATATTCTTATGCGAGCACTTCACCGTCAGGAGGACCGTCATGAAGTACTTTCCCCACGCCCTGCCATACTTCGCCATTGCGATCATGGGTTTTATCGGATTGCAGGAATCTGCCCGCTATGATCGAAACATTCGTTCTCTTCAGAATGTTATCGCTGGCAACGAGGCTCGAATTGACGAACATGAGCAAGTCCTGCGAAGGGACATAAAAACTAAGATGCTGGCGTATGACCGACAAGTCGCAACTCTCGCTGCCGATCTAGATACGGCACTCGCCACTGCAGATGAATTGCGGCAAAGCCTTCGATTGCTCCGCGGCCAATGTGCGGCTGAAGTGGTAGCGAATGCGGAAACGCTCGAACTGCATGAATTACAACTCGCAAGCATTTCGACAGACGTCACTTCGAATCGAAGTTCAATCGAACCACTCCGACGTGACTTGCATGAAGCAAAGCAGCAATTTGCCGCTGACTTAGCAAGAGAACGTGAGGCACGAGAGCAACTCACGACGCAGTACAATGCCGCTTTCGTAACTCAAGCCGACCTGGCGGACGCTTTGCAAGAACTAGCCACTTCAAGTCGCGCACGTGCCATTGCCCAGCAGCAAATTGCCTCGCAGATGGAGTCTGAAGCGAACGCACTCGAACGCCTTGTGCAACGAGCTGCGGGGCCAACCGACGAGTTGGTTCTCGATCAGAACGATAGTATCCGTGTGGCTGAAGTCCTGTTGGACGATTCAATCGCTCCGATCGCAACGGAAGTTGAATCTGTTGACGTCACACCAGACGGTACCGAGGCGACGGTAGACACGGAGCAAGCCGTTCTGGACCCGCCGCAGCCGGATGCATAGGCCGCCATCACCTGCAGTTTTGCAAAGCGGACACCTGCATTGTCGATCACATCACTGACGCCATCATGCACCGGCAAGGAATGGTCAGATTCTAGTCTCCGATACTGAATCAGTTGCACCTTGCTCGGTGATGATGGCTTTGACGTATTCCGCAGACATGACGTCAAACGCTGGGTTATAGACCTTAGTGGCTGCGGGCGCAATCTGCTTCCTAGAGCCGCAATCACTTCTGCCGCAAATTCTTGGAGGGGAATTCGTCCAGGGATTTCAGTTTTTTCATTTGAATGGCTTCGTACGACGGCTCTCCGAAGCCGTCGCGCAACGAATTACTGGGTTCGACCACTTCGGAGAGCCGTCGTACAAATTGTGCAGTTTAAAAAGAATCGAAAGCCCTGGGAATTCGTCACCCGCATTTGCCCGTGCGAAGCGCGTTGGAATAGAATCACGATTAGATCAGCCGAGAGCGGTTCGCGGCTGAAGCGGCGCTGTCCCAAGATAAGGACAACTCGCACCAATTCGGTCGCTCGCAACTCCCAACTCGAAACGGGGACGCAATGACTCTTCGAGATAGCCACCTCTTGATCCACGGTTCGCTTTTATTGGCCATGGTGTTCGTCAATAACGGTGCCTGGGCGGCGGATATGGAGACGGTAAAAGCTGCCCCTGACCAGAATGGCTTCATCCTCGCTCCATCCGGTGTTCGCTTCGTTCCTTGGGGGCACAACTATGCCTCGGTCGATATCCTGGAACGACTGGTCAACGAGCCTGAGCGCGTCGAGCGTGAGTTCGCCGAGATGAAAGCCGCCGGCACCACGGTTGCCCGAATTCATCCCGAAATGCCCCATGTCATGACCGGGCCGGAGCAGGTTAACCCTCAAACGCTCGACCAACTAAAGAGGCTTCTCAGAATCGCTGAAGACTCGGGCATCCGCCTCAAGATCACAGGCTTGGCCTGCTATAAGATCAAGGACCGAATGGCCTGGTACGATTCGATGGAAGAGCAGGATCGATGGAGGACACAGGCATTTTTTTGGGAAACCATCGCCCGCACTTGTGCAGAGAGTCCGGCGGTCTTCGCCTATGATCTGGTCAATGAACCCGGCGCGGTCGGTCCGCGAGCGGACGGGTGGTACCTGGGCAGGATGGGAGAGGTCGAGTTCTGCCAGCGGCTCAGCCTTGACGCCGGCAATCGCAACGGCGACGAGATCTTCCGCGAATGGACAAATCGCATGGTCTCCGCCATCCGCAAACACGACCAGGCTCACCTGATCACGATGGGAATGCTTCCGTTCCCTGGCGCCTATAAGGCCGCCGCCGAGTACCTCGATTTTGTCTCGCCACATTTGTATCCCAAAACTGGCAAGGTTGATGAAGAGATCGAGCTTCTCAAGCAGTTCGCCTGGGGCAAGCCCATCGTCATCGGCGAGACTTTCCCGTTGAGCTGCGGCGCGGACGACGAGCGCGATTTCCTCCTCAAGAGTCGCCCTTTCGCACACGGTTGGATTGGCCATTGGCCAGACGAATCGCCCGCCGCGCTGGCCGAGCTGAAAGAGGCCGGCAAGGCCACGATCCACAACGCGATTTGGCTTTCCTGGGTGGACCTCTTCAAAGAACTCGGTCCGCAGATGACCGATGAAACATCGCGATGAAGTAGCAACCAAAGGAAACGCCCCTGGTTCGATTGCTTGAACCAGGGCATTCGACTGCCAGACATCGACGCAGGCGATCATTGGTCTTCCCCGAAAGCTGATCTTCCGCCTTGCTGCCGTCGTCACACTTCTAGGCGATCCTCGGATCGACTCGTGCGATAATCTCGACCAGGTCGGATTGTATCACTGCATTCTCGCAGGCCAGCACGCCGCCAATCGGCAGACCGTAGCTCCCAAAGTTGATGTGGTCTGAACCGGCAGTTGAATCGGCAGAGACGCCGGCGGGGTCGAACCCGCTCAAAGCTGCATTGCAGGCAGCCTCCGTACCGTCTGGCTCCAGCGTCTTTGTTAGTTGCTCAGCATCGCGACAGAAAAGCATCGTGGCCGCGTCCGTTGAGCAACAGCCTTTGGCGAAGAACTCCCTCGCGAACGGATCAGGCCCTTTCGGCGACTCGATCGAGAACTTCGCAAGTCAACGATCGCGTTGCCCCACGCGATTACCCGATCCAGCCCGTGCCATTGACCGCAATGAGGGTGGCGGACGAGTTCTGGCCGCCTCGCATCCAGACCAATCGCAAGGTCACGGTGTGGTACTCCAGAAGGGCGGCGCCCAGGGGATTTTCTTCAACGATTCGGACGTGGTGAAAGCCATCGAAGGAGCGGCGCACGCACTGGCAATCCACCCAGGATCCGAAGCTGGACAAATACCGCTACTTCATCATTGGAAAGTGCGTTTGAGTTTGTGCAGTAAACTCGCTACGATGAGTTACTAAGCTGTAGAAACTGTCCTCGGATAGTTGCCTTTATCAAATCCAGTCTCGATAGCGTGAATTCCATGGCGAGCGGCCAGTTCTTTTCTCAGCGTTTCAGCTATGGCCTCCATGCTCTGGCATATGTGGCAACGAAACCGGCAGGTGAGTTGGCGACGCTGCCTGAACTGGCGGAATGGATGGTGACGATCTGGCCCAGCGCGTCGGAAACGTACCTGTCCAACGTGGTTCAGAGGATGGCACGCGGAAAGCTTTTGCGCAGCCATCGCGGGATCGCCGGCGGTTACTCGTTGGGCCGTGCGGCCGACAAGATCACGGTTCGTGATGTCGTCGAATTGCTGGAGGGAATCGAAATCAACCGTTGCGGTCTATCGCTGGAAGACGAGTGCCCTGTCATGGGCCGTTGCGGGATTCAACGCAAGTTGGCCAAGCTGGAAGAAGGGTTTCTGCAATCCTTGGAGGGTCTCACGCTCGCTGAACTCGCCAAGGACATCCGCACCACGATTCCCAAAAACCGACGCACGTAGTCGGACAGCGGCAGTTAAGTATCTTTATGCAGACACGAAGCGCGAGCGGGTCAGTGACGTGCTCGCCCACTTGCTGGCATGTTCTCGTCTTCCGCTCGCCTTATTTTGCGCCGACGATATTGGGCGATGGGGCTAGTTTGGCCGCAGTGGCGGTGGGACTTGGCGATTCGGTCAAACGGGCGCGCATCCGCCACGGGCCTAGCTGGTCGTGTACTTTGATCAGGATCGTGTTCGTCCCTTTGTTCAAGGCGATCGCCATCACGTCGTCGTCGTAGCCGAACGGCTGCGGCATCAGTCGCTGTCGTACCTTTTGCCCGTTGATGAACACCTCGAACATATCGTCGCCGCTGATCCGCAAGAAGACCACTTGGTCCGAGGCCGAGTGAATTCTTGCGGCGGCATAAGCCGTGGCCTGATCCATGCGCCCCAACACCGACTCGAAATCAAGCACCGCTGTTGGATTCTTCAAACTGACATCCTTCCACACGGCAGTTTGGTCGCCTTTGCCGGGATAGGATTTTGTGAAATCGCTCTCGGTTTCCGGACCGTACACATTGCGGATGCCAGCGCCGTTGCGGTTGTCGAATGGGCCGCACACTTTCCATTCGCGAATCAGTCCGGCGTCCTGGGTAATCTCGCCAAGGAAACTCGCAATCAGTTCAGCCTCTTTCGGTTTGATCCAACCTTTTCGCTTTTCCGACATCGCGGAGACAAGTTCTTTCCACTCGTCAGCCGTCTTTCGGGCCGCCACCGGCTTGGACAGATCGTGGCACTCCATACACCGCGTTTGAGTGGCGACGGCGGCGTCGGTAATTTCGGCGGAAGTGGTGCCGCTGGCCAGGGCCGCTAGTTTGCGGCTCTCTTCACGGTCGTAGTTGATGTAAGCGTCCTCGCCCGGAAGGTTGTCCCACTGCGCGCCCAAGTCGACCCACAACGCGAACTTCGCCTTTTCATCCTCGGTGAGCGGTTCGTCGGGCGGACATTGATTCACCTTGGCGTCGTAAAGCGGGCTATGACCATTCAATCGCCAAATCAGCGGCGATTTACGGGCCACCCCGGGAAAGATCAATCTGCCGAGCCGCGAGTTGGCATTCGCGCTGAGATTCAGGTACGCCTTGTTAAAGACGGCGGCGTCAATCCGCGAAGCTCGATCAGATCCCAAGGCAAGTCGTTGGAAGACAAGCTTGTCGCCGTCGGACAAATCAAGATCGCCGACCGTTTGGTCTGCGTCATGACAACGGACACATTTTGCTTCGATGATCGGCGTCAGATCGCGGCGAAAGTCGATCGTATACCGCTGTTCCTTGCCGACGTTCAACGGCGTCGGTCGCCGCCGCGCGGCAAACGGCACGCGCGACAGGCCAGCGGTGTTCTCGCGGTTTTCGTGGCAACCGACACACGTTCGTTGCTCGCCGGGTCGCACCCACGCCCACGTCAGCGCGTCCTGCAAGGCCATGTCGTTTTCGTCCAGCACTTGCCAATGCAACACGGTATCGGCCGGCACTTCGACGTGAAAGGAGCCGTCTTCTTCGACCGGTGCTTCGCCAACGACCCGCTTCTGCTCGAAATTGCTGATCGAATTCGACGACGACCCAAAGGACGAATAGCCGATACCCGGCGGAAAAGTGCGGAAGAAGGGGTCCGAGTCCTCGATGCCGAAGCCTTCGATAATGCGGACCTTTTTGATCTGTCCGGGTTCGATGAACGCCTCTTTGTCCAACTGTCCGCGGTATGCGTCCAGGCAGAGCAACACGCCGGAGGTCTTATCGCGGTCGACGCCGTGGTCCGGGATGATTCGCGGAGTTGGCTGTGCCACCACCGGGATAATATTCAGCGCCTGGTATTTCGTGTCGGTATAGATCGGTTTGCCGACCTGTTTCTTTTCGAAGTCAAACCAGTAGAGGCTGAATTGCACTTTCGGCCCATCGGGGTTTCGATAAGCGCTCCACGCCGGCGCCGGCGACCAGGAAACCATCAAGCGTCCGTCCGGTGTGGGATAGGGATCGCGATAGCGACCGCCCGGTGTGTCGGGGCCTCCGATCGTGACGTCGGGTGTGAGGTTTTCAAACCGGGTCGGGTCGTCGGGACCGCCGGGTGTAATCAGTCCCAGCCGCCCGCCGCCGTAACAGTGATGGAATACGCTGTCGATAAATACCACTTTGCCGTCGGGCATCTCACGCTGCTTCCAGCGAAAGCCGCCGCGGTGGTTGCCGAAGAAGTCAATAAACCCCGTGCCGTCGGGATTCATCGTGAAGAACGCCGATGCACCAGACGAGTGGAAACGCATGCCGTGGTGCTGCCAGCTTTGGAACAGGATGCGACCGTCGCGCATCACGATCACCTCGGAATCGGAACTGACATTAAACGAAAGCTGCTCGACGTTCGAACCGTCCGGATTGCAGCGGTGCATGAGTCGGGCATGGTCGCGATCGTATTCGTCCCGATTTCGTTCCGGCTCCTGCGCGACGTGCCGGGTGGACGAGAAAACGATTCGACCGTCGGGCAGGTAATACGGCGAGCAAACGTGGCCCATATCCGTGGTGATTTGTCGTTGGCCGCTGCCGTCGATATTCATCTCCCAGATGTTCCATTCGTCGTCGGCCGTCTTTTGGCCGGCGAAGAGAATCTTTTTCGCGTCGTAGGAAATCTCCGGTTCTTCGACCGAATAAAAATCTTGGGTCAGCACCGTCACTTCGCCATCCGGCGCCGGTGGGGAAAGCCGGACGATCTGCGCGCCGGGAACATGGGCGGATTGGCCGAAGTGATACATGAACGGTTCGTAATAAATTCCGGGCTCGCCGTTCGGCTTGTTCGGAATGCGTACGAAGATGACCGAATCGACTTCTTCGGCTGCCGACACGGACCACGACAACGCAATAAATAATCCCGCTAACGTGGCCGCTGCAATCGGATATCTTTTCATCGTTTTCATCCTTCGTTGCTTAAAACGATTTCACGTACTCAATCAGATCGTTTAATTCCTGTTCGGTAAGCTCGGATGTTTTGCCGTGCTTGTCATCCGGATTGTGCTTCGTAAAGATTTCATGCAGCGTTTTGGCTCGCCCGTCGTGCAAGTACGGATCGCTGTCCCAGGCACCGAGCAAATGCGGCACGTCGAACTGCGTGGGATAGACCGTTGTCCCGTCGCTGAGTTCAAGCGGGTCGTAACGGCCTTCGCCGGTATCAACGAAGCGGCGTTTGGCGACCGTCAACGCTGGTCCGCTATGGCACCGGCTGCAAGAAGCCTGGCCTTCAAAAATGAGCTTGCCGCGTTCTGCCGCAGCCGACAGTTTTCCGTCCGCGCCGCGGTGGGGATTTGGAAGCAAAGGCACATTGGTCACGTACGCTTCCAAAGCCCGTAAGTCGTGTTCGCTGAGTGCCTGGCCACGCATCGCGCCGGTCACGGTCGGCCCGCATTCTTCGTCGCCGATCGACAGCGCTTCGCCCTGCCAGCGAAATGGACCGGTCCCCGCGACGCCGCGAAAGCTTTTGATGTTCTTCAAGCTTCCCAGTCCGTCGTCCTCCAAGTCCCAACTCAAACCGGTGGTATGCGATTCGGGATGACAACTGGCGCACGAAAACTGACCCTGGAAACAAATGCTTGCCGTATTGAACAGCACCTCGCCGCGACGCAACGGGCTTGTTTCCGGCGCGTGGCCTACGTCGATCGTCGCTTGGACCTGGTGCGAATTACCGTTGACGACGGAAACCGAATTTCCCAGATGATTGGCCACAAAGGCCGTTTCGCCGTCGGGGGCCAAGGCGATCCCATATGGGTTCGTGCCAACCGGAATGCGTGCGGCGACAAACTGGCCGCTGAGGCTAAGCGTGTGGCGGAGTTGCGGGCGTTGTTCCGGCGGCGTCTTGTTGATCAAGGCAATCGCTTTCGCAATATCCACGACCATCACCTGGTCCGCACCGCCGCACGTCACATACGCGGATTTCCCATCGGGCGTGACCGCGATGTCGTAGGGGTTGGAGTAGTATTGCGTGATTTCGTCGAAAAGCAGTCCAACCGTCCGCGGCTGCTCGCCATCGAGAAACACGAATGTGATGCCGTTGGTGTTCACCCAGCCCTGTTGGACTTGAGTCAGCGGGGCAAACGGATTCGGGTTGAGATGCGCCACAATGACCAGATCCGGCCGGACGTACGCGACGCCACGTACATTGCTGACCATCGCTAGCGGAATTCGCTGGCGGACTTCGCCGGTCGGCAGATCGATCGCATTGAGGTAACGCGTGGTGTCGTACACATCGCAGGTGACCATCAGCGTCTTGCCGTCGGGCGAAAGCGCCAAGTGCCTTGGGTTTTGATCGACGGCTATCGTTTGTTTGACCGTGCCGTTTCCAGTGTCGATGACTTGCACCACTTCATCTTTGCCAACGCACGACACGTATGCGATACCGTCGTTACCAACGATGATGTCGAAAGGCTGATTGGCGACCGCGATCTGCTGCGTGACCCTCGCGGCGGCCACGTCCACGACCGAGACGGTGTCGTCCAGACGGTTTGCCACATAAACAGTTTCCCCACCAGGGCTGACCGCGACGCCGTTTGGCCCGCCACCGACCGGCACTTCGGCGATCACATTGCCAGCAGCGATATCAATGATGGAAACACTGTTGGCCGTGCGATTGGCGGTAAACAGCCGCTTGCCATCCGGCGAAACGGCAAGTTGCAATGGGCTGCGGTCGATGTTGTCGGCCGGTGTTGCTTTCTCGGTCGTATCGACCGCAATGCAACACGGCGACGATAGGAGTAACGCCGCCACAACAAGCGGGACGGAAATCAAAGCAACGACAGTAAGGCTACGAGATTGGAACGTCCTGCTCATGGCAAACACTCCTGCGGCGCGGTTCGTTCTGCGCTGTGGCGGGATCGGAAACAAAGGCGGGACCGCTTGTGGTGGGCAGTCGGGAGTAACGATGTCGCACCCGACCAGATGAAAACACGCAAGCACTTCAAACACAACTCTGTTTATCGTGTTTATGATAGTAGCTAGTCAGAACGGTGCTTGTCAAGACGTCGTCTACTAGATGTGCGTCCTGCACTTGCATTGCAGATAGATGAATTTGTCGGGGCAGAATATCTGTTGTTGACGGTGCACCTAAACAGTACACTGAACGTCTAGTTTTATGGATATTGGCGATGGCATCGCGTTTACACACCAAATCGATGCTCGTTGACCAAGCCGGTGTCCTGACGAGCATTCCCGCCTAAAACTTGCAGCCACCGATCCTTTGTCATGCATATGGTAGGTCGACAAATGGCCATCAACAACTTCAACGAGCGACCTCTTGACCTGCGCGGCACGATTGCCGACGAGTTGGTTGCGCACACTCCGGGCTTCTCTCCGGACAATGTTCGTTTGCTGCGGCAGCACGGGATCTTTCAACAAGACAACCGCGATCAGCGCAAGGCAAGCGGCGACTCGCGCCGCTACGAATTCATGGTGCGAATTCGTACTGCCGGTGGCAAGTTGATCGCCGATCAATTGCTGGGGCTGTTGGACCTCGCCGAACAGCTTGGCGACGGGCAGTTGCACATTACGTCACGGCAGGGAATCCAACTGACTGGTATTGAGAAGAAAGTGCTGCGGCCCGTTCTGCGTTCCATTGCGGATCTACAGCTAACCACGCTCGCGACCGCCGGCGACGTCATTTGCAACGTGATGTGCTGCCCCGCCCCGCACGGTTCGGATGGCGTCCACGACGACCTGCAGGCAACTGCCGACGAATTGACGGCGCTGTTGATGCCCGCGCATCGCGACTATGATGGCATCTGGTTGGGAGATCGACCGACCGGGTATCTGCGGTCGGCGCGTAAAGACGACGAAGACAACGTCATCGGTTCAATCGGTGGACAGACGAGTAATCCCAGTAAGTTCAAAATCGGACTGGCCGCCGCCAACGACAATTGCACGGATGTATTCGCCCAGGATCTCGGCCTGCTGGCGGTGACAGATAATTTGCGGGTTGTCGGTTACAACGTGTTGGTCGGCGGCAACATGCGAAACTACGTGAACGTCGCCGGACGCTCGGCGACGTTGGCGCTTCCCCTGGCGTATGTTGCGCGCGAAGATCTGCTTTCCCTTGTCCGTTCGATTGTCGCCGTGTACCGCGAACACCGCGAACGACACGATCGCAATCGCGTTCGTATGAGATATCTGATTCAGGATTGGGGGCTGGAGCGGTTCAAGCGAACCGTCGAAGACCGCTTGGGCCGTTCGCTGGAACCACCCCGGTCCGTTGAAGTCTCCGGGCGCGAAGACCATCTCGGCTGGCATCCTCAAAATGATCGAACGTGTTTTTTGGGGCTGCACGTCGATAACGGCTGTATCGGTGACCGGAAGCCACGGAAGCTGAAGTCGGCACTTAGAGCCATCGCCGATAGTTTCTCCGTCAGGTTCCGGCTTACTTCCCAGCGAAACATTTTGGTGTGTGACATCCCGACGTCCGGTCGCGCTCAGGTGGATGCCTTACTCGTCCGATATGGGGTGCCAACTGTCGACGAACTGAGCAGCATTCGGCGTCATTCGATGGGATGCCCAGGGCTGCCTCATTGTCGAGCGGCGATTACCGAGAGCCAGCGGTTGCTTGACAGGATTATCAATGAACTGGAGTCCGAAGTGTCTCGGCTCGGTCTGGCCGAGGAACCGTTGACACTGGGGATTACGGGGTGTCCTTTCGGATGCACGCGCAGTCATCTGGCGGATATCGCCGTCGTGGGGCGAGCCGCCGATCCTCAGACGCGCGAAGACAAATACGCCATTTTTCTCGGCGGAGACCGCCTGGGACGACGGCTAAACACGCTTTACAAAGACCTCGTTCCCGCCGATCAGATCATACCCACTTTGCGAGAATTGCTGCTCGACTATCGTCGTCATCGCCTTACCGACGAAACATTCGGTGATTTCTGCGTTCGCAATAACCGCTGAGACACGTGAAGTTACCGCGGCGGGTGAATTCGTCGATCGCGTTTACTTCAGTCGCGCCGGTGGGGGCGTCATTTCGGCCAGTGCTTCGAGAAACGCGCTCATGTCCTTACCGACGACATCGCCGATCAGGCAGTCGATCAAGGCCGGGCGGTGTTCGGGGAATCTGGCGGCGAAGTCGCGGAAGCTGAATGCCGGATCATAGTAAGCCTTGATCAACCGCCAAACGACATCCACGCCGTTCCACAACGCGCCGGTGAAGGCGCCGAGTTCTCCGGCTGACACATCGTCTTTTTCCAGAGCCGCATGGACGCAGCCCGCCGCCAACTCAGCCGATGCCAGCGCCAGGAACAGCCCCGACGAGTAGATTGGATCGAGGAACCCGGCGGCGTCGCCGATCATCAGCCAGCCGTCACCCGCCACTTGCCGATTGAGGTAAGCAAGTCTGCGGATACCGCGCACGCCGTCCACCCGCTCGGCATTCTGTAATCGCTGGGCAAGCGGCCCGCAGCGGTCGACTTCGCGGAGGAACACTTCTTCGAAGTGGCTCGTCTGGTCGAACAGGTATTCGGGCGAGGCGACAATGCCGACACTGACAACGTCGTTGGGCAGCGGGATATACCAGAACCAGCCTCGGTCCGCGATCGTAAAGACGGTTGTTTCGCCGGCGTCGATTCCGGCCAGCCTTTGTCCGCCGCGATAGTACGACCAAATCGACGCCTTCCGCAGGTTGGGAATCTCCTCGCGCAGACCGAGTTGCTTGCCGATGACCGTCGCGCGGCCCGAGGAATCGACGATGACTTTACCGCGGATTTCCGTATCCGGGTCGTCACCGCGATGGGCGACGACGCCTACCGCCTGTTCGCCCTCGAACAGTACCTCACGCACGCGTGTTTCCATCCGCACTTCGACACCGCTGCGGATCGCGTTGTCCAAACATATCTGATCGAATTCGGACCGTTCGACTTGCCACGTCCGCGACCGCTCGCCCTCGATCGTCTCGGAGAAATAGAACGGGTCAGCTTCCTGGCCGGATGGCGACACGAACCGCACGCTGTGTTTGACGGGAAAATGCGACTCGCGAAGCAATGGCAGCAAACCGAGCCGGTCGAGCGTTCCGTACGTGTGCGGAATCAGCGATTCACCGATGTGGTAGCGAGGGAACGTCGATCCCTCCAGTACGAGGCACGTGTGGCCTTGCCGTTGCAGAAAAGTTGCCAGCGCCGTGCCGGCGGGACCTCCGCCAATTACCACCACGTCGTAGGACGAACGAGTTTGGTCGATCATTGATTCGTCTCCTCGGTGTTACCAATAGCTCAGGTCGCGATGTTCCGACCGATAAAACGCCGGCAGCAAACGATCCACGCGCAACAAGCCCTGCCTGGTTAACGTGACGGCGCCCGCGTCGGGCGAAAGCCATCCGCGATTCGCAAATCGTCGCAGCTGTTCACGGAAATGCTCGGCGACGTTCACACCAAACTTGCTCGAAAAATACTGCGTCTCGACTCTGCCAAGTTTCAATTGCAGGACAAACTCCCGCACCATACGTTCCTCGTCGTCGAGCACGTAACCACGCTTGTACGGCAAGCGACCTGCCGCGAGACTCTCGCTGTACTCGCGCATCGAAGCTTGGTTCTGGTAGTGCATGCCGCCCAGATAGCCAAACGAAGCCAGCCCCGTTCCCAGCAAGTCCGCGCCGCGATACTGCATTTCCTGATAGTGAAAGCGATGCCTGGCCGGATCTCGCACGGCGGCATAGGCGCTGCGCAGCGTATAACCTTCGCTTTCAAGCTGCGCAAATGCATCGGTCAAACGCTGTCGTTTCATGTCCCAACCGGCGAGCGACGAAATCTGTCCTTCGTGCAGAGCATGAAACAGCGGCGTGTTGGCGGGAATCTCAAGTTGATAAAATGTGATGCTGTCGGGATTCATCGAGATCACTTGATGAAGACTTTCAAAGAACGACTGTTCCGTCTCGCCGACCAGGCCCACCATCAAGTCGATATTGACGACGTCGAAGTGGTGCTGCCGGATCTCGTCGTAGGCCCGCCGGATATCGTCGACGAGATGAATCCTACCACTTTGCCGCAGCACGTCATCGTTCAGTTGTTGTGCGCCCATGCTGATCCGCGTCACACCGGCCGCATGCAACGTCTCCAGACGGTCGCGCGTCACGGTTTTGGGCGAGCACTCAAACGTGACCTCTTGGATGTCACACCACGGAAACACGGATTGAAGCTCGCGAAACAAGCGTTGCATTTGGCCGGGCGACAGCAACGCCGGGGTTCCACCGCCGAAGTAGACGAACGCCAGCTTCCGGCCTTTCAGACGCGGCGATTCGCCGTACAAGCGGATTTCGTGAATCAACGCATCGAGGTAGGAATCGATCGTGTCGGACGCGGGATTGGCGATCGACCGGTAATAGCAGAATTGACATCGCTGAAGACAAAACGGGATATGGACATACAGTCCCAACGGCGCATCGCCCCGTTTGTCCGGTGAGGATTGCAGTACCCGTTCGAATTCGGAAGAACAATCCGCTTGCCAGCACGAAAAAGGCGGGTAGGCCGATACAAACAGATTGCCTTCGACCGGCTCCGGCGGCTCACAGACCGACTGCCACTGGACATGATTTTCAACGATTGCCATTGCTGTGCCTCAATCGGTCGAAGTTCTTGAATTCACCGGCCTGTGCCAAAACGATTGCCAATACTTCTGATCCGTTGCATACACGTCGATCGGATCGTCCGTGCCGTTTGAAATTGTCCCGAAATAATTTCCCGATTCAAAATCACTACCAATGTAAGCCGTGACGCGTAAGCGACCGGGCGTCAGCTTCTCCCCGCGCCCTGCCGCTGACGCGTCACGGCTCACAAACCCGGAACTTGTTTCGGGACAATTCCTTAGTGTTCATGGTTCAAACTCCTGGTTGAGTCTTGGCACAACTCGTTACAACGACAAAAGATACTCCACCAAATCTTTCAGCTCTTGTTCCGTCAGGGCGTCGGCGTTGCCGTGTTTGCCCTGCTGGTTGTGCCGGGTAAAGATCTCTTCGACGGTCAGGGCTCGGCCGTCGTGCAGGTACGGGGCCGAGCGGTAGGCTTCGATCAGCGAAGGAGTGTCGTAACGTCCATCCTTCTCCTCGTAATGGTCGCTCAACGTGCCGACGTTGTGCATTTGTTGGTCGGTGAAGTACGGCGCGGGATGGCACCGCGCACAAGCCGCCTTTCCTTCGAACAACTGCTTGCCGCGCACCGCGGCTTCGGTCAACGAGCCGTCCGCCGCAAGGTGCGGGCTGGGCACGGGCCGCAACGACGTGAGATACGCAAACAGGTCGTCCACTTGCTGTTCGGTCGGCACGATCCCGTTTGTCGATTCCAGTCCGCCCTTGGTGCAATCTCGCGCCTTGGCCTTTGTCGCCCGCCGGTTCATCGGTTCGGTCTTGTCGAAGAACAACAGACTGAGCGTGTCCTTGGGGTTGCCGATTCCGTCGCCCGGAAAATCCCATCGCAAACCATCGACGCGGCCCTCGTTCGGATGACACGACGCACAACTGTGCCAGCGCTGAAATGCATGCGTCGCGTCGTGAAAGATGATTTCGCCTCGACGCACCGACGTCAGTTCCGCTTGCGGCCCAAGCGGGATGTTCCCCAACAGACTGCCGCCGTGCGCGTCGAGCACGGCGACCGAACCCGAATAATAGTTGGCCACAAACAGCTTTTGGCCATCGGGGGACAATGCCAGTCCGTGTGGGCCTTTTCCACCTGATGGAAATCGCCGGATCGCCCCGGCAATGTATAACGCGGTCAGATCGTTTTCGAGGTCGGCAATCTTGCCCCGATCCTGTTGAATCTGCACCCAGATATTCGGTTGCGTGCCGTCTTTGAGCGACGCCAATTCCTCGGGCACGTTGCCGCGGAGCAGCTCATGGATCAGGCCGATGTCGATGGAAGAAACCTCATGCACGCCCGTATGACTGATCCAAAGCCGCTTGCCGTCTTGCGAGCAGACCACGGCGCGAGGATCCGCGGCGCCTTGTGTCAACTCGTCGAGCAGCATCGTGGCCAGCCGCGAACTTGTGGCCATGTCGAGGATGCTCAGCGCGTAAGTATTCACCCACCCGCGTTCGAGTTGCGTGATGGGCAGATTGAACCGGCCCAGACCATGCACGACGTAGGCCCATTTCCCGTCCGGACTGATACACGTGCCTCTGACCATGGTTGAACCAGGCGGCAGCTTCACGGTGGCTGTCGCTTCGAGTTTGACCGTGTCGATCAAACTCACTTCGGCCGCCAACGCCGGATCGGTTCCCAGTCCGTGCGCGAGCAGATTCGTCACGACGACATGCCACTCGTCGGGCGACACAGCCACACCACTCGGCTCGCGGATCACCGGAATCTGTTTGACTGCCTTGAACGGCGTCTGGCCGACGTCGATGACTGAGACAGAATGATTGCTTTGATTGCAAACATACAGCCGCTTTGCATTGCGGGAGATGGCAATCGCCGTCGGCCATTTACCGACCGCAATCCGGGCCGTCACTTCATGCCTGCTTGTGTCGATCACGGCCACACTGCCGTTGCCATGTTCCGCGACGTACAACGTGCCGCCGTCAACCGACAGGGCAAGCCCCTGCGGTTTGCCAAGCAAGGCGATCTCTCCGCGTTTGGTCATCTTTGCGTCGTCGAGAATAGCCAGGCTCCCGCCTGTTCGATCCGTGGCGTATACCGTCGGGCCGTCCGGCGAAACAACCACATCGGTTGGCGACAAGAACACCGTGGCGGCTGGCACATTTGCAGGACTCGCTTGGCCCTGCGCCTCACACCGTGGGATTGAATACATCCAGGCCAATGCGACGAGTACACTCGCAGAGAACAGCACCGGCACATTGGGAAAACGAGTCATGGTTGAACCTCCTCGACGCATTCAAGGTCTTCACCGGCACGGTCGCTGCCGCGGTTGCTCATCGGTGTATCAAAACGAGTCGTTTGCCGAACCGCAAAACACAACAACACGGGTTTACTTTATACAGTACGTGCGGTTATAACAAGTGCAGAAGCTCCTGCCAGAAACGTTACATCCAGGGCAGGGCTTTTCAGTTTTTCAAACTGAGAAGTTCGTACGACGGGCCTCCGAGCCCGTCGATGAATCTAAGTCGTTGTTCAACGGGCTCGGCGGCCCGTCTTACATCTTGTGCAACTTCAACAAATGAAAAGCCGTGACATCCAGGGCGAGGGCGCGGGAGTCGCAACGCCTGCCAAGCGGACTGGCCACCGTTGATTGAGGAAACATGTCGTTCGTTGAACGTGGACATCCGGATCCGATGCAAGCTCATGGCACTTGGGGCTCCCTGTTTGCCTGCGTGGCGGTCGGAGCCTTGGTTGGCGCCAAGTATCGGGTCGAGCCAGCTAAGCTGGCCGGAAGTGCGGTCGTGGGGCATTTCTCGTGACGGCGGCGGTATCTGTTGGAACGCGGCGGAAGCGACGGCAGATCTTGATTGGGGCAAGTCTAACGGTCTTCGCACCGCTTGCGGCCTTGTGGCTGGATGCCGAACCGAAATTCCTCATCGTCGCGGCGCTGGCCGATTTGCCGGCGACCGGTGCGGTCGTCCTTGAGAAGAAGTTCGGATTCCTATTGGGGTGCTCCGGTTTTCTGCACCAGGGGGGATGAGAGTATGGGTTGGGAAACAGTTTTCGCAGCCGATTGCGACGCGAATTCGAATGGGGGCTGGTAGCAGAGGCTACTGTGCGGTCTCACTTCGTTGTGCTCGTGCAGGCGACGACGCCGCAATCGGGACGACGTTCTGGCTGTGGTCGTTCGCCACGGTGATTTCCGGCATACGAAAAGTCAGGCAATCGCCCGTTCGCTTCCCACCGCTCGCCAGCCATGCCCCAGAATTGCGAGGTCTCCGCGTCCGCCGCTGCTGTCGGGGAAACAAGGGATAGCTGAAGCGTTGGACACGCGCCCCGCAGGTAACACAGCCAAAAGACTCGATGAAAGATCAAGTGATTTACGGTAACTCGCACATGTAGAGTGGTGCGTGGAATACTGATTTCAACGTTTGGTCGCAGATTGTTGGTCCAGGTCGATCTCAGAAGCTTCATACAACACGCGTCCTTCCATGCCGCCGCTGGTTAACAGCATTTGGCCAGTGAGATGGCCAGCCAATCGCGCGGATGCCAAAAACAGGACGGCTGATGCGACGTCCGTGGGCTGCCCCACCTTACGCAGCGGAATCGTTTGCAGGGCGCGGCTGACAATGGCCGGTTCATTCGCGAATCGTTCGGTCATCGGAGTGATCGTCCATCCCGGGCAAACCGCATTGACGCGACCTCGCGAAGCTAAACGTGCGATCTCGTTTTTCAGCGAGAGCATGAAACCATACACCAACCCGCCCTTGGCCGCGGCGTAGTCGGCATGTCCCGCCTCGCCAAACACGGCGGCTGTCGAACCAATCAAGACGACCGACGGTTCCACAAGAGCGTGCCGCTCGATGCCGCGGAAGAACTCGCGCATGCAGAGGAACACTGCCGTCAGGTCAGTGGCCATGGTGTTGTTCCACTGGTCGAGCGTCATGTTTTGGATCGGCACTTCATCGGGCACCCAGACCCCTGCATTCGCCACCACGATTTCAATCGGTCCCAGCGCGGCTGTCGACGTGTCCCAGAGCGACACGACATCCTCTTCGCGCGACAGATCCGCGCGGACAACGACGCAGCGTTCGGAACCAATCTCCTGGGCCAACTGCGCTGCCATCTCGGCACGCTGATGATAGTGAATGACGACCTTCGCACCTTCACGAGCGAATGACCTCACCATTTCCGAACCCAGCCCGCCGGTCGCACCGGTGACCAGCACTACCTTGTCGGTTAACCCTATATCCATTGTCAAGATCCTGTATCAACGAAGCACGTAACGCCGTTACCGTGTAGTAGCCTACTGGTGTTGCCGAACATCCTCTTCAAGCACAACGCGAAATCCGACATCGTGGACGGCTTGCGAAGCAACATAGTGCAGACGAAACGCCGAGCAAGCACGGCGTGGGCGATCGAGCCAAGAACCGCCGCGAACCGTCTTCCGGTCGTCGGCGTCAGGGCGAATATCACCTGGGGCAGCCCAGGGATACGGTTGGTACGTCGAACGAGTCCACTCGGAGACATTGCCGTGCATGTCATCAAGCCCCCATGGATTGGGCCGGAATGCGCCCGTCGGTGCGGACACTCGCCAGCCGTCGTCAAAGCGCGTTTCCGCCGGGCGCCACGGTGGAAGAGCGGTCGGCACATGCGGGTAATCGACCGTGTGGTGTGTCGCGTCAGAGAGGTTCGCCAGTTGGCTGAAGTCAGTGTCGAGCGTGCCGTACCACAGCGGAGTGCTGGTGCCGGCACGACAGGCGTATTCCCACTGTGCTTCCGTCGGCAGACTAAACCGCTTGCCGGTCTTCTGTGACAGCCAACGGCAGAACGCCATCGCCTCATCCCAGGAGACACGGACCACCGGCTGTTCGGGGCGATTCAAGCGATGACCGCGTTCGTCGTCGCCAAACTGATACTGCTCGCCGATTTCCAGGCCGCTGTCATGATCGGGATCGAAGCAGGCGTATTGTCGATTACTGATTTCAAAGCGTCCCATCCAGAAGGTGTTGTCGATCGTCAGCGAATGGGCCGGCTGTTCGTTCGGGTAGCCGTTCTCCGAACCCATGACGAAATGACCAGGATGGATTTGTACGAGTTCCAGGTCCACATCCTCGGCTAGATCGATTCTGATTGTTTTACTGGTGGCTGCTGACTGGGGAGCTTCTTGGACTTCGGGTACATCCGGCTGCCGCGCGGACTTTGGCAACGGCTGCGGCTTGACAACGGCCAGCACTGCCGCCGGATAAACGGCCTCTGGGTCTTCGTCGATCCCTGAATACCGCCGGTGCAGTTCCCGACGTCGTTGTGCTCCTTGCTCGACCATTGCAGCCAAATCGGGCACATGCCCCACCACCTCTTTCCAAGTTCCATGGGCTGGTGCGTTCAGATCGATCCAAGTGATGATCCGGTCCCACGCTTCCTCGCTCAGCTCCACGCCGTAATGTCCATCGCGCAGGATTTGCACGAGCTTGCTGGTGTCCGCGTGAAAGTCTCGCGGCGGCAACATATGAGCGTCGCTTTCCAGTGTCGGCGTGTTCACAAAGCGCCGCAGCGCCGAATACGACGGGGTGAACCGCATTTGAAACGCGGAAGGCACTTGCTCGGGCGGACGGGCGGTCAGATCGAACGTCGTCTGCCCATTGTCGAGCGGGCGGCCGTGGTGACAGCTCACACAATACGCGTCCAGCACGGGTTGGACTTCTCGCGAAAACGCAAACCCGCGGGCCGGCCCGTACCACGGTTTGATGTGCGACGGTTCACGAATCGCCGCCAGCGGTGTGGTCGGCGGTGGAGCCTGGTTTTGTGATTGGTGGCAACCGATACAGGACACGACCTCGCCCGGCTGGGCGGTGAACCAACTGCGCATCAGCGCCAGCGCCTTCCCGTCGGCATCCAGCGGTTGCACGGATATCGGTGTGCTGGCCGGCACGCGAAAGTGAGCTGATCCATCGGCCTCGACAGGTACTGTCCCGATAATTCGTTTCACATCCCACGGACCGTCGAATCCCACGCGATACGGCTCGCCGCCAAACCCGTGCAGTGTGAACTCGTACCCGATCACCCGCAATGACTTGACCGTCCCGCGAGGAACGCCGCGCAGGCCGCCGCCGAGATAAATGTCGGCCAGCAGGACGGAACCGTCTTTTTGTTCCGCTTTGATTTTATCTGGCAGCTTCGGTTGACGAGGCGTCTTGCGAACGGGCGTCGGTTCCAGCATCGCGCGACCTGGTTCCTCATAAAGCAACACGAAGTTGTCGAACACGTCGACCAGATACACGCCCCACAACGACGTCTTGGTCGGCTTGCACGATACGAGAAAATACTTTTCGCTGAGTGGGTACGGATGCAGAAACCGCGGCCAGCTTGCGCCAACCAGACCGTCGAGGATTACGGGTTCGACCTTCTTGCCATAACCAGGGATGCGCTGCACCACACCGCTGGCTTCGTGACGTCCTTTGGCCGGATCGAAGATCACCAGTTCTCCCTGTCGCGGGGCCTCATGATGCCCGCCGACAACGGCGACGACCTGCGTTGGATGATTTGGGATCGGGCGGGCATAGAACATCGCCGTCGGCCAGAACGAGTTGCTGCCGTACAGCTCGCGCTGCTGACTGCCATCCGGTCGGGCTTGAAACAGCAGTCGCGTGAAAGCGTGCGCGATGTCCGCATACTCCCATCGCTGGTACATCAACTGCCCGTCATTGAGCACCGTCGGGCACCAGTTGTGATCCTGATCGTTGGTCAGGCGCCGAATACGGCCGTCGTGTTCGCGGCGATAGAGATTGGCCACTTTCGAACGCCCGCCCACGCACGGCACGCCAATCGTTGGCGCCGTCGAGCTAAACACGATACGCTCGTCGGGCAGATAACAAGCGTCGAAGTTGTGCACGTCGTCGTCTTCGATCAGCGGCAGCGGAGTCAACCGCCCGTGCTCCAGACTAAGTTCTGCCACACCCCATTTTCCGTTTTCATCAGGAATCGACATCAACAGCCGGTCGGCGTCGTAATGCAATTCGAGATCGCCGATGAACTGGTCGCCCTTCGGTTTGAAGACGGTCGACACTTCGCCCTTTGCCAGCCTCAACGCGACGAGATCGTTGTCGTAGCCGGTCGGGTCGAGGTCCGCATTCCCGTTGAAATTGAGCGGCAGTCCCAACCGATCGGCGCGGCGGCGAATCATCAATAATCGGTCGAAGTCCAGCAATGGGTTTGCCAGCAGAGCGTCGCGTTGGAGCGTCTCGAATTGTTCGATAATGACAGCGTACTTTGCCTTGTCCGAGTTCGGCGGCAAACGATCGTGTTTATCCCGCAGCGATTGAAGTTGATTGAGGAAACGATCGCCGTCCGGATATCGATCGGGGAAAGCATTCGACAAGTCTTCGATTGCCATCCGCAGCGCACGCCACTGCTGATGTGAGACGCCAGGTTCATCCGGCGAAGCCACCGGCGGATAGTCGGAACGGACAACGACCGGGCGCCACGTCTTTGCATCGTGCAGATAATTCAGCAGGTTCGTCGTCAGTCGCGTCAGGTTACCGCGATGCGGGTTACCGATGTCGGCATAGTCAGGCCAGCGCCAACCAAACACGATGACACGCCCTTTGCCCAACGTGTATTCAACCAGCGGGTTCTGTGGCCCATCGGGCGTAGTCGCCAGCACCATGCCTTCACCTGGTCCACCCCAATAAAAATCAGCCACCGCGCGACAACCGCCGCGACTGAGCCAGATGATATCTTCCTTGTACTCCAGCCCTTCAAAAACAGGATGCCTCTGTTCGACCAAAACCATACCAGCCGGATCTCGGTGTTTATCCAAATCGCGGCGTTGAGGTCGCATCTCGTGCTCGAGCCGAAGCTGAGACACCATCGCCAGCGCCCCGCCAGACAGCAACACACCGCGTCCGCTCTCCGCGAACTCGCGAAGCTCGACAAGGCTTGGTCCCCCATACATGGCCGTCCGCCGAATCGCGTCGCCCTGGTGATACCACACAACATCGAAATCGGTCAGCCGCCGATTTTCGCCTGCCAAGTCCGCAAAAGAACCGTCCACTTGTCGCAAAAGCAACGTCGTATTACCTAGCGTTTGGGCTGTCTCCCACGCGCCTCGATTGTGCGGTCTCATCTCTTCTAGTGACGCTTCAACAGCCAGAAACCCAATACGTGGTGCTTCAGCCCGCGCGATCACCGCATTGAAAACTACGACGCAGAGCAACATCGTTCCAATCCAAAACCCTGACCGGTACTGAGCTTGAATACGACCAACTCTTAATCGCGACCGTTTCACGGCAATTCCTTCCCTGTATGTAGCGCGAAGTTGTCCAAGTAGAACTCCGTCCGCCGGCTGGCGTTGCTGGTAAATCCAATCCAGTTCAGTTTGTGGCATTCAGGATTCGCAAAGGGAAGGTCACGAAAGACGCGGGCATTACTGCCAGGCAAAGTCACGCTCATCGTCCAGCGGCTGGCTTCGGCCTGGGACATCTGTGCCGTGATTTCGAAGTGAACCCACTTGCTGACCGGAAGCGTCTCGACGATCCCGCCGGGCAATTGCAGCTTGCCGTCGCGAATGGTGAACCGAGGACCGGTGATGTAGGGCGGTCGCGTCTGGTAGTCGCGCCACTCGAACTGAACGTAAGTGCCTTCTTCAACGCGCAAGTCGAACGAGTTGATTACGCGGCCCTCGTCGTAGTTCATGCCGCGAAAGACCACGTGTGGATTATAGGTTTGAGCTAGTCCCTCGGCGTCGGTGATTTTCAAGCTTTGCTTTCCAGTGGCGGCGGTTTCGTCCGTCACCAAGATCGAATCGCCGCGGTTCTCGACATGCAGCTCTGCGCCGGCGGGTGGCTGGCCGACCTTGCGGTGTTCAAAGTCATCGTGAATCGTAAGCGGTGGCGGATCGGGCGCGAGGCGTAGCGGCGGGAAGGTGGCTTCGGTCGCTTTGCGAATCCAATCGACGTCGCCGTAAACTCCCGCCTTGGTGTAGTCGAACGGTTTGAAACCCAGCTTGATCGCCGGCGAATTTACGGCCAGTTCGAAGTCGTATTCAGCGGCGTTGTTGAACTTGGGATCGGCGATGATCGAGCCTTGTTCATGTCCGGCGGCTTGCCATTGTTCGAGCGACGTTCCCGCAAAATCGATCGGCTCGCCCGCGGCATTCCAATAGCAGTTGTTTCGGCTGTTGAACTTCACGTCGTTCCAGCGCCCGGCGAGCAGAGTGCCAGCGTCCCAATAAATGATGTTGTTTTCCAAAGTGAACGACAGGTGCTCTTCGACACGCGTCGCCTGGAGCTGCTGTTCTTTGCTGAAGGCCAGGATGTTGTTGCGAACTACATTCTCCTTGCCATAGTGTTGATGGAAGCCGCCGGTCTTGACTCGATAGACAAGGTTATTCTCGAACAAGATGCCCGTGCTGCCTTCATCGGTGTACAACCCCCAGCCACCGTACGAATAGGCATGCACGTCGTGAAACACATTGTTGCGGACAACGGTCCCTTCTGATGGGCCAAGCGTATAGATGCCGCCCATATCGCTCAGCACGCCCCAGCCAATGTGATGTACATGATTGAAGGCGATCGTATTTCGCTTAGCAAGGCTCTCTGCATAACCCCACCGCCAACCCACGGAGATTCCGGTGTAATAAAGATCAGCGATCTCGTTGTGTGTGATCGAGTTGTCGCCGCTTTGCCCGACCCACACACCTACCGCACACGGAAAGATCCGGCCACCGTGGCGAATGATGTTGTTGTCGACGGTGATATGGCTGGTCCGCTCAGCGTCGTTGGCAGCAATACCGGTCTCGCCGATCCGCACGCCTCCCGCACCGAAATCATGCAAGTAGCAATGACGCAACGTGCAATCGCGACAGCCCTTGCGGAACCAAACGACATACCGCCCTACATGCCCGACTTCACAATCCTCCAGCATCACGTTCCGCGCCCCGTCGGCCAGAACCACCGCATCGATCGGCGCTGCTGCTTGAGCAGCCTCGAACCCGCCCGGCGGAGTCAGCCATTGAGCGTGCTTGAAGGCGAGTCCCTTCAGTACGATATGCTCAACGAATTTCCCCTTGGACGGATCGCCTTGCATCTCGAACAACCGGTCGATCACCGGCGCAACCACGTCCGCTGTCCTCATGTCTTCGCCCGGCAGCGGTTTGTAGTACAGCGTTCCGTCGCGTGCGAGAAACCACTCGCCCGGCACATCCAACGCCCCCAGGAAATTTTCGAGATGGAAGTGCGAGTTGCGTTGCCACGAGTTCCAGGGCTTCATCCCTTCGCCGCTGGTGTCAAGTGAGTGCTGTTGTGGCTCCAGTCGTTCCAGAAAGCGTCGTGTGTTATCCCACTTGTGATAGATCTGCAGATTTACATCCTTGAGTTCATCGGGGCGCAGATCGGCGATCGTTGAAAAGTCTTCGGGTCTCATCCGCACTGTCTGCCTTGCTCGCTTCGGTCTCCGTGGCGAACTAGCCTCCAGTACTTCCTCGCGAACATCCTGCATATAGAAGAAAAACTTGTTCGGTGAGCGTGCTCGCGTCGCACGATGGCCATTGATGAACAACTGTTCAAAGTACCACTGACCTGCCGCGACTTCTGGAATGCGAACCGTCCAAAGTCCATTCGGACCTGGCTGCCATCCGCGTATTGGACGACCGCCGGAGAAGATCGGTTTCGCGCCGGCGGCAGCCTGATAGATGATCGGTGACTGTATTGTCCCACTGTCCTCCGGCAGCAATACAAACGATTCCGTGAGCGTATAGTTTCCATCGGCGACGATCACACGCACGGGCCCGTTTAGCGGCCCTCGTGATTTCAACTCGCGCACGGCGTTCCTCGCTTGAGTCAGCGTAGCGAACGGTTTTTCAACCGTGCCGGAATTTGCGTCGTCGCCAGACGGTGCCACAAAGAAATCGACTGCATCAACAGACGAAGTCGAAATCAACGTTAGTATCAGGACTACGGCCATCGCGAGGAATGGGAAGCCAGCCACCCGCGCCAACGCAGTCGCCGCGGTTTCTTTGAGTGGGTGGCGACGATCGCTCTCGCTTTGTGAACGCTGGTCACAATTTGGAGTCATGTCATCTTCTCCTTGTGATTTCGTCGTGCTCGCAGACTCGGTATAATGTAAACTCTTGGTGTTTAGATTGTACTTGCTCGGCGCGACACTCGAAACCATCGAAACGTGATAGCTTGAATTAAGGCGGAACAGATGATGATGCGACACATTTTCGTAACGGCGATAGGAATCTCCTTCCTTCTTGTGAATCTGGCAAACGAAACGCTAGCGGCAGAAGCCGGATTCGCCGAACGCGACATCACGCCTGACATCGGCATGGAGCAGCCCGGCGGTTACGGCAAGAGCTTCCATCGGACACTGCATGACGCCTGTAAGGTGCGTGCGGCTGTGTTCAAGGATGGCGAGAGCAGCGTGGCAATTCTCGGCCTTGATGCTTTGATGGTGCCGCGACATTTGGTATTGGCCTGTCGTCAGGAGATTGAGCAGAGGTGCGGTATCCCCGCCGACTCGATCATGATCTCGGCTTCCCACTCCCACTCTTCGGGGCCGACTGGTATGGTGCAACCGGGTGAGTACGATCATGCGTCTGAGTTTGTCCAGAAGTTGGCGTACGAGAAATCCTCGACCGCCGATCCTGTTTACCTGGAGCGAGTCAAAGTCGCCATCGTCGAAGCAACTTGTGAAGCTCATGACAAACTCGCTGCGTTGAACGTCGGCTTTGGCAGCGGCACGGAAGACAAGGTAGCGTTCAATCGTCGCTTTCGTATGAAGAGCGGATTTGAGAACACTCATCCTGGCCAAGGCAATCCCGATATCCTAGGTCCCGCAGGTCCGACCGACCCCGAAGTCGGCGTTGTGGCGGCGTGGGGCGACGACGGCGAACTCGTCGGCTGCATCGTCAACTTCGTATGCCATGCCACGCTTAACCCCGGCGGCATTTCCGCGAACTACATCTACTATTTGGAACGAGTCATTCAGGGCGTGATGAGTGAAGACGTGATCGTCGTCTTCACCGCTGGTGCCTCGGGAGACGTGACGCAGGTCGACAATCTCAGCCCGTACGTCAGGCCGCAGCCTGAGCAATGGTCGCGGATGGTTGGAGGCCGGGTGGGCGCAGAAGCCGTCAAAGTGATGTACTCGATCGAAACGACGAAAGAGTTTGCCGTTACGTCTCGCAACAAGGTGCTCAAAATCGAGCGCCGACCGCCACGTCCAGATCGGGTCAAAGCGGCTTATGAATTGCTGCAGGATCCGAGCCCAAAAGCCGACGCAACAGAACTTGCCTTCGCCAAGGAAACGGTGATGCTCGACGCATTGTTACAGAAACAACCGTTCGCCGACGTCGAAGTCCAAGCGGTGCAGGTCGGCCCCGTCGTCTTTGTCAGCAACCCCGCCGAGTATTTTTGCCAGTATGGTTTGGACATCAAGAAGGGAAGCGAGTTTCCATTGACGTTCCCGGTCTCACTTGCCAACGGTTGTGTTGGTTATGTGCCGACGGAAGAAGCGCTCGGGCCACGCGGCGGTGGTTACGAGACGCGACTCTCCAGCTACAGCAACTTGATCCCGACCGCCGGAACCACTATCGCAAACGAAGGCATCGCGCTCACCAAGCAGCTCCAGCCCGGTGTGATTCCCACCCGAGCACCGCATCCTCCGTTCAGCGGAACGGGTTGGGCGTACGGTAACTTGCCTCCGCAAGTCGATTGAGAGTATGGGAACGAAACGTGTCCAAAACTATTTGTCTGATTACTTGCGTATTGCTACTACCAGCGAGTCATTGTCTCGCATTCGACTCGTCACTCGACCGGGACGGCGATGGGATTCGCGATGATCACGAAGAGGTTTTGGGAACGTATCCACAACACGCGGAATCGCTGCGCGTGGTACTCGATGATGGACTCGAATCCGAGCAACGTCGCGTGTCGACTGACTACGATGCCACGAAGGATTTTAGCAAGATCGAGTTCTGTCACGTGGGAGGGGATCGATATTTGTGGCGAGCCACGTTCGTTGCGGTGCCGCGTCTGGATGATACGGTGTTCCATCTATATGTCGATGCGGACGCCGACGGGGCGACAGGTCGTCAGGGGCCGGAGGGTGCCGCAGGCACCGGCACCGAATGTATGTTGAGTGCTGTTGGCGGACGTGAAACTTCAAGCTTCTACGATCCTGACGGCAATCGAACCAATGGCCCGCCAGTGACTCACGTCGTTGCCGGAAACCCGTTACTTGTTTCGACCGACATCGAATTGGGACGAGACGATCGAGGCGTTCGCTTTGCTCTGTATGTCTTGTGCCACGCCAGCACCCAGCCAGGATCAAACTCGCGGATGAGCGATGCGAGCGGCAAACGAATTGTTGAAAATGTACCACTAATGAGTCATCGTGACGGAATGCGGGGAGGGAGGCGAGGCGTGAATCGGGTCTTGGTTGTAGCCGTCTGCGATGTGCATATTAAGGGAAACATTCCAGGGGGCAAAGCGAATTGAAAGTCTGCCGCGACGGGCCATCTCAGCCTTCTTGTCGTTCAGCGTAGAGGCGTAAGGCATGCACCGCGTGGTAGAGCGTTCCGCCCTCCATCGGCGAGTCCTGAATCTCCAGGATCATCAGCGCTAGAGCGTTGGCCGCGTGCTGGACCCACGATTCTTGCAACTGAGCATCGGTCATCGAAAGCGCGAGCCACTCCAGCGTGTGACCAGTTGTACTGATACGCAACTTCATATCGCGGTCGTCGCCCGGTCCACGGAACGAGTTCGTCGAGAACGAGCCGTCAGGATTCTGGAGTTCGCGGGCTAGGTCCTGGTACTTCGTCATCTTGTCGGCAACCTCTTTCCAGACTCCAACTTCCTGGCCGCCGTTGCGGATGTGCAGTTGGTAGACCCAAAACAACCCGAACAGAAGGTGTGTCCCGCCACACGCGGCCTGTTCGACATTCTGATCGAGCTCGTAGCGGACGAGGTCCTCGAAGCTTAGCTCTTCGCCGAAGCTGTTGGTCCAGTTAATGTCAGTGCCGAGACACTGGCCGATCGCAACGATCGACCAACTCAATTCCTGATCCGCCGTCACGCGAACTCGTGCCTGCGTTTGGCGAATGAAGTCCAGAAACGTGTACTCCTTGCCGTCCACAATGAACTTTCGATCGACAGGCAAACCGACTTGCACCATCTCGGCCACGAACTGGTCGACGTGCCCTTGCCCGACGAACATAGGGCCGTTCTGCACGTCCAGTCCATATTCCGTCGGAATGAACCTCATGCCACGGACCTGACCGCCATTGCAGATGTAATCGATCGCGTTCACACGCTCGGTTGTCTCAGGGTTGTAGAGCGTCAATTCCTTTCCCATGCCGAGGATTCCGTGCGCCACCGTCCAGAATCCGTTGCTGATTTGGACGTCGCGCTGCTCCACCAATTGAATCGCCGCATCGATCCGTTGCGCGAGACCCTCGGGTATTTTGACGGGAGGCGTGGGCAACTGCTCGATGTTCGTGTTGTCAGACACAACGAGTGAGGGTGCCTGCTCGGTGGCAGGATCGCCGACGGGCGCACATGCGGTGCAGAGCATGACGGTGGCAATGCCTCCAACAAGCATCAGTCGCTTCGTCGCGTGAATCATTCCTGCCTCGCAACAATCGAGTTACGTAGTTTCGCAAGCCGTTCGTAAACTCGCACCCATTCCGCGGGTGTGAGGTAACTGAGGCAGCCGATGAAGATAACCGAGCCGAACAGTGGGAGTTCGTAAAGGAATGTATTGCCCAGCCAGCCCACGATCGCTCCGCCGAGTAACAGCTTCCGCCACGCGGGTTTCCAGGCGAATACGGGAAATGCGAGCTGCCAGCACAACGTGGCGTAAGCGGCAACACTGAGAATAAAGAGAAAGGGGACTGCGTTGGCCATGTGCTCGCGCGCGTCGGCAACGGTCGCCACCAAGGGTGGGTAGAGTGGATACCACAGCGCCACTCCAGCCCACCAATCGCCGAACTGTAATTTATGCAGACCGCTGGTCAGCATCACAATGGCCAGATGGACTTGTAACAGTCGCAGGGCAACATTGGCGGCCGCACTCGGTGGCTGTGGCTTTGCGACGTCGCCCGACGAGCCAACAAAGAAAATCCAATTCTCCCGGCACCCGATCCAGCGTGAACATCGCGACTGGCCGCCGCGCTGCTGGCCGAGAAATACGTAGCCTATCATCAAGTAAAACGCCAACATCACCAATAACGCATCCGCATCGTAGCTGGTCGCTGGGTTCGCCGTGAAGGAGACGATGATGATCCAGGTGAGCAGGGATGTGAGACGCGTGGCAATGCCGAGCGTGAACAGGACCAGCACGACCAGCGATAAACCGTAAGCGGCTTTCAGCAGCATCGCGTTCGAGCCGCATAGAAACAGAAACGACCAGCCGAACTTTGGCCGCGATTCCTCCGGCAAACGAGCCGCGTCGCGGTAGGCTTGTTGATCGAACCAACCATCCAGTCCGAACATCGCATCCAGTTGGCCGGCGAACGGAAGCAGCCAAGCAATGAACAGCACTCCCGCCAACACGCGAATGCCGTGCATCCCCCGCGGATCGATCGGACTGAACCAGAAGTCTACCCAAGATCGACGTGCGGTTCGCGATGGCATTGAGCCGGAACTCGCGTCAGGAAGTTTCTTGCGGTCGTCCTTTCTCACTCTGTCGGTTCTCCAAAGTTGGAGATGAGTTTTCCAGCGGCATCAGCAAGTGGTGGGCCAGCGATGAACATCACTGCCGGCGGAATCGGTTCTTGCGTGTGGCGGATCACTTCGGCCCTCGTGGCTCCATGCCTGCGGCACAAGTAACGAGCGTACGACCGAGCGAGCAGCAACGATTGCTCCGACGGACGGGATACGGGCCGGTCCCGAGGGATCAGATGCTCGGGCACCGTCATTAGTATCAGCTCTTGAGCGGCTCTCGTTTCCCAGATCTGTGCGGTCGGCACCGAGCGGTTAGCGGCTGGAATCACCTCTCCTTGCGGGGGCTCAATCGGTTGATCGTCGGCCAGACTCCGGGCAAGTAAACTCTGCCGATGTCGAACCGAGAAGCTGGCGCCTGCCTCCGGAAACCTCACGGTCGAAAACACCTTGCCCGACTCATCCTTGAGCCGGACTTCAAACGAAACTCCAGGCACTGCGGGACGATTGCTGAAGAAGTGATAGTGATTCATCATGCCCAGCGATTGCAGGTATTTGGAGGGAGCCAGGTTGTTCAGCGAGTAGGCGAACTGAGGCGGCGTGGAAAGGGTACTGCCGCCGTCCGTGGGCCAAGGTCCGCTGGGAGCCGCCAGGACCACGATTACTACCGCTAGTAGATGGCACGCAATGGCTACGCTGCCTAGGCCGACTACCCAGGCAGGAAGGACGTCACGTGTGTCAGTCACCTTGGCCATTTGGAACACCTTGTTCCCGGAACTGAACCGATCGTTCCCGGAGCTGAACCAATCTGAGTAGAAACCCCCGCGCCAGTAGCAACCGACGCGAGGGTGCAGAAATTGCTGAGGCTTTCCAACGCGTTAGCCCGTGTGCGGCTAGTTGGAAGCCACGAGGAATTCGTCAAAATCGAAACTCAATTTGTGAGCCTCGCCGCCACGTAACGAAACGGTCTTTTGCTGAGTGATCTCCTTCCCTTCACGTTCAACGATGGCGCGCACCTCGTACGAGTACATTTGACCAGGAAGCAAACCAGCCGACCGGTAACTGCGGTGACTCCCTTGCGTGTTGGTCTTGTAGCCGTTGACGTAAATCTTGGCGTCGGCAGGCACGTCAATAACGAGCGACGCACTGTGGCGCTGTAAATGAGCGCTATCAACCGGCGGGGGTACAGCCGGGACCGGATCGGCACTGGGCGCAGCCGGAGTTGCTTCGATCCCTTTCTGCAGCGGGGCTGATTTCTGCATGGGGCTCGATTCGTAGATCACCTTCGAGCCATAGCAACTGCTAAAACATCCTCCGTGGCAGCTACTGTAGCAACCATGACAGTTGCTGTAGCAGTCGCCGTGGCAACTACCGACACAACTGCAAGCTGCGTGGCGGGCATGTAGTCTCGCAAAGTGCCTCCGCACGGGGCCAACGTGGACACCATAGCAACCGTAGCTGCCGTGGCAACTGACCACAACGCTACCGTAGCAGCCGCTGGACACACCGTAACATCCCGCCGAAACACCATAGCAGCCCGTCGACACGCCATAGCATCCTGCCGAAACACCATAGCAACCCCAGCCAGCCTCGGCGTTAGTGACACCAATCATCGTTACTCCGATTGCCATAATCGCCGCCGTCATAATTCGAGATCTCATTTTCGTAAGTCCTCCGCAGACAATTGACACGAATCACTTAGCTTGCCACTTCGGCACACACGCCCCAGTCTATCTATCTTTCGGTCCAATACAAGTCAAAGACAGTCTACTTTACACATTATTATAATTTCACGGGGGCATGGCTTAAGCCGACACCGACCGAAAGTTGATAGTGAGCTACCGTTCGGTTGTCCACCAATCGCCTCTGTCAATCTGCAGAGTGGATCTTTCCTAGATGAAACTACGTCACGTTCGTTGATAACTGAAGTATGAAAGTCCAGTTTAGAGTTTACACAGTCGTATCTTCATTAGTTCGCCATCTTTCAAGGCGGACGAGTGTGCCGCAACACCGGCAACGGTCATATTCAGTGATTGGGCAATATCGACTGACGGCTTACAGTCTTGAAGAATTGCCGAGACGAACTCGTTCGTGAATTGACCGTGTGATCCACCGTGGTCGCCGGCATTGACGCCAGGAGGAAGTGGCCATGGAACTGTATCATGGCGACGCCGCGCCGTTCATCGGCATGGGGACCCGAAGCACCTCAATCGAGGGCTGATTGCTTTACGGCATACGGGGCATCCCCAGCGCTGGTGCGTCGTAGCAAAGGATGGGGATGTCCATCGGCATTGCCTTCTCGATTCCGGACTCATTGACCGTCCGCGGCACGCGGCGATGGGGGAGTCCGTTCTTCGTCGACTCAGCGAAGATGCGTAGTCAGTTGGTAGCAGAATCAACTCTGCGGCAAGTGTTCGAGACCTCCGAACGCCAACGCGGTACAATCTGTGCGTGTCGAAATTGCCGTGTCACTCGAAATTCTAACGCTTCTTATCATGCAGCCACCTGTACCTAAGCATGTTGTTGGCGAGACAGTCAGCCGAGCGGATGACCGAGTAAACTGCTCGAGCTCGATGGCTACTTCGTCAGTTCGTCCCTGTCCGCTGTGCAAGCACAGGAACGACGAATCGCCAACTTCCCCGCTCTCACGTGATCCTTGGGTGATTAAGGCGTGCGAGAATTGCGGTTTCGTTTATCTCGTGAACCCGCCGGATGTCACAGAACTCGAATGCGAACTTGCATGGGAGAAAACATCGGTGGATGAAACCGCTCGACGTCGAACCGCGACGCCGATTGCGGCAGTATTCGGCGCTCAAGTCGCACGCTTTCGTCGCCAAGTTCTTGCTAGGCGGAAGCTGAAATCGCTTCTCCAACGACTCGCTTCGCCGGGACCAGTTCTCGACGTTGGCTGCGGGTGGGGCCACACGCTTGAAGAGAATCTTCCCGACGGGTTCACGCCTTGGGGAATCGAGCTCTCCGTGAACCTCGCCGAACAAGCACGCCAGCGTTTTTCCAGGCTCGGGGGACAAGTCTTTCAAGGTGATGCCGTCACTCATTTACGCGAGCAGTCGCCGGGATTCTTTCATGCCGTGACGTTGATCGCGATCCTCGAACACGTTCTGGATCCGGTTGAACTTCTCCATGAAGCGGGGCGAGTTCTGTCCTCGCAAGGGGTCGTTGTGATCAAGGTTCCAAACTTCGCTTCCGTAAATCGCAGGATACGCGGCCGCCGGTGGTGTGGCCTGCGATTTCCAGATCACGTGAACTACTTCACCCCCGACTCGCTCGTACGATCTGCCAAGAAGGCCGGGCTACACATTACGCGCTTCGGCCTCTTCGATCGCCAGCCAACCAGCGACAACATGTGGTGCGTTCTGTCACGAACTTCTTGAAGCATGTGCCTTACCCCGAACTGCCACCGCATCTGCGTCTCGCGTTCGGAGGTGATGAGAGAAGCCAGCGGAAGAAGTCATATTCCGTCACGTCGATGGCAGCCTGACAACGTTGCCTTTCAATATCTACATCTACCCATAGCTCCTCGCCCCACATAACAGAGCAAATGCAGTTGCGACAAGGATGGCTTCTAGGAAATGGGGTTATCCCGCGTGACCGCGCGGATCGGGAGTTCGCTGCAGTTACACCAGCAAGCTCCGTGCAGGGAGCAAACGAGTACCCCTTGAACATTAAGACACCTCAGGACCGGCTCAACGATAACTTCTTCTTTTGCGTAGGGTCCGCTGTGCGGACCTCAGGGATTCCTGGTCCGCACAGCGGACCCTACTCTTGAAATGCCGAAGTTATTTTTGACTGATTCCTTACCCAACCACCGTAATCCTACGCAGCAGACCCAGCAAGGAACCGTTGAAAGCCCTGGTGGCGAATCGTGCAGGGATGAATTGAGCCGTGGTTTGTGCTACGTTTCTGACTCTTCCTTTCTCTCCTAACCTTGATACTTCATCTCCCATGCCCAGCCTGACGATTGAAAATTATGTGAAGACCGTCTACCAGACCTGCGTGCGTCAAGGCAACTCGCCAGCTGGAACGGGGCAAATTGCGACTGCGCTGGGCGTATCCCCGGGTACTGTAACAAGCATGCTTAAGACGCTGAATGAGAGTGGGCTCGCCGAGTACACGCCCTACGAAGGCGTGCGGCTGACCGAGAGCGGACGGAATCTGGCACTCAGGGTGTTACGGCGGCATCGGTTGATCGAATTGTTCTTGGCGCAGACGCTGGAACTGTCCTGGGACGAAGTCCACGAAGAGGCCGAGAACATGGAACACGCGGTCAGCGATCATTTGATCGATCGCATTGAAAAGTTCTTGGGATATCCAACAACCGATCCACACGGCGATCCCATCCCACGAGCGGACGGAACAATCGAGATCACTCAGAATCGCAGCTTGGCTGAGGCTGCGGCGGGCGAACGGTTTCGCTTGGCGCGTGTACTCGATCAGACGCCCGAGTTCCTCCGATACTTGAGCGAGAGCGGCTTGTTATTGGGTGTTGAGGGCGAGGTCGCCGCGAATCGTCGCGAGGCTGGAGTCGTGACTGTGAAGATCGATGGTGTCGACACGACGGTGTCACGCGACGTTGCCGAGAAGCTGCTGATCGGAATGTAGTGGTCCTGTCTGGCGAACCATTACCTACCGAAACGCCGGATCAAAGCCGAGGGATCGTCGCGTGACGGAAAGCTGTCCGCTGTGAAGCCCTTCATGCCATACCGCCATCTCGAAGACGGAGCCGATGTCGGCGAGAAAATTGGGAGTACCTTCGGGCGTCGGCTTGGCGAAGTCTTCTTCCGATACGGAGTCAAAGATGTCGAGCAGCACGGCGCGGCGGTCTCGCATAAAGGCGAGCACTTCTTCGGCAGGCGGATAGTCGCTGGGGTTACTCGTTGGATGTGAACCAACTCCGAACTTCTCGGCGAATCCCTCGCGAGTCACCGCACGTTCGGGCGCGACGATCGATATGAAGAAGTTGTCGGTATTCGCCATATGACCGGCGAACCAAAGTGCATGATTCGCGCTCGAGTGGACCATTGCAGTCCACGCCTCGGGCGTCTTGAAATCTTCCAAGTACCGCTCGCTCGTTTCACGGGCTGAGATGAGTTGGGGTCGAAGTCTTTCTTTGAGGCTCATGCTATGACCTGGATCGTGTTACTTGAGTAGAGAAGTGGTCGCCACGACAATATCGAAAACACGGGAAGAACGTACGAGAGTTCGTCAGAGTTGTCGATTTTGTCCGTTCTTGTGTTCTTCAGAGCATTCTCCAACTTTCACAGTCCGCTGCACACGTTCAACCTAACGCCGGATGCTCGCGATGGAAGTCCGTGGCTTGTTGATACGCATGGGCAACTGCAAGCAATTTCGTTTCTTCGAACAATCTGCCTGTAAAGGTGATCGCGTTGGGAGTGCGAACTTTGCCCTTCTGTTCGAATCCGTTCGGCAACACCGCCGTGGGATGACCAGTTAGATTCGTGATCGCCAAATCATCGCCACCGACATAGCAATCGATGCCTGACATCAACTCTTCCATCTCTTTCATCAGCATCGTTCGCAACCGGTTCGCGCGCAAGTACTCGACGGCCGATACGAAAGCGCCTTGACGGAAGGAGTTGGGCCACGAGTTCAATCCTTCCGTAACGTTGTTGCGGTTCAGTTCATCAAATACCGTCGCCGCTTCCGTGTTCAGAACGATGGTCATCGCCCACACGGGTAGCTTGTCTGGCAAACGGATGGGAACTAGTTGAACGCCAAGTTGCCGCAAGACCTGCAACTCGACTCGATCTTCCGGCGACTTGCCGCTTTCTTCGAGGTAGCCCACTCGCAACGCTGACAGTTCGCCAGACATCGGCCAGGTGAAAGGTTCATTTACTGCCGTTCCGTCTCGGCCATCGTGACCGTGGATCGCTCCGAAGACAATCGCGCAATCTTCGAGTGAGCGACAGATGGGCCCTATTTTGTCCATTGACCACGCCAGCGTCATACATCCGAAGCGGCTGACACGTCCGTAGGTCGGTCGCAATCCGCTCGTCCCGCAACGGCGGCAAGGCGATACGATACTGCCGAGGGTTTCGCTTCCTAACGCAAAACCCACTAAGCCTGCCGCAACCGCCGAAGCAGAACCAGCGGACGAACCGCTTGACCCTTGTTCCGTATTCCAGGGGTTACGCGTCATGCCGCCAAACCATTTGTCGCCCATCGCCAACGCACCTAACGACAGCTTCGCGACGAGGACGGCTCCGGCTTGATCCAGTCTGTCAGCCACGGTCGCCTTGACATCGAGCTGTTGATTCTGGAACGGAGTCGCTCCCCAAGTCGTCTTGTAGCCGGGATACGCAATCAAATCCTTGGCGCCCCACGGAACTCCGTGCAGTGGACCACGATAGGTGCCTCGCGAGATCTCCTCATCCGCTTGCTTGGCCTGTCGCAGGGCGAGATCGTCGGTGAATGTGACGACACACTTCAACGTCTCGTCGAAGCGATGCAAGCGATCGAGATACAGCTTGGTAAGCTCGACCGAGGAGATCTGCTTTGTGCGGATCAAAGAAGCGAGTTCGTTGACGGACTGGAACGCCAAGGCTTCGTCGCTGGTGGGTCTGTTGACGGGGCTCGAGTTCGCATGCACTGAACTGCGATCAAGTGTCGCATTGTGCTGCATTGTCGGCGCTGGGTTGAACAGCATCGCGGGCGGAACGTCGTAGCCAACGTCGATCTCTCGCATCTCAGCGAACTGCCGTAATGCGGACTGAACGCGCCCGGCGACCGCCGTTCGATCCTCTTCGGCTAGATCCAAGCCCGCGATCCATTCCGCCTGCTGAATCATCTCGGCTGTGACGGTCAGCGAAGCGGTGACCTGCTGGGCGAGCGCCCGCTGAAAAACGGCGGTGCCAATTCCGAGCCCAGCGATCGATGCCAAGACCGCACGCCGGTTGCAGGGTCCGCCACCTGGAGCTTCTTCGAAATCGCTCGCGGTCGTCATGCGTTAGGCATCCGTCTCGGAGTGCAATGCAACACGATTCCCTTCGCTGTCGAGAATCAATGCCCGAAATCCGTGCGGCCCAATGGAATGAACTCCCTCAAGGATCTTGCCGCCATGTTCTTTGACTTGGGCAACTGCATCGCGAATCCGACCGTTCGCGTTCAAGTACAACAGAATGCCGCCGGTCGAAGTGATCTGGTCTGCATGCGGAACGAGACAGCCGCCGTTTCCGTCTTCGTGATGCAATACCGAAAACTTGAATCCGTTGAAGTCTTCTTGGGACACGCCTATGGCTAGAACTTTGGCGTAGAAGTTCGTCGCACGGTCCAAGTCAGCAACCGGCACGTCAAACCAAACGGCTCGGTTCTTCTGGCTGTTAAAATCACCCATTCAAGTTTCCTTCCTTCGACGACGCGGTGGTCCTTTGGGTTTGAATCGTCTCATACTACGGTTCTTCAATGCACAAACGCAAATCTCTTGGCGATTAAAGGCCAACTGGCGGGCTCGCACGTATTTGAAGCCCCAGGAACGGACGCGATCGAGATAAGCGGGAATTTGATTCACTAGTTCCCAATCGGGAATCTTGAGCGTGAGCAATAAGCCTCGCACGTGGATGTCATCGTGGGCGACAATGGCCTCAACGGAATCGAGCGTGTGCGTCGGTGCGACGTTGGCGTCGGCGAGTAGCCAGCGAACCCGAGAGAACTCGCTGCGTTTCACTTCCGAGGCACGAGCGCGAATGTGAGCGAAGGCAGGATTGGCGAGTATCTGTTCGTCCATCTCGGCGGGGTCGACGCCTAACACGTACATGCCTCGTTCAAGTAGCAACTGCGATGCGCCGCCTGGCGCGCTGCCGATTTCGGCACAGAGATCTCCTTTGGCCATCGGCAGCTGAGACCAGCGAAGTGCTTCGGCTAGTTTCAAATAAGCACGGCTGATGATCTGCGATTCGGTCTCGATTAAAGGTACTCCGCCCGGCCAACGCGTCGGCAGATTCGTTGCGCGATGCCATCCGATCCACCACTCGTTCGGCTCGACGAGTACACAATCGAGTACGGCGTCGCCGGAACGTGCGGTACGATTGATCGGCAACCGGCGATCGGCGGCTGGCTGCGCGTCGCGTATCAATACAGCGGCTTCGTAGGCCAAATCCGTTGGCCCCGGCTCGAACCCCTTGCTGCCAGGGACGTGTTCGTCTCGTTGCCAAACGTGGATGTGATCGACAGGCCTCGCTTCAACCAACGGCCAGACGCGTGCGGCAAGATCGTTCGCCAGTTCGCCTGTCACCTTGCCGACTGAGAAACCGTGCGTCCGGGCGAACACCGAGCGAATATCAAAATCGGGCGCGAGCTTCGTGTCTTCGGGAAGCTTCCACGTCACGAAGCCAGGCCGGGAATACGACAGACGCCAGTCCGGCCAAGTCTTTGCGAACTCCAATTTGAGTGCATCTTCAGCACCATGTTGGCAGATCGTGAATAAGTACTGTGATGGAACGCTCAAGGAAACCTCATCGGAAAACACTTAGCTGTCGGTGAACGCGGCGTGGACTTAGTATTCAGGTCGCGATCCGATGAGCTGTCGAACTACGAGACGGTGGCGGCTTCGGCTGCGACAAGCGAGGCCAGAATCTTTCGCTTGCCGGTAAACGTGCGGCGGGCATGCATCACGATGTAATTGTCGACGAGCGCTACATCGCCGTTCTGCCAGGGCACGTCGAACGTTAACGCTTCCGCAAGCTCAGCGGCAAGCATCACGGCATCGCGGTCGAGCGGAGTGCCGTCGCCCAGTGTCATGGCTTTCGAAGGATCGTTGCGTGAGTCCTTCCAGCCCTTGAAGGCAGCGATCAATTGATTGAAAAAGGACTTGCGTCCCGGCGCGACTTCTCGAACGGCTTGCAAACGCGGTGTCGTCGCACGCAGGCAACCGTCGTCGAGCCACTCCCAGGTATAGCCGAGTTCACGCATTCGCGCTTCGGCTTCTTCGCGTGTCTCACGACGAAACGTACTTTGCCAACTGCGTCCCATGCCGGATGCCGGATCGTCGAGCGAGGGCATCACGTTGGTATATCGAAGTCCCTTTGTTTCGCAGGCGTTTAGGAAGTCGGGACAGCGTTCCGCAAGTTGTTCGTAAAGGATATCGGATCGGCAAAGCGGCGTCGCGCCGCCGGTTTCGGCAGCTTGTTCGCAGAAAAACAGCAATTTGCTTGGGTAGATCGGCGTCTGTGCCATCTCGTGATGCAGATAGATGGTGACATCGGCAGGCGCTTCATTGGCCGAGAACACTCGTTCGGTGAAGTTGGTGCGCACGGCGTTCGATAGCGAGTCTTTGTAAGGAAAGTTCGGGTAGCCGAAGCCTCCGATGAACGCGTCGAAGTCCTGGGGAGTCGCGAGCGGAAACCCCCGAAATAAGAGGGCTCCGTGTACTGCAAGCTGTTCTTCTAATTCGGAGCGGTGGCTTTCAATCCACGCCGTTGTCGCGGCAAGCGTCGTGTTGGGTGTTTGGCAGGCGAGAACAAGCGGAAACGGGATGCCTCCGTGGGATTGCTGTGCGGCGACGGAAACGGCGGTGACATTTGGTAGTGGTTCTGGCATCTCGATCTGGTTCCATCTGGCTTGAGTCGATAGGAGAACGTTCGCCAACCGTGCCGAAACTTCGGGCCTCCTTGCGAGAGCGGTACATGCTCACGACAATTAATGTCGCATTCGAGGTAGGTTAAGCCAAGTAGGTGTTCGTCATGTCAGAGACAGAATCGTTGCAGCGACGTATCGTACAACTCGAAGAACTTTTCTCGCACCACGAGCACCACGTCCACCAATTAAACGATGCGGTCGTTCAATTGCGCAGAGAATTGGCCGTTGTCGAGGCCAAATGCAGGGAGCAGGAAGGACGAATTCGCTCACTCAGCGAACACCACGAAGCAGCGAGTGATCCGCTGGACGAGAAGCCGCCTCATTATTGATGTTCGAGGTCGTCGAGTTAATTCCAGATGGCAGCCGCTTTGAAGGCATAGCCCTCGATCACAACAAAATTGACCGCATGTCGCTTGCGTTCTTCTGCGAGACTTCGTCGCCCCCAAAATTCGATTCAGCTTCTTCGCTTTTATGACGTTCGCCTAATGGAGATCATTGGGAAACTTTAGAGCGGTTTATGGCTAAGTGTAGCGTTGTTTCGTCAGGACTGGAAATTCGACAGGGCTTTCGTTTTGTTTAATCTGCACAATTCGAATTGAAAAGCTGAAAAGCCCTGGGGAATTAGACCGCCACAGCCGCTACGTGTCCGCGCGACTTGCACGAGGAGTCCGCTACTACTGGGCTTTCGCATGGTCGTCAGGATTGTGGAACTACGAAAGCCTGTGTCGGCTCGGTACGCGTTTGCTTCTGATCCGCAGCGCTGCCATCTCTATCGTCGCGATAGCTCGCCCGCCTCGCCGTTCTGTTCGCATCCTGATGTGCTAAACTACGTTCCGGTGTTGCCGACCAGTTAAACGATGATCATATGCAAGTAGCCTGTGGGGATTGTGCCCTGCTGAGGTGAGCTCGTTGACTATAGTGTTACCAGAGAGCGAAGCGACGAAACGCAACCACGCCTGAGAGCGATGGATGGTACAAGACAATCAAGCCGAGATCAGAATTATGCAGAAGCGAATAGCCCTGACGCACAATCTTCGCCTCTTCTTCGTCCACTTCATTGCTGCCACTGCCATCGCCGCGTCTGTATCGGGACAAACGCTCGTCCCGGCGACTTGGGACGCGGCGCTGGCAGGCGACGTAGTGCTTGATCGCCTCGTCACAATCACGGCTCCTCAGGTCAAGGGCGCTCACGATGCCGAGATGGTTCTCGTGGAAGACCGAGCCTACGTGGTTGCCGAGGTGAATGACACACGCGCTGGGGAGAGTGCCGGTTGGCCGGAAATCTATTGCGCGATGTCCATTGTGAATCTGAATACGCTGCAAGTAGAGAAGTTCATTCCGTTTGCTCGCAGTGAGCATGCCTTTGAGAACGAAACACTGCCTGTCGGTGCATGTTTCGTGCCTCGCATCATCAAGAAGGACGACACGACGCTCCGCTGCTACTTCGCCAGCGAAGACCCCGGCAATCGCGAAGCCCAGACCTGGCTCATCGATTTTGATCTCAAATCACGAACGTTCGAGAAGACGATTCACAAGGCGAAACTCAAGACGGCAACCGGCATCTTCGACATGCAGCCACAGTATTTCCACGCGGATGCCGCAGCCAGCGGATTTGGCAAGCCGGCGAAGGATTTCGGGCTCTACTTGTTCGATTCCTTCAAAGTGTTCGACGGTCGGACCTATGTAGCGATCAACAACTTTCCGGGGAAGCAGAACGCGTTGGCGGTGGTCAACGACGCGCTCGACACATTTGAGATCATGGGTCACTACAACGAACCACAATCGGTTCAGCTCGGCGAGTCGGCCATTAACCGTCTGCCAGACAGGACTTGGATGGCGATCTGCCGACAGGACGGTGGCAACGGCAACTATCACTTCACTACCAGCAAGGATGGTCAGACCTGGACACCGGGAAGGGAACTGCCGAGCGTGCCCAACGGGGCGAACTCGAAACCGACTTTCGATAAGTTCGGCGACCTCTACTATCTTGGCTGGCAGGAGGCAACTCGCATTCACGGCGTCAGTCGTAGTGTGTTCAACATCGACGTCTCTCGCGAGGGCACAGTTTGGGAACGCAAGTATCGCTTTGAAACTCCTCACTCCTTTCAATACCCGACTTTCCGCGAGCATGACGGCGCAATATGGCTGTGTGTGACGCAAGGCGACTCATCGCCGAGCCGCAAGGAGCGGATCATGTTTGGGAAATTGGAGGATACCGGAGCATTCGAGTCGCAATCGGAATCCGCGACAGAAGCAACCGCCCGAATCGAGCGGATGGAACAGATCGCCGACTTGGCACTCGTCCCACCCAAGCTGAACACATCGCCGCTGCCTAAGTATGACTACGACAAGCTGGATTACGGCATGACAATCGGCATCGAGCGCACGCCGGGCGGGCGATTATGGGCCTGTTGGGTCGCGGGTGGGGACAGCCCCAAGGCGTTCTTCGTGTTGGCCAGCAGTGATGATGATGGAGAAAGCTGGTCGTCGCCCCGGCTGGTCGTCGATTCTCACTCGAAAGACCTGCCCGCCGAACGCAGCATCCTCGTGGGCAATCTGTGGACTGATCCGCTGGGTCGCTTGTGGCTGATCTTCGACCAGTCGATGGATATGTTTGATGGTCGTGCCGGCGTCTGGGCCGCAGTCTGCGCGAACCCTGATGCAGAAACTCCCACCTGGTCAGAACCTCGGCGGATCTGGCATGGAGTCACGCTCAACAAGCCAACCGTTCTATCGACCGGCGAATGGATGCTACCGATCTCGCTAGATCAACGCGAGGGCTTTCGGCAATTCAAAGGCTGCTTTAAGGAACTCGATCCGCTGCGCGGCGCAAACGTCTTTGTTTCGAGCGATCAAGGAGCGACGTGGGAACGACGCGGCTGCGTCCGATTCCCCAATCCCGATTGGCACGAACACATGATTGTCGAGAGGAAGGACGGAACGCTATGGATGTTGGCACGGACTGTGAAAGGGATCATGGAGACCACGTCGTCGGATGGCGGACGGACTTGGAGCGAACCCAGCGAACCGCCCGGTATTCGGCAACCGAACGCACGCTTCCATGTCCGGCGTCTGGCTTCGGGTCGCATCTTGCTGATCAAGCATGGCGACGCCATCGACGCGCACCAAGGCCGTGTCATGCTCTCCGCCTGGCTGTCCGATGATGAAGGAAAGTCGTGGCAAGGTGGACTCGTGCTTGATGAGCGTAAAGGCATCTCTTACCCCGATGGCTTCCAAGGGCCGGACGGTACACTCTATATTTCCTACGACCGCAATCGCGCGACAGACGGCGAAATCCTGTTGGCACGATTCACCGAAGAAGACATCCTCGCCCACAAGCTAGTTGGTACAAGATCAAAGTTGAAGATGTTGATCAGTCGTCCGTTGGCAGGTGATGTGGCGAAACCGAAGACAAATTGAACTGGCACAACACGAATCGAATCGGCTAACAGAGAATGCAAACCATGAATACGACGTTGACTCGAATCATTGGCAGACACAAGGCAACCTCGGTCATCGCGATTTGCTTGTTGGCGATGTTGCCTTCACTGCCGGTAGCCGGAGCTGATGCGACGGAGTTTAAGCTCGTCAAAGCAGAACTGATCCGCCCCCGCGATGGGATCGGCAACGTGCTCGCCAAACTTCGCGAGGGCCAACCGGTTAACATCGCGTATCTCGGCGGCTCCATCACGGCGGCTGCCGGTTGGCGAGTCAAAACGCGGGAGTGGTTCAGTAGCGAGTTCCCACAGGCGCAAGTCAATGAGATCCATGCCGCAATCGGCGGGACCGGCAGCGACCTCGGCGTCTTCCGAGTGGAACGCGATGCGTTACGTCACAAGCCTGACTTGTTGTTCGTCGAGTTTGCTGTTAACGATGGTGGAGCGGCACCGGAGCGTATCTGGCAAGCGATGGAAGGTATCGTCCGACAGACTTGGGCCGCCAACCCACGGACGGACATCTGCTTCGTGTACACGTACCGCGTCGGATACGAGACCGACTTGCAGCAGGGCCTTTGTCCGCGTGCGGCATCGGCCATGGAATTGCTCGCCGATCACTACGGGATTCCTTCGATTAACTTCGCTTTGAAGGTCGGCGAACTTCAACAAGCGGGCAAACTCGTCTTTCAATCGGACGAGCCGACTGAAGCAGGAGTCATTCGGTTCTCGAAAGATGGCGTGCATCCTCTGGATGAAGGCCATCAGATTTATACCGACGTCGTCGCCGAAGCTGTGCGGCAGATGCGCGAAGACGCGAAGCCCATCGATCATAAACCGAAGTTGGAGTCGACATTCATTGCGGACCACTGGCAAGCCGCAAAGATGGTCTCGATCGACGCGGGCATGCTTTCGCCCGAGTGGAAACAGCTCCCTCCCGAGGCTACGCTTGCGAAGAGCTTCGGCAACCGCATGGGCACACTTTGGGAAGCGACTCAGCCAGGCAGCCGCTTGAGTTTCAAGTTTCGTGGCTCGACCGCAAAGCTGTACGATTTGCTTGGCCCCGATGGCGGGCAGGTGGTCATAACCGTCGATGGCGTGACTCGTGAGAAACCCGTCCCACGATTCGACAGCTACTGCACGTATCACCGCATCGCCACGCTGTCACTCGCCGATGGGCTCGATCCGAACGAAGTTCACACCGTGACCGTCGAGATTCACGCCGACCAGCCCGATCGTCAACCTGTGGCGTTCCGCCTGGAGAATCCCGAAGTTGAACTGAAGGCTGCGAAGTATCAAGGAACGAATGTCCGAGTCGGACAGATTCTTGTACTTGGCGATGTCATCCGAGACTGACAACGCTTTCGAGATTTCCGGATGCGCAGCTATTGGCCCCAACTTGCAATCATCACTTCGAGAACCAGCATGACCACGCTACTCATTCTGACTGCTCTGCTAACCGCACCGCCAGCTCAAGCGGAACCGACCAATGCTGCCGAGGAAGCCGCAAAGAAGGCAGCTTCCGATCAGCTCTTGGAAGAGCAATACACCGCTTTAGTGAAAGAGCTTCCAGCGGCACAGCAAGTCTGGGAACGCACCCTGCAAGAGAACCTAGGCAGCTTCTACCTGCCCATCCACAAACGTCAGAAGGTTGCAGGCCAGTCGAATGCCTGGGACTTCGTGGTTGACGATCCCAAGCTCCCGCGTGTGTTACTAATTGGTGACTCGGTCTCGCGAGGCTACACGCAGAGCGTACGAAAGGCCCTGGCGGGAAAAGCCAATGTTCATCGAGCTCCAGCGAATTGCGGCCCGACTTCCCTGGGCATGAAGAAGATCGATGTGTGGCTAGGCGATGGTAAGTGGGATGTGATCCACTTCAATTTCGGCATCCACGACCGCAACACACCGCTCGCCGAATACTGCCAACGACTCGAAACGCTCGTTGAACGCATGAAAGCGACTGGGGCAAAGTTGATCTGGGCCAGCACGACGCCCATCCCTGACGATGTGGCTAAGAAACAGACCGCAGCTTCGATCATTGAGCGAAACGAAGCGGCGGCGGCGATCATGGCGAAACACAAGGTCGCCGTAGATGATCTCTTTACTGCGATCACTCCGCACTTGGCGACGATGCAGAACCCAAACGACGTTCATTTTAACGCTAGTGGATATGAATTCCTTGGCCAACGCGTAGCAGACGCCATTACTGAAACGCTGGAGTAGCATAGACGTCCGGCTCGTTCTGATCAGCATTGATCGAGTAGGCTGAGCCACGGCGATCACCCGCGCTCAGTCCTCTCCCAGAACTGCACGTACGGGTCCGTATATGGCTCCTGGTTCACGTTTCTCAGTTCTTCCTAAGGAAGTACTCCGGCCTCGATCGAAGCCAAGTGGTGATGGCAAGCTCCGCCAGGTAGCCACTACCGCCCCCAACGCAAACCGCCCCCAAGGCGCTCCGTAAATCGATGACACGACCACATCGCCGAACAACAACTACGGCAGCCCGGTCACCAAAGCTGCGCCGAAAACAAAAGTAGTAACGCTATTCTGCAAATGCTTATTTAAGGACTAGAACTGAGTGGTGGCGGAGTCTAGTTCACCGCCCCAGCGGACTAGGCGATTTGCTTCGTCCGTGCGGCCGCGCCGGGCCAGGCTGGCGGCGGCTTCTTGAACGGCAATCGACCGACAGCGAGAGATTTCGGAAAGCTCGTCGAACCAACCGTTTGCTGCGGTGAACAACTTAGAAGCCGTTTCTAGTTCACCTTTCTCGAACAACGCGGTCGCCCATTGAGCGAGCACTGCCGTACGGCCACGATCGAACAAGGCGACGTCGGCCCTTCGAAGGTGGGCGGCATGCAATGCCTGCATCGCCTCGGAATAGCGATGTTCTTCACACAAGGCGACCGCCCATCGCTGATGGATGTGGACGTCGTTGGCAAGGAGGGGAGCAAACTCGGGATACTTGCTCAAACCTTCCTGCACGAGTTCAACAGCGTGTGCGAAGTTGTTAGCATCGCATTCCGCTAAGGCCCAGTTATTCATGCCGGCGGCGATGTTCTCACGCGTCGGCGCGTCGACCGGGTCAAGCAGTTGGCTTGTCTTCAGTAATGCGATCGCGTCGGCAAAAGCCTTATTCTCCAGCAGCGAAACGCCGCGGTTGTAGTAGATTTTGGCGAGCAGTTCGACGTTGGTCAGTTGACGCGTGACTTGCTGCTCGCTTCGGAAGATCTGTGTGTTTGGATCACGACGTACGACCTGAAACCAATCGCGACAGGTGGTCTCCACGTCAAACGGCTTGTCTGCGACTAACCGGCTGCGTACATGGGTGCTCGTCGCGACAGCAACCGGAGTTAGGCCGAAGCTCTCGCCGACGCAGTGAAATAGGACTGTGGCCGTGACGCAGTTGTAATCGCCATCGTCCAGTGCTCGATTCACTTCGGTGCAGGTGCTGTAGTACTGGCCGGTCAGAAACTCCTCATGCAGGAGGTTGTAGATTTGCTCGGGGCTTGCGGTCGCCGACACTCCGCCGCTGCAAGCAGGTCGCTTCGCGGCGATTCGAGTAGCGAAAGCTGAGGTGAACTGCTCAAGTTGATCTCGATCAGTGACACCGCTGGCGATCAACGAGCCTTCCAGCAAAGAAAATTCATCGAGCGACCCATCTGCCGCATCCGCGAGCAACTCCCGCTCCGTTGCAAAGAGTTCATTCGCGCAAACCGTCGGTTCTGTTGTAACCGAAGCTATCAGAAGCATTGCCACAAGCTTCGGCAAGTGGCGATATGTTAGCCGCGAGACCACTATAATTGCTCCAACCAGATCCCAACCGATGCGAACGACACGCAAAGCGAGTCACTTTGAAAACATACGTTGCAAAAATGCAACATGCGGGAAAGTTTTCGTAAATTGCCCAGTTGACAGCCTGATTAGAATTGTGGTTGATAGGGGCCTCGCAGAAGTTCCCGCCCCTCGTTCCTCCCTCCAACAATGGTGAATTTCCAAGTGAATTTCTTGCTGGCTTCTGGCCTGACAGACATGATTGGCAGCCACTGGTCGATCGTACTCGCGGTGGGTTTGCTGTTCTTTGCCGTGCAGATTGCGCTGTGCTTTCGGTTCTTCCGTTGGCTCGGCAAGTACGTAGAAACCCTGACCGCGCTGAGCGAAGACGTCGAAAAGGGCGGAGACGGACGAAAGAACATCACGGAACTCGCAAAACATTTTCCGTGGCTTAAGTGGGTGAATAGCAATTTTCCCGCCGGCACAACGACCCCAGGAAATTACACACGCGAAGACGTCTTGCACGAACTGGATACGCGAATCGCGAGCAGCTCCGACTACTTGCTGCTCCAGCGGATGGGCGTGATGGCTCCGCTGTTGGGCGTGATCCTGACAGTGCTTGGCTTCCCCTTCATTCAACTTCCCGAGACCGAAGACCCTAGTCTCGACCAGATGCTCGACGTCGTCACACCGCTCGTCGCTGGTGTCGGAACGGGTGCTGTACTCGCGTTGATCAATCAGTGGCTCTTGCACATCGCTGGCGGTCGAGCCGAAGCGATGCGGATGATTGGGCGCACTTGGTTCGATTCGGCGATCTGGTATTCGGTCGGTTTGGATACGCAGGCGGCCACAGTGAAGGCGATCGCGGCCATCGAGCGGATGTCTAAGTCCGTTTCTGAAGCGGCGGAGCATCAATCCGAAAATGCACATCGACTCGTCGAATCAACGTCGGCCATGCGACACGCCGCAGCCGAGTTCCGCGAGATCGTTCAAGTTTTCGGAGCCGACATTAAGGATCTGCCCGATACGTTGCGCGCGGTTCGAGACGCAACCGCCGCTTCGGCCAAGACGTTGGAAGCCTTGATTCCCGTCGGCCAGCGAGCGGTCGCAGGCCTGGACGTGTCGGTGTCAGCATTCCGCACATCGATCGAACAGGACTTCATCCCCTCGGCGACTCGCCATCGTGAATCGATCGATTCGTTGTCCGCTGCGAACTTGACGGCCTTGGGCGACTCTTCATCGCGCATTCAAGAGGCTGCAAAGGCGGTTGCCGATGGGACGGCGCTATTCAGCAAGGTGATGGACGAGCAATCTCAGTTCTCGGAACTGATGAGACCGATTCAGCAGTCGCTGCGCGACTCGATCGATCAACTTGCGAAATCCGGGGCGCAGCTCGAAGCAACCGTCAGCTCCGAGATGAATCCCTCGCAACGTGCGTTCAGCGAAGCCGCGGCCTCGTTTTCTGCTTCTGCCTCGCAATTGGCGAGCTTTATCGAGCACGGCGTCGAGCCGGCGACGAAACGACTCGCCGAGCTTCACAGGACGTTGGCGGGACTCGAGCAGACCGCCAAGGCAATGCAAGCGTTCGGCCAAGCCGGTGGCGACGTCGAACGGATTACGAAGTCGCTCGCAGATGCGGCTGACGTCGCGGACGCGATCGCGGCGTTGCCGGATCGTCTCCGCGAGGTGCTTGAACAAAACGCCAATGGACACGCCGAGACAGCGAATTCGGGTGGTAAATTGATGGGTTGGCTTCGTGGCCGTTCGGTTGAATAATGGATTACCCAGCGGGAGGAAACCACCATGCAACTTGAAAGAGCGTCGTCACATTCAGGTGAAGCCGGACTCGCCGGCTGGATTTCGACCAACGACGTGACGTTGTTCACGATGGTCTTGGTCGTGCTGATCGCGTTGCTGCTGAACAGCAACTTGCTGAAGAAGTCAAAAGCGCTCGACGAGAAGTCTGCCGAAGCCAAGATTTTGCTCAAGGACTTGGATTCGACCAGCGCCGAGCTTGGCGAGACGTCGCAAGAACGTGATTCGCTCGACAAGGAACTCGCCGCCAGCAAAGCTTCTTTGGCAACGACATCGGAACAGTTAAAGATCACACAAGAGGAACGAGCCGCTCTCAAGAAACAATTGGATGAAACCGTGGCGATGGTTGCGCTGCTGAATCAAAATCTCGATGGCCTCAAGATCGAAAAGAAAGGCCTGGAAGCCGCGAAGTCGGAGTTGGAGAAGCAGACGAAAGATTTAGAAACGCAATCTGTTACGCTCGCCAAAGAGAAAACAACGCTCACGACTGAGAAAGCGACGTTGCGCGAAGAACTCGCCGCGCTGGGCAAACAGCTTGCGGACAAGCTGGTGGCATTGAAAGACGTCGAAGCACAGCGAGAACGGCTGCAGAAGCAAGCCGATGAGCTTGACGACATCGTGCTGGGGTTGCAAAACAAGCTTGAGAAGCAGGGCATCGACTTGGCGGCGATGCAGAAACTGAGCGAACAGGAAAAGGCACTAGCCGCAGCGCAACTAAGAGCTTTGGAGGAGAAAGCCTCTGCCGAATCAGCAAAGGCCGAAGACTATCTAGTTCGCCTTCGCCGCGCAGCAGAGCTTTTCAAGGGCTTGCAGGCGGAGAAGGCGACGCTCACCAATCAACTAACCGATGCGGAACGCAAGTTCCAACAACAACTGCTCGTCGAAACTCGGATCAACCGCGAGTTGGTTGGAATCAACGGCGATTTGAAGCGAGTGGCCGTCATCTTCGATGCCTCGGGCAGCATGAAAGAAGCTAGCAACGGTGGCGGTGATCGTTGGCAGGAAGCCCAGAAGATCGCTCGTACGTGGTTGCAACACCTTGATGTCGATGACTGTGTGTTGATCGTCTACTCGTCGGATGTGCGGACTTTCCCAGAGGATGGCACGCTGGCCAGCCTGCGAGGCGAAGAAGGCGACGCGGCGCGGCATGCGTTGCTTGAGCATCTGACCGGCGTCGAGCCGAAGGGGTGGACCAACACGCTGGAGGCCCTGCGAAAGGCTTACACCTACGAAGGCATCGATTCGATGATCCTGTTCTCGGACGGGGCACCAACAAACCCGAATCTGGGACGGTTCGACCAAGGCGTCGCGAACGAGATCTATGCGTTGTGCCGCAAGAATGAGAAGATCCCCATCAACACCGTTGGACTAGGAAACTACTTCGACGAAGACCTCGGTACTTTTCTTCGCACGGTAGCGAACATCACTGGCGGAACTTTTCTCGGACGATAGCGCGGCGATTGCGGCAACATCAATGGATTCCATGTCGCCCGATTCCACTCCAGAGCGTACGCTGGGCTTGTTTGGCGCGACCGGTGTTGGCGTCGGTGCAATCGTTGGAGGCGGGATCTTGGCCCTGGCGGGAGCCGCGTTCGCAGCAACCGGTCCCAGTGCGATTGTTGCCTTTGCCTTGAACGGCGTCATTGCGATCTTGACGGCGTTGAGTTTTGCGGAAGTCTCTTCCAAGTTTCCCCAATCAGGCGGAACATACACGTTCGCCAAAAAGGTCTTATCGGTCGAGGCTGCGTTTACGGTCGGCTGGGTCGTGTGGTTCGCATCGATCGTGGCTTCCGTGCTGTACGCCTTCGGGTTTGCTCAGTTTGCCGTTGTCATCCTCGAACAGTTATGGCTCGCGGAACAAAGTCCGGCATGGTTAACAAGCCGCGCGTCCGTCTGTGGAACGGCGATCGTCGCGATCCTGCTCTACACCGCGATGCTGTCGAGGTCCAATTCCGGCGGAGGCCAATGGATTAATGTCGGAAAGATTGTTGTGTTCGCGATCTTGATCGTGGCGGGGATGTGGGCGATGCGAGGTCGTTCCGTTGCTGAGTTAAACGACAGCTTGACCCCGTTCTTCGCATCCGCGGCACCTGGCTTGTTCGCGGCGATGGGATTTACCTTTATTGCATTGCAGGGTTTTGATTTGATTGCCGCCGTGGCGGGCGAAGTCCGTGAACCGTCTCGCACGATCCCCCGCGCGATGTTCCTGTCGCTGGGCATCGCGATTTTGATTTACCTGCCGCTGCTGCTGGTGATCAGCACGGTCGGCGTCGCTGCCGACGAGTCGATTGCAGACGCCAGTCGCGAGCATCCTGATACGATTGTTGCGATCGCGGCTCGCAATTACCTCGGGGCGTTCGGCTACTGGCTGGTCATGGTAGCTGCGATCTTGTCAATGCTGTCGGCACTGCAAGCGAATTTGTTCGCGGCGTCGCGTGTTGCCGTGGCGATGGCTCGCGACAGGACGCTGCCCAGGTCGTTGGCGATGTTGAACGGACGCTATAAGACTCCGGCCAACGCCGTCATCCTGACGGCGACTGTGGTTGTTGTGATCGTTTTGATTGTGCCCGATCTTGCGTCGGCTGGTGCTGCGTCGAGTCTAATCTTTCTCGTGACGTTCGCCCTCGCACATTGGATCGCGATTCTCGTTCGACAAAGAAGCATTTCGCCGCCACCATTTCGATCGCCTCTCTTTCCGCTCGTTCCCGTCGCCGGGGGACTGTCGTGCGTCGCGTTGGCGATTTATCAGGGCATCGCCGTACCATCGGCGGGATTGATCGCGGTGTTTTGGCTCGCCGTGGGCGGTATTCTGTTTTTAAGCTTGTTTGCCCAGCGTGCTCGTTTGGCCGATGCCACGAACGCAGCGATGGATCCAGAAGTCGTGACGTTGCGAGGCAAAAGCCCGCTCGTGCTGGTGCCCGTGGCGCGACCGGACAGCGCCGCCGGATTGGTTGGCGTTGCCAATGCTCTAGCACCGCCGGGAGTAGGTCGTGTGTTGATGTTGTCGGTGGTCGTCGCACCGAGCGATTGGCGCCCCGATGAAGAGCCGAGGCCGTTAATCAATGCACAGGAAGTATTACGCGAATCGCTCCGTGCCTCAGCGACCGTGGGCGTGTTTCCCGAGACATTGGCGACGGTGGCGAGGGATCCGTGGGACGAGATCGCTCGCGTCGCCAAGACGCATCGTTGCGAGACATTGCTGTTGGGATTGAGTGAACTGGAGGGTGCGTCGGCCGGTTCTTCGCTGGAACGATTGATCAACAATGTTGGTTGTGACGTCGTACTCCTACGTGCTCCCACAGGCTGGCAACTCGCTACCGCGAATCGCGTGCTCGTGCCGACAGGCGGACAAGGTGGGCATGATCGATTGTTGGCCCGTCTGCTGGGCAGCCTAGCACGCACCGTTCAAAGACAAGTCACGTTGGCTAAGGTAATACCAACCTATGTGACAAGACAGCAAGAAGAATTCGCCTCACGCGATCTGATCCGCATGAACTACGATTTGTGTGACGGCGCCGCCAACGTACGTCTGATCCAGGATGACGACGCCGTGGAATGTATCGCCAACGCTGCGAATGACCACGATTTATTGATCTTGGGAGTTCAGCGATCGCGTCGCGAAAAAGTGCTCGGAAAATTCGTATTGGCCCTCGCACGACAAACAGACGCTCCGTTGTTGCTCATCTGTCGAGGTCGATAATCAGCAGCTTATTGACCAAGCAAACCGAACGCTCGGCAACCCTCAAGCACGCCACTTGTGGCGTGTTCTTCGGCAAGGAACAGTCGATCGTTCCAACCCTGGCGGTGATGAGTATCGCGAACTCGGTCGAGCAGCGAACGATCGGCGTTGCCGACCACGATTGTCAGGTATCCGGCAGTCAACGCCGCGAGATCGTTTCCCGAATCGCCAGCGTACACGATGTCTGTTTGCGACAAGTCGACGTGATGAGTCCACCAGTCCAAAGCAAACGCTTTGTGGACGTTCTGCGGCAGGAGATCGATCAGTCCGTCACCATTGAAGGGGTCGACACTGTCGATGACCGAGTAGGGCGCGGACGACTGAACCAGTAACTCACCGATCTCATCTCTCAACTCCGCAATCACCTCCGCGTCGGTATAAAAACTCAGCTTGAACGGACCTTGCTTCTCGGGTTCTTGGATGCGAAGTCGCTTCAAGGGAGCAAGCCGTTCGCGAAGCTCGTGGATCGATAGTGTCGCGATGATCGTCGCGAGATGTTCGCGGTACGCCGCTAGTTGCTTGAATGAGTGATCCGTTTGTCGTTCGTAAATTGTTGTGCCTACATCACAGATAACCCAATCGGGAAGTGGCAGGCGATGCTCGACGATCGCTGCTTCCACGGACGCGAAATGCCGTCCGGTCACGAAGACAAGTTTGATATCTCGCGCACATAATTGCTTGGCCAGCGTCACCAAATCGGTTGCATTGCCTTCACTGCCTGCGAGTGGAATTAAGGTTCCGTCCAAGTCAGTTGCCAGCACTCGCGGCGTCGATGAGGGGCCTCGTTTTGAATCAGTCATGCCATTAGAATAAGGCAAACGAAGTGATCGTTACAGTTCACACGATCGCATTTTCGGTCGCCCCTCTCCCCGAGTACCGTGCTTTTATCTCTTTCATACTTGGTTTGGCGCATGCTAGACACAGGGCATAGAGTGCACTACTGGCGATCACGAAGTATTCCCCCCTGCCATGTGCGATCATTTGCGTTAAGGGCCTGCGGAGTTATCCGCGACGCTGTATCTTTACACGACATTAACAATTGCGAGGTGAGTCGATGACTGAAGTGAGTTCAGGCTCCGGTTTGCGTATCGCCATGATCAGTCTGCATGGATTGATCCGCGCCCACGACCCAGAACTTGGTCGTGATGCGGATACCGGTGGACAAATCAAGTACGTTCTCGAACTAGCCGCCGAACTGGGGCGTCATCCGGAAGTTAGCCAAGTGGAACTGCTCACGCGGCAGATCTGCGACGATCGCGTGGGCCCTGATTACGCCCAACTGGAAGAGCCCATTTCCGAGAATGCAAAGATCGTCAGAATTCCTTTTGGTCCGAAACGCTATCTCCGCAAGGAAGCGCTGTGGCCTTACATGGAAGTGTTCATCGACCAAACGCTTAATTACTTCCGTCGCTCGGGACTGCCCGACTTGATTCATGGCCACTACGCCGATGCTGGTTACGGCGGCGCACAACTCGCTCGACTATTGCACTTGCCGTTCGTGTTTACGGGGCATTCGCTCGGCCGCATTAAGAAACAGCGACTCTTGGATCTGGATTCGGAAGCCGCAAATCTGGAAGAAACTTATCGCTTCACGACGCGAGCCGAAGCCGAAGAGATGGCGATCGAAACCGCATCGTTGATCGTGACAAGCACCAGCCAGGAAGTCGAGCAACAGTACGAAGTTTACGAAGCCTATATGCCCGAGCGGATGGAAGTCATTCCGCCTGGAGTCGACCTTACGGCGTTCTATCCACCGCAAGAGGATGAACCACGACCGCCGTTCGTGGATGCGTTAACGCCGTTCCTGAAGGATCTGGACAAGCCAATGATCCTGACATTGGCACGGCCTGATGATCGAAAGAACCTCGAAGCACTCGTGCGAGTTTACGGCGAGTCGCCCGAGTTACAACAGCGAGCGAACCTCGTGTTGCTGTTGGGAACACGCGACGATCTCCGCGAGTTAGCTCCCGGCCAACGTCGCGTGCTGCGAAACATTCTGACACTGATCGATGTGTACAACTTGTACGGCAAAGTCGCGTATCCGAAGACGCATGTCCCGACAGACGTGCCCGACTTGTATCGCTTGGCCACGAAGTCGCGCGGTGTCTTCATTAACCCTGCGCTCACCGAACCCTTCGGATTGACATTGCTCGAAGCCGGTGCCTGCGGATTGCCACTCGTGGCGACCAATGATGGTGGCCCTCGCGATATCATCGCCAATTGCCAAAACGGATTACTCGTCGATCCACTCGATCAGAAGGCCATCGAGAAGGCGTTATTGCGAACACTGACGGAACCGGATCAGTGGAACAAGTGGTCGGCGAACGGGATCACAGGCACTCGCGAGCATTACACCTGGAAGCGTCACGTGGATCGCTACTTGCGAGATGTCACCGAGATCGTTGCGACTGCTGCGAAACCCACGCTGGCCACAGGTCGGAAACAGCGTCGGTTGCCGCAGTTCGATCGGCTGATCCTGACCGACTTGGATAACACACTCACTGGCGACGAAGCGGGCCTTGCAGAATTCAACGACCTGTTGAGAGCCCAAGGCGACAACGTGGGTTTCGGAATTGCGACCGGTCGCAAACTGGACGACGCTCGTCAATTGATCGAGGAACTTGGCTTGCCAATCCCAGACTTGCTGAGTACGTCCGTAGGCACGGAACTTCACTATGGAGAACAATTGACGCTTGACCGAAGCTGGCAGAAACAGATTGCGTTTCAGTGGAAGCCTGAAGAAGTTCGGAAAGCTCTGGCCGACGTCGAGGGGCTCTTTCCACAAAGCGAGAGCCAGCAGTCTCAGTTCAAAGTCAGCTACGAGATCGATCCCGAGACGGCTCCAATTCTCGGAAAAATCAAGCGGATTCTCCGCGAGGCAGGACTCCGCGTGAAGGCCGTGCTATCGCTGAAGATGTATCTCGATATCGTCCCCGTGCGGGGTGGTGACGAGCTAGCGATCCGCCATCTCCTCTACAAATGGGGGTTCAGCCCCGAGCAGGTTTTGGTGGCGGGCGACTCGGGAAATGACGAAGGCATGTTGAAAGGACGTACGCTTGGAGTGGTTGTAGGGAACTACAGTCCTGAACTGGAGAAACTACGCAAACTGCCGAGGATCTACTTCGCCGAAGCCGCACATGCACGGGGTATTATAGAAGGTGTTAACTACTACAACTTCCTCGGCAACATCACCATTCCCAATGATCGTATCGAATGACAACGGGCAGAATCACCGTCCTGCGCGTGAGGGTTTAGCGTACGAGGCAGATCTCAGCCTCCGACGCCTGCGCCCTCGCCTCGATGCCGAATGGGAGCGTTCGCAGACCCCCGCCGAAGCAATCGATCGCTTCGAATCGCGACTCGCTGAATATTGGCCGACACTGTTCAAGCTGTTATTTGAACTGTACGGACAGCGGTACGATTTCTTCTATCACTTGGAACAGATACTGCTGACCGCGGCCCGCGGTTGGGCGGATCGGCCAGAGACGCTGCGCGAACTCGATGCCCATCGCATCAATGACCCCGAGTGGTTTCAATCCGAACAGCTTGTCGGCGGTGCGTTGTATGTCGATTTGTTCAGCGAGAATCTCGGCAAGCTGCGATCGCAGATACCGTATTTTCAGAAGCTTGGTCTGACGTATTTGCATTTGATGCCCTTGTTCGCGGTGCGCCCAGGCGACAGCGACGGTGGTTACGCGATCAGCAACTATCGCTCCGTCGATCCACGCATCGGAACGATCGATGACCTGCGGGCGTTGGCCGATGATCTGCGTGATGCGGGCATCGTGCTGGTTCTCGACTTTGTCTTCAATCATACGGCCGACGATCATCATTGGGCACGGCATGCACAGGCTGGCGAACGCGAATTCCAAGACTACTACTACATGTTTCCCGATCGTGGGATGCCGGATCAGTATGAGAAGACACTGCGTGAAATTTTCCCGACGGTTCGTCGAGGCAACTTCACCTGGCACGAAGGGATGCAGCAGTGGGTGTGGACGACGTTCAATAGCTTTCAATGGGATTTGAACTATGGCAACCCAGCCGTCTTCCGCGCGATGCTCGACGAATTGCTATTCATTGCGAACACCGGCGTCGATATTCTACGGTTGGATGCGGTCGCGTTCATCTGGAAGAAGTTGGGCACCGGTTGCGAGAACCAGCCCGAAGCTCACACGCTGATTCGAGCGTTCAATGCGCTTGCCCGAATCGCAGCGCCTGGGCTGTTGTTTAAGTCGGAAGCAATCGTCCATCCCGACGAAGTTGTCCGCTATGTAGATACGCAGGAGTGCCAAGTCTCCTACAACCCGACTCTCATGGCCTTGCTGTGGGAGTCGCTGGCCACGCGTAAGGTCTCGCTGCTCACGCGATCGCTGTCGCATCGTCATAAGCTGCCACCCGGCACGACTTGGACGAACTACCTGCGTTGCCACGACGATATTGGTTGGACGTTCGATGACTTGGATGCCGAAGCGATCGGGATCAACGCTTTCAATCACCGCAAATTTTTGAACGAATTCTACACCGGTCAGTTTCCTGGCTCGTTCGCTCGCGGCGTTCCCTTTCAGCACAATGCCGAAACGGGTGACATGCGAATTTCCGGCACCATGGCATCGTTGGCCGGGCTGGAACAAGCCATCGAGGCTGACGATGCCGATTTGAAAGAACTGGCGATCCGTCGCATGTTGCTGCTGTATGCGGTCACGCTCAGCATTGGAGGCATTCCGCTGCTTTATCTTGGCGAAGAGTGGGGCATGTTGAACGACTATGACTTCGTCAACGATCCCGCCAAGGCCGGTGATACGCGTTGGGTGCATCGCCCTAAAATGCGGTGGGAGTTCTTGGAAGAGTTGCAGGACGACGGATCGATCCGTAAACGCATCTTCACCTCAGCCCAACGGATGATTCAACTGCGGAAAGAGCTTCCAGCGCTGGCCAATCTCCAAATGGAACTCATCGCCACGGACAATCCGCATGTCCTGGGCTACGTTCGCATGCACGAAGGCAATCGCTTGTTGGTCCTGGCAAACTTCTCGGACGAGCCGCAGACAGTCGCCGGCAATCGGCTGCGGACTGCTGGCCTCGGGCGTTTCTTTCAAGATCGCATCAGCGGCACGACACTGACAACGTCGGTGGACGTCTCACTCGAGCCTTACGGATTCATGTGGCTTGAGCGAGTTTAGCATCGTTCGTGAAGCAATTGCCTGCACTAATGTGAGCCGTACGGCGCTAGTGCCTGGTCACAGCTTAATCTTAGGGTTGTGTGCCACTAGCTCTACCAGTGCCGTCACGGGCGTGGTTGGTCCGTGCAGCACTGGCGGAGTCAGTGGCACCCGAATTCTTAGCCGTAACACAGCGGTAGCCCGATACCTTACTTTGTGAGTCGATGGCGCTAGCCACGAGCCTTTCTCCTCGTTTCTACCAAGGAAAGCCCGACGCTAGCGCGTTTTGAAGTTCCGTGGCTATACTGTTCTGGGTTCAGGAAACCACAACTCACTTCTCCACGTTACGGAGTTGAACCTTATGATTCGCACTGCGACGGTGCTGTTCGCACTAGTGATCTCAATCTCGCTGATCGATGTTACTACGTGGGCTGCCGACCGCCCGAACGTCGTCGTCATTCTTGTAGACGATATGGGCTTCTCGGATATCGGCTGTTATGGCGGCGAGATCCCGACGCCGAATCTGGACGCGTTGGCTGCAAGTGGCCTGCGGTTTCGTCAGTTCTATAACACCGGTCGCTGCTGCCCAACACGAGCCGCGTTACTGACCGGGTTGTATTCGCACCAAGCCGGTGTCGGACACATGACGGGCGATTACAAAGTGCCCGGATATCAAGGTTATCTGAATGACCGGTGCATTACGCTTGGCAATGTCGCGAGCAGCGCCGGCTACTTGTCGGTCGTGACTGGAAAATGGCATGTCGGTCATAAAGACTCGTCGATGCTGCCACTCGCTCGCGGTTTCGATCGCTTTTACGGCGTGCCTGAAGGAGGCGGATTTTACTTTGACGTTAAACAAGGTCGAACCATTTGGTTGAACAAAGAAGTTCTTCACTCTCCAGAGAGGCAAGTTCCGGAAGGCTGGTACTCGACCGACGCTTGGACCGAATATGGATTGAAGTTCGTCGATGAAGCAATCGCCGCGGACAAGCCCTTCTTCTGGTATCTGGCTCACAACGCACCGCACTTCCCACTACAAGCCGACGCGGCCGACATCGCCATGTTTCGCGGCAAGTACAAAGCCGGTTGGGACAAACTCAGCGCCGAACGTCATTCGCGACAGATCAAAATGGGACTGATCGACTCGACCTGGGAGCCAGCCGCGCGGCCCGATCGAGTTAGCGATTGGAATGCACTCTCCGACGAAGACAAGGATCGCTTTGACCATTTGATGGCCGTGTACGCAGCCTGCGTCTATCGCATGGACCGATCGATTGGGACGCTTGTCGCGGGGCTCAAGCAACGTGGCGTCTTCGACAATACGCTGGTGCTGTTTATGAGCGACAATGGCGGTTGTGCAGAAAGCGGCCCCAACGGAAAGAGCGTAGGGGATCCAACGACCGGAGATTCGAACTGGTTCTGCGGCGAATCGTGGGCCTGGATGCAGGACACACCTTTTCGGAAATTCAAACATTACAACCACGAAGGCGGCATTGCGACACCGCTGATCGCTCATTGGCCGAACGGAATCGCCGCGAAGGGCCAGTGGCGAGATCAACCAGCCCATGTCATCGACATCATGGCGACTCTCGTGGACGTCACGGGTGCAACTTATCCTGCGACAAGCAACGGTTCAGAAATACTTCCTCGAGAGGGCCGGAGCCTTGTTCCCGCATTCACGGATCAACCGCTCGATCGCGACACGCTTTACTGGGAGCACGAAGGCAACGCCGCGATTCGTCGCGGAGACTGGAAGCTCGTCCGCCTCGGTGGTAAAGGCAGCTGGGAGTTGTACAACATGAAGACCGATCGAACCGAGAAGCATGACTTGGCCGGGACTCGCAAGAAGCTGGCCAAGGAACTCGAATCGGATTGGCTGGTTTGGGCCGAACGATGCAACGTTTCGCCGGACGGTTTGCCAAAGTCTCCTATGAAAAAGAAGTCGAAGTGATGCTCACTCACATTGATTCAGCTTCAATCGACCTCCCACGACGGACAGGGCATTTGCGTTCTACAAGGCGTGTATTTATTCAGCCTGTAAAGCACGCCCCACCCTACGCTTCTCCAAATTGAATCACCGAAAGACCCTGTCATTGCAACAAAGGATAATCCATGGAATCGACGATCTTTCGCGGCTGCGTCCCAGCGCTGATGACTCCCTGTCGGCCCGACAGAACCCCAAATTACCCGGCGTTAGTGAATAAGGCGCAGAAATTAATGGCGTCAGGAATGAACGCGGTCGTCTACTGCGGATCGATGGGGGACTGGCCGCTGCTCTCGGATGAGCAACGACAGGAAGGCGTTCGGCTACTCGCCGAGGCAGGGGTGCCGGTCATTGTCGGCACGGGTGCGCAGAATCCAGCTCTCGCCGCCGCACACGCGGCACATGCACAGCGTGTGGGAGCCAAGGGGTTGATGGTCATTCCGCGCGTCATGTCTCGCGGAACTTCTCCCGCAGCTCAAAGGGACCACTTTGCGGGTGTACTCGGTGCGGCGCCCAAACTTCCTGCAGTCATCTACAACAGTCCTTACTATGGATTCGAGACCAAGGCCGATCTGTTCTTCGATCTCCGACGTGAGTTCCCGAACCTGGTCGGGTTCAAGGAATTCGGCGGTGCAGACTCTTTAAGCTACGCGGCCGAACATATCACACATGCGGACGATGACGTGCTACTGATGGTCGGTGTGGATACGCAGGTGTGTCACGGCTTCATTCGGTGTGGAGCAGTTGGTGCGATCACGGGGATCGGCAACTGTCTGCCTGAGGAGGTGCTTTATCTCATCGCACTGTGCAAACTAGCGGCGAACGGTGACAGCGAAGCCCGAAGATTGGCTCGCGAATTGGAAAACGCCTTGACCGAGTTGTCACGGTTCGACGAAGGTCCTGATCTCGTGCTTTACTACAAGTATCTGCTCGTACTTCTGGGCGACTCGGAGTTCGAACTCCATTTCCACAAGACCGACACACTCAGTCCCAGCCAAAAGCGATTTGCCGATGCCCAATTGACGCTCTTCCGGCAATGGTGGAAAAACTGGCCAGGAAAGTCGTTGGAAGCTTCAAATTGTGAAGCTTTGAAACGCAACTAGCGAACAATCACAATACTCGAGCCCTTCGACAAGATGCCGTAGACATCTCCAGCGTCGCGGGCCGTCAATGCGATACACCCTTGTCCCGGCGAGGCTCCGTTAGGTGAGCTTCCGTGGATGCAAAGGTTATTGCCCAAATCGAGCCACACTCGGCCATAAGGGTTGTTCGGGTCGTCAATTGGAATCGTTTGCCCATTGCCGGCATAGTAAGTTCGCCCCGGCTGCTTGTCATTGATTTGGTACTGGCCGGGCAAAGGCGCCGGGTCGTTGCCGACTGAAATCGTGAATCGACCGGCATAGATCTTGCCAACGAACAGGGTCAGCTCGTTCTTGCTGAGCGACACTTCCGCGCGGAACGGCCCGCGGACGACTTTCAACTCGCGACCAGCGAGCAGTGTCTCGGGGTTCTCGATGCCGTTGATATTGGCCAACAGTTGCCAGGGTACTTCATAGCGATCCGCAATGTTCTTGAGCGTGTCGCCCGACTGTGCTTGGTAGGCCGGCTCGATCAAGTGTTCGGTCGAATAGATTACTTTGCCAGCTAGGGGGTCGAGCAAGTCGATTAATTGCGAGTACTCATCCGCAGTTAAGTTGGGATCGGTATAGTGCGAAGAAAGTTTCACAAGCGCGTCGTACCACGCTTCCGCTTCGATCTTTGCATGAACCGACTCGACTGCCGACTGGAACGAACCCTCACTGGAGCCGACGGCACCTCTGCCGAACGTCTCATCTCTGAAAGGTTCACTGGGCGAGTCATCATTCACGTTGGCTTGGGTCGAGTTGGCAGGAGCTTGTTCGACACCGGCAGGGCTAACTTCAGAAGTCAGCCCGCTGCGTAACGATCCATGGTCGCTGTATCGGTTCGAATCGCCATAGCGACTTGTCGGCGAGTCGATGCTCGTTGGAGTGCCTGCACCCTCGCGCAATTCGTTTGAATATGCCGAAGGTTGCGAAGGAATCGCGGGCGAAGAAATCGAGTCGCCCGCGGCATCGCTTCCATCGATCGCAGCAACTTCATTGGCGTGGGGCGTTGGCGACTCGGTGTCGCTGAGCAGATCGGGCGCCGCAATCGCTGGCGCCGCAGGACTAGTGGCTTCAGGAATCGGCAAACTGTGTCGGTTTGCTAAGCTGTTTTCGCTCAATCCAGGTCGGCTGGCGTTGTTCCGGTCGATCGAAACGTTGGTCGACGAGAGATCGCTCGCGTGCGAATCGGTTGAGTGAGCGTGGCTTTGTGGTCCCGCTCCCCATCCCGTAGTCAATCCAGGTGTGTCCGCCGAATCCACGCCCATTCCGGCAACTTCGGGTGTCCCCAGTTCAATTTGCAAGGCAGGATCGGCGGCTCCGGTCTCCCAAGCAAGCTCCTGCGGGAATTGCTCCGGTTTGTTCAGTACAACGTAAACGCCATACAAGACGGCCAGCAAAAGTACGACAACAACGGCAGTTTTCAGAGTATCCACATCGTCCTCCTTGACGATCACCATTCGCGCAAATCATTCGCGCGCGGCAGGATATTAAGAGAATTTCTCGAACTGTGAAAGAGGAATTCGCCGCCAAACGCTAGCAGAAGTGGCGATTCGGGTCATTCGAATCTACGGTGATTTCGGAGACCTAGGAAATCTGTGACACCCCTACAAGCGTTACGACAGGTTCGAACACAATCAGCCGAGAAAGTACTCATACCACTCGGTTCGAACGGTTTCTCCGGTCCCAGCCCCGTCGCCAAGTCTTCGGAAGCCGTTCAGTGTAAGGGGGGCTCAAATGATGCGGCTCTTGGTTGGCCTGCTCTGCGCGACGGCGTTGATTGGCAACGCGGTGCAAGCACAGGAAGTGCCTCTCGAAGGCACGCTGCCGCCGGTCGAGGTTCGACCGCCAGAGGCGACTGACACTAGCGGCGATGATTCCAATGAATCAGAGATCTTGGGCAGCTTCGATCTGTCCGACCAACTGTTTCAGGACGCCTTCCCCTCGCTTTCCGATCAGCTGATTGGAGGAAGCGTGCTTGATCCTGGGGGGCTGAACAGCATCTTGCGTTCCGAGCAATCACTTTTCGAGATGCCGCAACTCGGCACCATCATTGATCGTGACACGCTTGAAGAACGCATGTCGAACAACATGTTCCGTGCGTTGCAGAACGAAGTAGGCATTACCCTGCAGCAAACCGGCAACGGACAACTCTCGCCTTTCATCCGCGGTCTGACCGGACAGCAAGTTCTGATCCTCATTGACGGAGTGCGATTGAACAACAGCGTCTTGCGGGCCGGCCCAAATCAGTATGCTGCGACAATCGATCCGGGCATGATCGACCGGATCGAAGTCGTAAGAGGTGCCCAGTCGGTGCTCTGGGGCAGCGATGCCCTGGGTGGCGCGATCAATATCGTGACACGCGGAGCCGATCCGCTCCGAGGTAACTATTCGCAGGTATCATTTCAACAATATTTGGGGTCGGCAGATACGTCTTCGTATTCGCGTGGCAATGTCGAAGGCTGGGTCGGTGGAACCGGTGTCTTCGCGGGTGGTTCGTATTTGAACACGAACGATTTGGACATTGGCGGCGGGTTGGGTCGGCAACCGGCAACCGGCTACGACCATCGCGCGGGCGACATCAAGTTTAGTCGTATGGTCAGTGATACTTCCATGCTGACCGTTGCGTTCCAGCATTTCGAGCAAAACCACTTGGCAAGAAGTGATCGCTTTCTGCCATTCGTCTTGGGACCCGCACCCAATGGAAGTACGGGAACTCAACGTCCAACTTACTTCGATCCGCAACAGCGCGATCTGGCTTATATCCGACTGCAAGGCGTCGCCGATCTCGACAACAGCTTCTACGATACCTACAGTGCGACCATGTCGTACTCGCTTACGAAAGAGGGCTCCACTGTCGACCGATATAACAGCAACGCCCCTGCCTCCGTTCCTACGCGACGCGAGATCGGTGAGTTTACGGACGACATGATTGGAGTGAACTTAGCGGCATCGAAGCAACTCGAAGATCTTGGAACGCTGACGTACGGAGCGGACTACTTTTACGAAGACATCGATTCGCAGCGCGTCCGTATCGACAATCCAACCGTGCCCGGCGCAATGCCGAGCGTTACCGATCCACAGTATCCGGATGATTCTATCGCCGATCGCTTTGGTGCCTTTCTCAATTGGGACGGACAACTCACCGAGCGATTGAGTGCAAACGCCGGCATCCGATACGAGAACCTGAATCTCTCGGCGACCCCCAACTTCAACGCGGTCGGACTCGTTCACTTTGATCGAACCTACCAAGATTGGATCGGAAGTATCGGGTTGGGTTACGAGTTGACGGAGGAGTTGCGTCTGGTCGGCGGGATGTACGAAGGGTTTCGAGCCCCGACGATCGACGACCTGACGGCGAACAAGACTGCAATCCAGAACGTGCAAACTGTGCCGCGACTCGGCGACTTAGACATTCAGCCCGAACACACGCGAACCTACGAAATCGGCTTCAAGTTTGATAACGACCGAATTCGCTTTCAAGTATATGAGTGGTGGACCGACTTTCGCAGCGTGATTGGTCGTGAGTTCATCGGCACCGATCAGTTCCTTGCCAACCAAGAGGCCTACCTGAACGGAACGGAAGCCTACGGCGAGTATCTGCTCGATCCTCATTGGTCGTTGTACGGCAACTTCATCTATACCTATGGTCAGAACCAAACGACAGACGAACCGTTCTCGCGCATTCCACCAACGCAAGGTTATGTCGGCCTGCGGTGGCGTGACCAAGAGCTTCGTTCTTACTTCGACATCTACACATGGCTCGTTCGGCGACAAGATCGCTATGCTTCAGCAAATCTCGGTGACGTACGTTTCATTCCCGGCGGCACGCCCGGCTATGCAACGCTCAACCTGAGAGCCGGCACGGCACTCGGCCACTGCCAGCAACATCGGCTTAGCATCAGCCTCGAGAATATCACCGACAAGTACTATCGCGTGCTCGGTTCCGGGGTGGATGGAGCCGGCTTCAACGCGATCGTTGGTTATGAGTTTGTGCACTAACGAAAGTCTCGCGACGGATGTACAGTCATAGTCGCAGTCGTAAGGTCCGCTGTGCGGACCATCTGTCATGCTTGGTCCGCACAGCGGACCCTACCGAAAGTCTCGCGACGGGCTGTGCAGCGAGGCGAGGCGGTCGGTGAGGTCTTCGAGTCGTCTGGCGATTACATGCACGACTTCGTTCTTTCGCTCGAGCTTGCCGTAAGCAATCATCGCCGTTGACCTGCGTGCAGCCTGGTCGTAGCGTTGCCACGTTGATTGATGCACAACCAGGTTGGCGATGCCGGTTTCGTCTTCCAGCGTCACAAACGTGATTCCCTTGGCCGTACTCGGTCGCTGTCGCATCAGGACAACTCCCGCCACTTTCACCATGTGGTCATGTGGGCAAGTTACCAGTTGTCCTGCGGGCGTCACGCCCAGCGAGTTCAATTGCTCGCGATGAAACGACAGAGGATGTCGTCGCAAAGTGAGTCCCGCCGAGTGATAGTCTGCGAACACTTCCTCTTGTTCTTCCAGCTTGGGCAGCATCGGAACCAGCGATTCGTTCGACTGAAGATCGAATAGACGCGGTCCTTGTTCGTGTTTTGGAGCTTGATCGAGCGCCTGCCACAAGGCTTTCCGCCGGTCGAGTCCGCAGGACTGAAAGGCGTCGGCCGCGCTCAGTCGCTCGATGACCGCTTGGCTGAGATTGGTGCGTGCGACGAGGTCGGTGATCGACTCGAACCTACGTGTTCTCGCTTGCACCAGCGAGTCGACGACCGCTCGGTGTAACCCTCGCACCAGTCGCAAGCCCAACCGTAACGCTTGGCCTTCCTTCTCCAAAGTGCAATCCCAATCGCTGTGGTTGATGTCGATCGGCAGAACTTCGACGGGCGTGTCACGACGCTCACGGGCATCGCGGATCAATTGTGCCGGCGCATAAAAGCCCATCGGCTGGCTATTGATCAGAGCGGCGGTAAATGCAGCTTGATAGTGATATCGCAACCAAGCCGAAACATAAGCCAGTTTGGCAAAGCTCGCCGCATGCGACTCGGGGAAACCGTACTCGCCAAAGCCGCTAATCTGTTTGAACAACCGCTCCGCAAATTCTTCCGTATGACCGCGCTCGAGCATCCCGTCGAAAAGCTTCTGCCGAAAACTGTCGATCAAGCCCGGGCGCCGCCAGCCGCCCATCGCTTTGCGTAACTGATCGGCTTCGCCGGGCGTAAAGCCAGCTGCGACAACGGCGAGTTGCATTGCTTGCTCTTGAAACAGCGGCACGCCCAGTGTCCGTTCGAGAACTTTGTTGACCTTGTCGTCCGCACAAATCGGTTCAATCGTCTCGCCTTTGCGGACTCGGTCGCGTCGATCCAAATAGGGATGCACCATGTCGCCTTGAATCGGCCCAGGCCGTACGATCGCGACTTCGATCACGATGTCATAGAATCGCTCGGGGCGTAGACGAGGCAACATGCTCATCTGTGCCCGGCTTTCAATTTGAAACACGCCGACCGTCTCAGCCCGGCTGATCATGTCATAAACGTCGGAATCGTCTTGCCGGATGTTGGCAATCGAAAGTTGCCGACCGTGATGCTGCTCGATCAGATCGAAACAACGATGAATGGCGGTCAGCATGCCGAGTGCCAGGCAATCGACTTTCAAGATGCCAAGCGTGTCGAGATCGTCCTTGTCCCATTGAATCACCGTACGATCCACCATCGCGGCATTCTCGATAGGGACCAATTCGCACAGCGGGCCTTGCGTGATGACCATACCGCCGACGTGTTGTGACAAGTGACGCGGAAAGCCGAGTATTTCGTTCACCAAAGTCATCAGTTGACGACCGACTCGCGATGTCGGATCGACACCACTTTGCTGGCAGCGTGTCGCCAGGATCGTATCTTCGCTACGACCGTCGATGTTCTTCGCCAACGCATCAATCCGGTCGAGTGACAGGCCGAGAGCTTTCCCCACGTCTCGAACCGCCGATCGCACGCGATAAGTGATCACGGTTGCCGCGAGTCCTGCTCGATCACGGCTGTACTTGTTATAGACGTACTGTAAGACTTCTTCGCGACGTTCGTGCTCGAAATCGACGTCGATGTCGGGAGCTTCGTTGCGTTCGCGGCTGACGAATCGCTCGAAGAGCAGGTCCGTGTCCATGGGATCAACCGCCGTAATGCCCAAGCAAAAACAGACTGACGAATTCGCCGCCGAGCCACGGCCTTGGCAGAGGATGTTTTGTGAACGAGCAAACTTGACGATGTCGTAGACCGTCAGGAAGAACGCCTCGTAACGAAGGTCTTTGATGATCGCCAGTTCGTGTTCCAATTGTTTCTTGATCGACTCAGGCACTTGGTTTTGATATCGCTGGCGAGCTCCTTGCCAAGTGAGTTGCCGCAAATACTCATACGGCGACTGATCCGCGGGAGCGAGTTCTTCCGGGTACTCGTATCGCAAATCATCCAGCGAAAACGTACAACGATCCGCCACTTCCATCGTGCGACGCACGGCATCCGGCACGCGAGCAAAGACTTGCTGGATCTCGTCCAGCGTTCGCAAGTGCCGCTCGGCATTAGGCAGCAAGCGGTCGCCTAGTGCTTCGACGGTCGTGTTATAGCGAATCGCCGTTAGTACATGCTGAAGCATCATGCGCTGCGCGACGTGATAGTGAACATCGCCAGCGGCAACTAATGGCAGCCGCGTTTGCTTGGAGAGTCGGACTAGCTGATCCAATCGCTCGGCATCGTTCGTTCCATAATGCAGTTCTGCCAACAGATAACCGCGATCTGCAAAGATATCGCGGTATTCACCGTAGGCTGGGTCACGACCCAGCCCACCGACCACGGTAGCCAACAGCCCTTCACTATGTTGAGCAATGTCGTCGAGTGTTAACTCGCATTCGCCTTTCGGTGCCCGCCTCCGACCGAGTGTAACGAGACGAGCCAGCCTGCCGTAAGCGGCTCGATCCGTGGCGAGCAAGACAATCGGTGCAGCATCGGTCGGCGCGATTTCGGCCCCGATCAGCAGTTTCAAGTCGCTGTCTTTGGCAGCAGCATGGGCTCGCACGACCCCGGCCAAACTGTGGCGATCCGTGATGGCAAGTGCCGAGTACCTCAACTCGATCGCTCGACTGACGAGTTCATCAGCGTGGGACGCGCCTTCGAGGAATGAAAAGTTGGTTCGGCAGTGTAGTTCAGCATACATAGGAAGGGAGAGAGGGAGAGAGAGGGAGAGGGAGGGAGGGAGGGAGGAAAATTCAGAATTCAGAAGCTAACATTCTGACTCCTGAATTCTGACTCCCGACTTTTTCTTACTCAAACGCTCCTTGCAAGAACCAACACCCATCTCGCAACGACCGAAACATCCAAAAGCGAAAACCTTCCGATGTTTCCACGCGATAGTAGTCCCGCTGAACTCCGCGTTGCCGCCACCAGCCGGTTTCAATTCGCTCCGGTCCCCAATAGCGTGACACGGCGTATTGCTTACCGCCGTACTGAAACCGACTTGGCGATCCGTCGGCGGCAACGTCGTAGATTTCTAACGCAACCGGCTTGGCAAGTAAATGCAACGGGCGATCGAGCAGCGAGAACGGCGAATGACTATTGTTTTTTCTTCTTGAAACACTTCCACCGACTAACGGTTCGTAGCGATAAGCCTTCTCGGGTTGTGCGTCGCTTTGCAAAACACATCGGACGATTGCTTGACGTCCAAGTCGGCTGGACATGCGATCGATCAGCGCAGCCACCAGCGAAGAATCTTGTCGAATGTGATCATCGTCAAACAGCTCTTTCTGTCGCCGACTCAAGCGGTCATGCCTGATGGAGCAAAGGGAAATACTGGTCACTGGATCTCGTAACATAAGTCGTTCCAGTTGCGTCTCGGTGAGCTTCCATAAATGGCTGGCGTCGGCGCTTGGTCGATAACAGCCGACTTCGAACGTAACCGGTTTGCTGTCTTGGCAAGTCAGTCGATAGCTCAATTGAAGTGATCCTGTGTCTTGTTTCAACAGCAGGAAACACAAACGTTCGATCAACTGTCGGATCACTTGTTGGATGACGCTTTGTTGTGTGACGGGATGCTCGAACAACCACTCGACGAAAAAGTTGGTCGGCGAGTGAGTCCGAGCAATGATTTCCGGCTGTTCGCCGAGAGCCTGATCCAAGCGTTGCAGCAAGATCGCTCCGAAACGAGCTTTCAATTCGTTGCGAGGCAGCGGCATCAAATCGCCAACGCGTTGCAGTCCTAACCGACTCAATGTTTCGACGATTGCTGACGGGAGGCGTAATGCCTCGATGGGCAACTCAAGTAATTGGGCAGCGCACCTTGGCTCAGCAGCGAAGGGGTCGGGAGTCTTTTTCGGCCCAACGTCTCCGCATGCGGTTACAACTTCGGCCGAAAAAGACTCCCGACCCCGTAAAGTCGCCGAAGCATAATGTGCCAGCGCCCACGCCGCACCCACGGTGTCCCCTAAGCCAATTCGCACCATCAGGTTCTGTTGCAGAAACGCACTTTCGATTTGTTGATTCATCGCTTGCTCGCCACCGAACAGCGGCGCGATACCAGTCACATCCAACAGCAATGTCTCGACCGGATCTTCGTCGGCCAGACCGACAAGAGGACTGAAGCGATGGCACCAGACCGCAATCTCTTCGAGCGCCTTGTGGTCCTCGAACGGATCGTGCGACTCGATATGGAGCGGTGTCCTTTTGTACGACGGCCCTCTGAGGCCGTCGTTATGTTGGTTCGACGGCCTCGGAGGGCCGTCGTACTGGTTGCCTAACGCGGTTGCTTCCGACAGCGGCATCGCGACTCGAACGCCCAGCCGCCACGCCGCGCGCGAACAAGCAGCGACGCTTTGTCCGCGTCGCGCATTGTGATGAAGGATGATGGGCTGCTGCTTAAGCTGTGGCTTGGCGCGGATCAGGCGCTGTACCGGCCAATTGGGCAGCCAGAGGGAGAGGATACGCGTCACGGACTTCACCTGTCTGATGGTCGATCTCAAGCTCAATCGGTTTCGTTCCAAAGAGGCCGCCGCACCGCAGCAACTCGACTCCCAATCGCCAGCCTTTTCTATTTGGAGTGCGATGACTTGTCATCGCTTTGTCTGTCGGTTGGCTGGGCGATGCAAGCAACTTGGTTGTCGCTACCGAGTTTGAAATAGAAAGCGGCGACAAGTCGCCGCACTCCAAAGGGCAACTACGTGGCGACACTAGCATCCGCACGCTGGCCCACGAAGATTCATTCCGAGCTGTCGCCGAGCGAATCAACAGCCCCAGACTGCTTCCATGCTCCGCCGCCAGTTGCAAACGGCGAAACGCCTGACTCGTCAGCCGCGCGGGCCAGGCAACCACGGCGGCGACATCTGGGCAACGCAGCGCTTGTTCAATCGCCCAGCATTCATCTCTCCCGTTCGCCGGATGAACGACAATCGTGTTCTGCAGATCGAGCTGGCATGCGTTCGCAGCAGGCGGATAAAAACTCTGTCCTCGATCCACCAAAACCAACGCTCCACCGCCATAACACGCCGATCGAGCCGCCAATAATGCGAGCAAACTGGCTCCGCTGCCAACTCCACCAGCAATCCACTCGACCAGCGAACCTTGTTGAAAGCCGCGCTGTGGCAACAGCCGATCTAACGGTTGGCAGCCGCTGGATATCGCTGAATGAGGCTTCTTTTCGCTCTCCTTGCGATTTAGTAACTCCCTTAATTGCAGTACCTTATGGTTCATTAAAGTTACCTGATGTTTCATAGCAAGGGCAGGTAAGTATACATAAGTATACTATCGTAGCAAGTTCAAAATGACTTGAACTTTTGTCGTGAGAGAAAACTTCGATTACACCTCGTTCTCAAACTCTTCCTTTCGTAAGAAGCGGAAAATTCTGACTCCTGACTCCTGACTCCTGAATTCTCTTTCCGATAGCATGGACCCGATGAACCAAGAACAACCTGATTTCAATGGACTGCACGTCGCCGCGTTCGAAAGTCGCAACGCCGGCGAAATGGCTCGGCTGATCGAGCGGCATGGCGGCGTGCCGCACGTCAGTCCCTCAATGCGCGAAGCCCCGCTGGCCGAAAACCGAGCCGCGATCGACTTTGCTCATCAGCTGATTACCGGCCAAATCAGCATCGTGATCTTCTTAACGGGAGTCGGTTTCAAGCATCTTGTGGCCGCCGTTGAACGCCACATCGATCGCCAGCGTTTTCTTGACGCCCTGGCGGATATCACGACGATCTGTCGCGGCCCCAAGCCAGCGGTCGTGATGAAAGAGTACGGCCTCACGCCAACCCACCGCGTGCCCGAACCGAACACGTGGCGCGAACTGCTGACAACGATCGACCAGCATGTCGCCGTCGCTAGTCAAACCGTAGCTATCCAAGAATACGGTAAGTCGAACCCCAGCCTGATCGCCGGTCTAGAAGCTCGCGGAGCTAATGTGCTGAGCATTCCGGTTTATACCTGGGAGCTGCCAGAAGATTGTGGTCCGCTCGAAGCCAATGTCCGAGCGCTCGCGACCGGCGAACTGGATGTGATTCTGTTTACTTCCGCAAATCAAGCGACGAATCTACTGCAGATCGCCCAGCGTCTTGACCTCGAGTCCGAAGTCCGTCGACGCATGCGTGAGACGGTCATCGCTTCCGTCGGTCCGACAACAAGCGAAGCGCTTCGTGAACTTGAATTGCCTGTCGATATCGAACCCGAACATCCCAAAATGGGTCCGCTGGTCGCAACCGCAGCTCGCCGGAGTGCCGAATTGCGGCAACGAAAACAACGTATCTCCACCCTCTTTTCTGATCCGAGTTCCGACGTGCTGGATAAACAAGCTCCTTGGTACAACAGCCCCTTTATGAAGGCCTGTCGTCTTGAACCGTCCGATGTCACACCCGTCTGGCTGATGCGGCAAGCCGGTCGCTACATGGCGGAGTACCGCGATGTCCGTGCCAAGACAACCTTTCTCGAGCTGTGCAAAAATCCGCAGCTATGTAGCGAGGTGATGTGTACGGCCGTCAAGCGACTTGGTGTGGATGCCGCGATCATCTTCTCGGACTTGCTGCCGATCTTGGAGCCCATGGGACTTGACCTCGAGTTCGCACAGGGCGAAGGTCCGGTAATCCATAATCCGGTTCGCGAAGGAGCCGACGTTGATCGCGTGTTGGAATTGGAAAGCATCGACTCGTTGCACTTTGTCACCGAGACCGTGCGTCAAACGCGAGCCGACTTACCGGACGATATGCCATTGATTGGTTTTGCAGGCGCCCCGTTTACACTCGCCAGTTACGCGATCGAAGGCGGTTCCAGCCGCAATTATCTGCATACCAAGACGCTCATGTATCGGGACGAGGGAGCTTGGCGTGCCCTCATGGAACGCTTTGTCCGCGCGGTGACGCTGTATCTAAATGCTCAGATCGCTGCCGGTGCGCAATGCGTCCAGTTATTTGATTCCTGGGCCGGCTGCCTCGGGCCGGATGACTATCGTCGTTACGCGTTACCGTACGTTCGCGACATCATCGCCGGCATCGTGCCGGGTGTGCCAGTAATTAACTTCGGCGCGGGCAATCCTGCGTTATTACCTTTATTGGCTGAAGGCGGCAGCGCCGTCGTAGGTGTCGATTGGCGCGTCCGACTCGACGAAGCTTGGGCCACCGTAGGACACGATCGCGCAGTTCAAGGCAACCTCGACCCAACTGTATTATTAGCGGATCGCGATGAAATCCGCCGCCGGGCAAAAGACGTTCTCGATCAAGCAGGCGGTCGTCCGGGCCACATCTTCAACCTTGGTCACGGCATCTTGCAGCAGACGCCGGTAGACAACGCGATTGCGTTAGTGGACGCCGTGCATGAGTTGAGTTCGCGATAACAGTGGACGCTGGGATGCGAATCACAGGATGAGATTGCACCCTTTTTCATCAACCGTCGTGCGGTTATTGCGGAGGAATGAGGGCGTGGGGTGCTTGAAAACGTCCTGTGGGAACATCCTCGGGTATGGGGGTGAGCTGGAAGAACTCGTCCGCACTGGCGAGATGGCCGGCGTACCGGGACGCATCAAGTTGAAACCCTCGCCAGAATTCTTTCCCCCACATTCCCATCTCCAGCATATTAGCCCCGTCCTTGGCAGGAAATGTCGCCGGGCAGTTGCAGACGACGACTTGCGGTATCATAGTTCCGTCGTGCCATAAGGAAATACACTGCTATCGGATATTTGGAGTCAGTCGTCATGTTCAATCGAGCCACTTGCCTGCTGCTGGGATTCGCTATGCTAACAAGTCTTTCCTCTCAGTCCCGGATCGCTCTCGCCGAAGTCTACGAACTGCGAACCTATACAACTAACGAAGGCAAGCTGGACAATTTGAATGCGCGTTTTCGTGATCACACCGTGGCGCTGTTCAAGAAACACGGTATGGAATCGGTGGGCTATTGGGTGCCGACGGACGATGCGAAGTCGAAGAACACGCTGCTCTATGTGATCAAGCACGAAAGTCGTGATTCTGCGAAGTCTTCATGGCAAGCCTTTCTTGCCGACCCCGATTGGAAGAAGGTGGCGAAGGAATCACAAGTCGACGGCCCCATCCTGGCCAAGGCTCCAGAAGCCGTCTATATGTACGCCACGGACTACTCGCCCGAATTCTCGAACGACAAGAAGAGCGACGACGCGGTGTACGAGTTGCGGATCTATCGTTGCAATGAAGGCAAGCTGACGAATCTCGACGCCCGCTTCCGCGACCATACGCTTCGCCTCTTCGAGCGGCACGGAATTCAGAACGTCGCCTACTGGCATCCCGCCGACGAACCGGACTCGAAGGACACATTGATCTACATCATCCGGCACGATAGCCCTGCAGCCGCTCAGGCATCATGGAAGGCGTTCGGTGGCGACGAACAATGGAAGAAGGTCGCCGAGGAATCCCAGAAGGACGGCAAGTTCCTTCGAGAACGTCCCGAGTCAATCTACATGAAGGCAACCGACTACTCTGCGCTTCGCTAGTGCTGCGTTTCAGCTTAATTTAAGGATTAGCCGTTTTGGCGTTAGCCACGGTTCCCTTGTAACAACCGGGGCTAACGCCCAAACGGCTAATGTCTACAACCCTAATTCTTGACAGTCACAAAGCACTAGGAGTTTGTCCGCTTTCGCCTGTACGACGGGCCTCCGCCGCCCGTCGATCAACGACTTTGCTACGATTCGACGGCATCGGAGAGCCGTCGTACATGACGGCGTACGGTATCCGGACGGACTCCTGGTAAGGGGCAGTTCCCGCATGACGTCCGCCGCTAACCGTAGCCGCAAGTATGGCAGAAGTTCGCGTGCCAACGTGCGCGAGCCCCTCGCCTGCTATGAATTCGGGGGCATCGGTTTACGTTTCAAGCGGTGCCCATCGTTCAGGTCACATCCTTATTTCTTGGCCACTTTGAGCACTATCTTTGTCGCCGGGCAACTGACCGATTTTCGGTTCCTACATCTCGCCTCCTCTGAGTGCGGGCGACATGATGCTTTCTCGCCACATGTTGTTGGAACGCATCGCTGCGTCGATGAATCGCAACGCATGCCGAGGTCCCAAAAGATAGGTCGGCAGTAATCTATCCCCTGTGGTAGCAAGGCATTAAGGCCAGTCGGTGGTGAGGAGTTTTGCGAGTTGGCATCGCCCGTGCATTTAGCTCGATCCGTTGCCATCAACCGCTGACCCATCACAGGAGACTGACCTTGACTAAAACCATTCGCAAAAAGATCGTCAAGTCGAAGAAGAACGGAACTCACAAGGGCACGAACGGGTCCGCATCACTAACTCACAAGAAACTTCGCAAGGGCCAATCGGACGACGTCCGCGGGATGTTCGATGAGGAGGACGAGGAGATTGAGCCAGCGAACGAGAAGAGCGACGAAGAAGGTTCGCCAAACAACACCGACGATCCGGTTCGCATGTACTTAATGCAAATGGGCCAGATTCCATTGCTGTCGCGAGTCGAAGAAGTCGATGCGGCAAAAGAGATCGAACGAGCCCGAGCACTCTATCGTCACAGCATGCTCGCGACCGACTATGTCTTGGAGGGAGCTGTCGCCTCGCTCGACAAGGTTCGCAAAGGCGAACTGCGGTTGGACCGAACGATCGAAGTCTCGGTGACGAACACGAAGGAAAAGAAGAGCATCATGCGTCGGCTTGGTCCTAATTTGAAGACGCTTCGCCACTTGCTCGAACAGAACCGAAGCGATTACTTGATCGCGATCAATCGACACAATCCACGAGCCGATCGTCATGAAGCGTGGAAACGGTTGGTAATCCGCCGCAACAAGGCTGTTCGCTTGGTCGAAGAACTGAACCTCCGAACCAACAAGCTTCAACCGTTGTTCGACAAGCTCGAAGAAATCTCGGACCGCATGCAAGTGCTGCGAGTCCAGATCAGCGAAGCGAAGATTCACGGCTCGGTTGGCGGTCGGGGAGTCGTCGAGTTGCGAGCGGAACTGCACTACTTGATGCGAATCACGTTCGAGAGCCCCGCCACACTCAAGCGTCGTGTTCAGAAGACACACGGCTTCCGTCGCGAACATGACGCCGGTAAGCGTTGGTTGTCGGCCGGCAACTTGCGGTTGGTGGTGTCGATCGCGAAGAAGTATCGCAATCGCGGTTTGAGCTTCCTGGACTTGATCCAAGAGGGCAACACTGGCCTGATGCGGGCTGTCGACAAGTTCGAGCACGCTCGCGGCTACAAGTTCTCGACCTATGCAACATGGTGGATTCGCCAAGCGATCACACGAGCCATCGCCGACCAAAGCCGCACAATTCGTGTGCCGGTTCACATGATCGACACGATGAGCAAAGTGCGAACAGTAACTCGCGAACTGCTCCAAGAACTCGGTCGTGAGCCCACGCCCGAAGAGACCGCCGAGCGAGCCAAGTTGTCCCTGGAAGATACGCGTTGCATTATGAAGATGTCACGTCAGCCGCTGTCGCTCGACCAGCCCGTTGGCGATCACGACGACAGCTACTTTGGCGAATTCGTCCAAGACTATCGCGAAGACGATCCGTTGTACGACACCAATCAGGAATCGCTTAAGAATCGGATTAACGATGCGATGGAGACGTTGAACTATCGCGAGCGAGAGATCATTCGACTGCGGTTTGGCCTGGCCGATGGCTACTCGTACACCCTGGAAGAAGTCGGCAAGATCTTCTCGGTAACTCGCGAGCGTGTTCGCCAAATCGAATCCAAGGCCGTTCGCAAGCTACAGCAGCCTTACCGCTGCCGGTCGCTGGCCAGCTTCCTTGACGGCGTCGAAGTCCCCGCCGACAACATGACCGCCGAAACGGCTTAGTTCACACGATTCAGCTCCCTCTCCCCGCACTGATGGCAACGTTGAACTCGTCGTTCAACAATCAGTCTCCGAGCAAACGCCCTCGCCCCAAAGGTCGAGGGCGTTTCGCTTTTCTTGCACGCGTATCTATCACGACCCACACAATCAGATCAAGTCGCCCGCGCACAGGCGAGGAGCACGCCGATGGCAAGCTATGGTTGCTTAGTGCATGTTGCTAGAGGTGGGAGATGGAATACCACACAGGCGAAGCAACATCGCGAATAGATCGGCATTCCATACGAAGGCGAAGTTCGATGCCTGCCCCCTACGTTTCGAGCAGTAAGACGAATACAACGAGCGGAACTGTTCTTCCAGAGAAGTATCCGACCCATATTCCTGCCCTGGATGCGATTCGCGGGTTGGCGATTCTTGTCGTGACCCTCTATCGCTTTCGGCCAAGCGTCGAAGACGCGTCAGCAACCTGCCAGTGGCTGGAGTCTTTTTTGGTGCATGGACAGCGAGGAGTCGACTTGTTCTTCGTGCTATCGGGCTTTCTTATTACTGGAATTCTTTACGATGCCAAGCGGCACTCGCATTACTTCCGAAACTTCTATGCCCGGCGCACGTTAAGAATATTTCCTCTGTATTACGGCGTCTTGATCGGCGCACTGGTGATCTTGCCACTCGTGTGGACAACCGGCTATCCGTTCGGGGCGACTCGCGATGCTCAAGGGTGGTTATGGGGTTACTGTACGAATTTAGTGATCGCTTGGCGCGGCGATTGGTGCTTCGGCTACTTCGATCACTTCTGGTCGCTCGCCGTCGAAGAACATTTCTACTTTCTTTGGCCGCTGGTGATCTACTTCTCGTCACGAGTCGTCGCACAACGTTGGTGCCTCGCACTGGCGTTCGTTTCCGCAGGGACACGCATCGCGTGCGCAGCATTTACGGACAATGGCCCTGCAGTCGAAGTTCTGACGCTATTTCACCTCGACGCATTACTCGTCGGAGCCTGGTTCGCTTTGGCCTCACGTGGCCCCCGAGGTTTGGCTGGCATTGTGCCGACGTGTCGCTGGCTGATGCCGGTGAGCGGTGTTCTGCTGCTGCCTGAGTTGTTGCTCCACAAGCGGTTGCTCACCGTGCCAGATTCGCTGTATGCGTTATGCTTTGGTGCGATGATTGTCCTGGCGGTGTCGGCAGGTCCTTCGAGTGCTTTCCGTCGAGTGTGGCAGTCTCGCGTTCTACGATGGCTAGGTAAATACAGTTACGGAATGTACGTCTTTCAGTTGCCTCTGATTCCCCTGTTCGCGTACGTCTTCACTGCCGAGAGCCTCGCTGAATCGATTGGCTCTCGTCTCCTCGGACACCTCGCATACATCTTGCTCATGCTCGCCGCGACCATCGGTACGGCATTCGCGAGTTGGCATCTTTACGAAAAGCATTTCCTAAAGTGGAAACGATACTTTACCAGCCACCCAGCCCCGCCGCGAAGTTCACAAAAAGAAACTTCCGAGTCTTCGAAGACATCGGAAGTTTCTCTGGCTGTGTGAGCGACTTAGTGCAACTTGCAACGCAGCGTTACAAACCCAGCAAGATTGCTTGCAAGGCCTGATCCTTTTCTGGGCCCGACAAGAAATCGAATGCTCGCATGTAGCGAGGATGTGTTTCGGTAGGAGTCGTTTCATCCTGTACGATTTTGGCGAGCAGCGCTGGCGTCTGCTTCGCGCGGCTGCGCCAAACGATGTCACGACCGGCGGGCGAGTTCCAATCCGCGCCGACTCGCTTCACCCAAGCATCGAGACACGCGTCCCAGTTTTTGTCAGCCGAGACACCGAGAGCTTCGAGATACCAGCGGTCCTTGCCATCGTGCTGCAACGCCAACTCGGCCCACAAACCGGGCATTTTGTCCGAGTCGTTGTGACGTAGCGCGATGGCAACTTCCCGACGCACTTGGGGGGATTGGTCCTTTGCCAATCGTGAAGCGATCGGAATGATGTCGAGCTTCAGTTCTCGCGCCAGGCGGATGCCGAGAATGCGAATGTCCGAGTTCTTATCGTTCGTAGCAACGTCAACATAGTGAGCACCACGACCATCCATCTTCCCCAACAGCCATAGTGCGCGGGCTCGTTGGCGTTGGTCCTTCGATTGGCTGACGACTTTGGCAAGTCCCTCTTCGGCTTTCGTTCCCATCTCGTGCAACGCGGTCCAAGCGATGTACCGCGTCGCTAGATTCGGACTAGCAAGTGCTTGGATAGCACCTTCAACGGTTGAGAAATCCTGGGGTGGAACCGTGTACGAACCGTCGTGGCCAGCAGGCGTGATGTGGAACAAGCGGCCATGGTCGATGTCTTCCATACGGTGACCACCGACGCCGGGATCGTACCAGTCGGCGACGAGCAGCGATCCATCGGGTGCGACGCACACGTCGGAAGGTCGGAACCACTTATTGTGAGCGGAACCGTCAAGAATGCTGACCATCTCTGCCTGATACCCTGCGCCGCTATTAACCGCTGGGTACATGCGAACGCTGTTCGGTCCTGCGTCGCAGTGGAATACTTGGCCTTGAAACTCCTCCGGCAACAAGTTGCCTTCATAGACACAAATCCCCGTCGGCGAACCGGCACCCGTCTGCACCAGATTCGGCACGACGCCAGGATCATTCAGATGCCAGTGTTGAAGCGGTATTTCCTTCTCGAGGTTCGTTCGCTCCTCTTTCCATCCAGCACCGGTAAACTCATCTTTGTAGCCGTAGTTGCCGAACTCCATTACGTAATTGATTCGTGTGCCTTTGTTGCCATCGTCATCGTTGTCGGATTGCCACATGGTTCCAAAGGAATCGACGCAGACTTCCCAGTTGTTGCGGAAGTTCCAACCCAGCGTCTCAAACTCGCTGCCGTCCAGATTACAGCGGAACACCATGCCCTCTTGGTAGGGCTTACGGCTGTCATTCACTTCGTTTCCAGCCATATCGACAATCGGCTTGCCATCACGATCTTTGATGTGCTTGCCTGCGTTGCCAAAGTTGAAATAAAGCTTGCCGTCCGGGCCGAACACAAACGCGTGGATTCCATGGTCATGCTCCGCACCATCGATACCTGTGAACAGTAGTTCCTTGCGGTCACACTTAAGATCGCCGTCATCATCGATGAGGTAAAACACGCTGTCTTTGGCCGAGACAATCGCACGAGTTCCTTTGCCGGAAGGTGTTCCCAGCACACAGATGCCGTGCCCTCCATCGATATCTTTACCTTGATAAAACGTGATCGCCTTGTCCGCCTTGCCGTCACTATCTGTGTCTTCGAGGATCAGAATCCGATCTCCGTCAGGACGCTTGTCACCGATGATGTCCTCATTTCGGAAACGCCGATAGTTGACGACTTCCACGATCCACACACGACCAAGATGATCGATATCGATGTTCGTCGGGTTCAGCATCATCGGCTCGGCCGCGAACAAGTCCGCCTGAAGCTTCTCGTGGACATCCAATTGATCGAGTGCATCGACCGCTTCATGGCTTGCCGGTGCGTTGCCGCCCGTGGCTTTGACGAACACTTCGTTGGGGCGTGCCGTGAAGACGTGGAACTGGACGCTGCTCGAATCACCACAACTGCCTTGATCCGTCCCGCCATTGTCGAGCCCACCACGAGCTTGCAGTCGCGTGTATCCCTCGGGAACGTCGAAGGTTATGACCGAGTTGGCGTGGGTGCCAATGCCATAGGCAACGGATTTGCCTGCGATTCGCAACTCGCCGCCTTGTACGTTTCTGTTAATGCGAACTTCGCTGAAGTCCGTTGAAGCAGACTTCCATTTCAAATCGGTCAGCTTCATTTCTCCTGCGGCACCAATCAAGCGAGGCTCGGCCCAATCCGCCCAATCACAGCCAAAGCCATTGCCACCGTCCGTGACGACTAAGTACAGCTGCTTTGCCCCCTGTAGATCAACATCGATTGCGACGGAGTGACCGGGAGTCTGGCTGGTAACGATAGGACTTGAGTAGATCGGCTTTGCTGCTGGTTCGCGGTTCATCTTTCGATTCTTCTTCGCCGCCGTTAGCTTGTACTGTTTGCGAACGGCCTCGCGATCGAAGTTCGGCTTGGGTTCGTAATCTTGGTTCTCTTCGAGTTGTTCCAAGGTAACCGGTTGGCTACCGACGCCATCCGAGGGCACTTCTGCTTTCGCGCACCAGACGATGGCGTTCAGCACTAGCTTGCGGAAGTTCGGCTCGCCCCAGTTCCAATGGTTGTGTCCGCCGGTGAAGCCGAAACCGCGTCCGCCATCTGGCCGAGTCGCTGCCCAGGCAACATGTTGTGGCTCTTTGCGTTCGAGTACCGCCGCTCGCACGTGGGGATTGCCGCTGTGAGCGCCATCCGGACGCGACAAGGTCTCAGGACCGGGCATGTCCGTCAGGATGGGCGTGACGCCTTCCATGTTCGGTCGAAATCGCATGTGGTAGTACCACTCGTCATGACTCTCGAAGGGTCCCACTCCGTTCGCGATTGGATGATCGGGGAACTTGTTGAACTTCCCATTCCAGTGCGGGTTAACAGACCAGTCAGCCTCGAAGTAACCACCGATCCATTTCAGGAAATGATCGCCCGGTTCGCCCGCTGGTACTTCGACTGCGTAATGAAGGCACACGATCCCGACACCTTGATCAGCCAGCGAATCCAGTTTGGCGAGATGCGGAATCACCGGATGCCGACCGCCGCCGTCCGCGTACATGACGACACAATCGGCACCGTCAAACACACTTTCGTCCTTTGGCCATCCGTCACGGACGACTTCGACGTCGATATTCGAGATGCCTTGTTGCAAGGCCTTGGCCAATAGCACGCAGCCAGCGTAATGCTCATGCGATCCATAGCCATGGCTCGCGGTTCCGGCCACGAATACCACTTTTTTGTTGTCAGTTCGGTTTTGAGCGTTATCCGCTTCCGATTTCTCGTCCAGCTTCCGGATGCGAATATTGCGGAACTGAACTTTCATCGCGGGCCCGGCGTGCAACTGCAATGCCAACAACCCCGTGGCACGACGTACGGCTTCATCATTGTCCGTGAACTCGCAGGTCGTCACACCATTGATCTTGTGAACGAACTCGAAACCATCGGCCTTGATATAGTATTCGTTCCAATCTTCCTTCTTGATCTGTTTGCCAATCTCGTTCGAGTCGCCCACACTGCCGACGACTTCCTTATTGAACTTGCCGTCTTTGGTCGTCAGTACGGTCTTTTCGCCACGGTCAGCCAGAATGCCGCGGAAGGCTTCGCCGTAGCAGATGCCTGAGTAGCGATCCCCCGCTTCAAAGTCTGCCTGATACCCGCCGATGCGCCATTCGTCGGCACCGTCTTCACGAACGAAGCTACGATATTGGATCCCTGAGTTACCTCCGATGATCTTGTATTCAAGCTTCAACTCGAAATCACCAATATCCCCACCCTTCCAAATCAGGAATGTATTGCCTTGTGTCGGGTTGTCGGCGGTGGTCTGACCCGTGATCGCGCCATCGGCAACGCTCCAGAATTTTGGATCACCATTCCAGCCGTCAAGCGTCGTGCCATCAAAGATCGAAACGAATCCAACCTCCTCGGACTGCACCAGGCTCGGCATGGCAAGGTGCAATGCGAGAACAAACAGCGAAATATGCCTCATCATCAGAATCTCCGAGGTCAGTGATTGTGGGGGCTTAGATCAAGAAGCAGCCGGGCGAGGTAGGCAGTAAAGCCTGGCTGGGCAAGAGATAACGATACCCTCACCGATCTGACGAGTCAAACGGCCAGAACGCTCGCGTGGAGCCGGCATTTCCAGCGTGCAAGCGTCGCCCCAAAGGACAATGACTACTGCTCGGGCCGACTTTTGGGCCAGATCTTCAAGATCACACTTTCCGAATTCGTACCGGCAAGCGGGTAGGAAGCTGCCGCTCGTAGATTGAGTTTTCCCATGTAGCCACGGTGACGAGCGTCGCCCCGTTCTTCGGGCCACTTTGGACCTTTGATGGCGAGCAGACGACCAATGTACAACCAATGCGGCTCAAACCATTTCAGCATCTTCCACAAGGGTCCGACAGCACGCGCGGTGACCGCGTCAAAGCGGAAGTCGCCCATGAGGAACTCGGCTCGACAGTTGTAGATTGGTGTCGTCAACCCGAGCCCGCTAATCATCTCTTCCAAGACCGCAGCCTTCTTACCCATCGACTCACACAACGCCAATTGCAAATCAGGCCGGAGAATTGCCAGCGGAATGCCTGGCACTCCCCCACCGCTGCCTACGTCCAGCACCTCTTCGCCCTCTGCCAATAGCTTCGAGAGTTCAAGCGTATCGACCAAGTCACGCGAGACGAACTTTTCGTAATCCGTGTGACGTGTCAGATTTAGCTTCGTGTTCCAATCCCAAACCAGTTTACAGTAGCGGTCCAACTGCTCGACTTGCTCCGATGGCAGTTCGATCGAGTGTCGTTGAAGTGCATCGTGGAGTGAATCGGTTTCGAGGTCGGTCATTCGAGGCTCTGATGGTTGTTCGGGACGAGTTGCATTGGGCATGTTTGGTCGCCAACAGAACGGGCAAAACAAATCCGTTGAGTCATTGAGAATAGACCATCGCACCCGAAACCCAAAGAGCCCAGGGCGGTCATGGTGTGTTGCTAGGTTAATCCTAGCAGGTTGGCGGTAGAAACGTGAGTTGAGGCGGAGTTTCTTGATCGGTATGGCCTTTTCTTTGTTGGTCCAAGTGTGGACTTTCGACATTCTCCCAAGTCGATCTGGCGAGCAATCTTCGTCACGAGCGAAACGACACCTTGGATTGTTGAGGGAATAAGTTGGGGCCATTCGTCTTCGGCGATCAAAATCAGCATTCCTTCCGTTTTGGCGGCCACGTTCTTTGAAACGTGAAAGTGGCTAATTTCGTCAACTTCTTCGGCATCGCGAGTCGCGTATGAAGCGGTGAAGATTGTTTGCCGAAGATTGAAGTCCAGAACAGACATGCAAAGCAGAAACGTCGCTGCGCACGGATGCCCAATACCCAGTTGATATGACCAATGCGTTGGCGTTTCCCTACCAAAACGCCATTTCAACGCTCATGATGACGAAGAAGCCGTCGGCCTCGGCAAACTTTTTTAGAGATGAAGCGATACAGTAGTGTCGTTCAGCCAGCACGACATCTTTTGGCTCGAGGTCTTCAACGAACCGATCGCAACAACTTGACGCTCGGGCGTGGCCGTTAAGAAGTACATAGGCCCGGTCGACAATTCGTCGTTGCAGGTCAAATCTCGTCGCAATCCTGTTCGTAGCAGTGCGCCTTTGGCTTCGTGCAGGACTCTCAGTCGTTTATCGGACTTCGCCAACACGTTGCCACCAATACCCAAGCATCGATAATTCCGCACTGCGATTCGGATGATCAGCGGCGACTATCAAATCAAAGTGTGGGGGCGCGGTGCAGCCTCGTTTCGCTAGATCCGCAACGCAACACGATCCAATAGGAGTGCTTTCGAATTCCTTGGCTTGACCGACCTTTAGCGCATTTGCATTCGCCCGCGGTGAGTACTTTCCGAATAGACTCCATTGCCACTCCTCGTGATGTTAGGGAAAAAGTTCTCCTTCAATGTCGCCAAAGGCAAACTTTGTCGTCGCCAGCTGCCGCTTCAAATCCTACCCGTAGATGGTGTTCTGTGTTGGCCTTGCCTCAATTGCCAACTACGTTTCGCCAGTTTACGAAGGAACCGTGGCTAACGCCAAAACGGCTCATCCCAAAGGCAAGTTGAAACGCAGCACGAGCCTCCCTTGCAAACACTCTCTGGCGAGCGGTCCCTACTGTGGTTAGCATAGGTGCCTGCTCGCTATTCGTGTTTATCTGCCTTCCGTTTCGAGGTGATTGTGGCCGACGTTCAAGGAGTTGCCAAGAAGATCATTGCTAACGTCGAGCGGGCCATCGTCGGAAAGCGTCAACAGTTAATCCTTTCGTTGGCCGCTTGGTTTACCGAAGGGCACATCTTGTTGGAGGACGTGCCGGGTGTCGCCAAGACGATGTTGGCCCGAGCGTTGGCACGCAGTGTGGGATGTAGCTTTAAGCGGATTCAGTGTACGCCCGACCTGCTGCCGAGCGATGTCACGGGCGCATCGATCTTCAATCAGAAGACGACTGAGTTCGAGTTTCGCGAGGGACCGATCTTCGGACAAATTGTGCTCGCTGACGAAATCAATCGAACAACGCCGCGGACGCAGGCTTCCTTGTTGGAGGCGATGGCCGAAGGTCGTGTTACGGTGGATGGAACAACACACACGTTGTCGCCGCCGTTTCTGGTGATCGCAACCCAGAATCCCGTCGACCACGAAGGAACGTTTCCGCTACCCGAAGCGCAACTCGATCGCTTTCTGATGAAGTTCAGCCTAGGCTATCCTACGTTTGAAGACGAGTTGAAGATGCTTGAGATGCTACAACACACGCATCCGTTGAACGGCCTCCAGCCCGTCGTGTCCGCCGAAGAATTGATCGCTTGTCAAACGGCGGTCCGCGAAGTCCACATAGATCTCAAAGTTCGTCAGTACCTGTTGCAAATCGTTCATCTGACTCGCGAGCACGAGGAGTTGAGCCTTGGCGGAAGTCCACGCGCGTCGATTGCTCTGTTCCGGACTTCGCAAGCAATGGCTGCGATTCGGGGCCGCAACTATGTGCAGCCAGACGATGTGAAGCGCATCGCCCCGCCCGTACTGACTCACCGTCTGATCCTCAAACCCGAAAGCCGCTTGCGACGCGTGACTGCTGCGCAAGTCGTCCAAGATGTCATCGACGAAATTGCCGTGCCGACGATTGAGTAGCGTTTCGTACACTCTTACTTCACCTACTGCAAATCCAGAACTAATATGCGCATCAACCGATCTCAGTGTGCGTGCTTCGCGATTGCTCTGTTGTGCGTCGTGAATGCCTGCTCAGCCGCCCCGACAATTGAGAGGCGATTGCCGCCGGTCGGCATCGACATCCCGCAAGCCGATCGTGATCGCCTGACGGCCGACGTTGGCGTTCTCAAGGATGAGCTTTCTACGCTCCGTGAGCACATGCGTCTGGCTGACGTTGAAGTCTATGTGAAAGCCGTTGATTACGCGTTGATACACAACGAGTTCTACAACGCAAAGGATGTCCAGAAGGCGGATCGACTATTGAGTACGGCAAAAGAGCGTGTGGCCGAACTGAAAGCAATGAAGACGCCTTGGCACCGACAGCAAGGGCTTGTTGTGCGAGGATATCGGTCGCACATCGATGATTCAGTACAACCTTATGGTCTGGAGATTCCTGCGGATATCGATTTCAAGAAGCGAGTGCCGCTGTACATTTGGCTTCACGGACGCGGTGATACGGCGACAGATCTGCACTTTATCGACCAACGTCAGACGAAGCCTGGTCAGATTCATCCGGTCGGCGCGATTGTCTTGCATCCTTTCGGTCGACAATGCGTTGGATATAAGTCGGCTGGCGAGATTGATGTCTGGGAGGCGGCGTTCGATGTACTGCAGAACTATCCGATCGATGTGAATCGGATAGTCCTGATGGGCTTCTCGATGGGCGGCGCCGGGGCCTGGCACCTGGGTGCACACTACGCCGATTCGCTTGTCGCCATCAGCCCAGGAGCAGGCTTCGCGGAAACGGCCCGCTACAATAATTTGCAGCCCGAAGCATATCCGCCTTGGTACGAACAGCGACTGTGGGGCCAATACGATGTCCCGGACTATGCCCGCAATCTTCTTAACGTGCCGGTCGTCGCCTACAGCGGTGAATTGGATAAGCAGATTCAGGCGGCTCACGTGATGGAAGAGGCTTATCGCGAGAATGGTCGGGAGCTTCCTCACATCATTGGGCCGGGTATGGGGCACAAATATCATCCCGACTCTTTGAAAGAATTGTTATCAAAGATGGCGGACGCGGTCGAGGATGGATTGAATCGAACACCAACGAAAGTTTCGCTTCAAACGAGGACGCTGCGTTACAACAAAATGTTTTGGGTGCAGGCTCGTGGTTTACAGGAGCACTGGCTTGATGCTCGTGTCGACGCCGAGATCTTGGAGGATGGTCGCATTCATGTCACGACAAAAAACATATCGGAGTTGCGTCTGACTCCCCACAAGAACATGGCAGGCGTAACGATAGAGCTCGATGGCGAAACCGTTGTCGTACCCAAGACCGAATTGCCGAATCCGGTTGCTGATTTGAAACGTGATGGCAAGTGGCAGCTTTCCGATCTGCAAGAGTATCGCGATGACCTGCAAAAGCGAATCGGATTGCATGGCCCCATCGACGATGCCTTCATGGAACCGTTTTTGGTCGTCACGCCAAGCGGCAAATCGACGAATGCTGAACTGCAGCAATGGATCGAGTTCGAGCAACAGCACTTCATCGATCGCTGGCGAGCGTTAATGCGTGGCGAGTTGCGAATCAAACAAGACATCAATGTGACCGAAGAGGATCTGCTGACGTACCATCTCGTCGCGTGGGGAACCCCAGAAACGAATGTCTTCCTTAGGGAACTTGCTGAATCGGACTCAACCAGCCCGATCCGCTGGACCAACGAAACCGTGCAAGTTGGCACGCAAAGCTTCGACGCAAAGCACCACGTTCCGGTGTTCATCTATCCACGCGGCGAACGCTATCTCGTCGTGAACAGCGGCCTGACCTTTCGCGAAGGCCACGACCGCACCAACTCACTTCAGAATCCCAAGCTGCCCGATTGGGCAGTCATCGACATTCGCCAGCCACCGAACGATGTAACGCCGGGCAAGGTCGTTGCGGCGGACTTTTTCGATGAACGTTGGCAACTCAAGAAGCGTATCATTGCACCGGAAAGCCAGAGTGAGACACCGTGAATCAACTAAATCACCGATACGTCGCGGCGTTGTCTTTCCTGCTCGCATGCACTGCCAACCGTCTCCAGGCTGAAGGTTTGCCGCTCGCGGCTCCGGATGCCGTTGGATTCGCAAGTGGCCAACTCTCGCAGATCGACGCGGTTGTTGCCGAAGGCCTTCGCGATGGCGAAATGGCGGGCTGTGTTGTTTGCGTTGGGCGGCGCGGGAAAATTGCTTATCTCAAGCCCTATGGGCATCGCCAAGTTGAGCCGACGAAGATCGATATGACGGTCGAGACGGTGTTTGACATGGCGTCCATCACCAAGCCGGTTGCCACCGCCACCAGCGTCATGCTGCTTGTCGAACGAGGCACGATCAAATTGACCGACCGAGTTGCCGAACACATTCCCGAGTTCGCTCAGCATGGCAAAGACGCTGTCACGATTGAGGATCTGTTGTTGCACCAAAGCGGTTTAACTCCAGACAACGCTCTCGCAGACTATCTTGACGGACCTGCCAAGGCGATCGAGAACGTCAACGCTCTTTCGCTTCGAGAGCAACCCAAGACAAAGTTCATGTACTCGGATGTCGGTTTCATTGTTTTGGCGGAGTTGATACGAAAGAAGACAGGTCAGGACGTTCATCAATTTTCACAGGAGAACCTCTTTCGTCCGCTCGGGCTGAACGAGACCGGATACGTGCCGAGACAGGAGTTGCGAGAGCGAGCAGCCGCGACCGAACAACGTGATGGCCATTGGATGGTCGGTGAAGTTCACGACCCACGAGCCTATCACCTGGGTGGCGTCGCGGGCCACGCAGGGCTCTTCTCGACTGCTCGAGATCTCGCAGTGTTTGCTCAGATGTTATTGAATCGCGGAGAATTCGGCGGAAAACGAGTTCTTGCTGCCGAGACGCTTGATGTGATGACGGCGGGACACCCTGTTTCGAGTGGGATACGCGGACTCGGCTGGGACAAGCAAACCGGCTACTCGTCGAACAAAGGTGATGGATTTTCGGATCGTGCGTTTGGGCACGGAGGCTTCACGGGCACGACATTCTGGGTCGACCCCGAACTCGACTTGTTTGTGATCTTCCTAAGCAACCGCTTACACCCCGATGGCAAGGGCACGGTTAACAAGTTGGCCGGAAGAATCGGGACGATAGCAGCAGAGGCAATTGAGCGATAAGGCTTCGGACTTAGCGGGCTTCGCGGCTGGACGCCAATGCCCACCAAATGTATTCCAGGGCCGTGCGATCTGCCCCATCCTTTGTCTTCGCAAGAACTTCCGCCACGGCCCTTTGTTCGCTTACCGTAGGTGCACGGTGCAGCGTGGCAAAGAACATGTGCTGAATCTTTTGGTCGATGCTCAAGTTGCTTTCGAGAATGTTGTTGCCGTAGACCGTCGACTTGCTCAAATGACTGGCCTGTGTCGCGACGGCAGCCAACAACTTATCTACTTCGGTAAGCTCTAGTGGAACGGTGCCAGGAACGGTGGTTGCTTTGATCACCGCCGATGTCGCACCTCCCGAGGATTGCTTGAGGACGCTTGCGTATGCCTGCTGAGCGATTTGCAATCGCTTCAACACAGGTTCCGACAGATCTCTTGGCGGTGGGAAACAGTTGAATGCGAGCGAAGCTCCGATCTGGTTGTAGGTCGCAACGTCACCTTCGGACAAGGCAAAAGGCTCGCTCAAGACGATCCATCGAATCAATGCTCGAACGTCATAATCATGTGCAGCGAATTGGCCGCCGAGTTTGGCGAGGAGTTCTGGATGCGACGGTGGGTTGTGCGGCCCCATGTTGTCCGCAGGGATCGTGAAGCCAACACCAAACAACTCGGCCCAAAACCGATTTGCCATCGCCTGGCGGAACTGCTCAGAACGCGTCACCATTCTCGCGAGCAGATCGCGACGGTTCAACTTTTCGACGCTTGGCGTTCGCGGGATCGCCGTACCATCAACAAACACAGGGAAGGCGGCTTTGACGAGACCATTGGGAAGCGTGTAATAGACTTCACCGTCGGTATGTTCGGCATCCGCATCTGCGACCCGAGAATGATCACGATTACGTTCGACTCTCAATTGCCGAAAGAAAGAGTTCAACTCCCAAAACTGCTGTTGTTCGTTTCCACTCCAAGTTCCGTCAACATGACACTGTGAACATTCGAGAGCCAGCCCCATGAATGTGCGGCTGACATGGGCAGTCGCCTGGGCATAAACTCCTTCCTGGTCTGCATGAGCGGCGAGGAAGTTTGTTGCTCCGTTGTAGTCCGCGTCGCCAATCGTGCCGCTGCCGGTGGCAGTCAGCAATTCGTAAGTCGTCTCGTCAAAGGACTGCCCTTGTCCGAAGGCTCGCCGCAGGTACTGCTCTAATCCTTGCCGGTTCGCTCGCTTGTCGTTCGACGCGAGGAGGATGTCACTCCACGTGCGGCTCCAATGTGCTGCGAACTCCTCGATATACGTGTCTCCATCGAGCAACGTGTCAACGAGTTCAACTCGCTTCTGTGGCGAACGCCGATCAATGAACGAGGACAATTCTTGTGCGTTTGGCTCGCGACCAATCAGCTTCCGATGTACGCGCCGACACCACTCGTCGTCCGCAATCGGTTGCGTCGGAGTTATGTCAACGCTCTCCCAGTGTTTGCGGATCAACTCATTGATCGACAGGACGATTTGATTGTCGGCAAGCGGTGCAGGTCGCTCGTCGGGAATACTAACTTCCGCGACGAGGTCTCGATTGTCAGAGGAAGGCATCGTTTCGACGACTTGCGAATCCTTGGGCGCAGCGGCCAGTTCCATCGCTGGCCCCTGGAGTTCGGCGGGCGGTGTAGGCAACTTGCTGGCCACGGCTTCCGCAGTTAAATTCGGAGCGGCGGGTGATGGTTGGGGCTGACCTTCCGGTGCGACGATTTGATGCGAGCGTTGAATTCGCAACTCGGTAGCGTCCCAAACGATCCACACGATGGCACCGCCGATCCCGATGATGGACAGCGATGCAACGAGGGCAAGCCAGGGCGATGCTTCACGATGTCCCCTTCCCACTGGCTTAGGGCGACGGACCTTAATTGGCGCCGAAGGCTCTGGGGTCGGACTCGATATCCTGCCCTCTGTCCGAGGTGCATCGGCCATCACCTTGCTGCCGCTGCCTTCCCATGCTCGTAGAATGCGCGCAGTCAAGTTGGGAGGCGATTGGCCCCCGAGTACCTCGTCGAGGCAGGCATCGATGATCGGGTCGTTTGTCTCGTCGTTCATTGCAGTTTGCTTTCGATGCATTCGCGTAACGTCTTCTTTGCACGCTGCATCAAGTTTTTTGCCCCGTGTTCGCTCATCTCCAGCCTTGACGCAATCGCATCTCGTGACGCACGATCACGGAATCGCAACTCCAACGCGAGTCTGGCTCGATCACTGAGAACCATGAGGCAACGCCGTAGTGCATCAAGTAACTCTTCTCCATTATCACTACCGGCCCAATCGTCCCATTGCTGATTCAATTCGTCGATGTTCTCGACGGTTGTCACTTTCTTTGCACGACGCTGATACGACACCAATGCGTTAAAAGCCGTGCGCCGCAAATAGGTAGCTGTCGCTGCAGCGTTGTAGTTCTCGAAGGGTCGCTGTAGTACTGCCAGAAATGTCTCTTGGGTCAAATCCTCCGCCAAGTTCGGCTCGCAGCCGAGCGCACGCAAATACCGCCAGACACCAGCCTGGTGGTCCTCGATCAGGCGAACCGGATCGAAGGCGGTCGGATCGGGCGTTGAAGCCGCTTTCATAACTGTGGTTTTAACGCAGTGAACGGATAAAAGTACTCAGGAAAACCTAGAATAGTCGCTTTCTGAGAGACGAGCGGCAGCGCATAAAAACGGGCCGAGTGTGGAGGACTCGGCCCGTTGATCAAGCTTCACTAATTGGCAAACTTCTTTACTGGCCCGTGAGGCTCGACTAGGCAAACAACTCCTTGATGATCTTACCCGAATTAGCAATCTTCATCGGTCGACCGCTCTTGCTTGTGAAGGTTGTCTCGAGTGAAATGCCGAGCGACTTGCAGACACTGGCCATAACGTCTTGCGATGTGTAAGGCTCGGTGTCAACTCGCGTGCCATCTTCATTCGTTTTGCCTACCGCGATGCCTCCATTCATTCCGGCCCCACCGACCACCACGCTCCAGGATCGTGCCCAGTGGTCACGTCCAGTATTCCCGTTGATGCGCGGCGTGCGGCTGAACTCACCCATCCACATAACCGCGGTGTCTTCGATCAAACCTCGCTGTTCAAGATCCTCAAACAATGCACTCATGGCACGGTCCAGGACCGGCAAGCGTTGATTGGACAGCGTGTTAAAGATGTCGTTGTGCATATCCCAGCCGCCGAGATCGACTTCGACAAAGGGAACTCCGGCTTCGACCAGACGGCGTGCCATGAGGCAGCCCTTGCCGAAGTTGTCCATGCCGTACCGCTCTTGGACTTCTTGTGGCTCTTCACTCACACGGAAGGCTTTCATCTGCTCGCTGGTCATCAGTGCAAGCGTCTTCTTGAGGATGTTCTGATGATCCTCGGCAGCTTGACCGCGATTCTGGCTGACGAAACCCTTCTCGACCAAGTCGAGAGCTGCCATGCGTTGCATCAAACGCCGCTCATCCATTCCCATCTGCAGGTTGCGAATCTGACCGTTGCTATTCACGGCAAACGGTGCCCACGCCATGCCGAGAAATCCTGGGCCTTCGCTGCCGCCGCCGACGGTCACGAAGGGAGGAATCTCCAGTTCCGGACGTTGATCGATCGTCTCGTGTGCGATCACCGCACCATAGCTCGGATGCTCGACGTTCGGATTTGGCACGTAGCCGGTGTGCATGTAGTAACGGCCACGACCATGATCGGCTTCTCGGGTGCTCATCGAGCGAATAATCGCCGCGTTGTGCATTTGCTTCGCCATCATCGGCATGTGTTCGCTGATCTGTTCGTTGCCGCTGGTGCTGATCGGCCTGAACTCTCCACCGGTGTTGGTGCCCGGCTTGAGATCCCAGATATCCATCGTCGATGGACCACCGCTCATCCAAAGCATGATCGCGGACTTGCGTTTTCGCTTGAGCTCTTGAGCGTGGGTGTGGAGCGTGTGTCCCATCGTCAACGCCGGTATCGCCATAGCCGAAGCGCCGGCCAAATGGTTCATAAAGTGACGGCGGCTCATTCCTTGTGGCGTGGCAAAACTTTTCATTCCTGGTCTCCCGTGTTTATAGTTGCCGCAGATGCGACAGAGGTGTTCCGGTTCGCTCGGTAAAGTGCTCGTCTGGTCAATCGCGTCTTTAGTGGTTAATGATAAACTCGTTGCTGTTCAAGACTGCCCACCAAACATCTTGCAGTGCAGCGAGCGTCGCCGCGCCGGGATCGACCCGCTTCTTGTCTCGCCCGCTCGACGCTCGGGCGATGAACAATTGGTTGGCAATTGCGATTTCGTCCTTGGTGGGTCGACGTGCCAAGCCAGCCTGGAAGAGGTAATCGATCGCCTGAGCCGGCTTCATATTGCTGTTTGCAAGCTCCCATAGGAAACTGCCGTTCTTGTCGTCCGTGGCGTTTCGTATCAATTCGCCATTGAACATCATTAAAGCTTGCGGGATTGTGCCGTTAAAGGTAGTCGACTCGCCGCCATCATCGGTTCCAAAAGCCATCACGAACTGGCTGAGCCATTCCGACTTGCTTCGCTCTTGTTGTTCGTAGCTACCTCCAGTTTCGGCGGCACGAGTCGCAACGAGCAAGGACTCATAAAGCTCTTCGGCTTGCATCTGTCGCAGGTAGAAATGAGTGAACTTGGGTGTCTCGCCGAGCAGCGGGTCGTCCTTTTCGTTCGCCTTCGTAACGCGGCTCGAAAGCGAGTAAGCTTCGCTGAGCGTGATCCAGCGAATCAATTCCTTCAGGTTGTAGCTGTGCTCGCGAACTTGTTGGCCAAGATACGCAAGTAATTCAGGGTGGCTCGCTGGATTGTGTGGCCCCATGTCATCGATAGGCTTCGTGAATCCGTAGCCGAAAAAGTGCGCCCAGTAGCGATTTGCAACACACATGTCCAAGTATTCAGACTGCTGTATCAACTCACCCAGTTTGTCGCGGCGATTCACTTCGCTGACGTAACCACTCTTCCCAATTTCGGTGTCGTCGATGAATACCGGGTAAGCAGCCTTCAAGAGTCCGTTACGAAGTTCATAATAGATCTCAGCGGTCTCAGGCGTTCCACCTTCCCCACCAAAATCTTGATCAACCAGTTCCGCACCTTGGACATCGCGTGTTCCGGGCACGAACTGACGGAGAGCGCGAGTCTGTCGGAAAAATGCGTTAAACTCCCAGAACTTCTGCTGTTTCCACTCGTTGAACGGATGGTTATGGCACTGGGTGCATTGCACCTGGAGACCGAGGAAAATCTTCGCAACATCCGCTGTGGCTTGCGTGCCCTTCTCCTCGTTTACTTTCATGGTGAGGAAGTTGACAGCCCCGTTGAAATTTTCGGCACCGGGACGATTCGATCCCGTTGCGGTGACCAGTTCATCCACCATGTCATTGTAGGGCTTGTTGCGGGCGAAGCAGTCGCGAAGGTACTTCTGCATACCCTCGCGATTCGTCAAGCTGTTACGTTCGGTACCCCCGGCGCGACCGATCAACACAGTCGTCCAGATCGTTGTCCAGTTTCGTGCGTATTCTTCGGTATACTTGTCGTCAAACAGTAGCTTGCCAACGAGATCGGCCTTCTTCGTTGCAGATCGACTCTTGGTAAACTCTTGAAGCTCTGTGACGGAAGGAATTCGACCAATTATGTCGAGGTGTACGCGACGGCACCACTCGCTTTCCGTGGCCTCTTGCGACGGTTTAAGCTCATACGCGTCCCAGGCTGCAGCGATCTGTTCGTTGATCTTTGCGACTTGGGGAATACCGTAGTCGTTCGCTCCACGCGGAGCGCTCTGCACTGCCGCAGGTGTAATTGCGAGCAGTATGGCCACCACAGCGAATAGATGTGACGAAAATCTTACAGACACGGTTCGAGTCCTCTCTGATGAACGATTGGGCATCTGGAATAGAGAACGAAGGCCGAAGGGAAAAGTACTCGGTTCGTTGCAAGAAACTTCAGATTATTACTATCGTACTGGTCCCGCTGGGTGAGTCAATCACTTCTTGGCAGGACTTAACTCGTTTTGAGGACACGTCTAACGCGATTAAGGTGGGAAGTTTAAGAAAAAAACTGCGTTACGTCGTCGCGATGAAAAAGACTTAGCCAAAGAAGTGTATTGTTTTGCAACAATCGTGGCAAAGTGGTGTAGCGAAAAACAACGGGCGAGTTGGGAGAAGTGTCTCCCAACTCGCCCAATTAGCAGCCTAAACTGCCATGACTTTGAACCACAAACAACCGCCTTCTCCGTTCCGATTGCCTCATCTCTGAGTCTCCTCAAAATGTTCCAAGTTCTGAGGAGATAGTTGTTTATGGCCTCCGTCCTGTTACCTCTTCTTTGGTTCCGACCCCGCGGGTTGGACGCTCTTCTCTGTTCCGGCCCCGCGTGCACGAAGCACTATGATTGCGAATTCGTTTCCAAAGACGGTATGGTCTACCAGCAATCGCCGTGCCGAAAGAATTACGGCCTCTATCGGATTTTGCTGGCTGTGAGTACATGCGTTGGGGCTGAGCGAGTGGCGGCAAGGGCTTCGGTGGAAGGTCCATTTGCCCCTGGTCTACCTTAGAACCAGAACTGGAGGCTCTCAGAACAGGACGCTCTTCGCCTCCTGCCCCCCAAAAAAATCGACTGAATTGCCGACGTCTGCAATGCTACACGCCAGTAGCTGAGGTCGCGATCACGTTGGTATCCTCGTCATCAACGCCAGGTTCCGAGACTTCCATGGAATCATCCGGTCCCAAGGGGCGTACGCCCAGCGCCTTCGCAACGATAAACGCGACCACGGCACCAAAGAAGCTCAACAACGCGCCCATCTTCACCGAATCCTGAACTGGTCCTGGATCTTTAAATGCTGCCGTCGAGACAAACAAAGCAACAGTAAACCCAATCGATGCGATCGTGCCCAGTGTGACGATGTGCCGATAGCCCATTCCCTTAGGGATTTCGAGCTTGAAGACCTTTTCTGCGATCCAAGTCAACAGCGTAATGCCGAGCGGCTTACCGACCAGAAGTCCAATCACCACCAGCCAAGTACCAAGTCCAATTGAGCTGAGTACGACGCCGGCATTCGCCAAACCAAACACCCCCAAGATCAATTCGACGGGATTCTTCCACCAGTGCTCAAATTCGTTGAGCGTGTCGTGACGGTTCAATTCCTCGCGAGCAAAGATGCCAAGGTCGGTATGCGAGTGTGGCAACAGCGGAATGATCGGAACGAGACCCAAGGCGGCGTGGATTCCACACAAGTCGAACGAGATCCAACTGAGAACTCCCGGAATTAGTAAATAGGGCCAGAAGCTCTGCACTCGCATTTTCTGGAACGCATAAGCGAGCCCCATTGCGACGAGCGTAATGAGCAACCACTGTAACTCGAGCGGCTTGCTCGGATAGGCAACCGCCAGGATCACCAAGCCCGCGGCATCATCGGCAATCGCCAGCAACAGCAGAAACGCGATGGCGGGATGGCCGTTACCGAAAATCAAGCGAGCCACAAGATAGCTGAAGGCAATATCGGTGGCACACGGTATCGCCCAGCCAGAAGCAAGCGATCGAACGCCTTCGGCGTTCGGCGTGTTGAAGAGCATGACTCCCAACATATACAGTCCCGCCGGCCCAACGACTCCGCCCAGCGTCGCCAGCAGCGGAGTGGCAGCTTTGCGTGGATTCGACAAGGCACCACCCGGCAGCAGCGACTCCCAAACTTCTTTGGCGGCAATCGCAAAGAACAACGCCATCAAGATGTCGTTAATCAAAAAGTGGACCGTAATACCATGTCGTTCTATCGTGCCATCAGAAGCAGGCATCGGGCGGTTGACTAGCTTGTCGTAGATATTCGCGAAGAAGCCCATCGGGGCAGCCGGATCTGCGTGGGTGACGTCGGCATGCGAGTCAGCTTCGTCAGCGTGGGCATCATGCCCCTCCGCCGCGTCGACACCACCGGCATCGTGAGGTGTCTCGTGGTGCTCGCCACCAATCAGCGGATGATGGACAAAGTTGCTGTAGGTTCCGTGATGTGTAACCTGTCCGGCGTCGTTGCGAATATCCGGGTCCAAATTCGCCCAGATCAAGGCCCCGAGAGCACCCGCGATCAGGAATATTGAATTCTCGAAGAGGAATCGAATTGGGCGTGGTGTTTTGCTCTTCTTGGCGTCGTGTGACATGCGTGAGTTCCGTTGCGATGATCTCGAGATTTCGGACTGCCCTCTTCGCAAGTTCGCCAGCGTACCAAACGCGCAGCGGCTGAGAAGAGCCCCTGTGTGAAGATAGGTTGCACAGATTGCGCAGTGACGCAGCGTATCCTCGAAGAAATTGGCAATCGCTAGACAATCGATACCGATTCGACCGGATCGGACGATTCTACGGCTATGCCCTGCGATGCGGGTGCCCGCCTAGCCGCGCCACCCCTTCGCGACTTCCACCAACGTTCGGACGAATGCCCCAGTTCCGCCAGCGTCCAACCACGGCTTGGGATTGTCCAGAAAGGCTGGGCCCGCGATGTCGATATGGACCCACGGCTTTCCTTGGACAAACTCTTCCAGGAACTTGGCGGCGGTGATTGCCCCGCCCCAACGTCCCTCGCCGACATTCTTTATGTCCGCGACTTTGCTCGCGATCTGTTCGCTAAATTCAGGAAACATCGGCAACTGCCAAGCGGCCTCGCCACAAAGCTGCGCGGCAGAGGCGAGTTCGTCGCACCATGCCTGATCGTTCGTCATCAATCCGGCGGTATCAGTGCCTAGTGCAACCAAACAGGCTCCCGTGAGTGTGGCCAGATCGATAATCTTTGCGGCACCCTGCTCGACCGCCACATCGAGCACATCTGCCAAGACCAATCGCCCTTCGGCATCGGTGTTCAAAACTTCGATGGTCTTTCCGCTGCGAGCGCTCAGAACGTCGCCGAGCTTGAACGCATCGCCGTTGATCATGTTCTCGACCAATCCGACAAGTCCGATGACATTCACGGGAAGCTTCAATTTGGCGATGGCTTGCATCGCACCCACGACAGTTCCTGCTCCAGCCATGTCGCACTTCATCGTCTTCATACTGTCACTCGGTTTCAGCGAGAGCCCCCCCGAATCGAAGGTCACGCCTTTACCCACGAACGCCAACGGCGCGTCGCCCTTCTTGCCTCCGTGATGCCGCAGAATCACGAGACGCGGCGGGCGCGTGGAACCTTGCGCAACCGCAAGCAACGATCCGCAACGTTCAGCTTTCAGCTTCCTCTCGTCCCAGATTTCGATTTCGAGCCCCGTTTGTTTTGCCATCTCAGCCGCTGCGTCGGCAAAGGACTCGGGATAAATCATGTTGGCTGGCTCGTTAACCAATCGCCTCGTCAGCGAAACGGCCTCGCCCAGAGTCTGTCCATTTGCGAGGAGCGATGCATCGGTTGCCGCCCAACTGATTTGTTCAAATGCTGACAATTTCTTTTCGGCGCGATAGAGATCTTGTCCTTGACAGCCTGCAATCGCTCCGCAAACAGCCGCTTCCACGAGATCGTTGTCCCAGTTGTCGTTCAGATAGAACGCAACGTGTGCTCGGACCTTCGAGGCAAGCGATTTCGCGGGTGCCGCCGCCGCGCGGAACGCTGCACGACGATCCAACTTCGCACAATCTCCAAGCCCGACGACAACAACCTGAGTTGCTGCGACGCCCTGGGGCGCTAGAAGCTTCGTGATTTCCCCTGTCTTTCCGGTAATCTCCTTGGCTTCTATAAGTCGCGTGATCGCGCCTCTTGTCGTCTGATCGATCGTCTCAGCAGCTGGTTGCAGCTTGCCTTCGGCGTAACAACCGACAACGACGGCATCTGCCTGGATCGAAGCAGCGGACTCGGTCGTGGCACTGACTTTCATCTTGGAAACCTCGGTTGCAAATCACTGTGAACTGACGGAGACGGCCATTCTAGCCGTTCGCAGTGACCTCTCCCAGGGACATCGCATCTGATTCGTAGCTTGGCTCTCTGAACCGAGACGGCGTTACGCCAGCGGCTCGACTCGGAGAGTCAAGCTACGGAGAACGCGTCGCACGGTGTGACAAGCCTTGCCGACTCTCTAGAATGGAAACGTTAAGGTACTGACTCGCAGAAAACTTTGAACGAGAAGTGAAACATCGTGACCGCACGAGTTAAGAAGATGATTGCTGGGCTGGTGATCGTTGTGTTTATCCTGATCGGTGGCATTCTTGCCCTAAACGCCTCTTCGCGCCCACCAACTGGTGTAGGCGTACCGGGGAGTCAACTCGCGCCGTGTCCTGACAGCCCGAACTGCGTTTCGACGGATGCGCTCGACAAAGGACATGCGATTGACCCGTTGCCGCTCGCTGACACAGAACAACGTACGATCGAGATGCTCGTGTCCTCGGTCAGCGCGATTCCTGGCAGTCGCAGTGTGTTGACGCAAGGCAATTATCTCCACTTCGAAGTTCAAAGCCCGTGGCTTCGTTTTGTGGACGACGTCGAGTTTCTTATCGACCCGGGCGCACAGGTCGTTCACGTCCGCTCGGCCTCGCGCTTTGGTCAGTCAGACCTCGGTGTGAATCGGAAACGTGTCGAAGAGATTCGCCAACGATACGAGGCGGCTCTTCGAACGATCGACAAACCATTAAACGAGTCAGTTGTCAAAAACGCAGAGGGAGAGAACCATATGGCGGGCGAGCTAGACGAATTTGCGACTGTCGAGAAGAGCGAAGAGGAGTGGCGTAAGCAGCTAACTCCTGAACAGTATCAAGTGACAAGAAAGCATGGCACCGAACGAGCCTTCACCGGGCCGAATTGGGACAACAAAGACGCTGGCACCTATTCCTGTGTCTGCTGTGGTCTGCCGCTGTTTAGTTCCGAGACGAAGTATGAATCGGGCACCGGCTGGCCAAGTTTTTGGGATCCATTGAAAGAGACAAGCGTCGAGACCAAGACGGACGTCAGCTTCTTTATGCGGCGCACCGAGGTTCATTGTCGTCGCTGCAAAGCTCATCTCGGTCATGTCTTCGAGGATGGCCCCGAACCAACGGGGCTTCGCTACTGCATGAACGGAGTTGCCATGCGATTCGAGCCTGCCCCAAAACCTGCAGACGACGAAAGTGGGGCGAAAGAAGAGGAGTAACTTCTACCGGAAGCAGTTAAGCGAAGATCGCTTGTGCGGTGGAAGGAGGAACGGAGACGCGTTCGCGTCTAGGCGTCCGTCCGGTTACATACGACGGGCCTCCGCATCCCGTCGCCAACGAATTGACAACGATTCGACGGCTTCGGAGAGTCGTACATGAAAGTGATCGAAGTTCTAGCACTTCGCGAGAATTCCAAATCCATGAGCGGCAAAGTCTTCGAGCGGAGTGTCGAGTTGCCCGTCTCTGCGGATAAAGCGTTCGAATGGCACGAACGACCGGGAGCCTTGGAGCGTCTGATCCCACCTTGGGAGTCCGTCACGGTGGCAGACCGAGGCAACGGAGTGCAAGACGGTAGCTGCGTTAAGCTAATCGCAAGAGTGGGTCCGATAAAACTCCCTTGGCTCGCCGAGCATCACGACTACAATGCCGGACACCGCTTCCGCGACTCCCAACGCTCGGGCCCCTTTGCCGCTTGGGAACATCTACACGAATTTCATGGCGTTGACGCCGATAACTCGTTGCTGCGAGATCGTGTCGAGTATCGCTTACCGGGCGGTGTGCTCGGTTCGTTGCTGGGCGGACGTTTTGTCCGCCGAAAGATCGATCGCATGTTCGAGTATCGACATAGTACGACCCACGCCGATCTTGTCGCTCATTCCAAATACCAAGGAGCCGAATCCATGCATATCGCTATCACAGGATCGACGGGACTCGTCGGATCGACGCTGGTGCCTCTGTTGACAACCGGCGGCCATTCAGTGACGCGCCTCGTCCGACGTGAAGCAAACGAAGGTGAGGTCACTTGGAACCCGCAGGCCGAGTCTTTCGATGCTTCGCCACTTGACGGCATCGACGCCGTCGTCCATTTAGCTGGCGAGAACATTGCGAATTCGAGGTGGAATCCTCGCGTCAAACAACGATTGCGTGACAGTCGAGTTGTCGCAACTCGGACGCTCTGCGAAGGTCTCGCCCGGATGTCGACACCGCCCAAGGTCTTGGTCTGTGCTTCGGCCATCGGTTATTACGGCGATCGGGATGAAGAACTCTTAGCGGAAGAGTCGGCTCCCGGCACGAGCTTCCTCGCGAAACTCGTCAACGATTGGGAGGAAGCGACGCGACCGGCTGCAGAAGCGGGCATTCGCGTCGTGAACCTTCGCTTCGGCGTGATCCTCAGCCCCAAGGACGGTGCCCTTTCGAAGATGCTGCTGCCATTCAAACTTGGCGTTGGCGGACGCGTTGGCAGCGGCAAGCAATATTGGAGTTGGATCTCGATCGACGATGCGGCTGGTGTTGCTCATCATGCGATCATGACCGAAGGACTTGTTGGACCCGTGAACACAGTCGCGCCGAATCCCGCCACCAATATCGAGTTTACAAAGATGCTGGGTCGCGTCCTGCGACGACCGACCATCTTTCCGATGCCGGCGTTCGCGGCAAGACTCGCATTGGGCGAGATGGCAGACGAGTTGTTGCTCGCCAGCGCCCGGGTCGACGCACGCAAGCTGCTTGAGAGTGGCTACGAATTCCGCCAGCCCACATTAGAAGCTGCATTGAGGCACTTACTTGGCAGGACATAGGAAATCTGTTTTTCCTAGGGGCTGTCATCCAAATTTCGTTTGCTATCATGCCGACACAGTATTAGAACCGGCCAACTTTTGCTCGGCGGCAAACATGAGTGCATCCTACGACGCGATTCTGCTCGTCTCTTTCGGCGGTCCCGAAGGCCCAGACGATGTTATGCCTTTTCTGGAGAACGTCCTCCGCGGTAAGAATGTGCCTCACGAGCGCATGCTCGAAGTCGCTGAACACTACAAACAATTCGGCGGCATCAGTCCGATCAATCAGCAGTGTCGCGACTTAATCGCCGCACTTAAAATCGAATTAACCGAACATGGCCCCGATTTGCCTATCTACTGGGGCAACCGCAACTGGACGCCGATGCTTGCCGACACGTTGCGGCAAATGAAAGCCGACGGAATCACTCGCGCGTTGGCATTCATGACGTCAGCCTTCAGTTCCTATTCCGGCTGTCGTCAGTATCGCGAAGATGTCATTCGTGCCCAGGCAGAAGTTGCCGAGGGCACACCAGAAATTCACAAACTCCGCGTGTTCTATAATCACCCAGGCTACATCGAGCCCATGCGGGAACGCGTGCAAGCCGCACTCGATCAGATCTCCGCAGAACGCCGCGGCACCACGCAAATCGTGTACACCGCGCACAGCATCCCCAACGCAATGGCCGCTGGGTGTGATTACGAACAGCAACTCAAAGAGTCATGCCGATTGGTTAGTGAGTCATTTCCGGATCAGAGTTGGCGTCTTGTTTACCAGAGTCGCAGTGGACCACCAACACAGCCCTGGCTGGAACCCGACATCTGCGACTACTTGAACGAATTGCACGAGTCTGGAGAAGTAACCGACGTCATCGTATCGCCAATCGGCTTCATCTCGGATCACTTGGAAGTGTTGTTCGACTTGGACACCGAGGCCAAGGCACTGTGCGACGAGATCGGCTTGAACATGATTCGCGCAGCCACAGTGGGAAACCATCCCCGATTCATTACCATGATTCGTGAGTTGATTTGCGAGCGAATGAGTAACACACCGCGTGCCTGCTTGGGCGAATACGGTCCAAGTCACGATGTTTGTCCGGAGGATTGTTGTTTGTCCGGTCGACCAACGAGGCCGGCTCATTGAGAATTGCAGAACAGATTCATCTCGCCGAAAGGAAAGATACATGTCAAAGATCGATTGGAGCTATCATCGCCCTGGCTGAGTCACGTGCGGAAAGACGCAAGAGTTTCTTGCCAAGAGCGACGTCGAAGTAAAAGAAGAACAAAATGCCAAGAAAGCCACGATCCCAGCGACCGAGGCTTTAGCATTGGCCCGCACGGCGAACGACATCTATGCTGCCAAAGGCAAGAAGGTCGTGCATGTCAATATGAAGAAAGACAAACCAGACGACGAAACGCTCGCCAAACTGATCGTCGGACCAAGCGGCAATCTGAGAGCACCGACGCTGCTCAAAGGAAAGACGCTTGTCGTTGGATTCAATCAGGAAACCTATCAACAGTTGTTTGGTTGAACCAGAAACCGCTACGAGGAGTATTCCATTGAAACTGTCTCTCTCCGTTCGCATCGCCGAAGCCGCCTGCAAGACGAAACTGAATGTCGACTTGTCAGAGATACTGCGATTGGCGGTCGAAAACGGTTACGAGGCAATTTGCATGCGAGCCAGCGCCGCAGGCGTTCAGACTCCGCAAAGAGAACTCCGCAAAATTAGACACGAGCTTGAGGAAGCTGGGCTCGCCGTCTCGATGGTGACCGCCGATTGCGACGTGCCGCTGAATAACGACGACGGTCCGAACAGCCTCCGTGACATTGGTCCTAGTTTGGATGTTGCATCAGCCTTGGGCTGCGATTTGATTCGCGTGTGCTTGAAGCAAGCGTCGGATATTCCGTTCGCTCGTGAAGCCGCCGCAAAGGCCGCAGATCGGGGCATTCGGCTTGCCCATCAATGCCATACGACGACCTTGTTTGAGCAGATTGATCGTTCGCTCGAAGTACTGCACGAGATCGATCGACATAACTTCGGACTGATCTATGAACCGGCGAATCTCATGCTGTGCGGCGAGCCCTACGACGTGACGGCACTCCAGCAGCTTCACCCGTACCTGATGAACGCCTATGTGCAGAATCACCGCCTTGATCCAGAGGGCCCCGAGGAACTTGAAACTTGGTGCCGTGGGCCCGTTCGTTTTCATCATCTCCCGCTTTGGGAAGAAGGCGGCGTCGACTTTCGCGACGCAGTCGATGGCTTAAAGACAGTCGGCTATGACGGTTATCTAACGGTGCATCAACACTACGCCCATATCATGGGACCGGATGAAGCCGCAATTTGCAGCGGCAAGTATTTGCGGAGTTTGATATCGTAGGATGGACTCTTTGTCCGTCGCTACCGCTTCGGCCAGTTCAAATGCTTGTGCAAGAAATCAAAGGTCCCTTTGCCATTGATCGTGTGTGGCCCAACAAACCATTCGATCTCGGTGCGATCACCGATGCCGAGCTTGGCCTGATACAAATAACGAATCTTGGCATACTCATACGCCACCCATTCATCCTCGCCGACGCCATCAAAATGCCCCCTTTCGACCATGAAGGGTCGCGGACAAATCAAAGCGGCCATTTCCGCATAGTTAAAAGTGCTGCCGAGATCAAACTCGAAGATCTCGTACTCGCCCGTCCACACGTAACTGAAGTTGTGACGCGTGCTTGCGTTCTTAAGCACCCACTCGTTGAAGTCGGCTGAACAAATTGAGAGACAGTAATCTGTCACCAAGGCGGGGATTCGCATTGCCGACTTGCCGCCGTAGCTCAGTCCATAAAAGGCAATTCGATCGGGATCGACGTTCGACTGCGTCTTCAGCCAGTTCACAATCTGCTGGTGTTGCGGCACCATGACGGAGAACAACGTCTTGCCCACCGCGTTCGCTTTGCGCTGTAGCGTGCGGAAGCGATCTTTAAAGATGTAAATGTTTTGCGGCGCGAACGTGATGAACCCTCGCTCACAAAGCTTCGCGGCAAAATCGTGGTACGCACCATGATCCCCCAGAAACACATCGGTCGGTCGACCCTCGAGGCCATGCTGACACACGACGACGGGTCGCTTCTCGCCCTCCTTCAAGTCTTTCGGAACTAGCAGCACGCCGTAAGCGAACACATCCGGGAACACATCGAGCATCACTTCGTATCCCGTCCACTTGTCCGTTTCCCACGACTTTCGCGAGCGCGCGTTGAAGGAAAGTAGTTCGTGATCAAAGTGGCCGATCGTTTCGTGGCGGAAAGTGTCGCGATATTGCTCGACGCTCGCTTCAAAAGCCGCAACCGAACTTGTGTCCAACCCCTTCATATAGTCCTTGCGCACGAACGGGCTTTCGCTCAACAACCATTGATTGTGACGATCGAACTCGTCAAGCTGACGTTGTTGGCGTGAGGCAGCATTGGGCAGTTCACGGCTTGCCTTGGGCATCGACTTGGCGGAACTGAGCAATCCGTGTTCGAGCGGTTCCTTCTTGCCTGCCAGTGAACCTAGCATCCGGCGTAGCGCGGCGTCAGGATCGGCTGGCCCGTTGCCATTGGAGACCGCGTAGGGCGGTTGGCTGGCGACAAGTCCTTCGACCAATTCGATGCCTCGAATCAGTTCGCCACTGATCGAGTCCCAATCGGGCGACTTCAACGTGGCGGGCGCTCCTCCGTCACTCGGCAACGTCAATTCGGGGCCCTTCGCAGCGTCGACAATCAGCAATCGCGGAGCGACCATGGCAGCTAGTTCCGCGTCGCCGAACTGCTCTAACAAACCAAAGACGTTGCGGTCGATCGGTTGCTGCCAGATGGATTGACGATCTCCAAAGTAACCGCTGACGCATGTCACCGCGATGCGGGTGTCGAGCGCTCCAGCATACAGTGCCAACATTCCGCCCTCGCCATAACCGACGACGCTGATCTTCGCGTTGCTCTCAGCAGTTTCCTTCTCGAACCAATCGACACAGGCCAGTACTTTCTGCACTTCGTAGCCGATCAGGTGCCTGCCCATCTCGAAGGCCGAACGATAGATGTACTCACGGTTGGTAAGATTCGCTCGACCGTTTTGACCAAGCGGAGCGCGGCGCCGCATCTCGCGACTGATCAAGGTCGGCACGATCACACGACAGCCACTCGCGGCTAGTCGGCGGGCGAACTGTGCTTCGGCGGCAACTCCCGGCGCGAGACCGGTGATTTGTTCTGGTGTCTGATCGGCATCGGGGATCGCGACGACATCGGCAATTGGCTCGCCGTCGGTAGGCACGAGCAACAGCCCTTCGCCGTGCACGTTTCCAAACGCCGGCCAGCGAACGGCGAAGATATCGAAGCCTTCCCCTTTGCCAACCAGTGCTGGCGTGTTGGTTGTGGAGATCAATTCCGGTGCATCGAACGGAACTCGATCGTCGCGGACTCCCAGAATATGTGCCAGCCGCTTTCGATTCGGTTCGATCGACTTGTTGTACGCCTCCGACGACGAGAAGTCGCGATTCCAATGCTTCGTGCGGTCTTCAACCGACGCCTCGATCTCTCTCAACAGAAAGCGGTCGATGCCGTCTATCATCTGCGAAGCTATATCGCCCTCGATGGTGAGCGGCTGTGTGCCGGGGTAGGTCTCGATCGATTGTGCGATCGCGGGTGCCGAAACGATAAGGGCGAGAGCAATCGAGAGAGAGAGGGAGCGAGGCATGAGGGAGGTTCTCCGGCGTGAGAGTCATCGGGCGGACCCAAAGTCGTGGGCTGTGCCCACCCTACTAAGGGCGACTCCCTTATAGCCGAACGCGATGCGAAAGCCAAACAATCCTCTACGAATCGGTGGCAGTCGCCTCGGTCGAAGGATGCAGTCGAGTTTCCGCTCGCTCGACGAGCGTCTGGAACTCGGGTTTGTTGCCGTAAAGCTCGACGATGCCTCGCCAGACTTTCTTGGCATCCAATTCTTTGCCTTGCGAAGAGAGTTGTTCCGCGTCTTGCAAACGCGACTCAATGAAGTCGAGTCGGTCGTCGTCGGACCCCTTGGCTTCGATCTCGGCGATGTTGCGCCGTGCCAGGTTCACAAAGGCCAATCGCGTTGCATCCTCGTCGCCGTCGGACAGCACGTTCACCATGCTGCGGTACTTTTCCAACGCGGCAAGTCGATCACCAAATTGCTCGAAATCCCACGCCTCTTTGTACAACCGTTCTGCCTCGGATTTCGGTTCACGCGCGTACTTCACATTGAATTCAAACTTCCGCATCGCGCTGTCCATATCGAGCAACTTGAGGTGTTCTTCTGCAGCATCCGCCAGTTCGCCGCGGGGGTACATGCGAAGTTGCTTCTCCAAGTAGGGGCGTGCCTTCTCGCGTTCGATGCCTTCCTTTGATTCGATGATCGCCACGGCGCGACGCAATAGCCCCGCCTCGCTTGGCGGCCATAGCAGCCAAGTGCTAATGCCTCCGATCAGCATAAGCAGCGAGAGTGCCAGGAACCACGCACGCTCATAAAACGGCGGCAGCTCAACGCTTCGCGTCGACTTGCGGGTCGGTCGCTGTGTTTCTTCCAGCAACTCGAGCGTGACGTCCTGCTCGCGTTCCACGCGCAACGTGCCGTACGGTCCACTCGTGATGGGCGCCGATTCAGACATCGCTTGCCGAGTTGTTTCACTCAGAGCAAAGGATACCGCCGCGGCACCACTCGGTCGTTGGGCCGGATCCTTTTCTAGCAGTTGGGCAACGACATCTGCCAGCCAAACAGGACACTCGAATAGAATGCCGTCGACTCGCGGAGCCATCTCCTCCTGATGTTGTTTGACAATCGCTTCGATCGAATCGCCTTCAAACGGCGGTCGACCGACGAGCATCTCGAACATGATGCATCCTAGCGCGTACAAGTCGGTTTTGTGAGTCAGTTCCTGCGAGCCGGCAAGCTGCTCGGGAGCTCGGTAGGCGGCGCGTTCGATCGTCAATCGAGTCGATGATGTACACCAAGGGTTTCGTGCGCGATCGACACGCAAGTCGGCAATCTTGACCGTTCCGTCTTCCGCGATCAGGACCTTGTCGGGATGCAGATCCTGATGCACCACGTTTTGCGAATGTGCACATTCCAGGCCCGCGATGATCTGATACGCGTAGTCAGCCACCGTTTCCCAGGCCAAGCGATCGCGTCGCGCAAGCAGATCCTTCAACGTTTCGCCTTCGACGAACTCGTAGACCACACAGCCTTGCATGTCTTCCAAGATCCCGCCGTGGCAAGCGACGAGGTTCCAGTGCTTAAGCTTTGTCAGCACATCCATCTCGCGGACGAGAGCTTGTTTGGCTGCGTTGCTCTTCGCGACCAAAGGTGCGGCGAATAGCTTCACCGCGACCATGCGACGTTGAGCGACATGGATAGCGCGATAGACAGATCCGCCCGGCGTACTGCCCAGCTGTCCTTCGAAAGCGAATGGCCCAAAACGAGAGATTTCCTTCACGGGTGCCTCCAAAGCGGCGCAAACACGGAAACAACAATGCGAACCCGGGAAGAAGCCAACAAGCTGAAACTGCCTGGAACTCATTGGCCGTTGGTTATTCTACGCTCGGAGTACCATGCATTGGAAGAGCTGACGGTAGCTGGTGAGTGGTAAAGTCTGCGATTCCTGAAAGTAGGATGGCCACTCTTGGCCGTCTTTTGTCGGGCAGGAGTGCCCGACTTACAGCAAACTGTACCACTACCCGGTGGCTAGGGCTGAGTCCTCGAAGCCCTGGCCGATCATTTACAGCGGTCTTCGAGTAAGTGTAACGTTGTTTCGTCAAGAATCCCCAGGGGGTTAGAATGTCACAAACTACGCGTCCATGCGACTCGCACGAGGTCGAATCACAGCCGTGGCGTCGAAGACTCTGCCACAGCCAACGGATGCCGAAAACTCATGGAAACTATGAGCCCATCCGCTTCGTCTAATCACCCGTGGGATGATGCGCAGCTACAATTGCAGGAACAAATCGGGTCAGCCGAATCACGGAGTTACGACGATGAAACGACTTACAGCACTGGTGGTCTACCTCGGAATCGCTCTGGCGGCGAGCATCGAAGCCAACGAAATCGGCTATATCGAAGACTTTGCCCTCGCCAAGGACCGCACCGAAGCGTTGAAGCGGCTGATCCCTGGCTCGGAGGAGTATTACTACTACAACTGTCTTCATCTGCAAAATACCGAGAAATTCGACCAGGTCGAAGAACTGCTGGCCGCTTGGATCAAGCGGTACAACTACACGCCGCTCGTCCGCCAAATTCAGACGCGACACGCCTTGCTGACTTATGAAAGAAATCCGGAAAAGTCGCTCGAATTCGTCCGCCAGCAACTCGGGATCGAGTTCAATCACCAGCGCGAGACACTTGGCGAGAAACCGAACTTGCCCACACAGCTCGATCAGAAACTGATCAGTCGTGAATATCTATCGCAGATCGCGAAGCAGAACCACCAGGATCTAAGCGGCTTTACTGACGCAGCTCTCGACTGGCTCGTCGCGACCGATCTCGACCCTGATCGTCGTCGCCACCTCCTGCAACGGTTGCAACGCCCCGATTACCCGAACCTCGCCAAGCTGATCGTTGACGACTTGAATCATCAATACAGCCAGCCCTTCGGATCGATGGCGATCCATCAACGATTGCTGACCGAGCAGTTGGACGAATGCTTGCGGTTGAAGCCGGACTTGCTGAATCAAACGAACTTTGTGAACGCGTATCTCAGTAAGTTGCATCCCAACGCCGACGTGGACTGGCAACACGAGACCGAAGAGTACGCAGCCTATCTCGATCGGTTATGGGGTTTCGTCTCGCAGTTGGCTCCGGTTCACAACTCACTGAAAACGCACGTCCTGTTTCATCGGCTGACGTTTGATCGCTCGCGGGGCATCTATGATAAAGCCCGTTTCATGACGTACATCGGCTTGCCGCGGAATGTCGCGTACATCGAGCCCAAGTTCCTTCAGCAAGACGAGAACCGACGCTACGCCGCAGATCTGAACGCAAACTACGAAGCCTTCACGCTCCTGCCACCCGTCCGCAACGACGAACCGCTGGTCCGCAGCTACTTACACCACTTCTTTGTCGCTGAAACCGTGACGAAGGCGTACGAGCCTTTCATTCTTGATGTGTATCTGCGGCACAATCTGGCCGAGACCAAGATCGTCAACGGTCTTGGCGAGCCGGAGCAGTGGTACTCGCTGCTCCCGCCTGATCGATACCAAGCATTGAAGGATCGCATCGATCTTGACTTTGCACCGACGAATCCCAAGTTCTTTGCTGCGGACGATTCGGTAAGCCTCGACCTGGACGTCAAGAATGTCGCAACGTTGATCGTGCGAGTCTTCGAGATTAACACGAAGAACTTCTATCGCGAGCACCAGCGCGAAGTCAACGCCGACATCAATCTCGACGGCATGGTGGCGAACAATGAGCAGACGTTTGACTATTCCGAACCGCCGCTTCGCCGCGTTCGTCGCCATTTCGATTTCCCGGCGTTGGCCAAGCCCGGCGTGTACGTCGTCGACTTTATCGGCAACGGCATGAACAGTCGCGTGGTCGTCCGCAAGGGACAGCTCCGCCACTTGGTCCAAACGACAACCACCGGTCAAATCTTCACCGTATTGAACGAGAAGAACGAGCGGGTGAAGGATGCGTCGATATGGCTGGCGGGACGTGAATACTTGCCAGACGAAGACGGAAAGATTCTGGTTCCCTTCTCGACAGCTCCCGGTCGGCAGGCGATTATCTTGTCGCGTGGCGACTTGTCGTCGCTGGCGTTCTTCGAACATCAAGCCGAGAATTATCAACTCGCCGCCGGGATCTATGTCGATCGCGAGTCGTTGTTAAAGCGGACGGTGGTGCCCGTCGTGGTGCGGCCCGGTTTGTACTTGAATGGCAGCCCGGTTGGCATTTCCGATTTGGAGGATGTTCGCCTGACGATCGCGTCCGTCGATCACGATGGCGTTGCGACTACGAAGGAAGTGAAAAACTTCGAGCTGTTTGAGGATGGCGAATCGATTTACGAGTTCCAAGTCCCGCCACGACTCGCGCAGTTGACGTTCACATTGCAAGCCAAGATTCAGAGTTTGAGTCAAAGCAAGAAGATTGATCTGCAAGCTGCGGATAGCTATCTACTGAACGAGATTGACAAGAGCGAGAAGGTCGCCGACTTGTATTTCGCCAAAATGAACGACTCCTACGTCATCGAGTCGCGAGGCAAATCGGGTGAATCTCGACCCGATCGCCCGATCGTCTTGTCGCTGCAACACCGCGACTTCAGTTTCCCGCTGACGGCAACCGTGCAAACGGACCACACCGGGACCACTGTGCTCGGCCCACTCGCAGGAATCGCGTCCGTCACGGCCACGGATCCGGAGGGGACTTCGCATACTTGGGCTTTGGCACACGACCAGCACTCCTATCGTCAGTCGGTTCACGCCGCTGTGGGCGACGTGATCGAGATCCCCTACATGGGAACCAGCGACAAACCGGCTCGCGACGAACTGTCGCTGCTTGAATTGCGAGGCGAGACATACGTCACGGATCGTTTTTCCGCGATCAGCATCAAAGACGGTATGATCCAATTAAAGGGATTACCGCGCGGCGATTACGATCTGTTGCTAAAGGATCGCGGCCATCGAATTCGTGTCCGCGTGGCGGACGGCAAGCTCAATGAAGGCTATGCGTTAGGGAGTTCCCGACATCTTGAAGTAAGAGACGCGGACCCACTGCAAATCGCGGAGGTTGAGACAACGGACAAGCAGCTTCGCGTTCAGTTGAACAACAGCAACAAGTTCGCTCGTGTCCACATCTTCGCCACGCGATATCGGCCAGCTTTTTCGGTGTTCGCAAAACTCGCTGGCGTCGTTGATCCAGAGCCCTATCAAGTCGATCCGGGCCGTATGACGTCGCTGTACGTTGCGGGAAGAAGCATTGGCGACGAGTATCAATATATCATCGACCGTCGTTATGCGACGAAGTACCCTGGCGTACTCGTCGAGCGGCCCAGTGTGCTGCTGAATCCTTGGGCCGTCCGCAGCACGGAATCGGGCCGACAAGACGCTGCCGCAGGCGATGACTTCGCACCTGCTCCTGCTCCAGCAAGTGAGATGATGCGACGCAGCGAAAGTGCATCGGCGGAAGCAGCTCCTCACGGTGACTTTGCCAATCTTGATTTCCTGAGCGAAGCCACGGTCGTTCATGCGAACCTGAAGCCTGACGAGAACGGAGTTGTCAGCTTGTCGCTCGACTCGCTCGGCGCGCATCAGGACTTGCATATTGTCGCCATCGACCCGACCAGCACGGCCTATCGGAACAAGTCGCTGGACGAGAAACCGATGAAGCTTGTCGACCAACGGTTGTTGGCTGGCCTCGATCCGAAGCGGCACTTCACGCAGCAGAAACGAGTGAGTGTCGTGGGGAAGGGCGAGCAATTCGTGTTAGCGGACATTGCCACTTCTCGGTTTGAAGCCTACGACACACTGGGGCGAGTCTATTCTTTGTATTCGACGTTGAGCGGTGATCCGAAGCTTGCCGAGTTCAGTTTCATTCTCAATTGGCCCGGCCTCGACGCTGCCGCGAAACAGACTCTTTATTCGAAATATGCGTGCCACGAGTTGAACTTCTTCCTGCTGAAGAAGGATCGGCCGTTCTTCGATCAGGTTGTACGGCCCTATCTAGCCAACAAACGTGACAAGACGCTGCTGGATGACTGGCTGTTACAGTACGATCTGGCGGAGTATTTGCGGGCCTGGAACTATGAACGGCTGAATGTTGCCGAACGAATCTTGGTTGCACAGCGAATCGACAACGATCGTCAACACACCACGCGAGACATCCTCGATCAGTTTTCGTTGCTCACGCCCGACACCGATCGGCTGAACCGACTGTTTCTAACAGCCGTCAAGGGACGAGCGTTGGAAGCTGGTGATCCTTGGGGCGTTGAAGCCGCCGAGGACGGTTTTGTCCGTACTCTACAGGATGTGGAGTTCGAAGGTGGGGCGATGGGCGGAATGGGTGGATTTGCGTATGGCGGCGTTGCAGCCGCCCCAGCCGAGCCATTCGCCGCTGCAGATGACATGTACGGAGAACCTGAGGCGGAAGCCAAAGCACGTTTCGCCCGGCCTGCGCTTAGACAGAAGGCGTTGTCGCGAGAATCACTCGGTGAATCCGAACAGCTCGATGTCGCCGGCAATCGGGCGTTTTTCGATTCTCGTCGGGGCCGTAAGTCGGGTGAGGTCGCTGCCTTGTACCAACTCCTCGATAAGACGCAAGAGTGGGCCGAGAACAACTACTATCAACTGCCGATCGAAGAGCAATTGGCGGGACTCGTATCGGTCAACGCGTTCTGGCGAGACTATGCCGAACACGATCCGCAGCAACCGTTCCGCTCGATCAACTTTGCCGAGGCATCTCGCAACTTTACCGAGATGATGTTGGCGTTATCGGTGCTCGATTTGCCGTTTGAAGCCGCAGAACATAAGACCAATTTCGCCGGTGGCAAGATGACACTTACCGCTGGCAGCCCGATGATCGTCTTTCATGAAGAGATTCGCGAAGCCAGCGAAGTCGTGGAACAAACGCCCATCCTCGTCAGCCAGAACTTCTTTCGATACGACGATCGCTATCGAGTCGAGAACAACGAGCGACTGGACAAGTTCGTCACCGACGAGTTCCTGGTCCATACAGTCTACGGCTGTCAGGTCGTGTTAACCAACCCCACGTCCTCGCCGCAGAAGCTTGATGTCTTGTTGCAAGTTCCGCTCGGTTCAATCCCCGTTCTGAACGGCCATGAGACGCGCAGCGTTCAACTGGACCTGCAGCCCTACAACACGCAAACCCTTGAATACCACTTCTACTTCCCGGCTGCCGGGCGTTATCCGCACTATCCCGTCCACATCGCGAAGAACGAACAACTCTTGGCCCATGCCGAGGCGGCGATGCTGACGGTTGTTGAGAAACTGAGCCATATCGATCGCGAGTCGTGGCCGTACTTGTCGCAATACGGTTCCGCCGAAGATGTGTTGGAGTATCTGCGGCAGAACAATCTGCACAACACGGACTTGGAGAAGATCGCGTTCCGAATGGGAAACAAGCCGTTCTTCCTGCAAGTCGTCGAGCTTCTTGAACGTCGCCATGTCTACCACCACACGCTGTGGTCGTATGGTATCAAGCACAACGTCGTGCCTGCGGTCAGCCAGTATTTGCAGCATGCTGAAGGCTTCGTGCAACAGTGCGGTGCGGCGATCGACACTCCGCTGCTGCGAATCGATCCCATCGCGAGGCATTCGTATCAACACCTGGATTACAAACCGCTGGTCAACGCACGGGCGCATCAACTCGGTCGCCAGCGGCAAATACTGAACGGTCGTCTACACCAACAGTATCACCAACTGCTCACGATCCTCAGTTGCCGTCGCGATCTCGACCAAGACGAGTTGATGGCCGTGACGTACTATCTGCTGCTACAGGATCGTGTCACCGAAGCGATGGACTTCTTCAGTCGCGTCAACGGAGCCGACCTCGAAACATCGCTTCAGTACGACTACTTTTCCGCGTACTTGAAGATGTATCGGGCCGATATCGAGGCGGCGCGCCAGATCACGACGCGTTACGCGAACCACCCCGTTGACCGCTGGCGAAATGCGTTTGTCTCGATCGATCGCCAACTGGACGAGATCAGCAGCGGCGAGGTTGAAGTCGTCGATGCTGAGAATCGCGACCAGCGTCAAGCGGAACTTGCGGCCATGGCCCCGACGTTCGATCTGAAGGTTGAGGCAAAGAAGGTGCATCTGGATTACCAGAATATCGAGCAGGTGCTTGTTAACTATTACCTGATGGACATCGAACTGCTGTTCAGCCGCAATCCGTTCGTCCAGCACTCCTCCGGTCAGTTCTCGCAGATCCGACCGAATCTGACGCAGACGATCGCGTTGCCCAAAGGTGGCAAGCAGCACGAGTTTGCTTTGCCGAAAGAACTGTTGAATCGCAACGTCTTGGTGGAAGTTGCAGGAGCGGGACAAACCAAATCGCAGGCGTACTTCTCGAATTCGTTGTCCGTCCAGTTGATCGAGAATTATGGTCAGTTGCGAGTTACGGGAGCCGAGAACGGCAAGCCGTTGTCAACGGTTTACGTGAAGACGTACGCTCGCATGAAAGACGGTTCGGTTCGCTTCTTCAAGGACGGCTATACGGACTTGCGAGGCCGATTTGATTATTCGTCGTTAAGCACCAACGAACTCGAACAAGTCGAGAGATTCGCGTTGTTAATCTTGAGCGACGAGCACGGAGCGATCGTCCGTGAGGCAGATCCTCCGAAGCGGTAGCCGGGGATTGAACAGAAGGTAACGAAGGAAACAAAGAGTTCTGTCACCGCAGAACTTCGTTAACTTCGTTGCCTTCCGCTCACATTGTTTCGACTAGCTACAGTGAAAATTGTTCAACCGTTTCAATTTCGTCATCCGTGAGTTCATATAACCGGTAGACCAGTCGATCGATCTCATGATCCGAGTCCGTATCCGCGACTCTAAGTCCGTTAACCAACTCGATGATCCGGTCTCGTACGATAACCGCCTCCGAATCTTGCGTATCGACAACGCGAATCGGCAGCTTGGCAAGTTGGCTTTTGTTGATTGCCAGGTATCCTCCCGCCAATCGTTTTGCCTGAAACCTTGTGCCGAGCAAGTACGACATGAGCCTCGAGTTCAACAAGGCCAACAGGAACTGTGGATTATCCCGAACGTCTGCAACCGCGTAAACCTGCACTCCGAGAGCCAGGCCGCCACGATCATAAGCCGCTTCCAACCGCCGGCTCATGCCCGCGATGACGATCTTGGATTCGAAAAACAGCCGTCGCTTGTTGGGGGACAAGACTTCCGAATCGTGTGGCAGAACTGGTCGATCGAACAAGCGTTTCATAAACCGGACATTGCCGAGCGAGATCGCATAACGATCGATGTTGCCACTTACAACAAAGCCGAACACGTCACTGTGATCGATGGCGTTCTGCTCTTGAAGCTCAATTGCCATTTGTTTGGCCGAGAATCCCGTCGTTCCGCTGTGAATCTTGCTGCGTTGACTCAGCGGTTGCGTCGGTACACGCGCCTCGACGTCGATCGTTTCGTGAATCGCGAATCCGGCTTCCGCCGACCAGTCTGCCTGTCGGATGTAACGCGCTGCACTGAAGTCGGTAAGGCATTCCGTTTCACCGACGGTCACGATGCGAATCCGGTGCTCCCGCGTAGGCGGCCTCTTCGTCCAGGTGATGATGTATGGGTAGACGTTGGCTTCTCGAAATAGTTGCTGTGAGGCGACGTCGGTGACCGTGTCGAGGGTCGACTCACTGAGAAGCAACTCGCGGCAGGGTTTCGCGTAGTCCAGCGTCGCGATTTTGTTTGGCAAGATCATTCCCGCCCGGCCATCATCTCGCAGCAATTCGTGGGATCGCTCGACGAACAGAACATACAAGTCAAACGCCCGTCGTGCGCAAAGATAGCGTTTGCGAAAGTACTGCTTAACCACTTCTCCCTGCTCTTGTTTGACGAGCCGTGCGTTCACGTAAGGCGGATTGCCGACGACAGCGTCGAAGCCACCTGCTGTCAACACGGACGAAAACTCCTTATCCCAATCAAACGGTTGAATTGTGGTTCTTGATTTTCGTTGAGTTGTGGCGTTGAAGTCGGAACCGATCAAACTATTGCCGCATCGGATGTTGCCAAGCTGCATCGACGGAATCGGAGATTCCGACATCATCCCGAGCAGCGATCGCCTCGCAGTCTTGATAGCCTTGGGATCGGTATCTACTCCGAAGATGTGGTCGCTGAGGATACGTTGCCTTTCTTCTGGTCGTAGACGATAGGACTCTCCCTGGTGGAGAATTGTCGAATGCGGTCCGCTCAGCCATTGTTCGGGGTCGCGTGCAAGGTACCACTGCAAACACCAATCCAGCAGAAACTGATAAGCGCCGAGCAGGAGGTGCCCAGTGCCGCAAGCGGGATCAAGAATGGTCAGAGGACGCATGGTTTCGGCGCGATCCCAAACTTCGTTTCGACCCGCGATTTGCATCGGTGACCTGCCGTCGAGCAACGGACTGAGCGTGCTGGTCACGATGTAGTCGACGATCGGCTTGGGCGTGTAGTAAACACCGTTCGCCTTCTTCGTCATGACACCGAAATCCCTTTATTGCGGCTTCGTGCCGCGTTCGCCCGCAGCAGCAGCGCGAGAAAGGCAGGAACGAGTATCGTGCGGACAACGAACGTGTCCAACAACACGCCAAGCGACAGAGCAAAGCCGAGTTCCACGACCCCGCGCAAGGTGCCCGTCGTCATCGAAACAAAGGTGCCCGCCATGATGACGCCACAACTGGTGATGATACCGCCCGTGCGGATCACGCCTTCTCGCAAGCCGGCAAACGGTCCACGCAGACTCTGCTCTTCGGTAATGCGTGTGACTAAATAGATGTTATAGTCTTCTCCGACCGCAACCAGAATCACGAACAAAAAGATCGGCACCTTCCAATCGAGGCCGTAGTAAGTGTCGCCGTACTGCCAGATGAAGAATAACTCCGTCGCTCCGATGGTTATGAAATAGCTGAACAGGACCGACACGATCAGGTATAAGCACACCAGCGGCTGGCGGAGGATGACGACGAGCACGGCATAGACCGCAAGCACGACCAGCACTTGAATCCGCCACCGATCCGAGCGAGTAACGTCACGCAGATCGCGGACTCCCGCTGTTGTTCCCGCCACGGAGAAGGTCGCTCCGCTCCAAAACGAATCGGGGACCATGGCTTGAGCATTCAGGAAATGTTCGACTCGACCGAGTGTATCGATCGCGCCTGTAGAAAATGGATCGTGCTTCAAAATCAACTCGAATCGCGTCACGTTGCCCCGATGCTCCGGAGATTGCGCCAAAAAGATCGATTGAGTGAGTCGATGCTGCCGCAGGATGTTCTTCTTGGTTTGCGTGATTGACCACTGTGGAGGATCGCCTAACGGTTCGGCAAGACTGCGTACCGCATCAACACCTTCCATTTCGGTCAACGCCGCGGTCAGATCGAAGATCGCTCCCATTGCGATGGCTGCCGTCCGTCGGTCGTCGCTATCGAAACCGGCATTGTCCTTTTGGGCGAGCACGATAATGGGACTTCCCTCGCCGATAGGAAAGTGCCGCTTTAGCACCATACTGCCCCGATAGCTCTCGCGGGACCGTGATAATGAGTTCAACAGATCGAAGGTTGTATGATCTGCCGAGAACGAACCATAATAGGCCAGGGGCGCGAAGAGCAGGACGCTCGCCATGAGGACTTTGCCAGGGTGTGTGACGATACCATTCGCAATTCGATGCCAAAGCAGCGAGAAGCGGCGGCGTTGTGGTTTCAGCTGCGAGCCCTCGGGCGGCCTCGGATGAAACGGCCAAAAAACGGCAGGCCCCAACGCTCGCAGCAAGGCCGGGGCTAAGGTCAGGCAGGCAATTAACGTAACAAACAGGCACAATCCGATCGCGGGACCACTGCTTCTGAATTTGCCAAAGTCAGCGAAGAACATCATGCCTAGCCCGACAATCGTGGTCAGGGCGCTGGCGACCAACGCGTCGCCCACGCCAGCCAATGATTGCGGAATCGCGTGCCTGCGAGAAACGCCGGTCTCTAAGCTCTCTCGAAAGCGAGCAATCAAGAACAAACAGAAATCTGTCCCCGCGCCGAACAAGATCACCACGATGAAGATCTTTGTCGTCTTGAAAACCTTGAACGTCCACCATTCGAACCCGGGTGTCCCGGTCAACTCGGCCAGCATCGACAGCAGATTAATTGATACTGACAGGGACATGCCGATCGTCACTAATGGCACGATGACGATCAGTGGTGCGCGATAGACCATCAATAGGATCACGATCACCAGTATGATCGTAAACAGTTCGGTGTTCTGAATGCTCTCGGCCGCCGATTGCAGCATGTCACCGCCAATCGCTGCGGACCCTGAGATGTCCACATTCAATCCTCTGAACTCTCCGCCTTGAAGCTCGTTGCGTGCGGCTGTAACCTCCTGCTTGACGAGATCAAGGGCATCGATATTCTCGGTCGCCATGAATTCTGTATCGAGTTGCAGGATGATCAACTGAGCCTGCTTGTCGACGCTGCGGAGTTTTGAGCCGACGACCGGATTGTGTCGTGTCCAAACGTCGACCAGCGGTAGCGACGATGTAAGTTCAGGGACGAACTTATCAGTCATGGATCGAAACGCGGAGTTCAAAGTCCCTGCGGTTTCACGATCCGCTGCGGCTTCGTCGGCTTGTCCGAGCTTTGCATGGACAACGGATCGATTGTGAAATGCTTCCGCATTATTCGCATCGAGTCGAATGGCTTCGTCGAACTGCTCAAGCGAGGATGCTTCCGTCTCGGCGGTCGTCGTCAGCCGCCTCGCTAGGTAATTGTGGAAGCGACTTGCCAGACGATCCGCTGCCTTCAGATCGGCTTGTGTTAGCGTATCGCTTTCACGCGAGAAGATAATCGCGATTTGGCTGTCCGCACGGTTCTCTGGAAACGCGGCGAGCTTCAAATTCTCGCCGACAACGCTCGGCATGCCAGCGGGCAGAAATGCCAGATCACCATCGCGAGTGATGTCGTCCCAACTGGGCGCGATCAGCCGCAGACTGACAACGATTCCGAGCCAGATCAGAATCGTCAGCCACCAATATCGGGAGACCATGTTGCCGAGACGTAAAAACATCCGACAAGTATCTCGCAGATGCGACCTACTGGAAAGGGAGTGTTTGGTCGCGCTGGGCTAGTGTTAGGGGGCGGGAGTCTTTTTCAGGCCGTTGGAGCATCCAAGGCTCGGCGGCATGTGCCGATAAAAAGACTCCTGCCCCCTTAATTGCTGACGTTCACATTGGGGCAACGTGTGCTTAGTCTTCGAGTTCTTCACTGGTTTCGACGGTCGAGGGAGTTTCTTCGGTTGCGGCGTCTTCAACTGCAGCGACCGCGTCTGAAGCGTCCGTCGCTGGCTCCGCGGTTTCTTCTTCCGTTTCGGCAGGTGCCGCGTTCTCGGAAACAGGGGTCGTCTCCTCGTCCGCAAGGAGGGCGACACGATCAAGCTCTGCAGGATCAACCGTCAGCCACTTCTTGCGAGTGTCCTCGGGAGCCGATGCACGCCAGATGGCCAAGACTTCGTCAACATTGACGTAGGGATTGCCGGCCTCGTTACCAGGCTGTCCGGCTTGCTTCGGTCGCAGCGGAACCCACAGCATGTCAATAACATTGCTGTCGCGATAAAAGTATCCGCCAACGATCTTGCCGTTAGTGTCGAGATTCAACATGTAGTGGAAGTACTTGACGCGTTTGATTCGTGGGCTTTCATCCCACTCGCCGTTGCTGTCTTTGGCGTAGGCAACGTTCATTTTGACTTCGACTTCACGATCGGAATGCTTGGCGGAAGAAGTCGCATACGCGTAAACCGGATAGTTCCACTTCTCTTCCGAAGGATCCGATTCCATGCCCAGCGGATGATCGCCGCGTCCAACCCAGTTTGCGATGATGGCGTGGAACACACCAGCATTGATCTGACGTTGGTTTTCGCCTGCAAGCACTTCGTGGTGGTTGTAGATATAGATCTCAGCCAACAGCCCCTTGATGTCCGAAGGCGAGAACGTGACACCATTTCGCGTTACGCTTTTGACCGGCTCGGCGTGGCGAATTGCGGCTGAAGTCCAACCGTTGCAGTGACCGTACCAATCGGGCGTCCGCTCGCGAGAGAACAGACGACCCCCGAACAGGCCGGGTTGGCGCTCGGTCATTGAAGTATCGCGCGCCTCGTAAGCGGTAGCCAATCCACGACCGCCATTGAAAGCGCGGTCATACTTCGAGAGCGCATTACGCGTTCCACCTGCAGTATCAGGATAGATGTAGCCGGAGTAGGGCACTCGCCACTCGGCCACGCCGCCCGCTTCCGGGAGTTTGTCATATTGCCACGTAAAGTCGGTCTCCCACAACTGTTTAAAGGTTTCATTCTGCTTCACAACTTCGGCGTTCGGAATCGGTGCTCCAAGCGCGGCGATAGCAGTTAACGCGACAAACAATGTACTCATATCGAAGTAGCTCCCAATGAAAAGGCGGTTTCAACTGTTCATCGGCACACGCGGGTCCGGTCTCGCGTCTTGTGCGGTCTGTTCGGGAAACGAGGAGCGGAAGGGTACACACAAACGCAGAACAACCGATTCAATCGGAAAAGTCCGTTTTCGAAGTCCGTTACCTACCGCTAGATCGTGTTATTAGTCAGATCAGCCGGCGCATGGCACTTTCTTGTGTCGTAGACTTCGCCAGCTAGGGAATCTGCGCTCTTTGTGCGCGATGGAATCGATTATCCGAGATATGCGGGCTGCACGCCGCCATGATCCACACCGAACTGTCCAACATCATCACGTACAATCCGTGGTCGATCGAAGGCCAAACGACTTTAGGCGAATTGGTCGAACTTCTCCCGATTGCGGAGTTTCATCATTGGCCCGTCGTGGATGACGAGCGGCAGTTGATTGGCATGCTGTGCAGTTCCGACCTGGTCCGAATCTTCGAAGCTGGTGCCACGGCGCTCACCTTGTCCGACGAGCGTCGCGAAGAACGGTTGGAGATCATTCGCTGTCAGCACGTCAGCGAGGTGATGTCGCCGCGTGTGCTCAGCATTCAGCAGAACGAGTCGCCAGCGTCGGCCCTGTGGACGTTATTAGAACATCGCGTCAGTGCGCTGCCGGTGCTTACCGACAGTTACCTTACCGCACTAGCAACGACTAGTGACTTCTTGCGAGAATTCTCCTACGGAGGCTCACTCGCCGGCTGCATCTCGGTCAGTGAAACGATGCAATCGCCAAGTGAACCGGTTGAAAGTGACGCAACGCTCGACGACGTGGCGATGGCGATGCACTTCACTCAATCGGATGCCGTTCCGATTGTCCGCGGCGGCTTGCCCTTGGGAGTTGTTTCGCGGCGAGACCTTGGCATGTTGAAGCTTCGCCAGACACTGCGCGAGGTATTCGGAAGCGAAGCTCTTCGCGCCGAGCCTCAGGGGAATAACTCCACCTCAATCTTGGCACTGGCTGCGTCAGCTCCTACAATTCGTCCTGGCGAGCGGTTGAGTTGTGCCGCCCACTCGATGATCGAACATCGACGTCAAGCAATTGCCGTCGTGAACCAAGCCGGGCGACTACTCGGAGTCGTCACCGAAGAAATGATTCTCCGAGCGATGCTCGACGAGATGCGATCCTGAAAGATCACTCATGAAAGCCTGGGACCAGCTGAATCGAAGGATCATCAGCTGCACGGCATGCCCTCGTCTGGTCGCACACTGCGAGAAGATTGCACGCGAAAAACGCAAGGCCTACTCAGACTGGGATTACTGGGGCAGGCCCGTTCCAAACTTGGGCGATCCACAAGCCAAGCTATTGATCGTTGGACTCGCGCCCGGCGCACACGGAGCGAATCGAACGGGCCGCATGTTCACCGGAGACCGCAGCGGTGATTGGCTGTTCCGCGCCCTCCACAAAACAGGTTTTGCCACTCAGCCGAATTCAACAGACACGGACGACGGATTGAAGCTCGTCAACTGTGCTATCACCGCCGTATGTCATTGTGCGCCGCCTGATAACAAGCCAACGATCGACGAAGTTGAACTCTGCCGTCCGTTTCTCGAACAAACCATCGACCACCTCCCTGCTCGCGTCTTCGTTGCGTTGGGGCAGCTTGGCTGGAAGGGTATGATCGCGGAAAGCAAACGTCGTGAGTGGTGGACTGGCAAACAACCCAAGTTTGGCCATGGTGCCAAGGCACAACTCGCGGGAGACCGGTGGATAATCGGGAGCTATCATCCCAGCCAGCAAAACACATTTACCGGACGGCTCACCGAGTCGATGCTTGATAGCGTGTTCGGCGAAGCTCGGCGCCTGATCGGCTAAAACCGGTAGGGGTACAGTTTGCGAATCCTGAAAGTAGGACGGCCACTCTTGGCCGTCTCTTTGTCGGGCAAGAGTGCCCGACCTACGGCACGAGTGACCAACTTACGGCAAACTGTACCACCACTCTAAAACTGCTCGCGTTGTCGCATTTTTGTCCTTTCGCTATAATTCGCAGCTCCTGCTAAACTCCCTAACTTACTGCGAGCTCGCGACTTGGTTGTTCATCGCGACGTTTGCCAAGTCTAACAACGATAAGGAAATCAGACGACGAACCAACGGATTGGCATTGGCCACGATACTCATCGACTCGCCGAGGGCGGACCGCTTCGAATTGGCGGCGTCGAGGTAGCTCATGATCGACACGCGGTCGGCCACAGCGATGCCGATGTGTTGTTGCATGCTATCACCGATGCGATCCTGGGAGCGGCAGCGATTGGGGATATCGGCGAGTTGTTCCCGAACACCGATGAGGCGAACCGAGGACGCGACTCCGCAGAAATGCTGATGCTGGCTTACCGAAAGGTCGTGGAAGCGGGTTACCAAGTCGTCAATCTCGACTGTATCGTGTTCGCACAACGCCCTAAACTCAGCATGTACAAGCAGGCCATTCGTGAACGTGTCGCGACGATTTTGGAACTCTCCGCCGACGTTGTTGGCGTGAAGGCAAAGACTGGCGAAGGTGTAGACTCCGTCGGTCGCGAGGAGGCGATCATGGCACAGTGCGTCGTACTTTTGGAAACTCGAATCTAGTGTACGATGGCCCTCCGAGGCCGTTGATGTATTGACGACGGCCTTGGAGGGACGTCGTACACAACACCCTAACTCAATGGATTGAGATGTCTACTGCAACCGCTCCCAACTCGGAATCGACTCAAGGTCAAAGCTCGATGAGCATTCGCATTTACAACACGCTTACGAAGTCAAAAGAGCCTTTTGAACCGATCACGCCTGGCAAGGTCGGCATCTATCTCTGCGGACCGACGGTCTACAAGGAAGCTCACATTGGCCATATGGTCGGGCCAGTCATTTTTGACACGATCAAGCGATATTTGACTTACAACGGCTTCGATGTGAATTGGGTTGTCAACATCACCGATGTCGATGACAAGCTGATCGGCCAGTCGCGTGAACGCGGCATCACCATGTCGCAAGTGGCCACCGAAATGACAATGGATTACTGTGCGAACTTGCTCGCAATGGGCGTCGATCAGATCACGAGCATGCCGCGCGCAACGGAGAACATGGTCGAGATCATCCAGTTCATCGAAGGCTTGATCGAAAAGGACTATGCTTACGAATCGAGCGGAGACGTTTTCTTCGACGTTCAGAAGGATCGGCAGTATGGAAAGCTAAGCAACCGTTCGGCGGACGAGCAGCAAGGCGAAGGTGGCGGAGCTGCCGCGAAGAAGCGTTCGGCCAGCGACTTTGCCTTGTGGAAATCGGCGAAGGCAGGCGAGCCGGCGTGGGACAGTCCTTGGGGCCAGGGCCGCCCTGGCTGGCATATCGAATGTTCCGCCATGAGCCGCAGGTTGCTCGGCGAGTCGTTCGACATTCACGGTGGTGGGTTGGACCTGATGTTCCCGCATCACGAGAACGAGATCGCCCAGAGCGAATGCTGTCACGGCAAACCTATGGCAAAGTATTGGATGCACAACGGATTGCTTCGCTCAGGCGAAGCTGGCAAAGTCGGCGGGCGCGGCGAACGCGAGTCGGATGCGACAGATTCGGTCGAGCAGGCGGCGAGCGGAAAGATGAGTCGCTCGGCGGGAGCCGGCGGGTTGCGCGATCAACTCGCAAAGCACGGTGGCGAGAAGATTCGTTTCTTCCTACTGAAGACGCACTATCGCAGTACTGTTGTCTACAGTGAAGCGGCCCTGGATGAAGCCGCCATCGCACTCGATAAGTTTTATGTGTTCTTCGATCGCTACGAACGAATCACCTCGCGAAGCTACTATCTCGCTGCGGGCGACGATCGCAAGTTGGTACGTCGACGCGAAGAACATGACGACTCGGATACGAGTGGATTGCTCGCCGAGGTGAAGGGCTATCGCGATGCGTACTTGGCAAAGATGGACGACGACTTCAACTCCGGAGGCGCCGTCAGCGAACTCTTCAACTTGCTGGGCAGTTTAAATAAATTTGCGGACCAGCAGAATCTCGAAGAATCGGCGAAACGATCACAATCGGATCTCGACCAGTTTTGTCGCGGTGTCGAAGTGCTTCGCGAATTGAGCGCGATCTTAGGGCTGTTCCTTAAGCCGGTCGCGAGTTCGGCTGCGGGTGGTAGTGAAGAAACGCTGGACAAGCTCGTTCAAACCTTCATCCGAATGCGAGCCGACGCCCGTCAAAACAAAGACTTTGCGCTCTCGGATCGAATACGTGACGAATTGACCGCCGCAGGGGTTACGTTGGAAGACCGCAAAGAAGGCACGACTTGGCGATTGGGCTAACGCATCGGATTTCTGCCGCTTCGCATCACCACGAATTGCCACAAGGATGGTCATGACAGACGGGACGACGATTGGACAGAAGATACTTGGTATCGACCCAGGTCTGAACATCACGGGTTACGGCGTGTTGGAGATCACCGTCCATGGACCCAAGTTGACCGAAGGTGGCATCATTCGTGGCGGGAAGGATCGGTCGTTGGAAGCCCGGCTGCGTGAACTGTACTCGGGCCTGAACGAAGTTCTCGACGCCTTCGAGCCAGCCGCGATGGCGATTGAGCAGTTGTACTCTCACTACGAACGTCCCCGAACCGCAATCCTGATGGGGCATGCCCGCGGCGTCTTGTGTTTGGCGGCTTCGCAGCGGCACATCCCGATCATGCACTATGCATCGACACAAGTGAAACGCATGCTGACAGGAAACGGTCGCGCCCCGAAAAACCAGATGCAGTCGGCGATTTGCCGTGAACTTGGCCTCGCCGCTCCCCCCGAGCCGCCGGATGTCGCTGATGCTCTAGCCATTGCTTTGTGTCACCATCACCTTGGGAAAAAGGTCGCATAGGGCAAGGAGCATGTCTTCGATTAGTCAAGCCTCCGTAGTGCCACAGTACGGAAGATGTAGAGTCCGCTATGCGGACCACGCGGAGGTCGGTCCGCACAGCGGACCCTACTTGCGTTTGAGAATACGACGACCGTGGATGAACGTCATACGATTTTGAAGTCTCGCCCTGATTCTACCCACCACTGAAAGCACTCCCTTGATTACGAAACTAACCGGCAAACTGCTGTCCGTCGAAGATGATTCCGTTACTGTTTCGGTCGAACCGTTCGAATACGAGGTGCTAATTCCGGACTTCAATCGGCGACAACTTCAGTCGCAGCTCGGCACGACAGTCAGCTTTCACACGATCCACTACATGGAAGGAAATCCGGCTCACGGTCGCATGACACCGCGGCTGATCGGCTTTCTTCGCAAGGTAGAACGCGAGTTTTTCGAGATGTTTTGCTCGGTGGATGGGGTTGGCGTGAAGAAAGCCTTGCGGGCCATGGTAAAACCAGTGCAAGATGTGGCCGTCTTGATCGAAGAACAAGACTCCAAAGGCCTGTCGACGCTGCCCGGAATCGGAGCGGCGACCTCGGAGCGAATAATTGCCAAGCTGCGCCGCAAGATGCCGAAGTTCGCGTTGCTCGTGGGACGCGACGAACCGGGCGGAGTTGTTGATGATCAACGCGACGTGGTCGAAGATACGTATCGGGCGCTGTGTGCATTAGGCCACAGCGAAGCCGATGCGAAAAAGTTGCTCGATGCAGCCTTGGAATCAAAGAAACGCTTCAAGGACGTAAATGCACTGCTGACGGCAATCTACGAACAAAGTCATGGCCGAGATTGAATTTATTGAACCGTCGTCGTCTGCAAGGTTTGACGACCCAATCATCGACCAGGAAGCGGTTGCTCCGCATGGGCAACCGTGTGACGCTTGCGGGTGTCCGATCGAGGCCGACGACAAGTTCTGTCCGGCGTGCGGCCTTGCTCAAGTCGTCGAAGCTGCGATTGCGACTGAATCGCACGAGACCAACCAGAGACACTTTCGCTGCGACAACTGTGGCAGCGAGGTGACCACCGACCCCGATCAACGCAGCTACGTATGCCCCTTCTGCGATTCAACCTATGTGGTCGAGTTGCAACAGCGAACCAATCGACAGCGTCCCGAGTTCGTGATCGGGTTTGGAGTGACTCGCGAACAGGCTCTGGAAAAGTTCCGCGAGTGGATTGCAGCGAACTCATGGTTCCGGCCCGGCGATCTGAAGATGGCGATACTTGCCGATAAGCAACGTGGCGTTTACTTGCCGTTCTGGTCATTCTCCATGCTGGCCGAAAGCAGATGGTCGGCCACAATTGGCGAATATTGGTATCGAACCGAAACCTATACAACCCGCGATTCCAAAGGCAACACCGTCACACGTACGCGACAAGTGCAAGAAACCGAGTGGTGGCCGCTCTCTGGAAATCACCATCATTACTATGCGGGCTATCTCGTCTCGGGCAGCAAGGGGCTACCGCAGCAATTGGCCGAACGGATCAAGCCGTTCAATTTGCCGGCACTGAAACGCTACGAACCGTATTACTTGGCCGGCTGGTTGTCTGAAGAATATTCCATCGAACGCGAGGCAGCATTACAAATCTGCCAACAGCAGTTCTATCAACGCGAACAAAGCAACGTTGCCGCGTTTCTTCCAGGTAACACGTATCGTGGTCTGGAGGTGTCGACACGCTTCAGTTCGATTAACTCGGACCTTTGCCTGCTGCCCGTCTACATCTTGAGTTATCGCTATCGTGATAAAGTCTATCGCTTCCTGGTGAACGGCCAGACCGGAAAGTGTGTCGGTGACAAGCCGCTTTCCTGGAAGCGGATCTCGGCGGCGATTGTGACGGTCGTCGTGATCGTTGCCTTAGTGATTCTGGGAGTTGCGCTCGCCCAAAATGTCTGACGTGCTTCAAAAATGTTCGGTTTGCCTCGCGCTCGTCGACGAGGAAGATCTGTTCTGCGCGAACTGCGGCACCGAGGCTCCTGTACGTGAACAAGCCGCCGCGGGCGAGACACAAACATTCCGTCACAACTTCGAGTGTCAAGGTTGCGGAGCGTCGATGAGCTACGACGCGAGTGCCCAGACGTTGCGATGTCCCTTTTGCGGCTCAAGCCACCTGGAAAACAAGCCGGATGCGAAATCACTGACTCCTCATCGCGTTGTTCCGTTGAATGTCGACCGGGATCGTGCGGTGGCGAATTTGCGAAGCTGGCTTGGGAAAGGATTTTGGCGTCCCGGCGATCTGTCCGAGCGCGCTGCAGTGACAACGATGACAGCGGTCTATGTTCCCTATTGGGTGTTCACCGCGCAAACGTTCACGTACTGGACGGCCGATTCGAGCCAGACGCCTTTCGGGGCTCGCGGCGATTGGGTGCCGATGTCAGGCGAACATCGCAGCAGCTACAGCGGCCTGCTCGTTGGCGCAAGCAGCGTACTTACCCCCAACGAGACGACGGCCTTATGCCCCTTCGATCTTGGGCGAGCCGTTCCAACGGATCAGGTTGACCTGGAAAACGTGATCGTCGAGCAATTCCGAGTTCAGCGCAAATACGCACGACCGCTAGCCCGTCAGGGACTGGAGAATCTGGAACGTGTGGCATGCGCACAGTACGTCCCTGGTCGTAATCGAAATTTGAAAGTCAACGTCCGGCTTGAAGGTTTATCGAGCGAACCCATATTGCTGCCGATTTGGGTGATGGCCTACCGCTATCAGGATCAAGTGTTTCGGTTCTTGATCAACGGGCAGACCGGCAAAGCGACAGGGCAGGCTCCGACCTCGTGGAAGAAGATCGCAGGGGCGGTCCTCATCGCCATCCTCATTTTGTTGATGCTGCTTGCCTTAATGGGTTTGGGAGGTGCGATTATGAGTGCGGATGCTGGCAACGGGAAACCGCCATCGTTCGACAACGCGTTCCGAGCCATGCCAGTGTCTGCTATGATGCGCGACGTTGCTTGCTGTTGATCATTTACCTTTCTGATGAAGTGGAGCCAACGCTCACGATGCCGCGCGAGACCGTAGTGGGAGGCGTGCCTGAAACGCCGGAAGACGACGACCGTGATCTGCGTCCTCAAACGATGCGAGACATGGTCGGGCAGCGCGAAGTGCGCGAGCGATTGGGAATCGCGGTCGACGCCGCTCAAAAGCGCGGCGAACCGCTCGGTCACATTTTGTTTGACGGACCGCCCGGACTAGGGAAAACGACCTTCGCCCATTGCCTCCCCACCGAAATGGGAGCTACCAAGCAAATGGCCAACGGCGCGGGTCTGAGCGCACCGAAAGATTTGTTGCCGTATTTGACGAATCTGAGCGAAGGTTCCATCTTGTTCATCGATGAAGTGCATCGAATTCCCCGTTCGGTCGAAGAGTACCTCTACACCGCGATGGAGGATTTTCGGATCGACATCGTTTTGGGAGACGGCGTTAATGCTCGCACGCTGAACATGCCACTCAAACGGTTTACGCTGATCGGAGCCACGACACGAGCCGGCATGCTATCCGCTCCGCTGCGCGATCGGTTTCAGATTCGCGAGCATCTCGGCTTTTACGATGTGACGGATCTAACCGAGATCGCCAGGCGAAACGCGAAGAAGCTGAAGGTCCGCTTGGACGACGATGCTGCCAAAATGATCGCCAGTCGCTGCCGCGGCACTCCGCGCGTCGCCAATAACTTGTTGCGATGGCTACGTGACTATGCCGACAGCCGCGCGAACGGACATATCTCTACCGAAGTCGCCAACGCCGCGCTCAAGATGGCCGGCGTCGATGAATTGGGACTCGGTTCTCACGAACGCCAGTATCTCGAGACCCTGATGCGAGTGTTTAGTGGTGGCCCCGCCGGTATCGAAGCCGTTGCCCACACGATGAACGTTGCCGTCGATACGTTGACCGACGATGTCGAACCGTTTCTGCTGCGCAGCGAACTACTCGTTCGGACACCACGCGGTCGCATGGCTACGGCGAAGGCTTATCACCACTTGAAGAAAACGCCGCCAAAGTCAGCGACCGACGGCGACCAATCGCAGTTGTTCGACTGAATGCCAAACTCAGATAACAAGCGAGCTGAATGAACTTAATCGGTGAAGGCGATGGTGAAAGTTCGAGATGTTCCGGTAGGCCAGCGTGTTGAGTTCCCCATCGCGTTTGACACGAAAGAGGTTTATTGGAACCGTTGACCGATATTAAGAATCCACGTCTGATTTACTTGAAGGGCCTGCTGTTTCTATTCAGCGGTTGTCTTGCCGCTGGGCTACTTTTGTTTTTCAGTCCATCGCTCAAGGTGGCGGTGCTGCTGGCGATTTCCGTTTGGTGCTTTTCTCGATTCTACTACTTCGCGTTCTATGTCATCGAACACTATGTCGACGGCAATTATCGTTTTGCTGGGTTGTTCTCGTTCTTCGGTTACGTAATCCGGCAGCGTTTCGGGTGGAAGCGACCACCTACAGACGACTCGCCTCCCGAATGAGCTCAGGCCGCCCCCGAAGGCTGAAGCGACGAACGATGGCATTGCTATCACGACACGGTGGGGCATTTCACTTCGTTTACAACGACCAGAGTAAGATTGAAGTCTCTTCAAAGTCGGTGATTCTCAGTCACTCGGCAAGCGGCCTTCTCGGATTCACACGACGCGGATACGATTCGCGGCCCAATCCCTTCGCTTCAGATCATCTTCTCGCGTACCTCGACGAGTACACCGTCATGATGTCGCCCGACTGCGTAAGGTGGTCAACTGCCCAACTTATGCGAGTATTATCCTGTGCCGCACTGTGCGTGATCGCCAATGGGTGTGTCAGTGCGCCGTATCGCTACGGTTCGAGCATCGCGTACTACAAGTCCGAGCCATTGGCGAACGTCACGAAGACGCAGATCGAGCGAGGCCAGCCGCGACCGTTCGTTGACGGCGTCGGCTGGGTAGTTGGAATCCCTAGCAAAATTGTGCTGTGGAATCGGCATATCGATAATCACAATATCTCGCCGGAAACCGAAGAGGCGATTGCGGCATACCTTGCGTCGAACGACTTGACGACGGTTAAAGTCCGACTGAATCAATACGCGCCCGGCGACGAGTGGCAGCGACTGGTGGCCAACGATGCAGTTGGCTGGGGATGGCGTTATACGCTTGGCGCTACGCTTTGGTTAGGCGAAACGGTATTCCCAGGGCGAGTGATTGGCGGCGATCACTACAACCCGTTCACGAATACCATCAGCATCTTTTCCGATGTCCCCGCCGTGGCGATCCACGAGGGAGGTCACGCCAAAGACTTTGCCCGGCGTTACTACAAGGGAACCTATGCCGCTGGATATCTTTTGCCGGTGACTCCTCTTTGGTACGAAGCCGTGGCCACCAACGACGCACTCAGCTACCTGCGCGCCGAAGGAACCCTCGAAGACGAACAGGCCGCTGATCGCGTCTTGTATCCTGCCTATGGCACCTATCTCGGCGACTCGCTCTCGACGGTCGTGCCCGCAGTTGGAACACCACTGTACGTAGCCGGAGTGCTTGGTGGCCACTTGGTGGGTCAAATCCAGGCGCGGAGGATTTCTGATCAAAGGCCTGACACGCTTCAACACACGATTTTCGAGGAGTCAACGACAATCACGGTTGCCGAAGCCGATAGTGAATCGGATACCGGCACAAGGTTGATTCGATGGTGAAATGCAAGTTCGTGGGAACAAAGCATCTGTTCCGCCGAGTTCCACCGGCGACCAACCGCAAAGAACACGTTAGTGCTGAAAAACAAACTCTTTCGAGTTCATCAGTGCCCAGGCCACGTCTTCTAGGCCGCGTCGACGGTCGCTCGCACTTTCTATATGTTCGATCGCGACATCGATCTCAATGTCAGATGGCGAGCGGCACAAGGCGGAGATGTAAAAGTCGATAATAATCTCACGGTCCGAGACCGTGGGGACATCAGGCAGCGGCGGACGTGGGTAGGTCGTCGACAAGTCGTACTTCGTCGCGAGATACGATTCAACGGAGGCAAGTTGTTCCGGCGATAGACGGTGGTCGTAAACCAAGATCTCGGAAACAACGCCACACCAGCTTTGATCTGCGGGTGGGATGTCTTCTCGGCTGCCAATCGTAAAGCCAGGAATGCCTTGATCGCTGCCGACGCCTCCAGGCTGCACTGCTGGCAGCACTTCACCATTCAACTGAACTTGCAATTTGTCGCCCACTCCGGAGGAAAGAAAACTCGTGACAAACGGTTGTTTGAGCGCGGCGAGATGCTCTACGGACACCGTTGTATTGCCAGCTCCGTTAACACCGTCGGAATAGACGTAATAGCTGCCAGAGACAAGGACATGCTGAGCGGTGAACACCGAAGAGCCTGCGCGTCGACCGCTGCCGAATGTAAACAGCGCTCCGCCACGGTCGTCCTCAAGTCGTCCCACAATGCAAATCGTGCGTGGGGCTCCTGCGGGTAGCAACCGGTTCTCGGTATCGTGCAGGAGATCGTTTGTCCCGTCGAAATCGAGAGCCGGCAGTCCGCCAATGGAAGACAATGCGTAGACGGGACGAAGTTCAGCATCCGCTTGTGTTACACTCAGCCCGGTATCACATTGATTTTCCCAACGCTGCACACGATCTGCATCGCCCGCCGGCACGCTTTCCGCATTTAACACGCCTCTATCGGCTCTGAACCAAGCGACGAGTCCTTGCGGATTTGGCTGACCCGCGGTCGCAATCCGTGCCGGCAACGCGTCAATAAACTGGGACAACCGGCCTCGACGGTCACGCAACTTTTGCGGAATCAGCGACCCGTTGATCAGCTGTAACGCTTGAGCCAGCTTGGAATCATCGCTTCGTTCACATTCGCAAACCGTATTTCGCGCCGGTTGGCCAAAGACACTCAGGAACTCGTTGCCAAATTCTGGACTGGGTAAATTCGTGGCTCGTGTATTCTCCGGCAAGTTCGCAAATCGCTCAGGCACGCCCGTCGTATGGCAAACGGCGTCGAACAGTTGCTCGGCGCCGAGCGGACGAGCGTAGACGTGCGAGAAATACTTACCATCTTGTTGGTTGGAATCGTTGGTTTTGCTCGACAGCTGATACACCTGCGACTTCAAGATCGTGCGGATTAGTTCCTTCTGGTCGTAACCAGTTTCTACGAATGTCTGAGCGAGGGCGTCCAGCAACTCGGGATGCGAAGCTGGATTGTCGGCTCGAAAATCATCGACCGGATCGACGATGCCGCGTCCCAACAAGTGAGCCCAGATGCGATTCACAGCCACGCGAGCGAAGAAGGGATTTTCGGAGGATATCAGCCAATCGGCGAACAATCGGCGTCGATCCGTGTCGGCGAGCGGATCGATATCACCGGTGAGAGGCAACCACGGCCTTATCAGTTGGCCGGTGCGAGGCTGCGTCGCTTCGCTGCCACGATCGAGCCAGACGAACACGTCACCATCACCGCCAATCGGCTTTCGTTGCACACGGCTGAAGAACGCTCCGATACCGTAGTAGTTGTCTTGCGACCATCGATCGAATGGATGGTTATGACACTTCGCACATTGAATGCGGATGCCGAGGAACAACTGCGATACCGATTCAGCACAGTCATTTGGATCAGCCATCGCCCGATAGAAATTCGCAGGCGGATTCGTGAACGTGCTGCCGCGAGCGGTCAGCAACTCCGTCGCGATCTGATCGTACGGTATGTTCTCTTGCATCGCGCGGACGATCCAGCGATGAAACTTGTGGACGCCGCTCGCGCTCAGCTTGCTGGACTTGATACGCAGCAGGTCGCTCCACTTTTGAGCCCAGAACTCGGCGTATTCGTCACGTTCCAGCAAGCGGTCGATCAACTTGTGACGCTTATTGCTATCCCCATCGGCAAGAAACGCCTCGGTCTCGCTGCGGGACGGCAGAACGCCGATGACGTCCAAATAAACGCGTCGAATGAACTCACTGTCAACCGATCGAGGTGACGGTTGGATTTGTAGCTGTTGCAATCGAGCAAACACATGCCGATCGATAAAGTTGTGCTCGGGCGGCGCGTCCCACTCGAAGCCATCGACCGGCTTGAGTAGTTGCAAATCGGTCGTGTCGATAAAATCCAAATAGCGGGCCATGACTCGTGTCTCGCCACGCGTCTGGCCACGCACCAGTCCAGCGGCATTCACTGCGGCGACTTGCTCGTCTGAGGATGTAAAATTTGTCAGCAGAGTGACGTCGCGCGTGCTGCCATCGCTGAACGAGGCCCACACGGTCAGTTGCTGGTCTGTCGTAGGCCATGCCAACTCAGCGGTTGCTGGCTCCATCTCGATACGAACGCATTTCGGTGCGTCGTTCGGATCATCGGGGCATCGAGCCGCAATCCAATCGTGAAGGATGCGATAGGCGAGATCCTCCTTGTGCAGCTTCTGGCCGCCACCGTGTGCGACCTGCATCGTGGGTTTTAGCAGCAGTAAACTGTTCGCCGGTTGCATCCAGTCGATTCTGCGCCCCGTCGTTTCACGCAGGAGTGTCAGGCGGTCCAACTCAGCATCAAATCCTCGCAGCGAAAGGCGAAAGCCACCCTTCCCGCTGGGCGAACCGTGACACGCGCCGGCGCTGCAACCCTGCTTTGACAATGCGGGCAGAACGTCATACTGAAACGAAATGGGGCGTTCCTCGTCGGCGACGAGCTGGCTGGCCGCGCCGATCATGATCGCGAACATAAGGAGTGCGTGAGTGGGGGGCCGAACTTGTCTCACACTTTCACCTTCTCATTGACTTGCTTGCCTACGAAATCCAATTGCACCTCGGCGACTCGGAGTCGAGCGAGTGGCGTACTGCCTGGAGCAAGCTCCAACGTGCCTTCCGATTTCTTTTCCACAATCAACGCAATCCCCATGCCCAGCCCGAAGGAGAAGTTGCCGCCGGGGCTGGGATTCGTGAACTCTTTCGTCAGCTCAATCGTCTCAAACTTCTCGTCCGAGGTGAACGTAGGCTGGACGTCAACCGTCGCCAATGCTTTCCGGTTCGATGCGTTCTTGGTTGCCTCGGTGTACTGAAACATCTCTGCGCGACAGGCAAAGTGGGTTTGGAACCAATTGTCGAAGTCGGCCGCGGACGAGGCTTCACCACGCAAGCGAATTCGCAACGTGTAGGTACCGGCGAATGGGCTGCGGACTTCTTGGGCGAGCAAAGCGACGTCGCCTTGCTTAACCACTGCGGGCGAGTCAATTACAGCACCGTGCAATCCGATCGCGGCTTGTTCCGAAACGATCGTCGCACCGAAGGCGATCTTCGAGCCATCGACTGCACAAGGCATCGCCCGCCAACCCTTGGGGCGCGACGGCGAATCAACCGACTGTAGTTGCATGACTTTTTGGAAGTCGGTTTGCATCAAGTTGACACTGGGATCAAACGGCGGGACTCGCGAAACGTCACCTGTACTCGCAACGCGTTTATCCGTCGCCGGCTCCGTGCCGAGCAGCTTGAACAGTGGTTTGCCTTCCGTCAGCCGATGCTCTCGGCCCTCGCGGTCCATGAACGATGACTGGTAGTCGACCCCGAGCAAATGAAACATGGTGGCCGTCAACTCGCCGGGTTGCACTCGATCCTCGATTGGATGCCCTCCCTGCTTGTCGCTCTTGCCATACACCTGTCCGCCACTGATGCCAGCTCCCGCCAACGCACAACTGAACACGGGGCCCCAATGGTCGCGGCCGCCATTACCGTTAATCTTGGGCGTCCGACCGAATTCTCCGATCGCAACGACCAAGGTTTCGTCCAACAATCCGCGTTGGTCGAGGTCCTCGATCAAAGCCGAGAAACCGACGTCGAAGGTTGGACAGAGGACATCTTCGACGCGGTCGGCGTTCTGGGCGTGTGTGTCCCACAGCGGATTATCGACCGCGTTGTCTCCGGGCTCGCGGGGCCATTGCACATGAACCAATCGAACGCCCGCTTCGACCAGCCGCCGCGCCAGCAACACACATTGCCCCCAGCGGTTGTTGCCGTAACGTTCACGAACTTGGGCCGGTTCCTTTTCGATGGCGAACGCCTCTTGAGCTTTGCCCGATGTGAGAAGATCAAAGGCTTGTTGCTGGAACTTATCAAACAGTTGAACGCCTGGCCCGCGCCGTTGCGCGTCAAACGGTTGCTCGACTTTCGCGAGCAGCTTCTGACGCGCCAGCAACTCCGCAGGAAGCTGCTCGCCCAGCGATAGTCCATTCACCCGATAACCAACTTGCGACGGATCGCCAACGAAACGATCGGGGTCCCACTCGCTGCCCATAAAGCCGCCGGTTTGACCCGCCGGCGTAACGTTTTCATTAAGCCGCATGATGTCGGGAATCCAGACCGTCGACAGCGGCGGCAAGACTTCGCTGGGTTTGTACCGCTTGATGATCGAACCGAAGTAGGGCCAATCGGTCGGCTGAATCGTACGTGGGTTGGGTCCAACATACTTGTAACCGGTCAACACCCAATGGCCGCTCGAGGAGTGTGTGTTATCGTCAGTCGCCATCGATCGGACGATCGCCAACTTGTCGGCCATCGCGGCAGTTCGCGGCAGCAACTCGCAGAACTGAATGCCTGGTACATTCGTGCTGATGGGATTGAAGGGCCCACGAATGTCGACTGGAGCGTCGGGTTTGGGGTCGAAGGTCTCGTGTTGCGGTGGGCCTCCGGCGAGATAAAGAAAGATAACATTCTTCGCGCGACCGAAAGTCTTGTCGGTGGGTGGAATGCCGAGTGGAGCCGTGTCGCGTGCTTGTAACAAGTTTGGCAGCGACAGTCCCATCGCGCTTAAGCCGCCAACTCGCAGCACCTCGCGTCGCGACAATCCATCGCACAGCTTTGTGGGTCGGTCATGTAGCGATAACACCTGGGACCTCCGTTTCGTCAATCCTTGTTCAGCGTGATCACGTCGTCAGTATCTCACGAATCACATGACCATGCACGTCAGTCAATCGTCGGTCGATGCCATTGTTCCGGAACGTCAATCGCTCGTGATCCAGGCCCAGCAGGTGGAGAATGGTCGCGTTCAGATCATGCACCGACGAGACGTTCTCGACCGCTTTGAACCCAAGCTCATCCGTCATGCCATAACTCACGCCGCGTTTCACGCCCGCGCCGGTCAGCACGGCCGTAAAACCATTCGGATTGTGGTCGCGCCCCTTGGCGCCCTTCTGAAACATCGGCATGCGACCGAACTCAGTACACCAGACGACCAGCGTGTCTTCCAGTAAACCGCGTTGTTTCAGGTCACGGATCAGGGCAGCGGATGGTTGGTCCATGATCCGTCCGTGCATGTCGTATTGCTCGCGAAGAGCCTGATGCCCGTCCCAGTTCAGTTTCCCGCCGCTGGCATAAGCGCCGTTGAACACCTGGACGAAGCGAACACCTTTCTCGACCAAGCGCCGAGCAAGAATGCAGTTCCTCGCGTAGCCAGCTTTCAATTCATCCTCGGTGTCGTCCGCGCCGTACATTTTGAGTATATGCTCCGGTTCCGTCGACAAGTCGCTAATTTCCGGTACGGACAACTGCATCTTCGCCGCCAGTTCATAGCTGGCGATTCGCGCGGCGAGATCACTGTCACTGGGGTTCAACTTCAAATGCTCGTCGTTGATCAGACGCAGCAAGTCGCGTGCGGCAATGTCACGCTCCGGCGAGATGGATATCGGCGGTCGCAAGTGTTGAATCGGTTGACTGCTGCTGAACGGGGTCCCTTGGAACACGGCGGGTAGAAAGCCAGGCCCCCAGTTGTTGACGCTGGCTTGGGGAACGCCACGGGGATCGGGAATAGCGACGAATGCCGGAAGATCTTGATTCTCCGTGCCGAGTGCATAGGTGACCCATGCCCCGATGCTGGGAAAGCCATCTTGAACGAAGCCCGTCGAAAGAAAGTTCTCTGCCGGTCCGTGTGTGTTCGACTTACTTGTCAGTGTGTGTACGAAGGCAAAGTCATCGACCAACGCTCCGAGGTGTGGAATCATATCCGACACCATCTTGCCGCACTCGCCCCGCGGTCGGAAGTTGTACTGCGGTCGCGCCAAGTTGCCGGCTGGTCCTTGAAACGTGACTGATGGCCCACCGGGCAACGGCTTGTCGTCTTGCTTGATTAGTTCTGGTTTGTAGTCCCATGTTTCCAGTTGGCTGCAAGCGCCCGCACAAAATATCACTAACACGTTCTTGGCTTGAGGCACAACGTGTGGCTTTCGCGGAGCATGCGGATTCGACGGATCGATCTGCACGCGCGCTGGGTTCTCAACCGCTAGTACTCGCTGTTCGGCGAGCAAGTGCGTCAGCGCCACTGCACTTAACGCAGAACCCGTCTCGCCAAAGAAGTGACGTCGCGACAAGAGATGCCGACCAGCGTGCGTGAGGTTGTTCGATATCGGTTCGATCATTCTCGAATCACGGAATAAAGAGGAATTCATTGCTGTTGAACAACACTCGGCAGAGGGTTGCCAGTCCATGGTTGTTGACAACATGCAAGGAGGCTTGGTGTTCGCTATCTGTCGGTTCACGACCGACCGCGAGTGCGAACGCAACGCGCACTTGTCGCTCCAAGTCGCCAACCGCAACTGAACGGACACGATTTGCGAATTGATCGGCACGTTCCGCAACGAACTGGCTGTTGAACAAATTCAATGCTTGAATCGCCGTTGTCGATTGACTACGTATCGGCGTCGCTTGCCCCGCGTCTGGGCAATCAAAGGCGCCGAACACTGGAACGGGCTCCATGCGGATCTTGTGAGCGTAGATCATCCGGCGTAGCTGTTCCGGACCAAACTGCTCAACGGGAGGAAAGCCGCTCAATCCGCCTCGCGACTTAAAGAGGTCAAATCCCGGCCCCCCCATTTTCAGGTTCAGCTCGCCGCTCACGGCCAACATGCTGTCTCGAATCGCTTCCCCTTCCAGGCGTCGCGATGTAAACCGCCACAGCCACCGGTTGTCTCGATCCGTCTTCGTGGCGTGGGAATCGATGTAATGCGACTGGCGGTACGTTCTTGACGTTAGAATCAGGCGATGTATGTGCTTGACGGACCAGCCGCTGCGAATGAACTCGCCCGCCAACCAATCAAGCAGTTCTGGATGCGACGGGCGTGCGCCGTTGAGCCCAAAATCGCTCGGCGTTGCAACGAGTCCCTGGCCAAAGTGATACATCCAGATGCGATTAACCATCACACGGGCCGTGAGCGGATTGTCTGGTGATGCGATCCATTTTGCTAACGCCAGTCGTCGCTGTTGTTCTGACGCGTTCGTGTCAGACGAAGTGACTTTGAACAGCGAAGGAACCGCGGGTCCGATCTCGTCCAAGCGTTGCTCCGGATCACCTCGCCGCAACACAAACGTCGTATCTGGCTCGCGGAACTTCCCACCATACACCGTCCGTGTTGCCTCCAGTTCGTTCTTCTTCGTTTTCAGTCCCTCCAATTCCGCGACGAACCCCGCCACATCGATCGACGAATCTTTCGGACGTTTACGGAGCAACGCTTCGACTTCTTCGGGGGGCGTTCCAATAGGTATTCGATCCGAATGGGCGGCGACTAGTTGCCAGCTCTCCGTGTCCAAGGAAACTTCGATGCGGTAGCGGACTGGCAGTCGATCCTTGAACTTCTCGTTGCGATCACGGCCCCAGACGATGTGATCGATTTCAGCCGGTGTGGCCAGTTCGATCTGGACCCAGCCACCGCCATGTTCATTAGAGATCCAACTGTGGTCATTCCCGTACAGACCGTCGTTCACATGTTTGAGTTGATGCTTTCCAGTTTCCGAGTAGTTGCCAGATGACGTGGGTGTCGCACCACTGGAAGCGAGCGCGACGTTGCGAGCAGGGTCACTGGTTGCAAACACTTCCAGCTCGTCAATACAAGGTTCATGCCTGTTGTCGTCGATGGTTGCCAAGGTCGTGAAGCGAATGAATTTGGCTGTGACGGGCGAGATGTATTCATCGTTTCGCTGAGCATCGACCGGCGGTCGCAGTTGAAGATCACGTTCGATTTCTCGGATCCGACTCGCCAACGAAGCCGCTTCCAAGAGTCGTGCTTCACGTCCTGGGTCATCAATCGTGCGATCGCCGTAATCAACGCCGGCAAAGAACGCTTGCATGGCGTAATAGTCGCGTTGCGTGATCGGATCGAACTTATGATCGTGACAGCGGGCACATCCGATCGTTAGGCCAAGCAGCGTTGCACTGGTCCCTTGGATAATCTCGTCGAGTTCATCTTGCCGCGCCAGTCGCTTCGACTCGTCGTCCTTGCCAATTTGTCCGGGAAGCAGCACGGCAGCGGCAACTAGAAAGCCGGTCGCTTCGTCGGCGTGCAGCGCGTCGCCCGCCAATTGCTCGATGATGAATTGATCGTATGGTTTGTCTTCATTGAACGCGCGAATGACATAGTCGCGATAGGGCCAAGCATTGTCTCGCGGTGTGTTAACTTCAAACCCATGCGTATCGGCATAGCGAATCACGTCTAACCAATGTTGCGCCCAACGCTCTCCATAGCGTGGGCTGTTCAACGCTTCTTCGACCAAGTTGGCCCAAGCCTGCGGATCATCATCGGCTTGGAAACGCTCTGACTCTTCGATCGTGGGTGGCAACCCCAGCATATCGAACGACAGACGTCGAATTAACGTCAGTCGATCAGCTTCCAACGAAAATGCGAGATCATGCTCCTTCAGCTTTGCTTCAACGAACCAATCGATCTTTCCTTCATCCTTTTGCCCTCCTCCTTCATCTCTTTCAAAGGGTTGAAACGCCCAATGATCCAAACGACGGTCGCGTTTCGCTTCGCGGTCGTAGTCGGACTCTGGCCAGTCGGCACCGGAATCGATCCAGCGAGTGAGCAGTTCAATCTCGTCCTTAGCGAGCGGCATCCCATCGGGCGGCATCCGCTCATCCGCGTCGTCGCTTGACACGCGACGCAATAACTCACTTTCGTCACTGCTTCCCGGCACGATGACTTCGCCGGAGTCACCGCCCTTGAAAGCAGTGTGCCTTGCATCGAGTCGCAGCCCGCCTTTCTGCACCTGCGGCCCATGACATTCGCCACAGCGAGCGATCAGCAGCGGGCGCAGTTCTGCCTCGAAGTCGAATTCGTCACCACGTGCCGCGTTGAGCAACATAGCAACGGACAAAGCAGCGAGGATGTGAGGAAGCGATCGTCTCATGGTGTGCTGTGTGCTGGCGGGATGGTTCGCAGCGGGCGAGAGTATGGTGTCATGATAATCGATCTGCTCCTGCGCCGCGAATGCAATTGGTTGCCGGTAGTGGAACCTTTGGGCTGTAGAGTATGCGGTTCGCCTGCTGCCACGCGTCAATTTCAAGTACACGGGCCGCCTGCTCGACGCTAGTGCGTCATCCACTTCGATTTGTTGGGCAGAGTCGTTTTAGTTTGGTGCGAGCATCGTCGATCTTGAACTGCCAGTCGGCTCCGCGTTGTTTTTCGTCGGTTTGCATCACCCAAGGCAGCGATCTCGACCCGCAACTCGTCCGCTTCGCCGGCCCTTGAGGCACTGCCTCGTCATGTAGCCTAGTGCTACGTTACACCTTGATTTTAGAGTTTGCCCGTTCCGTGAGCCGTGACGCGTAAGCGGTCGGGCGGCGAGGAATGCAAGGCGCCCCCGGGGCCTTACGGCCAGCGGCTCAGTTCATTCACCCTACTCCTTAGCTGTAACGCAGCACTAGTGCTGCGTTTCAGCTTGATTTTAGGATTAGCCGTTTTGGCGTTAGCCACGGTTCCCTCGTAACAACCGGGGCTAACGCCCAAACGGCTAATGTCTACAACCTTAATTCCTGGCAGTCACAAAGCACTAGTTCGCGGTTCGCGATACTGAGGCTGCTTCGGCGTGAAGACGAAGTCGATCCGCTTGAGGTACGCTCTTGCGTAATCGGTGTACCGAGCATCTCGCAGGTTTTCGATCGTTCAACAGGCCGCAAGATGCTGCCGCAGCGATGCGAACTTTTCGATCGCTGCCTCAGCCATTTCGTCTTCGTGATACGTACTACTCCACACGAGAACCGGAGCCCGTTTTCCAATCGCTTGTTCGTAGTCAGCTGGGTGCCTTTTCAACGCCGCAGCGTCAAGCTTGAGCTTCAATCGCTCCTACCCTGATAGTGCCGACTCGTACGCCTCGCGGTCAGACTCCCCCGTCCCCAATAAAACAGTGGTTCTTCCCTTTGCACTTCTTACTCCAGCGACCACCCAGGGATTTCCCGTTTTCAACTTGAATGGATTCGCACGACGGCTCGCCGAAGCCGTCGTGCGACGAATTACTGAGTTCGACGGCTTCGGCGAGCCGTTGTACAAATTGTGTAGACTGAACAAAACGAAAGCCCTGAGCGACCACCGGGTCCGCTTGCACCAAGCTGCCAAGTGAGCTTATAGTTGCGGGGCATGGTTAGCTCACGTGACTCATGTACCGGAGATATCCTTCGTAATACCTTCTTTACCGCGATCGGAACAGAAAAGGTATTGCCCACGACCAAATAGTCAATAAAACCAACATATTCGACGATCCCGCTACGTCCGCAATGCAGAGGTCGAGGGTTCGACTCACTTCGGCTCCACTTCAGGCGGGCCGCAACCGATTAGCAGTTGCGGCTGATTCTTTTGTGAGCTTGGACATTTGATTCGCGGCGTCGGAAAAATGGTTATCGGCGAGATCTGGCACTGCCTGCTGTTGGGCCCTCTCTCACAAATCACACTCGCTTTAAAGGATTCGTTCCTATGATCGAAATGACCTTCGAAGAAGCCACCGTTGAATCGCTTGGGGATGCCGCTGTCATCATGGCGGTTGGGGTTGGTGATCGCCATATGTCCAACGTGTTGCTTGGTCGAAAGGAATTCGCCCGTGTCGCCGGAAACCCGGCGATGGTGGCTGAGACGAAGATCGTTCGCGTCAAAGTGAATGGCGAAGACCAACTCGACGAACTCAAGTGTCGCGTGCAAGAAGCACAAGGCGGACTCGATCCCGACGTCAAGGAAGCAGACGTCAAGGCAGTCGAAGCCAAAATCGCCGAGCGGAAAAAGGCTGCGGTCGCTGCCAAGAAAGCCGCCGCCAAGAAAGAGAAAGAAGAAGCTGCTAAGGCAAAAGCGAAGGCCAAAGCTGAGGACGAGGAAGGCGAAGATGACGACGAGGATTAAATCTCCAAGCAGGAATGGTTGGCACTCATCTTTTACAACGGACGCTCGGTGACCGGCGTGCTGCGTAAATTTACCCAGCGAACGCCCTGAATGCTCATCGCCGCTTGTGCAAAGTGCCTGTCGACAAGTCCCTCCGTCGCCGCTTGGGAGCGTGTGGTATTGGCTGGCAAAGGAGTCGATTTGAAGAGGACGAGTTCATGCGCCCGTAACTTACTCGCGACGAAAGCCGCGATCGAGTCGCTGGTCACATCCCAGCTGTGTGGAAGCTGGCAGTCCGTGGAATTCAGCGTTTGCACGGGATCAAGGACGACGATCCCAGCGTTCTCCAAGCCGGTCGGAATGCCGTCCAGCGAACGGACGATCTGCGTTTCGGGCAGTAGTACCGCCAAAAGCTCTGCGGAGATCCGCATCGATTCAATCGCAAGTCGATGTGCCGTCGGTTCGCCCAGCTGAAACACTTGATCCGCTTGGCGAATGCCGTTCGCAAACGAGCCTCCTCCAGCGAGCAGCACATTGACTCCTGGTTGCTCGTCTAGCCAGCAACGTAAAACGCTAGAAAGCTCGGCGAAGTCGAACAAGCTTCCACCGACTTTCGCAACACGCAGAAATTTCCGACTCATCCGCCACTCGCCTCGCGAGCGAGTACCGCCAACGCATGTGCCGGCGCACAACGCGACGCGTTCCCGCCAATTTCGCTTGCCAGAAACACCCGCTCCCACGGCAAATCGGCTTGCTCCAACGCCTTCTTCGCCGCGAAGGCACCATGTCCGGAAAGGACGGCGATTGTTGGCTCGAAGGAGTAGGCTGCGATCACTTGTTGCACACCATCTAAGAGAGCCTTTGTGAGAGCATTCGCCACTGCCTCGGCAGCGATGCCAGCATCGCGATGATTAAAGTCTTCAATGTCCGCACAGATCATCCGGGCAAGTCGCAGTCGCGAAGCGGCCTTCGTCACGGCACGACCGTCTGGGGTGTCGCGACTCATCGGCCGTTCGGGCACTTTTCCAAGTAGCGTATAAGCGTCGCGCGTCGTAGCAAAGAACTCGCGAGCAACAGGGCAAAGATGGCCGCGATAGGGCAGAGAGGATACGAGCGAACAGACGGGGGTTCGTTCGACACCCGCATAGATCAATTCGCCGCGTAGCAGCCTCGCGGTGTCGGTTCGCTGGTTTGTAGCAGGTTCGCCATTTAGCAACGGGATCACATCGCACGTTGTCGAGCCAACGTCGATCAGCAAGGCTGGCCGCCCCATGGTGAAACGTCCCGCAAATCGGGCCAGTGCGTGCCAGTTCGCAGCGGCAACTTGCGCGGTGCGGGACTTCGCTACTTGCAGCGTCACGAGAGTTCCTTCGTTGAGGTAAACACGCGTGTGCCGTCCGTCCGCCGCCTGCTCAACCGCATTCAAGATAAACGTGACGCCTTCGGACTTGTTTTCAAAACAGTCTGCCAATTCCCCGGTCATGGTCACTGCCAAATGGTCACAGGCTGGGGATTGAGTGATGAGCGTCCGCAACTCTTGAGCAAGATGATTGGGATCGCGCCACAACTCGAATGGAAACGATTCTGCATGACCAAGCCCGTTGGCAACTTTCAAATTCGCGCCACCGATATCTAATGCCAACCACTGCATGTTTGTTGCTCGTTTGCCATTCAATCGCCAAGAATCGTCCCGTCCGCCTGGAATTCTACCGGGCCACTGGCGAAATCTAAATCGGGAGTCTCTCCGCGAGCAACGTCGATCATTGCCGATGCTAGATTGCTTCGGGATAACCGCCGTAGGCCTACATACGAAGTGGTCAGTCGCGGATTGACTTCAATCACGACATCCAACTCAGCCGACGAGCCAAGTACCATGTCGATTCCAATGTATCCCAAGCAGTCGGCAAAGGTTGCTGCGGCCTGCAACGCAAGTCGTTCTGCTCGATCACGTAAGGGGCGGTCAAGAGGAATCTCACCGCCGAGGTAAGCAAATGTTCCGTCATCGGCCAGCAGTTGTCGGCATGCAGGCAAAGCGATCGACGAGTTCGGTCCGCAGAGCACGGCGACACTGGCGGCGGTGCCACGCTGCAACTCTTCAAGGCGAAATGTTCCGCCAGAAAGTTCCGGAAACGACTCGCGGTTCTCGATTCGCAGCAACCCTTGCGAGCCAGCACCATCATTCGGCTTCAAAACTGCAGGGAAGCGAAGCGTTGCGGGAATTGAAGTGCCGGCGGAAAAGCGATAGCCGCGGGGAGTGCGAATGCCTCGCATCTTCAGGTGCGAGGCTGTTTTGTCTTTGTAAGTTGCCAACGCAACGATCGCAGAACTAGGTCCCAGCAGTCTGCCACCAAGTTCTTCGACCCGCCGCGATCGACCTAAAAGAATCTCATCAAACTCCGGTGCAATGACGATTGTCCAGTCGGACGCCGTGGTGAGTGAATCGAATCGAGCAGATTCCTCCTGTGCGTTGCGAACTCGGTTCCAATGAACGTCCATCTGCTCGATGGCTAGGCGATCATCAAGCAAAGCCAAAACTTCCGCGCCAGGAATGCTCGCCAAGTCTTTTGCGAGTGCGGTAAGCATGGCCGCGCCTTCGCGCAGCAACGAACCCGAGGGAACTTCGTCGGGCTTGAGCGAGAACATTCCGCCGCCGGTAATGAACTCGTAAAGAAAGACTCGCATAGATTCGCCGAGCTAATCGGCGTGGCTAAAAGATGCCTAATTGGTCGCGAGCGTCGTCGGTCATTCGATCTGGCGACCAGGCGGGGTCAAGGACAATCTTTACTTCGACTTCGCCGACGTCTTCGATTGCGCTCACAACTTGCTTGCTCTGCGCGATCAATTGCGGGCCGGCAGGACACATGGGGCTCGTCAGTGTCATGTCGATCTTGATGTTCTTCTTCTCTTTGTCGGCATCCTGAATCGTAACTTCGTAGACCAAGCCCAAATCGACAATGTTGACGAACAGCTCAGGATCGATCACCTTCTTCAACTCTTCCCGAATCAAATCTTCGCTAACGGCCATGATAGTTCTCCCGACTTAGTCTTCTTTGATGCGAACGAAGACGTTGTCTCCTTCGATCTTAATTTCGTGAACGACCGTCGCTTCCGTTGCTGGCATTGTGATTGCCGCTCCCGTGCGAACGTCAAACTTCGCGCCATGACGTGGGCACGCGAGTTCAAAGCCACATAATTCGCCTTCTCCGAGCGGACCGCCGTCATGCGTGCAAACATCATCGATACAGAAGAACTGCTCGTTGATGTGCAGCAGCACGACCATCCGGTCATCCACTTCCAGGATTAGCTTCCCAGCGCTAGTCACGTCGGAAACCTTCGCGACTTGAATGAACTCTGACATGGATTATTCGTACTCGCGAACTCGGCGGGCGATGGCAAGGCCTAGTGCATCTCGAACGCTGTCGATCGTAATGCGATCGAAAACCTTCTGAAAGAAGCCCGTGACGATCATCTGAATCGCTTCTTTGCGAGTATAGCCGCGGCATCTCGCATAGAAGATCAACTCGTCATCGACGCGTCCGGAAGTCGAACCGTGCGTACAGCGGACATCGTCCGCTTCGATTTCCAATCCGGGAATGGAATCCGCTCGTGCGGCAGTCGAGAGCAGTAGGTTGTCGTTGCGCTGGTAACCGTTGGTGCGTTGTGCGATCGGATCAACTTTGATCATGCCACGCCACACCGTTCGCGATTTGTCTTGCAGCCCGGCCTTATAAAGGAAGTCGCTCTGACAGTTAGGAGCTTCGTGGTGCTGGAGCGTATGATAGGACAAGTGCTGCTTGTCTTCGGTGAACATAACACCGTTCACTTGGCAATTGGCACCTTCGCCGATCAACCCGACATGCTGATTCACCTTTGCAAGTTTGGCACCCATCGCGGCGATCGTCCATTGCAGCGACGCATCGCGATTGACGACTGCCTTCTGATGAGCGAAGTGCCAGACGTTGCTGCCCCAATTCTGCAGGTTAACGTATCTCAGATGAGCGTTTGGGCTCACGATCAACTCGATTGCACCGCAATGCAGGCCGCCGCCAGCAACATTCTCGCTGGCCGTCTCCGATAGCATCGTTGCCTCGGCCCCGTCCTCCAGGATCACGAGCGTGTGTCCAAAGTCGGTGCCGCCATCCGTCAATGCCGAGAGACCGTGAAACGGCTCGTCGACGACAACATTTCGAGGAACATACAGAATCGATCCACCGGTCATGAACGCAGCGTGCAATGCCGCAAACTTGTCGTAGTTCGGATTTACGGCGCGTCGGAGCAGGTACGGCCGAATCAAGTCACCGTGCGATCGCACGATGTCATCGAAGCTACCAAAGACAACGCCCTTGGCCGACCACTTGTCGGAGATGAACGAGTTTGATTTCTGACTGTCGAGCGAAGTACAGCCGCCGCCTAACTCGACGCCCTCTCGCAATAACGCTGTTGCACTGGTCTCGGCTGGCGATTCAAGTGAAAGCGAGTAGCGGTCAAGCTTAAACTGGCGGATGTCAGTTCGAATCCACTCTTCGTCATTTCGCGCGGGCCAAGCCAGTTCGCTGTATTTCTTCCAGGCGACCGTTCTCAGATCGACAAGCCATTGAGGCTCATCCCGGTTTGACACAAAAGCCTCGAAACCATCTGCCGTAAAACTGAGTGAAGTCGTTGTTTCCATCATCGAGCAATTAAACCGCGTCAGCAAAAGAGTTATTTGTTCTGAAAGGATGTCGCTAAGAGGTAATGCCAATCGAACGTCGACTTCGAATCGACGACACGGTCATCGCGACCAATCTCGGCGATCTAGCCGACAGACCCTTCCATTTGAAGTTGAATTAGGCGATTCATTTCGACGGCGTATTCCATAGGCAGTTCTTTCACGAGCGGTTCGATGAATCCGTTAACGATCATCGTACTGGCTTCGGCTTCCGTCAGGCCGCGACTGGTCAGGTAGAACATCTGTTCTTCGCCGATTCGCGAAACGCTCGCCTCGTGACCGATCGAAACGTCTTGTTCGGCGACTTCGATATACGGGTAAGTGTCGCTGCGGCTTTCCGGATCGAGGATCAAGGCATCGCAGACAACATTGCACTTCGTGTTGGTCGCACCCTTCTCGACGCGAACTAGACCGCGATAGCTACTTCGACCGCCGTTCTTAGAGATCGACTTGGAAATAATCTGGCCCGTGGTATTCGGCGCACAATGCACGAGTTTCGCTCCGGCATCTTGGTGCTGCTTGGCACCCGAGAAGGCGATCGACAAAATTTCGCCACGAGCACCAGGTTCCATCATGTAGACCGCCGGATACTTCATCGTCAGCCGGCTGCCCAGGTTCCCGTCGACCCACTCCATCGTTGCGTCTTGATAGGCCATTGCTCGTTTGGTGACGAGGTTGTAGATATTGTTCGCCCAGTTTTGGATGGTCGTGTAACGGCAGCGTGATCCCTTCTTGCAAACAACTTCGACGACTGCCGAGTGCAAACTCTCGGTGCTGTACATCGGTGCGGTACAGCCTTCGACGTAGTGCACTTCTGCGCCTTCGTCGACAATGATCAGAGTTCGCTCGAACTGGCCCATATTCTCGGCGTTGATGCGGAAGTATGCCTGAAGCGGGAATTCGATCTTCACGCCCTTGGGAATGTAGATGAACGACCCACCCGACCAGACCGCCGAGTTGAGCGCGGCAAATTTGTTGTCGTTCGGCGGAATGATTTTCCCGAAGTATTCTCGGAGTAGATCTGGGTGTTCTTTGACGGCCGTATCGGTGTCGGTGAAGAGAACTCCTTGCTTGCCGAGATCCTCTTGCAGTGAACCGTAAACGACTTCACTCTCGAACTGAGCTTTGACGCCAGATAAGAACTTTCGTTCGGCTTCGGGAATGCCGAGTTTCTCGAACGTCTCCTTGATTTCAGCGGGGACGTCGTCCCACGTTTTGCCCTGATGATCAGCTGGCTTGAGATAGTAGTAGATGTCTTGGAAATTCAAGTCGAGTGCGCCGCCCCACTTGGGCATCGGCTTCGACTCGAAAATCTCAAAGCTCTTCAGTCGGAAGTCTCGCATCCAACCGGGCTCGCCCTTCATCTCCGAAATCTGAGCCACGATCTTCGCGGAGATGCCCTTTTCGGCTTTGAATACGCCTTCGGTGACCGTTCGGAAATCGTATTTGTTGATTTCACCAACTTGGTCGGGAGCGGCTTGTGTGATGTCGGTTGCCATATCAATCACCTTTTTATTTTGAGCATCGGCGAATTCGCCGACGCGTTAACCAACGGGTTGAGTGACTTCCTTTTCGAGCATTGCCTGGTTCTCGGCATCCGCATCGGGATAGGCTTTGCGGATTCGCTCGTACCCTTCATTGTGCAATTCATTTGCAAGTTCGATGCCGCCGGTCTCGACGAGTCGTCCGCCAAGCATGACGTGCGTGAACTCGGGTGGATTATGCACCAGCAACTTGTCGTGATGCGTGATGATCAGCAGACCCATCTTCTCGCGTCCGATCTCGGCAATGCTTTCGCTCGCCAATCGAACGGCATCCGCGTCCAGTCCACTATCGGTCTCATCCAAGATCGCGAACTTTGGTTGCAGCATCGCCAACTGAAGGATTTCAGCTCGCTTCATCTCACCGCCTGAGAATCCGTCATTGACGTAACGACGAGCGAATTCGACATCCATTTGCAACTGTTCCATATTCCCTTTGAGCTCCTTGCGGAACTCTCGCATCGGAATCAACTCTTCGCCTTCTTTGCGATCAGGACGGCGGACATTCGTCGTCGCATGTCGAAGAAAGTCGGCGAGCTTGACACCTGGAATTGCAACCGGCCGCTGGAACGCCAGGAACACTCCGGCACGGGCTCGTTGGTCGGGCGACATCTCGACGAGATTCTCGCCGTTCAATTCGATCGTACCATTGGTCACCTCGTAATTGGGGTGACCCATGATCGCCAGACCAAGCGTACTCTTTCCGGAACCGTTCGGTCCCATCAACGCGTGTGTTTCGCCACGCTTCATCTCGAGGTTTACGCCCCGCAGGATCGGCTTGCCTTCGACCGAGACGTGCAGGTCGCGAATTACCAAAGTATCAATCATGTCACTTGTCGCTTCTCAAGTAGGGTGGGCCTCGCCCACCGATTTCTCTTGGTGGGCCAGGCCCACCCTAAAGTTAACCAGTAATCTTTTGGTGATCGAACAGCGGATCGCCATCGGCGGGGGCGTTGACGTAACCAGAGTGGTGTGGCAACGGCAACTCGTCGTCGATTTTAATACCTTGTTGGAACATCTTGGCGTTCTCGGCTTTCCGCTTGCCAATCCGATGTCCCTTGATCTTGTCTTGAATTCGCATCAGGCCTTCCAGCAAGGCTTCCGGTCGCGGAGGACAACCGGGAACATAGACGTCTACTGGCACAACTAAGTCAACGCCTTTAACGACGTGATAGCCCCACTTGAAGTAAGGTCCACCGCCGACGGTGCATGCACCCATCGCGATAACGAACTTCGGCTCAGGCATCATGTTGTAAAGTCGGCGAACGCGGCTCGCCATTTTGTAGGTCACGGTGCCGGCAACGATCATCAAGTCGGCTTGGCGAGGTGTCGCTCGAAACGCACCCGCGCCGAAACGGTCCAGGTCGTAACGACTCGCACCCGTGGCCATCATCTCAATCGCACAGCAGGCGAGGCCAAACGTCATCGGCCAAACGCTCGACTGCCGAGCCCAGTTAATGGCTTGCTCGACCGTCGTCGTGATCACGTTCTCCTCAAACCGTCCTTCGATCCAAGGTTGTGTCATAATTCGTTCCCTGAAATATCAATTTGGTACCAGTTAAAAGTCCGTAATTCACACACAGTAATCGACTTACGACTGATCAGCTAGTACCCTCTGGTCGAACTTCAAACGTGCAACACGACTCACCATCGAGGCGGCACTGACTTAAACTCACTTGCTCACCCAGCAGCTGCGAAAAGAGAATCTTCTCCATCGAACAGATCGTGCGATCTTGTTCCGCTAAATCCGGGTAAGGGCATGCTAAGGCTGTAAGGATCGGCAACTTGTCGACCTCTCGCGTCACCGTAAATGGAACCTTCCTCTCGCCGAACAAAGTGGCGAGGGACTCCATTTTATCTTCGAGAGATTCCCCTTCGATTTGGTCTGCATAAACGTCTGCAAGCCGCTTCGCCAATCTCTGCAGCAATCCTCGTCGCACTTCAACGTCTTCGATGGACCGGATTTCTTGCCACAACGCAATCGCCAAGTCAGCGAAGTTGGAGCCGGTCTTGCGGCGGCCTTTTGCCGTTAAGCGGTACTGATGACTAGGACGCCCTCGACCGGCTCTGGTTGTATCCCGATCGATATAACCTTGGGCCATCAAACGAGTAAGACGTTGCCGCACCGCTGTCGCGGTCACCTCGGTCACGGATGCGAGGTCCGAAATGCTGAGCGACTCGGTCTTACGAAGTAAGTCGAGAATCGCGATGTCCGAGGGAATGATGTCGTCAGTCACGGTAGTTCACCATCGCATGGAGAATGTCTATGCACAACTATATGGATTTATCGCATTATTGACAACTAGATGTTTGAAAAATACTCCCAATCGTCGCAGAATCGCGTAAAGCCTTGACAGTTAGGCAGTTGTAGTCTACAAGTCACCACCGTTTATTGGTTACGAACGCCAGAAGGATTGTTAGGTCATGGTATTTAAGCAGCCTAAATCGGTACTGATCATCGCAATTGCTAGCCTGCTGCTATTCAGCTCGTCAGCGCAAGTGCAGGCGCAATCCGCAGACGAAAGTGGCAGCAATACCGGTTGGATGAAGAACGTCGATGGCATCTTCGGCGATTACTTAGTGCAGCCACTCGCTAGTTTTCTCTTCTTTGACTTCTGGACTGGTCCGAGGACCGACGGTGCAGGAAATGTAACTTCCGAGGGTTGGTTGGGGACAAGCGTCCCGTTTGTGGTGATCTGGCTGCTGTTCGGCGCGACTTACTTTACGCTCCGTATGGGATTCATTAACGTTCGGGCATTTTGGCACGCGATCCGTTTAACCAAAGGCGACTACGACAATCCCGACGAACCTGGCGAGGTCTCTCATTTCCAAGCTCTCTCTTCCGCTCTATCGGCGACCGTTGGCTTAGGAAATATCGCGGGCGTCGCCATCGCCATCGGAACGGGCGGGCCAGGTGCTTGCTTCTGGATGGTGCTCGTCGGCGTACTCGGCATGACTAGTAAGTTCACTGAATGCACGCTTGGTCAGATGTATCGGAAGGTTGCGCCGGACGGAACCGTTTCTGGTGGAGCGATGCATTACCTTCGTGATGGGCTGGCGGAGTTGGGTCTTAAGCCGCTCGGGCAAGTACTGGCCGTCGTCTTTTCGGTGCTGTGCGTGGGTGCGTCGTTCGGTGGCGGCAACGCCTTCCAAGTCGGGCAATCACTGGACGCGATTCGACAGGACGTCACGTTCATCGATACTTATCCGTGGGTCTACGGACTGATCATGGCGGCATTAGCTGGCTTCGTGATCATCGGCGGGATCAAATCGATTGGTGCTGTGGCATCCAAGATCGTTCCGTTCATGTGTTGTGCTTATGTCTGTATGACGATGTTCATTCTGTTTCGCAACGCAGCGGCAATTCCAAGTGCAATTGCTGCGATCTTCGAAGGTGCCTTCAGTATGCAGGCGGGACTCGGAGGTGCGCTCGGAATTATGGTGATAGGAATTCAGCGCGCCGTCTTCTCGAACGAGGCTGGTATCGGGTCAGCCGCCATCGCACATTCGGCGGCAAAAACGGACGAGCCGGTTAGCGAAGGGATTGTCGCGTTGCTCGAACCGTTCATCGATACGGTCGTCATTTGTACGATGACCGCCTTGGTTATTATCCTGACAGACGCGGCAAACGAATTCCCGCAGTTCGTATCTGGAGCTCAACGTTCTGGGGCTGCATTGACAGCGGCCGCAGTCAGCGGTGGTCACGGCATCTATTGGTTTAAGTACGTTCTCTATTTGGCGGTGGTGCTATTTGCCTATTCGACGTTGATCTCGTGGTCGTATTACGGTGAACGCTGCTGGACGAGCTTGTTTGGCCCGAAGTCATCAATGGCCTACAAAGTCGTGTTTTTGCTGTTCACGGTCCTCGGTTCCATCGTCACAACGGGCAACATCCTCGACTTCAGCGACCTCCTGATCCTTGGCATGTCGTTGCCCAACATTTTGGGGCTGATTCTGCTCAGCGGCAAAGTCAAGCGAGGGCTCGACGAGTATTGGGGCAAGTACAAACGCGGCGATCTCGAACAGCCAGCGAAGTAATCACTCAGGAAGCAGGGAAGTACTGCTTTACGACCGCGTGAAACTCTTCCGTCGTGCTAACACTGGCAACGTGTGCCCGGAAGTGTCTCGCGCCTGGCTTGCCCTGAGCGTAGCAACAGGCGTACTTCCGCATTAACAGCGTACCCTTCTCGACCCCGAAGCGTTTGACGACAAGATCGTAGTGTCGCAACATGCACTCGCGTTGGTCATCGATGCTCGGATCGGGCGGAACCACTTCACCCCGCAACGCCGCCGCCGCCTGCTGAAACAACCAAGGGCGACCTAGACATGCCCGGGCGATCATCACGCCATCGACGTCATAGCGGCGGAACGCCTCGACAACTTTCTCCGCAGAGTCCAGATCGCCGTTGCCAATCAGGGGTATGTTTCGCAGGTAGCTCTTGATTTCAGCGATTCGATTCCAATCGGCGTTGCCTTTGAAAAAGTCCGCAGCCGTCCGACCGTGTACCGTTAACGCTGCGGCCCCAGCCCCTTCGACCACTTGCGCGACATCGATCGCGTTGATCTGATCTCGCGTGCAGCCAAGTCGAATCTTTGCCGTAACAGGAGTTGGGCGGCAAGCCGCGACCACGCGTTCGATAATCTCGCCCATGCGATCCGGAAAGCGAAGTAAGTACGAGCCGCTGTGTGCCTTCTCTGTCACCTGACGAACAGGACAGCCAAAGTTAATATCGACGATGCTGACTTGATACTCGTTGGCCAAGCGTTCACCGACTTTTGCCAGCATATCGGGATCGTTGTCCCAAATCTGAACTGCCAGCGGACGCGCCTCATCCTTCACGCCCCACAGCCGCTCGGGGTGCTCGGCCTTCATTTCGTCCATCCAGACGAAGCCGCGAGCATTCACCATCTCGGTGGCCTGCAAACCCGCACCACCATAGTCACGTACGATTTGCCGAAAGGCAAAGTTCGTGAAGCCCGCCATCGGAGCCTGCAAGATCGGCGGATCAACAACGATCGGCCCAATCTTCAGCGGTTTTAACTCCAGGCGACTCGGCGGCGAATGTTCGGGCGTTGCGATGCTCATCACTGCATCTTGCTGGAAGACCCTCGTTGCGCCAAGACGCTTCCTTGAGCCACTGCGCGTCCCGCCTGACGCCCGAAGGCTTCGATCGCGGCAAAGTCCGTTTCGCAGTGCGGTCCATCGATGCCAAGGCCTTCATTTGCCGGCAACGCAACTGCTGCGTTTCAGCTTGATTTCAGGACTAGTGCTGCGTTACAGCTAAGGATTAGGGTGAAAGAAGCGAGCCGCTGGCCGTAAGGCCCCGGGCGCGCCATGCATTCCTCGCCGCCCGACCGCTTACGCGTCACGGCTCACGAAACGGGCAAACCCTAAAATTAAGGTGTAACGCAGCACTAGCCGTTTTGGCGTTAGCCAAAATTCCCTCGTAACAGCCGGGGTTAACGCCAAACGGATAATGTCTACACCCCTAATTCCTAGCAGTCTCAAAGCACTACCAGCTTCTCCACCTTACCTCGAATGTTGGGCGAGAAATTGTAAGCCTTGACCTCCTGATCGTTTCGGGATTCCTTTCTAACTCCGCTGGACTTCGCGACGGCTTGATAGCGAGATAGCGAACGCTCTTCGAATAGCGATCTTGACCTCGCCGCGTAGTCTCTGCTATTTAGACCGGCCCTTCAAAAGAATCTCGTCTTATCGTCACTCGACCATATCGGGCTTGAGGCAAATCGTGCGGAACTGGCTGTATGGCTTTTGTTGCTCTCTCGTGCTCATCGCACTAGCGACTGGCGTTGCACGCGCCCAGCGTATTCAGATTCCGCAAAGCTCCGTCACGGACACGTTCTATCAGCAGCAAGGTTCCGTGACCGGAAATCCGCTCGCTCCCGTTCCACAGCCCAACCCCCAGATGGCTCAAAGCCCCTCGACGACGCTTGGACCACCTCGCTTCGATCCCTACTCAACCAACCCAAATGCTGCTTCCCAACCGCCGTCACTGCTGTCGCCTTCGGCCAGTTCTGCGGCGGCCAGTGGTGCAACAACACCGTTCTGGCAAACGCCAAGTCCGCAAGGAAGCGTCATCCAGCCCGTTTATCCGCAGGCGCAGTACCCTCAGGCAATCGGGCCGCCCAACTACCAGGTGCCGAGTCCGACTTACGCACCAGGTGCGTACCCCCAGCAACCTCCGGTATTGTTCCCGAACGGGCTCAACATGCCGAACTGGAATTTACCGCAGGCGCAGGCAGGTCAGTACCTCCGCTTGTTTCAGGATGTTCGGTTAACGTACACCTGGGTCAACGGCGGTGACGCCCCTACCAAACTGGATACCAGCGACGTCGAGTTGGCAACGACCGTAAACTTCCCTAACTTCTTTTACAGTGGCCAACCATTGCAAGTCTCGCCTGGATTCATTTTTCAATGGTGGGACGGTCCGACGACGGACCCGCTCCCGACCATGCCGATTCCCGCTGGTACTCCATTGAATCCGCTGACAGCTCCCGCAGGCGCATTTCCGACAGAGTTGCCTTCGCGAGTCTACAGCACGTATTTGGACTTTGGTTGGAAGCCCATGCTCACGCCGCAGTTCGGTGGCGATGTCGATTTCAGTGTCGGTGTGTATTCCGATTACAACACCGTCACGACGGACAGTGTACGGTTTCAAGGAACGGGCCTACTGGTCCTTGGGCTAACGCCGACCGTGGCGATAAAAGGCGGTGTTACTTACCTCGATCGACTGGATCTCAAACTGCTGCCTGCTGGCGGTATCCTCTGGCGACCAAATCCGCAGACGCGATTTGACATCTACTTTCCAAAGCCAAAGCTTGCGCAGTACCTGACTACGTTTGGCAACACGGACGTGTGGTGGTATGTAAACGGCGAGATCGGCGGTGGTTCGTGGACGGTAGATCGGGACGTTGTCGTCCTAATGAACCCACTCGTGCCGTTGGGGCCAACGAAAGCGGTTTCGGCGGGCGGCGACCGCCGCGTCGATTTAAATGATTATCGCGTCGGCGGTGGGTTTGAATGGACTTGCCAAACCGGCGTACGTGGATTCGTCGAAGCCGCCTATGTATTTAACCGCCAACTAGTATTCGCATCGGGACCGATTTCTACGCAGGATCTCGACAGTTCGGTGATGGTACGAGGAGGCCTGACGTACTAGTTTCGTCACTAGACGCGTGGATGCCTATGTTCGCAACTGCGGCACGTTCGACAACGCGGCGACTGATTACCTTCGCTGTGATCTCGCTTCTCGCGTTGCCAAGCCTTGCTCAGGATGCAAACAACGGTTCGGGCTTCGAACATGTGCCTTTGCTGTACCAAGGCCCTGACCCGACGGCAAACTATTTCCTTCCCGGCGCGAACGGATATGAATCGCGATTTGCGAGACTACCTTCGCCTTCGGAAACGTTACCGGAAGGCTTGCCGTCCTCAACGGAGACGTTTGTCGACTACTCCGAACCGCAGCATCTAGCGATGGAGGAGATCCCAGGGACCATCGGTCGCGTTACCGAATTCAAGGATGGCTTCTTTCAGAAAGTGGCGTTTTCGGCGTCTTACATCGATCGTGGTAGCCGAGACAGTTTTGGGCTGAACGAACTAGACTCGTCCATTACCGTCGCCGTACCGCTGCCGAAGCGTGAGTGGCCTCTGTTAATCACACCAACCTTTAACGTCCGATATCTCGACGGACCGGTCACGCCGTCGTTGCCGCCAAGGCTGTACGAGACTTATATCGACTTTCTTTGGGTGCCCCGCTTCAATGAGCGTTGGACGGCAATCATTGGAGTCGCTCCATCGCTTTACTCGGATTTCAATGTCAGCACGAGCGATGCCTTTCGCTTTACAGGAAAGGCACTCGTCCGCTACGACTGGGCGCCTGACGAGTTGCAACTTGTCGCTGGTGTCTTGTTCTTGAATCGGCACGACGTAAAGGTGCTGCCAGCCGGTGGTATTATCTGGAATCCGACCCTCGATCGGCGGTACGAATTGATTTTTCCTCGCCCGAAGTTGTCGCATCGGATCGAAGTCGGCCCCGGCTACGAAGACTGGCTGTACCTAGGAGCGGAGTTTGGCGGCAACACCTTCGCATACGATCAAGGTGGCGTGCCAGATCTCGTGACACTACTCGACTATCGCATCTTGCTCGGGCTGGAACGGAAATTTAATGGGGGCGCGGGATATCGAATTGAGGTCGGGTACGTCTTTTCGCGAACCGCCAAGTTCGACTCGGGCTTGCCCGACATCACCGCTGACGACACGGCGTTGATTCGCGGTGGCGTGATTTATTGATTCTAGCGAGTCGGAGCCTTTCTTGTGGCGTCAGAACCATTGCTTGTGACCAGTCGATTCTCTGTCATCGAGATCGAACGACGAACACCCGATGGGCAGGTTCGAAATCGAGCCGTCGTGCGACATCCTGGTGCCGTGACGATTATCCCGATGGTGGACGAAGATCATGTTTGCTTGATACAGAACTTTCGCGTCTCAGTGAACCAAACGCTGATCGAATTGCCTGCCGGCACGCTTGAACCGCCCGAGCCGCCTGAACAGGCGGCTCATCGAGAATTGATCGAGGAAACTGGGTACAAGGCCGGCGTGATGCGTGAACTTCACGGCTTCTACCTATCGCCGGGCATCCTTGACGAACGGATGCATCTGTATGTTGCCACCGATCTGGTCGCGGTTGGTGCATCGCGCGAACCCGGCGAGGAAATCGAGAACCTCGTCGTTTCATGGCAGGAGGCAATGCAACTTGTCGAGTCCCGTAAGATACAGGACGCCAAAACGATCAGCGGATTGCTCCTCTATGATCGCGTCAAATCGCGTCTCGCCTGAGTCACTTACTCAGCCTTCGTAGGCTGCTTTGCCTGCTCAGGCGGCTTGGCGATGGTGAAGTAAAATTCGCTCCCCTTACCGGGTTCGGAAACCAACCACATTCTTCCGTGGTGGCGTTCGACGATCCGCTTGCAAATGGAAAGCCCAACGCCGGAACCAGGACGCTCGTGCTCGGCAAACAAACGCTGGAAGATTTGGAAGATCCGTTCGTACTGTCGTTCCTCGATCCCAACGCCGTTGTCCTTGACACAGAATGTCCATTCCGCGTCGCACTCTTTGGCGCTGACATGAATCTGTGGTGGTTGATCACTGCGATACGCGATCGCATTACCGACGAGATTTTGAAATAACTGCATCAGCTGGCTGCGGTTTCCCACGACAACCGGCAGTGCGTCGCTTGTCAATTCCGCACCGCTTTCACGGAGTTGTAACTCGAGGTTGTTCCGGGCTTCGGCGAGTACTACATTGCAATCCGTTTCGGAGAATGGGTGCTTGTCGGTCGTTACGCGAGAGTACGCCAGTAGATCGTCAAGCAGTCGCTTCATTCTCCGCGCTCCTTCCACCGCGCCCTCGAGGAACTCGTCAGCGTCCGCATCAAATTGGCCGGCATACCGTCGCTGAAGCAATTGGCAGTAGCTGGCGATAGTTCTGAGGGGTGCTTGCAGATCGTGAGACACGCTGTACGCAAACTGCTCCAGATCGCGATTACTTCGTTCTAGTTCGGCGGCGTAACGATTGCGTTCGCCTTCCGTTTTCTTTTGCGCCGTAATGTCCCAAAAGAGCAACTGCGTCCCGATGACTTCATCCTCGCAACCGTAGATCGGAGTCTTAATCGTGTGGATGTCGAACTCAAGACCACCGGGCAGACGTACGGTTTCGAAGACTTCCGCAAGTTCGCCCGTACTTGCCACCTTTGCGTCTAAGGATCGGTGTGTCTCCGCAGCCTCGGGGGCGAACAAGTCGTAGTCGGTCTTCCCGATGACTTGTTCCGGTTTCATTCGAAACAAAGTGCAAAGAGCCTTGTTCACGAAGGTGAACTTTCCTTCGGTATCCTTTCTCGCCACGCACAACGGAATGTGGTCTACCAGCGAGTGATAGAGCGATTCCGATTCGCCCAGTTCTACTTCCGCTTGTCGGCGCTCGAGAATTTCGGCCTGAAGTTGATAGTTCGCGGCGGCAAGTTCCGCGGTGCGTTCGTGGACTCGTCGCTCTAAGTCGTCATGTGCATGCTGTAACGCCGCCTCGGTTGCTTTCCGCTGACTGAGGTCAATAAGGGCGGTCTGAACTGCCGGTTGACCGTCCCACTCAATCACAGAAATGAACTTCTCAACCCATACGGTCGAACCGTCTTGGCGCAGATGCTGAGCTTCGTAACGGGGAGGCACATCGTCGCCTCGCATTCTCGCAAGGGCAAATTGCATGGCCCGCTCGCGTTCGTGAGGTGCGATCAACGGCATCGTGCTTTCCATGGCGAGTACTTCTTTCGCCGTGTAACCATGTAACGCCGCCCAAGCTTCATTGACAAAAAGAGGCTTGAACAAACGATGTATCAGTATGCCTTGAATTGAACCTTCGATCAGTTTTCGAAAGCGAGCTTCGAAATTTGATCGCTGCTCGCGGAGAGCCGAATCGTGAAAACGAGAGTTTTCAATAACGACGGCCAAATGCCGAGCAACAGCTCCCAGCAACTCTAAGTCAGAGTGCGTAAACTGTTCGGTCTCATTAGCGATTTCGAGCTGGATCACGCCCGAAACATCATTTGCACCGTTCAACAAGGGAGCGGAGATCACCGAGCTACGTAGCGTCTCTTCAGCGATGTCCCCATCTCCCGTGCTTGAATCGGTTCCGGTGCTGCAAGCCAGGATCGCGCGTCGCTGCTGGACAACCTCATCGACAATCGTACGGCTGATGCGCATGGGCCCCTGAGTCCCGCGCGGAACTTGCGCCGCGACGGGAACAAGCTGCCCCGCTTTATCTCGTAAAAGTACGCAACCAGTCTGTGTTTGAGGAAACGCGCGAAAGAGACTCGCGATGATCTTTGGAAGCACGCGTTCCAAGTCGAGTTCATGCGACAGGTCCTCGATGATTCCGACCAGTGTATGTAACTTATCAGGTCGGGCTCCCGAACCGCTGGAGCGCGAACTGTCGGCCGAGCATTCGATGGTCGAAAGGATACCGGGACGCGCGGTGTCGTCTGCCATGAAGACGAGATCGTCAGTCGAGGGGTCTTCGTCGTAAATGAATTCGAACGCAGCGATCTCGATTCGGTCGCCTGGATACAACCGCTGGCGGCCCTCCCGCCCCGGCTTAATAACTTTGCCGTTGATGAGAACCCCGTTGCGACTGTCTAAATCCTGAACATATCGTGTCCTGTCGATAGTCTCGATGCGCGCGTGTTCGCGGCTGACGGCAAAGTGCTCCAGTACGATATCGCAGACCTTGGGGTTGCGTCCCACGACGGTGGGCTCTGATTGGAGCTTGCAGATCGTCCCTGGAGCTAAACCTCGAGTTGCCTTTAGTACCGCCATTGCACTAACGACTCGCGTTTCCCTAGCCTCACTTCGGGCATCGATACCCACCATAACGAAAAGGCGAAGCCCCACCTGCAGGCAACCGCTTCTTCACGAATCTAAATGCTTTTGACCACAGGGATTGTTGTCCAAACTAGTGCTTGGTTACAGCTTAATCTTAAGGTTGGTCCGTGCAGCACTGGCCGAGCCAGTGGCACCCGAGTTCTTTGCGGTAACGCAGCACTAGTTGAAAAGGTTTTGCTAAGTCTTTCCTGATAACGCTCTGGATAGTGTATCCGTACAACGGGGGAATTCCAAGCGATCGGATTCTATTTACGGAAAGCCACGTCGCGACTAGGGTTCCTGTACAAAACGGATGCCAAAAGGTGCGGGCTGCCGTATGCCTCTGACCTGCCTCCGTAATGCCATTCCGGGTCCGTCGGAACATGCTCTTCGAACCAAGGCCAGGGCGTAAAGGGCTCGTATCCTAGAGCCTTTGCCAGTTTGTCCGACCGCATTGTGACGTTGCCAGCACGGGGCGGCATCGGGCCGGCTTCGTGTCGAAGGCAGCCGTTGAGGAGGTCCGGATCGTAGCCACCGACCCGGTTGATGACCTGCGCAATCTGAAACAGGCTGAGATGGTTCGGGCCTCCCGCGTGATACAATCCCGCCAGATCACGTCGAAGTACATCTTCCAGCAACAGATTGAGGCAGTCGGTATAGGTTGGCGACCGAATTTCGTCGTAGTAGAGTGTGGCAGGCTTCGATTTCTTGAAGCGTGACTGAATCCAATCGATCGCGCCGGCATGCCCGTTAAAGCTAATCCCCATCGGCAGGGATATCCGCAAGATGCACGCATCCGGTCGACGGGTGAGGATCAATTGCTCGGCTTCAACCATCGTCTTGCCGTACACCGTGACGGGGTCCGTCTGATCTTCCTCGGCGTGCAGCCCGTCGCCTTGGCCAGAAAAAACAAGATCGACAGACAAGTGAACCAGCCGCACATCGCTGTGCCCGATCGTGTCGAGCAGGTTCGCGACGCTGCCGACATTCACGCGTTGTGCCATTTGGGGATCGAGTTCACACGATTTCAACGCGCAGGAGCCCTCCGAGTTGAGGACGGTGCGAAACCGATACTGATCGAACAGTCTTGCGAGTTGTTCACCGTCGTGCGCATCGCATCCGAGGATGCCTTCGCCCTGTAACGGCCAGTTATCGACGCGTCGAGTGGCGATGACTTGTCCAGGGTATCGTGCGGACAAATATCGGAAGGCATTATACCCGGCGACTCCTGCCAGTCCGGTAATTAATAGCGGCAGCCGCAAGCCGCTCGCTTCCCGTTCATCATCCATTGCTGCCAACAGTCGCCGTCTAATAATCGCCTACGATCTCACCGCCAGCTCGCGTCGACAATGCAACATACGTATTGTAGTCGATACTGTACGAGAGAAACTGAACGCTGCCATCGGCCATTGAAAACAACGCACCGCCCGAATGCCAACTCCAAAATCGTTGTATAATTGCAAGCGACGTCGGTAAGTTCTGGCCCGGAGCTAGGCCTTCCTCCGTACTTATAAAATGCTCGCACTCCGTGCCTCCGCAGATCAACCAACCCCAGCCTAGATCGTTTGGAATCCCTCGCTCGCCAATCGCCAAGGTAGAGGAGGTGCCATCTAGAATGTCGCGGAAGCGAGATTGGCTCAGGTCGTAGTACATACCAGTACTGTTCGCGATGCCAAGGCAAGCGGCTGGCGTTTGATCGACATCTCCCGCCACACCTAAGTAATTGCCTGGATAGAGATATCCAGCGTTGCCAGAATTCGGCAAGGGGCCGGTCGGACCGCTAAGTAAGGACTTATGACTGCTCGGATCCGAAGGGCACACGAGAAAGGGAATTAGAGAAGAAGTCGGATCGGGAAGACCTGCCGTCTGTAGGCGAATGATCTCTGCTCCGCAATTCTTCGTGCCCATATCGACTGTGTCATAGACATTGCCTCCCTCCAAGAATGGCATCGTCAACATCACCATTCCCCAAGACCACGGCACCGGCAGAGGGAAGGTCGCTGGCGGACCCGAATGCACACTTCCAGGAGGAAACACCTTGAATGAATCGTGATAGTTGTGTGTCGCCAGCGTAAGTTGCTTCAAATGATTGCGACAACTCATACGGCGAGCGGATTCACGCGCTGACTGTACTGCCGGTAATAGCAACGCGACAAGAATCCCAATGATTGCGATAACGACCAATAATTCGACGAGCGTGAAACCGTCGGAATTTTTTTTGTGCATTATCAATGCCCTGTCAATTCATTAATGCGTTTGGGGAAGGCGAACCAACGTTTAGCTTTTGAGTTCGAAGTCGCGCTTATTGGATCCGTCTTTGGGTATCGTATATTGTAATTCCCAATAAAGCTTTGGCTGCGCGACATTACGTTGTGTTTTCGGTAGTGGAGGGAGGCTGCCTCCTTTTGGTCCCGACGGCGCGGCTACGACCGACCCCGACGGTCCTTGAATGATTGACTTGCCTTGGCCGCTTTCTGGATCTACGTTGATTTTTACAGCGTAAGGACCTGGCATCGGCCCGTTGCTGGTGGTGAACCGATACCAGCCATCTTCCACCGTTGTTACTGCGGCTGGCCCTGAGTGACCTTCGACAGGTTTTAGACTAATCGCACCTTTTTCCAGTTTGGCTCCGTCTATCGTAATTGAACCACGTAGCGAGAGCCGCTGTTCGGCGGATCCACCGCAACCCGACAGGCACAATCCGCATAAACCACATACCAAAAAAAGACGACGACGTAGCATCGCTGGCCCTACGAGAATCGATGGGGTATATAAATTGGTTGCCTTGCTAGACCACATCGATGCTATGGCATTCCCTGTCAAAGTGCAAGTTGCGAGGTCGTCCTCTCAGGGCTTTTCAGTTTTTCAATTTGAAGGGATTCGTACGACGGCTCTCCGAAGCCGTCGAGCAACGAATTACTGAGTTCGACGGCTTCGGAGAGCCGTAGTACAAATCGTGCACCTCGAACAATAACGAAAGCCCTGGTCGTCCCTTCGTTGAAACGCCGTCCTGGTGCCGGTATAGTCAACCCCCACAGAATCACGGATCTCGGACTAGCGGCTCGCCAAACAAGCGAAGAACCGACTCGACCGGTAGGACAGTCCACAATGCCACGCATTTTTATCACCGCATTTGAGCCTTACGGCGGTTGGAGTGAGAACTCAAGCTGGCTGGCGCTCATCGAGTTCACAAAGCAGTTGGGACCAGATGCCAACGTAACGACGCGACTCTACCCAGTCGACTTTGACGCGGTCTCCCAACGGTTGCGAAAAGATCTGGAAGCAGATTACGATTTCGCGCTACATCTCGGCCAAGCCCCAGGTGCGATGTCAGTCAAGCTAGAGGCCATTGGCCTGAATGTCGGCGGGCGATCCGAGCAACGTCCCGAAGAGTTTCACCGCTTGGTCGATGACGGGCCTGTTGGTTACCAAAGTGCGCTGCCGCTGGCCGATTGGTCTAAGCTCTTGCGAGCCGAGGGGATTCCGACGACAGTGTCGTACCATGCGGGATCGTATTTGTGCAATGCGACGCTCTATCTATCGCACTTTTTTGCCGAGACAATGAATCTTAAAACGCGATCCGCGTTCATTCATTTGCCGCTTGACTACTCGCAGACGGTCAAACAAGGCAAAGAATTGCCCGCACTTTCGTCGAACATGTCCGGTCGAGCGTTGCAACTCGTCGTCGAGCAATTGACTAAGCGGGTACCGGTTGACGCTCGAGAGCTCGCTTGATACCGACGTAAGAAGCGTGCGACTTCAAGCAAGTGTGGCGAAACGATTCTGGACGAGACACCGCTTCGAGCCGAAACGTCTCGATCCCATCTCGTCGGAATACCAAGTCTCCCGCATCAAACCACTTATGCCCCGGCAACCGCTCAATGTCGATCGTATCAAACCGATCCAACTCGACCGACTTAACTTCGGCACCAAAGACGAACTTCGGCAACACCGAGGGTCCGGAGAACTTGATCTCGTTTCGCAGCACGAGAACGCGGCGATTGGTCAGGCGATAAAAGCCGCCGTGGACGGGAGCACCAAACAATGATGGAGCGAGGCGGAAGAAATACAGCGCGAGGCAGAAAGGAATTCCCGCCAAAGCACAGAAGTTGCCAATGCGAAAGATGTAGATGCCAGCTTGAATGTCAAACAACTGGCCCATCACTCGACCGAGCGTATACTTCGCAATCGAAGGCCAAACCTCCATCACGTTTACTTCTTGAACTCCGCTTGGTGTCACCCCAGCGATGGCTTGTTTCATGGGTCGCGTCCTGGTCGGCCGATGCGATTATTGACTCATACAAAGCTCAGAAACTACCAAAGCCGGCGGAAATACGCCAGTAGGAGTGCGGCAGTTGCAGGGCCTTTCAGTTTTTCAAACTGAGAGGTTTGGACGACGGGCCTCCGAGCCCGTCGAATAACGACTTAGATTCGTCGACGGGCTCGGAGGCCCGTCTTATCATCTTGTGCAACTTTAACAAATGAATTGCCCTGGCGGCAGTTGCGATGGGCTTTCATATGCGCCGAGTTTCAGCGCACGTCCAATAAGGGAAACATGCCTCCGATGCCCCGAGGACGCGCGGCAGTCTAGAAAATCGCTCGCGGGCCCCGTTCGTGCTCCGCCAGACCATCTCGAATCCTATGCAGCCGGTCTCAATATCATCTCGGTACACGACCTATCATCTCGGTACACGCCCTGGGGTATTTTCGTCGTATTCACCGCGAACTGTTAACTCCTGCTGGGCTTTGCGGTTCTGATCGCATTGCATAGCGTTCCTAGGCCCTCGACGATGGCGCTAAGTCGCCTACAATATGGGGTTTAGATAGTCACCCCGTCGATTGGCCAAGGATTTTGGAGCATACTCGACCGTGCCAAATGAGCTTTCCCACTTCGACAAAGACGGCGCAAGCCAGATGGTGGATGTTAGCCAGAAGACGGTGACGGATCGCGTGGCTCGGGCATCGGGGCGGATCTCGATGGCAGCGGAAACTCTGCGTTTGATCCGCGACCGGCGGCTCGCCAAGGGTGATGTTCTGGAAGTGGCTCGGCTCGCTGGGATCATGGCCGCCAAGCGAACCGGCGATTTGATCCCGCTTTGCCATCCGCTTGGGTTGGACGCCGTATCGATCGCGTTTGAATTTCCAGATGATCGAAGCATTGAGATTGAGGCCACGGTTCGTGTCACGGCACGCACCGGAGTGGAAATGGAAGCGTTGACCGCCGTGTCTGTCGCAGGACTGACCATTTACGACATGTGCAAAGCGGTTGATCGCGAGATGGTGATTGAACAGATTCGACTGGAAGAAAAATCCGGTGGTCGGAGCGGCCACTTTTTACGACAGCAGCGCGCGTAAGGACCGAAAGCGTGAGCCGATCCCTAACCGAGCCAGAAGCAAAAGCCTCCCCTATCCCGGATGTGTACGGTCCGATTGAGTCGGAACTGGCGGAAGTCGAGCGCATTCTTAAGTCGGAATTGCGCAGCGACCATCCTTACGTTGACGAGCTCGTTCGCTACGGATGCCTGCTGGGTGGGAAACGATTGCGACCAACGTTGCTCTTGCTAGCCGCCAAAGCGATCGGTGAGTTGAAGCAAGAGCATCTGATCCTGGGTGCGGTCGTCGAAATGATCCACACGGCGACGCTCGTTCACGACGACGTCCTCGACGAAGCCGACACGCGTCGCCACTTGGCGACGGTAAACTCTCGATGGGACAACAAAGCTAGCGTCCTGCTCGGAGATTACCTGTTCACACACTCGTTCTATCTGGCGAGCACGACGGGAAGTGTGTGGGCCTGCCAGGAGATTGGTCGGGCCACGAACATCGTTTGCGAAGGCGAACTCCGGCAGAAGGGCTGTCGCGGTGACTTTGCGTTGAGCGAAAGCGAGTACTTCGAGATCATTGCCGCCAAAACGGCCGAGCTTACTGCTTGTAGTTGCCGGCTGGGAGCCTATTACGCGGGAGCATCAGAGGAAGTCGTCGAACGACTCACCTGCTTTGGACGCGATCTAGGAATTGCGTTTCAGATTGTCGACGACGTTCTCGATTTGCAGGGTGAAGAAGAAACGACAGGCAAATCGCTAGGAACAGATTTAGAACAGCAAAAGCCAACGCTGCCGATCATTCACGCGTTAGAAAGCCATTCGGTGACGAAACGCGAAGAATTGCTATCACTGTTGGGCGGCGATACCGCACCGACTCGTGAAACGCTGCTGCCTTGGTTGGCGGAGCATGACTCGATCGAATACGCTTACCGAACCGCAAAGCGGTTTGCAGCCAGTGCGTTGAAGAACCTTGCGTGTTTGGAAGAGAGCGACGCTACGAACACGCTACGACTCATCTCAGGCTTCGTTGTCGAGCGATCACGCTAGTCATGGCCGCCTTTGACATCGACCGCATCCTGGCTGAAACGATGGTGCGGCACGTCGAGTATCGCCCCGAAGTTCCTTCAACGAACGATTTGGCAATTTCGCTGGCCTCTGCAAACGCGATTACATTCCCGTCGCTTACGATTACAGATCGTCAGACCGGCGGGCGAGGGCGCGGTTCCAATCGATGGTGGGCAACGGATGGTGCGCTGACCTTCTCGCTGACGCTGGATACCCAAGCCCTACAGCTAGAACCCCGTGACTGGCCCAAAATGTCGCTCACGACGGGGTTGGCTGTGTGTGAAATGCTTGAAGGGCTGATAGCAGATCGTCGCATCCATCTCAAATGGCCAAATGATGTGTACTTGGAAGGCCGTAAGGTCTGCGGCGTGTTGGTCGAGACGATCGCGCAACGCCCACGACTGATCGTCATCGGGATTGGGATCAACGTCAACAACTCCTTTGCCGGCGCGCCGCAAGAACTGCTCTCGATTGCCACATCTTTGACCGACATGACGGACAGATCCTTTGAGCTAACGGAAGTTCTGATTAGCCAACTGCAACATATCGAACGTCGTATTGCGAGCGTCGTTGCCAACTCAGAGGATCTTGCTGAATCGTGGCGTGCGAGATGCATGCTCGAAGGACGGACGCTGAGTATCGATCTGGGGACGAGGCGACTCACGGGCGTCTGCCATGGGATCGATGACGAAGGCGCTCTGATCATCCAAGCGGAGGGCGGCATCGAACGCTGCTTCGCCGGCGTTGTCTCACAGATTCTGTAGCCATCGGTGTGATCGTTAGCCCTGTGTACGACAGCCCTGTGTACGACCACAATACAACTGGGTACTTTGTACCGTTCACGAAACAGCCTCCCGGTCGCACCAGATAAAAGCGAGAGACTTATGACGGAAACAACCCAACTCGACTTGAAACAGTTCATCCGCGAGATTCCCAACTTTCCGAAGCCCGGCATTTTGTTTCGTGATATCACTCCGTTGCTGGCGTCGCCCGAGGCGTTTCGCGAAGCCATCCGGCGCATGTCCGATCACTTTCGCGACCGAGAGGTCGATGTGATTGTCGCTGCCGAAGCCAGAGGCTTTATCTTCGCCGCACCGCTAGCCCTTGAGTTGAACGCGAGTTTTGTGCCGATTCGCAAACCGGGCAAGCTCCCCTTTGAAACGCACTCCTTTCACTACGAACTCGAGTACGGGACCGACACGTTGGAAATGCATATCGATGGTGTTGAGGCCGGACAAAATGTTCTGGTTGTCGACGACTTGCTCGCGACCGGTGGAACCGTCGAAGCATGCTGCAAGCTGCTTGAGCACACGGGTGTCAATGTTGTCGGTTGTGCGTTTCTAATAGCACTCGATGCATTGGGCGGCGAAGCCCGCATTGCGCCTCACGAGGCATTTAGCTTGATGCACTACTAGTTGGACTCCATCGGGTACCGCCGCGATCCGGCTCGCTGCCGGGTAGTGGTACAGTTTGAAGTTCCAGAAAGTAGGACGGCCACTCTTGGCCTTCTTTTGTCGGGCAGGAGTGCCCGACTTACGGCAAAGTGTACCACTACCCGCTGCCGCAGGGTTTTGGTTTTGTTCCATCTGCACAATTTGTACGACGGCTCTCCGAAGCCGTCGAACTCAGTAATTCATTGCTCGACGGCTTCGGAGAGCCGTCGTACAGATCCCTTCAAATTGAAAAACTGAAAAGCCCGACTCGCTGCCGCTCGTTTAGTGGAAGACTAGAAATGGTTAGGTATGCTGGATGGTACGCTCGTCGTGTTACAAGGCGAGTTCGTGCGGACACAAAGTGGTGAACCGCGTGACTTCCAACGGACAGGAGTACTGCGCCGATGCGTATCAACACATTCATCTTGGGCTTCACGGTGCTAGTCAGTAGTTGGGCCTTCGCCGCGAAGCGAGACAAGCAGCGCGGCTTAGAGCAACCCACGTTGCCCGCCCCCAGCGGAAAAACGATTGTCACGAAGAACTCCACGTTGGAGTTGCTCTTCACGCGAAAAGCCAAGATCCAAGGCGGTCTTACCGAAGGCCCGGCGGTTGCGCCCGATGGCAGCATCTACTTCTCGGACATTCCGATGGGAAGCGATAACGGGATGATCCTGCGTTTCGATCCGAAGACCAAGAAGACGAAACCGTTCGCAAAAGATAGCCATAAATCCAACGGACTGATCTTCGACTCGAAGGGCTTTCTGTTGTCCTGCGAAGGAGCCGATCACGGCGGCCGCGGGATCGCTCGCTGGAACGTCGAGACCGGTGAGCGGACGACGATCGTCGATCGATATCGCGGCATGAAGTTCAATGCTCCGAACGATATCTGTCTCGACAAACATGGTCGCATCTATTTCACCGATCCACGCTACGTCGGCGACGAACCTCGTGAATTGCCGTCGCGAGCCGTCTATCGTATCGACGCTGACGGGGAAGTCGACATTGTGACGGAGAATGTTCACAAACCGAACGGCATTGCGATCAGCCCCGATGGCGAGACGCTGTATCTCGCTGAGCATGATAACGGAACGGATAAGATCGATCCCGAAGTGGCTGCTCCCAAACAAGGTGCCATGCGAATCTATGCCTTTGATTTGGATGATGAAGGAACGGTTCGCAATCGACGCACGATCGTCGAGTTCGGTGAGAAGAAAGGCTGCGACGGCATGTGCGTCGATACGAAGGGGAATCTCTACCTAACGGTTCGCGACGCGAGTCGCCCCGGCGTGCTCGTGGTGAATCCTGATGGAAAGGAAGTGGGATTTATCCCCACAGGTGCCGCCGATCAGGACCCTGCGACCGCAACAGGCCTGCCCAGCAACGTCGAATTCGGCATCGGCAAAGACGCGAATATGCTGTATGTCACCGTCGACACGAGTCTCTATCGGATTCGACTGAAGTCAGAAGGCTTTCACGTTCAGTATTAAATCGCCTCGTTCCGCGTCCGCACGATGCAAAGGGAGAAGAACCGTTTGCCTGTGTCTGATTCTTCAGCTCGATCGCCGAACGCGCGGTTCATGACGACACGTTGGAGTGTTGTCCTGGCTGCGGGTCGCCAATCGTCGCCTGATGCCGCGCGAGCCCTCGAATCGCTTTGTCGGGCTTATTGGTATCCGCTGTATGCTTTTGTGCGACGACGAGGCAAGCAGCCGGATGAAGCCCGCGACTTGACACAAGCGTTCTTCGCTCGGGTCTTGGAAAAGGACTATCTTAACTCAGCCGATCGCGAACGAGGCCGGTTCCGCACCTTCTTGTTAACGGTGTTCAAGCGATTTGCGGCGAACGAGCATCAGCGCGAGCAGGCTCAAAAACGCGGCGGCGGCGGCCGCAGATCGTCTCGATCGACATCGACGATGGTGAACGACGCTTGAGCCTCGAGCCGTCACACAACTGGACGCCGGAGCAGGAATTCGAGCGGCAATGGGCGATAGCGCTGTTGGAACAAGTCCAGGCGGCTTGCGAGACGATTCCAAAGCGACTAGGGTGATTTGTTCGACCGGCTCAAGACGTTTCTAACCGTCACAGATGACCAGATACTGAGTCGATCTCGACCGATTTGAAGATCGTCGATGCCGTCAGCGACACACCGGCTTCGTCAACGATATCGCGACTTGATTCAGCAGAAGAGGTTGCCAGCGATCGAGAACGAAGAAGATGCGGACGACGAGCTTGACATCTCCATCGCGATTCGTGGAGGTTAACCAGCGACACGTGTCGGCTACGTCCCGTTCAGGGCGAAGGCTCGAAGCCTGGCCAGCAGGGCCGGGTATCGAATGAAGTCGGATGGCGGAGGACCAAAGGTCCGGCCAATTTGCAACAAGAACAATGGACGAAAGCTGTAGCAATTCGCACTTCTGCCGGAGCTGCCGGGCCTTCAGCCCTTCGATTCCTCGTGGCCCGGACGTCCCAGGCGTCCGCCTGGGCTTAGGTAAAGGTTGCCTTTGGCCCGAAAGCACTCTTGCCGCGAGAATAAATCTGGTGACGTGTTCACGGAGACGAAGCTTTTGAAACCGCAACCGCAGCGTAACCTTTTCCGTTCTCGTAAGTAAGGGTGAAATCACAAAGTCACTGTGGAGTTCACCCCATGTCCGTAAAGCACTGTCCGCAATGTCACACCGATTTGCCAGCGAATGCCCCGCAAGGGCTTTGTCCTGCATGTTTGCTTGAGCAAGCAGTTCTCAGGCCTCGCGAGGGTCGCGAACCGGCTGAGACTTCGGCCCAGGCGGGTCGCTTTATTCCACCCACGATCGAAGAACTGGGGGCGATTTTCAAGCAACTTGAGATTCTCGAACTGCTCGGTCAAGGCGGGATGGGAGCCGTGTACAAAGTTCGTCAGCGGATGCTTGATCGAGTCGTGGCATTGAAGATCCTGCCCTCGGAGATCAGTCGCGATCCAACTTTTGCAGAGCGTTTCACTCGTGAAGCACGAGCCCTGGCGAAGCTCACGCATCCGAACATCGTGACCGTCTACGAATTTGGTGAGATGGACGGCGTGTACTACTTGATGATGGAGTTCGTCGACGGCGTTAATCTGCGCGAGGCGATTCAAGCGGAATCGCTTGTTCCGGCCGAGGCGCTTGCCGTCATTTCGCAGATCTGCGGTGCGCTGCAATACGCTCACGATAAAGGCGTTGTTCACCGCGACATCAAACCAGAAAACGTGTTACTCGATACGGAGGGACAAGTGAAGATCGCGGACTTTGGTCTGGCCAAGCTGCTCGGGCTGTCACCGATCGAAGTCACCCTGACTGCGACGCATCAAGTCATGGGGACGTTCCACTACATGGCTCCCGAGCAACTCGAACGACCGCTCGAAGTCGATCATCGAGCCGATATCTATTCGCTGGGAGTTGTGTTTTACGAGTTACTGACGGGCGACTTGCCGCTGGGCCGCTATAAGCTTCCTTCGGAGAAGCGACAACTCGACGTGCGACTCGATAACGTCGTACTCAAGACCTTGGAGCGTGAGCCCAAGCAGCGCTATCAGCATGTGAGCGAGCTGAAGACCGACGTTGATCACATCTCTTCGAGCAACGCGGCAGCGTCGCCGAAGGAACCGTTTGCTCGTGCCAGATCAGTGAGCCGATTGCCGACGGTTCCATTTGCTTTGAGCCGGGGTGGTATGACCCTCGCACATGGCGTGATGCGTTGGGTAGGAGATGCAATCGTTTTGGAGTTTGAAGTGACCGAACACGCGGCGATGCATCCGTTCTATTCCAATTTCAAAGCGAAGTTGCACGAGGTCACGATCGGACTCAGCGACATCTCGGCGATTCGGCTGGACAAGGGCTGGTTCTCTGGCAAGTTGCAGATTCAGGCCGAGTCGGTGCGCATCGTGTCGGGCATTCCCGGTGCAGATCGGGGACGCGCCACGCTGGGGATTGCTGCTCAGGATTTGGACACCGCCGAAGAGTTTGTGCGAGCCATTGATTCAAGCATCGCCGGCAATACACAAGTCATCGGGAGTTCCCGCGGTGGGGCGAGTGGACTGACGTGGAATCCCGGGTTACTGGGGTTTGGAACCGTAATGATTGGGCTGGGACTCGGCATGTTGTCAGCGGGCGTCATGCTCGGACAGCACGCCTATCTATGGACCGGCATCGGCGTGGCGATCGGAGGCGGGTGTGTCGGAGCCTCGGCGTTTATGTCGGAAAAACTCAAGCAGCAAAAGTCCCGCCTCGTCGGACCAGCGATCGGGTTGCTTGTGATGGCATTCGCATTCGTCTTGGTTGGAGTCCCTTTGCTCATTATCGGTTGCGTAACTAATAGGCCCGAATTAGTTTGGGTTGGCTTTGGCATCGCGATAGGAGGTGGGTCATTCTTGGCGGGAGTGTGGCAAGAGGAGTCGCTCGAGAAAGTCGATGAGCCGGCGGAACCGGTGAACTCGCTTCCGCAAAAGCCACCCAAACTCACAACATCGACATTAGACGATGTCAATGCAAGCCATTCACGACTCAACATCCCCGCCATTGGAATGTGTCTTGCGGGAGCAATGGACTGTCTGGCGGTGTTCGGAGTGGTTGGACTAGCGATCTACGTGGCTAATGTACCTAGTGCTGGTCCCCCGATGCCTGGCATTTTGGAACTGATAATTATCGGTGGCGGCTCGATCTTTGGCGTTGGTGAGCTTGTTGGCGGAATCAACATGCTCACTCGCCGATCTCATGCGGCCTCTATCGTGGGCGCGCTGAGCAGTTCGATTCCTTGCGGATTTACCAGCTTCTTCAGCATGCCGTTTGGGATTTGGGCTTTGATCGTACTGAATACACCGGCGGCACGACGCGAGTTTGAAGTTGCTGCAGAAACGAGAGAGCAGGCGGCATTGGAACGCGACGAGTACTAGAATGGCAGCACAGTAGATACCGCCTCGATAATGAGCTACCTCGTATCGGAGTCGCCCATGAACACACAGATGCTCCAAGCTGTCATGGCGGACCCCACAACCTTGGTATGTTGAATAGCGATGTCAGCATTTCGAACCGTTTGCCAGGCAAGTGATATTCCGACTGGTGAGGCACGCATGTTCGTCGTCAATGGTGCGATGGTGGGCGTCTTTCACATCGGCGAAGAGTTTTTCGCGATCGACAATCGCTGTCCACACGCTGGAGCATCGCTGGCTGGGGGGATTATCGAACAGGAAACGGTTCGTTGCCGGATTCATCACTGGAAGTTTTGCATCCGCGACGGAACCTATCTGGACGAGGACAAGCCACGATTTAATGCCCGCACGTTTCCTGTTCGAGTTGTCGGCGACGACGTGCAAGTGAGGTTGTAAATGCACATGAAATGACGGCGAGTGCCGTTTGTGTATCAACTCGCGACGTGTTGAGCGATGGTGTCCAAGCCGACGATTGCCGCACGATCGCTGTGCTTGTTGACGAGTTCACAAATCAGTTCAATCGTTTTGAACTCAGGATCGACCACGTACATGCACGACGGGTGAGCGAGAAAGTCAAAGACGGCTCTGTGTTCAATTGCCCATTCGACCGACTCTCGCACCGCGGTGAGAAACCACTCTAACTTCCACTGTCCCGTACGAAATGCTCCGATGTCGCTGATGGGACTCATCGGAATCTCGATCAGCCCATCCGGGTAACGGAAGGGCTGCGCGTTCGCGTGTGCAGCAATGATCGCGTCCATGATCGCTCGGGAGGGTTCCTGCATCGGCTCAGTATTTGGATGCGGCGGATACAGGCCACTGATCCAACTATATCCGAGGTCTTGCAACATCGCGCGCACATCGGGACGATCGCGTAAGCCATTGCTGAAGCCGCCTGGAGTGCGGAATCCCACGGGCTTGATCCCCAGTCGGCTTTGCATTGCCACTTCGCACAACCGAATGTTGTCACGGATCAAATCGGCGGGAGCTTTGCCTGCAGCCAGCCAAGGTGAACGGTGGAAACGAAATTGAACTTCCTCCAGCTTGGTAGCCAGCACGTTCACGTGATCGTAGGTGTGATTGCCCACCAGATGGCCGGCTTCCACAATTGCGCGGAGCCAATCGACGTTCTCTTGCTCGAAGACTCGACCAACAGCAAAGAAGTGCATCAAGGCCCCCGCTTCCTTGACGCGCCGAGCCGCTTCGACCGAGTATCGCTTCGTCTCTTCGTTCAGGTTCCCCTTCTCATAGTCCCAGTGCGTCGTTTCTCGAGTGGGGAAATTGCGGCTCATTTCAAGATCGAAGGTAATCGCGACAAGTGCTTTACCGTCGTTCGCTCTGCGAGTATCGGACTCTGCCGCGTGCGAGCCAGTTACTGTCAGGCCAATCGTCGATGCAGCACAGCCTGCGAGGAACGCGCGGCGTGACAGATCGTTGTCTTGAAACGTGGTACTCATGTTCGTCAATCCAGTTTGACCCAAGAGACTTGAGTCACGAGTTGATTCAGGGCGGCGAACGAGATGGCTGCGTTCACCGCGAAGCGAGGAGAGGTATTCGCAGGAAAGGTCGCCAGCGATGCGTCGCCTACCAAGAACACATTAAAATCCTTGGAAAGATTCTCGTACCCGGCGGTCGTGCGGCAAAAGCACATGTCCGTAGCGTAACCCGTCAATAACACGTGCCGCACTCCGTTGCTCTGCAAGAACTTTTTCAGCGGCTCGTACCCTTCCGCGTCGTAGATCACAACATCTTCTGGATCGACGTCGACATCGGAACTCACGGGAATCGGCAAATCCCAGAAACCGGCGTTATTGTATTTCGCTCCGGCGTCGAGTCCCGGGAACTGTTGGAAGTAGTCAATCACCGGCTTGTCCTTTGATAGAGCCAACGTCGTCGGCAATGGCTCGCCTTGATATCGGAAACTCTTGAGCTTCGCACTCAACTCCGCAGCACCTTCTCTTCTTTCCGTTTCGCTCGGAGTGTGATTGAACGAACGATAGAGCTTATGTCGAATCGGGTCCTTGCTGTGGGGAAGGCTATACATCACGAATGCCACACGATCGCGGAGCGAGTTAATAAAAGGTCGTACGATCTCGCGAGTGTGCCGACCGGCGAGGTGATTCTTCTCTTGTGTGCAGAAGTCCGCGACGCCTGCCGGCTCCGGCGTGTTCCAACCTTGTCCATCATCGATTCCCCAAGGATGAACCATGATGACGGCTGTATGGGAAGCCTTCAAATGATTGGGCATCTCGATGATGCCGCGTGCGTTGTACGAGAACCGCCAGGCTCGCACGTGCAGATCAGCCCCTTCATCGACGACCAGCGGCGGGGCCTCGAAGTGAGCTTGTTCGATAATCGGCTCGAAGAACTCAGGATGATCGGCGAGCAGCGGCTTGGGATGTTCGATACGGACGAGCTGGTTCTGATAGACGCGAGTTGTTGCCGTTGGCTCGTCGGTCAGCACAGGTCGAACAATGACCAAAGAGATCAAGCAAGCGAGAGCGGTGATCAAATAGCGGACCATGGCAAAGTTCCTTTAGGCGGGGCGCTAAGGCATTCCTTGGAAGGTCGATTGTATGCTATTCGAAAAGAAAACGGTTGTTCGTTACGGACCACTAACTGACACTGATAAACACTAATCGAAGGCCTTCGCGAAGTCTCTATTAGCGACGATCAGCGTTGATTAGTGTTCCTGTATCAATTTCGCAACGGCCTGCAAAGTCGCCAACCGTACGCTCTGAAAATCAATGCCGTGCCACAGACAAACAACGCAATGAAGGCTTGGTGCTTGGTGGTGAATATCCAGTTCTGCCAATGCCGGTGACTAGCAAATGCGACTGGCAGCACAGAACCTGCAGCGAGCACGATCAGCGTCAGAACCAGCAGTCGCCAGGACCAGTGACTAGAGCCGAGCCCCGCCCACGTTGCCACAACACCCGTCAGCGATACGGTGGTAACGATGATCGATAACACCAATGCCTCGCGCGCCGCGAACATGTGTGGCGACACGAAACGCACGACCGCTAACAGCGTTGCGACGGCAGCCGTGACCAGGAACAAGTCACGAAGTGGTATGCCGCGTCTGTCATAGGAAGGAGCCTGCGGCGACGAGTCCTCGCTTCTAAGTACCCATCCCCATCGTTTCAATCCCCCGAACCCAATCGCACAAACTACGGCAACAACAATGGCGCCGACAACAAGTTGCCAAACGCCATAGTGGTCGCCTCGAAAGTTAACCAGCACAACAGCAAACGTGCCAGCGATCCCAAGTAGCGGAGCAAGTAGCCGCAACGTCCACCTAGTCCTCCCGAAGATCACCCAACAAGTTAGCAACACCAGCCAACTCGCAAACAGCGACTGAGCCGTTTGGTAAACGAATCGCGATGCGTCTTGCATCGAGCCCGACAAGTTGATCCTCGCCATGAACGCCAGTGCAATCAGCCCGTTCAAGAACACCGCATCAAGCAACGGCCAAGCCTTGCCCCGCACGCCGGCCCGAACCCACAAGCAACTCCACGCGACAAAGCCAACTAGCACAAGAGTAAACACCGGTGCGTTAGCCGCTCGACTGCAGTAGGTTCGCAATACCAAACCGCTTGCAGCGTCAAGCATCTTCACCGATCCGTCTTCTGAAACGACAGTCAATTGCTGCTCGTCAGGAGACAGGCCTGTCGCGACAATTTGGTTATCGTCCGTATAACGCCAACGCATCTCTCGCGTCGTCAGATCGAACACGCCAATCGACTTCGCCCCGTGCATGCTTCCTACAACGATAAACGACTCGTCGGTTGATACATCGAATCCAGCAACATCCGCTGGCAGGCAATCGACCACGGTCGCTCGCTCTAGTTCATAGAGGTAGCATCGATTGTTCGCGGCAGACCACACGACGACTGCCTTTTGTTGGTGCAGCGAACTCCCTAGCTCGGCGTCTGGCAATCGATCATACAGTGCGTCGAGCGAATACTCGTTAACGACTCTCCCGTCGCGGACCGACAACACGTGCAGCCGATCGGTGTCAGCATCTAGCGTGTAGATGAACTCACCTTTTTGCGACCAGCTATGCCGCCAATTCGAGTTCCATTCTGCCAGCACCTCCAGCGGATCGTCCAACGAGACTAGCCAATTGGGTTCATTGCCCCTGGGATTGTGAACGTCACCTACTAACATTCGGTCAGACGCAGCGAGCGGAAACGCGTAGCGGAATCCTTTTGCCGGCGGCAGCGAAAGTCGGCGTACAGAACCGTTCTTCAGGCTGACAATCCTCAAATCGTCATCGTGGTCGAAGACAATCAAGTTGTCGTTGCCCAAGAAGCGTGGCGGAGACTTCCATTCGCTGGGATCGGGGCCTGGGTGTTCGCTGAAGTCATCGACGTGAACGAGCGAGACAGTCTGAATGCGGCTGCCGTCATTCGTAGTGTCCAGCCAATGGTTGTTTGGCGAGAACAAATACGGAGGTGTGCGGGCGAGACGCGGCATCCGCAACGTCTGACCAGTGCGCAATTCGAGACGTCGCACCTCCCACTGTTCCGGATTCCAAGACATTCGAGTATTCGTTGTTACGTACGCCCCATCTTTGGTGATGCTCGCACCGTCGATCCACGGCGGCCTGGACGCGAGCCAAATTGTTCCTGCCGCAATCGGAAGTAGCGCAAGCAATAAGTACAATCTGGCGCATGTTGGTCGCTTGGCAGAGGCAGCAGGTTTATCGGGCATCTTCTCGTTATACTGAACGCCGACGTATCGAGCACCAACAGAACATCCAATCGGACTCAAGGTTTAGACGAAATGATTTGTTCGCTACATCAGAAGGTGTTCTCACGCAAAGACGCTAAGGCGCAAAGCAGATCTCTCTCCTTTGCGCCTTGGCGTCTTTGTGTGGTGAATGCGATCGCATCATTAGTGATTCTGTTCGCGTTCGCAGTATCAGGGAGAAGTGCTGAACAAACGAGCTTCGCCGAGTTGCAGAAGAGCTACGGCGAACAAACTAGGCAAGTTCTGGGACAATACTGTCTCGATTGCCATTCGACCGCGAAGGCAGAAGGCGAACTAGACCTCGAACGCTTCGCAACACTTGCTGATGTGCGGCGCGATCCCAAAGCTTGGCAGAAGGTCGCCGAAATGCTCGACAACGGCGAGATGCCTCCCGAGGACAGCGAACAGCCAACCGAAACGGAACGAAAGCAACTGCGATCGTGGATCGAGTCTTATCTGCACGCGGAAGCGCTGGCCAATGCCGGCGATCCCGGACCGATCGTGCTGCGGCGATTGAGTAACGCAGAATACAATTACACGATTCAAGATCTGACCGGCGTTGATTCGCTCGATCCGACACGAGAGTTTCCCGTCGACGGAGCGGCTGGCGAAGGGTTCACGAACACCGGCAGCGCCCAAGGCATGTCGCCCTCGCTCGTGCAAAAATATCTCGACGCCGCGAAGCAGGTCGCTGAGCATGCCGTGCTGCTACCGGATGGCATTCGCTTTTCGCCTCATACGTCGCGCCGCGATCACACCGATGAATTGCTGGCTCGCATTCAAGCCTTCTATCGGCAATTCACCGAAGACGGCGGTGGCTCGTCCGTTGACTTGCAGGGGATTAAATTCGATACGAATCAAGGCGGGTTGCTGCCGGTTGAGAAATACCTGACGGCGACGCTTGCCGAACGCGAGGCAATAACTAGCGGCACTAAGACCATTTCTGATGTTGCAACTGAGCGAGCGCTGAGCCCTCGGTACCTTGACAGGCTCTGGCAAGCTCTAGTCGGTGCGTCGACCGACAATTCGCTATTGCTTGACGCGCTGCGCAACAAGTGGCGGCGTGCGTCGACCGAGGACGCACCAGCATTAGCGGCGGAAGTCGTCGCGGCACAGAAGGCACTTTGGAAGTTCAATCCAGTTGGCCAAATCGGGCGAGAGGCAGGCCCCAAATCCTGGATGGAGCCAGCCACGCTGGAGTCGTTGCCGGATGAGCTGCGTGCGACGCTGCCTGAATCGCCCGAGCAGGCCGAGTCGATGATGCGACAGTTTCGCGAGTTGTTCCCTGCGGCCTTGTGCTACGCGAAGATCGTGCCGGTGGACGAAGTCGTTACGCTGACGTTGTTCCATCGCGACGATGATCACTTGCAGCGATTGATGCTCGACGAAGATCAAGTTGCAGAACTCGAACGGCTGTGGGACGAGCTGTATTACGTCAGCCAGGAACCGTTGCAATTGGTGGTGGCTCTGGAGCAGATCACTCAGTTTGCCACGCAAGATCGGCAGGATTTGGTCCCGCAATTCGCCGCCCTCAAACAACCGATCGAACAGCGCGCCGAAAAGTTCCGTCAGCGTCTGGCCCGCACCGAGGCGGCTCATTTGGATGCTGTGGTGACGCTGGCCGATCGAGCTTGGCGACGAAAGGTAGCTGAAGGCGAACAACACCGACTGCGTGAGCTGTACCAGAGTTTGAGATCCAGCGACCTTAGTCACGAAGAAGCGATTCGCTTAACGCTTGCTCGGATTTTGGCTTCACCGGCATTTCTGTATCGGTTGGAACAGCCTGGCGAGGGAGAATTGCCAACACAGGTTACGAGCACCGAACTTGCTAGTCGATTGAGTTACTTCCTGTGGTCTTCGTTGCCCGATGACGAATTACGCCACACAGCGGAAGTTGGCGAACTGCACAAAGAGGCGACCCTACTCGAACAAACTCGCCGCATGCTCGACGATTCCCGCACGCGACGGCTGGCGATCCAATTCGCCTGCCAATGGTTACATGTCCGCAACTTCGATCAAGAAGCCGAGAAGAACGAGAAGCTCTATCCCGAGTTCGCCGATTTGAGGGATGACATGTACGAAGAGACGGTGCGTTTCTTTGAAGACATGTTTCGTAACGACGGCTCGATTCTCAGCATGCTCGACGCGGATCATACGTTCGTGAATGAAGCACTGGCGAAGCACTATGGTATCCCGTGGTCGAATCCCAACCCGAAGCGTGAGCGAGGAACGAACTTGGCTTCCTCGCTTACGCTTCGGGTTGAGATTGAAGATCAGTGGCGAAGAGTTGCCGGAGCGAAAGCGAGCGGTCGAGGTGGTCTTCTCGGTATGGCAACGATTTTGGCAAGTCAGTCGGGTGCATCACGTACGAGCCCGATCTTGCGAGGCAACTGGGTCTACGAAACGCTGCTGGGCGAACGGTTGCCAAGACCTCCCGCGGGAGTACCGGTATTGCCCGACGAACCCCCGGAAGGCTTGACGGCTCGACAATTGATCGAACAGCATAGCTCAGTCGAAGCCTGTGCAAGGTGCCATTTGAAGATCGATCCGTTCGGGTTTGCGTTGGAACAGTACGACGCCATCGGTCGTCGGCGAGCTACACCGGTTGATACAACAACCAAGTTGATCGAGGGACAATCGATTGATGGCATTGACGGGCTGAAGGATTATCTACTGAATGATCGCCGCGATGACGTCGTCCGCCAGTTCTGCCGTAAGCTGCTGGGTTACTCGTTGGGGCGCGAAGTACTGCTCTCGGACAGGCCGCTGCTTGATACAATGATGAGCGACCTGGAGAAAAATGGCTATCGATTCAGTGCGGTCGTCAAGGCAATTGTGCTGAGCGATCAATTTCGTAAGATTCGCGGGATTGAATGACGAAAGAGAAAACAAACTTTACGTAACGAGACACCACCGACTATGCTTCATCCTGAAACGCTCGAAGCTTACCGTCGCATGACACCGAGTGAGCGTCTGCAATTGACCTTTGAGATGACGGCTTCCAACACCCCTTACTCGTTTTTGGGAACGCCCGAACAAGTCGATCGTAAATTTGCGTTGCTCCGGCGGCAAAACGATGAACGCAATCGTCATGTGCTAGAAGGTCTCGCCAGGCACAAACAGTTTCGCAGCGAAACCTCAGGAGATCAGTCATGAACTCGAATCTACTTTCTCGCAGGACGATGCTGCGTGGATTAGGCGTTTCGATGGCGTTGCCGTGGCTGGAGTCCGTTCGCGCGTTCGGTAATGATACGAAAGATGCCGCCAAGCTGAACGAGCCGCCGATTCGGATGGCGATCCTGTTTTCGGGTTGCGGCTATCATCGCAACGAATGGTGGGCTAAGGGCGAGGGCTCGGCGATGGAACTCGGCAAAGTGCTACATCCGTTGAACGACTTTCGCGATCGCCTGACGTTCATCCGGGGCCTGTATAACGCCGAGGCTTTGAAGGGAAACATTCACAGTTCGCAGACGGGCAACTTGCTGTCGGGAGCGCCGTTATCCGCAGGCGGGACGATCATGTCCGGCACAAGCGTCGACCAAGTCGTAGCACAGCGGATCGGACACAACACGAAATTGCCTAGTCTTGTACTCGGTTGCGAAAAAGCGAACCCTTCCGTCCACAAAAACTACTCGATGCTCTACAGTTCGCATATTTCGTGGAGCAGCCCGACAACACCGACGCCGCTTGAGGTGTATCCCGCGCTGGCCTTCGATCAATTGTTCAAGGACAGTGCCCAACGTGGCGACCAGAGCGTGCTCGACGCTGTGCTTGCTGATGCACGGGATTTCCGCCGCGACATCAGCAAGACGGATCAGCAGAAGCTCGACGAGTATCTCAACTCAGTCCGCGAAGTCGAGCAGCGGATCGCGCAAGCGGGCAAGCGAGGCGAGTTGCAAGGCTGGCGGCCGACGCTGACCGAACCCAATATGCCGCGTCCCAAGGACGGCTATCCGCAAGACATCGTCGAGCACATGCGGCTGATGTGCGATATCCTCGTGCTGGCGTTCCAGACCGATACAACACGCGTCTGTACGTTGAAGTTGAACAACGATCACGGCACACTGCGTTTCCCGCACTTGGGCGTCGATTACATGATCCACCACCTGCTGTCGCACAACGACACGGACGATTGGCTGAAGGTGAACCAGTTTTTCCTGGAACAAGTGGCTTACATTGCCCGCCGACTCGACGCGATTCAAGAAGGCGAACGGACGGCGCTCGACAACTCGATGGTCATGCTCTGCTCCAGCATGCTCAATGGTCATCACGACGCCACACGACTGCCCGTCGTCATGCTGGGTGGTGCTGGCGGCAAATTGAAAGGCGGGCAGAACCTCGACTATCTTGAGAAGTCCGATCGCCAGATGTGTCGGCTGTACCTGAGCATGATGGACAAGATGGGAGTGTCGCTTGATAAGTTTGGCGACGCGACGGCACCGCTCGCGGAAGTCTGATGGAACGACGAAAGACGCGAACGACTGGAAAGGCCCTATGCAGGTCGCGGCTCCCCTTTGTGATTGGTAATTCTTCTCTTAACCGTTCCAGTAGCCGCAACCGAATTCGAACTCAACGGCCACAAGTGTACACCGCCGGGCGGATTCACAGTCGAACACATCGCTCGGCAACCGCTCGTAGATCGACCGGACAGTGCCGACTTCGATGAACGCAGTCGCTTGTACGCGACGGAGTCCAGCGACTCGGACGCAGTGGTTGAAGTCCAACGCGAGCAACGGTCGCATCGCACCATGCGACTGGAAGACGTTAATGGCGACGGCGACTTCGACAGCAGTACGGTGTTTGCCGACAGTTCCTGTTCCGGAAAAGGTGTGCTGGTTGGATGGCTCATTGTATGTCGCCGCACCATTGGAGATCTGGAAGTTGACTGACGCGAATGGTGACGGTGCGGCTGAAATGGTCCTCAGGAATCGTTCTGAAGCAATAGCCGTATTTTCAGATTGCTGGAATCGGAAGAGGAAAGCTTCTACATAAACGCAGGAGGTAGCCATGGACGGTTCTTCGAGGGCCCTGAAAAGCCAGATGGTGCGGTTCTTGCAAGTCATCGAACGAGCGTGATCGGTGGCGATACACTGCGGTCGAGGCGAAGAAGTCCGGCTTGGCGGGATCGATCGAGTATATCCCCCAGGCGGAGTTGACTGACAGTTCAAGATCGATGCTGCTCGCACCACACTGAATCGACTCTACCCAACACATTAGAGTGGATGACGAACTAGGACGTCACTTTTGGTGACGTGCGAAGTGCCACGCGGTGCCAGAGTGGGAGCTGCAGAACTGACCAGTTCGACCACTTCATGGTAGTTCAAGTGCGATATCTTGTGAGCGAAGTCAACTTATTTCTCGTTGCTCCGCCGCTAGGAGTGAGAGATGGAATGACGGTTGCTTCCAGGCGCAGTAGTGACCGCAATCGCTCCGTGATGTTCACGGTGACTGAAGACAAAGTCTTTCGGAATGACGACAACTCCATTTTCCGAGATGGTGAACTTTGCCGAGTCGGTGACCAAGTCGAAGCCGATCTTTTCGCCGGCTGGAATATGAACACCCTTATCAACGATGCAGCGGCGTAAACAAGTGCCGGGCCCGATGCTGACACCGTCGAACAAAATGGACTCCTCAACGACCGCGTCGTCGTCGACGCGCACGTCACGTGACAGGATCGAATTCCAAACCGAGCCACCGCTGATGATGCTGCCTGCGGACACCAAGGAATTGATTAGCTCCGGCTCGTTGCCGAATCTTCCACGGACAGTGCGAGCCGGTGGAGACTGCGAATTGGCGCTGCGGATCTGCCACGTCGATTGATACAGATCAATCGGTGGGACTGGTTCCAGCAAGTCCATATTGGCTTGGTAGTAGGAATCGATCGTGCCGACGTCTCGCCAATATCGATCTGTCGTCACACGCCCCGCCTCGCCACCGAACGGATAGGCGTAGATGAGTTCCGAGCCAATGAGTTTCGGAAGAATGTCTTTCCCAAAGTCGTGAGACGAGTTTTGATTTAGGTGGTCTTCGCGAAGCGTTCGTACGAGCAATTCACGCGAGAATGCATAGATCCCCATGGAAACCAGAGCTCTGTCCGGTTTTCCAGGAACTGCCTGGGGAGTGTCTGGCTTCTCGTCAAACGACGTCACGTTGCCCTCGTCATCGACACCCATTACTCCAAAGCTACTTGCTTCATCGACGGGCACTTCCATGCAGGCAACTGTTACGGCCGCGAGCGATTCGGCGTGGAACCGTAACATCGCGGCATAGTCCATCCGGTAGATGTGATCACCCGACAGGATGACTACGTTATCGGCACCGCTACGTTCCAGCAGATACAAGTTTTGATAAATTGCGTTTGCGGTTCCCGAGTACCACGACTCGTCGGTTCGCATTTGCGGCGGGACCGGCGTGATGTACTCGCCCAGCGAAGGATTAAACACCGACCAACCGTCTCGAAGATGCTTCATTAAGGAATGAGACTTGTATTGTGGCAGGACGAGCACACGTCGCAAGCCTGAGTGCAAGCAGTTCGTCAACGCGAAGTCGATGATTCGGTACTGCCCGCCAAACGGCACGGCCGGCTTGGCTCGATCCGCTGTGAGAGGATGCAGTCGCGAGCCGACTCCGCCCGCCAACACGAATGTGATAGTTCGATCTAACATCACCTTTCCTTCTTTGGGATTCCATCTTGATCAAAACACCGCGTCGCCAAGTCGGCTCTCCTCCGGCCTCTCCCTCCATCGGAGACGACTTGGCGAACGCGGTCTGGGGCTAGGTCAACGCCGGTTCCAGCTGTGGCTGGGACTCCGGCTTTTTCTGACTCAATGCAATCTGGTAAGCCTTGCTGGCTTCCGACTCGGCTTCCGGCGAGAAGCGAACCAACAACGCAGTGAAAGAACAGCCAACGACGACGGCTCCGAGAATCAATAGCGATGTTTGCCAATCGAGCGCGCTCTTGAACAAGAATCCCGCAGCAACGGCACCAGCGTTTCCGCCAGCTCCGACAACACCGGCCACCGCCCCAAGAGCCTTCTTGTTGATAAACGGAACGACGGAAAAGGTCGCTCCTTCGGACATCTGGACGAACAGACTGAACAGGATCAGGGATGGAATGGCCAGGATCAACACGGTCATTTGCGAGAACAGCATCAAGGCCAGTCCTTCGCAAAACAAAGCCGTGAACAGCCAGAAGACTCGACCTTTCAGTCCCCACTTGCCGCCGAACTTGTCGCCGAATGCTCCACCGAGTGTTCGAGCGAAAATGTTCATCAGCCCAAATAGTGCTGCCGCCGTTCCGGCGGCAGCAAGTCCAAGTCCGAAGTAGTCGGCAAAGTACAACGCAGCGATGTTGTTAATGGTCAGTTCGATGCCGAAGCATGCTCCATAGATCACGAACAGTGCCCAGACGCGGTGATCCTTGCACGCTTCAAGGAACGCACCACTGACTTGCTTTCCGGGAGGCATCATGCCTTTCGCCCGCAGCTCCTTAAAGTTGCCATCGGGTGCGTCTTGCGTGAGGAAGTAGTACGCAATGCCCGTCAAGAAGCAAACAATACCGGCGACGAGCATCGAAGCTCGCCAGCCAACCGTTTCGCTGAACCCGAACGCCCCGACGAACAAAGCAAATACGGCTGGCATCACGAACTGGGTGACTCCGCCGCCGAGGTTGCCCCACCCAGCCGATGTCGCGTTCGCCGTGCCGACGACATTCGGCGCGAACATCACCGACGTGTGATACTGCGTGATGACGAATGAAGCTCCGATCGCTCCGATCATCAAGCGGAAGATCAGGAACGTGGTGAAGTCGTGAGCGAACCCAATACCCATCACGGGCAGTGAGCCGAGCGTGAGGAGTAATGTATATGCGAGTCTTGGTCCAACCCGATCGCAGAACCAACCGATGAACAGTCGCGCCACCACGGTAATGGAGACGGATGCGATGATGCACCAACCGATTTGCTCTTTCGTAAGTGACAGTTCGTCCCGAACGACGGCCATCAGCGGCGCAATACCGAACCAAGCAAAAAAGCACAAGAAGAAGGAGAACCAAGTCATGTGAAATGCGCGGATCTGTGGCATCCCTAACTTGAAGAAGTTTCCCCAGAGTGATGTGGCTTTGTTTTGCAGTTCCATCTCGGTTGTTTCCTCTCGCGTTGAGATAATGCGGTAACGGCGGACCACGCGGCGAATGCTCGCTGCGTCAACAAAAGCATTGAGCCGCCTAAGGGATAACCAAAGTCCGAGTGGTCCGGAGAGGAGGACCATCGGTAGGTTTGCAGGTCACGACCCCTGTCGTGGCTATCCCGCTCAATTACATAAAACTCGGATCAATTCACCTGCTGTCGGATCGGATACGCAAAGAGCATGCCAGTAGTCGAGGCGGCGATCTGCGAGGCGTGGGGAGTACCCATCAACTCAGATCGTGGGCATTCCCCACTCTACGAGAAATTCCCAGCGACATGCGAGGGAAACTCAATCACCCCTACTCGTAGCCGCTCCGAGCGAAAAACACCGCAATCCATTCTGTCGACGGCATGTCCGTCTTGCACTGCCCACAGGCTACGCGTCCGCTGCTCACGCATTGCGCAGCTCTCGCCCTCGCTTTGCGCATTCACAACAATCGAGCCAGCTCATGTTTTGCGCGTTAGCCGAGCGATTGTTTGATAACCCAACAATTTTGCTCGCGGCTTCGTCATCGACCTAGCAGTTGCAAGTCACTCTGGCACGCCGGTTGCGTCGAACGATTCCCAGTTGCTCGGCGCGTTCTCTCCGCTCCCACCGCCACGGCAACGCTCGCGTACTGCGCGCGCTCCCCGATTCGAGTACCATCGCGCGAACCTCGCGCTCACACTTTGTATGCTTGCCACGGATTCAGCTAACGCGAACTCTTTCCTGCTCGATATGTTGCTTGAGACTCAGCAGCATACGACCGCAGTGGAGAAGTTCGCACAGCTGCATGCCCGCGACGAGTTGCCATTGCAGGCAAAGCACTATCGTCAGCTGCTGCCAACATCTCGGCCAGCGGCAGGTGAGCAATATGCATTCGAAGTCGATCTGGATGCTTGTTCCGGTTGCAAGGCGTGCGTGACCGCTTGCCACAACTTGAACGGCTTGGAAGAGAAGGAAGTCTGGCGTGCTGTCGGTTTGTTGCACGGCGGAACGACGGAGTTGCCCGTTGTCCAGCACGTCACCACGGCCTGTCACCATTGTGTCGAGCCTGCTTGCCTGCAAGGTTGTCCGGTGAAAGCGTATGAGAAGGATCCGATTACCGGCATCGTCAAGCATCTCGATGATCAGTGCATTGGCTGCCAGTATTGCATGTTGAAGTGCCCGTACGACGTCCCCAAGTACAGCAAGTCTAAGGGAATTGTTCGCAAATGCGATATGTGCAGCGATCGCTTGTCGGTCGACGAGGCGCCGGCCTGCGTTCAGTCTTGCCCGAATCAAGCGATTCGCATCACGGTCGTCAATCAACAGCAAGTGGTTGAAGAGTGCGAGAGCAACGTATTCCTGCCGGGAGTGCCTGAGCCCGAATACACCTTGCCAACGACGATCTATAAAAGCAAGCGAGTCATGCCACGAAACGTCTTGCCGGCAGACTACTACAGTTCGCGGCCTGCGCATGCCCACACACCACTGATCGTGATGCTCGTGCTAACACAAATGTCCGTGGGTGCCTTTGCCGTTGAGCAATTCCTGCAATTGGATCTAGCGAAGCTCGCGGGAATCGCTGCCACCGATCACTTGCGTCCTGCACAGCTCGTCGCGGCGTTGCTACTCGGGTTTCTGGGGCTGTTTGCGGCAATCTTTCATCTGGGCCGCCCGCGACTCGCATACCGCGCATTCATCGGACTGTCGACCTCATGGCTCAGTCGCGAGATTCTCGCTTTCAATCTCTTCGCGGGGTTGGCGTCAGCCTACGTCGCAACTGCCTGCGCGAACTATACCGGTTTCGAAATCGATTCGTCCGTGGAATCCTCTCTGGGCATCGCTGCGGGTGCCGCAGGTCTGTTAGCAGTTGTCTGCTCGATGATGATCTACATCGACACGCGGCGCGTGTTCTGGGGCCCACTATTTACCGTCACGAAGTTCTTCGGCACATGCTTGGTGCTTGGAGTTCCGGTCGCGCTGTTGATCTCCTTGGCTGCCGCTGCGTTATCGACAGACCTTACGATCGATCAGATTCTGGTGAGTTACGGACGCCAGTTGTGTCACGCGTTGATCGTGATCGTGAGTGCAAAGTTGGTTTTTGAAGCAATGATCTTTGGTTCGTTGCGTAATCAGCGGCACACACCATTAAAGCGCACCGCGCTGCTGCTGAAAGGCGAGCTTAGCATGATCACTACGGCCCGCTTTATCCTCGGGACGCTCGGTGGCATTCTGCTGCCACTCATCCTATTAGGCGAACAACACATTGCTCCGAATGGCGGCTTCCAACCGTTGTTTGTCGGAATCATTGCACTGCTAATGACCGGCCTCTGCCTGGCCGGAGAAACGATCGAGCGTTACCTCTTCTTCACGGCCGTCGTCGCTCCCAAGATGCCGGGCACTCAGGCGACCTAACAGGAATGCACTCGATGAACTCAATCGTTTCCAAATTGCTGCCGCAGTTCTACGAGCGAACAGGACCGCTGACGAGCGACTTGTTGCTGGAACCCGGTGAGTTTGGACTTGGCAAGGTGCCGCGAAGGCAGAAGCCGGACGCGACGACATCGATGGTTTGTGGGTATTGCTCAACCGGTTGTGGACTGAATATCCACATGCGGAACGGCGAGGCGATCAATTTAACGCCTAACACCGACTATCCAGTCAATCTCGGCATGGCCTGTCCCAAAGGATGGGAAGCGCTTACGGTCTTAAACTCGCCAAATCGCGCTACAACTCCCCTGTTTCGCAACGCGAAAGGCAAGCTTGTTCCGGTCGATTGGGATCGGGCCATGCAAGAGTTCTGTGGAAGGTTTAAGGCGATTCAAGCAGAACACGGGAAAGAGTCAGTGGCATTTCTTAGTACTGGCCAAATCGCCACCGAGGAGATGGTGTTCTTAGGCAGTCTCACCAAGTTCGGAATGGGAATGCTGCACGGTGACGGCAACACGCGGCAGTGTATGGCGACGGCGGCGGTCGCGTACAAGCAGTCGTTTGGCTTCGACGCACCACCCTATTCCTACGAGGACTTCGAGGAATCGGACGTGATCGTTCTGATAGGATCGAACCTCTGCTTGGCTCATCCGATTATGTGGCAGCGAGTGTGTCGCAATCCCAACAATCCGGAGATCATTGTCGTCGATCCGCGACGCACGGAAACGGCGATGTGTGCGACGCAGCACTTAGCGATCAACCCGAAGGCCGACCTTGAACTGCTGTACGGCATCGCGAACATCCTGATTCAAAGTGACTGGATCGACGAAGACTTTATTGCTCAGCACACCGGCGGCTTCGACGACTTCAAAGCATTTGTCGCGTCGTACACGCCGAAACACGTAGCTGGTGTCACGGGGCTTTCAATCGATGATCTTCATCACTTTGCCAAAACGATTCACGCAGGGAAGCGTGTGTCGTTTTGGTGGACGATGGGAGTGAATCAAAGCTATCAAGGAGTAAGGACCGCACAGGCGATCATCAATCTGGCGTTGATGACAGGCAACATCGGAAGACCGGGTACGGGAGCCAACTCGATTACCGGCCAGTGCAATGCAATGGGGTCTCGCATCTTTAGCAACACTACGAACTTGCTAGGTGGTCGAGACTTTCTGAACGACAGCCATCGCAACAAAGTGGCGGACATACTAGGGATCGGGAGCGATTCCATTCCCAGTCAGAACAGTCTCGCCTATCCCGACATCATCGAAGGAATCCTAAGAGGCAAGATCAAAGGCCTGTGGGTGATTTGCACGAACCCCGCCCATTCGTGGATCAATCAAAACACCTGCCGCGACATTCTGGATCGACTCGACTTCCTGGTCGTTCAGGACATGTATGCGAACACCGAAACGGCACAACGAGCAAACCTTGTCTTGCCGGCAGCTGGTTGGGGCGAAAAGGAAGGAACTTTTATCAACTCAGAGCGCCGCGTTGGTCTCATCAAGAAAGTGGCGAAAGCGCCGGGACAGGCCCTCGCCGACTTTTCCATCTTCAAGCTCATTGCTCAGTACTGGGGCTGCAGCGAGATGTTCGAAGATTGGAATGAGCCGGAAGACGTCTTCCAAACCATGAAGGAGCTATCACGTGATCAGCCCTGTGACATCACGGGAATTCGCGATTACCGGATGCTCGATGAGTGTGGCGGGATTCAGTGGCCGTTCAAGAGTGACAAGGTGCCAGGAAGAGAGGGTGACAAAGTGACGGAGAGACAAGGTGAGAAGGAGATGGCTCACCCCATCCCCCCTTCGCCCCTTCACCTTGTCACCGCTTCTCGTCTCTTCACTGACGGCAAGTTCTATCACGAAGACGGTCGCGCAAAGTTCCTCTTCGAAGAACCTCGCGAGATGCCAGAGAAGCCGAACGCCAGTTTTCCTTACTTGTTATTGACCGGTCGCGGCACTGCTTCCCAGTGGCATACACAGACTCGCACCCGCAATTCAGCGACGTTGCGAACGCTGTACCCGAAGGACATTTACGTCGAAATCAACACCGAGGATGCGGCAAGAGAGAACATCGCGTCCAACGAATGGGTGACGGTCGAGTCGCAACGGGGGCGTGTAAGGGCAAAAGCCTTCGTCACTCGGACCGTACGACCTGGCCAAGTCTTTATCCCGATGCACTACGAGTCCGCGAACAAACTGACCCACGCCCACTTCGACCCTTACTCGAAACAACCCTCCTACAAAGACTGTGCCGTGCGGATTCGGCACCCTGAACCGTGGGACGACTAGAAGCAGATTCAAAACCGTGAGCCGAAGGCGCTAGCCTCGGGCTTCGCACAGAGCAGCGTTAGGAAAACAAGGCCCGCGGCTAGCGCCGTCGGGTCACAGGAAAGCAAACCCATGATTACGAAAAATATGGAAACGATTGTTGTCATCGGCAATGGAATGGTCGGTCATCGCTTTTGCGAAAAGCTGGTCGAGTTCGATACGACGAAGCAATATCGTGTCGTGACGTTCTGCGAAGAACCACGTGCCGCGTACGATCGTGTTGGCCTGACGTCGTTCTTTGCCCATCGCGACGCCGAGAAGTTGATGCTGGCGAACCTCGAATGGTATCGGCGCAATGGCGTGGAACTGCACATCGGCGATCGCGCGCACACCATCGACCGCAAGAAACAACGCGTGATCTCGGACAAAGGTCACGAGATCAAGTACGACCACGTCGTGTTCGCGACCGGCTCGTATCCGTTCGTGCCGCCCATCGAAGGCATCAAGCTTCGCGGAGTATTCGTCTACCGAACGATCGAGGATCTGCGGCGGATTATTGCCTATGGCCAGCACGTAAAAAAGGCGGCAGTCCTTGGTGGCGGCTTGTTGGGGCTGGAAGCCGCGAAGGCCGCACATGATCTGGGACTCGAGACGAACGTTATTGAATACAACGGGCGATTGATGCCGCGCCAGATCGACGAAGCCGGTTCGAGGATGCTTGTCAAGAAGATCGAAGAGTTGGGCGTGAAGGTCCTGTTGAATAAAGGTGCAAAGGAGATTCAAGGCAACGGCTGCGTCGAACGAATCGTGTTCAACGATAAGGAAGTGCTTGACGTCGACATGATCATTGTGTCTACGGGCATTCGGCCTCGCGACGAGTTAGCGAAGCAATGTGGCATCGACGTCGGTGAACGCGGCGGCATTATGGTAAACGATCAACTCCAAACATCCGATCAGCAGATTTACGCCATCGGCGAATGTGCATTGCATGCGGGCATGGTCTATGGCTTGGTCGCCCCCGGCTACGAAATGGCCGAAGTCGTGGCGAAGAACTTCTGCGGCGAGGCCGTTACATTTCGCGGCACGGACCTGTCGACGAAGCTGAAACTAATGGGAGTCGATGTTGCCAGCTTCGGTGACAATGATGCAGGTCCAGAAATCGCCAAGCCACTCGTCTATGAAGACCCTTTCGGCGGCGTCTATAAAAAATTATTGTTCAATCATGAAGGTACGAAATTGTTGGGCGGCGTGTTGGTCGGCGATGCTTCCGACTTCGGCACCCTGTCGATGTTGGCCAAGAGTCCCGACCCGTTGCCCTATCAACCGGGCGAGTTGATTCTGGGAAGTGGCGGCGGTGCGGCCATCGGGGGAATCGACGCCTTTTCCGACGATGCACAGGTTTGCTCCTGCAACAACGTCACCAAAGGCGACATCTGCCAAGCAATTCGCAAAGGCGACCTGTCAACACTGGCCGAAGTCAAAGCTTGCACGAAAGCCGGCACTGGGTGCGGCGGCTGTTTGCCGTTGGTGACGGACCTGTTGAACGAGGAGCTTTCCGCCGCTGGCAAAAGCGTGAACAAAAGCCTCTGCGAACACTTCTCTCACACGCGACAGGAGCTTTATGAGATCATTCGCGTCAAGGACATTAAGACATTCGATGAGTTGATCGCCAGCCACGGCAACGGCCAAGGCTGTGAAATCTGTAAGCCTGCTATCTCGTCCATTCTGGCAGGACTTTGGAATGAGCAAATCACCGAGCAAGATCAGCACACACTGCAAGATACGAACGACCGCTTCCTGGCTAACATTCAACGCGGTGGTTTGTACTCGGTTGTGCCGCGAGTCCCCGGCGGCGAGATTACACCCGACAAGTTGATGGTGCTCGGGCAAGTCGCCAAGAAGTATGGCCTTTACACCAAGATCACCGGCGGACAACGCGTTGATTTGTTCGGTGCCCAAGTGCAGCAGTTGCCCGACATTTGGGAAGAGTTGGTCGACGCTGGCTTCGAGAGTGGGCATGCTTACGGCAAATCGCTGCGAACGGTGAAGAGTTGCGTCGGCACAACTTGGTGTCGATATGGCGTGCAGGATTCTGTCGGTTTGGCGATTCGACTAGAAGAGCGATATCGCGGCATTCGCGCGCCGCACAAGATCAAGATGGCGGTCTCGGGCTGCGTTCGCGAGTGTGCGGAAGCTCAATGCAAAGATGTAGGGCTGGTCGCTACCGAGACGGGTTACAACTTGTATGTTTGCGGCAACGGGGGCGCCAAGCCCCGCCACGCCGAATTACTGGCCACCGATCTCGATGAAGACACCGCCGTCCGCTACATCGACCGCTTCATGATCTACTACATTCGCACCGCCGACAAATTGAATCGAACGGCTGTTTGGGTCGAGAAGATGGAAGGCGGCATCGAGCACTTGAGAAAAGTCATCATCGATGACAGCCTCGGCATCTGCGACGAACTCGAAGAGCAAATGAAGTATCTCGTCGCGACTTACAAATGTGAATGGAAGGAAGTCGTCAACGATCCCGAGAAACGAAAGCTATTCCGTCAGTTCGTGAACACGGACGAATCAGAACCGGGCATCGAAATCGTCGCCCAACGCGACCAACAACGCCCCGCCGATTGGCCCAAAGACTTCGTTCCCATCTCGTCGCTAACTCGCGCAAGCAGTCTCTCTTCTTCTCCGGATCTCTCCCGCTCTCCATCCTCTGCAACGAACGGTCGCAAACCCGCACCCAATACGACATGGATCAAAGTCGGAATCACCTCCGATTTCCCAAAAGACGGCGGAGCAACGATCAAATATGGCGAAGTGCAACTGGCCGTTTACAACTTCACAAGCCGAGGTGAATGGTATGCCTGTCAGAACATGTGCCCCCACAAGAATGCGTTTGTGCTCTCTCGTGGCATCATTGGTAACGCGGGTGAGACGCCGAAAGTCTCCTGCCCATTGCACAAAAAACCCTTTTCACTGCAAACCGGCGAGTCGCTGTCAGGCGAAGACTTCTCGGTCAAAGTCTTTCCGGTGAAGGTCGAAGGCGACGAGGTGTTTCTCTTACTGCCACCTAAGTCGCAACTGGACGCCTTGCTGTCGACGGACCTGCACTGTGTCCGCGACTGCCGCGAGAAGAAGTCGGCGGAACCGGAATGCGTGCCTGTTTAGCATCGATTCCATTAAGTTCGTGACCGCGGATACGCGGCTCGAATGCGCTTTCACTTTGAATGGTGGCGCAGCGATCGTCCGGGTAGTGCACCGGTTATATCGCTGTCGGAGATGACTGGCGTTCCATTGACAAAGGCAAAACGTACGCCTTCCGAATACTGATGCGGCGAATCGAAGGTCGCTCGGTCAATGAAATCATTTTCACTCCACACGACCACGTCGGCAAAGTAATCAGCCCGCAGATAGCCGCGATCCGGCAGACCCAGAATGTCCGCTGGCAATCCGCTGGCACTACGAATCGCCTGTGCAAGCGGCACGGAGCGTTCTCGGATCGCGTAGTGGCCGATTTTTCGAGAGAAGGTTCCGTAACTGCGAGGATGCGGAATTTCTTCGCTCGGAATTCGCGATGATCCGTCCGAGGCGGTGGCCACCCACGGACGAGTCATTACGAAGCGAACGTCTTCCTCATTGATGCTGTGGTTGACGACTTGCGCTCCGCCGTTGCGTTCGATTTGCAGAATCAGGTCGAAGGGATCTAATCGCTCCTCGCCAGCGATCTCCTTCAGCCGCCGACCTGCCCAATCGGGCCTCGGATCGTAGTTCGCGATTTGAATCCGCTGGCCAGCATCGGTCGTTTCGAGCTTTTTCCTTATCGCTTCCTGAATACGCTGCGAATCCTCGCCCGCCTCCAAGCGAGCCAACATCTCTTTGCTTCCTCCGGCGCGAGCCCAAGCCGGAATAAACGTCGCCGATAGCGAGGTACTGGAAGCGGTGTACGGGTATTGGTCCGCAGTAATCACTTGTCCGGCAGCTTGCTTTTGCTCGATTACCTCAACAGCCGTACGAACCAGCCCCCAAGAGTCTTTGCCAGACGATTTGAAATGCGAAATGTGAACAGGCACTTTGGCGTCACGCCCAATCTCCAAGGCTTCGCCCACGGCGTCGAGCAAGTCGGTTCCTTCGCCACGAATGTGACTGGCATAAACTCCGCCATGTGCCGCGACAATCTTGGCGATCTCGGTCAGCTCCGCAGTGTCGGCATAGGAACTTGGTACATAGATCAGCCCCGAAGACATTCCCCACACGCCGTCTTGCATCGCTTGCTCCGCGAGAGCGAGTATTTGAGCCATTTCGTCGTCCGTTGCTCGCCGCTTGTCAGTTCCCATCACCTCGCGTCGTAACGAGCCCTGCGGCAACAAATGGGCGACATTCACGCCCGCTCCAAGCTCGTCGATCTTGTCATAATAACTGCCGGCGTCGACAGGTCCGCTGCCGCAATTGCCCGTGACGATCGTCGTACAACCCTGCGTCAGGTAATTGACGACCGCTCGCGTCTCTTTGCGCAGCACCGGCCCGTCGCTGTGGTTATGTAAATCAATGAACCCCGGCGACACAATCAGTCCTGTGCAATCGATGCGGCGTTTGATCTTGCCGATTGCAAAGTCGCCAACCGCGACGATGCGGTCGTTGCGAATGGCGACGTCGCCGGTGGTTGCCGGCTGACCATCGCCAAGATGTAACGTGCCGCCATGTAACAGAACGTCGGCGTCGATCGGCGTTTGTCCAGTGGCGTACGAAAGAGTACTTGCTGTGAGTGCTAGAAAGGCGATTGCTCGAGTATTGAAGAACGGCGGCATCTTGCGGAACACGAAACAGGTCCTCATATTGTTCGAGACGTTGCGGTGCTGCTCACAGCGAGACACATGCACCCGTGCTTGCAGCATTGATCCCGCTTTCCAGGATGGCTTGTGTATCGCGGCAGATCAATGGATCGCACATTGGAAGCGACGGTTCCCCGGTGCGAATGCAATGAACGAAGTGAGCGGTGGCGGTCGCGCGATGGGCGGGCAGTTCCGGAACATCGACGGGAGCGCCATCCGGCTGCTCCACGGTTGCGAGCAGTAGTCGTCCGCCATCGCGAGGTTCGAGCATGAGCGTGCCCGTCGTGCCGTAGATCATCGTCATGTAGGCGGACAGCTTACCGATCTGAGTCCAAGATCCTTCCGAAACGGCGATCGCATGCGGGTAGTTCATGACCAGCAAGCCATTGTCTTCGACGGCGATGTCTTGTTTAACAAGCCGCTGCGCCACGGCGCTGACTTGATTGGGCATCCCGAGCACCGTGCGAGCCAGCAACGCTCCGTAGCAGCAGTAATCCATGAACGCGCCGCCGCGACCGTTCCGCTTGGGGTCATAAAGCCACTCGCAAAAATACTCCGAGCAACCCAGTTCACGTGGCCCAGCGTGTGCCGCGCGATAGCGGACTTGCCAAATGTCACCGACCGCGCCTTCAGCGGCTAGCTTCAACGCCTGCTGCATTTGCGGCCACCAGGCGAAAGGCCAGTTGACCAGCAGACGCACGTTCGCGGCTTGTGCGTCGGCGAGCATGCGGTCGGCACCCGCCAGATCCGCTGCCATCGGTTTCTCGACCAGCACATGCAAGCGCCGCGACGTTGCCATCTCGGTCAGTTCGGGAGCGGCAGCGTTATCCGAGAACATATAGACCGCGTCGAGTTGCTCGCTATCCAACATCGTCCCCGGATTACTGTAAGGTCGGCAATGGAATTCGGCTTCGGCCCGACCGAGCAGAGCTTGATGTGGATCAGCGACGGCAATCAGGCGCGTGTCTGGATTGGAACGAACGTGTGGCAGATGCTCCCAAACGTGATCGTGAGTCAAGCCGAGGACGCCAATTCGGAGAGGACTATTCATACTTCACCTCATTGTGCTAATGCTCTTGTGCCATTCTTACCCGCGCGGAGTATAAACGAGAGTCTGCGAATCATCGATCGACCCAAATGGGACTCAACCAAGCACACTGTCCGTTGGTCTGGAAAACACGCAGTCGATAGCGATCACACTCGGATTCAGGTTCATCGTCCAACTCGGCAGTCAGTCCGCACTCCGCCGCCGCAACCAAGGGACCGACGCGAATCGCCTCGGATAGCCAACCCCGCTGATAAGTCGAGTGACCACGACCGAGCAGTTGTTCTAGCGGATAAACCAGCTTCGTACCGTTGACTTCAATCTGCAGTTCCGAGTTCAACGCTGCATCGATCCCCAGCGAGATTGCTTGTGTCGTCGAGTGACGCGTGGAGCGGTTGCCGGTGGTCGTAGAACGCCAGGCGAGCGATCGCGTGGTTCGCTCGAGGATCTCATGCGGCAGGTCTTCGGCGTCCGACGAATCGGTATGTCCGCCGACGCCCTGCGGCGCTACGATTGCCTGTCCGGAGAAACAAGTTTCGACGTCCGTGATCGTGCCATCGGATAACTTCAATCGGGCATTCCAACTAACTGGCTTGTCTCGTTGTCCCCAACCCCAAGTGATGCGCAGGCGATAGCGTGCGTCACTATCAGCGACCGGGCCAGTAAAGAATCGGCGAGTGACTCGATCGTTCTTCAACAACTCGACGCGGTCCAGCTTGTCGGAACCGCGCACCGCGATCTTCAAACGTCGCGTTGTCCCGGACTGAATCGTCGATCCAATCCAAGCATCATCCACCGTCAGTCTGGCGTCGATTTTGTCGCCCGTGACCGCATACACGCGCCGATCCAGAAACGCTTGCCAAATTGCGTCGCGGGTGAGCGACTCGGCAAAGACGCCAATACGACCATCGCCGTGACTGCCGGGGTAGCCGCCATGGTGATCGGTCGAAGCAATCACTCCGAATCGATGCCCCATCACCCAACCCGCCTCTGCCGTACTTTGCCAATCACGTGGGCCCATGTCGTGCAGCATCGGGTAGGGAGCGTCTTCGCTCTCTGAGCAACCATGCAATGAAAAGATCTCGGCAAACGGCGACTGGCTGTCTTCGAAATGCTTCCAGTCGATGCCACGATACCCCGCCGCGTAGCCGATGTGGTGAGGAATCATGATGGCGTTGGCGTCACGGACAAGTTCCCGTAACGCTGGCAGATCCACCACATTGCGAAGCTCTAACTTCGGTCCTCTTGCGTACACGTTATGGTCGCCGTATTTGAGCGAATGCCATTCGTAGCTAGGAAATGCGATGAACTCGCCATCGCGACTTGCGACCGCTTGCTTCTCGATCAACCGATCCCAATTCCCGGCCAGCCGCGCGAAACCTTCGTTGTGATAATCGATAATCTCGCCGTAACGTTCCCGATCGGTCGGCATATCCGGCCAGAAGGCGTGTCCGGTGATCGAGCAGAAGTCGAGTTGAGCCTTGGCTCGCAGCAAAGCTTGTTCGACCGTGCCTTCGCCGTAGCTGATCGAACAGTGACTATGCAAGTCGCCCCAATACAGTTGATAGCTCATGCCACCACCGACTCCTCCGTAGGGGTCCTGCCGGGGAAGAACAATGCGAACAGTACCACACACACCGACGAGAACGCGGCGCAGCTAAGCCAGATACTCGTCCAATCGCGTGTCAGCGAGTCACCAGTTCCGGTCGAAAACAAGCGACCGACCTCGCCACTGACAAACCCACCCACGAACAAACCAACCGCCACCACAAACGTGCCGTACAAAGTCTGCATGCTGCCTCGCAAGTCAGACGGTGCGGCTTTGTCGACATACATATAGCCTGCAGCCAGAAAGCAACCAAAGCAAAAGCCGTGTAAGGCCTGGCCGATAATGGCAATCGCCAGCTTGCCAGAGAAAGCGGGATCGAGACTGAACACGGCGGCAAACATCAAACACCGCACCGCATAGGCGATCGTGCCGGCCACCATCGTCCACTTGAATCCAAACCGACGGATCGCGAAGCCGAGTCCGGCCATTACGAAGATCTCGCAGAACTGGCCAATGGAACTGAGGCTTTGTTCGTACGCTCCCTCAATGCCTCCGCTGTCGAGAATGGCCCGCAAGAATGGACTGTTCCAAAACCAGAAGAACTTGTGAGCAATCGCAATGAAGAAGCTGATCACAACGAGAGCGAGAAAGTGCTTGGTGAGTAGTTGCTGAACGGCGGCACCGGGGGCGTACTTGCGTGTTTCGTTTGGTTCCGGTGGTGTCTTGGGCAACGTCATACAATACACCGCCATCACGACACCGACGATGCCGGAAAACGCGAACACGATTCCGCGAGCACGGTTCAACGTTTCACCTTCTAATCCCCACAGCCACCAGAACTCGACAAGATAAGCCGGAACCATGAACCCGATCGTTCCGAACAGGCGTACCCAAGGAAATTCCAACTCACGATTTCGCAAGTGCCGGAAGGCCAACGCATTGGTGAGCATCATGGTCGGGACATAGAGGACCGAGTAGAGCGTGCCCAAAATAATGACCGGCCAGAACGCGGTTTGTGTGTACAACGCCAGCATTAGCACACCACCCAACAAATGAAAGACCGCCAACACTCGCTCGGTTGCGAAGTAGCGATCGACCATCTGGCCAACGAAAAAGGGAGCGATCAATGGCCCGACGGATAACATCGCCGAGAAGGCTCCGGCTTGCGATTCCGTGAAGTGCAGTGTCTTCAAGACGTAGACCGTGACGACCGGCTGATAGGCGCCTTGCACGAAGTATTGCAAGAACATCATGAACGACAGCCGGCTCATCATACTGAGCGACGAGCGCGTTTGCAGTTCGCGTGCCTTGGCGTTACCTTCTGTCATGCCAAGGTTCTAGCAAAGACGAGTTGCGAATACTACTAACCTATGCGTGAGTCGAAATGATAAGGATCGGAATCGTCGGTTGCGGGCGGATTCTGGCTGCCCACTTGCGAGGCTATCAACTGCTGCGCGAAGCTGGCGTCGATAACTTCCGAATCACCGCGTTATGTGCGCGGCGGGAAGATGACGCACGAAGTTACGTCAAGCGAGGCGACGGGCCCGCACAGCGGGCGCCCGTTAGCGCGAGCCCTGGCGATCCACTAGCGGTCGGCGATATCTACTTGTCGGATTTTCAAGACGATGTCGACGTCAAAGTGTTCACGGACTTTCGCGAGATGATTGCGGCGGGACCAATCGACGCGGTGAATGACTTTACGACCCACGCTCTACACCATCAAGTCGCCGACGCGGCACTCGGCAATGGCAAGCATCTGTTAACACAAAAGCCACTCGCCGTTTCGGTTGCAGCCGGACGACAGATGTGCGACCACGCGGAAGCTCGCGATTTAACGCTGGCCGTGTTCGAGAATGCCAGGAACCGGCCGGACACACGACAACTCGGCTGGCTCTTCCGATCCGATCACTTCGGTGATTTGAAGATGATCTTGTTGGCGAACATCGGCAACTGGTGGGCTCCCGATCGCATCGTGGCCGAAACGCCGTGGCGGCATCAACGGGTCGAAGGCGGCGGAATTACGCTCGACATCGGCGTGCATCTATTCAATCACTTTCGCTACGTGGCGGGCGAGATCGTGGCCGTCACAGGGAACGCGAGAATCCTTGAACCACAACGTTACACGCGCGACACCGATGGCAAGGTCATAAGTACCGTGGATTGCGACGCCGATGATACGATGTTTGCCTCGTTCGAAACGGAACGCGGAGTCATCGGCGACATCGCGGCGAGTTGGAGCGGACGAGGGCAGCCGTTGCTCACAGGAACCGGTCGCGGCATCGTGTACTACGGCACGCAGGGAAGTGTTGTCGGTAACCAGTTGACGCGCGAAGACGGTACGCGTGAGGATCTCGACAAGTTCTGCTTCACACACTGTGAAACCGAGACAATGGTGTCTCACTTTCCGTACGGTCTAACCGACGCATTCGCTCTGAATCAACTCGATTGGCTACAAGCGATTCACGACAAACGCGAACCGGAAACAAGTGGCCGCGAGGGCCTGCGAGACCTGGCCGCTTCGTTCGCGGTACTAGAGTCGAGCCTCGCCAAACGAACGGTCGAAGTCGACGAAGTGTTAAGCGGCGAGCTGCGCGAGTATCAACGTCCGATCGACGAACGGTTTGGGCTAGTTGGGCTGTAGAATCTCGACACTGTTGACGTGAATCAGGCCGCAGGTCGTTGTTCGATCTGCCTCGGGATCGCCAATGATGATTCGCGACTTAAGGAGCAGGGCGTTCTCGGGATGTCGCACCTGATACCGCTCGCCGTTTGAAAGCCGAATTTCAAAGGGATCAAACGGTCGCTTTGACAGATACTCTTCCATCGCTTCGTAACTCATCGTCAACCTGCCTCGCACGCGTTGACTTGTAGACGCCTCCGCCTTCGATCTGTCGACATAGGCATTGTACCAACTGAAAATCCAAGCGTCTATTCACTACGTCAAAGGGTAGTGGTACAGTTTGCGAGTCCTGAAAGTAGGACGGCCACTCTTGGCCGTCTTTTGTCGGGCAGGAGTGCCCGACTTACGGCACAATGTACCACTACCCGTCTACGCGCACCCACTTCCACACTCTCAACGTGAGGTCTCCTTAATACGAATGCGCCGGTACTCCATCTGGCCTCGATCACCTTCGAGTCCGATCGGACCGCTGGCTGGAACCTTCATGTCGTCCGTTAACAATTCGCCGTTGCAAGTGGCATGGGCGACTTCGCCGGTGACGGTCACGACCAATTCGTTCCAGTCTTGCGGGCGGTAGTTCTTGAGTTCGGTGTAGGGCCCGGCGAGCAGGAAGTCGCGACATTGCAGTTGTGGCTGTCGAATGAAGACGCCGCTGTCGGCATTCGGCGTCGCGCGAAACTCGAGCTTCAATACAAAGTCACTGCCAAATTCGGCGGTCGTCCACAGTTGTTGAATGCGGCGACCTTCGGCGGGTGTCGTGACGACGAGTCGATCATTGATTGCGACATATCGATTGTCGCTGCTGCGGACTTTGCCGTCGAAAGATTCGGCTTCTTTGATTTCGACGAATACCGGCGCATTGGGATTAGGATTCTTGGCGGGCTTTCGTGGAGGCGTTGGGCGGAATCCCCAACCGGTCAGATCTTTGCCGTTGAAAAGGCTGACATATCCTGCCTCGAGTTCAAAGTTGTCTGGTTCGGTCTCTAAGTGTCCGAGCGTTGCGAAGATCGGTCGCAACGCGGAAGCCCACTTGGCATAGCCGTCTGCGTTCAGGTGCAACAGATCGGGGAAATATTGCGGCAGGGCGTCGCCTTCGGCAGTGGCGAACAGCGTCCATGTATCCACGACCGTGATTTGCGAATCACCTTTGACGGCGGCTGAGTAAAGTTCGTTAAGGCGTTTAATCTTGTCAGCGGGACGCTTCTTCTCGGCAGAGCTCGGGAAGACTTGGCAAACAACGATGGGCATGTCGCTGTTGTGTGACTTAAGGGCTTGGATGACCTTCGCAAAGTTGCGCGAGATCAGCTCGGGCTCCAACCCAATCTCAAGATCATTGGTTCCCATGAGCAGAACGACGGCCTTTGGATTGAGCGAAAGGACGTCTTGCTGAAGGCGAATTAACATGCCGCGAGTCGTGTCGCCGCCAATCCCTCGATTCGCCAACTTCATGCCGGCAAACTGACCTCGAAATTCCGGCCCCCAACCTTGTGTGATCGAGTCGCCAAGGAATACGACAGCATTCTGATCCTGTGCGACTTGCTGCGACCACTGACTGCGTAAACGAGCCCAATTCTTGACATACCCGTCATAGCGACGCAATTCACCTTCGCCAGGAAGCCCTTCTTCGGAAGCTGGCAAGGTGAAAGCATCTTGACCGCTAGTGATTGTGGGCAGGAGCAGCGCGATGAGGAGTAGCAGTTGTTTCATGGTTCTCTATCTCGTTGGAATTCAGTGTTGAAGGTAGTGGTCGGACACTTCGTGGTCGGACTCTGGGCTGACGCTCGCTGCTATTGCAGTTCCCTAGCGACTTGCTCTGCCTGACGCATGACGCGCAGAATGTTGCCGCTCATGATCTTGTGCGTCTCCTCGGCGGTGTAGCCTCGGTTGAGCAACACTTGCGTGATCAGCGGATACGTCGAAACATCTTCCAACTGCTCAGGCAACTGGGACACTCCATCATAGTCCGAGCCGATGCCGACGTGGTCGATGCCTGCCACTCGAACGATGTGGTCAATGTGATCGACGACATCGTGGATCGTGCCCGGTAAGATCGGGTTCTTCAATCGCCAAGCGGCACGCGCCTTTTGATAATCTTCCTCTTCGGGATACTGTTCGCGCAGCTTGCGACTGGCGTCAAACATCTCGGCCATGCGACGAGCCGATTCGGGTTCCACGAAGCCCGAGAAGAAGTTCACCATCACGACACCGCCGTTTTTTTTCGTCAGAAGCAAGACATCATCCGGCACGTTGCGGGGGTGATCCGCGACGGAACGAGCCGACGAGTGCGAGAAGATGATCGGAGCTTTGCTGACTCGCAATGCGTCTTTCATCGTGTCGGGCGAGACATGTGACAGGTCGACCAACATGCCGAGCCGATTCATTTCCCTTACAATCTCTTCGCCAAAAGCCGACAGCCCGCCATGCTTAGGGTCGTCGGTTGCCGAATCGGCCCAGTCGAGCGTGTCGGAATGCGTGAGTGTCATGTACGCCGCGCCGAGTTCGTGAAGACGACGCAACGTCTCGAGCGAGTTCTCGATCGAGTGTCCGCCTTCGACTCCAATCAACGACGCGATCTTGCCCGCGGCGCGGATTCGTTCGATATCGTCAACGGTGCGGGCGAACTCAAACGTCTCCGGATACCGCTCCATCATGGCTTGCACCAACTCGATCTGTTCCAGCGTTTGCAGCAAAGCATTGCCTCGCTTCGAAGTCTCGGCCGGAACATAAACCGACCAGAACTGGGCACCAGCGTTGCCTTGTCGCAAACGGGCGATATCGGTATTCAGCGTAGGTTGTGGTTGGGAAATGTCGAGCTTGGCGAACGAAGACGACGCGTTGGTTCGTATCGCCCACGGCAAATCGTTGTGGCCATCGAAGACGAAACCAGCTTTGTGAACTTGGCTGGCCGCATCGGTTAGCTCGACGATCGGTCGCCGCTCTTTGCTTCGGAAATAGCCGGGACCTCGGACGACTTGCCCCGGTGTCGCCCCCGTATGCTCGCCGTTGTTGAGCACGAGTTTTCCGTTAATGAACACGTCACGAACGCCGGTGGCGTATTGATGCGGCTCTTCGAAGGTCGCGTGATCCCGAATCGTCGCTGGGTCGAACAGCACTATGTCCGCAAAGTATCCGAGTTTTAGGAAGCCGCGCCGGCGAATTCCCAGATTCTGAGCGGGCAGGCCCGTCAGCTTATGAATCGCGGTTTCGAGTGGGATCACTTGTTCATCACGCGAGTACTTGCCGACCACTCGCGCAAACGAACCATACGCTCGCGGATGTGGATTCGACTTTAAGAACACACCCTCGGGTGCCAGCGACGACGAATCGCTACAGATGCTGACCCATGGCAGCGCGATCTTCCTCTTGACGTTCTCTTCACTCATCAGGAAGTACACACAGTCGACTCGGCTATCATCTTCGATCACGAGATCCATCGCCGTTTCTTCGGGCGATTTGCCTCGTTGCCGTGCGACTTCGGCCAACGACTTGCCGGTCAAGTGTTTAAGATCGTCGTTCTTGAATCCGACCAGCAGCACCTGTTCCGGTGAACCAGCCGCTAACAGCAAGTTCTCCCATTTGTCAGTCGGCGTACGCATCTCGCGAGCCACTCGCTTACGCGTCGCGGGCTCGCGCAAGCGGTCTCGCCAGCGATTGAATCCGCCTTCTTGGACCCAAGGCGGCATCGCAGCGTTCAATCCCGTGGCACCCGCGGTATAGGTATACATGTCCGCTGTGATTCGCAGGCCGGACGCGCGAGCTTCTTCGACCTTGCGGATCACATCATCCAGCTTGTTCCAATTCTCTTTGCCGGCTGCTTTCAAATGATAGATTTCTGCCGCGATATTGGCTTCGCGTGCGATCTCGATCAGTTCGTCGACGGCTTCGAGCAGCTTGTTCCCTTCGCTGCGAATGTGCGAAATGTACATTCCGTCATATTCGCCGGCGACTTTACAGAGTTCGATCAGTTCCCGCGTGTCGGCATAAAACGCCGGGGCATAGATCAGCGACGATCCGATTCCCAACGCGCCGTTCTCCATCTCCTGACGCACCAACTGTCGCATCGCATCGAGTTCCTTGGCCGTCGGCTTTCGATCCTCAAAACCAACGGTATTAATCCGCAGCGTCGTGGCTCCGATAAACGATGCCACGTTTGGCGACACGCCGCGCGTTTCAAGATGTTCGAGGTATTCGCTGAGACTGCGCCACGGGATCTCGTATTTAATGTCACCCTGACTTTCGATCTCGTCCCGCTGCATGCCATCGGTCAGCGGCCCCATCGACCAGCCTTCGCCGAATACTTCGAGCGTCACACCTTGGCGAATGTCACTTTGACTCTTGGGGTCGACCAGCAGCGACTCGGTGGCCCAACTGAGCATGTTGATGAAACCGGGCGACACCGCCAGACCGGATGCATCGATCTGCTGCTTGGCGGTTGCATTGCTTAGGTCGCCAATCGCAGCAATCGAATCACCTTGAATCGCAATGTCGGCAACTAGCCCAGGACTCCCCGTGCCGTCGTAGATCGTGCCGCCACGAATGATCATCGTACGTCTGACTCGAACAAACACCAAAGAGGACTTCAAACAGGCGATGCACGAGGCGACACGGTCATTACGGGCTTCCAAACTGGTCGGGCGTCTGCGTTTACATGTCGGCTTTATGGTGGAACAAACACGAATAACACACTCCTATTGCCGATTCAATACTCGCTCTCAACCTTTGGTAACGCACGATGCGACTGTTTGGTTTGACATTTCCTGGTAGTCATCGTCCGGCCTGGCCGACATTTGACTGCGTTAAGAGCTGCTGGATGGGAGTTTGGCGCCAAGAGGCCCCACTTTTGCGACGCACGTCGGTGATCATCGCTTCAACGATCAGTTATCGCACATGAGACGATTGCGGATCAGCAGCGGCGTCTGGCGAGTACAGGGAGTTTTGGCTCGATTGAAGGGAATCGACCGCGCGGAACTGACCAAAACCGATGGAATCCAACTGCGACATTTTCAACGAATTCTGAACAACGACATTGCCGAGGCAGAATTCCGAGATGTGCTGATTCCCATCTCGAATCGTTGGGGATTTCATATCTCGTTCCCGAGTTGCCGCAGCAAGTTCCGCTGAACACGACCAAGGGATTACGAGAACTATGTCGCGGATTGCAAGAGTTCTCGCGAGTGACGGACGAGCATTGAACTTCTCGTGCGGGCATCAAGAAGGGCTGTGTGCTGCCATCCGTCGTACTTGAGGGCTACAAAGATTCCATCCAGCTCACATTGTGGACGACCCGACGGAGAGTTTGCTGTACGGCCCTTTGAGATTTTCGGAACGAGTCGCTGAGACCGACCAGAAACGACAGTCGGACGCGGCCGCAAACTGTCTTGTCGAGCGTCGTACCCGCTACAAAGAAGTTCTTGGGTTCATGGAGAAAAGTATGTCCCCAACTGTCGCGGGTCGATCGCGGCATCGGCGCTGCCCAACGGTCGCACCACTATCGCCATCGGTGAGCTATACACGACCTTAGACTCTCTCCGGACGAAGTTCACGCGACCGGCCAAAGCGAAGTGAAACATATTCCTTTGCGAGATGGACGAGATCATCAAGCGTGTTGGTTTCAAGGCGACTTTGCGGCCTTTGTCGAGCATCTCGCAACGAGCCTCGCTTCTATGCCGGGACGCAGAACAGTTGATAGAAGGAAGCGGCCTTCGTCTTGAAGAAGATGGACGGGCAACTCCCTAAACTGTTCAAGACGTTGCGCGAACCTTACGGCATCCGCGAGATTCGGCATACATCGCCCGAAGACGACCACCGCGTATTATCAACAGCCGTCCGGCGACGCGCCTGAAGCAGGCTTCTATTATCAACACCTTCAATCTTAAGTCGCGACCTTTGTACGGCATCAGCCCTCACTGCCGCGCGAAGCCGTACCAGGACATCACCTGCAACTCGCCCTGCAACAGGGTTAACTGACATCACAGTTCGCCGCCTCGCCAATCCGGCGTTCATCGAAGGATGGGCGTTGTATGCCGAGCGGTTGGGCTTAGTCAGGTTCTATGAAGATCCGTACAGCGACTTTGGGCGGACTTACGAGAACTGGCGAGCCTGCCGTTTGGTTGTCGACACGAGAATGCACTACTTCGGCTGGACTCTGAGCAAACCATCGACTTCATGGCCAGCAACTACAGCCTTGCGTACGATAACATTGAAGCCGAGGTTGATCGCTACATCGTGGCCCGGGCAGGCACTGGCGTACAAGACCGGCGAGCTAAGATTCGGAACTGCGAGCGAAGGCCGAGAAAGAGCTCGGAGACGCGTTCGACATCCGCGAGGTTCCACGAGGTCGTACTGGGTAGCGGGGCGATTCCTGCTGGATGTTTTAGACGCGAATGTCAACGAATTCATCACCAGCAAGCAACCGGAGGGCGCTTTGACCTTGAACGAACAAGAGCCAGCCTATAAAAAATGAGCCACGCGGGCGTGGCGGTAACGAACGCGCGGGATTCAGGTTCCTGTCCTCGCAAGGGGGTGGAGGTTCGACTCCTCTCGCCCGCACTTTGGAAGCTGTTTGAAAAGGGTGACTTAAAACGTCACCCTTTTCTCGTTGCGATAGGCAAGCGGGCTCGTGTACTGGCAGCCGCGATGGTTATGGTACAGCAACTGCTTTGTGTCAGGTCCACGCAATTCGATCGTCTGACGTAGAGCCCTGCGGACCAATGCTGTGGCCCAGTGATTGTGACGCAACTCGCTTTATAATACGACTCCAATCGGCGAAGGCGTATCGCGATAGGTAAGCACGAGTGCAGTGGCAGTTAGAACAAAGGGCTCACCGTGGGAAGCTGGAACGGATACAGGCGATTGATGCTCGCGTTGCTTTTGGTCGTACTTCCTGTCCTGCCCCTATTCGCCCGCGACATTCATGTTGATCCGCAAGCGGGAGACGACTCCTCGCCGTCTGGTCCGGTAGCGACAATCCGGCAGGCCATTCGCATGGCACAACCTGGTGACACGATTCATCTGCGACCGATCGTCTACCGCGAGTACGCGGGCTTCTACGGCGTACGTGGTGAGCCGGGCAAACCAATCACGCTCGATGGGCACGGCGCGACGCTCGAAGGTTCCGATCCGCTCAAACCGGATCAATGGCAGGAGGCCGGAACGGACCTGTACCGTTGCGACGACCTCTTGCCTTACCTTGATGATGCTGTCATTCAACGCTGGTTTCTTCTGTGGGATGGCAAGATGCAACACATGGGGCGCACCTCGAAAGGCGCAAGTGCTCCGCTCAAAGAGCCCGAGAATCTACAGCCTGGCGAATGGACGTTCGTCAAGGAGGTAGGCAAGCAATCGCCAAGGCCGCAGCAGATTTCAGGAGCGTTCTATGTGAAATTGCCACCCGGCCAGAAGCTCGCCGATGCAAACATCTTCGTGCCGACCCGTTCGGCTGGCGTACAGTTCAGCGGCACAGGCCCCAACCATAACGCCCATCTCGTCATTCGTAACCTCACCGCCACGCATCCTTATAACGACGGTTTCAATATCCACGGGCACTGTGAAGACGTCCTGTTTGAAAACATTCAAGCTATCGAGTGTGGTGACGATGGCATCAGCGCACACGAGACGGCCCAATATCGCGTGGACGGCTTCGTCTCGATCGGCAACTCGACTGGCATTTGTGACACAGGGGCCAGTGAGACAAGTTACGACCGTGTGTTCATCCGAGACTGCCTTGCCTTCGATCTATACTTCCTGGATTCGGGCCGCTACTCAGTGAGAAACGCCGTTGTTCTTTCGTCGGCGGCACGAACGTTGTACTTAACGGGCCGAGAAGCCTCTGAGCGTCCGTGTTCGCTCGCGCTCGATAATGTCTTCATTCGCCGGATGACGAACAGCAACGAAGTCCGCGTCTCGAAGGGCTCGGTATTTGACGCGCGTCGCCTAACCTTGCTCGGGCTTAACTTTCAGGCCACCGGTGGCGAAGTGAACCTGTACGAGTCCGTTGTGGCGGGTGTGTCTACCGTTGGCGAGCTGCCCGCTACGTATGACTACATCATGAAGACCCCGCGACCTGGAACGCTGATGTCGGAGATTGTTTTGTGGCGAGATGTACAATGGGCGGCGGACCGCAATTTGTATGGTGTAAGAAGCCTGCGTTTGGATCAGACAACCTATACCGCAGAGAACTTCTCCGAATATCAAATGCAGACAGAACAAGACACCGCCTCGCGTTGGGACGCATCGGGAGTGAACGACGCGAAGATTGACGCAAGGCTGAACGCGTTGGAGATGCTGGTCGTCCCCGAGAGCGAACGTCGCCGGATGGCTGGTCTCGCAAACCCTTAAGAATAGGTCAGAAATAACTTCGGCATTTCAAGAGTACGGTCCGCTGTGCGGACCTGAAATCCGTGAGGTCCGCACAGCGGACCCTACGCAAAAGAAAAAGTTGAGCCGGTCCTTAGTTCGAGTTTCGCACTTTTTGCTAGCAATTGTGACGAACGAAAAGAGCCTCCTTCACGATGGCTTGTGGCTACGATTCCAAGTCACATCGCACAGGAGGCTCACGATGTACTTGGCTACTTCTTTTGCGTTTCTGTTGCAAGAGTTCGCCGTGGTGATGAACGCCAAAACGTTGGAGAACTTCACGACGTTGCCGACGGGTTGGGTCTTTGCGCACCGGCACACGGTGACCGGCATGATCGTAGCTGCGGACGTAGCTGGCGTGAAACACCACTCGGTTTTTCATCGCATCTTCGCCGCCGCGAGTTGGTCGCTGGACGACGCCGGTTTGGCCGTGTTCCGTTTGCTGGAGCCCTATCTTGACGAAGAGATGACCTTGTTGGGGATTGATGATAGGTTGGCACGGAAGCGGGGACTGAAGATCTTTGGCGTGGGGACGCATCATGGTCCGCTGCTCTCCAGCCGGGGACACACGGTGACGAACTGGGGCCTGAATTGGGTCGTGCCGCGAGTCATTGTGCGATTTCCCTTGTGGCCGGATCGTCCGTTTTGCCTGCCGATTCTGTTTCGCCTGCATTTGAACGAGAAGGCGGCAACCAAGTGGCATCGACGATGTGGTCATCACGCTGGCATTTTCAAACACCGTTCGCATGTGATGGACTTCGGTATCGATGGCCGACTGAGAGTAAGAGTCGACATCGTGCGCTGTTTCGGTACAAAAGATGCAGCATGAGTTAGTTACTTGAACCGTGCGAGCGGTGCCGCACGACGCAGGTCAATCGAAAGTTTCAAGAACTCAAAGGAGAGGTGCCATGGTCACTTATGCCATCGTGGAACTTGATGACGGATTGACAGTTACGACGGTTCAGCCGGGACAATCCCCAGAGGATGCTGCAGCGGCCAGTTGCGGCGTCTTGGTGGACTCGGGGCCGTATGTAACCTATGAGGATGCTTGCGACGCGCTCGCAGAATTGGAAACTGCGAATGACGACGAGCGTCAGTAGCGCGTGCGTCGAGGTTTACGCGTGCTACTTCGCACGGCCACGAAGATCTGCATTCACTAGCGAGATGGTGCCATCGCAAAGACGTCAGCAAAGCACCTGCTTCGTAACGTCTCGAAGACGCTTTGCAGAGACTCGCTCGAACCGGTTGAAGTGTCAATGACGAGCGAGCTTAGTCCCGGTGGATCCGGCTCTTCGGACTGTCGCTGTCGATCAAAGAACTCTGGGCGTGTCTCGGAAAGAGCACCACCGTTCCGCGAGCGTGTGATGATCCGTTCCAAAGCAATCTCGTCGAGGCATTCACAATGTGCCGCAACGAACTCGGCATGGTGTCGGTTCGCGAGGTTTGCGGCGGTCACTCGCAAATCTGCCTCTAGATAGTTTCCGTCGAGCACGACTGAAGTGCCGTTGCTTAGGAGCCCTTCGGCCTGTTCATGCATCGCTTCGTAGACCCGCCTCCGATTCTCGGGGCGATAGGCCCCCTCATTGAAGTTAAGCTTGTCGTCACTGGCACCAATCACGGATCGGCGGATCGCATCTGTTTGTAGCAGCGCGAACCCAAGCTGCTCGCTGATCGTCCGTGCGATCGTCGACTTGCCGGTGCCCGGCAAGCCGTGTATCAGAATCAGTACTGGTGGCCCGAGACGCAGCGAGTAACGATGAGCCAGGTTCAGATATGTGCTGGCCGATTCAAGCAGACGCTCACGCGCTTCACCGACGAGTTGTTCCGCTCGCAAGGCACATACTTTGGCACGTACACACGCCCGGTAAATCTGATAGAAACTGATCACCTGCGGTGGTGGCGAGTCGCCACTCTGCTCGAAGTAATGCTCGAAGATCGGGTCGGTGATATCATCGGCCCCCAAAAAGTCGCACTCCATAGCGAGGAATGCGAGTTCATCGACCACATCAAGTGTACGAAACTCTTGACTAAACTCGATGCAATCGATGACCAGCGGTGACGGATTGAAATAGATGTGCTCTGGGCGGAGATCTCCGTGTCCTTCGATGATTCGTCCGTTGCGGACCCGCTCGTCAAGTATGTCTGGAGCTAGTTTCAGCACACGAAGTTGGGCCGAATGAACTCGGTGAATCGCCGCTTCGTCAAGATGATGGGAGGCGGATAAGAGTTCGTCGCGATTTGCGATCACGTGATGCTCGATGTTTCGTCGATAGTCATCGACTATCATCGTCACTGGCGGAGCATTGTGATAGAAATCCGACAATGTCCTCGCTAGTTGTTCGATCGCGACGGCACCCACTCGATCTTCGCGAATCAGGGTGTCCAGGGCGTTTCCAGCCGATAGACGTCGCATTTTTACAAGCCAATCGACAGGAACGCCAACTCGTCCGATGGCAAGTTGACCGCTCGCAGTCACGACAACAGGAACGATGCCCAGATACACGCCAGGTGCGAGTCGGCGGTTTAGTGTCACTTCGTTCTCACATGCTTTGCGCCGTAACTCTGCCGTGCTAAAGTCCACAAAGTCAAAGCGTACGGGCTTCTTCAATTTGTACGCAAACTGGTTCGTCAGGAAGACCCACGAGATGTGCGTCTCAATCAGCTGAACCTCTCCAGCCTGCTGGTGATCCGCAGACTGTCGCTGGAGTAACCCAATGACTTCTTGCGACAACGCCAAATCACCATCTGGGGCACAGCGCTTACGCGGTGTTATCGTTTTCATGCGACTACACCTCCTTCGACCGTCTCGTAGCAGGCTCGTCAATCGAGTTGCACCGCGAACCTCGCCACAAGTGGTTCTTCAACACGATGGAAATCCTCGTATCGAATGCGGATCGCCTCGTGATGGCTGCTGCCTTCGAAGACAATCTCTTCATCGTGAGTGAGGCTCTCCTCGACTAGCGTCCTCATGCCATATTGCGACCCAAATGGCGGGAGCGTTCCCATCTCGAAATCAGGGCAATGTTCTTTGATTTCCAACTCCGTCGCCAATTCGATCTTGCTGCCACCGAGCGCCTCCGACACCTTGTCGAAATCAATCGTCTTCGTCGCCGGAAGCACTGCAACGATGTACGCGTACGCGTGATCCGCGCGGAGCAGAACCGTCTTTGCTACCTCGCGTCCTGGAATGTGCAACTCCTGAGCGAGACGCTGCGCGTCGTAAGTGTTGCGGTGAAGAATGGTTTCGTAACTGACGTGCTTTTCGGTAAGTAGTTCTTGGACGTTCATGGCAGTCCTCCTCTCTGGAATAGAAACAGCGGACAACATTCCGTTAACGTGAAACGCTCCGTCACACTGCTTCTGACATCTCGCACGATGCTACTGAGAGAAGAACGCAAACGTCGTGCCGTATTTTCCCGTGAGCAATCCACGGCCTTTCTTGACTTGGCGCCGTGCGGTTCAGCATATTGGCGCGCAAACATCACTAGTGTTTTGCACAATCTGCACGCGATGACGGAGGACTATGTCGTCGGCCAACCTTCGTCACCAATCAGTGGTACAAACGCAAACGACCCCAAATCGTCGATTAACAGCGTGCCTCGCTGGTTTCGAAAGCGGTGCAGACGCTGCTCAGATCGGTGCTTCCCAATCGGTATCACAATCCGCCCGCCTTCGGCAATCTGTTCGATGTACGAAGGCGGCAATGCTGCGGCGCCGGCTGTCACGACAATCACATCGAACGGCGATTCCGCTGCCAAGCCAAGCGAACCGTCGCCGAGGTGAACTTGCACGTTCACATAACCCATTCGCAGGAGCGTATCACTCGCTCGCCGAGCGTGAGACCCAATTCGTTCGATCGTGTGGACTTTGGCGCCGAGATGCGAGAGCACAGCGGCCCCGTATCCAGATCCAGTGCCGACTTCGAGGATCTTCTCGTCGCCTAGCAACTCGGCTGCTTGGGCCATGTAGGCCACAGTGAATGGCTGCGAGATGGTTTGCCCAGCCCCGATCGGTAATGGGCGATCGTCGTACGCTTCGCTTCGTAGTGCGTCTGCCACGAACTCTTCGCGGGGTACCGCCAACATCGCGGCAAGTACTCGCGGGTCGTGTATCCCGCGAGGGCGAAGCTGTGCATCGACCATCTGCTGGCGGAGCCGACCGAATTCTATCTTGGCTGCTTTCACTGCTAGTGTGACGCCTTGTTTCGTAATCACACTTCGGCCAGTAGGGTCCGCTGTGCGGACCTCAGGACTTCAGGTCCGCACGGCGACCCTACTCTTGAAATGCCGAAGTTATTTCAGACTTATTCTAGCGCGGCGTAGCCGCAACCAAAGGGTTAGTTACAAAATGGGCGTTCATCCTTCATGATGGTGTTTCTCACAACCGTCAAAGGAGAACGCCGTGAAACGCTTTATTCGTCAGTATAGCGAAAACATCACCGGTGTGATCTCTTGTTTCGACCGTGTTTTGTTTAAGGGCTACCTGCCGGACATTTTGGAGAATGGCGACGACGGTGGCACGCGCGTCAGCCCCGCAAGAATCTTCTGAACGGTGAGGAACCGTAGTTCCGATAAGCAATGCGGCTGCGAAACGGCACGTTGAAATTGAAGTCGCGGTACGACTTGGCCGGGACGACGGCGCACCTGCGCGAGGCGGAGTCTCGCGAAACCGACACGCTGGGCTTGCCTCCGCCCACGGGCGCCGCCGACGAGTGCTATATCAACCTGAGCTCCTTGCGGGTAACGCCGATGTTGAACCGTCCTTGTGGGGCGAGAGGCAGCATCTCCTGCCGGTCACGTACTACGTCGAACGCAACGTGGATAGGTGGCAGGCGACGCGGGATTTCCGCGACTTGTCACCAATCCGACACACCCAGGGATTCTGACGCGGTTCACGCCGAGTTTGGGCAGGGAGTTGCATGCTTGGACGGCGTCGGGACTCGGCGTAGCGGGTAGCGGCAACGGACGGATGGAAGATCTCGCATCAGAGTTTACAATCAGCCGACCAATCGCCTCCACGGAGGCCAAAAGCCCAGCAGTTAAAGACGGACAGCAGCGTGGTTGTGTTGTCATGATTGTGGGCATGGCGTCCAAGGATAACACCGACAAAGGCATCAGGAAAGCGACCTCTCGGGGCTCCGCGATCTGCAGGCGATGGCGAAGCTGCTTAAACCGCTGCACCGAATCGGCACGGAACGGGACAAGGCCAACAACCGTGACTTGCACATGGATCAGTACTGCTTGCTTGTGCTGATGTGGCTCTACAACCCCATCATCGATTCGTTTCGCGGATTGCAACAATGCAGTGGTTTGAAGAACGTGCGAAGCGACTCGGCGTCGGGCGGGCTTCGCTGGGGTCGCTGTCCGAATCGGTCACGATCTTCGATCCAACGCCGCTCGCCGGACTGGCCGAAGAACTGAGTGACAAGCTGCCTGATCGTACGCCGGAGAACTTCGCCTGCGTTGACAAAAGATCACCGCCGTGGATGGATCGGTGTTTCGCTTGCTGGCTCAGATCGCTGAGCTGGCTTGGCTGCCCAAAGGCGATGGCAAGTCGTCCTGCGGCTATCGCTTGCATGCTCAATTTGAAGTCTTCAAGCACGCCCAGCCGCATCGACGTGACCGGTGCCAATCCCAAAGGCGAAGCGGACGAGCGACGCGTGTTGGAGCGGACGGTCGAGGCCGGACGTTGTTATCTCATCGATCGTGGCTATGCCAAGTACGTGCTGTGGAACGCCATCGCTGCGGCGGACAGCCAGTATGTGTGTCGGCTGGGCGACGCGATACCGTACGAAGTGGTCCGCGAAAACGCACTGACCGACACGGATCGAAGTGCCAGCATCGTGAGCGACCAGATCGTACAGTTTGGCACGGCCAACAGCCGCACGACTCCACCCGATCACTCCACGCGACTGGTGATTGTCAAGGTCAAGCCTCACGATAGTCGTCGCAGCAAGAACGGCGTCAGCGGCGCGAGCAGCGATGGCTACTTGCGGATCGTGACCAACAATCTAGACGTGCCCGCCGAGATCATTGCGGCGCTGTACGAGTTGCGTTGGACAATTGAGTTATACTTCCGCATCATCAAGCAGTTGTTGGGCTGTCGTCATCTGCTGAGTACGAAAGCCAACGGCGTGACGATTCAGATCTACATGGCGATCATCGCTTGCATCATGATCTTGGCGATGACAGGTAAGCTGCCAACGAAGCGGACGTATGAAATGATCTGCTTCTACTTGCTTGGCCTCGCCGAGTTGGAAGAGTTGGAGGCCCACATCCAACAACTTCCGCCGAAGTAGTCGCCACCGCGTTGTCCGGGCATCGCGGCGGTTCACGCTGCGCACTCCCTTACCGCTCGCCACACCCTGCCGCCAACCATCACTCGACGAAGCACATGACACAGCATCCCGCGACAGGTAGGATGACTCCGGCAAACCACGTGCCGAACAGAATTGGCTACCTGCCGTTGGGTTGGGGTGATGCCATGGAGAAGTTTCTCGCCTATCAAGGCTTGCGGATCAAACACTTTGGAGATTTCGTCAAGCAGCAATCCCAACGTATCGCCGAGCACGCTGAGCAATTCGCGAAACGCTCCCGGCGTCGGTACATCTATCTCAACGGGCCACACCGCAAGGAAGCACTGGCCAAGGACATCGCCCGAGACGAGGGAATCACCGAAGGCTTGGTCTGCGTGATGCGGGCTGTTGAACCGTGTCAGAGTTTCAAAATGATTCCTGGAGAGAAACGACCGCGTGTGGTCAATGCACGACGCAAGTGTCTGACCTTCCATTTCTACTTCCTCGATCCGAAACTCGGCCTGCTGCATGTCCGCTTGCAATCTTGGTTCCCCTTGTTGATGCAGGTTTGCATCAACGGCCACGAGATCCTGGCTCGCCAAATGGACAAACATAACATCCAGTACCACCAACAAGACAATGCGTTCACTTGGACCGAAGGCTCTAAGCAGGTGGTGAATTCGGTTCGATTTGGATCTTGAACAACGCCTGCCGTGGCGTGACCAATACCTGATCGAAGACGAATACTTCGACGACCGTTCCGCGCACAGTGGAGCGAATCGGATGCAGCCGTCCCCACACTTCGACGCTCCCCACGAAGGTGCCCGGTTCAACCTTACTGCCGATGGTAACCAAGTCACCCGCGTCTCGATACGACTTGGCGACGAAAACTCCGCTACATGGGCTGACGATGTAGGTTGTGGCGGAGCTGACCGGCGGGTGGTCCGTAGTCGCCTCGGCAATACGAGTCAACACGGCAAGAATAAGTAGCAACGGCAGGGAGCAGATCAGTGCCCAAACGAATAACTGCGGGTGACGAAGCGGTTGAGCAGTGGTCATGGCACACCTCCTTTCGTCATACACTGCGTCAATTGGCTCTGATTCAAAGAGTTGCAAACGACGGGCCAAAGACGATATTGAAGGCATAGCGTTTGCAGCAAACTTTCATGGAAAGCGTGTTTCTGGGATTCCCGGTTGTGTGCGTGCAATCGTGTGCGTGATGTGCGGCTCAGACACACTTGTTGGAGGGTGAGATGGCAAGCACGAAAGGCGAGCAACTTACTCCTAAGACCTATCCCACGAATGCGGAACTTGCGACTTCGTTGCGAGCCGTTGCGGACTTACTTGAAGCCCAAGGAGCAAGCGTGTTCCGAGTACGGGCATATCGAAACGCCGCCGACACCCTCGACGCTTTGGAAGCTCCACTCTGGCATACCTTGGAAGCAGAAGGCATCCCGGGGCTCATTCGCTTTCCGGCAATAGGGCGTTCAATCGCCGCTGCCCTGGCACACAAGATCCGCACCGGCAAGTTTCCATTGCTGGAGCGTCTGCAAGGCGAAGACGCAGCCGAGCGACTGTTCACAACGGTCGCGGACGTCGGTCCGAAGCTTGCCGGACGCATCCACGAACAACTGGGTATCGAAACGCTCTGGGAACTCGAAGCCGCAGCCAACGACGGTCGTTTGGCTCAGGTGCCCGGCTTCGGAGAGAAGAGGCTGCGAGCGGTTCGTGAATCGCTCGCGGGTCGGTTTCGGCGAGCACCGGTGGCAACAGCGAAAGGCTTGAAAGGCGTGGACACTACCGTTTCGATCGCCGAGTTGCTAGACATCGATCACGAGTATCGCGAGTCGGCGAAGAAACATCAACTCCCGCGTATCGCGCCGCGCCGTTTCAATCCAACTCAGCAAGCGTGGCTTCCCGTCTTGCACACCGAACGCGACACTCGCCATTACACTGCGATGTTCTCGAACACCGCACGTGCGCACGAACTCGGAGCGATTCATGATTGGGTGGTCATCTACCGAGATGACGATGGTGATCACGGTCAGTGGACGGTGATCACGTCGAACTTTGGAAAGCTTCGCGGAAAGCGGATCGTCCGCAGTCGCGAGGCAGAATGTGCAGCGTATTACGAGCGACGCGCGGCGGTCGATTCGCCGCCACGAAAGCCGCCCCAATTACAACAAACCTTCTCGCCATGGGGAGCATAGCAATGATTCGCAAAATTGACTTCAACACGCTGTTGGTTCCAATCGATTTCTCGGAGAATTCGAAAGCCGCCTTTGCGCAAGCGATCGGCTTGGTCTCGGGCGACAATCCGGTTGTCATCTTGCTGCACGTCATCGATTCGGCTCTCCCCGAGTTTGCTGAGACGCATGATCTAGGAACTCGTGAACAGATCGCGCAACGCATGCGCGAACGCGCGGGGCGACTATTGACGGAGTACACCGAAGCGTGTCCCGAGGGAATTGAAGTTGACCCGATCATCTGCGAAGGACGCCCGTTTATGGAGATTCTGCAAAAGGCGGATGACTTTGCCGTCGATGCCATTGTCATGAGTAAGGTCGGGAGACGTGGCAAGGTTGAAGAACTGCTGTTCGGTTCAACAGCAGAGAAAGTGTTGCGTGGAAGTACGAAGCCAGTGCTTGTATTGCCATCGTGCGACTGAATCCAACGCGAAACGGTCCAGTGATCGAGGCGTCAGTTTGCGAGCTTAGGAGCGTACCGCAGTTGCCAAATGCAGTCTACGAGTTGCAGAATCGCAATATTCCTGGATGCATACTGTGTATGCCCGAAAAAGTCCTCCACTCTCAGCAAGATGCACTCGTCATGCGATTCAATGAATACGATGCGACGGGTCTCGCGCTCGCGGACGACATTGGGATGCGACCAATTGAGAAACTCCGGCTGATGCCCGGTACAGGTCGAAGAAAAGCCACAATGCAGAGTCCACGCGTGCGCCGCGGCGGATGCTTTGCATCAATTCGTAGTCAGGACTGCGATTCGATGCCCTGGTGCAGAAGCTCGTTTTGCAGCACCCCATGAAAAACCCGCCTTGCCATGTCACAGGCTCATCCGCTAAGTCGACTATAGAATGCAGTTGATGCAAGCGTTCGTCGTCAGCCGTCGTGAATTGCGATGCTCCTTTGGTTCCATCCCAGGATACCGCCCGATTGCGATCGCGTTTCGACGGAGATCGTGTAAGCAGTCGCTGGTCGCAAGGCCGGACCGCCATCGATGTTGATGGCCAATCCTAATGAAGGATCACGATTGGACGCGATGCTTCTAAGGTATCCCTCAGCGAACCTTGATCCGTGGCTCAGCAGCGTCATTTCTTCCGAGTCAGAAGAACTCAGCCGCACGACAACTCTGTCCGCTACTATGACGTCGGAAGATGCCTTGTCTTGAAACCCAAGCTGGATGAAATAGCTGGTGTTCACAGGCACATGCGTGGCGGCGGGTGCCGGTCGCGGTTAACCGTACGGATCGGGGTTCCGCTTCAGAACCTGGGGGTCGTCGGCATTTGATGAGCACGCCACGTACGAGGAGCGTTAACGTGAGGTCGCATTTCATGCGATTGCTGCACGATACAGCGAACTTCCGACCGTTAGTGAAACAGAAACAGCGGAATTGAAGTTTGCTCCAAAGCCGTGCAAGTTGCGGAGCCGAAGAAGAACTCCTTCACGCGTGCCTGGCCGTAGGCTCCCATGACAATCAGCTTTACGTTGTTTTCGATCGCGTGGGTCAGAAATTTCTGGCTGGCCGAACTGCCGACCAACGGAACTCGCGTCGCATCGATGTCGTGAAACCGCAGGAACTCCGACGCGCGATCAGCAATTCGCGCCGCCTCGACCAGCGAGTCCGGATGAACCGAGACGATGTGAATGGGACCGCCATCCGCCGCGAGTCCCGTGGAAAGGAAGGCCTGTAGGGCACGAGCGGACTGAACGCTTCCATCGTAAGCCACGACAATTCCCTCGCGCGACTCGATGGAGGAAATCTGCGGTGCAACAACGACGGGTCGCGAGGCAGCGCGCAGTACATGCTCGAGCGTCTGGCACGGATGTTGGTCGCTGGCGTGGCGAAAGTGCGTTCTACATCCGAGAATCAACAGGTCGTAACGCTGAAGCTCGGTGAGAATGCGTTCGCACGGTTGTCCTTCGTCCTCAAGGAGCTTGAACGATATGCGTTCATTACTGCAGCGGATCGCGAATTGTTCCAAGGCTCGTTCGACTTTATGGCGTGTCTCTTTCAGCAACTGCTCGTACGCAACTTGATAGGTTGGGCTAACATGCCCTTCTGGCTGAAATCCGCGAATGGAAGGCTCGTCGACTACACCGATGCCGATGAGCAAACTATCGAAACGCTTTGCCCATCGGATGCCCAAGTCGACAGCTGGCAAGCAGTCATCCGAACCGTCCAATCCCACAAGAATCGTTCTCATGATCGCTCCTCCTGTCGGTTCATTTGGTGAACAGCTCGCTGATCACTCGCAAGGCATCGGTCTTCGTGAACATCCCCACAACGTAACCACCGTCGACGACAACGACGCTTCCCGCTTGCCGATCGAGCATCTGAATAGCGACCTCATCGATCGGTGCAGTCGGACTAACCGTCAGCACGTTGGGTTGGCAAATCTCTTCGAGTGATTTCTCGTTCGCCGTGTCCCCCCAACGAAGCCGCGCCCGCAGAATGTCTTGCTGCGAGAGAATTCCTTTCAGATGCGAACCGCTCATGACGGGCAAATGGTGAATGCTGTGAATCTCCATCAACCGTTCGGCACCGATTACGGTTTCACACCGCTCCGCTTCGACCGGCAGATGCGTCATACAATCACGAACGAGTGGAGCCTTTCTGCGCATTCACACTCTCCCATTGCGGCTAGTCGACGACCCGTTTCGAAGATTGCTCGTCCAAATCATCCCTAGGTGCAAGCCGTATGCCGAACCCACGACGAGACGCATCTCGCCATCATCGTGTTGCTGCCGTTCGATCACTGCTGCTCACTTACGGTGCTCGGTGTGCGGATTCGCACCCACTGGCCGAGCGTTCTGGCATCCGTGGAACGTGGTTCATCCAACCAGTTCGCGTATCGGTCGACCGCGATCAAGCAATGTGAGGGGCCGGCCCGCATGATCGGGAAACGCGACCGACTGCGAGTTGATGCCTAGGTGATGATAGATCGTGGCGGCAACGTCCTGCGGATCGAACGGTCGATCGACGACCTTTTCCCCACGATCGCTCGAGCGACCGATCGCTTGCCCCAGCTTCAGCCCACCGCCGCCGAACAGCACGCTGAACGTGCTGCCCCAGTGATCGCGGCCCGCGTTGGCGTTCATCCGCGGAGTGCGGCCGAATTCGCCCATCGCGACGATCAGTGTCTTGTCGTACATACCACGTTCGATCAGATCTTCAACCAACGCTCCAATCGCGCGATCCAAAGGTGGAATCAGTAGCTTCGCGCCCTCTTCGGTCTTGTACTGGCCCGGCGAGCCGTGATGGTCCCAGGGCACGCAATTAACGGTCACAAACGTCACGCCGTTCTCGACAAGTCGTCTTGCAACCAAAGCACTCTGCCCGAAGGTATGGCGACCGTATCGATCGCGAAGCGAATCCGGTTCTTGTGTGACATCAAACGCTTCGCGAGCCCCACTGCTGGTCAACATATCGAAGGCGGCTTGTTGATGTTCGTCGAGATCATCGAGCATCGGATCAGCGGCAGCGCGGATTCGATCGAGGTTGGACATCAACTCGCGACGACCCGCAATCCGCTGCAACGTCAAGTCGCCCGCCAAGGCGAGATTCTTGACTCCGTAATCTTTTTCGTTCGGATCGGAGTTCACGACGAACGGGTTCCAGCCGCCGCCTAGATACGAGGCGTAGTGGAACAGGTTGTCGGTGCCGCCTCGCAAATGCGGCACGCCGACATACGGTGGCATGCCCGGCGTGTTGGCCCCTCGCACGCGAGCGACCACCGAGCCAATAGCCGGTCGGCGCTGTTGACGGTTGTCGGGAGCATTGAAGGCCGGTCCTTCAAAGCCGGTGAGCATCCAGTGATTGCCTTTGGTGTGATCTCCCGAGCCGTGGTTGACCGTCCGTACGACTGCCAGCTTGTCGGCCAGTCGCGCCTGCTCTGGCATCAACTCACCGAATTGAATCCCTGGAACGCTCGTATCGATCGCTCGACAAGGACCGCGATACTCGGCTGGAGCCAGCGGTTTGGGATCCCACGTCTCCATGTGACCGGGACCACCGCTCAGCCAAAACAAAATGACATTCGCGCCGGCAGCCGAGGAGCGAACAGCACCAGAGGCTTGCAGCTTCAACAAGTCGGCCAGCGTCAAACCGCCAATGCCCAAGGCGCCGGCTTGCAGGAAGCCGCGTCGAGATACGTCGCTTCGCTGGGGCGGACCGGACAGGAGCACGGGGCGTGTCATTCGGGATGCTCGCGGGATGGATTAAGGAGAAGGCAATTCACGCTTCAAGTTTAACGTTGCGCGGCGAACGGAGAAATGATCGTCGCCGGAAAACACCAGATGGATCGTCTTTCCGTCGTCGCTAATCCACTTCGTGGGAATGCTCGAGGTTTCACCTGGTCCAACGTCCCACGCCTCGGTGAAGAACGCTGTCGTCCAAGGCCCCCACGGTTCGGGAGCGTCATAGATTGCAAAGCCGCCCTGGAAGCGTGTGTCAGGGCCGGGAATGATCTGGCACCAGAGATATCGCTGGAGCGCCGAGTTGTAGCTGATACCAGATCGATAGCAGCGTTCCGAATGAGCGAACACGGAAACTCGCATTGCTACGTCGTTACTCCACTTCGGTTGGGCTTCGGCATTCAGCCCGGCAAAGAATTCGTACGCTTCGCGTTCTCGAACTCGGTCCTTGTGAACACGCGCCAACACCATTCCGTTCGCAGGTTTATAAGCGCTGTCGTTGTCGTGCGAGTAGAGATAGACGAACTCGTCGCGTGCGCCGGCATAGTCGCGGCCAAAGTTAAGGAACGTCGGAGCGCCGAAGCTCTCGGTCAGCTTCCAGTCGCTCCACATCCATGTGTTCCCGTGATCGGACGACCAGGCGAGTTGCGAGTTGCTTGCATTGCGAGCCCACAGATACAACGTGCCATCGACCATCAACAAGCCGCTGGCTTTCTTGCCGCTCGGACCATCGCCGCGTGTTTCGATCGTTGGCGAGCGTAAGTTGACCGCCGTGAACTTATCGGCCGGTCCGCTGATCCGCGATAGACCCATGCTCAACTTCACGTCGATTAACGGTTCAAAACCTTTGCCGTCACCATAAGCCGTGTAGAGGTTGTCATCGTCGCCCCAGGTCAACGGCCAGTTGTCTCCGCCTCGAGCTTTTCGAACGATCGTCTCCGGTGGAGCCCACTCGATGTTTGCGATCACTGGGCTGGGTGGATAGGGAGGACCCGCGGCTTCGTTTTCGTTCGATAGGCTTCTTTTCTTTGTGGGTTTACGCTCCAGGAGATCGTCTTGTTGGGGTGGCGCGGTGACAAACAAGTGCGGAGTCTGGAGAGGCAGGTTGGAAACCCGCCCTACTTGTGCTGCGGCGACGATCGGCTCCAAAAACGGTTGCAGCACGTCGTAGTGCCCGGCCCATTCGCGTTTCCACGACTGGCCAGCGCGAGCGACAACAATGTCGAGACTGGGAATGACGACGATCAAACTGTCGTACAAGCCCCAGGTCCAATACGCATCGAGCGGCACATCTTTCAACGTGCCGTCGGCGTTGTTCCACCACAGCAACCCGTAGTGATCTGATGCGTTGCCGTAGTTCTTCGGATCAACTTCTGGCAAGCCGACGACAGTTGGCACCGTCGTGCCCGCTTGTTTCACGAAGTCAGCGGGCAGAATCTGTTTTCCGCTCCACGTCCCATTGCGCAGATAGAGCAATCCGAACCGTGCCATTGCATCGACATTGGCGCTGATCCCTGAACCGAACTCACGGCGTGGGATGCCGTCGATGTTCTTGTCGCGGTAGCTGTTATTTCGCCAAACTAGATCGGTGCGCTGAATGCCGAGCGGCGTGAACACTCGGTCGAACATCAGCCTATCCACATCCTGCTTATAGGCCAGCGTCACGCACTCGGCCAACCAGTTCGGTCCGCCGTCGCTGTAGGCCCACTTGGTTCCCGGCTCAAAGATCAGCTTCTCGTAACCGCCCGGCTTCTCGAAGCCTGCGGTTTGCGAAGCTAAATGTAGGATCGAAATCTCGTCGATCCAACCAGTTTTCGAGTTGATATCGGGCGGCGTCCCAAAGCTGGGATGATGCTGCGTGACTTTGTCTGTGAGACGGATCTTGCCATCAAGGATCGCAATCCCCAACGCCGTCGCACCGAACGACTTTGTCGTCGATTTCAAATCGTAACGCTGCTTCGGATCGCCCCACACCATCACGAGCTTGCCGCTCCGAGTGATGTAGCCTGACCCGCCACCGGTGAGAGCGTAGTCGCGTGCCTTCTCGAGCTGATGACCGTCGAGTCCGACCTTTTGTGGGGCAACGCTCTCCCATGTCGGCATCGGCCACGCATCTTCCGCACTCGCGATCGACGCGACCATCATCGATGCGGTAACGAGCAGCGCGTACACCTTAACGACAAAACACATAGCTTCAATCCTTCACACCGTTGGAAATGCCGTGCTTGCCGCGAATCCTTACACGCGAATCGCGTCGATAGAGGTAGCCTTGCGTTTTTCCGGGCCGAGCCGACCGCTGACACCCATTGCGGCGAGCATCGTGTTGTAGACGTCGAGTCCTTCGGCGTTGACATCCATGATCTGACCGGTCTTGAAGCGTCCGCTTGCGCCGGTGATGGCGTGGAAGACTCCGGTGAGTTCTCGTTTCACGTCGTTGTGCCGACCGTCGCCCGATTCAGTCGAGATCGTGATCAACGAATTCTCCATGATCGATTTACCGTTCGCTTCCATCGCTTCCTTGCCGTTCAGACGCTGCAGGAAGTACGCCACTTCGCGCATCTTCATGTGGGCGTGGGCACGAAGCTGCTCGTTCTTCTTCTTCTCATCGAACTTATGCCACCACTCGTGGCTGCAACCTTTATCGCCAGACGCTTTGTGCTGAGCGGCGTCGTCGAACTGAAAGCGTCTCTTTCCGTCGTACTCGTAATCGCCAGTCAAGCGTATGCGTTCGCCGGCGGCGAGGAATGTGAGCGAGCCAAAACGAACGCGATCGGTCTGAATCGCCAATGCGTACAGATCCGCCATCAGCCGCCATTCGGATGTGAGTTCCTCGAGGGTAATGTCGATCCCCATGCCGCCGGGATCGGCCTCGCCGCCGTGAAGCAGCTTTGATTCGGCAGGTAGATCTGGCGCGCCGGCCACTTTGTCCTTCATCGCATACGCACGCTGTTCGTATTCGCGAATCCGCTCCAAGTGTTCTGCAACGCGCGCTTTCGAGTTGGCACCCAGCGGCGAGTTGGCGCCGGTTAAAAACTTGTACTGCTCCGCGACCGTATCGAGGACACTCCGTTTGAGTCGCTGTTGTTGCACATCTTCAGGATCGCCCGCGACGGAAACCGTGCCGAAGACACGCTCGAACAGGTCGCGAGGCTTCTCCTGCATCGTGGCGGCAACCGTGCCGTCGGGATTGTAGCTGTGGACATAGCGACCGACGCGGCTACGACGGAAAAACGTTCCGCCAACTAGAGTCGGCACCATCCCAGCCGGCAACCCCATTGGATAGTGAGCGTGGCGAATCATCTGATCGATCGAAGCGCCACCGGCTTTCGCTTCGCCGTCCGGCGGCTCGGCCGTGAACGCTGCAGAAGCACCGTCGTAGTGCGCGTTGATTCCCTTTTCGTCAGCTCGCACGTGGTCAACGCCGCGCATGATCAACAGCTTGTCGCTCAGTGGCTTCAAGGGTTCGAGTACGCCATCGAATCCTTCCGTCTGGAGCGGCGCTGGGATGCCCAAACCGAAGAAGACGTTGAACGCTCGAACCGGCACGGACGCTTGTTCGGCGGCGGTGGTCGTCGAAACCAACATCTCTTCCAACAGCGGCAAGCCGATCGTGACGGCTCCAGCCCCCTTCAGCATTGTGCGACGCGTAATCTTACGGCTCGTCATTACTGTTTCTCCGTTCGAGTTTCTTGCACTAGATCGCTCAAAACGATCGCAGTGATCAGGCTGGCATAAGTTCCGCCGTCTTGCTGAGCGGCTTTGTGAATTTCCGCCACGACCGGGGCGTCGGCTGCTAACAGCGGTCGCCCAAGCGCGAACTGGGTTACTTTCCATGTCAGACTTTCGCGGACCCGCTCACTGTTCGCGAGCAGGTCCATTAACTCGGCCGATGTCTTGTAGGGGACGGGCTTCGCTTCGCCGGGGAACAGGATCTCGCCGTCGTCTCGCAATGCGTTGCCGTGCTTATCCCTTTCATGGAACGCGCCGACACCGTCAAACTTCTCAAGCCCGAACGCCAAGGGCTCGAATCTCGCGTGACAGACACCGCAGTTCGCGTCGGCGATTCGAGATTCGGCGATCCCGCGTTGCGTGAGGCCCGCTTTCGTAGGCGGCGGTGTCGTGTTGACGCAAGGCGGCGGTGCGTTCACCGTGCCTCGCAACAAATCGTGCAGAACGAACAGCCCGCGCGAGACCATCGAAGCACCGTCGCCGCCAACGGTCAGTACGCTGCCTTGTGTCAGGATGCCGCCGCGACCGGCGACGGAAGATAGGTCGTACTGCGAAATATCTTCGCTCAGAGATGTGAGCCCATAATGCTCGGCAAGACGTGGTGTAGCATAAGTCAGCTGAGCGTTGAGAAGATCAGAAAGTGGCCTGTTCTGTTTCCAAGCCACTTCGCGGAAGTATGCCAACGTCTCGTCTCGCATGTCGGTGGCTAACTGAGCATCCCAGTTGGGAAACTTCTTCGCATCGGGCCGCAGGTTGGCGAGCCGTCCAAGGTCGAGCCATTCAGAAAGAAACTGCGAAGACCGATCGATGGTCCGTGAATCCTTCAGCATTCGCTGCACTTGTGCCGCAAGCTTGCCACGATCGGCAAGATCACCGGCATCGGCGGCTCGCATTAATTCCTCATCTGGCGACGAACCCCACAGGATATAACTGAGCCGCGAGGCGAGTTCATATTGAGTGACCGGTCGTTGCGCCCCGCCACCGTGCTGATTCTCGATGCGATAGATGAAACGAGGCGATTGGAGCATCGCTTCGATCATGTAGGTCATGGCCTGCTTGAAGTCACCGCCAGCGCTCGCGACGGTCGTTGCGATGCCGCTGTAGTTATTCACGTCGCGTTCGTCGAGCGGTCCTCGTAGCATCCACTTGCCCATCGCTTCGACGTGCTGACGCATGGTGTCGTCGGTCGAGAGCAGTTGGCTCTTCGAAAACCTAGCCGCGAACTTCAGCACGTCCATACGGCTGACAATGATTTCGGCCAATTTGCTGTACGCTTCGACATGCTTAAGATCGATGTTCAAGTTGTAGGCCGTATTGCTGAAGCCGTCGGCTCGCAGGTCGGGCGGCAGCATCTCGCGGGCTTCTTTGGAAATATCAACGCCGACGGTGCTGCGAACGGTCTCGATATACTCGGGCACGGTTAGCCGCTGCACCCAGATCTCGCCCGCATGGCCTTCGTGCAGATAAATCGCGGGATCGATCTGTTCGACTGACCAGTCCGCACCAGCGTCCAACCATTTTCGCAAGGCCACTTTTTCGTTGGCCGATAGCGGTGCTCGGTCCTTTGGCATTTCGTTCGACTCGACCGATTCCCAGAGCAAACTCTCCGCTGCCTTGCCGGGCGTGATGACCTTGCCGCTTTCGCCGCCAGCCAAAGCCGCTACTTTGCGTGAGAGATCGAGCCCGCCCTTCTTGATGGCCGAATCGTGGCACTCGAGGCAGTGTTTGGCGAACAGCGGAGCGACTTTGTTATCGAACACGTCGTTGTTGCCTGCGGCCACAGCTTCTCTCATCGGAGTGCCTGGCATTGCCTTCGCACCAGCGGCAAAACTCTGTTGCACTTCCTTCGGCGCTAGTGCTCGATCGTAAATGGCAACCCGATGCAACTCGCCAAGCCAAGGCCGGTCCTTGGTGATTTCATTGGCGAGCGCTAGCCGATGCTTGCCATCCCAATTGCTGAAGTTGCCGTTTACTTTGCCATTCGCGATTTGTTTACCGTCGATGTAAATGATTGCCGTGCCCGCCGCGTCGCGAGTGAACACGATGTGACTCAATCTCGTTTGCAACGACTTCTTCGGACTGCTCGTCGAAGGCAAGCCGTTGTTGTCGCTGCCCGTGACCCGCAGGCGTACGTCGTAGAAATCCTTGTCTTGACCCAGTGTGACATTGCGTTGGCTCGTGTCACTTGACAGCGACACGATGCGCGCGGGACCAGTCTGCGCGTTGTTAGCCGGCTTGAGCCACGCTTCGATCGTGATGGCGTTCGATCGTTTTACCGCATCAATAACCTTCTTGGCTGGCTGAGCCGATGCAATCGACGTCGATGATTCGACGACGAGGGCCCCGTTCGTCCAGCGGACGCTGCTGGACTTCTCGATAACGAGATCGAGTGGCGTCCCGACGCCCGATACGTCTCGAACGGTTTGGCCGGAGCCTTGGGCGAAGTCATACAGAACGATCAGGCCTCGATCCGCTTGTTGCGCCACTGCGTTAGGCAGAGACGCGAAAGAGACGAGAATGAAGATACCGGCGACTCGTCGACTTATTTTCATTGGCTGCTATTCTCCATCGACAAGTCACTGATATTGAAGTGGTGGATTCGTTGTCAACTGTTGACATTCGCTCTGCGATTGAACTTCCGGCGTCATTGGAAGTTCGTCGACATGCAAAACATCACAGTCCCAGGGCGGGGTCTCGTGGAGGGCGTCATGAACACAAGGCGAGAACTCGTCTCTCCATCTGAGATCTCAGACGAATCTCACGCTAAGGTAACAGGTCCGCTGGAATCCGCAAGCTAATTTCGTCTATTTAGCGATCGACGGTGCGTCCATCGATGGGATGGCGCTACCGCTGACGGGGGAAGGCTCGGAGGGCGGATGCGGGACTGCTGGTGTGTCGACTTGGCAATTGAACTCATGCCAGCTATTGACTGTCTAGTGCGGGTACGGCGGGTAGATAGGATTCGGGAGTTACCGTTCGCCGAGCCGTTCGATTCTCGCGACTTCATCCGGTTTTAGGCAAATCGTAGAGGCCTCGAGATCTGCTCGCATATGGTCGGCGTTACTGGTGCCAGTTAGCGGAATTATGCCGACATCGAGCGCGAAGCGGAAAACGATTTGCGCCGGTGTCCGGTTATATTGTTTTGCAATCCGACCCAACTCGGCATCTGCCAACACGCCGCGATTAGCGGTCAACAACGAGAATCCCTGATATAGCAAGTCGTTCTTCGCACAGAACTCACGAACCCGGCGATCCCAACCGCGTACGGCATAGCATCGGTTTTGAACGAAGCGTGGTCGAACTCGTGCCTCGGCGCACAACGACTTGAGTTGATCAAGCGAAACATTGCTGACGCCCAACATGGAAGCGCGGTTACTGTCGTGGATTGCCTCCATCGCGCGCCAAGCAGCCCAGTCGTCTGGCGCGAGCCCGTCGGAACTGCTCGGTCCGTGCAACACATAGGAATCGATTCGCTCGACCCCTAGATGCTCCAGCGAACTGGCGAACGACTGTTCTACTTGCTTCGCAATCGGCGACGCCGGATCGTAGGGCAAGCGATCATCTTGTCCGCGGCGGAAGGTGAACTTTGATTGCAAGAAGAGGTCGCCTCGTGACACGAGTCCGGCCTCGATAGCCGCTGAAATCGCCTGACCAACTGCTTGCTCGTGATAATGCTTACGCTGGTTCGCCGTATCGATACCGCGAAAGCCTGCTCGCAGAGCAAGCTCGGTAAGTTGCTGAGTCCGCTCTTCCTTCCATGCCGTTCCATAGATGAAGGGCGGAATCTGGACACCATCGATCGCCACGCTCTTATCGGTCATGCAAGTTCTCCTTTGCATGATTCTAGGGCACGCAAGTACCGACCACGACTGGTGCGGTTTAAGCCGGGGAATCCCTGATCCTGCGGCCAGACAGTCGCTGAGCCTAAATACATTCCAAGCCTGATACCGCGTCAAATGTACGGGTCTACAGATCGTGTTCGAAAATGTACTTGTGCGCGGAATTGCTGCCACCACCATCGCAGAGCAGCAGGATCGAATCGGCGTCGCCATAGCACTGCTGGCCGATGCGGTTCCAATACCACAGCAAACTGTCGCAAGCGAACTGGCTTGTATCGCGAGACAATCCAAGGTTGATGTGCCCACGGTTTCGGACAGGATCGTAGATGCCGTGAGGAATGATCACGCCGTCAGCCCAACTGGGAAAGTCGTGATCGAATGCTTGGAACGGTTGATTGCAGCGAACTCGGCCAGCACGGTAAAGCTGGCCCAAATGTTCTTTGGCCTTGGTGTCCACGGAAAAGTACGGGTTGCCCAGAATTTCGTATTCGTCGATCAACGTTGCAATTCGCTCAAACTGGGCATTGCGGTCGGGATGAGAACCGCCAGCCAAGTCTTTGCGTATCTTCCGCAATCGCAAGCCTTCATCTTCCATCCACTGGCGAATGGTATCGTCACATACGGGAGTTCCCAACGCGTCCAGTTTCTTCGAGAGGATGGTGGGAGAGAGGTCGGTGAAGACAATGGTTTCGTCGTCGGGGTCGCCCGCTGTCCGCGTGTCGAGCAACGCGTTCAGATTCTGCTCGGCTGGCGAGTCTGCAGCGATCTTTTTTTCCGACCGGCCCCCGGTCGCCGGACACGTCCCTCGGCAGGATCGTTCGGCAAATCGTCAAGTTCAGCGATGCCACGTTCAATGGTACGCGTCGAGCAACGCAATAATTGAGCGACATATTTGATGCCACCGTGGCCCAGTTGCGTGGCTTCGATCGCCGCGAATCGTCGCTGGTCCTTCTCGGAAAGCGTGGCATAAAACCCACGCAACTTTTGTTTTGTCTCCTGATCCAACCGTCGGATAAAATCGATTGCCATCCTTGGCCTCCTGTAGAAAACTGCTGATAACTGCCCCAACAGCAATCTTCTACACGATCTCTCTCCCCAAACAACGCGACAGTAATTCATCGGTCAGTGCTTAGTGCGGAAGCGAGCTACGGCCATTTCGCTCGCAAACATGGTGCCAGACCAGCTCCGGACGCCTGTTTTCTTGGAAACTGCGCAGTCTGGGAGCTATATTAAGAAGATCGTCTCAACTGAACAAATGGGCAGACCGAGACGTGTTGGCTCCCTGAACTCAGGACTTATTGGTGACATTGGTCGTGTCCACGTGTCAAACAGACCTTATCGGGACGGTGAAAAATCTCGTGCAAAACGAGACTGTTACTGAAGTTGCGCCGTCTCTTGAGTCTCAACTTCCCGGCCTCGCGGAACTCTGGGCTCAAACCTCGGGCGACCCGAGAATCTGCATCGCGGTTCTCGATGGGCCGGTGGATCTGACGCACCCAAGTCTTCGTGATGCCGCGCTCACGCAAGTCAACATCGACGAAATCACGGACAGTGGCGGTCCAGCGAAGTCCGACCACGGCACACACGTTGCCAGTGTCATATTTGGAAGTCACGATGGCCCCGTCAAAGGGATCGCTCCGAAATGCCGCGGGTTAATTGTGCCGATTTTTCGGTACGGTGCGAATGGCGCGCTCGAACCTTGCACCCAGGAACGCTTGGCAAAGGCAATTCGCGTCGCCGCTCGATTCGGTGCCAACGTGATTAATATCAGTGGCGGCCAATTTAGTTCACGTGGCGAAGCGAGTCCGGAACTACAAGCTGCGATCGCGGAATGCGGCGAAGATGTCTTGATCGTGGCGGCTGCCGGAAACAACGGCTGCGATTGCTTGCACGTACCGGGCGCTTTGCCGTCGGTACTTGCGGTTGGTGCGATGAATGCCGAAGGGCGTCCGCTTCCGTTTAGCAATTGGGGTGAGGCTTACCGAGACCAAGGAATCCTTGCGCCCGGTGAACGAATTCTTGGCGCGTCGGGAGATGGAGGCGTTAAGGCCCAATCCGGGACGAGTTATTCGACGCCGATCGTTAGCGGTGTCGCAGGGTTGCTACTTAGTTTACAGCAGAAGCTGGGAATCGTTCCCAACGCTGAATCCATACGAAATGCCATTTTGGAATCCACTCACGGTTGCGATCCACAGACGGAAACTGAATGCGAGCGCGTGCTTGCTGGTCGTCTGAACGTAAGTGGTTCCCTTTCCGCAGTTACACGAGGAGCGAATACGATGCAGAACGCGATGAATGGTCCCGCGCCGGCGAATCTCCCGATTTCTAGCAGCGCTGTCGCACAGGTCGGGAACGCAGTTGCTGCAAACTCTGTGGAAGCGTCGGCCTGTTGTGGAGGGTGCGTGGGCAAGAGCGCGCCGTTCGTCTATGCCATCGGCGAGTTGCAATACGATTTTCCTTCGGTCCTGCGAGAACAGTCCGTTCGTCAAAGTATGGACAGTATTGATGCCGATCCGAGCCACGTCCCCAGCACTCGCGTGCCGCTTGATTTTCTCCGCCATTTGTTCGGCTACAACGAAGTCGAACTCACGAGTGTAAAGATCGGAGACATCGACGAGATTGTGGTGACGTCGCCCAGCTTTCGATTGAAGATCAACACCGCCGAAGGGGATAGATTTCGCTTGAAATATGGCAACCTCAGCACCAAGGACATTCTCCCTACAGCAGATGCGGTCAAGATCGACGAAGAGCTTGCGGCACTTTCCAACGTTGGCGAGCATGGTGTTACGGTGACCGACATCACGGCCACGACACCCTCCGAGAACAGCGCAATACGCGTCTACCTGGTTGAATTTCAGGCCGCGGCGGTCAGAAGTGTTTTGGAAGTCGATGGCGACTTTGACAGCGTTGCGGTCGTGGAGCCAAGGGGGCAGTTACGCGTTACGATCTCTGACACAAAGCCGCTTGTTCCCGCCGACGTAGGCCGCCAAATCGCTTTTAATGGTGTCGGGATCGGTACCGGCAGCAACCGCAGGCCGTCGGTGCTTAATTCGAGTAACGCGATGATTGTTCGGCAGGTTGAAGCCGCTGACGCGAAGGGGCGACAAGTGATCTATGTCGAAGCGGATCACGTCGAAGAGAATGTGAAACTCACGATGAGCGAGGCCCACTTCTACATCCCAGTCTCGTATCGGGTGACGAAGGAGCATCGTCCAAACCTGTATGACGCAAACGCCGTGATTTGGAAGCTGAATCGTGGACAGATGGAGGTCTATGGCATCGTTCCCGAAGGCAACTTCGCCGAATCGGCCTACCAGGAACTGGCCGAGTTCTACATGAACCAATGTGGGGTGACTAAGGAAGGATTGAATTTTTACTACTACGAGAAGGCTGGCCGCCGTCTGGGGTGGGAGTACGGTTGGGACCCTTGTTTCAACGCGCGGGATCAACAGCCTCACGTCAATTCTTGGGAAGATCGAAACGCGAAGGTCGCCAAGACACTGGTCACAGAGCGGAGCGAGCGAGTGGCGATTCCCGGCGTGTTGCAGGGTGAAGTGCAGTTGATTACTGGGGTGAAACTGCCGGCTATCAAACCCGACATGCGTGGGACCGCCGATTGGTCGCGAGAGCGGATGCTGGCTGTCTTTCTGGACGCCATTCGTCACTCCTCGTCGGGCGCAGAATGGCCGGAGATTGATCCCAAAATTCTTCGTAACAAGGTCCAAACGCTGATCGATCGCCTCGACCACGCAGTTCGTAACCCTGGCCTGAGCCCCGAGCATCGTGCCTTAAATCACGCCGCGACGCGTCTTTTCTATGCGTTAGGCGAAGTTGGCGGCGAGTTGCTTGCAAACGACGCGGGGGCCTTTGACAAAGCGGCGACGAACTATGAACTGGAAGACATCGTCGCGAAACCCAGTGAAATTGGCTATGCAGGTTCCGATTGTTGGGACGTAGAAGTCTCGTTCTTTAACCCAAAGAACCGCGAAGAGACGCTCCTGGTCGTATCGCAGACGATTGACGTGAACGACACCATTCCGGCTCTAACGGATAAACCTCGCAAATTCCGTCGCCGTTGATTACGCTGAATGGGTGCCGGCGTCGGCTCGCCCGGCATGTCACAGACAGCTGATAACAGATAACGGATAGAACCCGGAGACCCAACCATGAAGCTTCCGAAACAAGTTCGACCGGAGATGTTCGACCGGTCAGCCACGATATCTCGCTCACAGACTCCATCAGCGTCGAACGCTGCTGTGTCAGCCCAGAGCATGTGCGACTACCCTGGCCTTGTATGTGGGCCCTGTAGCAACGGTTCAAAGATGTGTACGTTCCCGGGGGCCGGTCGCATGCAGTTTCCATGCCCTTGCTAGCAAGCAGCGCCGAATCGGGCGAGCGAATTACATCTGTGATGAAAATGAGATTTCAAAGAACCGTCCGTAACCTAGTTGCGGACGGTTTCTCAGTTCTTGGGGCGGCTCGTTGCCTGGACGAATTCAATACAGCCGCTACATCTTACCTGACCGATTCGACCCTCACGTAAGACTCTTTGTATCGGTTGTGACGTCCTTGTCGACTAATCCGTTGCTGCGGTTTGTGCCGAAGTTCCATCTGTAGCAATTCTCCTGAATGGACCGGTTCCGGTTTCTTCTGCACGCCTCGTCGACACTCATCTCACACTACGGATGGAATTCCATGCGTCTCTCCCAGTTCAGGCAATACTGCCTTGTGAGCGCGTTTGTTTGCTCACGATTCTTTGCTTGTGATCTCCGCGGTCAAGAACCGGATCAACCCGCCGCGGTTGTCACCGAAAGTGAAGACCAGACAGAGATCGAATTCGCAATCGACTCTGAGAACGACAAGGACGTGAGTTACGAATTGAGTGATTGGCTTCAAGACGCTCAGCCGCCCGCAATCACTTTTGATCCTCAGGTTGGCTCTCCCGATAGTTCGTCGGCCCTCATCGCGAGCATATTTGGCAGTGACTCTGTCGACGAAAGCCTTCTCAGTCAGACACGTCAAGCGCGAGCGATGGCAACAAATGCAGACATCGTGCTCGGAGCGGAGGGTCGGTTTCGTGTGGCGACCGACGGCGGTAGCTTACTAGGCAAGTCAACGCATACCCGCGGAGTCGCAATTCAGAAGCGAAATCCCATTGTCTCTGATCCGCGAATTCGCGGCGACCGTGTGGGGCGACTTGTTGCCTCTGGGTCGTACTGGTTCCCAGCTCGGCAAGATTTGGACACGATGTTGAACAAGATCGATTCGCGGCTGATCGAGAACATGATTGTCATTAAAGGGCCGTATAGCGCACGCTACGGACCAGGCTTTGACTTTGTTGATTTTCAATTGACTCCCGCGCCACGATACGACGGATATAACTGGGAAGGCAACACCAGCGTCGAGTATCAAACGAATGGTGAGCAGTTGTATGGGCGCCAGATGGTGATGGGTGGCGACGCCGATTACGGATACCGCGTGAGCTATGGTCATCGGACCGGGAATGACTACGAAACGGGAAACGGCTCGAGGCTGCCATCTAGCTACAATTCACGCGACCTCGATTTAGCGCTCGGATACGATCTCACTGATGACAGCAGCCTCGAATTCAACTACTTGCGGTTGGATCAGACCGGTGTTGAGTTCCCGGGACTCGTCTATGACATCAACGCACTCGTCACCAACGGTTTCTCGACGACCTACACCGTGGAGGATCAAGCGGAGTTTGATTTGCTAACCGTCGAAGGCTGGTTCAACTCAACTCGTTTCAACGGCGATACGTTCGGTGCTGGAAAGAATCGACAGATACCAAGTCTGGTTAGCCAGCTTTCGCCGTTTAACTTGCCTGCATTCCCCCCCTTCTTTCCAGGTACGAGCCCGGGTAGCGCGATCACCGATGTTGATGCGTACTCGTCCGGCTACCGCCTTGCGACTAGCTGGGGAGACGCTGACGTAGCGCAGACGACACTCGGAACGGACCTCATTTACCTGGGACAGCAGTTGAATGACATCGAAAACCCAACGGCTGCTGACGGATTTCCCACTGCGAATTACCCGATTCCTCGCTCACACTCGGAAGACATCGGTTTGTTCGCCGAAGAAACGCGACAAGTTACCGACCAATTGCACGTCAATCTCGGCGGAAGACTCGACTTCGTGCGCACGGACTCCCGCGAAACGGCTCCCGATTTCTTCGATTACACGGGCGGTGGTAACACGACCTATTCGGGGATCAAGGAAGCTGGGCTCGAACAGCACTTTACCCTTTGGTCGCTCTATGCAACCACTGCTTATGAAATCAACTCGAATTGGACAGCTACTGCCGGTGCCGGCCACGGTCAGCGCCCGCCAACGATGACTGAACTCTACGCCAGCGGTTCATTCATTGGAAGTCTTCAGCCAGGCTTAACAGCCTTGGAGGGCGATCCAGAACTGAAGCCGGAGAAGCGGACGCAACTTGACTTAGGGTTGCGGGGAGATCTGGGAGAGACTCGACTTTTTGCGAATGCATTCCACGCATGGATCAACGATTATATCGTTTTCGAATACTGGAACTTCAATGATCCGTTCTACGTCCCGACTCAGTCGCTGCAACAGATTGTTTTGGGAAACACAGACTTGGCGACATTCACCGGGTTTGAACTCGCGGTCGAACGAGATCTTCATCAAGGGGTTACGGCATTCGGGTCGCTTTCTTATGTCAACGCTCGCGATCAAACGGTGAGCGAAGCGACGCGGTTGGGGGCAATCCGCCGTGCAAACAGTGTCTACGCACCAACCTATACTCCGAACGACCCGCGAAGCGGTGTCACCGGGACTTCCGAGCAACTTCCTGGAATCGTGCCAATGGAAGCTCGTGTTGGGTTGCGATGGCGCGAACCCGTGAGCGATCCTGGCTGGGGACTCGAATTGGAGGCACGAATCGTCGCGAAGCAGGATCAAATCGCGACCAGTCTGTACGAGATCGCCACACCGGGTTTCACGATCTGGAACATGCGTGGATTCTGGCGACCCTACGATGATCTAACGATTATCGCCGGCGTCCAGAACTTCGGTAACAGGTACTACCGCGAGCATCTCGACTACCGCAGCGGCCTCGGCGTGTACCAGCCAGGATCGAGCTTCTACATGTCAACCGAGTTGACCTATTAGCGTAGCTCACTCGTCCTCGTAGGTTAGTCACTGCCACCTCTGTAAGCGTCGTTGGTTATGTTCTCTTGGCGAGAATTCTAGCGGTGGAGACATGATAGTTGCTGCGTATCCTTCCGCGACGCATCGCTAACCGAGCACATGAACGCTGCATTGGCGAAGCATGACTACCGGTGGGCATTGGAACTGTCGGATCATCTGAAATGGCTGGACGATAGTGTCAGGAAACTAGCTCGCAAAGTGAACATTGAGGCACTATGGACCGGCTCACAATAACTTCTTTTTAGTAGGGGTGGGATTGATTGAGCGGACCCCTCTGAACAATGCCGGTTACTTCGACTTATTCCATTGGTGAAAGCCGCGGCTTCCACCGGAAGTGTTGTATCTTCCGTAAACAACGTGCGACACTCCAAACCGCGTGCTCGATTGTTACAAACGTCATTCCGCATGACATCTGTGTCATCGATGTCCCCTTTCGCAACGCGAATCGATCTTCTTGACAAGCCACGTTCGCAAGGATGCGGACACTCGTCTCACATATCAAAACTCGCGTCTCTAGGATAGCGTCAGTCCGCAGATGTGACAAAACGACTCTAATGCCGGTTGAAGAACGCCTTGGAACTCGCTGGCGTAAGTTCTTCCGGCGAGCGAAACTGATCCGCAGACGCGTCGTTTCGCTTCAAGTTGACTTTCCTTCGAAGTGCTTTAATTCACACACTCCTCGATTGCCGATGAGCGGTGCACTCTCGTGGCAGAACCGAACGCCACTGTGTCGAAGCCGCGTCTGAATCTCACACCCATCTGGTGGAATCCCCAGCGGACGACGCGGACGCCACGAGGGTAGCCTTAAAGTTCCGCGCCAGTCGATTTCTCACTCATCGCCTGGAACCTGTTCGACGTTGCAGAATGTGATTCGTTTTTGATTCGCAGGTATCTACTGTCCGCAGTGCGTTAAATACCACGATAAACTCGATTCGCCAAGCGGAATCACGTTCGTGCTCGCCCGCACCAACGCAACGTTTCTCGTTTTCTGGTCATTCGCACTCCACTTTCCCTTTGATGGATAACGGTTCCACTTCTATGAGGCTCTACGCTGAGCCTGTACAAATTCACCTATGTTCGTCCCGCATTCAGCCTGATCTGTGAAATGGAATGAGTAAGGCCATGCATCTGTGATGGCTGGTGGTGGGAACACCCGTTTGATTGCCATTGCTCCACACGCCGCATTTTCTCCCACAGGGAGCCATGTCTTGGCTGTGACGCCGTCCTTGCAAGGGCAACCTTGCGATCCAGCGCTTCAAGCATGGGTCGAACTAGGAAGCCCAAAAAACCGGCGAAAGGTCACTTTCGCCGGACGGCATCGTTCAGGTTGCTCCCCACGCGCTCGCGAAACGCGTACCCTTTCGCCTCTGGAACATACCTGACGGATCCCGACAGTTCACGCCTTCCGCGCAAGGAAGGTCGACCTCGGTCGTCCGCGCAGTTCAAAATGCCGAAGTTATTTCTGACTTATTCCTATTCGGTTGACCAAGCCGCTGGCTTCAATTTCGTGAAGTTGTTGGGTTCATCTTCCAAATCAACAGTGCGATTCACATCACAAACCGCGTGCTCGTACTGTTACAAACTTGTCATTCCGCAATGACATCTTGCTGTCCCATCGATAGGCACAAAGGCTCCCGCCTTTCGCAACGCTGTAATCGAGACAAGCCACGTTGGACGCAAGGTATGACGGACACTCGTCTCGCAACCAGTAGTGCCCAAAGAAGACGGGATCGGCGTCTGCTGGATATGGCGTCACAGATTCGATCAAAGACGCTGGAATCGCATCGGTTGGAAGACCGTCAGCTGTGGTAAGGGCATAGCTGGCGTAAGTCTCGTTCACTGGCGAGCTGAACCACTTGATCCGCATCGCATGTCGCTCGTTTCCGTCCTTATCACAGTATGACTTTCCTTCTGGAAGTCGCGCTTCCTTCCCTTTCAGCACGTCCTCGATTGCCTGATAGAGCGGTGTCCCCAGCTTGGTCGCTTGGCATAGGAACTCCGATGACACGCCACCGTGTTCGACCAGCGCGGTCTGAATCACACCCATCTGGTCGGAATCCCAACAGGCGTGAACGACGCGGACGCCATCGAGGGTGAGCCACATAGGAAGTTGCCGAAACCAGTTCAGATACTCTCTCAGCTCATCGCCTGGAACCTGTTCGACGGTTGCAGAATGCTGCTTCGAGTTTTTAGGAGAGTGGTCGCGAAGGTATCTACTGGAATCGCATGGGTCGGGCGTATGATATGCCAACGCATTAAACTCATGGTTTCCCATTACGGCCAACGCAGTACCAGCTTCGTGCATCGCCCGCACCAACTGCAACGTTTCTCGAATCTTTGGGCCACGGTCAATGAAGTCGCCAACAAAAATGACCTTTCGACTCGGATGTCGATACACGCCGTTCACAAGTTCGTACTCGAGAAGCTTCAGTAACGCGATGAGCTCGTCAGCATGGCCGTGAATGTCACCTATGATGTCGTACATATTCTAAGTTTCAGCACTTGCTCATCGGCTCAGATGAGCATCAGGGACACATGCGGCAATCAAACTTCTTCTGCGACGCCTCCGTAACGGCGTCCGCGACTCGCTGGCCTTGTTTCTGCCAATGATTCGAGTCACCGTCGTATTCATTTGGTTTGCATTCTCTGCCAGTCGTGGCGATTCGTGTTATACCAGATCAATTTGACTTCCGCTTCGCTAGATCATATGCCAGCGTACAACGGATTAACATCTTCAACTTTGATTTTGTACTGACCAGAGTCCTGGCAAGGATGTCTTCTTTGGAGAATTTCGCCAACAGGAATTCGCCGTCTGTCACTTCGCTTCTGATGGCCACAGGATGAACGCCCGACAACCATCGACTAGAAACGATTCGCCGGGCACGATCAGAGTCTTAACGGGAGCGGTCGTTGTTGGGTCGTCAGCGGTGATCTGTTCGATGCTGTAAACAGCACTAGGCAACCAATTCGTGCCGAAGCGTCGGGTGCGACTTGGAGGAAGGCGATGCAACTGGCGGAGTGAGCCCGAACGAAGATGGTCCTGCCCTCCTGGCATATTATCTGGGTCTCATCTCGTTCCTGCGCTGCCTGAGGCTGTTGCTGGCGATACGCGATTTTGTGCTTTGCATCAAGGGTCTGAAGTAGCAACAGCAGAACCCAGCAATGAAGAGAAGCGTTCATGCCTGGACCGGAATCGTCATGAGGTGTTCTGATGACGCTGATGTGGGCCGATACTTGGATATAGGGATTCATCGGATTGCTCGCCAATGCAAAGTCGCGATAAAAGTTCTTGCCGCCGTTTTACCGGGCATTTGATCGTTTGCATGCTGCGCTTCCCTTGAATTCGCGTTGGCTACTCGTAGTCGACCGCGACTTACGCACGGATTCTCGTTAAACTGGATGCAGTGGTTTTCGTGCGACTGAACTAGACTAATAGGGTCGAGAAATTGTCTCAGACGTTACACACGTTTGTTTCTGGTGTGGGAGTCATATTCTGCTTACTGCCGCTCCGTTCGCTCGCGGGTGAGGATATCGAGGGCGCGGACTTCTTCGAGCGCCGGGTACGCCCGATTCTCGTGAAATATTGTTACGAGTGTCATTCCGAAGAAGCCGGCGAACAACAAGGCGGCTTGCTGCTTGATCGTCAGACGGGTTGGCTGAAGGGCGGCGAGGCAGGGGTTGCCGTGTTACCGGGCGAGCCTGAAGCGTCGTTGCTCATAACGGCCGTGCGATATAATAACGAATATCTTCAAATGCCTCCCGAAGAGCCGCTGGATGCAGCACAAGTCAAACTGCTGGAGCAATGGGTCTCGCGGGGCGCTCCTGGGCCGAGGCAAGATCTGGGAGATACCGAATTCTCGCGACTGGGTGACCAAGGTTATCTATTCGGTCAGGCAACAAGCCATTGGTCTTTTCAGCCCGTTGTCAGTCGCGAGCCACCAAGCGTGGCAGACAAGAGTTGGAACCTCCACGCCATCGATCGATTCATCTACGATCGGCTGCAAAGGGAACAACTGACACCCTCGCGCCCCGCCGATCCACGCACACTGGCTCGACGGGTGACGTACGATCTGACGGGATTGCCACCAACTGCGACGGCGCTGGATGCGTTTGCTTGTGAAAAGGATCGGCAAGCGGCGATCGAGTCGCTCGTCGAAGAACTTTTGAACTCACAGGCGTTTGGCGAACACATCGGTCGCTTGTGGCTGGATGTCGCTCGCTATGCCGATACCGACAGTTTCTATCGCCCGGATACCAAAACACCGCACTACTTTCCGTTTGCGTTCACGTATCGCGACTATGTAATTGCGGCTTTCAACATGGACAAGCCATTCGATCAATTCATCCGCGAGCAGTTTGCGGCGGACTTGATGGACTTCTCACCCGACGCTCCCGAGATCGCCGCGCTCGGTTTTTTGGCCGTCGGTCCGCATGCGAATCGTGACCAGGCGGAAGCAATCGACGATTGGATTGATGTGACAACGCGTGGTCTGATGGGTGTGACGGCAGCCTGTGCCCGCTGCCACGATCACAAGTACGAACCGATTCCCACAACCGATTACTATGCTTTGCATGGTGTGTTCTCGTCGATCACTCGTATCGATCCCATCGACGACACGAAGCAGCCGTTGATCGCCGGCTATGAGGCAAGTGAACAAGAGAAAGCCGACTACATCGATAAGCGAGCGGCGATCAATGAGAAAATCGACGGAGCCGGTGGCAAGAAGGCAACGAACAACAACCGCTCGATCGCCGACAAGATTCGCGAGACGGAACTGGCGGAGTTACTGCTGTTTCACGCCGGCGCTCCGACACACTCGATGGTCGTCCGGGAGCGTCCCCGGCCCGTCGAACCTGTCGTCTTTTTGCGAGGCGAACCTTCGATGCGTGGCGAGGCAGTCTCTCGACGATTCCTGACAATCCTCGACCCAACGAACACCCCGTTTCCCAAATCCACCAGCGGACGACTGCAACTGGCCGAGAAGATTGTCGATCCCAGCAACCCGCTGACTGCACGCGTGTTCGTGAATCGTGTGTGGGGAATGTTGATTGGGTCGTATCTCGTTGATACGCCCTCTGATTTCGGATTGCAGGGGTCCGATCCGACACATCCCGAACTGCTCGATTGGCTTGCGGCTGACTTCGTATCACACGGTTGGTCGGTGAAGCGTCTTGTCACTCAAATCGTCACGTCGCGGACTTATCAGCAGAGCAGCTCACATCGCGAAGATATGGCCGCCGTCGATCCGCAGAATCTGCTCCTCTGGCGAGCCAACCGCAAGCATCTCGCGATCGAAGCCATTCGCGACAGCATGCTCGCAGTCGCGGGTCAATTGGATCGCACGCCACGCGGTCGACCGGCTGAGTTATGGGGCGACAATTACACGCGACGACGAGCGATCTACGGATTCGTCAATCGTTTCAATCTCGACCCGACTCTCCGCGCCTTCGATTTTCCGACACCGATGCAGACCCAGCCGCGACGCGACGAAAGTATCGTCGCGCCACAGGCGCTATTTACGATGAACTCGCCATTCGTCATCGACCAAGCAGTCGCGATCACGGACTCCGTCGAGTTCCAAAAGCATGTATCGGACGAAGCACGCGTTCGGCATTTGTTCACGCGTGTTCTTCAACGTCAGCCCGACGCATTGGAGATCATGCGAGTCTCTCGGTTTGTCGAATCACAGACGCGTTTCTATACAGAGCCGCCGAAGCGAGCCTCTAGGGTAACATCGCCTTGGCCGCTCGCGGCGCAAGCCTTGCTGATGAGTAACGAATTCTTATACATCGATTGACGTCTTCGCTGCCAACTCAACAAAAACAAGAGTTGCGTGGTTCAAAAGCCAGAATCACAAGATTTGTGAAGAGTTGGCAGCATTGGGACAATTTGACGATGTTCCTTTCGCTGATTCATTTGCGACTCGACCCACTTGCTTAGCTTGGCTGAGAGGCTTGAATGGAATTAATTTCATAGCGAACGGTCAAGCGGTAGTCGCCAATGATTCTTCGCTGAGGCCAGAGGTAGTGGTACAGTTTGCGATTCCTGAGAGTAGGACGGCCACTCTTGGCGGTCTTTTGTCGGGCAGGAGTGGCCGACTTACGGCACAATGTACTACCGCCGGGCCAGAGCATCATTTGACAACTCCCGCTCTGAAGCGTTTAATTGCGGTTTTCGTACCTGAAACCTACGCAAGGGAGTAGCACATGGAAGGCAATCAGAAGCCGATGTCGAAGTCCGAGATCATCGCGGCGTTGGCCGAATCATCGGATCTCACCAAACAGCAAGTCGCTGGCTTACTAGAGGGGCTTACCAGTCTAATCGGCAGAAATCTTGGCGAGTCTGGTCCTGGCGTATTCACGATCCCAGGTTTGGTGAAGTTGTCCGTTGTCAACAAGCCCGCCACCGAGGAACGCCAAGGAATCAACCCTTTCACGAAAGAACCAACGATCTTCAAGGCAAAGCCTGCCAGCAAGAGCGTCAAGGTCCGACCGCTAAAGACGTTGAAAGATATGGTTTGAGGGTAGAGCTTCCGACCTGCTGATCATGCCTCCGCAATTCGCTTACTAGTGTAGGTTGACGGTCTGGTTCCCAAGGACTAACGGTGCGAGTGTCGGCTCATCGGTGAAGCTGTGAGCCGAAGCTCCACCGTGTGAAACCTCTTCACGCTACTCGATTCCGTACGACCTGTCATCGACATCGAGCGGCACATTCGAAATGCTGCTTATCAAGTCTTCAGCAACTGGGAGTTAGAATCGCATCGCCGTGAAGCCGCCATCAACGTAATAGGCAGCACCCGTGATGAAGCTGCCACCTTTGCGAGACGCGAGTAAGACTGCAGCTCCAATCAATTCTTCGGGCTCACCGAAGCGGGCCATAGGTGTTTGGCCGAGGATATTCTCGACGCGAGTTTTGTCGAGGATCTTGCGATTCTGTTCCGCCGGGAAGAAGCCGGGGCAGATGGCGTTCACACGTACGCCCTTCGTGGCGTATTCGCGTGCAACGTTTTGCGTGAGGTTTACGACAGCTGCCTTCGAGGCGGAGTACGCGAAGACGCGAGAGAGCGGAAGGTGCGACGTGACGCTGCCGATGTTGATGATCGAACCGCCAGCTTCTTGCGTGGCCATCGCGGGTGCGAATACTTGGCAGGCGAGGTGCGTTGCAAATAAGTTGCCGTCCAAAATGCGATGCCAATCCTCGTCGGAGATCTCTTCGTAGGGTGTGGCAGCGTTCACCCCAGCACAATTCACGACAATGTCCACGTGACCGTGTTCGGCGACGATGGCGTCTCGCAGTGCAGTGACTGATTCACGATTGGTGCCATCAACAGCTTTGAAGCTCGCCGTTCCGCCGGCCGCGACAATCGCGTCGACGCGTTGCCCGCCACGCTCCTCACTGCGTCCCGAGACAACGACGTGAGCACCCGCGCCGGCCAGTCCATCACATAGTGCCCCACCCAGCACGCCCGTGCCTCCGATGACGACTGCGACTTGACCATCGAGACTGAAGAGGTGTTGCAGGTATTCGGACGACATAACACTACTTTCTGAGTGTGCGACAGCCCTCCGAGGCCGTCGAATCCTTGTGGATTGTTACGCGACGGCCTCGGAGGGCCATCGTACAAGCATCGTCGGACGGCTTTTACGCCTTCGGCGGCTTGCGAAGCGACAACCAATCCGTGTGGAATGTTCCTTCGCGGTCGGTTCGCTGATACGTATGAGCTCCGAAGTAGTCACGCTGGGCTTGCAACAGATTCGCTGGAAGCGAAGCGCGACGGAAGCTGTCATAGTAGCCCAACGCTGTGCTAAACGCGGGCACCGGCAGGCCCATTTGCGTAGCAACGGTCACGACTCGACGCCACGAGAATTGAGCTCGATGCACTGCCTGCGTGAAGTAGGGAGCCAATAGCAAGTTTTCCAAGTTCGGATCCTCAGCGAACGCTTCCGTGATGCGATCGAGGAACTGGGCTCGAATGATACATCCACCGCGCCATAGCAACGCGCACTGGCCGTAATCGAGTTGCCAGTCGTGTTCGGCAGCGGCGGCTTGTAACTGGACGAAGCCTTGAGCATAGCTGCAAATCTTCGATGCATAGAGCGCCAAGCGAACGGATTCGATGAACTCTTTCTTCAACTTCGGATCGGCGGCCATTCGCATGGCGTCGCTCAATTCACCGTCGAAGTCCAATGTCTCGGCGTCACTTGGCAAACGATCCATTGGGCCGCGAAGCACCTTGCTGGCTTTGACGCGGGATGCCTTTTGTGCGGAGAGCCCGCGGGCGTATACCGCCGCGGTCACAAGCGTGCTAGGAACACCCAGGTCGAGCGCCAGTTGGCTCATCCACTTGCCAGTCCCTTTGGCTCCAGCGACGTCAAGAATCTTGTCGACCATGAAGCCGTCAGCAAGATCGTCTTTCACGCTGAAGATGTCTCGCGAAATCTCGATCAAATAACTTTGCAACTCGCCACGATTCCAATCGTCGAACACGTCGTAAAGTTCTTCATTGCTCATTCCAAGAGCTTCTTGCAGGACGAGATAGGCTTCGCAGATTAGCTGCATGTCGCCGTACTCGATGCCGTTGTGAACCATCTTCACATAGTGGCCCGAACCCCGTGGGCCAACCCACTCGCAACAGGGAATGTCTTCGTTGGGACCCACTTTTGCGGAGATCGCCTGGAAGATCGGTTTGATGTGTTCCCAAGCAGCTTGGCTGCCGCCGGGCATCAAGCTGGGACCTTTCAACGCGCCTTCTTCGCCGCCAGAAACACCAGACCCTACGAACAGGAATCCCTTTTCCTCGACATAGCGTGTGCGGCGTTCGGTGTCGGCGAAGTGCGTGTTGCCGCCATCGATAATGATGTCACCGGGCTCTAGCAGCGGGAGGATTTGTTCGATCAGTGCATCGACTGCCGGACCAGCCTTGACGAGCATCATCACCTTGCGGGGACGTGCCAGGTTCTTGATCATCTCTTCGACGCTATGGCAGCCGACAAAATTCTTGCCGGCGGCGCGACCGTTGATGAATTCGTCAACCTTCTCCGTTGTTCGATTGAACACCGCTACCTTGTAGCCGCGACTTTCGACATTCAACGCCAAGTTCTCGCCCATCACGGCGAGTCCGATCAATCCAAAGTCACACAGATGATTCATGCCTCTAGCACCTCATGGCTGATTGTTGGCAGCTCGATTCGAATCGATGGTTTATGTTCTTAGCGCTGAATACGTGCGGAGCCGCCCTTAGCGAACGCTTTGACTTGATCCAAAGTCGCCATGGTCGTATCGCCCGGGAAAGTGGTCAGCAACGCTCCGTGAGCCCAACCCAGTCGCACGGCGTCCTCAGCGGATGCACCACTGAGTAGACCATAGAAGAAGCCAGCAGCGAACCCGTCGCCACCGCCAACACGATCCAAAACGTTTAACTCACAAGTCGGAGCCACGTGTGTCTTGCCGTTCACCCAGGCCACGGCACTCCAGCTGTGATTGTTTGTCGTGTGCACCTCTCGCAGAGTCGTGGCCACCACTTTTACGTGCGGCAACTTTTCCGTCACGCGATCGATCATGCCAAAGAACGTCGTCGGATCGAGCTTCGACTCGGAAGCGACTTCCGGCCCAGGCACTCCCAGGCCCTTTTGCAGATCTTCTTCGTTGCCAACGATCACATCGACATGAGCCATGATGCGACCGATTGTGTCTTGTGCGGTCTCCAATCCGCCAGAAATCGCCCACAACTTCTCGCGGAAGTTGAGGTCGAAGGAGACAATCGCACCTGCTGCCTTGGCGGCTTGCATGCCTTCGATGATCACTTCTGGGGTGGTCGCTGAAAGTGCTGAAAAGATACCTCCGCTGTGGAACCAACGCACACCGCCCGCGAAGACTTCGTCCCATTTGATGTCGCCGGGCTTTAGCTGCGCCGCAGCTTCATTCGATCGGTTGTAGAACACGACGGGAGCACGCACGCCGTGTCCGCGATCGCTGAACACGGTTGCCATGTTAGGGCCGTTGACACCGTTGTGCTTGAAGTGCTTGTAGAATGGCTTGACTCCCATAGCGCGAACGCGTTCGCTGATCAGGGCACCAATCGGATAGTCCACCATCGCGGCGGCGATGCCCGTCTTCAGCCCGAAGCAATCCGCCAAATTTGCCGCGACATTAAATTCACCGCCACTGACGTGAATCTGACACTCGGTAGCTTTGTGGAAAGGGATGATGCCGGGATCGAGTCGATGAACCAAGGCACCGAGCGCGACGAAGTCCAAAGCACCTTGTTGCGCGATATTGAGTCCAGTATCAGAGTTCGTCATAGGGCTGTCTGTCAAAGGCTTTAAGGAGATGGGGAGTTTGAAATGTACGAATTGTGTGGGCTGTTCTAACCCAATCCAACGAGTGGTCCGCCCCCACACGAAACAGAGGATTTTACTGCTCGCACCCCAGGTTCGCAATGAGCGGCAAGCCCTCGTCGGGGTAGTGGTACAGTTTGTAGGTCGGACGCCTCGTCCGACCCAAAAACCGCTTGAGACACTGGACGGACGATGCGTACATCCTACGGAGTCTCCAAACGGTATCACGGTCTCCGAACGGTATCACGATCCAATTGCCAGGGCTTTTCGGTTTTTCAAATTGGAGAAACGTAGGGTGTGGCGAGCTTCGAGCCTCACCATGAGTTTTCCTTGATTTTGGTGCGGCTCGAAGCTCGCCGCACCCTACGCAGATTGAAAAGCACAAGAGCCCTGATCCAATTGCCACGACACTTGACCAGAATTTCGCTGCATGACTATCATTCAGTTCACTCTTTGGCGAACGAGAAGGCTTTTCTCAAGCCGTTCGCTTCCGCTTCAATGGAAGGCAATCACATGGCCGTCGAGCTAAAGTACGGAGACTCCAGGTCGGTGCTCGTCGAGGTTCCTGCCGATGCGATCCTCGTAGACTTTTCAACACCGCGCGGCGTTCCACTCGACGATCCCGCCGCCGCCGTTGCCGCCGCAGTCTCCGCGCCGCTTGAGTTTCCGCGACTCCAGGACGCGACGGTGCCCGGTGATCGAATTGTGTTGGCGGTCGATCGCGGAGTGCCCCAGATGCCCGCCGTGGTCGCTGGCGTGATCCATTCGCTGGTCGAAGGCGGTGCCCAGCCGCACGATATTGAAGTTGTATTAGCCGCCAGTGCGGAGGAGTCGAGTGAAGATCCATTGTCCGAACTGCCGGCGTCGTTGCGAGACGCGGTCTCTGTGAGCCACCACGATCCGAGCGACCGCGAATCACTCGCGTATCTCGCGGCGTCAAAGGAAGGCAATCCAATCTACTTCAACCGGACGATCGGTGATGCCGATGTCGTACTGCCGATCAGTACGCTGCGTTTGGATCAAGCACTTGGTTACGCGGGCGTTCATGGCGGCTTGTATCCAAGTTTTTCGGACGAGGCGACGCAAAAGCGATATCGTGCGCCGAGTTCCACGGACTGGGCTGTGCTTCGTCGGCGACGATGTGAAGAAGCGGAAGAAGCGGCTTGGGCGCTCGGTGTTCAATTTACAATCCAAGTCGCGCCCGGCGCTGGCAACTCATTGTTGCACGTTGTGGCGGGAGACTCGCAGGCCGTTGCCAAACGCGGCCAAGAACTGTCCATCGCTGCATGGTTTCACGAACCCCCACAACGCGCCAATCTCGTGGTGGCGGCCATCGAAGGTGGTCCCGATCAACAGACGTGGGAGAATTTTGGTCGCGCCTTGTTCGCGGCCTCGCAAGCGGTGAACGATGGTGGTGCAATCGTGATCTGTTCAAGCCTGCGTTGCCGCCCGGGAGCTGCCTTGCAGCGATTGATGGGAATGCGCGACTACGATTCGCTGTTGCACGAACTGCGGCGTGATCGGTCGCCCGATGCAACTCCTGCGGCGTTGTTGGCTGAAGCGCTGGAACGAGTCCAAGTCTTCTTGCTGAGTGACCTCGATGAAGAGTCGGTCGAGGATTTGGGAGTCGGTCACGTTGGGAGTACCGAACAAGTCGAACGACTTAGTCGGCAATACGACTCGTGCATTCTGCTCGGCAACGCTCAGCATGCGTTTTTAGCGACGCCCGCTGAGTAGCAAAGCCGGAGTACATGATTCGTGTCAGAATTAGCAACACAATGCCAAGCCCTGCGATCGGGCATCGGCTACTGCGACTTAACTGGACGTACGCAGATCGAATTGATCGGTGCGGATCGAGTCAAGGTTTTGCACGGTTTGTGCACGAACGACATCAAGCGGCTCGTGCCCGGCGGTGGCTGTGAAGCGTTTCTGACCAATGTGCAAGGCAAGACGACGGGCTACGTGAATGTCTTCTGTCTGGAGTCGTCGCTGATCATCGACACGAATCCAGGCCTCGCCGAGGAGATGATTCCGGCCCTTGATAAGTATGTGATCCGTGAAGATGTCAAGTTCGTCGATCGATCCAACGACTGGGCGGAGTTCCTGGTGAGTGGAACCGCGGCGGAGCAATCGCTCCAGTCGGATTTTATCGGTTCGGTTCCTTCGCCAAGAGTTGGTGTTTCCATGGGAACGCTCAGCGGCGTTGAAGTTCAACTTCGCAGACTGCCTTACGTCTCCTCCGAGTCTTTTTTTGTCTGCTGTGACGTGTCACAAGAAGCGAGCATCCGCACATGGCTGCAGAGGGCCAACGCCGTCGAATGTGGTTGCGAAGCAGTCAATGCATCTCGCATCGAGATGGGTGTTCCCGTCTACGGGCAAGACGTGACGATCGACAATCTGCCACAGGAGATAGCCCGCGACCAATACGCAATCAGCTTCACGAAAGGCTGCTATCTCGGCCAAGAGACGGTTGCCCGCATCGACGCGTTGGGGCATGTCAATCGACGCTTGCTGGGCCTTCGGTTCTGTGGCGAGACCGTTCCTCCCCCGGGCGCGACGATCACGGTCGAAGGAAAGCCGATCGCTCAGGTCACATCGTCTTGCTTCTCGCCGCGGCTTGACGCTCCCTTGGCGCTCGCCTTCGTCCGACGCGGCAATGACAAGCCTGGCACGAAGATCCTAACGGATTTCGGCGACGCAGAGGTTGTTGCGTTACCGATCGAGTAAGCGATCAGCTAACTCCTGCCGTCTCAATCACCGTTTCGCTCGTGGTTGACGTTTTAAAGATGAACTCACCTTCTTGAGCATCGATCGTCAACGCTCCTCCCTCGGCGATGTTACCTTTGAGGATTTCGGTGGCGAGCGGATTTTGTAGCCGCTGTTGGATCACTCGCTTCAACGGTCGGGCACCGTAACTGGGGTCGTAGCCTTCGCTCGCAATCTCATCTTGAGCGGCTGGTGTCACATGCAGCGTGATGCCTTGTTCCTCCAATTGTCGGGCCAGGTGTCTCGTTTGGATTTCGACGATCGCGCGAATTTGGTCGCGGGCGAGCGGCTGGAAGACGATCGTCTCGTCGATCCGATTGAGAAACTCGGGAAGGAAGCGAGCTTGCAGCGATTCCTTGACGGCGGCCCGCATTTCCTGCTCATCGCCGCCAGCTTCCGAGATTTGCTGAATCATCTGACTGCCGACATTGCTGGTCATCACGATGATCGTGTTGGTAAAATCGATCGTGTGGCCGTGGTTATCAGTCAATCGCCCGTCGTCCAAAACTTGCAGCAGGATGTTAAAGACATCACGGTGGGCTTTCTCGATCTCGTCCAACAACACCACACTGTAAGGCCGGCGTCGAACAGCTTCGGTCAGCTTTCCGCCTTCTTCGTATCCGACATAGCCGGGAGGGGCACCGATCAAGCGGCTGACTGTGTGCTTCTCCATGAATTCACTCATGTCTAGCCGCACCATCGCATGCTCGTCATCGAACATGATCTCGGCCAAAGCTTTGCACAATTCCGTCTTGCCGACGCCGGTCGGGCCGAGGAAGATGAACGACCCAATCGGTCGATTCGGATCCTGCAATCCGCTGCGACTGCGACGTACCGCGTTGGAGACGGCTTCGACCGCTTCGTCCTGGCCGACGACGCGCTGATGCAAACGCTCTTCCATCACAAGTAACTTCGCTCGCTCGGTTTCCAGCATGCGGCTGACGGGGATGCCGGTCCAAGCACTCACGACCTCGGCGATCTCGTCGTCGGTCACTTCTTGTCGCAGCAAACGACGCTCGGAAGGCTGAGCGGCCGGCGCGTCGGCTTCGGCTTCGATTCGCTGAGCCAATTTGCGACGCTGCACGTCCAATTCGTACAGCTTCTGATAGTCAGCTTCGCCAACGGGGTAACCGGTGGATTGCTTTTCCTTGATCGCGGCGTCGAGTTGCGTGTACTCCAACTCGACTCGCTCCGCCTCTTGCCGTACCTTTTGGATGTCTCCCACACCCAGTTTTTCAGCTTCCCATTGCTCTCGCAGATTGGCGAGCTTCTGATTGAGCGATTCCATTTCGTCTTCGATGTCCGCCAGTCGTTCTTGCGCGGTCTCGTCGGTCTCTTCGGCTAGCTGACGTGCCGCAAGTTCCAATTGCCGCAGTCGACGTTGCACTTCATCGATATCCGTCGGCACACTCTCCAACTCCATCGCGATACGACTGGCCGCTTCATCCACCAGATCGATTGCCTTATCGGGTAGGAACCGATCGGTGATGTAACGCTGTGACAGTCGAGCGGCAGAAACGAGGGCCGAGTCTTTGATTTTGACGCCATGATGCGCCTCGTACTTGGACTTTAGTCCGCGCAGAATCGTGATCGTGTCCTCAACCGAGGGTTCGCCGACGAAAACCGGCTGGAAACGCCGTTCCAATGCCTTGTCTTTCTCGACGTGCTTGCGGTACTCGTCCAACGTCGTGGCTCCGATACAACGCAACTCGCCACGAGCGAGCGCAGGCTTCAGTAGATTCGCCGCGTCCGCCGCGCCTTCCGCCGCCCCAGCGCCGACCACCGTGTGCAACTCGTCGATGAACAACACAACGTTACCACCGGCGTCTTGGATCTCGCGCAGCACGGCTTTCAGTCGATCCTCGAATTCGCCACGAAACTTTGTCCCGGCAATCAAGGCACCCATATCGAGCGCGATGACACGTTTGTTCTTCAAACTTTGCGGAACATCACCTTGGACGATCCGCAGGGCGAGTCCTTCCGCGATGGCGGTTTTGCCGACGCCAGGTTCGCCAATTAGAACGGGATTGTTTTTTGTGCGACGTGACAGGACTTGAACGACTCGACGAATCTCGTTGTCGCGACCGATCACGGGATCCAGTTTGCCCGAGTTGGCTGCTTCGACGAGATCGATGCCATAGCGTTGGAGTGCCTGATACTTCTCTTCCGGGTTCTGATCGGACACACGACTTGAACCGCGAACGGTTTGCATGGCCGAGAGGATATCAGATTCTCGAACGCCATTTAGTTCGAGGATCTGCTTGGCTTTCGTTTTGCCTTTGGTCAAGGCGACCAGTAGGTGCTCCGTCGAAACGAAGTCATCTTTCATGGTGCCCGCGTCGCGGGCGCTAGTTTCGAGCGTCTCGCGCAGCCCGGCGTTGACTTGCGGCTGCGAACCGCCTGAAGTTTTTGGAAGTCGCGACAATTCGGCATTAACCATGCTGCTCAATTGATCCCGATTGACACCGATCTTGTTGAGAATCGGTTGCACGACACCGTCGCTTTCGCGGAGCAGGGCTGCCAATAGGTGCAGCGCATCGACTTCGGGATTGCCCTTTTCGCTTGCCAAGTTCTGGGCGGCAGCAACGGCTTCTTGAGCTTTGATCGTCAGTTTGTCAAATCGAAATGTCATCGGGATTCTCCTTTCCGTCGCTGCAGGCGCATAACCGCAGCGCAGATGAACTCAATGGGTCACTGCGCTGCCGCCATGACAGCTAGATACGTCGAACTATTCGTGAGACGCCGCATCGCTCGCGAAATAACTGACGGTTTTCCTACGTGGGATAGGTTTCTAGCCTGTCGAATGGCCGCTGACAGGCTGGAAGCCTATCCCACTAATTACGCGACCGTTGCTTACGCGTCCTTCACTTCGAACTCGGCATCAATGGCATCGTCGTCGCCCGCCGCGGTATTGCCGTCGGACGCACCTGCTTCGGCACCATCTCCATCTGCACCGGCTCCCGTCTTCTCGTAGATCGTCTTGCTGAAGGCATGGGAAGCCTGCTCAAGCTCGTCGATCGCCGATTTCAGACTCGCCGTGTCATCCCCCTTGGCCTTCTCGCGAACTTTCTCGATGGCCTTCTCCAAAGGTGCTTTGTCGGAGTCTTGCAGTTTATCACCCTGCTCCTTGATCAGTTTCTCAAGCTGATAGCACATTTGATCGCCTTGATTGCGAAGGCTCGCGAGTTCGACACGTTTCTTATCTTCTTCCGCATGGCTTGCAGCATCAGCTTGCATGCGTTCGATCTCGCTCTCCGAGAGACCGGAGGACTGTTCGATCCTCACCGAAGCTTCCTTGTTCGTTCCAAGATCCTTCGCCGAAACATTGAGGATGCCGTTCTGGTCGATGTCGAACTTGACCTCAATCTGCGGCATACCTCGCGGAGCTGGCGGAATTCCTTCTAAGGTGAACTCGCCTAAGACTCGATTGTCAGCCGCCATCGGCCGCTCGCCCTGGAAGACTTTCACCGTCACACCAGTTTGGTTGTCCGCAGCTGTGCTGAAGACCTTTTTCTTCTCGGCGGGGATCGTTGTATTTCGTTCCACCAAAGCGGTCAAAACACCGCCTTCTGTTTCGATTCCGAGAGTCAGCGGCGTCACGTCAAGCAATAACACATCCTTGCGATCACCGGCCAAGACGCTTCCTTGGATCGCCGCGCCAACAGCAACGACTTCGTCCGGGTTGACGCCCTTGTGTGGCTCCTTGCCGAAGATCTGCTTGACGATTTCCTGAACTTTTGGGATGCGTGTCGAACCGCCAACGAGCACAACTTCGTCGATGTCACTTGGCGACAGCTTAGCATCCTTCAAGGCCTGCAGAACCGGCTTCTTGCATCGCTCGAAGAGTGAATCGGTCAGTTCCTCGAACTTGGCACGAGTGATCGTCATCTGAAGATGCTTCGGACCGGATGCGTCGGCCGTGATAAACGGCAAGTTGACGTCGGTTTGCGGCAAGCTGCTCAGTTCCCGCTTGGCCTTCTCGCAGGCTTCCTGAAGCCGCTGGAGAGCCATTGTGTCCTTACGCAGGTCGATGCCTTGCTCTTTCTTGAACTGGTCGGCGACGTGATGGATCAGGGCTTCGTCGAAGTCATCGCCACCGAGGTGTGTGTCGCCGCTGGTGCTGATCACTTGGAAGACGCGCCCCGCTCCCTTGCCGTCGGCGTCCGCATCCCCTGCGTCGGCGACGGCCAACACGGATACGTCGAACGTACCGCCACCAAGGTCGAAGACGACGATCTGCTCGTCCTTCTTCTTGTCGAGGCCGTAAGCCATCGCCGCGGCGGTCGGCTCGTTGATGATACGAGCGACTTCCAAGCCGGCGATTTGGCCAGCATCCTTGGTCGCTTGACGTTGGGCGTCGTTGAAGTATGCAGGGACTGTGATGACCGCCTTGTTGACCTTGTGACCAAGATACGACTCGGCAGCTTCTTTTAGTTTGCGAAGTGTCGTCGCCGAGATTTCTTGGGGCGTGTGCTCCTTGTCGCCGATGCCAACTTTCACGTAATCGGTTGGACCGCCAACGATTTTGTAGGGCACCATTTTCTCTTCACCAGCGACTTCGTTGTGGCGACGGCCCATGAACCGCTTGATTGAGTAAATCGTTCGGGTTGGATTGGTGACGGCTTGGCGACGCGCCGGTTCGCCAACCAGCGTCTCTCCCTTGTCAGTGAAAGCGACGACGCTCGGGGTGAGCCGATTACCCTCGGCGTTCGGAATCACTTTCGCTTCGGTGCCTTCCATCACAGCCACAACCGAGTTGGTTGTACCGAGATCGATGCCAATGATTTTTTCGCCTTGAGCCATGATTTGCTCCTTTGTCCTAAGGTTTTGAGCCCGTTATTGGTTGGTGACCGCTGCGAAAGTGGCACGCGATCTTTACTTTTGTCGTTCAAAATAGCTTCGGAAACCGATTTGGCCGAAACTCGCTCCAGGCAACTGCTGGAACCGTACCAGCTCAGAAAGCAAAGACCGTGCCAGCGACCATTTACGGCCTGGCGGTCATGCATAAGGTATGTGTATGACAAGGGTTGCGAATTTGAATGGAATATTCGTTTGATCCCACTAGGCGTGCTGCCTGCCATTTTGACATTGGGGAAATGAGTGCGAGGGTTGGCGATGATTGGCGACTTGCCTACTTGGCAACGCGGACAAATTGACACGATGATAGCCCACCGTTACAAGGTGGACATACTTCTTCGTTCTAGATGGATATGGGATAGTAGCTTTGGGTTTTAACCCAGGGAATCGTTGGATGAGAGCTTCCCGAGCCCCGAAGGCGGCGCCACAATTTGCACTCCTTGCGCTGTGTCGCCACCTTCGGGGCTCGGGAGCCTTCGGTCCTGGTTCCCCAGCCTAAAGGCCGGGGCTAATATTCGCCATCGCCTTCGTGTTTGTGAGAACAGCATGTCCAAAAAGCGTTCTTCCGACGTCGATACTCGTGGGAAGCTGGCAAAAGATGTTCAGCGAATTGATCGAGAGCTGGTCAAATTGATGAATGAGCGAGCCAAAGTGGTGAAACAACTGGCTCGCGCCCCGATTGGTGAAAGCGCGGAGCTGAACAGTGTTGCGACGGACATCGATGCTGCCATCAGTTCGGGGCGTGGGCCGCTCGACGAACGTGCGCTCCGTGCCACCTTTCGGGAGCTGGCAAGCGGCTGCCGAGCCTTGTCGAAACCGATACGCGTGGCGTATTTGGGGCCGCTTTACAGCTACAGCTACCTGGCGACCATCGAAAGATTCGGGTCGAGCGCCGAATTGGCACCGGTCGCCACGATCGCCGCGGTCTTCGAGGAATTGAATCGCGGTCATGCGGACTATGGCGTTGTTCCTCTAGAGAATTCAACCGACGGACGAGTCGTCGATACGCTCGGCATGTTCGCGCGGATGCCGGTTCGGATCTGCGGCGAAGTGCAGCTTCGCATTCATCATAACTTGCTTGCGAAATGTGAACGGGGTGACATCACGGAAGTTTACAGCAAGCCGCAGGCGCTCTCGCAGTGTCGCGAGTGGCTCGCCAAGCATCTCCCGACTGCTCGCACCGTCGAGATGACCAGTACTGCTGCCGCAGCTCAACTCGCGGCTGAAAAGCCAGGAGCCGCCGCCGTCGCGAGTCGACTCGCCGCAACGAACTATGGACTTGATTTCGTTGCTGAAAATATCGAAGACAATCCGCACAACGTGACTCGCTTTGCAGTAATCGGCGGTGAGGTGGGGCAGAGAACGGGTAAAGACAAGACGGCGGTCATGTTTGAAATCCCTCATCAGCCCGGTTCACTTGCCGACGTTATGGCGATCTTCAAGCGTGAGAAGCTGAACATGACTTGGATCGAGTCGTTCCCGATGGCGGGTGGAAACAGCGAATACCTGTTTTTTATTGAGCTAGAGGGGCATCAGACCGACGCTAAAGTCGGGCGGGCATTGGGATTACTGGGCAAGAAGACCGTGCGGCTCGAGATTTTGGGGTCGTATTCCACCGCGGAGCCCATCGACTGACGCCGGTTGACACAATGTACACCCATTTCTACGATGAGGGGCTTTCACCCCAAACCGTTATCCCGTAAGGGAATTAGTTACATTCGCCAGTCCAATGAGGCACTCCAATGGCGGTTCCGAAGAGAAAGCATTCCAATTCCCGTACCGGCAAGCGTCGTTCGCATAACGCGCTGAAGCCAAAGCAGCTGACGTTTTGCCCAAAATGTAGTGGGGCTTTGCCCACGCATGTCATTTGCCCGACCTGCGGTTACTACATGGGACGAACCGTGATCGAGTCGGATGAGGCTGGGTCTTGAGTAAAGTAGCGTTCCTATTCCCGGGCCAAGGTGCTCAAAGCGTCGGGATGGGGCGGGAAGCTTGTGATACGCTTCCCGCTGTTCGCGAGTTATTTGACCGCGCGAACGCCGTCCTCGGATACGACTTGGCACAGCTGTGCTTCGAAGGCCCAGATGAGCGACTTGATTCGACAGTCTATAGCCAGCCTGCGCTGTTCGTGTGTGGCTTGGCGGGCCTGGAACTGCTGAAGGCTGCATCGATCGAGTTGGTTGAATCGGTCGCAGCAACCGCTGGGCTAAGTCTGGGTGAATACACCGCGCTTGTGTTTGCCGAAGCGATGGATTTCGAGACGGGGTTGAGCGTCGTCAAGATTCGTGGCGAAGCAATGCAGGCCGCGTCGGACGCTACGCCTAGCGGTATGGTGAGCCTTCTTGGGCTGGAACCAGACGCGATTGAAAAGCTCTGCGACGAAGCCCGCGGCGATGGCATCCTGCAAATCGCAAATTACTTGTGCCCCGGAAACATCGTTGTATCGGGTAGCAAAGATGCCTGTGAGCGAATCGCTGAATTGGCAGTCGAAGCGGGTGCGATGAAGGCGATTCCGCTGGCGGTAGCTGGCGCATTTCACACGGCGATCATGCAGCCCGCAGTCGAACGGCTGACCGCAGCGCTTGCAACGGCCACGATTGCTCCACCTCGAATCCCAGTGATCTCGAATGTCGACGCTCAACCCCACAACGATCCGGAAGAGATTCGATCGCTGCTCGTTCAGCAAGTTGTCTCGCCTGTTCGTTGGGAAGACTCGATGCGACATTTGCTTAACGATGGTTTCGACATGTTCTACGAGGTGGGTCCTGGGCGAGTGTTGCGTGGGCTCATGAAACGCATCAATCGGAAGACTGCCTGCGAAGGTGTCACCGTATAAATCGTGCTGCGGTGTCGTTGTAAACCGTAAGGCAATTGCGAAACAAATACGAAGGAATCAGCAACATGTCCGATAAACCAGCCCGGCAAATCACCGTTGATCTTTCAGGGCAAGTCGCAATCGTCACGGGAGCCTCGCAAGGGCTAGGCGAGACGATGGCGATCGAACTAGCCGCGAACGGCGCGAAGGTCGCTTGCGTTGCCCGTAACTCCGATAAGCTCGCCGAAACGGTGCAAGCGATCGAAGCTGCTGGTGGAGAAGCTGCGGCGTTTAGCTGCGACGTGACGAACCGCGAGAGCGTCGACAAACTGGTTGATGAGGTCGTCGAGAAGTGGGGCAAGCTGGATATTCTCGTCAATAACGCGGGCATCACACGAGATAATCTGCTGCCACGAATGGCCGATGAAGAGTGGGACGACGTGATCAGCACGAACCTTCGTGGAGCATTCCTGTTTGCTCGCGCAGCGTCGCGGATCATGATGCGAGCCCGAAGTGGCCGAATCATCAACATCTCGAGCGTTTCCGGCCTGATTGGCAACCAGGGACAGACGAACTATTCGGCATCGAAGGCTGGGTTGATTGGGATGACGCGCAGCCTGAGCCGTGAACTGGCGGGACGAAAAGTGACCGTTAACGCCGTCGCACCGGGCTTTATCGCCACGGAAATGACGAAGGTTTTGGAAGCAAAGTATGGCGATGCATTTCGCAACGAAATCAAAGCCAAGATCCCCGCTAAGCGGATGGGGACACCTGAAGAAGTCGCTTATGCCGTGTTGTTTTTGGCGAGCCCAGCAGCTTCCTACACGACCGGTGCGGTACTGACCGTCGATGGTGGGATGACCGGATAGAAACATTTCAGGACAGGGCGCACCAGCCTTGACCTGTCTTATGAGAATCCTCTATCTTGTGGAGCTTGATTCTCGAAGAAGTAGTCTGAAATCGTAAAGACGTGCGAGCCACTGATGGCTCATGATTTTCAATAAATTAGGAGGACCGCGAAGGTGGCATCTGTCTCTGAACGCGTGATTGACATCGTCGCTGAGCAACTTGGTGTTGATAAGGAAAAGATCAGCCCAGAAACCTCATTCGTCAACGACCTAGGTGCCGACTCGCTCGACACCGTCGAACTGGTGATGGAACTGGAAGAAGAGTTCGACATTAATATCCCTGACGACGCCGCTGAAAAGATTCAGACGGTTGGTCAAGCGATCGACTTCATCGAGAAGTCGCAAGATTCCTAACGAGCAAGTTAGCAGCACCAGAATGAAACGACGAGTTGTCGTAACCGGTCTCGGTGTCGTTACATCGCTAAGCTGTCAGGTTGCGGATCTTTGGAATCGCGTCCTAGCCGGCGAAAGTGGGATTCATCTCCTGCGTTGTTTCGAAACCGAGGAATTCAAGATCAAGTTCGGTGGAGATATCCACGACTGGGATCCTAGCGATTTCATTGCGCCTAAAGAGATCAAGCGTATTGATCGCTTCACGCAATTCGCGATGGTCGCTGCTAGCCAGGCGATCACGGATTCGGGGCTTGATTTTAAGACAGAGGAACCGTTTCGTTGCGGTGTTATCCTCGGTTCAGGAATCGGTGGCCTAGGCGAGATCGAGCAACAGATGTTTAAGTTGTTCGAGAAGGGGCCGTCTCGCGTGTCTGCAATGACGGTTCCGAAAATGATGCTTAATGCCGCCGGTGGGCACATCTCGATCGAGTACGGCCTGCGAGGTCCAAATTATACCGTCGCGACCGCTTGTGCGAGCGCAACCAATGCCATTGGCGATGCCCTCAAGACGATTCAGTACGACGACGCCGACATTATGATTACAGGCGGTACGGAAGCCGCAATGACACGAATGGGATTAAGCGCGTTCACGAACATCAGAGCGTTGTCATCCTATGAAGGTGATCCAGCTCGAGCCAGCCGACCCTTCGACTTGGACCGCGATGGATTCGTCTTCAGCGAAGGGGCTGGATTGCTCGTCTTCGAAGAACTCGAGCACGCGAAGGCTCGCGGCGCAAAAATCTATGCAGAAGTCGTCGGGTACGGAGCCAGCGGCGACGCGGGGCACATCACGCAGCCCGATGAACATGGTGCCGGTGCAGCCTATGCGATGGCGTCCGCTTTACGCGACGCACGCATCGAGCCTAGTGCGATCGACTACATCAATGCTCACGGTACCAGCACGCCTTTGGGCGACAAAGCGGAAACGCTTGCCATCAAGGATGTGTTTGGCGAGCACGCGAAGTCGGTCAGTATTTCAAGCACCAAGAGTGGGCTAGGGCATTCACTCGGAGCGAGCGGTGGCATCGAGTTGGTGCTGTCGGCCAAGGCGATCGAATCGAATGTTGTTCCGCCGACGATTAATCTGGAGACGCCAGACCCCGAGTGTGATCTGGATTACACGCCGAACCAAGCTCGCGAGCGGCGCGTCGACTATGCAATGAGCAACAGCTTCGGGTTCGGTGGTCACAATGCATCGGTGGTGATTCGAAGACTGCCGAACGGCCAAGCCTAGTTGTGTTCCGCGGGGGTGTTGCCACCCGTGGGGGCAAAGGCCGCGTTTCTCAGCACTCCCGCGCCGATTGGCGAACCGTCGACGGCGTTCGTTGCAGCCGGTGGTTCGGAAACGGCGGGAACTTCAACTTCCTGCGAGGGAGCTTCTCCTCCGTAGATTTCCTCACCCTGCATAATACGCTGATTGACAGGTCCCTGACTAACCGGCCACGGCCAGGAAATGATGTAATTCAGGAGACTCGGTGCTTTGCGTCTCGATTTATCCAGGCGCGCCGCGTCGGAGAGCGCCTTACCGGGCCACGGCCCTTCACTTAGATAGATCTCGTTGTAATCAAGGAGCGATCCCTTTTGGAGGTGAACGTTTTTGATCGCCAACGAATACTCAAGCAAGCCACGGTAATAGGCCGTCTCCGCATCGGCGAGACGGCGCTGTGCATCGAGCAGGAGATCGAGCAAGCGAGTCTTCTCATTCTCGTCGGCATCTTGGTACCCGCTCGCCAACGCATCGAGATGTTGCTTTGCAGCGACGCGCCGATTATAGCTTGTCTGCGACACTTCATAGGCGCGATCGACTTCGGCGACTGCGTCGGTAAGTCCGTGAACGACTTGTTTCTCTTGCTCTTCAAGAACCGCACGCTCGCGGTTAAGTAGCAATTCGGCGTTTCGGACCGCGGCGTGACCCTGCCGATAGCCCACCGGCATTTGAACTTCCAAACCAAGCTGCCATTCTTGGAAATCAGCCGTTGTAAGATCTTGATAGGCGTTGTCGAATCGATCTTCTTGGCGTTCGGAGTTCAGTAGTTCATGCCCCAACCCACGGAATCGATAGCGACCTATCGCATCAACACGTGGCAGCAAGAAGTTTCTGCTCGCCGCTAACTCTAATTCACGACGTTTCACGCGCCACTTTTGCCGTCGCAACTCGGCTCGACGAGTCAACGACTCGACGAGCAACTCTTCCCAGTCGAACACCACACGCGCCATCGAGGGTTCTTGAGCTGGACGGATCAGTCGACCATCACTAGCCAGAATTCCCATTAAACGCCGAAGTCGACGTTCCGTAACTTGAACGCCGCCGGTTCCTCGCAGCGTGTTGGTGCGAACGTTGTCGCTCGGTCTTCCGGCTAAAGCATTCTGAACGTCTTCCTCAAAGCGATAGTACTGCTCGCGAGCCTGCGATTCCTTCTCGGCTTCGCCACCTCGTCGATTCGTAACAAATAGCGCGTTAATGCTGCGCCACGTTTCCAATGCACGATCGCGAGCCGCAATCTTCGAGTCGAGATCGCGATAGGCGAAGTACAACTCCCAATACGCGTTCTCGACGTCATTCACGAGGTTTCGGACGGCGAGTTCGAAGTCCGTTACGCTGATATCACTGTTAATGCGAGCGAGCAGAACACCGTTCATCGCACCAGGTCGTCCGTCGGGCCCTGCGATACGATTGAAGTCGACGCCCGCGCCTTGCATCAACGGTTGTCGGAATTCACCTTCAACCTGCACTAACCAAGGCAAGTTCGGATCGTTGTTTCCGGGCGAGTTATTCGCGTCGTAGCCAATGATCTTTCGGATCGTGAACTCACCACCAGTCGCCGCGCGCTTCGAAAGCTGCGCCTGATAACTATGGAGATCTTGTTTGAAGAGCCTCGTACCGCCACCGAAGAAAATATTGTTAAGAGCTCGATCGTTGTTCTCAAAGAAGATCTGCGACTCGAAGGATGCGTCGAAGGCGCTCAGGGCTGCTTCAACGCCGAATCGAGGATGCGTTTCCTCAATTGCCGGATCGTACAACGTCCGAACGTTGTCGGGCGTTTCTAGGACCAGACCGCCCAGGTCTCGCATGACTTGCGAGTTTGCGAGCGCCGTCTGAATCGCTTCATCGAGCGTCAGATCCCAGAACTCAGGTGGACTATCCTCTTTTAACGTTAGCGGTGCTCGCGTACTTGCGATCTCTTCGTAGCTGACCGTCTCGACGTCCGGGGTCGAAAGTTCGGTAGCCGCTCCATAGTAATGGGAGAAGTCGGGATCGAACTCAAACTCTTTGGACTTGCGCAACGAGCAACCCGGCAGGCCGATGACGACCGCTAGCAGGATTGTGATCGCTACTCTGAACTTTTGACGCATTTCCAACTTCGCTCCCCGTCGTGAAACTGCCGACTACTTTCGGGATAGTCTGGCGCAGCTTCATCCCTGCGATAGGTCATCGGCCAAAAGGTAAACTCGTCAAAACTGTATTTTTCGTTACGACCCCTAAATCCGGAATTTTCCTTTTTGCTAGCGTGTAACTACGAGAACACTCGCAGGATAGGAAACGATTATTCACGCTCAACCGAGCTGACATCGCGAAACTTGCCTGTCAAAACAGTCAAAATAAATAGACACGCGGCTATACTGAGAGGAATGCGCGGTAACACTTCTTCTCCACAAATCGATGGCAGCGACGAAGCCTGGAGCGAGATCGAAGCCTTGGTCGACGAGACGGCCAAGCTTGCTCGAGAGCCGATGTCTGTTCACGAATTCCATGCTGAATTCGTCAGACGCGTCGTGCAAGCAACGGATGCATGCGGGGTCGTACTTTGGAGCGCCGGCACGGACGGAGTGTATTCGATAGCAGCACAAATCGAACCACCTGACAGCTTGCTTCCGAGTGACCATTCATTACACGCCCGCAACCAGAACATTCACGAAGTCGCCGCACGGCGACAAACGGCGTCCCTATTGCCACGTCAATCCGATCACCTCCTCCGAAATCCAACAATCGGAGCGCTCCTTCTCCAGCCCGTCGTCGTCGATGATCGCACGGTTGCCGTGATCGAGACGTATCACGAGGACGTTGCATCGCCGAGCCAAGCCAATAACCTCGAGCAGATGGTGGCGGTCTTTGGGGACTTGCTCGCGGACTTTCATCGGAATCACCAACTGCTCGAATTGCGACAACGAGCGTCCGCATGGACAGTGCTTGAAGAGTTTGTTGAACAAGTCCATCGGTCAATCGACCTAAAGAGCGTAGCGTTTGTGATTGCAAACGAAGCCGCGCGGGTCATGCGGTGTGACCGAGTCACGGTGTTTCGCCATCGGGATGCCGGTTGCCGAACGTTATCGATCAGCGGTATCGATACATTCGATCGACGGTCGACATTGGTTCGAGGTGCCGAACGCCTTGCGCAAGCGGTCGCTGTGAGCGATGAGCCACTTTGGTATTCAAGGGATGGAGAAGTGATTCCACCCCAATTGGAGGCACGCCTTCAGTTGCATCTCGACGCTGCACACGTACGATCGCTTGTCGTCGTACCGCTCGCGGCTAGCATCCATGGCCAGCATCGCGAGTCGGTTGGCGTGTTGTTGTTCGAGCGATTCGAGGACTCTTCGTGGGACGAAAGCCAGCGACAACGCATCGAGGTCATCTCCCGTCACGCGACGACGGCACTCAGGAACGCGAACGAACTCGCCGGACTACCACTGATCGGAGCGAGTCGCCTCCTTCGACGGTGTCTAAGCCCTTTTGCAAGTCGTCACCTCCCCAAGACAGCCGCAGTTGCGGTACTGCTCACCGCAATCGTTGCCGCGTTTTGCCTCATTCCCTCCGATTTCAACATCGAGGGAGACGGGCAACTGATGCCGGTAAGCTACCGCCATATTTTTGCGCCAGCCGACGGAGTGATCGAGGAGATCCACGTTGATCATGCGACCAAAGTTACTCAGGGAACGACGCTTATCGAGATGCGGCGTTCGGAATTAGAACTCGAAGAGGCTCGCTTGCTTGGCGAGGTTCTGACGAATCAAAAGCGATTGGATTCGGTTCGCTCAGCGCTCTTAAACCATAAGGCTGCATCCGCGACTTCTGCCAACGAGTTCCATGAATTGACGTCCGAGGAGGCAAGGCTGAAGATTCTACTTGCCAGCCTCCGTGAGCAACAAGAAATCCTGAAACGCGAGCGCGCCGAGCTTACGATCGTCAGTCCCATCGATGGCGAAGTGATCACCTGGGGGATCGAAGATCAGTTGTCTCACCGACCCGTTCGACGCGGCGAGCGTCTATTGAGCGTTGTGGATCCGAACGGCGCCTGGCACGTTGAATTACGAATCGCCGATCGTGACATCGACCACGTAATAGCAGCAAGACGGAACACCGAGGAGCTTACCGTGACGTTCATCGTGAAAAGTCACGCGGGCCGCGAGCTTCGTGGGACCGTCGAGAACATCGCGATGTCAACGGAACTTGACGAACACGATCATTCGACGGTGCTTGTCCTCGTCGCGTTGGATCGCGAGCAGTTGTCCGAACTTCGACCGGGTGCCAGCGTCGTTGCTAAGGTTCATTGCGGAAGCCGCTCAATTGGTTACGTCTGGTTTCGCGAGTTGTTTGAAGTCATCAAAACGCGTGTGCTGTTTTGAAGCGTGCGACCGGTTAACGCCCAGTTCAAGAGATGCAGAAAATGAATGTTCGTTTCACAGTGTTCCATCTGGCCATTTTCCAACTGGCCATCGCTTTCAGCGGGTTTGCCGGAGCACAGGCATCGGCAACCAGTCTTGAGACCGAAGGCGTGTTGACGCTGCTCGAAGAGATCCGCATTCCTGCACGCGATGCAGGCGTCCTGGTCGAAATTGCAGTTCGTCCTGGAATGAGTGTCACCAAAGAAATGCTTCTCGCCAAGCAAGACGACACCGAAGCACAAGTAACCAGCGACCAAGCAAAAACGGAGTTGTCCAATGCCAGCCGCCTGGCCAGAAATGACTTAAAGGTTCAGCTCGCACGAAAGGCTCACGAAGTTGCCGCTGCCGAATTGAAGCGGGCGATCGAGGCAGCCGAACGGTTTTCAAAGAGCGTCTCGCAAAGTGAGATCGAGCGACTGCAACTCGCTACCGAACAAGCCGACCTGCAGATCTACCAAGCTCGGTTCGATCTGAAGACTGCGCAGCTTGAAGTCGATACGCATGAGGCAAACCTTCGACTGGCGGAACATCGCTTGCAGAAGCGAACGATTCTGGCACCTTCGTCTGGCGTCGTCGTCGAAGTCATGAAGCAAGCTGGCGAATGGGTCGAGCCTGGTGAAACGGTCGTCCGCATTGTTCGCATCGATCGACTCCGGGTCGAAGGGTTTCTGTCAGCGCAACAGGCGAGTGCAAAGCTCGTTGGACAACCGGCCTTGGTCAGCGTCAGAAATCAGCCGGACAGTTCGACCGACGTTCAGGGGGAAGTGACGTTTGTCAGCCCCGAGATTCATCCATTGAACGGTATGGTTCGCGTCTGGGTCGAGATTGATAACGCCGATGCAACGCTGCGTCCTGGTTTGCAAGCCACGATAAAGATCGAGCAATGAGCGATTCGGCTTCCACAACCACGATCGATCGCCCGCTCCAATTGCTTGGTCGCCGCGACCTCATCGCCGAGCCAATCCAGTTCCGTGGCACTCGCTACTGGAGTGTCAAAGATCCGCTCTCGTTGCGTTATTACCAGCTTTGCGACGAAGAGTTGTTCATTCTGCAACAAGTCGATGGCGCAAGCAGTTTTGCCGATCTCAAGCGGCGATTTGAATCCCGGTTCGAGCCCCGCAAGCTTGAGTCTCACGAGCTTCAGGCGTTTCTCGGGACACTTCATCGCGAAGGCTTGCTGACTTCGAGCGCTGCCGGCCAAGGCGAACAATTATTGGAGCGGTACGAGCGGGCACAGCGCCGTGAAAAACTCCAAACGCTGTCAAACGTTCTGGCGATCCGCTTCCGGGGTGTTAACCCCGAACCGTTTCTGCGCGTAATCTATCCGAGAATTCGTTGGATGTTCTCCCAGTGGGCGATCGTGGCAAGCCTGCTGTTCGTCGTTGCCGCATTTTCATCGCTGTTCGTTTACGCCGAAACACTCGTCGAGCGACTGCCGCGACTTCACTCGTTCTTGAGCCTCGAGAACATCGTTGCCATGGCCGTCATTCTCGGCCTTTGCAAGATCTTGCACGAGTTAGGCCATGCGCTGACGTGCAAACACTTCGGCGGGCGGTGCCACGAACTTGGTGTGATGCTATTAGTGTTTACACCTTGCCTGTACTGCAACGTCTCGGACGCTTGGATGATGCAGAGTAAATGGAAGCGAATCGCGATCAGCGCTGCTGGAATTTACGTCGAGTTACTGCTGGCGTCGGTTTGCACGTTTCTTTGGTGGTTCAGTCAGCCGGGGGTCTTCAACTCGATCTGTTTGAACGTCATGTTCATTTGCTCGGCGAGCACGATCTTATTCAACGGCAACCCGCTACTTCGCTATGACGGTTACTTTATTCTCGCCGACTTGGTTGAACTTCCGAATCTTCGCGAACAGTCGCAAAACTACTTTCGGCAGATCGTAGCTCGCTGCCTTGGTATCGAACCACGAGAGTCCTGGACGGTTGCTCGTCGGCATCGCAAGTGGCTCGTTGTGTACGGTCTGGCGTCGACCATCTATCGCTGGATCCTGGTCGCGGGAATTCTGTTCGTCATCTATCGCACTTTAGAACCCTACCAATTGCAAAGCATCGCTCAGGTCTTTGGGATCTTCGTGCTAGGAGGAATGCTCGTCGCCCCACTTTGGCAAATGGTTCGCATGGTCGCCGAACCTCATGCGGGACGGCGTGGTCGCCGTTGGCGAGCGGCTTCTATCGGCATCGCGATCGTTGGCGGCATCGTGTTGCTGGGAATGCTTCCGGTCTCGCGTCATGTCACCGCTCCCGTCATCATCGAACCCGCCGACGCCGCGCGTGTACACGTGACCGTTCCAGGAAGGCTGGCTCAGACCGCAAGCATTGGCCAAGCCGTCGCCGAGGGAGACGTGGTCGCAAGATTGACGAATGCCGAGTTGGAGCGAGAGCTTGCTGAACTGCGTGGCGAGCGAGACATTCAAAGACTCTTTGTCGAGCAGCTTCGCAAGTTGCAGGTGGTCGAACGAGGAAGTGTCAATGACGGGGCCGGCAGCCAACTCGTCACGGCACAGGAAGCCTTGGCAGCCACCGAGCGGAGGCTCGACCAGCGTTTGCAGGAACGTGCCAGATTGACGCTCACCGCTCAATGCCCCGGCATCGTCATGCCCGACCGACCACGCCGTCAATTGGGATCAAAGGATCAACTTGCAAGTTGGTCGGGCACTCCCCTCGATGCCAGGAACCTAGGCAGCCATCTCGATACGGACACCATTGTCTGTCTGATCGGAGAACCAAGCAACTTAAAGGGGATCGCCTTCGTTCACCAGTCTGACATCGAACGCATTGCCATCGGCCAGTCGGTGCAAATCTTAGTGGATGCGCTGCAAAATCAAATTATAATCGGGACCGTGAAGGAGCGTGCCCAGATCGAAGTCACAGAAGTTCCACCGGAACTGCTCGCCAAGAAACTGCTCCCCAGCGACATGCCGACCAATTCAACTGCCTATTACGCCATCAACATCGGCTTACGGCAGGAGCACCACTCTCCGTTGCTGTGGTCATCGGGCAAAGCAAAAATCGCGGTCGAGCCGCTTACGTTGGCAGAAGTCGTTTATCGACAACTCTGCAACACGTTCCGCATCGACCTTTAAGGCCAAAGGCGAGGCGTCATCACGCATTGTCGGAGCTTGCGATTGGGGTTAGAAAGAAAGCGCAGACAAGATGGTTGGACCAGTCACTCCAATCCTAATGCTTCTGGAAACGACGGAGTGAAAGCGAAACGAGAAACGTCATGAGCGCAACCGAATACGACCCACGCTACGTCGCCGGCGTCAATTTTTTCAATGAGTGCGAGTACTTTGAAGCTCATGAGATTTGGGAAGACTTGTGGACCGAGTATCAAGGTCCGTCGCGTCGCTTCTATCAAGGACTGATCCAAGTGGCTGTATGCTTGCACCACTTTGGCAACGGCAACACGCGAGGCGCGAAGAAGTTATTTTTCTCGTGCAATAAGTACTTGGCGGAGTATCCTGACATGTTCGAGGGCATCGACGTGGCAAAGCTGCGTACGGAACTTGAATCCTGTTGCGCCGAATTGCTCGCTAGCGAGGAAGAGTATCCGAAGCTGGAAATCGACCCCGAGCTGATTCCTGAGATCCATCTCGATCCGCCAGCGGATGAGCGGAGTGTTGAGAGTGGCGAGGTAAGAGTCTGACCAATGACCAGTGACGAAGACAAGTCTCGATTGCCTGATGATTTCGCGGGCAAGGTGCGACTGTTCCCGCTGCCGAATCTCGTCATGTTCCCGCATGTCATGCAACCGTTACACATCTTCGAGCCCCGTTATCGCGAGATGGTCGAAGAGGCCTTGGAGACGGATCAGCTGATTGCGATGGCGCTGCTGCAACCCGGTTGGGAGACAAACCGCAACGAGTGTCCCCCGATCTACGAGACCGTGTGTATCGGCAGAATCGTGTCGCATACACGGTTTGAGGACGGCAAGTTGAATATCCTGTTGCTGGGATTGAAGCGTGCGACAATTCCCATTGAGCTCCCGCTGTCTCGCCCGTTTCGAGAAGCATCGGTCACGTTGGTCGAGGATCTGTATGTTGGCTCGTCGACGCAGGAGCGGGCGAGTATTCAACGTGAGTTGCTCCAATGCTTCCGCCGCTTCACTCCGGAATCACCTGCCGCGCAAGATCAATTCGAATCGCTGATGAACAACCGCTTGCCGCTAGGGGCGTTGACGGACATCATCAGCTTTACGATGAAGTTCGATGTGAGTCTTAAGCAGCGACTGCTCAGCGAAGCAAATGTTGAACAACGAGCTCGAATGTTGCTGGCTGAGTTGCGCAAGCTCGATGATTCGCACGCGATCGATGATGACGACCGGAAGTTCCCGCCAGCGTTCAGTGCGAATTGAAGGCTGCACAATCTCGGGAACATGACGGCGTCAGTCGTACTGCGTTCACAATCCCTACGATGACATAACCACGATGCTCGTTGCGTCATCTCCGCGGTCGACGACTTCACCGATCATCGCGGCTGGCACATCGCTCAACTCTGCAAGCCGCGAAAGGACGGCATCCAGTTGAGATTCGCGAACACCGAGCAGCAAGCCGCCGCAGGTCTGCGGATCGAACAACGCGGCGTATCGTGGATCACGACGGTGTCGTTCGGCAACGCGCACGTTCGTTTCGACGGCCCGATTCGCTGGTGCGAGCGTGCTCTCGACGCCATCGGCGGCAAGTTGGCCGACTCCGGCCAGCAACGGAATCTGGGCCAGATTCAACTGAGCTGAGACTTTGCTCGCGCGGAGCATTTCGAGTAGATGTCCGGCCAGTCCAAAACCTGTTACATCCGTCAGACCACGGATGTCAAATTCGTGGACCAGTCTGGCGGCTGGTTGATTGCTCAGCAGCATGGTCGGAAGCAATTCGTCCATCCAGCGGGCTGCACACTTAGCTTGCATATGAGCCGCCAGTAAAACGCCCGTACCAAGTGGCTTGGTAAGTACTAAACGATCGCCAACCCGCAACCCGGCCTTTGTGAGCGGCGGATCGGTGCCTTGGTCCGCCAGCATCGTATAACCAACGACCAGTTGTGGCCCTTCGATCGTGTGTCCACCGACAAGCGTCGCTCCCATCTTTCGAAACTCGTGCAATCCCCCGGCGAGAACTTCGTACAGCAGTTGCTCTTGCTTGCGAGGTTTACCGAGGGGGATCGTGGTGCTGGCGAGGGCTGCGATAGGTTGAGCGCCGAGCGCAAACGCATCACTGGCGGAGTTCAGCGCGGCGATCCGGCCGACGATGTAGGGATCGTCCAGCGGGGCGGCGAAGAAATCGACCGTCACGGTCATCGGTCGACCTGCCGGCAATTGCACGATGGCTGCATCGTCGGGTGCATCCAAGCCGAGCAGCACATGCTCGTTCGCTGGAATATCGAGTCGCGAGAGAACCTTCGACAGTACCGACCCGCCAACTTTACCGCCGCATCCCGCGCATCGCATTTGGAGGGCTGGATCGATGGGCGCGGCGGTGGCCTGCATTGGCGTCATCGCGTAGTTCTGATACTTGGCCATGAACTTTGTGTCGATCGAATCCTTTAACTTCCAGGCCCAACCGGTGTGAAAGGTGAAGCCCTTGTACTCGCCGATTGCTCGCCCATCACCAGTGTTGAAGAGCTTTAAGAAATCACTCTGAGGTCGATACTCTTCGAGCGACTGCCCACGGAGGGTGCGTTGCAAGTTCTCCCACACCATCATGCCTTGCCGCACGGCGTAGACACCAGCTTTCGGAGTTGGCGAACTCTCGATTGTTCCCGAATCGCCCACCACAAACACGGGTACATCGCGTGTCGACTGCAACGTCGGACGTGTGAGCAGAAAGCCTTTGTCGTCTTTCGGGAGGTCGATGGATTCCAGAAGTGGTGCTGCGACGGCGCTGGTCGACCACAGAACGAGATCGACCGGAAGCACTTCGCCATTGTCGAGTGTAACCACACCCTGGTCGACCCGCGTCACGCGACGGCCGAGCACGAGCCGAACGCCTCGCGATTCCAGCGTCTTTCGAGACTTGAGTGCAGTCTTGGCACTGGCGCCGGAGGTGACTTCATCGCGTCCATTGACAACTGTCAGTTCGAACGGGATGTTGCCAAGCGTCTGAGTGATCCGATGGGGTAAGCAGAGCGCGATTTCGACGCCGCCGGCACCGGCACCAACGATTGCGATACGCATCGGGCGATCGGGCCTTCGCGAGTGCACTTGCCGAAGACGCTTGTCGAGTCGCGGGAGGAACGTCTGCATCGGCTTGATGGCAAGGACTGTGTCGTCAAGCGATTCGACGCCGGCTTGCGTCGGCACCGACCCGATCCCGATCGATAATACATCAAAGGCGATTGGGGCGCGGTCGTCGAACAGAACTTCTTGCCGGTCCAGGTCGAGTCCCGTAACAGAATCAACGATCAACCGCGCCGAAGCGGCAGCACACAAACGGACGAGGTCGATTTCCATCTGCTCCGGTTGATACTGACCTGCCAGGACGCCCGGCAACATCCCCGAGTAGGTAGCGATCGAGTGATTAGAGATGCAAGTCAGCCGGGCATCCGCCATCGGCTGCATCTTCCACATCCGTAACACGTGTGCGTTGGTGTGGCCGACGCCCAGGAGAACGACATCGTATTTGGGGAGCAACGTCTGCATGGAAGGTCACTGCGATGATGGCGCGAACTGTGTCGTCGCGACTACTATATCATCGAATGGTTGAGACGAGTGGTGCTGCTGACGCTTGCACATCCCCAGAGGGACGCCAGAAACTGGCTGCAGAAGATTTTCAATGGTTATGGTCCAGCCGCTGGCCGCACCCTGCTTCACCCCATCAGGCCGCGCAACCACAACGTGGTGCTATCCAGAGCACAATCACGGCGATGTGAAAAGACGAGCAGCCGGGGCTACTTTGCGGTCGCCAGCAAGCGCGTGCGGCGGCAGCGTCGTTCGGCCCGAAGTCGAGCGCGGCGCTTCGTTTCGCTGGGCTTCTCGTAGAATTCCCGGCGACGCATTTCCTTCTTAATACCGCTTCGCTCGACGAGCTTTCGAAAGCGGCGAACTGCCTCTTGAATTGATTCGCGATCACGAACAAGCAAACGAACCATTGCTACTCCTGAGTACTATTCAGTTATCTCTTCGGTTACCGATAGCCCTCGCATCCAAGCGAAGTTTAGCCTCGTATTTTATCCAAGCTCTACACGCTTGTCGACCCCGCGAATCGCACGCCTTAAGACACATTCAATCGGGTGCCCGTGCATTCCTTACGACCGTGTCGACCGCTCGGAGATGGCGAACTACAGGTAGCTCAACTTGCGATCGTTCCCGCTGAACTCTCGGGCGCTCGGTGACTAGTGACGACCCCGAATTCGTGAAGTTCCACGTGACCTGAACGACCCACAAATACCACCGAACCGCTACCACCGGAATAATTAAACAAGCCCGCACAACCGGACCGATTCGTTATATGTGCAATGCCAGAAAGGTGTTGCGCGAAACAGTTAGCCTAACCCGCAAGGTTTAACAAACGAACGTGAAGCTAGGAGGCCCCGGGGATCTTTCCGGAGAAGCCGTCGCTTCGCCGAGACTAAAAGGCCCAGGTTTCATGACACGGACTACATGGATCGTCGTCTGGTTATTGGTAATTTCGGGGACGGCCGCTCACCGGGGGACGGTATTCGCCGAAGAACCCGTTCGCGAAGGTCTGCCAGCGTTCCAGTACGAGTTGCTTGACGGGGACTTTTCGGCGGCAGGTCGGTTCTGCGGGCCAGCCAGGACGGAATTGGTGCGGCGAGGTCTTGTGAGCGACGATCCCGCGCTGTCCGGAACGGCACAACAGCACATTCCCGCTCATGCTACATCACATGAGCACGTTGGGCGGGCGTCACACGAGCAGCCTGTTGGTTCCCAGGCGGTCAGCATCCGCATCAGTGACGTAGCACCGCAGCCGCATCAACAGAACGAGGCGGTAAGCTTCGCGACGGATCACGCCCACGCCGCTTGCTTCGAGGAGGATCCATTCCCTTCCGCCAAGAAGTGTCAGGTTTGTCATCCAGGCCACTATCGCGAGTGGTCGGTGTCGGCACATGCGTACGCCCAGCTGAGTCCGGTGTTCAATGCCATGTCCAACCGGCTGATTGAAGCCAACAACGGAACCCTGGGCGACTTCTGTATACGCTGTCATACACCCGTTGGCATGGCACTGAACGAACCAATTGCGATGAGCAACATGGATCGACACCCCGCAGCACGGGAAGGTGTGACTTGCGTGGTCTGCCATCGGATTAATCAAAACTGGGGTAAAGGCTCAGGGCGGCAAGCCTTGGTAGCCGGAGGCCTGAATGCTCCGATTTATGGTCCGACAGGGAATCAGGTGCTTGCCGAGGTGCTGGCGAACCCGGATCGATACGGCGTCATGAAGACCGACTCCGCCCCGAATACTCGCGGTCGTGAAGTGCATGCCGAAGTCGTACCGTTCTTTGCGCTCACGACGCCCGCCATGTGTGGCTCATGCCACGACGTCTTCGCGCCGAATGGTTTCCGCTTGGAGGACGCCTTCAGCGAATTCAAAGCCTCCCCGGCCGCCCGAAAGAAATTTCAGAACTGCCAAGATTGCCATATGGGGCTGTCGCCTGGCGAGGCGTCGGGCTATGCGTTTGCACCAGCAGCAAAGGTTGGCAACATCTCGACGCCACCACGGAAACGCACGAACCACATGATGGCTGGTCCCGACTATTCGATCATTCACCCAGGCCTCTTCCCGCATAACCCGAACGCAGTGCGTGAAGAGCACGCAGAGTTCGCCGACGATCTCGAAACAGGCTTGGCGACGATGCGCGAGTGGTTGCAGTTCGACTATCGGTCGGGATGGGGAACCGAGCAGTTTGAACAAACGCTGCCAGAAGGCTATTCATTCCCTGCTGCGTGGGAGAGCCAGGCCAAGCGATTTCGGGCAGCAGACATTCTGCGAGATCAATTCGATCTGCTCGACGAAGCGGCTCTGCAGCGACACCAAGTACTAAGCGCCGGGTACAAACTGGGAGACATCGTCCTCGACAAAGCGGGGCGCGATGGAATCCGCTTTCGTGTGAATGTCTACAACGGTACCGATGGACACAGCGTGCCAACCGGTTTTGATGCCGAGCGTCTCGTATTTCTACGAGTTTCCGTCTGGGACCGAAACGGGAAGCTCGTTTTTGTGTCGGGTGATCTCGACCCGAACGGTGACGTACGCGACAGCCACTCGATCTATGTTCATAACGGCGAGTTGCCGTTGGACCGGCAGTTGTTCTCGCTGCAGACGCGGTTCCTCACACGCAACGTCCGCGGCGGTGAGCGTGAGCAGATCGTGCCGGTGCCTTATTCGCTTGATCCGCTGCCGTATCAACGGCCCGAGACGCGGCCCTTCACGGTATTGGGGCGACCCGTCGGTGCCCGAAAGCACAAGCACAATATCGAAGTCAACGGACAACGCTGGGCGCACTATCACATTGACCGAACGCAGTTGACGTGTAACGGACCCTATACGGCGCACGTCGATCTGGTCGCGGGCATGGTGCCTGTCAATCTGATTCATTTCATCGAGACAGTCGGCTTTGACTACGACATGTCGGCCCGCGAAGTCGCTGACGCCGTCGTCGCAGGGCACGTCCTCGTACACTCGGACTCCGCCACCTTTCACGTCGACGAGTAACATCGTTCGCTAGATCAAGAACTACTGCAAGTCAGGTCGCACCACTTGCCACGAGAAGCCCTATGAACTTTTTGAAAGACATCCCGATGAGAGCGTTCGTGCTGGCGACCACGCTCGTCGTGGTTAGCGTTGCTTCGCTGGTTTGGTCCCAGGAAGCTTCCGATCCTTTCGTCGACGACGTCTACGAGCACGGCAACTACGCGTCCGAAGGCATCGAAGTTGACTTTCCAGAACCGAAAGCACCGCTGTGGTGCGAATTGCTGGAAGCTGGCCCGAGTGTCCTGAGTTGGCCCGATAGACCGCTGGGCAGTTTCTTTGGCCACGTCCTGGGCATCGAGCACGTTAACATCGAGAGCGCCTTGGAAGAACATGCCATCGGCATTCAACCGATTCCATCGCGCCCGCCGCTACTTGTGGAATGGAACGAGCTATTTCTTGGATCGGGCACACTGGCTCAAGGAATCGAGACGCCGACCGGTGCGATTTGGCGACCCGCGTTTTGGGTGTTCGGCGAATATCGAGGAGCCTTGCAGTACTTTGACCGAGGCACACCTGTCGCCGAGTGGGCGAATCGTCTCGACTTGTTCGGCCAACTGAATCTTTCCGGCACGGAGCGGTTACTCGTCGGAGTCCGCCCCTTGGACGAGGAGATGGGGGCAAGGCGAGAGTTTACGGGTTATGACTTTAACGGTGGAAGTTGGACGGATGGCACCAACGCAAAGCTCCAGACGCTGTTCTTCGAAGGAGACTTTGGCGAGATCTTCCCAAATCTCGATCCTTACGACACTCGCATGTTGGACTATGGATTTTCGATCGGGCGGATGCCGCTGCTGGCGCAACAAGGCTTGCTGATCAATGAAGATATGATCGACGCCGTCACGGTAACTCGTAACACGCTGAGCGGAATGGGGAATTTGAACCTGCGGATGACCGGTGTGTATTCGTGGCGTGGAATCAATCGAAATAGTGCAGTGGGGCCGCCGAACGACTTCGATCCAGGCTCCAAGATGATTGCGTTGCTGACCGAAAGCGACTTCGCCAAACGAACGATCAACCTCGACGCAGCCTATGTCTACGGCGATCCAACCTTCGGCAACTTGTTTGCCTTTGGCGCGAGTTCGATCCGACGGCATTATGGGTATCACAATACCTATAACACGTCGCTCCATCTACTCGCCTCGGTGCCTGAGGGGCCGACAACACCCTACGCCGATCAAGGCGAGTTGCTGTTCGCACAGACTTCGTGGACCGTGCATCACACCGAGGACTTGATCTATCTCAATGCGTTTCTAGCCATCGACCAATTCACTTCACCAGCTCGTGGGCCATTGATGGGAGGGGCGCTTGGGCAGACTGGAATCCTGTTTGGCGGCATTGGGCTTGGAGGCTATGGCGCACCGCTTGCCGTGCGAACGGACAACTTGGCGGGGGCCAGCCTCGGCTACCAGTTGTTCTTCAATGGCACGCGAGATCAGTTGATTCTGGAAGTTGGTGGTGCCAAGGAGACGAAAGGCGTGGATCGTGGTGCACTTGGTACAGGCATTCGCTACCAAAAAGCGATCGGCCAGCACTCGATCTTTGTCGTCGATGGCTTTGTGAGTAAGCACGAAGGCCGTGGAGTTTCTCAAGGCGCTCGAACCGAATGGCGCATCAAATTCTAAGAACCGCATCCATCCGAAAGGGCATGCGATGACGCATCTCGATACGCGATCTTATCTACTAGGAGTCCTCACGCTACTCGTTGGTACCGTGGCCTTGGCCGGTGGAAAGTCGAAATCCTGCCACCGGTGTGGCGGTGAGGAGCACGTCAAGCACGTCTATCGATTGGTGAAGATCTGTGAGGAGGTCGAGATCCCTAGTTACGTCTACACGAAGGAAGAAGTGTTCTATCCCGATAAGGGAGCTGTCTGCCACACAGGCTATCGATGCGATACGTTTTACGACTTTTGGCGTTCTTGTGATTGCTCCAAGTCGGACGATCCTTCCCAGCAAGCGACCCAGCACCCGTTGTCGCTGTTGAATTGTAGTTCGCATACCGTTTGCGGCTGCAAGACGTTGTACGGCGCCAAGTCCACGGGGTGTCACTCGGGCTGCAGTATCCGTGTCCCCGGTAAAACGCAGCACATCACGACTCCCATCTTAAAGTGGGAAGCGATTCCGCTGTGCAAAGGATGCTGCGACAAGGACGCTCGGTAATACTCGTCTTGGCGTGACAGTTGAGATCCTGTGAGGTATCGGACGTCGTGCGCTACACTCGCGAAGTTTCCGATTCTTCCGGTTAAATGCTTGCTCGTGTTGTCGCCCTTTTTGACTTCGCCGTTCGTTGAGCTACGCTTCAGTCGGGCGTTTACCTGTGCGTAACTGCGCATGGCGATTCCGAACGACGAGGGTAAGCTTGGTGGCTACGGCATCCGAATTTCTGGAGATTTTCTTACCAACATTGCTGGTACTAACCGGTGGTGTTGGGTTGGTGGCACTTGTCAGCCCGAAGAACTTCGCGGTCCTGGCCGCGTACGGCGCAAAAACGGTTCATCAAGGCGTTCGAACACGTGCTGACCGTTGGTTCGATATCGACCGCTTCGTCATATCGCACGCTCGCCCATTTGGCTGTGTGGTACTCTTCACGGAAACGCTGATCTGGTACATCGCTCAACATGGTCCGGAAGTCTATTCCAAGTCATCCTTGCTTGTGGTGGTGACGACGGCTGTCGTGCTGGGAGTTGTCGCTTGGGCACATATGACGCGTCAGCAGAAGGAAATCGAAGCCAACTTGGCCGAAGCTCGCACCGACCCACTGACGGGACTAGCGAATCGCCGCGCTTTTGACGAAGAGCTTTCTCGCCGCCTTTCGCAACGTCAGAGACAAGGCACGCCGCTTTGTCTTCAGATCATCGACATCGATTCCTACAAGTCGTTTAACGACACCTATGGCCACCAGCTCGGCGATTCGGTGTTGAAGGAAATCGCTTTTCGACTGAGCGAAACGGCACGTCATATGGACATCGTCTCGCGGATCGGTGGCGACGAATTCGCTGTATTGTTGCCCGGCTGTTCATTGGACGCGGCTAGTCTGGCTGCGGAAAGACTGCGATCCGCGATCGCTGACACACCGCTGCATTACGAAGGCAATGAAGTTCATCTAACGATCAGTTGCGGGCTCGCGGAAGCGGAGTTTGACGACGATGTACGCTCGCTCGTGCGTCGCGCCGATTCAGCACTCTACGCTGCGAAAGACGCCGGTCGAAATTGTACGTTCCGCCAAGCCGGACCAGAGCCCGCCGTTGCTGCGAACTGCCAGTAGAACCGGAAATCTGCACGATGGATGTGGACATCCACCCTACTTGCGATACTTAGTCCGTCGCAGCCGTTGCATCAACTTCGGGCGGCAATTGAGGAAGCTGCGCAGGATGAAAGCCCATCTCTTCCTCGTCGGCAACGAGGTACTCGTTTGGCGTCGCTAGATGCATCATGCGATCTAGACGCCGAGGTGACTCGATCCACGGCGCATATGTCTCCGAGAAAGCATCCTTGTACCATGCGTTAACTGCGTCACGGCGGTCGTCCCAAGCGATTTCGATGCTCGCGCCCTGCCGTGGTTCGATGCGCCAGAGAACTTCCGTTCGAGGATAGGCATTCGAACTTCCCTTCAACTCGATTGCGTAGCTAACTGTTGCCGCGATGTCGCGGACCCCGATATGCTCGATCAGAGGAACGTTGGCATTATGGTCCAATAGGCAGTTTTCCGCATTGATGGACAGTTGAGGCAGTCTGGCACCTGCATCGCGCAATGTCGCTCGGCAGAGTCCGAATCCCATTTCCGCGGTGACGTGCTTGAGGAAGACTCTCGCAATCTCGTGCGGTACAGACTCCGAACGCTGTCCTAATTCGATCATCCGCTCCGTCGTCGCGAGCAAACCTTGGGTGAATTCCAGCTTGAAAGGCAGGCCTTCGGTCGCTCGGATTAAAGTCGCTTCGCCTCTCGCAATGCAGGCTTCCAGATTGATGTTGGGACGCGGCGTGACGGGGGCGGAGACGCCGGGTGCGGGCATCTCGGGCATGCGCGGGCTTTGAATATGAAAGAACGCTGCGTCGGCGCGATAATCGTTCTGAACCGTCATTGTACAACGTTCAAGCGTCAGATCTTGGACTTGCTGTAGATGAAACAACGCCCAACCCGACTCCGACGTGTAGGGCAGGTTTACGCGGAAATGGAGGTTCTGCAGGGTGAGTCGCCCGCCGAGCAAATGCATCATTCGCCTTTCCCCGAGTGACGATGTCTCTCGCTGATCGAAAACCAACAAGGGTGCGAAGCCTGCCCCTGCTTTAATCGTCAGATCGTTCCGCAAATCAATCGTCAGCGGTTTGGCATCGTAGCGATCGCAGTGCAACTCAATGATGCGGATTTCGGGATGGTCTGCGATGCGGCGCAAAGCCGCTTCGAGCGTGCGAACCACTCGTGGGTCAGGTGTCGGCGTTGGGGGGCCTTCCGGTTTTACGAACAGCCGGTCGAGTGCAATACTCGCGGCCTGTTGAGCGACGGGTGCGGTCGGTTGAGTCGTCTCGAGCGGTGGCAACTCGGCATTGTTTGCTGGCTCTTCGATCGCCGTTGTGCCGTCCCCCGAGTCAACCTCCAACACACTATCCGCTGATTCCACCTCCAGAACCGCGGCAGTCTCGGGCATGGGACCAACTGTCTTCTCAGTTCGCGGAGTGGCACTCGGTTCGTTGCTCGGGGTCGGCGGAACTTTTGGCGTGCTGGTAGCGGGCTCTGTGCTGGCACGTGTGTCAGGTGCGGTCGAGGTCGAACTTATGTCGATCGCTTCTGAAGATGCGTCGGCGGAGACCGGTAGTTCATCGCCGTTCGTGGAAACAGGCCGTTGAGACTCTGTGTCTGGATCGACGACGTCCGTACTTCGTGTGGAAACATCGATAGGTTCTGGGAGAGCGATTTGAGTAAACTCGGAGCGAGTGAAGTTCGAAGACTGCGGTAGCACCGAGTCGACGCCGAGAACGATCGCGAACAGCATGCCGACCGGCACCAACCAGGGCAAGTGGTACATGAGCTTGCTCGTCACGGAGTTGGGAGGAGGCAGCAATATGCCGCGTGTTGTGGGCGTGACGAAACCGAGACGCTCGCAGAGCTTCATTAATTCGACCGTGAGTTCGCTCGGTCGTTGGTACCGTTGCGTGGGCAGTTTCGCCATTAGCTTCATCGTGATGGCGGAGATCTCCTCGGGCAAATCGGGTCGCATATCGCGAGGGTCGGGCGGCGACTCGCTGCTGTGACTGAGAAGCTTCTGCAGCACCGTGCCCTCGGGAAATGGCGGCATTCCTGTCAACATGTAATAGAACGTGCAACCAAGCGAGTACAAGTCGCTGCGGACGTCGGTGTCGCGAGGATCGCGAGCTTGCTCGGGTGAGATGTAGTCGAACGTGCCAAGCGTCACGCCGGTTGCTGTGAGGTCCTCCGCCGAAGACTCAACTTGGTGCAGCCTTGCCAAGCCCATGTCGACCAACTTCGCACGACCGTCCTGCATCACTAGCAAATTGGATGGTTTGATGTCTCGATGAACGACATCTCGTTGCGACGCGTGCTCCAGGGCTTCGGCCACTTGCACGACGTAGCTGATCGTTTCATCCAGCGGCAGGGGACCTTTGTGAACGACGAGATCACGGACATTAACGCCTTCGATGAATTCGAAGACGATGTAGTTCCAGCCAGCTTCTTCGCCGACCGAGTAGACTCGCGCGATGTTCGGATGATCGAGGCGTGCGGCGCTTTGCGCTTCGTTGCGAAATCGTCGAAGTGTGTCCTCGTCGGTCTGCTCGCTCGAGACCACTTTCACGGCGACGATGCGGTCGAGTGTTTTATCGACGGCTCGAAAGACGGCACCCATGCCACCGCCGCCGACGAATTCTTCTAAGAGGAACTGCCCGAGTTGCTGACCTTCGAGCGACTTGCCGATCTGAGCTGGCCGAGAACCGTGCAGCGTCTCGGCGGGGCCGGGCAGCGGCGCTCGCTTCGAGATTACGGTCTGCTCATTCGGTGCGAACGACGAAGGCATAGACGGGCGTCCTGGCGTCGAAGTGACCAGCAGCTTCGTGGGCACTTGCGTCTTGGCGGATGACGAATTGGAGGCGGTCTCCCCAGCCAAAGCTGCATCCTAACTTTGTTCGATGAGTTGAACCGTGTTGAGCGTGATGGCGGTTAAAGAATGAACGAATCTTTCCAGAGACGAAAGCCTAAAAGAAAAGTCGGAAACGAACCTCGCAAATCTTTGCCTATTCTAACTTTCCAGGTGTACAACGTCAACGAATTTAAGTCCTTACGTTCTCGGAAGCAATGCGTTCGCGGCTTCACCAGTGCCCTCCCTGGAGCGCAAAAAAGCGGCCCGCAAGCGTCTTCGACAACTCGGCGGGCCCTGTTTCTGCGGTCAAGTTGGTCGTGTTTACTGAGTCGCCACCTCGACCTCGTTGTCGAGCGCCATCTCCGCACGCGCCATTGCGCTGCTTTCGGTGGTCGTTTCCGAGCCATCAGCAACATCTTCAAACAAATCGGGGCGAATGTGGTCAGGCTCAAGGTGCCCAACGGTCCAGCCGGAATCGACGGAACGAATGCATATTTCAATCGTATGGTTGAAGTTGGCTTCCATCGTCCAAACGTGTCCCATTTCCTGGTCGTAGGACAGTAACATGAACGTGTGGCCTGGCTTACGGACGTAGTCGCCGTGAATACGGTCTTTCTCCATTAGTTCCGCGATATGACCGCCACTGTGATAAGTCCCGAAGATTGCTCCTAAGTTGGCCCAGTCATTACTTGAACCCACCGTGCAGGGGCCCGTCGCCCAAAGGTAGTAGGCGTGGCAGTCCATGGGATAAGTCGCGTTGCGGTGCCAGCCTCGCTCGGTGTAATACCATTCTCGAAACGTTCGCATGACGATCCGATGCCGAGCCCGCTCGAGATCCGATTCACCGGATGTCACAGCATAGTAAGGGCCAGGAAGTCGTCCCCACACGCTTTCGGCATTGTAAGTTTCTGACTTGCGGTGCAGCGAAATGAACATCCGATAGACGCTAGCCGGCTTGAAGATCGCCTCCTCCGCACCAAAATCGGCAAGGTCGAAAGTGCCAAGTTTGTACTCTTCGTCCGCAACGTCACTAAGCGTGACTGGATAGTGCCGGATGTGATCAACTCCGTAGTTGCTCGTGTCGGTAATCTTGACTTGGGCTATCAGCGGATCGTTCGAATCGAGGATTTCTTGGTCCCAAATATTCATAAACACGCGAATCTTATCGGTAAACGCGACCTCCTCTGCTTGGGCAGCATCGTAATCGCAATAGACTTCGAGCTGACGGTACTCGGCGAAGTCGTCGTCTGATTTGGCGGCAACTTGGGTGTAGCCACTTGAGTAGGAATAGTAGTTATTCGATCGACGCCAGCGTGGAACAGCGGACGCCGACTCGGACAGTAATACTACCAATGACACAACTAAAAGCAGAGAAACCAACAGTTTCCGTGACATACAACTAGACCTCAATCTCATCGAAATGGTGTAAAAGCGATTTTCGAGCTATGGCTTGCCGGGCCTCGAGTGTCCCCGCAAGAGGGAACGCTCAGACGAGCTCGTTCCTTGGTGGCGCCTATGAAGCAAGAAGGTGGGAGCTTCCATGACCACCAATGTGCTGCGATTGTAGCCGACCCAATGCGTTAAAAAAAGCGGCCTAGCGTAGATGCGAAAAACAGGCCACTTAGGGGGCTTGTGCTGGATTGCGAGCTCGATTTGCCCCAATCGAATAGTTGTCTGACGCTTCTAAACCGGCGGGCCAACTTCAAGCCGCGGCGCCTTCAGGCACCGATCGATTTTGCGGAAGAGTCGCAGGCGGTCAGTGGCTACGGACTGCTTCAGCACATAGTCATTGGCACCCGCTTCGATTACTTGAATCACGGTCTCCCGTCGGCAATCACCGGTTACTACGATTACCGGCACGGACTCAAGTCGCGGGCAAACCCGAATTCGCCGCAACACCTCCATCCCATCGCACTCCGGCATGCTGAGGTCCAGCAGAATCGCATCTGGGCGGATCTGCTCGGCTTTGTCGATTGCTTCCAGACCATCGACCGCTGGCAACACGAGATATCGGTCGCGAAGAACTTGGGTGAGGATCGCACGGAATTGATCGTCATCGTCTGCAATTAAGATTCTTGGTTTCGTCATTAGCGGAGCCGGGCTTTCAACAGAACAACGGACCTTCGACACAAGTTTTGCTTTGCTTTTTCAAACGTAGCTTATGGCGACCGCAACATCACCTTGAGGAGTGTCGGCCAGTGAAGTTCGCCTTGGCGAGGGGGAACGAGCCAATATAACCGGCACAATCGAACGCAGTCCGGTTACCGGGCTATCGATGTGTCGGGGCCGTGGACGCGGTCCGGCGTTTCCGCCGACTCGTAGAGCCTCGCGAGAGTGATCATCAATTCTTCGAGCCTGGAGTAATAGGCGTCCTCGAGAATTTCCGACTTCTGTTTACGAAGCGTCTCGATCTTCATCGACAACAAATCTCTTTGCGCGCGAAGTTCGGCGGACAACATGCTCTCTTGTTCGCTGCGAACTAAGCAGATTCGATTCGCAAGTTGACCGTCGACCGCAGCGCCCTTCGCGGACTTTGTCGCCCTGACGCCGCGAAACCAATCCGCTGGCGTACCTCGACCGTCGCCGTTGTCATCCAACAGAGCGTGCTCCGTCGCGAGTCGCCCTTCCTGTTTGTAGAACTCTTCGACGCGGCTCGAAGCAGCGATGAATGCTTCCAGCAGTGAAGTCTGTTCGTCTTTATCGAGGTCGAACGCAGTATCGACGATCGCGCGCGAGATGAAGTCCCCGAAACGAGAGTAGTTCTGTTCAAAGCCACTTTTCGTAGAAGTCACGATCACGCGATTGCTGCCCGCGAGCGCATTGACGAATGGGCCGCTCGACGATGCACAGTTGATGACTGCGACGGGACGATTAAATCGCGTCAGCCATGTCGCCAACTCGGTTGCCGTCACATCCGCGCCTCGCAAGTTGAACTTCGCGACCTTCCCGTCGAAGGTGCCATGTCCAATCAGCACCAACCATAGAGGCTCGGTTGAGTCTCTCGCAATCGTCTCCAACTGCTGTTGCAGACGATCCCGATCCGACATCCCCTCGACTTCTTGCGTGCCAATTGCAATGAACTCGGCGCCGGCCGTTGTTGCAGCGGATTGCCAGCGATTCGACCACTCGACGAACTGCTGACCGTATTCTTCAGTTCCGGGAGCGCCGACGACTGTGATCACGGATTGACGATCCGGGGCATCGGAGCCGAAGAGAAGTAGGGCGGTTAGTAGGATTGTGGTTTGCATGTTTCGGAATTGTTAGGAGTTCTGGGGCGTAGGACGGACGCCTCGTCCGTCCTCGATGGAGTGGACGGACGAGGCGTCCGTCCTACATCAAGGGAGTCCATTCCAGCGTCTCAAGCCCCACTCGCCGACGAGGCAGCCGATGGCAAAGGCGAATACCGTCCACTGGTGCCAAAGCGGATAGACCCAAGGTTCGGTCACCGGGATCTTGCGGTTAGGCAAGCTATCGACGAACGAGTCGAGGCGATCCAATTCGATCACTTCGCCTCCCGTCCTGGCGGCTAGATCTTCCAGCAACTCGCGGTCGGGTGTGAGCTTCTGGAACTCTTCCGTCTCGGGCTCAGAAACCCAACCGGCCTCGCGACGTCCGATTTCGCTTCCATCTTCCGCTGTGACGACCACTTCGGCATGGTGAGGGCCCGTCATACGTGATGAAAACACCGCAACATAGGTGCCCGCCTTCTCGGCGCTCGCCTCGGCCGGCAACATGACTTCCGTGCCGGCGGGCGTCATGACTTTCACCACGACAGTTGCGTTGTCCAGTGAACGGTACTTGTCGTCGCGAACCGTCACGATCAACTCCGTCGGCGCGGACGGATCACTTGTGTCGTGATGAGTTTCGATGCCAACGCGTCCTGGTACATCAGCAACCAGCCAGCGTACCGTCTGACGCCATGACTTCTCCAAGTCACTCTCACCAGATTCCGCGCGACGCAGGTTCCATCGCCACATGTCACCGACCATGGATGCCGCAGCGCGGCCTTTACCGAATCGCTGCACAACGAGCGCCGGGTACGATTCGCCTTCCCGCGTTTGGATATGCGCCAGAACGCTTGCTCCCGGCTTAATGGATCGAACGCGATTGACGGTCTTGAACGCCGGCATCTCATCCAGTCGCTTTTGTTCTGACGGTTCCGTCTCGCGAACTCTTACCCAAGGCTGCAACCAACCCTCTCGCGTCAGCATCAAGTTGTAGTTTTCTGCCGGCTCCGTGGTCGCAGCGTCGACATAGACAGGCAACAACTCGCCGATCGGTGTTCGAGCGTATTCGCCGCCCGCAAACGACTCCCGACCGCCCAGCATCAAGAACCCACCACCACGCTGGCTGACAAACTCTTGGATCAGCGACATTTGGTCTTGGGTGAAATTAGCCGCGTCAACGTCATCGAGGATGATGGCATGATAGCGGAACAATTCTTCCGATGCCTGCGGAAATCCGTCTCGCAGTTCCTCGGCATCTTCAGTGCCAATGCGAAGAAGCACCGCTTGATCGTATTGCTCAGCCTGTTCGTCTCCCTGATTGCCAAAGCCGCGGAACAGCGGATTAGTCGTCTCGCCAGTTCGCCCACGGAACGTGAACTTCGGTTCCTTTTTTGCAATTCGTACGAGCCCGACGAGATCGACCTCGTCGTCTTCTTGCAGAGCACGGCGGAGAAATTTGAATTCCCAATTCGGTCGTCCCGTGACATACAGCACGCGATACGGTCCGCCGCCTCGGTCAACAACGGCCCAACGCACGTTGTTTTCAAACGTCGCTTCCACGATTCGTTCGGGTGTCGCAAGCTTCTTCTCATCCGATTCTGCAAAGGCGCGAATCTTATAGAAGCTGATTCCTGGTACCGTTGGCCGAAACAGAAATCGGTGCGCCAGCGACTTGTCGGATGCTGATCCCTTGAGCTTCGCTCGTTGTAACTCTTTGTCTTCTTCGTCGAGCAGTTGAACGATGATTGTCTCGCCTTCGATTCCCGCTACGCCGATCTCGGTGGCAACGGTCACCGGAGCGGCCTCGAAGTTCGTTTGCGAAACCGCGACTTGAATAACGCGAATATCGCGTAGTTCATCTTCGCCTCCAACAACAACCGGATAGATCGGCGGCAAGTCCTTGATCGCCGCCAGTTGAGTCAATTCATCCGTGGAATGCCCGTCCGTAAACAGCAGCATTCCCGCGTTGGGGCGGCCATGCAGTCGCTTGGCGACGTGCGACAAAGACGAGAACAAGACCGATCCCGATCCTTCGAAGCTGAGCGACTCGAAGTCATCGACGGGATGCACACGACGATCAAAGGCATAACGCCGCAGATCAAAGTCCGTCGCCAATCGCGTCTGCCAGGATGACTCGCTGGTCAACTGTTGTTTTAGTTCATCGCCGCGCGTTGCTCGGTCGTGAGCGTCGCGAATGCGCAGGCTACGGCTGTCATCAGCGATCAGTACGAACAGGTTCGCCCCAGGTCGTGGCCGCATTCCGCTGAACAATGGCTCTAGCAGGCATGCCGCTAGAGCGACGATCGCGGCAATCTTGAAAGTTGCCGCAATCAGTTTCGGCGAAGGCTTCGCAGCGGCTCGCCAATACGACCATGCGACCAACCCCAAGACGACGATGGTGATCACGCCAGCGGGAATCAGCCAGGCAGGCGAGCCCCAGATTAGAGTTGCGAGGATCATTTGCCGCTTCCTAATCGCTCGTAGTACTTGCGGACTTGTTCCGTGAATCGCGAAGGCACTGGATCGCGGTCCAAAGGAACAACGGCATCGTCGGACGTTCGGCGTAGCAATTCCTCGGCAATGCGGTCGCGCAGCTCGGCCAGCGGCTTGGCGACTTGCAATTCGACCAGATCCCAGCTGGGTTCTTTGGAGTGACGTTTCAGTTCGATACGAAAGCCGCGAGCACGGTCGCGAATTCTGGCGGCTTCGGCGCGTAAATCGGGATCGTCCAGCATCTCTTCGACATCACGTAAACGATCCGACCATTCAACGAAGTCATCGCCGCCGATCGGAGCCACGTTGTTCGGCCCGCCGGTCTGTGTTTGAAACGCACGATCGAAACCGCCACGACTGCCGCCCGAGTTGGGCTGCTGCGAACCGCCGGGACTTTGCGGCTGACCAGATTGCGAAGGTTGTCCCGGACCATTCGAAGCAGATGGTTGCTGGCCTGGCTGCGACGCTTCGCTCGGTTGAGCTTCGGTGTTTGGCGACTGTCCAGGTTGGCCACCCTGCGGGCTCGGTTCTCCAGGCGATTGCGAATCACTGGGCGGCTGTTGGCCGCTCGGCAGGCCCGGTTGTTGTGAATCCCTAGGCGAAGGCTCGCCCGGTGATGGCGAACGGCCCGGTTGTTGACTCTCGGATGGGCTTGGTTCGCTGGATTCGTTGGGTGTCGATGATGTCCCCTCGGCGGGAGTTGGCGATTCGCCGGGTGGTTCGGTACCGCCAGGCGGCGGATTGCCATGGCCGGGTTCGGTTGGCTCGCCCTCCGGTGATTGCTCACCAGCCGTGCGTGGGTTCTGTCGTGACAATTCGCCCGCCAACTGGTTGCTCAATTGTTCTAATGCCTCGCGAGCGCGACGTAGCGCCTCGGTCTCATCGCCAAGCACGCTATCAGCCGCCTTTTCGATACCTTCTCGCAAATCGCTGATGCCTTGTCTCGCTTGAGCTTCCTCGCGTTTGGCATCTTCGACGAAGCCATATTCCAACATTCGGCGAGCCGTGTTCAACGTGGAATCAAGCTCTTGTTGTCGCGCCTTGCGAGCTGCATCGTACAACTGGTCGGCGAGCAATGGTTCCGACTCCTCGGCCTCCATCACTGTCTCTTGCATTTTGTCGAGCAGTTGTTTCGTACGTTCGGTTTGTTGTTCCAATTCGCCCACCAATTCCTCACGATCGCCACTATCGCGTAAAGAAGTGGGGCGATTCTTGGGATCGTTCAAGGTTGCTAGACGCTCCGAAAGTTGCCTCTCGGATTCATCCAATTCACGAGCTTCCTCACGCATTTCTCGCATCTCTTCATTAAAGCGTCCGGACGCTCGCTTGCGAAACTCGTCTCGCAATTCGTCAAGATCATTCTCGGCTCGCGTGCCGGATGCCAAGGCTCGCGAGACGCGTCCTTCCTCCAAGGCCTCGGACGCTTGCCGGACATCCTCTCTTGTTTCTTCGAGTTGTTCGCGGGCGTCTGCCATCTGCTCTTGATTCTCAGGCCGTTCCATTCGCTCTTGCAACTCTTCGGTATCTCGCAAAACTTGTTGCTGCTCTTCTTGCAATCGCTTGAGCTGACGCAGGATTTCTTCGCGTTCTTCTTCGGTTTCCGCTTCTTCGAGGGCCGATTGCATCTCCTTGAGTCGCTCATTCAGATCGCTTTGCCGACGCGCGAGTTCGCCCAAGCGGTTCAGCACTTGCCGGTTCTCGCGATCCGCTTGCTCTTGCTGGCTGCGAGCAGCCTGTTCGGTTTCGTAACGGTTCTCTTCGCTGTCCAGTTCCAACTGCTGAAGCTGTTGTTGTTGGCGGGCGGAAGCGCTGCTGCTACTGCTCGAACTCTGGCTCTGTTGCGAGCGAGTAACTTCGTGCTCGCGGGCGCGAAGCTTCAGCAATGCCTGATACGCCGATTGTTCCGAGCTAAGTGCCGGCCGCAACGACGGAATGTGAGCGTCTTCGTTGGCTTTGGCAAGCGACGTCAGCGCTTGCCCCATATGCCGCAGAACTTCTTTCACATACTGCTGCGACTGTGCGTCGTTGAGTTCTGCGGCCAATTCCTCGACCTGAGCCATCGCATCGGCTTGCGACTCGGCCAACAGATTTGTGTCTTCCGCGAAGTTGTTCGTCGGCGAGTCTTTGATTTCGCGGCGAATGAGTTTCCAAGTCCCGTTGATGATCTGCTTTTGAAGCTCCGCCATCTCTTCGGCTTGCTTTGCGGTTTCGCTCTGCTCCTGCGGTTCGCCGCCTGGAGGCGATTGGCCCTCGCGAAAAATCTCTTCAAAATGTCGGACTTCGGCAAAGTACATGTCGCTGGAAACGCGACGCACTTCTCCATCCGGCCCGGTGTCCTCGGCCCAGAAGTGATAAGAGAGCAACTGGTCTGGCTCAGCTTCCAATTCTTCGAGTGCGACCAAGTGCTCAATCATCGTGCGCGACTTGGCAGGAGCTGCTTCGCCGAGCAAGACGTCCGTAGGCTCGATTCCGCCCATGGCGTACGCGAAACCGAAACGCGTGACGCCAAAGTCATCCCACACGTTGGCCTTCAAGTCCAACTCCTCAATCGGCGAGACTCGCGTATCACGCGAGGGTTGGACGAGTTTTAAGTCGGGCGGCTTGTTGGGCAGCACGTTGATGGTGATCGTAGGAGGCTGCTTGTTCATTCGACCGTCGGCATCGACCAATTCCAACTCGTATCGACGCGACTCGGCCAGCACGATCGACGTCGAGTACAGCGATTCTGCCTCGTCCGCCAGCTGCAATGCAATCGACTCACCATCCTTGGCGACCAACCGTGCTGAAGCGACGGGCTTGTTCAAATAGCAAAGCAACTCCAATCGCGTTCCAACGACCGCCGAAACGCGTCGCACATCTTGAATAAATCGCTCTTCGAGCGACGTGTAGCTTGGGAACGTGAGCTTCGCGTCGGAACGCACCAACGTCGGATACTCGAAGACGGTGACTTGGTACGTCTCGCTCGTCTTGTCAGCGTACTCGACATGATAAGACAGCGGCTGGTTAACTTCGGGCACACGCCCACCGAACACGGCATCTTTTAGCGGCTTCGTCATCGGCAGGCGAATCGTCGTGCCGTCTGCATCGTAGACGAGCGTTGCATCCAATGGCGTTGCATCCTGGAATCGAGCCAATACCAGCAAGCCCGTACCGCGTTCGACTTCGGTATCGCCGGGTTCGACAGTGAGTTCGAACGATTCGGCACGTGTGAGGATCGGTGCATCCGGTTGCTCTGCTAGGATCGCCAGGGGCGGATGTGCTTCCTGATTGAGCAGCAGCACCGCACCGATGAAGACAACGAAAGCAATCAAATGAGCAACATGTGCCGTGAGCAACCGCGACCACGGAACAACGCGTTTCCAGGTATAGGCATACGAGTGGTGCAGTGTGTCTTGGATGACGGTTGATTGCAGGTAACTGAATCGGCCATTCTCTAACTTCGGCTGTTGTGCGACCGCAGCCAGCAAGGCAGCTCGCAGTTCGGGGTACGCATCTTCAACACGTTGTGCTACCCAGCGATAGTCTCGCGCCGTCCGCATCGCGGCGATCCCGACGATCAGCGCACCAAGTATCGCTGCCCCTCCGATGATCGGACCGGCGAAGGGTGAATACAAGCCAACGCTCTGGTTCATCGCCAGGGCAACGACCGCAGCAATCGCCGCCAATATCCACACGACCGACCAACTCATGATCACGCGCAGATGACGAAAGCGTCCTGCGGCCTTTTCGAGCTGACGAAGCAAACGGCGTTCGATCATTCGACGTCTCCTGCAGAGCGTGTACGAGTTCGCGACCCACGTCCGGCCAACCACGTTTCGAGGGCTAGCACTCCCAACACCACCACGATCAGCCATCGCCACAATTGTTGCTGCGATTCCAATTCGATGTCTCGCAATTGGCGTTGCCGATCCGATTCTTCTTCGCGCGTGGCATGTTCACCTAACTGAATGCCGAGTTCGGAAAGTTGTTCCAGGTCCATCATTGCGGTGTCGGTCTCGCGAGCCATCAGATTCACCGCAAAGCGAATCGGGACAGTGCCTCCCTGAATCTCGTAGATCCCTGGCTCATCGGTCTCGCGAAACCAGTGGTCTTCGTCATCCAACTCCGTCTTCGTACCGTTCGGTTTCGTGACGGTAAACAGCTTCGTGTCGGCTGGCATGGGGACAGCATCTCCGACCACAAAGGAAGGCATCTCGACCGGGCTGCCGGCCGCTTGGTCCAGCATCGTGTTTAACAGTGGCACGAATTTTGTCGACAACGCAAGCTGGCTGTCATCGGGGTGCCATCCACTTGCCAAGACATAGAGCTTTCCGTTGCCGATTGTGTACTGCCAAAACGCCGGATCGCCATTATCAAAATTCGCCAAGACGTCGGCCGTGTGTTCGCTGATCAGTGCAAAACGCTGATGATTCCAAAAATGAATCTTGGTGAAGTCGCTGTATCGCGGTGTTGCGAATGGCTTGAACAAAGGGTGCGAGAAATCGATGTCGACGAACATGCGGTAATCGCCATCGCGTGTACCGGTTTCGCTGGGGATGTAGTCGATTTCGTCGAAGGTTGCGGCCAGCGATGTGGCCGATTCTGCAGTCGTCGGCACGATTAGGGCCGATCCGCCGCTTTGGACATACCCGTTCAGACGCTCGAATCCCGCCTTTGTGAGCGGAGCGGTCAGAACCGCTAATCTGGTGGTCAGTGTGAGCGTGGCAAGCGATTCGTCAGGCGGCTGAGTCGCCAACTGCACTTTGCGCTGAGGCGTTTCACTTAACGCGAGGTCCAGGTAGTACAGCAAACCCGCCGGATCGTCCGGCTTGTCGCTACCGATATAAACTAGTTCGACTTCGTCCTGTACTTGGGGCACAACATAAAACGTGTTGTCGAACTGGGCTGCATCGCCGGTCAAAACCAAGCGATCACTCGACTCCTGGCCGGTCAGTTGCGGCAGTTGGACCACGCGGCTTTGTCCTGCAGGCACGTAAATGGGGACTGTCTTGTAGGGTGGGCTGTGCCCACCATCCGCGTCGGTCTTGGTGGGCCCAGCCCACCCTACGTGGAATTGGTCGACCGACGAGTCGACCGAATTGGCGACACGTACGCGAATTGTGTCGATCGATTCGGATTCGTCTTCCGTTCGCAGCAGGGATAGCGTTCCGTTCGATGGGTCAGCAGGATCGATCGACAAGACAGCAACGCGAACTTCTTCCGGCCATTCGTATCCTTGGACGGCCTTGAGGTCAGCTCCTTGCTGCATGTCGCTAATGACCATGATCTGAGCCACCGCGAGTGTATCGGTTTCATCGGTCGATAGGGTCAGTTCCTCAGCGATCGTCACTAACGCGGTGCCCAAGTCGGAGTGTTGCCACGAGGGTGACAGCTCAGTCGCCTTCGTTCGAACGACTTCGTGAGTGCTCTTCTCCAGTCGCATCGTCGCTTGCTCCGCAAAGGGTACAACGGCAGTCACTTCGCCATCGAACGTGTAGAGAGCCACCTCGTCGGCAGGATCGAGATCGTCGAGCGTGTGATTCAGCTTGGTGATCGCTTGCTGCCAAACGCCATCGCGTTGCATGCTGGCGCTGGTATCCAGCAGGATTGCCACGCGCCGGCCTCTCACCCCGTCGAGCGACAGATTCGCGACTTGCCGCAAGAACGGTCGAGCAAAGGCCATGGCCAGCAAGATCAAAGCCGCAGCTCGCAGCAACAACAACAGCCAATTCTCGATCCGACTGCGTCGAGTCAGTCGTGGTGGCGAGGGCGATAAGAACATCAGCGAGCTGAACTGTTGTCGACCGCGAGGCGTCCGCCGAATCAAGTGAAACAGAATCGGCAGGCTGATTGCAGCGAGTCCGAGGAAATAGAGCGGAGCGAGTAGACTCATGATGTCGCGCTCCGGGACGATCTCTGTCGGCGAGCGACTTGACGACCGCGACGCATCCGCGCGTGCATGAAGTCGAACAGTGTCAGCTCCAGCGGTTGGTCGGTCGTCAATTGATAGTAGTCGATACCCAAATTGGCGCAAGTCTTCTTGATCGCTTGCTCGTGTTCCGCGAAACGCTCGAGGTAATTGCTTCGCACGCCTTCGGGATCGACGTAGAGTTCGCGTCCGGACTCAAGATCCTCGAACATTGCTGGATCGGAGAATTCGAAGGTGACCTCTGTGGGATCGAGCACACGCAGTAAGACGATGTCGTGGCCGCGCGATCGCAAGTATCCAAGCTGGGTTTCGAGCGCGTCGATCGGAGCAAGCAGATCAGAAATCAGCACAACCATTCCGCGTTTTGTGACGGTTCGTGCAATCTGCTCGATGGCAGGGCCAACATCGGTTGCCTTGCCCGACACCGACTTTTCCAGGCACATCATCAAACGATGCAAGTGTCCTGGCCGGAATCGTGCCGGTAGGTATTCGACAATGTGCTCGTCAAATGTCACCAATCCCGCAGCATCACGTTGGAGCGACAAAAAGTAGGCAAGCGTCGCGGCGGCGGTTCGCGCGTAGTCAACCTTCTCGTAACCACGCGAGCCGTATCCCATCGAACGGCTCATGTCGAGTAAGACGTGGCAGCGGAGATTCGTTTCGTCCTCAAACCGCTTGATGTAGTAGCGATCCGAACGAGCGTACAGCCGCCAATCAAGATACCGCAGGTCGTCGCCGGGCGTGTACTGACGATATTCGCTGAACTCGACCGAGAAGCCGTGGTACGGGCTACGATGCAAGCCGCTGAAGAAGCCCTCGACGATTACCTTGGCTCGCATCTGGAGATTCTTGATCTTCATCAGCGAACTAGGATCTACAAACGAAGCGGACCCGGCACGCATCGAAGTGTGTTCGGTCGCATTAGTTTGTTGATCGGAGGCGGTTGCCATCTAGAGTTCCATTACGACGCGTTTAGCGGAGCCGAAATTGTTGCGAGCAATTTATCAATGACGGTGTCGACCGAGACGCCTTCCGCCTCGGCGCGATATCCGATCAGGATGCGATGTCGGAAGGTGGAGTGAACGAGAGCTCGAATGTCTTCGAGCGTGACGTGAGCACGGCCTTCAAACAACGCTCGGGCCTTGGCGCCCAACACGAGGTATTGCGCCGCGCGAAGCCCTGCTCCCCAACTGACCCAATCGTTAACGAACGCCGGTGTACCCTGTTGGTGTGGACGACTAGCGCCAGCCAGTCGCACCGCATAGCGAACGAGTTCTTCGGCGATCGGCACGCGGCGGACAACCTCGTGAAACCGCCTGACATCCTCGCCGGTAAATAGCGCCTCAATCGTTTCGGGACGCACCGATGTCGTCTGCGAGACCACTGCCACTTCGTCGTCTTCTGGCAGATAGTCCAGATAGATATTGAACATGAAGCGATCGAGCTGTGCTTCGGGCAGCGGATAGGTCCCTTCCATCTCGATCGGATTCTGCGTCGCTAGGACGAAGAAAGGCTCTTCGAGCGGATACCGGACGCCTGCCGCAGTCACTTGATGTTCTTGCATCGCTTCGAGCAACGCCGCTTGCGTCTTCGGCGGCGTGCGATTGATTTCGTCGGCCAAGATGACATTCGCGAAGATCGGTCCTTTGACGAACTGCATGCGGCGATGACCATCGGAAGTTTCTTCTAGAATTTCCGTCCCGGTGATGTCGGCCGGCATCAGATCTGGGGTGAACTGAATGCGTTGAAACTTGAGATGAAAGATCTGTGCGATGGAACGGACGAGCAACGTCTTGGCCAGTCCGGGAGCCCCCGTGAGCAGGCAATGTCCGCCAGCGAACAGGCTGATCAACAATTGCTCGACCGCCGCTTTCTGGCCGACGATGGCTTTGGAAAGTTCGCTCTCAATGCGACTCCGGCTTTCGCGAAGTTGCTCGACGACTTGTTGCTCGGCTTCGTAGGTGTTTAGTTCCGTCGTCACAAGCGTCTCCATCACAGAATTGTTGAATGCGGAAGCTAATGCTTCCCTGGATTTCGATCGTCGTGTGCCACTGGCTGTGCCAGTGCCTCTCCTGTCGCACTGGCACAGCCAGTGGCACACGAACTCAAGTAGTCAAATTCGCTTCATCTCTCAGTGTGTCATTGCATAAACGACGATGTTAATTCCTAGTGGATATGCGTACTTCTCGGAAAACTCGCGGAAGTAAGTGGGATCAACGCCCTCTCGCTCCCAGCCGTCTCCGAGGTCGGTGTTGTGGCAAATCAAAGCCATCATACGGCCCTTGTCGTCAAAGATCGCGCGATAGTGCGGTTCTTGAGCGTCCCAACGTTCGTAGGTGCGACCTGAGTTTAGATAGCCAATGCTCGGGATCTGTGGCTTGATGTCGAGATCGTAGACAAGGTGGAAAATTTCGTGACTGAGCGGCAACTCTTCCGGTTCACGATCAGGAAACACACGTTTGATCTGCGTATAGAACTGATACCACTCATCCTCGCCCCAGAAATCGTCCACCATCAGAAAGCCGCCGTTGTTAAGGTAACGCCGCAGCGCGACGACCTCTTCTTCCATCAGGATCATGTCGCCGGGTTCGATGATGTAGATGAAGGGATAGTCGAACAGAGTCTCGTCGGTCAGTTCCAGGACGATCCCATTCGGATCAACTTCCATCGACGTCAGTTCTTGCAAGCGGAACGAGAAGTTGATGTCGGCGTCCAAGTAGTCCGTCCGCCACTTGTCGCGGCCGCCGTACGATGTGTATTTGATGCGGGCGAACATGAACGTGTCATGCTTGAACTCTTTGTCGACATCCCACAGCGGTATACCGCCGCGATCTTGAAGATTGGTTGGATCGGGCATCCGACCGCGATACCAGCGTTGGCCGACACTAATTCCCCCGAGCGTCAACAGAAACGCAATGGAGCACACTATTACGAGTTTGTTTGATTTCACTCGGAGGTCTCCGATGGGGGCGATGCTGCTGTCGTGGGTTCAGGCGTAGCCGACGTCCGTCGTTCGGCTGATTCACTAGCATCCGCGTCCTTCGCCTCATTCTCGTTGATCTCTTCCAAGATTTCGAGCAATTGGCGATGAGCCGCTCGAAAACGGGGAGCTTCTTCTAACGCCATCAGAATCTGGCGTTTCGCCGCGGGTAAATCGCCTGTACTTCGCAAGGCACTGCCGAGTCGATAGTGCATGTCCGCCGGATCGATCGGGTCCATTTGCAACAACGCCTTCAGCGAAGCTATTGCCAGTTGGTCGTCTTGTAAATGTTCGGCAGCCTGTACTAGCGAGCGGTGTGGCGCAGGCATCAACGGATTGACTGCCAACAGACGCAAGCCATTCTCGCGAACCGCCGCCCAGTCTTCTCGTTCGGTAGCGAGTTCCAGCAGTCGTTGATAGGCGACGGTATGGTCCGCGCTGAGGTTCGCGATTTGTTCCAACGTCGCCGTTTCACCTGCGACGTCTTTGAGCTCTTTCTGTACACGAGCCAACATGCTGGCTGCGGCAATCGAGCCGGGATACAACTTGCGAAGCTTTTCAAGAGCCGCCTGAGCTTCCTCCCACTTTTGCGATCGCATCAGCAGGTTGACGTATCGTTGCAGCGCGGCGTAGTTGTTGGGATGCTCGTCGAGCCAGATTGCCAAGGCCTCCTGCGAGACGTCTTCCGCGATCTCCGGTTTGCCCCAATCAGCATCGGGTGCCAGTTCGCGAGCTTTCTCCCGAGCATACTCGGCAAACTCAGCATCGAGCGCATCGATCGAACCGGTGTAACGCTGTAGCGCATCGTTAATCGAGATGCCCGCACCAAGGTCGACCAGAACTCGCTGCAAGGTTTCCATGCCGTAACGCTCGACGAGATGCTCGACGACGAGCGACGACTCGTAGTACGCAAACTGCAAGTGCATCGCGCTCGGCGGCGACAAGAATGCACCACTCAACTTGCTGACTGGAGTCAACGCATCGCCGAGAATCATCTCGCGATACTCAGGAGTCATGGTCTGGCCCCAAGTCGCATTCGCTTGTCGCTCTTCGTATACCGAAATACCTTCGCTCAGCCAACGCGGCATTTTGTTGCCGGTCTTTTGCAATGTCACGACATGACAAAACTCGTGCCACAGCGTTGCCTGCCAGTTCGTCGGCGTGGCGGCTTGCGACGCTGGACTGTTCGCCGTGATCACACGACCGAAACAAACGCCCAGGAAGCCCGCCCCACCGGGCAGGCCGAACGTCCGGATGGCAAAGTCTTCTTGTTTGGGAAAGATCTCGACGATCACAGGATCGGCGACAGTCGTGTCGTACTTACTACAAAGCTGCTCCTTGGCCTTTGATAGAAGATCGAGCACCAGCGGCCCGTAGATATCGGCTTCTCGAGCTTCCATGCGGACCAGAAAGCCATCACCGCGCAAAGTGCGAAACTTGGCGATATTGTCCTGCAAAGTGACGAGATTATGCGCGAGCACACTGTAACCATCTCGGGCGTAGACTTCGGTGGCGAGCTTCCAGCCTTCTTCCTCTTCGCCCAATCGCAGCAGATCCTGAGCTAGTTGCGATTGCGCGGGAAGGTAGTCCTCTTGAAACTTTAACGCAGTGCGTTGATGAGCGACGCCCTCCGCGAAGCGATACTTTTGCGAAAGCTTGCGACCGATCGTATAGTCGACCTCGGGGTTTGCCTTCCACCAACTGAGCGCCAGCTGCCGATAGTGCTCTTCCGTATCGGGATCGCTTTCCAAATGAGCCAGCACCGAGCGGTAAGCCCACGCCCGGGGCTCCAGCATATTGATCATGAGCACTCGCTCGAGCAACGCCTCGGCTTCGTCATAGCTCTCGGCGTCGATCTTGTGATCGGCCAAGTACAACAGCGTGTCGATGTGATTCGGATTGACGGCCAATGCAGCTTGGAAGGCGGCCTCCGACTTCTCACTGTCCGACGACGCGAAGGCCGCTCCGATGCCGAAATGAATATCTGCGTCAGTCGCATCCAGCTTCACGGCCGTCGCAAACTCTTCCGCCGCCAAAGCGTAGTCGTTCTTACTCAATGCAAGTCGGCCCGCTGCCGCATATGCCGCGGCGTAATCGGGGCTGCGTTTCTTGACTTGGTTGAACAACGCGTCGAGTACTTGTTTGGCATCAACGCCCCGATGCAGATAGAACTCGCCGAGCGCGATGCGACTGGCGGGATCGGTATATCTCCAGCTGCCGCCGTCCATCAACTCGTCGATCTGATCGAGCAACTCCGCAGCCCGCTCGGGCAAGCCGTTAAACAAACAGATGCGATATCCGATCCAACGCATCCGGACGCTGGACTTATATCTTTCGAGTGCTTCGTCGAGTGAGGCGAGCGATTCGGGATATTTCCCCGTGGCCAACTCCGCCTTCATCTTCAATTCTCGCCAAGTTTCGCTGTACTGACCTTCGGCGATCGCCTCAGCAGTTGCCTGCACGCACTCGGTATATTTCCCTTGGTTCAGCAGCTTGGTCGCATCGGCCAAATCCACCGCATCCACATCTTGCGATCCTGCCAACCACACCAAGAAGGAGACCGCAACTGCGAGTCGGGGGAGCGAGAACACGGACAGGTGGCGAGAACTCAAGGTCGAACTGCTCAGTGAAAGGAACGACTTCCGTGTTCGTTGAAGCAACATGCATGATCCTAGGCAGGTCCATCTGCGAGCCGCCCGAAGTGGCGATCGGCAGCGGCAACATACGCCCTCTGAGGCGACGACTATTCTATCTAACCCCAAGCCGCGTGCCAATCTTCGCAGAATCGGATGCTTAAACCACTACCTTTCCAAAGTTCCACATTGTGTCCACAATCGTAAGCCAGCCATCAATGCCCCTCGGTAGAGTAAACAATGTGGACTTCGCGGTTGTTTTGGAAGTTATTTATCGTCTATGGCGGGATAAATTTCGCCTTGGCCGCAATGTTTCCATTGCTCCTCACAAATTGGCAGGAGTCTCTGCTAATCGACCAAGTCCAAAGACGCTTGGACGGAATGGCTATCGTTTTGCGGTCGGAGGTCGAAGATGATCTCAAGTTGGGCAGCTATGACAGGCTGAACAGTCTGGCGAAACGGCTTGCGCGAGAAGCCGATGTCCGCGTGACATTGATCGCAGCGGATGGTGAAGTCATCGCGGACAGCGATGAGGATGTCCAGAAGATGCAGAACCACAGCAATCGAGCCGAACTGATCGAAGCTCGCGCAGTGGGCCAGGGTGCATCGATTCGCCGCAGCCCGACCCTTGGCATTCGTATGTTGTATGCAGCGGTCCCCGTTAAGAGCGATCAACAGCTCGTGGCCTTCGTCCGCTTGGCCGTCAATTTAGAAACCGTTGACCGGCAAGTGCAACAACGCCAACGAGTGTTGTGGCTATGTGCATTTGGCGTCGCGCTGCTGGCCGCTCCGATCACTTACTTGATCGTACGCAGCATCGCCCGTCCGTTGACGGCGTTGACCGCGAGCGCACGAGCAATTCGCGGAGGCGACTACAAGCGTTCGATTCCGCTGCAAAGCCGTGGCGAGTTAGGCGAGTTGGCGACGGCCTTTGACCAGATGCGAGTCGATCTCGCCAGTCGCGTGGCCCAGTTGGAAGACAATAATACGCAAATGTCGACCGTACTGGGCGGGATGGTTGAGGGTGTTTTGGCGGTCGATGCGAATCGACGCGTTCTGTTGGCGAACCGCGCTTGCCGATCGCTGCTGGGGATTTCAACGAGCGACGTCGCCGGGCGCGGTTTGCTCGAAGTTGTCCGAAATGGCGATATCGACGCGGCGGTCAGTCAAGCCATGACGAGCGATAGTCCGCACACGCGAGAGATCAGTGTGATCGGCCCGCCACGTCGAGTTGTCAGCGTCTTTGCAACCCGCTTCGCCGCTGGCCCCACGTCCGGTGCGATCGTCGTACTGCACGATATTACAGAGTTGCGGCGCCTTGAAAATTTGCGGCGCGAGTTCGTCGCCAATGTATCCCACGAGTTGAAGACACCTCTGGCGTCGATCAAGGCGTACGCAGAGACGCTGCGGATGGGAGCCATTAACGACCAGGAAAACAATCTCGGCTTCGTCGATCGCATTTCCGAGCAAGCCGAGTATCTCCACCAGCTCATCTTAGACCTGCTGCAACTTGCACGTGTTGAAGCCGGACAAGAGGCGTTTCAATTCACTGACGTGAAAGTCGAGGCGGTTGTCGATCGGTGTGTCTCGCAGGTGAAGCAGCTTGCCGAACAAAAGGGAATCACGTTGAACGTGGTTGCCCCTGCCGAGTTATGTAAGATCTGGGCCGACAGCGACGGCGTGTTTACGATCCTCAGTAACCTTGTCGGCAACGCCGTCAAATACACACCGAGCGGAGGCGAAGTCGAAGTTCGATGGTGGCGCGAAGACGACGAGATGATCCTTGAGGTCAAAGACACGGGCATCGGTATCGCACCGGAAGATCAAGAACGAATCTTCGAACGCTTCTATCGCGTCCACAAAGCCCGCTCCCGCGAACTTGGCGGTACCGGTCTTGGACTCTCGATCGTCAAGCACCTTTCACAATCATTCGGCGGTAGTGTCAACCTGACGAGCGAAGTAAACAAGGGCAGCGTCTTTCGCGTGGCGCTGCCGCTTGCGGTCGCCTGATGGCGAGGCAAACCATGGTTACCCGGGCGACGCAACGTGATTCTCCCGTATCAGCAGCGGCCCAAGCCATAACGGTAACGCAGCCGCAGCCGCAGCGGAGTTCACGACAGTGCTTTCAATAATCCGTTCCCAGTCAACCGAGCAAGTTCCTCGCCGAGCAGCTGCGCCAGTAAGCCTGAAACGGCAGCGGCTTCAGTGACCACCTCTCCCTTATCCCGCACGACCAGTTGCGACTCTTGCACGTCTCGTGCGACGACGTCAACGATCGCCTCGCGGTTGTCGGCTGACAGGCTTTCCTCGTTACGGCTGTGTCGTCGGATCGGTCTGCGGCGATTCTCCGGTGAGTTCCTCGAACGACCGCACTTTGAATTCCAACTGCGGAGGAGGAGTGTAATTCATTTCCAAACGGGTCGGCGGCTTCGGCAACTCGACCGACTCGGGAAGCTGAAAGGAATCGAGGAATCGCGTGACGTCGCTGGTCAGCGGTGCGCGAGGCGACACCATCCAGCCGACTTGAAAAATCATATTCGAAGTCGCGAACAAGCGAATCCGACCGTTAAACGACTTCTTGTCCGCCAGTGATTCGTAAACGAACTCGGTCCCCGCAACGCCGCCGACGGTAACCGGACGTTGGCTCGTGACGCGGGCCTGCATCCCCACCGCAACTTGATCCGCCGACCTCAACAGCTGTTCCGCCTGCTGGCTATCAACTCCCAGCGCGGGCCTGATGGTCACGACAGAATAAGTCTCTTTGTCCCGGTGCGCCATGACGATCCACTGCGTTCCACCAGCAGCAAAGCCCTGGTGTTGCTTGATCGGCGGATTCGGCAACTCGACGGAAAATCCGTACAGGGGACTGGCGTCGGTGTACGTCTGCCAGCCTTGCTTTTCGCCCAAATGCTTCTCGCGCCACTCGGGATCCTGCATCATCTTTCTGACCTCCGCTCGACGAGCTTGTTTCTTGACCGCTGACACGATGAAAGCGATGCCAAGAACCAACAACAAGGCGCATACTCCGCCGCCGACTCCTAGTCCGATCCACAAGTTGCGATTGCCCTGGGCGGTCGGTTTTGCCTTCGTGTGTGCCGGGCCATAGCCGCCATAGCCAATCGGTTGGGATGACGGCGCGGTGCTCGACGTTTGCCGGATCGGCTGCTTTGCTCGCCGTTGAACATGCCGAATCGCCACGGTGATCCAAGGAATCGCGAAGAAAAAACTGAAGAGCGTGCCGAGCCCAGTGCCCATCGCTGCGGCGCGTTGCTCGCGAGTCGCCCCAGCCACCGGATGCGCGCCGATATACCCAATGGCCGTCACGGCGACAACGATCAGCAGGAGGAAGATGCCGCCGCGTTTCCCGCCCTCTGTGACGAGCCCGTCGCGGACTGATACGGACCCAGATTGGCATAAGATGCGGCACCGGACGGCGTCGGGCTGACGTTGCCGAGCACATCCTTCAAGTCGAGGTCCAAATCGCTGGCGACCGGCTTGGTGGCTGGCGATTGGACGACGAAAGTCGACCCACAGTTCTTGCACCGCACCGCCCGACCGGCGAACTCCTCGCCGACGGAATATTGTTTTTGGCATTGAATGCAAGCGACGTGAATGGTCATTGGGCCGCCGGGATCAAGGAAGAGAGATCGCACAGTGTCGGTGGATCGCGATACCTATCGCCAAATCGAATGCTGGCAGTTTGATCATCCACCCATTCAAAACTTTGTAGCGTGATACAATTTATATACGACTCAGGTATCGTCGTTCCCAGCAATACCCGTCCCGCTTCCTTGCGTTTCACGAAGACGACCGCATAGTATCGTGCCTCGATGACGTCGAACTCGCAGAACAGTTTGACGCTGGCGGTCTTGGACGGATTGGGAAACGACTTCCCTTTTCTCCAGAAGAACTCATTCACGAGCCCTCTTTCGAGGCATGCCGCATGTGCGATCTGAAACGGCTCTCGTGGCCAGCCCTCGATATCCGCAAGCCACAGCAAACCGTCATGAAGCCAACTTAGCGCGATCGCCTTTCTCTCTTGAATTTCGGCGTTCCAATAGGTGTCAAAACATACTTCCCAGGGGGACTGCGTGACATTCAGAAGCCTTTTAACATTGGCAGGGGTACACCATCCCGCCTCGGAGGAGACATCGACTATTACCTTTGCCGTTTGTGCCGTGTCAATTCCTGATAAACACTGGCGGTACAGATCACCAATGTGTGCGGTGTGACGATCAAATTGTTGCAGTTTCTGTTCAACTTCTGCACCGATTCGCGCACTTTCGTGGATCGTCAGGATCGTCACTTCACGAAGGATCATGTGTGAAAAAGAAGTTAAGATTCAATACGTTAGGGCAGTGGACGCTGGTTGCCAGGAAGGCGGCTGCCTAAGGAGCGACTGAGTCCAACGACCGCTTTCTCTGCCGCAAGTATCGCTTGTCGATTCTCCGCTGTTTCTACGATCACACTATAGAAGTCGCCACCCTTGCTGTTAAGAGCCCGGACTTGTGACTCTGCTCGCGCTGACTTTCCATCGGCGCGAATCCGCCCGCCGCTCACACCCGTCTTGTGCGGGACGCCAGTTGAGCGTTCGATAATCTCATAGCGGTGCTGAGGCTTCGTACTCAGCTTTGAATTGCCGTGTACGCAGGTATTATGCACAAGAATCGGCAAATCGGAAGTCCTTGCCGACACGAAGTACGTGTGCGCATCTTCAACCTCGAAGTTAAAAACAGGCAAACCTTCGGGGTGCGGTTCAAGGAGGGAGTCAACGACCGTGGCGAGTCGATTGTCCGCTTGCAGCAACTCCTGGCCGGGTCGTAAGAATTGTGCCTCAATCCAGCCCTCGCCGACGACGTAGAACGGATGTTCGTTGGTGGTCTTGAGAGTTTGCTCACGGGCGTCGTCGGAAGCGCGAACGGTGACAATCCGCAGATGTTCGGTGTGGTTACGGAACACACGAACGACTTTCTTCGGTGCGAAGTCGCCCGTTTCCTCGTCCCAGGCGAGAACGATGTCGCCTGCTTGAACCTGCTCGATGTTCTTCGTCCGGCGTCGTGGCGACTGCGTGCTGTCGTCGGGTGCGGGTACGAACGAGGTGGGAGTGGCGGTTACCAGGCTGGGCGTTGGTGTCTGTCCGCGTTCGATGCCGAAGTTGATCAGTGTCGCACCGAGCACCATCCAACTCAGCAACCACACCCGTGCCCACGCGGAAGGTTTCGATGACGAGTTTGCAGATCTGTCGAACAATCGCATGACCGTAGTCCTTAAATCAAAACTGACTGACTTGATTCTCTGTTGAGCGAGTTACACAGCGGCTAACGCGCTGACATCCATCTCCGGCAGGAACGACACGCCCACGAGCGACCGTGGCCCAGGCTCGTCGTCTGGTGCGAACGGGCGGTCCCACGCGTCGTCTTCAAACAACGAATCGACACTTTGCTGATACTGTGCTTGATCGCACGAAACACGGCGGCGGCGGATGACCTCATGGCCTGCAATGGCAACGGCAACACTGGCAACGCCCAGCACGACCAACGTATCATCCGCTGCCGAAGTGGAGGCAGTCTTCGCAGGCTCGGCAAATGCCGCATCCACGGCTGCATACCACTCGTTGTTCTCGTCGTCGGCCATCAACACCTGCGTACCGGCGACGAAGCAGAAGCGGAACCGCGATCCGACGATCATGCCGACGACGTCTCCAAGGCCGCCGCCCACCATCGAAGCACGATCATTGGCCGACAGCCCCAGATCTTTGCCGGTGCCGATGTCCGATCCGGTGAGGCCACTGTAGATACCACCGATGGGCGTTGAATCTCCCACTCCACCCAACACCGACTCACCAACACCTTGTCCATCCGCCATGCGTGTCAGCGAGTTGGCGACGATCCAGGCTGCCAGTACGACCAATCCACCGACGGCCAAGACGGCCGCCGCCACCGGTGCCACACATGCCAGCACAGCGATACCGATCGCCACACCGATGGCGATCATAAAGTGGACAGCGAAGGACGAGACAAAGTTTACAATTATGCCGAGGTAACTCGTGGGCTCGGTCGGGTTCACGCTCTGGAACAATGGATCGGATGCGTCTAACGACGAGATTCTGGCAACTTCCAGATCTGCCGATGCGAGACCTCGATCCTTCTCAATCCCTGCCATCCGCACGTTGTAAGTTTCGTACGCCGACGCGTTGTCGGTCGCCAACTGAATCGTAGCCGGCGAAATCGCTGAAACCTGGGCCACCATGGCGGAAGACAAAGCTTGAATGTAGCCCGCCGAGGCCCCGGCAATACTACCAGCCTGAGCGGCGGCGGCCGCTGCCTCGGCAGCCACATAGGCCGCATTGGCAGGCCAAATCGCGGATGCATAGGCTAAGGCAGCGGCAGCGTAGGCATCCGACTTGGTCTTCGCAGCACTGGCCAGAGTGTTCCCCAATTCCTCAGCGGCATCGCCGATTGCATTCGCGCGAGTGGTCTCGGCTGCAGCCAGGACGCTGGTCAGAGCCACATCGGCCGCGGCTACCGCACTGACATAGGCGGTACTAGCGGCCGCCTCGCTGGCTATCCACGACACGCCTGCGGCTGCATGGGCATTCGCATTCGCTTCGGCTGCAGCGGCAACGGATGCGACCCAAGCAGTCGCGGCACCAGCTTCGGAATTGACATAGGCTTCCCACGCTGCGGCTTCGCCTTGGTTGTAGGTATCCAGCATCGCCGCTTCGGCGAAATAGAAAGTGGCCCAAGCCGACGCAACGGCTGAGACGTAAGCCGAACGAGCAGCCGCCTCGGCGTTCGCTTTTGCCGAATCGGCTGCTTGAAGTGCATTCACATGGGTTCCGGCTGCGCTGATGGAAGCGACTTCGAACGCCGAATCGGCGCTGGCGACGTCGCCGACGTAACCTGCCCAAGCGGACGTCGCGGCAGCAACGTAGGATGCCCAGTTCGCACCCTCGGCAAGTGCCCACGCATTCGTGGCTGCGGCTTCGGCACCTGCGATGCTATTCAGCAGATTCGCATACGCACTGGACTCGGCGGTCACCCAACCGACCGTGGCGCTGACGGCATCGGCAACATAGCTGTTCGCCGCGCCCGTCGCATCGGCAACATATCCGGCGTTCGCGCCAGCGAGATTGCTTTCGTAGGCACTCCAGGCCATGACCACAAACTGTTTCCAGGCCGTCGCCGCCGCTGATTCAGCATTCGCGAAAGCGGTTTCGGCAGCGGCGAGACTTGCGGTATGGGCTTGGGCTGCTCCAGCATTCGCATTGTCGAGAGCGGTAGCGGCGGAAGCGGAGGCCGCGACAAAGGCTTGGTCCGCAGCGGCCAGCGCATTCTGGTGCGTTTCTTCTGCGGCGGCCAGCGCGTTTGACAGGGTCTGTCCCGCGGCTGCGTCGGCGTTCGCCTGAGTTTCTGCGGCAGACGCCTCGGCCGAGACGAGCGCGCGAGAGGCCGAAATGGATGCCCTGTCTTGTGTTTCTTGTGCCGCAGACATTGTTGTTTGCCAAGTGTTCGCGGCAGCGGCGATTGCTTGCTGGAGAGTCGCTTGCTCATTTCCTTCCGTCGTTGCGTATGCTGCGGCGGCACTGGCGAGCGCGGACTTGTATGCAGCCACTGCGGAGGCGGTCGCGGAGACATAGGCATCCTCGGCGGCGGCGGACGCCTGATCCAGAACGGTCTGAGCCGTCGCGATCGCCGTGACTTTCGTGACTGCTGCGGCTTGTTCGTCCGTAACGAATTGGATGGCGGCATTGGCTTTCGTTTCGGCGGCCGTTCGGGCTTCGGCCGCCTCGGCCATGGCATAGGACTTTCGGGCCGCGTTGTAGGAATCCTCGGCTGCCTCCCTTTCGGCACTCTTATCGCACGTGCCGGGCGAGGGTGCGGGATCTTGCATCGAGCAATCCATCTCTTCCGACATCAGGTCGGAGGTGGTCTCCATGTAGGTTTTCTGGGCGTCCCATAACGCTTCATTAGGCCCTTCCAAATTGCTCGCGGCCACCTGATCAGCCGCTCTTTCGGCATCCCTCTGAACCGTGGAGGCTGCCGTGACACTCGCGTTGTACGCGTCGTCCGCAGCTTTCGATGCATTACTGAAGTTGCTTCCCGCGGAACTCAATGCGGCAGAGTACGCCGCCTTGGCCGGTCCTTCGACACCGTCGAGTGTTGCCTTGGCATTCTGTTCCGCGTTGCTGCGCGTCGTCGCGGCCCCCGCCATGGCCGATTGATAACTGGATTGGGCAGAAGCGAACGCCCCATCATAGGCCGCGTCGGCACCAGACTGTGTGGCGTTGTAAGCCGCTTGAGCGCTGGCGAGCGCGCTTTGCAAGGTCGTTTGAGCGGTCGCAACCGCGCTGTCATACGCTTGCTGATTCGCTGCGGTTGTCGACGAGTACGTTGCTTGCGCCGCAGCCTGGGTGGCGGCCAAGGCCACATCGGCAGCGGTGTGGGCGGATGCTTGAGTCGCCGTAGCGCTGTTCATCGCAGCGTTGTAAGTCGCTTGAGCGGTGGCCGAGGCGCTCTCTAGCGTCGCATCGGCGGCGGCCACGGCTCCGTCGCGTGTCGAGGCCGCAGACTGGACGGTACTGTCGTAGGTGTTGTCGGCAGATGCGATCGCGGAATCGTACGCTAACTGTGCGGTTGCCACGGCCGCTTCATAGCTGCTGCTGGCAGACGCGATTGCGCTAGAATAGTTTGCCTCGGCATTCGCCATCGCCGTATCGTAGTTGCTGTCGGCGGCTTGAACTGCACCTTGATACGTCGTAATTGCACCGGCAACGGATGCTTGGTAGGAGGCGTCGGACTCCAAATCGAGCGGAGCAGTGAGGCCTTCATCCTGCGGCCCGGCGTCGTACACCGCCCTGGCGGTCGCCACCGCACCGTCATAAGTCGACCTCGCCGCGGCGGTCGCGGTATCACGCGCAGCCGACGCGGCAACCATGTCCGCACTATATGCTGCATCCGCTGACGCGACGGCGGATGCATGGTTCGACTGTGCTGCGGCGATCAAAGCATCGTAAGTAGCGTCATTGATACTGATGACCAAGTCGCGCAGCGTCGCCGAACCGGCGACCGCTGTGTCGTAAGCGATTCTTGCCATCGCAACGGTGGAGTCATACTGCGTCAGCGCTCCGTCGACCGAGGATTCGTAGGCCGCGTCGGCTCCATTGCTTGCGGATGCATACGTGGCGTCGGCAGCCATCGTATCCGTTGAATAGGTCGCATCAGCGGCAGCCACCGCAGTTTCGTAGGCCGTGTCGGCTGTGTTAACGCTTCCCTGATGGGTTGCTTGCGCCGCAGCCGCACTATTGTCGAAGTTCTCGTTCGCCGTGTTGACCTTTGTTTGGTACGTTGCTTGGGCTTGAGAACTGGTCTGCGAATAGTCAGCATCTGCCGCTGCCGTCGCACCTGAGTAAGTTGCCTGTGCGGCTGCGATGGCTGCGTCAGCGGTCGCCTTCGCGGGACCTACCGCAGCGTTATAGGCGTCAATGGCATCGTTCTCGGCGTCCTTGGCGTCGTCCCATGCTGCTTGCTCCGCTTGTTTGTAGGTACCAGAGGCACCGGCAGTAGCACTGGCAAACGCGTCGCTGGCATCTGCCAGCGAGCTATCGAGCTGAGCCTTTGCATCCGCTTCCTCCTGCGAAGCTTCATTCATGGCGTCCGCGTGCTCGGACTCCGCATCAGACGAGTCTGCGCTTGCCGCTGCGGCGTTCGCAGATTCCGTTGCATTCGCCGACGCGGTGTTGCTTGCCGTAGGAGACTCTGTGGAACTCGGCAAGGACGTGCCACTGGGCGTCGACGTGTCGGTTGCTGTTGCCGCACTTGGAAGAATCGACTCGGTGGTCGTCGTTACGGACGAAGGTGGAGCCGACTCCATTGAGAAAGCTGCCGTTGCTTCTGGCGGGGATGCGATATCGCTCATCGCTCCAGTCATCGTTGAATCGGATGGGCTCGCAGTTGAATCTCCGCTCATAGTGAGCAACGCTTCAGGGCTGGCATCCATCGCCAAGCTCGTGACTCCTGCGGGTGCCTGTTCCCGCATCGACTCGTCAAAACCGAACAGCTCATCCAGGCCTGACGCGTCGAGCATTTCACGACGTTCGAGAAACTCGATCATCAAAACCTTGCGGCGATATCGCTCCGCACGTCTGCGGGAATGGCGACTTGATTTGTTTGGATGTTTGCCGACCGTACGCCCATCGCGAGTGCTGACAGCCATATGAGTACCTGAACGTGTTAGATCGAAAGTTGAAGAGTTACTTGCGTTCTCGTACTTACAAAGACGTCACGCAAAGACGTCACGTAGGCTCTGTGCGGACAAAATTTTTGGGAAATAATCTGGTTGCGGTTGATCGGAAGCTAGAAGCACAGAATTTCTTTCGCCGTTGCGGCGATAGCTCGCGTTGATACTCCAGTAGCCCTCGCTCACGAATTACGTGTTGGTGCGGACACGGACTGACTCGGATCGGGATGTGCTGATGTGAATCCTTCACACACGTCGCGGCTCTTTCAAACTTTGCGGCGTGCATACTTGAAAGTGGCTCGGCAACGCGTAGCATAGGGGCAACAAGTGGGCAGAGATCTGAAGCGGACTTTTCAGTCCTTGGTGCAGAAAGGGCGGATCTTATGTCGGTCGACAACAACGAATGCGTCGATGCCGTTCAGGACGCGACGCTTAACTTTGACTGGTTTGCACGCGAGTACGGACGCGCGCTGCTCTCATGTGCCCGAGCTAGAGTTGAACAATACCGATTGCGTGACGAAGTCGACCCCGAGGATCTCGTCAATATTGTGTTCGCCACGCTCTTGGAGCGACCCGAACGTGTTGATGGCCTAGAGCCGCTTCAACTGTGGGTCTATCTGGATCGAGCGACCGAGCATCGGGCTCTTGACCTCTATCGCTGGAAGCGACGGTTGAAACGCGATGCAAGACGACGCGCACCAGTCTCCGCGGAATGCATCGCAAACCTATCTGCCGGAGTCGCACAAGAGTGCGACCTCGAATTCGGCGAAACTCTGACGCAAGCCTACAAATGCCTAACTTCGGAAGAACGGCAGATCGCAATGTGGAGACGTGCAGGATCCAAGTGGCGTCGAATCGCAAAGATGCTGGGACGTAGCGAGTCGGCTGTGCGGAAGGAATTGGAGCGAGCAATTCTGCGCGTGCGCGAGAACATTATTGCGTGATCCCGTTGGAACGCGCCAGAGATAACGACGTCCAGAAAACAGGCACGCGTTAGCTGAACAGCATCCCGCAATATCCCACCACGCGACTTGTGTCGCCGCTGGTTTCGGCGCTCGTCGTGTAGCCAAGCCGAGTCGCCTTGTTCAAGCTGTCCATCTCCTTGAGCGCTTCCATGATCATCACGGCGGGCAGCACGCCGCACATGCTGATCTGGTTGTCGACGCAGGTTTGCAACAGTTTCTCGGCGTCACGTGCTTCGAGCGCTTCCATCGCTAGTTCGTCCTTGCGGCGGTTCTCTTCTTCGGCGGCATAGTGATTCATGTCGCTCGAGATGATCAGCAGCGGCATTTCGTCCATGCCTTCCAGTACTTTCACCAAGCCGCTGGCGAACTCACGACAACGCTCCATCGTGCCACCACCGATCGCGATGCCGACAACTTTTGCGTCCGGATTCAACTTGGCGATGAACGGCAATTCGACTTCGATGCCGTGCTCGCCTTGGTGAGCGGCGGCGTCCATTTGCAAGCCAGGGATCGCATCGCACAGCTTTTGTGCCAACTCGCGATCCGACTTCAACTCGGCGCCCGGGATCGACCAAGTTTCGTGCGGAGCGACCGCCCACTCGACACCGGCGCGAGTATGCTTGGGGCCCACGATGATGACAGTGCTCGGGATCTTGATCTTCGAGAACACATCGCCCGCCGTCTTGCCTGAGTAAATGAGTCCGGCATGCGGCACCATGATCGCAGAGGCCTTTCGCTTGCGGCCCTTGATTTCGCCGAGGCAATCGTCAATCAGCTTTGATAGCTCGTCGGGATCGGAGGGATAGAACTTGCCCGCGACGGCTGCAGGACGGGTTTCACCACCGGTCGCCGCCTGCGGAGCGTTGCTGATCGAGATCTTTGGTTCGGTTGATTCCACGATGAAGCTGAAAATGTTCGCAGCTTCAGGATTGAACACGTTCACCTGCTTCGTTGCTTCGGCGAACAGTTCGTCAACGGACATTGATGGATCGAAAACCCAAGCGGACTTGTTGCCTTCGAGGATCATCAGGCCACGTGTCTTCGGGGCGATACCGCGAATATCGGGATGGGCGATCGTTCCGTGCATGGCTGGGTCGTGCAGCACGGAGATCGCGATCGAGACGTTGGGGCTGGAGAGACGAACTTGGCCGCTCTTTAACGCGTTGGCAGCAGCCTCACATAGATTCATGCAGCTGGACTGCAACGGCATCCCCGGTCGCATAGCCATGCGGAAGAAATTGATTCCGTTCGGAGAATTCTCCGGCTTGATTGTCAGTGCGATGCCATTCACCGTGCCTTCCGAAACGCCGTTGAGATAGTAGCTGGGCGTGGCACCTTGAGCGAGTGCGACAATATTGCGGCCACAGTGAGCAGCCAGTGTCTGCAATTCCTGAGTCGTGAGCAACGGTCGCACGATGACAACGTCCGACAGGGTCGAAGCATCGAACTTGCCAGAGATCGAGCAGGATTCAAACGTCTGAATCACAGCGGCGTCATCTTTCCACGCCGTATCGGGAAGGCCGGCCTTGCGGCAGACTTGGCGGAGGAATTCTTCGGCTTCGTAACCCTGTTCGATCGCAACGCTTGGCAACAACAGTCCGCCGGCATTGCCCATGTTGATTTGTAAGCCGTGTCGCCCCGGTTCGACGGCGGCGATTCGATCTTCGCCCTTCTCTTTGATTGGCTGAAAGCCATATAGCAACGAGACATCGACATCGAGATGCGGCAACTCGGTGCGCGAGATTGTTGGCAGGCGAGCATCTTCGGTCGCGGTGCGAATCGCTGACTGAGTTAGTGCGTTGCCTAGCGGCATCGGTTTGCCTAACGCTCCGCAGCAGGCCCGCAAACGCCCCTGACGCTTCAACGTCACGAACGCACCCATGACAGTCTTCTCCGCCGCGCCGGCCAGCGTTGGATCTTCGACTCGGCCCGGCCGCTTGATGATTGAAGCAGCCATAATCTCGCACGCCGCGTGATGAATTAGCGATTTCTGCTCGTCGGTCAGCTTGGGGCGTTGCGCGTCGATTCGAGCTGCTTTACCGTCGGTGGGAGTTTGCGTAGTCATGGTCTTGGGCTCCTCTTCACTGTGAGATTGTCTAGGCAGCGCGTTGGCAGATTGCAGGGGCGGGGTGTTGGCGTTGAGCGGGACAACCGCCTCTGGCTGAATGATCGGTAGCGGTTTCGCGAATTGCGACATTTGAACAGGTTGGCGACGACGTCCCCAGTTGCCGGGGGCTGCCTCGAACACTCCCGCAATCCGCGCGCCGCAATGTCCGCACGCGTCTTTCTTCAGGCTGTATTGGCCCAGCTCATACCAGTTCCGTTGAATTAACAAGCCCTTGCACGAAGGACAGTAGGTACTTTGATGCGCCACGTCATTCACGTTGCCGACGTAGACAAAACGCAACCCTTGTTGCAATGCAACCTCACGAGCGGCAATCAGCGTCTCGGGCGGCGTGTTGCCTCGGTCCTTCATGCGGAAGTCAGGATGAAACGCGGTAAAATGGACGGGCACTTCATCGCCCGCGTGTTGTAAGATCCAGTCGCTCATCTCGCGGATCTCGTCCATTGAGTCGTTAGCATCGGGAATGACCAGGTTCGTTAGCTCGAACCAGACGTCCGTCTCTTTCTTCAACCACTCGATCGTTTCCAGCACGGGCTGAAGATGCGAGTAGGTGATCTTGTGATAGAAGTCTTCCGTGAACGCTTTGAGATCGACATTGGCCGCGTCCATGTATTCGTAGAATGGTGCCCGAGCCTGGGGCGAGATGTACGCGGCGGTGACCGCGACGTTCTTGATGCCGGCCGCGCGACAAGCCTTCGCCGTATCGATCGCATACTCGGCCCAGACCACCGGGTCGTTGTAGGTATAGGCCACACTGCGGCAGTCGAAGTGTGATGCCGCTTCCGCGATAGCTTCCGGTCCAGCCAGTTCGCTCAGTCGTTCTACCTCGCGCGACTTTGAGATATCCCAGTTCTGACAGAATTTGCAACCTAAGTTGCAACCCGCCGTGCCGAATGACAGAACGCTCGTACCGGGAAGAAAATGATTCAGCGGCTTCTTCTCGATCGGATCGATGCAGAAGCCGGTGCTCCGACCATACGTCGTCAGCATCATCTCGCCGTCGACGTTCTGTCGGACAAAACAGAAGCCGCGATCGCCCGCCTTCAGATGACATTCGCGAGGACAGAGATCGCAAACGATCCGACCCTCCGCATCATTTGCATCATGCCACCAACCGCCTGGGTAAAGGCCGTCGGGACGGAGGCCGGTGGAGGGCGGTAAGACGATTTGTCGCGACATGCGAGATTAATTCCCAAATCTGAATGACCGATGACGAATGACCAATGACGAATGACTAAATCCTCGGTCAGGTAGCGGTACCGTTTGCGATTCCTGAACGTAGGACGGCCACTCTTGGCCGTCCTTTGTCGGGCAGGAGTGCCCAACTTACGGCAAACTGTATCTCTACCCTCGGTCATTCATCATTGAGATTTGGTCATTTCTTCGCTAACCCATTTCGTCTTCAGAAGATTCCGGCGGCGGGGGAGCTTTTTGTTGCTGCGGTTGTTGAGCTTGCTGCTGACGAACGCGTTCCTGGAACTGCTGGAATGTTGAAGTCAGCGAATCAAGCAAGCGAGGAACTTGGGGTGCGGACAAATACACGCGAGCCGATACGGCCGAGTGTGGAAACAAATTGGTCAGAAAGTCAAACTTAAACTCGGAAGCCGTATGACCGATCATGACGCCGTTCGAATAAGCACCGCTAAGCAGCGAATCCGGTAGCTTCAACTCGTCGTACAACTCTTGCGCCGACTGTGGCTTCGCAGGTTGTTGCGGCTTTGGCAACTCTTGGGGCGGTCCGAAACGTTCCGTGTACATCCCCAGGTTCTTTTTCAGTGCCTCGGCGAACTGCGGCAATGCGGCGTGTGGCATCACAACTCGCGAAGCGACTTGCGGTGGGCCACCGATGTTTTGGATGAAGTCGAGAATAAACTCGCTTCCGCCCGTCATAATGATCACGCCCGTGCTGAATGCTCCGCGGCTGACGCTCTCCGGAACACGTGCGGTGACGTGCTGCATCTGGACTTGCTGCGAATTGTTATCGGAATTTGGTTGATTTGGCTGACTCATGAATAAAACCTGCTGCTCCGTGGTTTCGTAACTACCGGCTCGCGAGCTCAAGCGTACGAGATGAACATCGTCGACCGGACGTCAGAATTCCCCTCATTCTACACGCAATGTGATTTTTGCAGAGTAACTGGCTACCTGAGAAATTGGTGAGGATAGTGGAAATATGCGGGCTTACGAGCGATTATTCGGCCAGTTACGATTATTCTGGCACCGAGAAAGTTCCTCAGACACACCTTCCGCTCGCTACTCGCAAAGTCAGTTCCGCTATGAAATGCGTCCTAGCACAAAGTCGCTTCGCCCTCGCCCTCGTGACGGTTGCTGTGTTCTGCACGCAGCTCCCCGCCGAGGACTGGCCGCAGTGGCGCGGTCCGCACCGCAACGGAATTTCAAAGGAAACGAACTTGCGAATCGATTGGCCGACAGAGGGTCCGCCAATTCTGTGGACGACGAACGTCGGAACCGGTTTCTCGTCAATCGTTGTTTCGTCGGGACGAGCGATCACAATCGGGAACCGTGACAACACGGATACCGTCTACTGCCTGGATGCCGACACCGGCGAGCAACGCTGGCAGTACTCCTACGAAGCGCCGTTGAACGACAAGTTTTTTGAGGGCGGTCCGACATCGACGCCGACGGTCGATGGAGACGTTGTTTATACCTTGAGTCAGACGGGGAATTTGTTTTGCTTCGATGTTGCTACCGGAGCGGTGAATTGGTCGCAGAATATCGCCGAAGTAGCGAGCGTACGTGTCCCGGGATGGGGATTCGGCGGATCGCCAGTTGTTCACGACGACATGCTTCTACTGGCGGTCGGTGAATCCGGGACGGCGGTCGACAAGCGAACTGGCGAGTTGCTGTGGTCATCCGCTGACAAAGACGCGGGTTATGCGACACCGCTGTTGTATCAGCGTGACGACAAATGGTTCGCGCTGATCGCGTCCGGAACCTATTACCACGCGATTGATGTGGCAACTGGCGAAGAGCAATGGCGATACCGTTGGCTGACGCGTTTTGGCTGCAACGCTGCCGATCCGATACTCTCCGGCGATACGGTCTTCGTTTCATCGGGATACAATCGCGGCTCGGCGTTGCTGAGACTAACTGCGGGAGAGCCAGAGGCAGTCTGGAAGAACAAGGACTATCAAAACCAATTCAGTACCAGCGTCTTGATCGATGATTACTTGTACGGCGTCGACGGCGATACGACCGGCGAGCGGCGACTCAAGTGTGTTGAACTGGCGACCGGCGAGGTGAAGTGGTCCGAGGATGGATTCGGCAGCGGAGCATTGATCGCTACGGACGAGCGTTTGATCATATTGAGCGAGACGGGGGAGTTAGTCCTGGCCGACGCTACCGCGAGCGGGTTCCAACAGATCGCCAGGAATTCTGTCTTAATGGGGAAATGCTGGACAGCCCCCACGTTAGCGAATGGACGGGTGCTCTGTCGCAATGCGGATGGAGATGTCGTTTGCGTCGACCTGAGACCATAGCCAACGTCGTCTGTCGGTCATTCACGGGATTCGACCCTAGGTTGTGGGCTTCGCGAGTGCTCCTTGAAGAAACGCACGATCAGAGGCGGGGCCTCGGACGGATACTTGTGAGTGCCATCGTGAATGAAGGCGATGAAAGGGGCATTCTTTGTCGACGTGAACTGCGTGCAATCCTTGGCCCATTCACTGCCGCTCTCGGAACATCCATTGATACGCTTCACCGCGGCGATGGCTTGCTCTTGCCAACTGAACAAGACCAGTTTGTCATTCCGACCGGCAATGTGCATCGCGGGTTTGGGAGTCAGTTCTCGTATTCGTCGGGAACTAGCGGCCGACGGGGCGACGGCCGCAAAGACGTCGGGCCGCATCGCCCACAACAGATACGTGAAACCACCGCCGTTGGAGTGTCCCGTCGAGTAGATTCGACGATCATCGATATTGTACTTTTCATGCAATGTTGCCAACACCGCGTCGAAGAACTTTAAGTCACGATCGCCCTGATCGCCAGCATCGCTCTGCCAGCCATTTCGCTTTCCTTCGGGATCGGTCAGCCGCCCTGGAGTTGGTACGCCTTGCATATAGACGACGATCGCTTCGGGCCACAGTTTCTCGATGCCGAAACTCCTGACGGCGTTTTGCGACGAACCACCATGTCCGTGAAACCCGAACACGACCGGTGCGGCCTTGTCGCTTTGCTTCTTTGGCAAATAGACCAGCGCCTCCCGCTTCAGATCTCCCACGGTCCAGGTCATTTGCTCCGCCTTGCCGGTTCCGAGTAACAGAGCTTCGCGGGCGGCAGCGCGTTCGTCGAGCGACAGTTTGCCATCGCCATCTTTGTCAAACCGCTTGAGCGCACGTACGCGCAAGGTGCCCGATTGACTCAAGGCCTCTTGGGCGGCGAGACCGACGGAAATTGAAACGACACCGAGCGTGAGTGCAAAACGTGCGAGGTACATCGACCTACCTTTCGCAAGGAATCGATAACGCAAGACTCGCCGCAATAGGGGCTTGGCAGAAGGTCGATTTCTTAACGAGATAGAACATCGCAACGGCTCCATACGTTACAGCGACAATGACTTGGCGGGAATCGTCTTCGAACTACATGCTTGAAGTCCAGGACACATTCTCGCAGGGACGCTACCCTAGCTCAACTCGAAATCGTTCGCTTTTTTTGGTGTGTACCGGGGTATGCCCAGTCAAGATAGCAGCCAAGGGCACCGCGGCACGGTATTATCTAGAGGAGTTTCCCCGCGTATTCAACTCACAACACTGATTCCGCAACTTTTGAGAGAGCGACCACTATGGCATCGACCCGCCGTCAGTTTTTGATCCACTCCAGTCTCGCCACCGTTGCGTTCGTAGGACGCGATGCCTTGGCCGCGAAAACCGATACTCGACTCAAGGTCTCACTCGCCCAGTGGACACTGAACAAAGACCTCCGCAGCGGCAAGATCGATAACCTGGATTTCGCGAAGATTGCCCACGAGCACGGAATCAATGCGATCGAGTACGTGAATCAGTTTTTCATGCACAAGGCGAAGGATATGCAGTATCTCGGTGAGATGAAGCAGCGAGCGGCGGATCTTGGTGTAAAGAGCTTGTTGATCATGTGTGACCAAGAAGGAAATATCGGCGATCCCGATGCGACGCGCCGTACCAAGACCATCGACAACCATCGCAAGTGGATTGATGCAGCGAAGTTTCTCGGCTGTCATTCCATTCGTGTGAATGCAGCGAGCGCCGGGACTTGGGACGAACAAGTCGCACTTGCCGCCGACGGATTGGCCAGACTTACTGAGTTCGGTGCCGAGCAGGACCTTAACGTGATCGTCGAGAATCATGGTGGCCTGTCGAGCAATGCCGACTGGCTCGCGCAGGTGATTAATAAGGTAAACCACGAGCGATGCGGGACGCTGCCCGATTTCGGGAACTTCCGCATCAAGGACGGCGAGTCCTATGATTCGTACCGCGGAATCCAGAAGCTCATGCCGTGGGCCAAGGGCGTTTCGGTGAAGGACATGGTCTGGGATGACAAAGCGAATCAGCTACCGCTCGATTTCGAGCGAATGCTCCGCATCGTGTTAGACGCCGGTTTTACCGGCTACTGCGGGATTGAGTTCGGCGGTTACGAAGGCTTGAATCAATCGCGGGAACGACTGGAGCGTGCTATGGAGAGCCTGTCTGCGTAGCTGCATCACCGATGAAGCTGCATCACCGATGAAACAGTGCAGAAGTTTGGGGCCTGGATCGTCGCCCCAATTTGAATGACGGGCCGTGCTTTTAAGTCTGCGCCCCGTTCGAGTTCAAGCGACTCTATGAAGTCAGAGCGTGTTCAATTTCAAAGGTTGAGTCGTTGGGGCTCACGTTGCTTCTGTTGCTCGCACCTTTCACGTTGTATGGTTATGCCAACTTGCGGGATGCGTCCGGAAGGAGCCTTTGAGAAGTCGCCCAGTAAGGACGCGACGCCAGAGATTGTAACGCTCTTGGGTGAGCACTCATCTGAGTCCACGTAAGTGACTTCGATTCTGTGGCAGAACCGCTCTTAACCGGCGCAGGCCACTATCGAGCGAACTCAGTCGCCTTGAAGGAATCCTTGCATCCTAGGGCCTTTCAGCTTTTCTAATAGAGAGGTTTGTACGACGGGCCTCCGAGCCCGTCGATGAATCTAAGTCGTCATTCGACGGGCTCGGATGCCCTTCGTACATCTTGTGCAACTTCAACAAATGAATCGCCCTGTCTTGCATCCAAACATCGTTGCATGGCAGGGTAGGCCGGGTTAAACTCGTAGGTGTGAAAGCACTTATGACGCGGCGCGAATCATCCGCGGCGCGATTTCTTAGTCGATTCAACGAGGCGAACACGGATGCTCAATCTGACCGACCGCGGGACGGCACATACTTGCGATGGGCTCACACGCCGCGACTTCATGCAGGTGGGAACACTGGGCGCGATCGGACTGTCGCTGCCACAGTATCTCGCGGCCGCCGAACAAGGAGTCGTAAGCAAGAAGGATGACGACCGGGCTTGCATCATGATCTTCAATCTTGGTGCTCCGAGTCAACTCGACACATTCGATATGAAGCCCGATGCGCCGTCGGAGATTCGCGGGCCTTTCAGTCCGATCAGTACTGCGTCGGACGCGATTCAAATCTCCGAGATCTTTCCGGGCCATGCGAAGGTTGCCGACAAGTTCTCACTCGTTCGATCTTGTCATCACACCGGTGCCGCTGTTCATGATGCCGGCTGGCAAATGATGCAGACGGGGCGGCAATTTGCCGGTGGCGTCGAAACGCCGCATGTGGGTGCCGTCTTGAGTTATCTGCGCGGTCGCAAGACGGACCTGCCTGCGCATGTCGTGTTGCCCGAGACGATGGGCCGCGGTGGTGGTAATCTTCCCAACGGACAAGCTGGCGGGTTCCTCGGCAAGGCGCACGACCCGTTTGCTTTGATGGCCGATCCTTCGCAGCCCAACTTCAAAGTGCCCGATCTCCTACCGCCGCCCGAGATCGGAGAAGCACGGCTTGATCGACGACGTCGTATGCGCGAGGTTGTCGACTCAACTTTAAAAAACTTCGAGGCCACCGAGAACGCACAACTGCTCGATAGCAATTTCCAGGCGGCTTATCGCTTGATGACTAGCCCCCAGGCTCGTGAAGCCTTTGACTTGTCAAAAGAGCCGACCAAGGTTCGCGAACGCTATGGGATGACGCGATTCGGCCAGTGCTGTTTGCTCGCGCGGCGTTTGATCGAAGGTGGTGTTCGATTTGTCACGATCAATACGTTCCTGACGGTTTTCGACGAGATCACGTGGGACATCCATGGCTCGAAGCCATTCACGTCGATCGAAGGCATGAAGAACATCGTTGCGCCACTGTACGATAACGCTTATAGCGCGTTGATCGAGGATCTCGACCAACGAGGCTTGCTGGACAAGACGCTGGTCTGCAACTTGGCCGAGTTCGGCAGGACTCCGCGCGTGAATCCGGCGGCCGGTCGAGACCATTGGCCACAGTGCTTTACGACTTACTTTGCCGGTGGCGGCGTGAAAGGCGGGCAAGTTGTCGGTCGGAGCGATCCCATCGGCGGCGTTCCTGCCGAGCGACCCGTTGATCCAGGCAACATCGCCGCGACGATCTTCCACAGCCTGGGCTTAGACATTGAATCCCACCTTCCCGGTCCCGCAGGGCGACCGTTCCCGTTGGTTGACTTCGGAAAACGAGAGATCCACGAGTTGTTTGCATAGTTGCGGCAAAGTCGCGGCCAACGTAGCCCGATTCTCCGAGTCGGGAATCCTTGCCCCGACTCAAAGAGTCGGGCTGCGTACACGCGGCGAAGCTAGTCGATTGAGAAGAGTACCATCATGCCGATCATTCATAAGTTCGCTATTCGATCCTTACTTCTGTCTGCAATCGTGTTGTTATGCAGTGTGGCATCGGCAGATAAGTCGATCACCGTTCTTCCTGCGGAGGTCGTGTTACAGGGACCTGAGTCGTTTCAGCGACTCCTCGTTCAGCAGGTCGATGGCGAGGAGTTGAGGAAGCAGCTTCGCGAGGGCGTCGATCTGAAATCAAGCGATCCGAAGATTGTTGCAGTCGACGGCGACACGCTGCGTCCGGTCGCGAATGGCAGCGCCGAGATCACCGTAAAGAACGCTGGCATGACCGCCAGTGTGAAGGTGCAAGTGGCAGGAATGGAGTCGCCGCATGCCTGGAGCTTTGGAAATCACGTCCAGGCGGTGTTGTCGAAAGCCGGTTGCAACTCCGGCGCTTGCCACGGCGCATTAGCGGGTAAGGGCGGCTTGAAGTTGTCGTTACGAGGTTACGACACGAAGACAGATCACCACACGCTCACGCGCCAGGCTCGAGGCCGTCGTATCGAACTCGCCGATCCGGGGCGCAGTCTGTTACTGGCCAAGCCTTCCGGCGCGTTGCCGCACAAAGGTGGGTTGCGGTTTGATGTCGATTCGTTCGAGTACCGAGTTATTGCCGAATGGATCAGTGCCGGAGCAGTCGGCCCGTCGGATGCGGAGCCGGTGATGGATCGCATCGAAATACTTCCGAAGCTGGCGACGCTGCAACCGGGAGACAAGCAGCAACTCATCGTGCGAGCCCACTATTCGGATGGACATACAGAAGACGTGACTCGATGGGCAAAGTACACCTCCGCAAGCGAAGCGGTGGCCTCGGTCGACGAGGGCGGCGAGTTGACGGTGATGGGATATGGCGAAGGTGCGATCACGGCTTGGTTCGCGAGCAACATCGTCATCGCTCGTGTCACTTCCCCCTATGCGAACGAAGTCGCTAATGAGGTGTACGAGAAGGCGCCGAAGCGAAACTTCATCGACGAATTGGTGACGAAGCAATTGCGCCGGCTGAACCTACCGCCGTCGCCTCCGGCGTCCGACGCCGAGTTTCTTCGCCGAGCTTACATCGATACGATCGGCACGCTTCCGACCCCCGGTGATGTTCGCAACTTCCTGGCCGATACGTCCGCTGACAAGCGGGACAAAGCGATTGAATCCCTTTTGTCTCGAACTGAGTTTGTTGACTACTGGACTTACAAGTGGTCCGACGTGCTGTTGTTGAATGGCACACTGCTGCGGCCCGACGCCGTGAAGGCTTACTATCAGTGGGTTCACAAACACGTCGAAGCCAATACGCCATGGGATCACTTCGTTCGCGAGATTGTTACCGCGCAGGGAAGCAGTTTCGAGAACGGAGCGACGAATTTTTACGCGTTGCATCAAGATCCTGAGACGATGTCGGAGAATGTCAGCCAAGCGTTTCTCGGCCTCTCGATCGGCTGTGCCAAGTGCCACAACCATCCGCTCGAGAAGTGGACGAACGACCAATACTATGCGATGGCCAACATGTTTTCACGCGTTCGCGCCAAGGGCTGGGGCGGCGACTCGCGAAATGGCGATGGCAAGCGAACGTTGTTCGTCGTTAACAAAGGCGAGCTAACACAGCCGCTGACCGGCAAGCCCCAACCGCCCACACCTCTAGACGGCGAACCGCTGTCGTTCGACGCAACCGAAGATCGTCGCGTACACCTTGCGAATTGGCTGACGGCTCCGGAGAATCCTTACTTTGCGAGATCGATTGCGAATCGCGTGTGGGCGAACTTCTTTGGTGTTGGATTGGTCGAGTCAATCGATGATTTGCGAGACTCGAACCCGGCAAGCAATGAAGAGTTGCTGACCGCGACCGCAAACTATGTTGTCGATCACGAGTTTGATCTTAAATCGCTAATGCGAGCCATTCTGCAAAGTCACACTTATCAACGCAGCAGCCAGCCGCTGGCCGAAAACCAGGACGAGCATCGATTCTATTCGCGTTACTATCCACGACGTCTGATGGCGGAAGTGATGCTTGATGCGATCTCGCAGGTGACCGACGTACCAACCGATTTCACCGAGATTGCATACCCCGGTGCAGATAAACAGAAAACGGACTTCTATCCCAAGGGGACGCGAGCGTTGCAACTGTACGATTCGGCGGTCGCCTCTTACTTTCTGAAGACGTTCGGACGCAACGATCGCCAGATCACTTGCGAGTGCGAACGGTCAGACGAGCCGAGCATGGTGCAGGTGCTGCACATCTCTAACGGCGACACGCTGAACGATAAGCTGAAAGCGAAGGAAGGCCGTGTCGAAAAATTGCTGGGCTCCGACTTGCCGAATTACTCGATTATCGAACAGGCGTATTTAATGTCCGTTGCGCGTTATCCGACGGACGGCGAGATGGAACAGTTGCTGACTGTCATGAACGCAACGCCCCCTGACCAGCGTCGCGTCGTGGTCGAAGACTTGTTCTGGAGCCTGCTCAGTAGTCGTGAGTTCCTGTTCAATCATTGATAGTCACACAGGACTTTCTTTCGCGTACATCTATTCGAGTAAGAACACATGAGACGAATCGTTCTTTATTCAATCGCAATAGCATTTGTCACCTTCGCGTCCGAAGCGAAGGCCGATGATGCGGCGACGCCCGACTACGTGAAAGACGTCGCGCCGATTCTCAACAAGTATTGCACGGCTTGCCACAGTGCTGATGAGCCAGAAGGCAAACTGTCTTTGGAGTCCTTCGTCGACTTGCAAAAGGGCGGCGAGCACGGTGCATCGGTCGTTCCTGGGCAAGCAACGTCGAGCCGCATGATCCGCGTGCTGACTGGCGAAGCCGAGCCACAAATGCCCCCCAAGGACAACGAATCACCCAGTGATGCGGAGATCGCGACGCTGAAAGCTTGGATCGATTCAGGGGCCAAGGGGCCCGAAGGTCTTGAACCACCTCGAGTACTGGTGACTCCCACACTTCCCGCTGCGAAAGGTGCTGGCGCGATCACAGCGATTGCCATGTCGCCGCAAGGCACTCTGTTAGCGGTGGCTCAATTCGGCAAAGTGGAATTGCGAGCGATCGGTGGTCCTGTGGCCACCATCAATGATTTACCCGGAAAAGTGAACGCCGTTCATTTTTCCAACGATGGTTCACGATTGGTGACCGCTTCGGGAGTTACCGGCCTGAATGGAGCCGCGAGCATCTGGAACGTCGCGGACGGGAAACTCGTTCGCGAATTCAAGGGGCACCGCGATATCTTGTATGACGCCGAGTTGAGTCCCGATGGCAAGATACTTGCAACTTGTAGCTATGATCGCCAAGTGATTCTGTGGAACGCTGATAACGGCGAAGTGCTGCGCACGCTGGAAGGACACAACGACGCGATCTACGACCTGGCATTCAGTCCCGACGGAACCGTGTTGGCGACCGCCAGTGGCGACGAGACCGCCAAGTTATGGCTGGTCGCAAATGGCGAGCGACTCGATACGTTGCATCAACCGCAGGCCGAGCAGTATGTCGTTGCGTTTAGTCCCGATGGCAAGTACGTCCTATCTGGCGGTGCCGACAACCGTATTCGTGTTTGGGAATTCGTATCGAAGAAGAAACGAGAGATCAATCCGCTGGTCTATGCGAGGTTTGCTCATGAAGGAGCAGTCGTCGGGCTGACATTCTCAAGCGATGGCAAGACGCTGATTTCCGCTGCCGAAGACCGGACAATGAAGGCTTGGGAAACAGATGGATACACCGAAACGCATCTTTATGAGCGTCAATCGGACGAGCCGACGGGCTTGGCGATCGCTCCGTTCGAGAATTCGTTGCTCGTCGGACGCGCTGATGGAACGTTGGGACGGTACGAAATCGTTAGCGGCACAAGTCAGGCGGTGGCGGGTCGCGAACGTGTTGTCACGGCAGTTCCGATGCCTGCGGCGGCCATGGGCGAGGCGAATGACGTCGAACCCAACGATGTCCCGAGCGAAGCGACAGCCATCACTGCACCGGTAAAGATCGCCGGAGTCATCCATGCCACGCGCGAAGGGCAGACGACCGATGCTGATCTTTATCGATTCACGGCCAAGGCGGGCGAAGAATGGATGATCGAAGTGAATGCCGAACGCCAGAAGTCACCTCTTGATTCACGGGTCGAAGTGCTTGATAGCGAAGGCCGCCCGATCCAACGCGTTTTACTTCAAGCAGTTCGCGATTCGTACTTTACGTTTCGTGGTAAAGACTCGAACACCAGCGACGACTATCGTGTTCATAACTGGCAAGAGATGGAACTGAATCAGTTCCTGTATGCGGACGGTGAAGTCGTCAAGCTGTGGCACTATCCGCGCGGTCCCGACTCCGGTTTCCAAGTCTATCCAGGGCAAGGAACTCGCTTTGCTTATTTCGATACGACTCCCATGTCGCACGCGTTGCAGGCACCCTGTTACATCGTCGAGCCGCACGCTCCCGGAACCGAGTTGATTCCGAATGGGCTACCGGTTTTTCCGCTGTATTTCGAGAACGATGACGAGAGCCGTAGGAAGTTTGGTAGCGACTCGCTGTTGTTGTTTACCGCTCCCAGCGATGGCGAGTATCTGGTCCGCATCACCGATGCCCGGTCCTTTTCAGGAGCCGACTACAAGTACGACCTCTTGGTGCGTCCTCGGATGCCGAGCTTCAACGTTAGTGTCGGCGGTGCGAACCCGACTGTGAACGCAGGGAGTGGTAAGGAGTTCTCCGTTTCCGTGGATCGAGTTGATGGATTCGAAGGCGAGATCCGCGTGGATATCGAAGGCGTGCCGCCAGGATTCTATGTGACGACTCCGATCATCATCGAAGAAGGGCAGACACAAGCACTAGGAACGATCAATGCTCTTCCGGATGCACCGCAGCCAACTCCAGAGAACTCCAAAGCGACGAAGGTGACCGCGACCGCGATGATTCGTGGAACCGAAGTCTCGAAGGACGTCAATAATTTGGGAGAAATAAAGCTGGCCGAGAAACCCAAGCTGCTACTTAAGTTGCTGGCGGCAAACGATGCTTCCGCCGAGCCAACCCCCGACGCACCGCTTGAACTGATCGTAGCGCCCGGCGAGACGATCACGGCTCGCGTAAAGGTCGAGCGAAACGGGTTCGACGGCAGCGCTGGCATCGGTAAGGCAGACGCGGGACGCAACATGCCGCATGGCGTCTATGTGGACAACATTGGCTTGAATGGCCTGCTGATCGTGGAAGGTCAAAACGAACGAACCTTCTTCATCACAGCATCAAAGACGGCTGAGGAGACAACCCGGACGTTCCATTTGCGTTCCGATGCGGAAGGTAACCAAACTTCATGGCCGGTAATTTTGCACGTCCGTCGAGGTAACTCGCTTGCTCAGAATCAAAAGTAATAACTGCGTGAACTTAGGAGATTGGTCAATGTTGGCACGATATGCGACGGCGGTTCTGTTCGGACTAGCGGTAGTTGTTCCTGCGGTACCCACGGTGAATGCTGAAGAAGCCGTCAAACCTGCGCGCTTGTTGATGGTAACACAAAGTGCGGGGTTCAAGCACGGCAGCGTGACGCGGAAAGAGGGGCAGCTTGCTCCCGCCGAACTAGCGATGACGGAGCTTGGCATCTCGAGTAACTTGTTTCGCGTCGATTGCACGCAAGACGTGGCTGCTGACTTCACAAAAGACAAGCTACAACACTACGACATCGTGCTCTTTTACACGACCGGTACCCTTCCGATCAAACAGGAAGACCTCGACTACTTCTTTAAGGAGTGGCTACCCACGAAGGGACATGGTTTCATCGGCACGCATTCGGCCGCTGATACCTTTCATGACTATGAGCCTTACTGGGATATGATTGGGGGTACGTTCAACGGGCATCCCTGGGGCGCGGGTACGACCGTGACGATCGCCGTTCACGACAAGAATCACCCGGCAAGTAAGCCTTGGGGTGATGAAGTGACTTTGAAAGACGAGATCTATCAATTCAAAAACTGGCAGCCGGAGAAGGTGCGCGTCTTGATGAGTCTTGATATGGCAAAGACGGAATTAAAGAAGCCGTATCACGTGCCAATCTTGTGGGTGAAGGAATACGGCAAGGGCAAGGCAATGCATATGAGTCTCGGACATCGGGAAGATGTCTGGACCAACGAGGCTTATATGGCTTCGCTGCTTGGCGGCATCAAGTGGATACTGGGCCAAGAGCCAGGCGACGCAACGCCGAACCCAGAACTGTCCGCCGCTGAAGAGCAGAAAGCGAAGGCCGCTGCCGAGTCGGCTCAATAGATTTTCAGCAATTGGACCACGTTGTTGTACTGATCGGTCCAGAGCGGAAAATCCGTGGCCCCATCCATCGCACTCGTATGCGAGACAATTGCCTCTGACGCGAGGAACTCGCTGTTGCGCGTCATCAGTACCCAGTTGGCCTTGGTCCACTGTGGTGGACGATCAGGGCTGCGGACCATCGCGCACTGGAACCCGAGTTCCGTGCCGAGCCGTCGCACGACGGGCTCAAGATTAACGTGTTTGTTGCTGACATGAATTGCGATTACCCCGTCGTCGTTCATATGGCGAAGGTACACGTCGAATGCTTCCTTCGTCAGCAGATGCGTCGGGATTGAATCGCCGCTGAAGGCATCCAACACGAGAACATCGAATTGCTGCGACGGTTCCCGCTCCATGGAAATTCGAGCATCGCCCAAAGCGACTTCCGTATTCGCTTGCGAACTCTCCAGAAAGGAGAAATTGTCTGTAGCAATCTCGACGACGGTGGGATTGATCTCGTAGAAGCGAAAGTAATCTCCCGGCATCCCATAGGAGGCCACTGTGCCCACGCCTAACCCAACCGCTCCCACGCGTTTCGGTTGCCCGTCACGAAGGTGCCGCAATGCTAAACCGACACCGCTCTCCTCGCCATAGTAGGTCGTCGGCAACCGCCGCAGGCCGGGATGTCGGAGTTGAAAGCCGTGAAGAATGCGACCGTGGAACAGGCTTGTGCCCCAAGGCGATTCAGACACTTGCAGCACGCCGTAAAAGTTTCTAGTCGACCTGACGAGCCCTTCGTCGTGTCCGCCAAATTCGACGAAGGCGACGACGATAAACACAAAACAGTATCCGAGCACCCCGATAACGCGACGTGACGGCGAATCGCCCAACCAAGTCGCTTGCGCATCGCTCAGGAAGACTCCCGACAAGATGACGGCGGCAGCCAGCATGCAGATCTGCATCTCTAAGTACGTCGAGAATAGCCACGGACATAGCAGGCCAATCGTCAGCCCGCCGACTGCGCCACCTGCCGACGACATCAGATAGAAGGCGGTCAAATACTTCGCAGCGGGTTTCCTGCGGACAAGTTCGCCGTGGCATACCATGCAGGTAAAGAACATGGCGGTGAAGTACGCACACAGGTGAATCGGCATGGTCCAGTTGGCTGACGTAAACGCGGTACCATGAATCAGCAACAAACTGATAACGCCCGCCCCGGCGCACCAACGACGCGAGTACCAGGCTTCGCGATCGAAGCAGATGATGAAAGTCAAAAGATAGAGGCTTAAGGGAACAATCCATAGAAACGGGATCACGGCGATGTCTTGGCAAACGTGATTCGTCGTGGCCAACAAGAGCATCGAGGCGAACGCCGGCAGTGCCAGCCAAGTCAGGTACTGCTTCCATCCTGGCGACAGAGCGGCAACGGGCGACTGCGAATCATCGTTCGACTTCTGTGCGGTCGCGGTTACTTGAAACTGCGAGACCGCCAAATAACCACACACGGTTGCGAACAGGCAGAACAAAAGGGACCAGATCTGACCTTGAGACGACGTTGTCAAGGCAGGCTCGACGAGAAGCGGATAGCTGATCAACGCCGCTAACGATCCGACGTTGGACAATGCATAAAGACGGTACGGAGAACCGTCGGGGATTCGATTAGCGAACCACGCTTGCAACAACGGTCCCGTGGAAGAAAGCAGAAAGTACGGCAGGCCGACATTTGCAAGCAGAATCAATAGTATCGCGAACGTTGGCTCTTCAGTTCCCGTCGGCTTCCAATCAACGCCGGGAGTCATCGGGAGCACCAACAGCGCGAACAGCAACAGTGTGAAGTGCACGATGCCCTGCATTCGCTGGCTTAAAAACCGTGTCGCAAGGTGCGCGTAGCTGTAGCCTGCAAACAGTAGCAGTTGGAAGAACAGCATGCATGTTGTCCACACGCCGGGACTGCCTCCAAACCAAGGCAAAATTGTCTTGCTGATGATCGGCTGAACCTGAAAGACTAGGAAGGCACTGATGAAGATTGCTACTGCGAACCAGAGGCCCGTCGAGAATCGAAGGAGTCGCGTCATCATCTTGATTTCCTGCATGTGGGGGGATTTGTGCGGCAGCAGCCGCAAGGCGGGAGTCATCGTGGAGAGCTTTGCAACTCTAGCTCACATTTCGCAGAGCCACGGTATCGGCATATTCCGTGCATTCGATGGAACCGAAACTGCGACGAGCTTCGTTTGCCGCGACGCTTCGTTTGCCGCGACCTATGCTTGCTCAGGGTTTGCCGCATGCGCGACAGCGTGCCAGCAGACTGCCGCACCTTTCCTCGCTCACTTACACGGTACATTTCCATGGACGTCCCACAAAAACGGTTTTGCGACTTGCTAAATTTGTGTATCGAGTTGCAAGCATCCGACATTCATCTGACGAGCGGTTGCTTGCCCTACATGCGGGTGCGGAATGAAATCAAACCAACGGGGGACGAACCGCTTAGCCCCTTCGCGATCGAGCAAATCGCCAATTCGATGATGACCGACAGTCAGAAGCAAGTCTTCGAAACCAAACATACGATCGACTTCGCCTTCTTCTCGGAAAGTGGTTCACGGTTCCGCGTCAACGTCTACCGTCAACGCGGAACGATCGCGTTGTGTCTCCGACGACTCGATGAAGAGTTTCGCTCCTTCGACGAACTGACGTTGCCACCTCAGATGAGCAAGTTAGCCGACTATATGCACGGGCTCGTACTTGTGACCGGCCCCACCGGGAGCGGCAAGTCGACGACGCTGGCCACGATCATCAATCAAATCAACGAAACGCGTGCCAATCACATCATCACGATCGAAGACCCCGTCGAGTATATTCACGCGAACAAAAAGAGCCTCGTTCATCAGCGAGAGTTGCATTGTGACGTGCTGACGTTCGCCGACGCCGTTCGTGCGGCATTGCGGGAAGACCCCGATGTGATCCTCGTCGGCGAGATGCGAGACCGCGAAACCATGCGAGCCGCGATCATCGCTGCAGAAACCGGCCACTTGGTTCTGTCAACACTCCACACGGGAGACGTCGTCGGCTCGATCAGCCGCATGATCAGTGTTTTCCCTGCGGAAGAACAAGACGCTGTTCGCAATCAATTGTCGCGAGTGTTACGGGCTGTCGTTGCACAGCGTCTTGTGCATCGCGTCAATGGCGTCGGTCGTGCCCCAGCCGTTGAGATTATGTTCGTCACTTCGGCGATCCAGAATCTGATTCGCACCGGTGACCTCACCCAGATCTACTCCATGATGCAGACAGGCAACGCGGATGGAATGCTGCTGCTTGAGCAGTCGCTGGCCAGTCTATTTGCGTTTGGTCTGATCGGTCGCGAGGAAGCAACTCAACTGGTGCGAGACAAGAGTATCTTTGAGACTAGGCTCCGTCGTATTCAAGAGTCGCGAGGCACCGCATCACAACCGGCATAATCGTTGCCGCCCTTTGAAAATGGAAAGCTCGCGAGAAATCACGAGCTACGATTTCATAGGCCGCAATCACAACATTCCCAGTTCAGCAATTTCGCCGAACGAAGAGTCATGTTTGAAGATCCCGTATTCATCGTCGCTGCCAATCTTTCAGTTGCGGTATTGATCCGCATCATGAAGCCGAATTTGCTTTCCGCCGCGTTGCTGGCGATCGTGCTAATTGGCTCGACGGGTTACCTGGGCACTCATCATGGCAGTCAAGTTGTATCGGCGGTGCATCGGGGGCGGGATGCGGCCCTCACCTGGACCGGTCATCCGCCGACTTGGCCGCCGGAGAAAAATCGAACTTATCCCGATCTGGAACTTCTGGACCAGGACGGAAACGTCACGCGACTCTCCGATTTCAAGGGCAAGGTAATTCTCATTGAGCCCATCGGCATTCCCTGTCAAGCCTGCGTGGCCTTCTCGGGCGGCCATGAATTTGGTGCCTTCGAGGGAATTGAGCCTCAGGCAGACTTGGAATCGATCGAGTTTTACGCGAAACAGTACGGGCACGTCCGACTCGACGACTATCGCATCGTTCGCGTCCAGTTGTTGCTGTTCAACCAGGACATGCAAGCTCCGACACAAGCCGAGGCGAAGGCTTGGGCGGACCACTTCCGGATGCGACAGGCGGGGAAGGAAATCGTACTTGTCGGGACAGCCAGCATGGCCACCAAGGCGAGTCGCGATCTCATACCCGGCTTCCAACTGATCGACAAACACTTCATTTTGCGAGCCGACAGTACGGGCCAAACGCCTGCCGACGACCTCTATACGAAGTTGCTGCCACAAATTCGCAAGTTGATCGACGAGGATTAGCGCGATCGGCGTTCACGGTTGAAACCCATTAGGATAGTTGGGCAGCGTCGCTTTCGACGGAAGTTGGGTACAACAACCCGACGCGTCCGTTTTGAAGTTGCGCAGTCTTGGTCCTGGAGGGACAACGGATATTCGCCCTGGGCTTCAGCCCTTGTTACTACCCACAACTTTCGCTCCTTGCCAGGTAATTGTTGTCGTGGGAATTCCGGCACCACAGCCCGAAGGACTTTGAGAACACCGCCCAGCGTGCGCTGCGCGACGCTGGGCGGTGTTGTTTTAACGGCTTCGCCGTACAAATGTCACAAACCTATCGTTGGGCCGATTGTTGTGTCGTGCAAAGATGTGGGGAATGACAAGCCCGTTGGACTGGGCTAGGTAATCGGACGGGGCCTCGCCCCTGAATCGAATAACGGAACGCCAAAACTGACGCGTCGGATTGTATTCCTAGCGAAATCAGCGCTGTCCAACTCAAGCCATATGCGAAGCGTGCTACTGATTTTCGCTGACGTTTTCGGAAGACATCTCGATGTCGATGGTTTGCCTGCCGGGGGCCACTTCGCGAGTGAGAATTGTCTCGGAGTTGTAGCGCATCGGGACTCTCTCGGGAATCTCCTCGCGCGTTCCATCTTCCTTGGGGACGACTCGAAACGTCGACACGCGAATGGTGTGATTTCCCGGGACGGCACCTGGGTCTGTTGGCGAAAGAGCCAGTTCGTACTGTCCGGCTGCGTCGGTTTCGCCATAGGACGGTGAGCCGCTGGCCGGCTGAAACTCGATCGTCGCCTCCGGCAGAGGTTGACCATCCAAGGTCACGGTTCCATGAACGTATCCGCGATCCGATCGACCGCACCCCGACAATGCGCATGCGACAAGTATCGCGAAATGGACGCTATACGGAGCGACCGCACAGGACGCGGTGGGAACTCGTCGCCTGATCAAGCACGTGTACATTACGGCAACTCCACTGCCCGGCCATCATCGCGTATGCCGAGTAATTGATAAGTCCCCAAACTGTTAGTAGGAATCGTCGGGTTACTGTTTGTGATCTGGGCCTCTGTCAATCCACCATTGGAAAACTCGATTGTCTCTGCGATGAATCGGACGCTCCCATCGCACAGACCAAACAACGCACCTCCTGGATGATAGCTGCCGAAGCCCTCGGTACAAACATTCGGCTTCGCCGTGCGCGGGTCGTTTAACTTGATGCTCACCCGCCCCCGCACGAAGTACGTTCCCCACATATCCGGCCCTGGAGGATTGCGAACGCCGACCCACGTCGCCGAGCGGCAGCGTTCGTTTCGTTCGCCGATTGCGAAAGTGTTGCTCGTGCCATCGGTAATATCACGTAACTTCGTTGCTTGAATTCCGTAGAAGATGCCGTTGTTTTGCATTGCCCCGCTGCCACCACTCGGCATCGGATCGAGGAACCCACAATTGCCAACATAGTTTGACGTGGAAGGTTCGAATCCGCTGGGACAGTTGCTACAGTTGAATTGACGATGATACTCCGGCGCGCCGGGGGTCGATCCAGGGAGCAGTTTGCGCGTTATGTCGGAAGGACAGCGATAGACCGGCAAATCGGTTTCGAGCAACGCCCTATCAGTCGCATTGCCAATCACATCCCGCAACTGCCTGCCGTTTACATCCAGTTGATCGAACAGCGAGGCTTGCTCGATGAACGGCAGGACGAATGTGGTCCACCCCCACTGTGCTTGCACATTGCCGCCCCGGTGCCAGGCCATCGGAAAGACCTTGTAGGTATCGTGATAGTTATGAATCCCCAATGTCAGTTGCTTCATATTGTTAGAGCAACTCATCCGACGCGCCGCCTCGCGAGCTGCCTGGACGGCCGGAAGTAACAACGCGACCAGGATACCAATAATGGCGATCACTACGAGCAGTTCGACAAGTGTGAAACCCAGAGTGCGTTGTCTCTTCATTTCATTGATTCCATATAGCGACGAAGGTCACCCAGTCGCGTGAGTGAACGTGACTTCAAATTACGGCAACCAACGCGACTTGGGTGCACCGCTTTGTTCTTCCGCGCAGTCGCGATTGTTACCAACTATTACTTTTCTAAAACTTCGGTTGGCTCGGGCGGGGGCGTAGACATACGCCTCTCGTAGTCTTCAGCGGCGTCACGACTTGTAAAGACTAGAATCGTCGAGAGTTTGTCGAGCGGAATCCAATGTTGCTCGTCATACGATGCCCCGTCTTTCTCGGCCGTTCGTTTAAACGGCTGCAATTCCAAAAAGGTTGTCGTACCGACTGTCCTGACCTCAACATTTTCTTGTACGCCGTAACCCCATTTCGGGCCATCCAGGACTAGCACCTTTCCGTGAAACGGGTTTTCGACGACGGAGTCCACCTTCGGAGCACCTTGAATGGTGAATGAATAGGCGATCGATGCCGCAAGAATCCCAATGGCGGCAAACGCGGTGAGCTTCGGGTTTGACATTTTGAATCTCTTTAGCGGTGAGTTAGGTGGTACGTGTAAAATGCGGAAGAACATATAGTAGGTGGAACGCTTACAAGAATGATGCACAATTTCCTTGCGTCGTCCGAGCAGGACGCCCGAAGTCAAAACCGCTTAATAGTGACGAATCATCACCACGCTTTCACATCCACCGGGTGTCGGCGATCTTCGTCTAACGCGTCTGTCTGAAACGCAGGCCCTCCCCCGAATGAGATAGAAATCAGTGTCGCGAGTTATCTAGTGATTGTCAACAAGTTTTCCGGATCGGGGATACCAATCAATGATAAGTGATGCGAAGGCGTACCCACGGACATTGCTCGGAACTTCTGACGCATGTTTCGATGTCACATACTCTCGATGGTTGCCAGATCAATCCTGGTGAAGGCGATCTCGCCATAGTTGTCACGCTCGTACAGCACGCCGACCTCGCTTTCGCCGAGTTGCGTCAACGAGGAATACCCCGAGGAGCCTGCGTGAATCTCGTGAGCGATCGGCCAAGTCACTCCGTCGTCATGGCTGATGCGAATTGTCAGGCGTACTCGCGACGAGGTGGATGCCGGGTTAGAAAATATTAGACGGCTTTGGCCCGCTGGTTCGCCCCAACTATGCCGTAACAAACTTGCCTGGCAGACAGGCTCTATCAAGATTGAGTCATCCGAACATGGGCCCCACGAGATGCCACCATTATCGCTGATCGCAACGCCGCGTTTCCCCTTGCCACGATTGCTGCGCATGTTCAGCATCAGCCGACCGTCGCTCAACTCGGCCACCGCACACTCGTTCATTTCAAAATCGGTAACGCCACCGACCTGCCACGTCGCACCATGATCATCGGAAAGAATAACGTGCGAACGCGACGACTGCTTGCGATCCGAAATACTGTCCACTCGATGATCGCACGGTATCACAAGCCGTCCTTTGAAAGGTCCTCGCTCAAGTTGAACTCCAATGCCAGGGCCCGTTGCGTACCATGTCCAATCGTCGTGTTTCACTTGTTGCGTGATTGTTCGTGGTGCTGCCCAGGTACGACCGCCGTCGATACTTGATGTGAGCAAGACATCATCGTTGTCTCGCGTGAATGGCAACCAAATCGTCTGTGTCGTCCGATCAACAACCGGACACGGGTTTCCGATCGTAATCTTGGCCTCTCCGCCCTGTTCGTAGACCAAAGTCAACGGACTCCATGTTTTCCCGCCGTCGCTGCTTCGCTTCATGACCAGATCCACATCTCCATGATCCGCGCGACTCGTCTTGCGGCCTTCGCAGATTGCGAGCAAGTCGCCGTCAACGGTTGTCACGATGGCCGGGATGCGGAATGTGTGATAGCCCTCGTCTCCGCTTCGAAAGACGCTGGTGGTCGCCGTGACAGGTGCTTTGGGCTGGGCTCGCAACGATGTCAGATACGCCAAGAGATCATGGCATTCTTGTTCGTTCAGCAAACTGCCAAAATTGTCTGGCATGATCGAAGTCGGCGACTTCACTTCTTCGTCGATGTCCTTAGCGAGCAAGCGGAACTCTTTACCATCCTTCCCGGCATAGATTTTCGCATTTCCTTCGACACGGCGCAACAGACCGCTCAAGACACGCCCGTCGTTGGTCGCAAGGACGGATACGTGAAACGCGGCGTCGATATTTCGATTGGGATCCAGAAAATCTTCCGCGACGCGTTCCACGCCACGATTCCCAATGCCATCAAGTTGGGGCCCGACAATCGCTCCTTGGCTCGCGACCTGATGACAAGCAATGCAATGTTTCGCGAAGAGCTGTTGCCCACGCTCGCTCGATTTATCGGCCTGTGCAAATCCCTTCACACGAGCGGCGATCAACTGAGCCACTTGCTCGTTTAGTGGCGGCAGTCCGGATGTTAATGTCGCAATTTGCCTTTCGAGGTCCGCGATGCCGGTTGTGGCGAGGGAGCGGCTGATCTCAGGTCGCTGCAAAAGCCTGGGAGAGACGACTCCCTCGGAGGTAAGCTTCAACAATGTTGCTGCGCCTTCTCGGCTTGCGGTCAACGATTCCGCAATCTGATCTTGCAGCCGCGCCGGAGCCGTGCGCAACACTTTGGTTAACAACTCTGCGCTACTTGGGTTCCGCGGGTTGCTCAGGCTGGACGCAATCTCTTTACGAATCGATATGGCGACAGTTGGGTCTCGGAGCGGCACCAGCAACGCTCGACCGAGCGGTCGTGGTGCAAGAGCGTCCAGCGTTTCGACGCAGGCTGCGCGGGCTTCGATCGATACGGAATCGGAACCTGCAAGCGCCCTTAGCTCAGGAGCGAGGTGCTCAAGCCGGAGTGCTCTAGTAATCGTCGCGGCTGCGATCTGACGCTGGACCAGCACGTTGGGTGCAATGTCCGGGATAGAAATCACCGGCGGTTCGAATCGCGAAACGGCTAACCACGCATAAGCCTGAATGTCTAAACCGTCAGCAACCTCGACGTATCCACGCTTCCCAGCGAACTCCGCGAGTTCCCATTCGATCTTGCGGGCGACATCATTTCGCGGCGGGAGATCGCTTCGCACAATTTCGTTGCTACCTTCGAGCCGCAGCCGCACGACGTTCCGCTTATCGGCGTCATCGTTGGGAAATCCAAGATGCCCACAGAGATAGAAACTCAACCGCTTTGGCAGTTCAAATGCGGTGGATCGAATCACTCCGGTCGCCCGCTCGCCGCCTGGCAAGCTACTCAGGAACATCACGTCGCGCGTGCCATCTTCGCAATTGCGTCGTTCCAAGCCCCACGGCCCAGAACCGGACACGTCCGACCAACTGGTTACTCCAATCTCCGATGAGGCGAGCAGTTCTTCTGCCAATTGTCGCCCCCACGCATCGACGCTTGGGCTATGCGAAACCCCGCGTTGCACTAGTTGCTGCTGGAGCAATTGAATCAGTTCTGTTTGAAAATCGACGTCGCTTCCGGCGCGGCTGCGCACTAGCTCGACGAAGCGATCGATGAGTTGTTCTGGAGCGTGTGATGCAACGTGCGCTAGCTGTGGCCGCAGTTGCTCGTCGTTGCCCAGGCCGTCTTGCATCGCGGCGATCAAAAACTCAGCAGCCGCAGCGGTTGGGACGGCAAGTGCGATCCGCGCTAAAGCGAGTCGTTGTTCGCGAGTCAGATTCGCTTTGGCAAGCGTTGCGAAGGCACTCGGTTCTCGGAGTTGGGATTTCAATGCGATCATAATGGAGTGTTTCAGATGAACATCTGCCGTAGGCGTTGAATCCAACGCGACGAGAAGTGGCTTGATCGAATCAGGATCAACATGCTGACTCAACGCATCCGCGGCAGCTCGCCTCACCAGCGGTGCGCTATCAGTGAGCCCGTCGATCGCGATGCCTTTGAGTTGCGGTGACAAATGAGTCGCCTCGGCCAGCAACCGCATCGAATGCGTGCGGACAAGCTCCGCCTCGTCCTGGGCAGCGGCGACAAGCAGCACATCGTCAAGTGCTCCGAGTCGGTGCAGCACCCACATTGTGCCGATTCGTGTGTTCGCCGACTGCGAACTCTGCGCCGCATTACGGAGTGAAGGGATCGCAGCGCCCCCGACGCGATCAGACAGCTGATCTGCTGCCAAAGAACGCACTTGCATCGCTGATGAGCTCAGAGCATCGATCAGCTGTTCAACGGAAGCCTTCTCAAGATTGAGTGATTTTGTCGACGATTCTCCATCGCCTCCCGTATACGCAACGCGCCAGATGCGACCGCGCGTCCGATCGCGTCCGGCGTGGTCGAGCGCAACTTCGTAGTGGCCGATGATGCGGTTGTAAAAGTCAGCAATATACAACGCGCCGTCTGGACCGATCTGCAAATCGACAGGGCGGAACCAAGGATCGTCACAAGTGAGAAAGTCCTCCTCTTCGTGGGCTTCGAGACTTGATCCGTGCCAGACGAGTGAATCTCGGTGTACGCGACAGGTCATCACGTTGCCGACAAACAAGCTGCCCCGATACGGCTCGGGGAAACCGTCGCCATCATAGAATGCAGCACCAGCGATCGCGGTTGAACCGTGGCCGTGCTCCATGATGGATGGCACATAGCCAAGCCCATCGTGTGGCTTTCCAAAGCTAGAGAAATAGCCACCACGCAACAACATCGTCAGCGGCTTGCTATGGCAATCGGCCGTGACGAGATCACCGCTGGGCAGAAAGGTGCTGCCGAACGGGTTGACCTGTCCCCACGAGAATTGCTCAACACGCGATCCGTCAAGTCGCACACGATAGGTGTTGCCGCTTTGCAGCTGGACTTCGCTGCCATCGGTGCCGCGAATGGTCGATTCGTTGCGAAAGCCGTGACAGATGTAAAGCCAGCCATCGAGACCACGACGAAACGCGTTCTGCATGCCATGCGTATCGGCAGGCTCGCCAAGTGGTCCATACAGGACTTGCCGCTTATCGCACTTGCCGTCTCCGTCCGTGTCTTGCAGATACCAGATGTTTGGAATGCTATACGCGACGACTCCGTTCTGATACGGATACAGCCCCATCGGGATATTCAGTCCGTCGGCAAAGGTTTCGATCTGGTCAGCTTTCCCGTCGCCATTCGCATCTTGCAGCACTCGAATTGTGTCGTGTCCTTCTCCGGGTGCTGCAGCCATTGGATACTCAACCGACCCTGTCACCCACAGCCGCCCTTGCCCGTCGAACGCCATGTTCATGGGTTTCTGAATCGCCGGCTCCGCTGCAAACAACTGGATGGTGAAACCAGCGGGCAGATGAAATTTGGCGAGCTGCTCTTCGGGCGTGAGTGGTTCGGTCGGACGGACGATGGCCGCGAGCGGATCTTGGGCAATCGTCGGAGCGGCAAGCAGGAAAGCGATGACAAAGGTGGGGAGAGCGGCGTTTCTCATCGGAAGCGATCTCGTTGGGGCGGGTCGATCGGGAGAACTCTAAGATCGCTAGTCTAGTCCATCCGTGAGCCGACAACCAATCCTCGAAACAGGCGTCAACAGGGCATTGCAGAGACGCGGTCCGCTTGCGATGCTCGGTGCTTTCCAAGACACCGAAGAACCGAGGAGAATGACGATGGATTCCTTTGCCGAGCGGCTGGCAGCTGGCGTTCGCAAGTCGAAGACCCCGACACTGGTTGGGCTCGACCCACGCTTCGAGAATTTACCGGCACCGCTCACGGCTGGATTGTCGAAGACAAATCCTATCGAAGTCGCCAGCGCATTCCAGACGTTCTGCAAGGGCGTGATCGACGTCGTGGCACCGCTCGTTGCGGTCGTCAAGCCGCAAGCTGCCTTCTTCGAGCAAGTCGGTGTGCCGGGTATGGCTGCGTTAGCGGAGACAATTTCTTACGCGCGCGAGAAGGGGTTGCTCGTCATTCTCGATGGCAAGCGAAACGACATCGGGTCGACGGCCGCAGCGTACGCCGACGCGTACCTCGGGCCTCCTGATGTGAGTGCCTGGGGAGCGGATGCACTAACCGTCAGCCCGTATCTCGGCGAGGATAGCCTCACTCCGTTTGTCGAAGTCGCCGAACAACGCGGTGCTGGAATCTTCGTCTTGGTAAAGACATCGAATCCCGGCGGCGGGCTGTTTCAAGACATCAAGGACGACGAAGGAGCGGTCTATGAACATGTGGCCCGACAAGTCGAGTCGTTGAATGCCGGGAGTCTCGGTGCCAGCGGTTATGGATCAATTGGTGCTGTCGTCGGAGCGACCTACCCTGAGCAACTGTCCGAATTGCGAACGGTCATGCCCCACGCTTGGTTCCTGGTTCCTGGTTACGGAGCTCAAGGCGGAACGGCAGCGGACGTCGCCGGGGCCTTTGATAAGAACGGCTTGGGCGCGATCGTCAACAACTCGCGAGGCATCATCTTCGCCCACGCGAAAGCACCGTACAAAGAACGTTTTGGCGCAAGCCAATGGCAAGCAACTGTCGAGGCCGCGACTCTCGATATGATCCACAGCTTGCGAGCGGAAACGCCCGCTGGGTTGTTGGCGTAAGAGGGGGCGATTGAGATTGGCACGTCACTTGACCATCATCAGCCCTATCGACCGACGTTGTGAGCAAGTGTTCCTAACTTAACCGCTCCTTGCGACAGGTTGTCGTCAAGAACTTTGTTGGGCGACCGACCGAAATTCCTACGCGACCTCTTTCTGCTGGCGTTGGATGCGGGTCACATGCAGTAGGTACAAATGCTCCGCTGTCTCTCCGCCATCGGTTGTCACGTAAATCCAGTGCTTCATTAACAACGCATTCTCAGGATGTTTCACGGTAATGTGTGTGCCATCACTCATTACAATTGTGAATGGCACAAACGGCTTCGCCTTAAGCATCTTCTTCAGTTCATCCTGCATCGTTGTCACTCCCACAACATGGATCTGCTGCAAAGCCGCTGCGCGGACGCCTTGTTGTCTATTCTACGTGCCTCCCTCTGGTACGATCAAGCTGTTGATCTACCGTGTCGCCTGTTTCTGGTTGCTTGGCTACAGGAAACCTGCGGCCTGTGCAGTGGTTGTCTGCCTCATGATGACATGGGGAATCGCTGCGTGTTTGTTCGCGGACGCGGTCGAGAACCAACACGACGAGAAGACCTACGCTTTCTATGACGCGTCTAGAACAACGAGGACGGCTCAAGCTGAAACGCAATCGCGACGCATGAGGGCGGTCATGGCAGGATCTCCGAATGCCCTTTCGCCGTGGCAGGACTCGATGATTAGCCCATTCGATCTGTAGCGCCGAGTGGATGGCCGCCATCGCTCGGTTCCCGTTGCAACGACGCTCCATATGATTCACAGCTTGCGAACAGAGACGCCAGCAATCTAGCTGGCGTAGTCAGTTCTGCATCTATTCATCACCAGCCTTCAACCAAGGCGTGAGTGTTGGCTCATAACCGTGAATCTCGCTGGTGTCGAAGTAGAGTTGCATCTCGCGGGCGGCCGCTTCGGGACCATCCGATGCGTGAACAAGATTCATCTGGCGGCTGCTGCTGAAGTCGCCACGAATCGTTCCGGAGGCTGCTTTCAAACCGCTCGTCGCACCCAGCATGTCACGAACGACGCGGATCACTTCCAATCCTTCAACGATCATCGCCAGGACAGGCGAACCGGTAATGAACGCTTCCAAGCCAGGATAGAACGGTTTCGCCACGTGCTCGGCGTAGTGCTGTTTCGAGAGTTCCGGAGTGACGCGAATCATCTTCATCGCGATGATGTTCAGTCCCTTCTCCTCAAAGCGGCTGATAATCCGACCCATTAGGCGACGTTCGACACAATCCGGCTTCAACAATACTAGCGTTCGTTCCATGGCTCTTTGAAATCTCTGTAAAAGGTTGCTAACGGTTGCTTGAGTGATGGCGATCCAAGTGTGATGATCACCCATCAAATGGGTCAGGAATTGTAGAGAATCCGCAGCGAACGCTCAACGTGGCGTCCAGTGGCACAGTTTGCGATTCCTGAAAGTAGGATGGCCACTCTTGGCCGTCCCTTGTCGGGCAGGAGTGCCCGACTTACGGCAAGCTGTACCACTACCTCCGTGCGTCCATCCAAGCCTACCAAAGCCAAGCGGGGCTCCGATCGGGGCGCGCAGCGGGTGTCGGCATCGGCTGGCCATAAGCGGGCACAAGCGGCGGATAAGGCTGCTGATAGACTGGTGCTGCATAGTAGCCGACGGGGTATCCAACTTGCTGAAACTGGTGCGGGGCCCATTGCGTGTAACCAGGAGCCATCGCGGGGTAAGGAATCATCGGCTGCTGCATCACCGGCTGAGGCATCATAGGTCGCTGATTTACAGATTGCTGAATTACCGGATGCTGAACTGGTGAACAACTGTCGCACGTTGTGCAAGCTGGTAGGCAGTACCGCTGCGCGTGATACCCATCGCTAATGCCATACCCACAGTTTCGCCCCAGTTCGGTGAAGTAGGCCTGGAGAGTCCCGGCCGCCGAAGCGGTTGAACTAAGAAGGAAAAACGCGGCCGTGGTGGCGAACAACGTGGGCTTCATAGTCTCATCCTTGTTGACGATCGTCGGACGCAGCGCTCCGCGAAGCGCGAGTGGCGTTCCTTGGCGATATCGACAAGTGGGACGGTTCAAAAGCAGCGGCTCACGATTGAATCAAATCAATTCTTCCGACGCCGTTCATGTCGCGAGAGATTTGACGATCATGTCGCAATGTCCGAACTCGGCCCGACCGCTACGATCGTGCTGACCGTCAGGGGGTACTTCGCGAGTGCCGCGTTCACTTCGTCGAGCGTAACGCGTTCGTAGCTGTCGACGGTTTCTCGTACGGTCTTGTAGGCAGTGCGCTGTAACCAGTTGTTGCCGACCGAGAATAGACGTCGAGCCGGACTCTCATTATGGCGGACAAGATCCGAGCAGATCTTGCTCTTCGCCCGCAATAGTTCGTCTTCGGTCAGACCATTTCGCTGTGACTCTTCAAACACGCGACGGATCTGTTCTAGACATTCGGCCGTGTCCTCGGGCATGCACGCCAAGTACGTCATGAAGATGCCTGTGCCTTGAAACTCGTACGGGCTGATCGAAGCAAATTCCGCCCGCCCCGTGTCGATCAACTCCCAAAACAGCCGGCTTCCCGTATCATCTCCGATGATGGTCGCCATCAGCCGCGCGGGGTAGCGATCCTCGTCATCTGCGGCAGGACCGTTTGCAATTTGCACGACATATTCCTGAGCCGCCGTCTCTTTCTGAATAACGCTCAAGCCGGAGTGTTCCGCGGCGCGAGCCTGTTCGCGACTCACCTTGAACGGAGTCCACGAGCCACAGTTTCGTTCAGCGTCTGCAACAAGTTGGTCAAAGTCAACGTTGCCGCTTGCTACCAGGACAATGTTTCCAGGGCTGTAGCGTTGTTCGAAGTAAGCTCGCATCTGCTGCGAGGTCAACGCTCCGACCGTTTCAGCGGTTCCGAGGACGCTGCGCCCAAGTGGGTGATCGCCAAAGTGCGCTGCCATGCACTTCTCGAACGCTCCGAACGGCGGTTGGTCTTCGTACTTGGCGATCTCTTCGATGATCACCTGTTTTTCCATGTCGAAGTCTTCATCCCGAAGCGAGGGTCGCATAATGTCGCTCAGCAAGTCGGTCGCCCGACTTTGATTCTCCGGCAACACGCGAGCGTAGTAGACCGTGTGCTCTTCGCTCGTGAAAGCGTTCGACTGCGAGCCGATCTCGTCGAGTTCTCGATTGACGTCCTCGGCACTGCGCGTTGGCGTACCTTTAAACACCATGTGTTCTAAGAAGTGGCTGACCCCTGATATCTCGTCCGTCTCGTCGCGCGATCCAGCATTCACAAAGAAGCCAAGTGCCGTCGAATAGGCCTTGGGGCTGATCTCGGCGATGACTTCCAAGCCGTTGTCGAGTGTTTGCCTACGAAATTCCACGAGGGATCTCCAACTTTGCTGCGCCGAGCGTGACGACACGAAAATCGCGTGGTGGATGGTCGACGAGGTACTGATTGATGGACTGACAGGTCAACGCGTCGATGATCGAACTCAATTCGTCAAGCGTTCGGACTCGGTTCAGGTGATACCAGTCCCAAGCGATTTGGCTGCTGCGAGCGTTGCTCGACTCCTGTGCCATGATCAGCTGACTCTTGATCCGAGCTTTCAATCGTTGCAACTCTTCTTCGCGGACTCCTTCACGCAAACGCAGCAGTTCTTCCACCAAGACATCGAGCGTTTCTTGTGCTCGCTCGGTGGTGGTACCTGCATACGAAACGACCGCCCCGCGATCTCGTACCGTTTCGCACGAAGCATACACGGAGTAGCACAGGCCACGCTTTTCGCGAACTTCAGTAAACAGCCGCGAACTCATCCCACCGCTCAGTACACCAACGGCGCCATGGGACTGAAAGTAGTCGTCGTTCGAATAAGGCACGCTCGCATAGGTGACGCCGAGATGTGTCTGACTCGACTCATGCTGAATGTGCGCATAAGTCTCTGACTGGGCCGGCGTCTCTTCGATGGGTGCGTTCGTTCCTGTCCAATCCGCGAACAACTCGGCGACATGGTCACGGAGCGATTTCCAGTCGATTTTGCCCGCGACGCTTAAGATCGCTCCCTGCGGTTGATGGAACGTACGAAAATGGTCTTGGACGTCGGTCAGTGTAATTCGCTCAATCGCTTCGATGTTGCCATAGCTCACGCGGCTGTAGGGATCTGCATACCGTCGACGACGTAGTTCCGTCATGACTTTGTGAGCCAAGTCGTCGTCATGCGAGCGAACTTCCTGGATGCAGACCTGTTGCGCGTCTTCGAACTGGTCGTCGTTCAAGTGGGGCCGTCGGGCAACATCGGCATAGATCGTCAGCGCGTCTCGCAGTTTTTCTGCGGGCATCGATCCGCCGTAAGACGTGAACGCGTTCGACACCGAGCCAGAACTATCGACGCCCAGCAACTCCAGATCCTCGATGAATTGCCGACTCGAACGGCTGCCGCAACCACGTTGAGCCATCTCGCAGACGAAGTTGCTTAGCCCGGCGAATTGTTTCGGATCGCGATCGGCACCGGCGGGGATCAACAGCGTGAACGCAGCCGACTCCAGCCAATCCATTGGCTCGGCAAGCAACGTCAGTCCGTTTTCAAACTGCTGCGAGAAAACTTGGTTTGCCACAGAGCTATCCTGTCAGGCAATCGGCCTGTCGAGAAAGAGGGCACAGCCTGAAGAACCGCTCTGGTACTCTGATGCTGCGAAAAACAGAAACGAGAAGCCTACTCTTTGCATCACGCGTAGGCAACGTCCGCTGCCTTATAGACCGTCTTCACACGACGGAAACCCAATCGATGATACAACTTGACCGCTCCGGTGTTCTGGGCGGTCACTTCGAGATAGGCCTTGTTCAAGCCAACTTCCCGAAATCCCAGCAGAGATCGGTGAAGTAGATAGGTGCCAAGGCCGTGGCCGCGGTGTGGCATTGTGATTCCAAGGTTCTGGATCGCTCCAAAATCTGAATCTCTTACCCCCTGGACGGTCCCACAATAGTCGTAGCTGTCCGACCCGTCATTGTGAGCCAGCAACCAAGTGGCTTCACGCAGAAAGCCATCCCGCTTGGCAATCTCACGCATCAGCCGCAGGCAACCCTCGCGTTCGCCGAGGCATGGAAAGACGTTAGCATCAATTTCATAGCAAAAGCTGTGAAATTTAGCTTCCGCATGCGCATCGATCAGGCCAGCACTCCATTGGACAAGCTGGTATTCCGCTGGCAATGGCGGAGGCGAGAACATAGAAGACCGTAAGTCGATCTCCATCCGAAACCGCCTGAAGTAGGTCATGCCCATTTCGCACCGAACTTGAGGGTCCACCTTGATATCGCTACGCCTTCGCAAGTCTGTGTATCGTATCGGTGCCTCTGGAAGCGGTCAATTCTTTGGAAATTCAGGTAGTGATACCGTTTGCCGTAAGTCGGGCACTCCTGCCCGACAAAAGACGGCCAAGAGCGGCGCGCGTACTCTCAGGGATCGCAAACGCGGGCTGGACCTGAACTTCACTCACAGCACGTAGGGTCATTCATCGACGCGACATGGGGCGCAACCCAGAGGATTCGTTTGGAATCCCGAGAAGCGGAAGATCAGGCACAAAAGGACTCCAACGAACGATCCGGAGATTCACTGCAGCGTTGACAGTTTTGGTCACTCAAAATATAGTATTTGCATGCACAAAACAATAACGTTTTGGCGTAACTGATTTCTGGACTGGAGGTTTGCGTGATTCGAGTTTGGCTCAGCCTGACGTTGGGATTCTTCGCGCTAACCGGCTGTAATGGGTCGACCCCGCCCGCTGGGCCTCATAATTCAACGAACACTCAGGCTGAATCTCAACCCGGAGCGAGGACGTATCCGTACCGAATCGTCACTACTTGCGGGATGGTGACGGACATCGTCCGCCAAGTCGCTGGCGACAAGGCAACGGTTACGGGCTTGATGGGGGAAGGTGTCGACCCGCATCTGTACAAGCCAACACGGAACGACGTACGAGAACTGATGGGAGCCGATGTCGTCTTCTATTCCGGCCTGATGCTCGAAGGCAGGATGGGTGACAACTTTATAAGCCTTGCCAGAAGCGGGAAGCCTGTTTATCCGATCACGGAAGAAATTGATCCCGATTTCCTTCGCGAACCGCCCGAGTTCGAAGGGCACTTCGATCCCCACGTCTGGATGGACGTCAGCGCGTGGAGTGAATGTGTCGCTCTGATTGCTAAAGTGCTTGGCGAGTACGATACCGCGAACGCGGACTTCTACCTCACAAACGCGATCAGCTATCGCGACGAACTGGCGAAGCTCGACGAGTATGCAAAGAAGTCAATCGCGACGATCCCGGAAGATCGTCGAGTGCTCGTGACCGCGCACGACGCGTTCGGATACTTTGCACGAGCCTATAAAATCGAGGTACGATCGGTGCAGGGACTCAGCACCGAATCGGAAGCCAGTGTGCAAGACATTAACAATCTCGTGAACTTCATCGTCGCGAAGAAGATTCCTGCGATCTTCGTCGAGTCGAGTGTCTCGGAGAAAAACGTGCGTGCCATTATCGAAGGGGCTGCTCAACAGAACTGGGAAGTTACGATCGGCGGCGAGTTATTCTCCGATGCGATGGGCAAGCCAGGCACTTACGAGGGAACGTACCTGGGAATGATCGACCACAACGTGACGATCATCACTCGCGCATTAGGCGGCGAGGCACCCGCAGTCGGTCTGAATGGGAAGCTACACCAATGATTCGCTCGGTCCTCACTCAGCCCTCACGTTCCAAGATTGAGAACGAGCATCCCGCTTCAGCGCCGTTGTCGATTCACGACATGACGGTCGCCTACCACCGCAAGCCGGTGATTTGGGACATCGACTACACGGCGCCAATCGGAAAGCTGGTGGCGATTGTCGGGCCCAACGGCGCCGGCAAAAGCACCCTGATCAATGCCGTGCTCGATCTTGTCCCGAAAGCGTCTGGCGAAGTGCGAGTCTTTGGTGAAGAGTATCACAAGCAACGCAATCGAGTCGGTTACGTGCCTCAGCGAGAAAGCGTCGACTGGGATTTTCCCGTGAACGCTTTGAATGTCGTCGCGATGGGGCTCTATCGAAAAATCGGCTGGTGCTTGCCTGTACTGCGGCGTCATCGACAAACCGCGATGGAGGCGCTCGATCGCGTAGGGATGGCCGATTACGCGAAACGTCAGATCAGTCAACTCTCGGGCGGTCAGCAGCAACGCGTTTTCCTAGCCCGAGCCCTCGTTCAAGATGCCGATCTGTACTTGATGGACGAGCCTTTCGCCGGTGTCGATGCTTCGACAGAGCGCGCGATCGTCGACATCTTGCGTGAACTGCGCGAACGCGGAAAGACGACGCTTGTCGTGCATCATGACCTGCAGACCGTCACCGAATACTTCGATCACGTCTTGCTCCTTAATATGCGGCTGGTCGCCACGGGGCCAACGAGCGAAGTGTTTACGCGCGAGAACCTTCGTAAAACGTATGGCGGCAAGCTGGCGTTGCTCGATCAAGTCGGCCATAAGATGACGATGGGCGAGAGCGGTCGATGAACTCGGTTCCAATAAGAATCGGCGTAGCGATGGTTGTCGTGAGCATCCTCTTTGGGCAACTCGAGCAGTCGATTGCTGGTCCTACTCACGACACCCGTTCGCTCTCCCGAGATCGGTTGGAATGGCCGTCTGCCGACGACATCAAGAGGACGCTGTTGCTTCGAGACTACAACACGCGGATCGTCGTTCTCGGAACAACGATGCTAGGTGTTGCCGCAGGTATTGTTGGCGTCTTTATGCTCTTGCGTCGACGCTCGCTGCTAGGCGACGTTGTCAGTCATTCTACGCTACCGGGAATCGCCATCGCATTTATCATGATGGAGATGATCCGTCCCGGCGGCGGCAAATGGTTGCCGGGACTACTGATCGGAGCCTTGCTGGCCGGCCTCGCGGGAATCCTTTGCACGAAGCTGATCCTCCGCTATACACGCATCAAGGAAGACGCTGCCTTGGCGATCGTGTTGAGCGTCTTCTTCGGTGCCGGCATGGCGCTGTTCAAGGCCGTGCAATACATACCAAGCGGCAGTCAGTCCGGACTGAATCATTTCATTCTTGGCAAGACGGCGTCGATGGTGGCCGCCGATGTGTGGGTCATCGCGGAAGTATCGGTCGCGATCGTGGTTGTCATCGGACTACTCTTCAAAGAGTTCTCGCTCCTCAGCTTTGACGACAAGTTCGCCGCGGCACAGGGTTGGCCAGTATTTCGATTGGACTTGCTATTAATGTTGCTCGTCGCAGGCGTAACCGTCATTGGGCTGCAGAGCGTCGGACTGCTGCTGGTCGTGGCGATGTTAATTACACCAGCGGCTGCCGCAAGATTTTGGACCGATCGACTCGGGCGGACGACGCTAGTTGCGGGAATGCTGGGCGGGGGAGGAGCGTTCTGCGGTGTCTTGATCAGCGCGATGTATCCGCGTCTGGCAGCGGGCCCGGTGATCGTGCTGACAGGTGTGCTGTTCTTCCTCGTGAGCATGCTATTTGGCGTGCGCCGAGGAATCGTCGTCCGCGTCATAACACACCGTCAATTGAAAGCAGCCGTCGGTCGTCAGCACATTTTGCGAGCCTTGTTCGAATTCCTCGAACCCAAGTGCGACCCTTCGGCACCGATGAGCCTTCAGCTTGTGGACCACATCGTTTCCACAGATGACTTACAGCCGATGCGTTCGTGGACTCCCAAGCGGCTTCGCCATTTGCTCCGTACAGCGGAGGCATCCGACTTCATTACGGCGGTTCGCGACGGCGGCTACCGATTGACCACGCAAGGAGCTGAACTGGCTCATCGTGTGGTTCGCAATCATCGCCTATGGGAACTGTACTTGATCGAGTACGCCGACATCGCGCCGAGCCATGTGGACCGAGATGCCGATGACATCGAGCATCTACTAGGATCAGATATCGTCGAGTCATTGGAACGATTGCTGTCGCAACGCTACCCACACATGTCGGTACCGCCGAGCCCTCACTCGATCGATGTCGCATCGGACACCACGACGCAGCAGGCCGTCCCATGAACCGATCCGCGACTATGCTAAACGACCAACCGTCCCGCTTTGGGCTCGGTCGCGCACTCGTCGTCGGTTTCAGTCTAGTTCTACTGATTGTTGTGTATCAGTTGATGCGGAAGATCATGATCGGGGCGCGGTGGGACTCGTACGACACCTGGACCGTTGTCACCGCCGCCCTCGCGGCGATGGCCTGTGCTCTGCCAGGTGTCTTTCTCGTGCTGCGTCGACAAAGCATGATGGGGGATGCGCTGGCTCATACTACGCTGCCCGGAATCGTCGTTGCGTTTCTGATCGCCCACTGGCTGGAGCAATCAGGTTGGATCTCGTCGGCGACCTACGATTCGTGGCGGCATGCGGCGATGTTTATCGGCGCTTTGCTGATTGGTGTGCTCTCCGCCGTCCTGACCGAATGGGTGCAGAAGTTAGGACGCGTCGAGGCGAGTGCCGCATTGGGCGTCGTGTTTACAACGCTGTTCGCCATCGGGTTGTTGCTGATCCGGCTCAAAGCCGATCAGGTGCATATCGATCCGGATTGTGTGCTGTACGGCATCATCGAGACGACGGTCATGGACACCGTTCCAAATACGAACATCCCACGAGCCGCTGTCGTTAACGGTCTTGTGCTGTTGGCAAACTCCCTGCTGGTGGTGGTGTTCTTCAAAGAGCTGCGAATCAGCGCCTTCGATTCGGCGATCTCGACAACCATGGGAATCAATGCCAACGTCATGCATTACGCCTTGATGGCAGTCACCGCAGCGACACTTGTCTCGGCCTTCGAAAGCGTCGGGAGTATTCTGGTGATCGCAATGCTGATTGCGCCAGCGGCGACCGCCCATCTGCTGACCGATCGCTTGGACTATCTGATTGGCATTAGCCTCGCTGTCGCCGCGTGCAGCGCGTTTCTGGGGCATTTGATGGCAATCACGCTGCCCTCTGTCATATTCACTCCGCTCGGCTATCCCGAGGTCGTCGACACGAATACGGCTGGCATGATGGCCGTGGCGGCGGGCTGTTTGTTTGTTACCGCAGCTCTGTTTGGTCCGCGTTACGGAGTCGTGAGCAAACTCCTCGACCAAGCGAGACTCACGCGATCGATCGTCGCCGAGGACGTTCTCGGCTTACTTTACCGCTTGGAAGAGGAATCAGGAGTCGGTTCGCTCGCGATCAATCAATTGACCGCCATGATCGGAACGACGACTTGGCCGACTTACCTTGCGTTGCGTGGACTTGCGGCGAGCGGTGACGTTACCGTGCGAGGCAGCGTGTACGAGTTGACGGATTCGGGACGCGAGAAAGCGAAGCATCTCGTGCGAGCCCACCGCTTGTGGGAAAGTTATATGGCAAAGCATTTCGATTTGCCCGCCGATCATCTCCACGAATCGGCGGCGCTGGTCGAACACTTTCTTGGTGCCGATCTGCGGGAGGAGCTGGCCGCAGAACTCGATGACACTGCAGAAGACCCGCACGGACGAGAAATCCCACCGGAGAAGGCGTGATTCGATCGGTTTATAGTCACCGCGAGTCTGCCGCGTTCAACTACGTCAACCCGGAAATCGGCTGGCCGTGATAGATGTGGTGCGGACGATCCGATTCATCGTACCACGCGGCAGTCGCGGGGATACCAAGTGCGTGATAGATCGTGGCCGCCATATTTTCAGGCTTTTGCGGATCGGAGTCAGGGTAGGCTCCCAGTTTGTCCGACGAACCGATCACGTTCCCGCCTTTGACTCCGCCACCGGCGAAGAAAACGCTCTGCACACCTCCCCAATGATCGCGCCCCGGTCCGAAGAACGAATCAGAAAGTGTCGAGAGCTTGGGCGTTCGTCCAAACTCACCGGCCATGACGATTAGCGTCTCGTCAAGCAACCCATTGCTCTGCAGATCGTCTAACAGCGCGCATAAGGCGCGGTCAGTTGGCGGAAACAGTTTGTCTTTCAAACGTGGAAAAGAATCGCCATGCGTATCCCATGTCTCGTTGTTGCCCAGATTGACTTGCACAAGGTTCACGCCGGCTTCGACCAAACGATAAGCCATCAGCAACGACCAACCGAAACTGTTCGCACCGTAACGCGCTTGCGTCTTCGCGTCGGCGTTTGTCACGTCGAATGCTCGACGTACCTTTTGGTCCGCCAGCATCGAGATCACACGCTGTCGCTGTGCATCGTAGCTTTGCACTTCGGCGGATCGTTCGAGTTGCTGACGCTGCTGGTCGATGCTGGCGAGCAGTTTGAGGCGATTGCTGAACCGGCCTCCGCTCATCCCTTCCTCGATCTTTAGATTCGGCGCCTGATAGACTCGCTCGTCCGGATGCTTCGGCGGCGACTTGCTTTGATTGGGAAATGTGAACTCAGGATAAGCCCCTCGCCACATGGGATCGCCGTAAGGAGACGCCTCGATGAAGAACGGGTCGCGATGCCGTCCCATCAAACCGCCATACGCTCCCGGAATAACACCGCCCGACCAATGCACCAAGCGTTCGGGCAGTACAATCGCTGGCGGTAGGTTGTTATTCTGCGGAGGCAACGCATCGCCGACGATCGAAGCGATTGAAGGCCAATCCGAGGAACGCGGCAGACGATCGCCGCGAAACCCAGGCGATGGCTCCGAACGCCCGGTGAGCATAAAGAAGTGGCCAGCCGTGTGTTCATTCGACGGATGCGTTAGCGACCGACACACCGACCAGGTCTTGCTTCGTTGCGCGAGACCCGGCAAGTGCTCGCAAATTTGAAGACCAGTCGTAGCGGTCGAGATCGGATTGAACTCGCCGCGAACATCCGCTGGCGCGTGCGGCTTCAGGTCAAAGCTTTCGTGCTGCGTTAGTCCGCCTGACAGGAAAATGTAGATAACTGACTTGGCCGTGCCGCCGGTAACCGGTTCGCTCGGCGACGCGGCGCGAAGAGCGTTCAAATGATTCGCGCCCATCCCAAGCAACCCCACGGCACCGGCTTGAATCGCGGTCCGGCGCGAAAATCGTGGGTGCGTTGGATAAGGCGGGGGCGACGAATCCATCGCGAACTTCTCCTGAAGGCGTGATGGCACGATTCTCGGGCAAAGCCCGCAGCGAGTCAACCTTTTCCACAGGCCGTAGAGTGGCACCGTTAGAGGAACCCGTAGGACGGATGCCTCGTCCGTCCAAGGTTTCAATCGGTATCCCGGTCGGACGAGGCGTCCAACCTACAAATCGTACACTGCGCGCAAGCCGCATGACGATTGTTGTTCCGCGCGTCGCGAGTGGGTACCATCAACTCATCGTCATCAACCACCTGGAGCTAAGCATGTCTTATCGAGCCACTCATCGGTCCGCAACGCCGCAACATCTGTCGCCACTCGCCATCGCTTTCGTCCTCGCCTTGCTCTCCCACCAATCGCTGATGGCCGATGATTGGCCGCAGTTTCGAGGGCCCAATTGCACCGGGATCTCAGCGACAACAAAGTCACTTCCCGCTGAGTTCTCGGCCACGAAGAATGTACAGTGGTCAGCGGATGTTGGTGATGGAGTCGGCGGTCCGGTCGTGGCCGCAGGGCGGACGTTCGTATGCGGGATGGTGGGTGACGAAGCGATTCGGCTGTCCGCATTGGATGCTGCTACCGGCACACCGCTCTGGCATCGAGATTGGCCAACCGGCAAGTTGCCGGAAGTTCATAAGACCAATAGCCACGCCAGTACAACCCCCGCCGCGGATGCCGATCGCGTCTACTTCTATTTCAGCACGCTGGGCCTAATCGCACTCGATGCAAAGACAGGGGCCGAGGTTTGGCGCCAAAAGCTGCCAACTCCATTCTTCGTCTTTAAGTGGGGGCCCGCGATGTCGCCGGTTCTTTATCAGGACAAAGTACTGTTCTGCCAGGATGACGATTTGTTCCCCGCGTTCTATGCGTTCGACAAGAAGACCGGTAAAGAGTTATGGAAAGACGAACGCGACGACATGGCGGTGAACTACTCGCATCCGGTTGTCTGTGAAACGGAACAAGGCGACGAGATCGTCGTGGCGGGTACCGGATTGCTAATTGGCTATGATCCCGATACGGGAAAGCGATTGTGGCAGTCGCGCACACTCTTGCGAAACATCAAGACAACACCCGTCAGCCACGACGGAACCATCTACATTTCTCTACAGAGTAGTGGCATCGCGAACCAGTGGCTGGCGACCGCCGACCGATCCGAAACAGGTAACAGCGACGGCAAGTTATCCAAGGCCGAGATGCAAGCTTTCGTCGGCGAGACGAAGATCCCTGAGGTGTTTTACAAAAAGACGTTTGATCGCGGAGACGCGAATCAAGATGGAGTCCTTGAAGGGGCCGAGTTGGATATTGCCTTCTTGAGCCCCGACAACTTTGCGGGTGCAACGTTTGAGGTCGAAGATCCGGCGAACGAGTTCGTCCTGGCAGTACGAGGCGGTGGGCGCGGGGATGTTACGGATTCGCATCTGCTGTGGAAGCACGAAACGAAATATACGGATCACATCGTTTCGCCCTACGTCCGTGATGGCCGCATGTTACTGGTGAAGGGTGGCGGAATTACGACGCTGTTCGAGACAAGCAAAGGCGAATCGCTGCGTGATCCTAAGCGAATCCCGAACGCCAGCGAGTACTTCGCTTCGCCGATCTATGGCGACGGCAAGGTCTTTATCGCGGGCGAAAACGGATTTGTCGTCGTGTTAAAGGACGGGCCGGATTACGACGTCCTCGCCAAGAACGACATGGGTGACAGCATCATTGGCACGCCCGCCATCGCCGACGGTCGCTTGTTCATTCGTACACGATCGAGGTTAATCGTTGTCGGGCAAGACTGAAAAAGTTTTTCGCGTTTTGTCAACTTTTTCCGTGCCGCGCGGCTGACGACTTGACTCTATTAGTTTGAACAGGAGGAAGTTGTTGCCTGATGAGCTTTTTGACACTAGCCCACAACGACCTCGCCGCGCAAACGCGTCACGAAGATTCCGAATCCGACGAGGCGTTATTGGACGCCTTCGTCACCAGTCGCGACGATCTGGCGTTTGCCAAGGTCGTCACGCGACATGCGAGTCTCGTCATGGGGGTTTGCCGGCGAGTGCTTGGCAACGATCAAGATGCTGAAGATGCGTTTCAGGCGACGTTTCTCGTGTTGGCTCGGAAAGCAAACTCGCTGAAAAATGCGAACTCGCTGCCCGCTTGGCTGCACAAGACCTCCCATCGAATCTCGCTGCGGGCCCGAGCCCAAAGAGCTCGCCGTCGCGAACAATCGCTTGAGTCCGAATTCATGCTCGAAGATCATACCACCCTGCAACGCATCGCCAAAGATCATGAAAGGTCGGCGCTGGACGAGGAGCTTAACCGGTTGCCGGATCGTTACCGCTTGCCCCTCTTTCTCTGCTGCCTGGAAGGCAAGTCACGCGAAGAAGCTGCTCGACAACTTGGTTGGTCTAGTAGTTCACTCAAGGGACGCCTCGAACGTGCGCGGCAATTGTTGCGAAGGAGGCTGATTCTGCGCGGCATCTCGCTAGGTGTCGCCGCTGCTTTGGTAATGCGTTCCCAGTCCGTGGTTCAGGCGGCCGTTCGTCCTGATCTCGTTGCGTCGACCGTCCAGGCTGGCATGCGTTACGCGGCTGGCCAGTCGCCGGTCGGATATGTTTCCTCGAATGCCCACTTACTCGCCAATTGGAGTTTACAAACCATGTCGATCACGTCTGCCAAGTTTGCCCTGTGTGCCTTGCTGGTCACGGGTACGTTAACGCTCGGGTCTCAATGGACGGTCGGCCCTGCTTCCGCCCAGGGCAGTGGTTCCGAGATCGTTCTCCAGCAGACCAACACGCCCAGCCCCGAAATTACTTTCGTCGCGTTACTCGATGACGAGCAACCGGCGCGGGAGCGTGAGGGGGCACGTGAACGTGAACAGCCACGCCGAGAATCTGAAGAACCACGTCGCGATGGCGATCGACCTCGCGAAAGTGAAACACGCCGCGACGGAGACCGCCCGCGAGAAGCTGACGGACGCCGCGAAGAAGAACCGCGTCGCGATACATTCAAACCGCAAACGGAACGCGAAGAGATGCTTTACCGAATGATCCAACAGCTGCAACGTGAAGTCGCGGAACTTCGTAATGCTGTCCGGTCGCGCGGTGATGAGCCGCGTCGCGACGGTGACCAACCACGTCGTGAAGGCGATCGACCACGAGAAAGTGACGGGGATCGTCCTGGGGCATCACGCGAAGGTGAACGCGAGGCGCAAGCAGGTCGTCAGCAGCGTTGGGAACTGACCAAAGAAGGCAAAGTGTTTAAGGCGTACGATAAGAACGGTGACCGCACGGTGTCCGTCGAGGAGTGGCTTGCCATGCAGGAAGGCGAGATGACGGACGAGCGACGAGCTTTGGCGGTTCGACGATTCAAGGAAGCGGAACCGAGCGGCGATGGTAAGTTTACGGTCGAGGAATTCTTGCACTGGTACACCAAGGGCCGATACCAAGACACGCGCGAAGGTGATCGCCGCGAGTCTGAAGGGCGATAGTTCAGCGATCGCAGTCGTTAGCGAACCAGTTGCCAAATGATGACACCAATTCCGATCGGAATGCACCACGCGGCAAAGTACTGAAAGCGTCCCCGTTCCAACCACTTCACCAGCAGCCAGAGCGAAACGAGTCCGACGGTGTACGAGACTGCGGCTCCGATGCCAAGATGAATCAACGAGCTTGTTGCGCCGGTGGTTGGTGCGGTGGATGCGTGTTTCGCGAGCTTCAAGATCTCAAGCAGACAGGCTCCGCCGATAACAGGGATCGCCATTAAGAAGGAGAAGGTCGCGGCTGCGGTCGGTGCGAGCCCGAGCCTCATGCCTGCTGAAATCGTGGTTCCGCTGCGTGACAGTCCTGGCAGGATCGCTAACGCCTGACTGAGCCCAATCAGTGCTGCATTCTTGTAGCTCAGATCGCGACATTCGTCTTTGCCACCGGCTCGGCGCGACGCCCAAATCAGGATTAAGCCGGTCACGGGCAACAAGCAGCCAGCCAACAACGGACTGGAAAGCAATGCGTCCGCGCCCGTGGCCTTCATGCTCAGTCCGATCACAACAGCGGGAACCGTTGCAATTCCCAACGGCACGATCAACCCGCGATCCGTCGAAAGAAGCCGCCACAACCGTTGCCAGTAGAAGACAACGATTGAGATCAGCGTCCCACCATGCAGGCAAATATTAACATCGCTGACGTCCAATTTGTCGACGTCCCCGTCGGCCATCAACGCAGCGACGATCACCAGGTGCCCGCTAGAGCTGACCGGAAGGAACTCCGTCACGCCCTGAACGACCGCTAGCACAATGATCTCGGTAAGCGATAGTTCCACAGACGATCAAGCTCCCACGAAAGATTCAAGTCGGAGGAGAGTAGATCGTGGGCACCCGTGCGTCAAGGGAAAACAAATGTGGCTGGGGGCGGGTTTTCGTGCCCCATCAGTGGCCATGTTCTGGGGGCTCGAAGACTCGACCCCAGCCACACGCCTCTTACTCCTCGGCGATCGTTACCTTTTCCATAACATCGCCGCCCTTGATTGCATTGACGACGTCTTGACCTTCGAGCACCTTTCCAAAAACGGAGTGCTTACCGTCGAGATGCGGCGTGGCGACATGGGTGATAAAGAATTGCGAGCCATTCGTGTTCGGGCCGGCATTCGCCATCGAAAGCACCCCGGGGCCGTCATGCTTGAGGCTGGGGTGAAACTCGTCCGCGAACTTGTACCCTGGCCCGCCGGTGCCCGTTCCAAGAGGACAACCGCCTTGGATCATGAAGTTCGGAATGACACGATGAAACTTCAGGCCATCGTAATAGCCCTTGGCAACGAGCTTCTCGAAGTTCTCCACGGTCTTCGGCGTCTTGTCGTCGTGAAGTTGAATGCGGATGTTTCCCTTTTTCGTTTCGATCGTCGCGACTTTCATGAATACTCCTTAAAGGATTGTGGTGCGGCTGACGCCAACACTCTACAGATTGTTTGTGATTCAAGAGGATGGCTTGACTGGTTGCTCCGTAACGACGCCATCTTCGATCCGGAACAGCTTGTCCGCCAGACGCACGACGTCCTGCATGTGATGAGTGACGTGCAGCGTCGTGACGCCCGTGTGCTCCTGGACATGCTTGAGTAGTGAGTAGAGTTGGTTACGGGTGTCATCGTCAAGGGCGCTCAGCGGTTCGTCAAGCAATAGCGTGCTCGGGCGAAACGCCAGTGCTCGACCGATGGCCACGCGTTGCTTCTCGCCGCCGCTCAAGCCACGCGGCAGGCGATGCAGCAGATCTTCGATTTCTAACAAATCCGCCAACTCGGCCACGCGGTCATCGATCTTAGGCCGAGAGACTCGCCGAATATCCAACGCAAATGACAAGTGCTCTCGGACGGTCATCGTCGAGAACAAGGCACCATCTTGTGGAACGTAGCCGATATTTCGTTCCGCAGGCTTCAGGTCTGTAACATCGTGATCGCCCAGTAATATCCTTCCGCCGGTGACATGCTTGAGGCCGGCGATGGTTTCCAAGATCGTCGTCTTGCCGCTGCCCGTCCGTCCCATCAACATCCCATAGGCACCGGTCGGGACCACAAACGACGCATTTCGCAGCGTAAACTGTCCGGAATGGGCGGTAAGATTCTCGATAACAATCACAAGCAGTGCCGTTAAATCGCGAGATTACGAGTGCCCCAAGCGCGGGCCAGAACGAGAACGATAACGGCTGCAGCGACCATGATCAACGAGACCGCGACGGCTGCGCCGAGGTCGCCGATGTTTAACTCCAGGAAGACCGTCGTCGAGAGAACTTCTGTCTTGTTGCGTGTCGTTCCGGCAAAGATTAGCAACGGACCGAACTCGCCCAACGACCGAGCCCAGGCCAACGTCGCCGCCGTTAACACGCCTCGCTTCGCCTCCGGTAATACAACCATTCCGAACGCTTGAGCCCGACTGCAACCCAATGTCAACGCAACTTGTTCGTGGCGAGCATCGATGTGATCGAATGTGGCTCGCATCGTACGAACTGCGAACGCGCAAGCCACCGAGAATTGCGCAAGAATCACCGCAGGGATCTGGTACACAACCGCTTCTCGCAACGCGACCGGAAAGAACTGAAACAAGATCAACAAGCTCAGGCCGACAACCAATGGCGGCAAGACGATCGGAATATCGAGAACTGCGTCGATGAAACTGCGTCCGACGAACTCATGCCGAGACATGAGATAGCCGATTGGAATCGCAACCCATAGCGAGAGGATGGCAGTGATTGTGCAAGAGATCAGAGTCAGGCGAATTGAGTATTGAATCTCGGGCTTCTGCAAGGCGGTTGTAATCGGATTGTAAAAGACACGAGCCAGCCGCGGGTTCTCGCGTTGCCAGTCATCGCGAATTCGTCCGTTCCAGGTAAAGCTGAGCTGTGCCACCGCTCCGCCACTGGGAAGTCGAACCTCAAGCCTGGCAACGTCGCGCTGCGCGACGTTGATTCGCTGCACGCTGTTCGGCCCTAGGTTATCGACTTCTCGATGTGAGATCTCGTTGCCATTGGTGTCAAAGGTCACGATCGCACCGCCCGCCGCATTGACGTCGAGCAATCGGATGTCGTCCAGTTGCACCGGATCTTGCCATGTGAAGACCATCGAGCCAGAACCGTTGATCGGCGAGATTTGTCCCGCTTCTTCAGGCACCACGCGAACGCTGCCGATGCGAATCGTTTCGCGGCCCGGTTGCTTCAACTTCGCCTCCATCGTTCCCACGAGCGTGTATTCCACGACCGCTTCGGCGGCTGACGAGCCTGTTGTGACATCGATGCGTGCGACACCTTCGTCATCAATCTCGACGACAATCGAACCGTCTGCGGCTGGCGCGTCAATCAGATGCTGATTGATCGTCGAACCGTCGGTCGCATAGGTGACAATGTCGCCTTTGGTATCAGCGGGCAGTGCACGAAGTCGTACGCGATCAACACGAACGGGGCTGACCCAGTTTGCGACAAACTGCCCGCGTTGACTCCCTGCCAGTTGTGGCTGGGATTCACCGGCGATGACAAGCACCTTGCCCAGTGGCAGCGCGTTGCGACCGCGTGATGTGGCATCGCCTCCGTGCCCCACGCCGGCACCACCGAACGCCTGATTGGGAGTCCCGAGATTGCTGTTGGCCGCAGACGGTTTATCGCTGTCGATGATTCGTATCGGATGGCTTGTTGGGTCGTGAGACGTAATGGTCAATCCGTACGGCGAGTACTGATCGTCGACGATCTCGCCGATTTCCAACGGCCTTCCCTCGGCGTCCGTCGAAAAATCTACGACAACGCGTTCGGTCATGTCGCTCGTGAACATATAGATGCCATCAGCACACAGCATGGCGACAATCAACACGACGTACGTGCTGCCAATTATGCCAAGAATGGCGTAGAACAGTGGGTCGGTCCGGATGCGACGCCGACTGTCGATAGCGTTATCGGGCCCAAGGCTGTCAGACACTGTCACGCAACTCCGTTCAATTCACATTGCCGGAGTTGCGATTGTCGAGACGCCAGTTGAAGCCCTTCGACTCGAACTTGTCACGAGATTGTGCCAACTTGGCGAACAAGCGGCGCCCAAGATACTTGTGGTCGCTGGAACGAGCGACACTGAACGGCTGAATCGCTTTGGCAAGCTGCGAATCGATATCGACCACTCCGAGTCGTTCGCCTTCTGCGCGGGTGTCCGTACGATAAGCCAGTACGGCGTCGGCCGCGCCCGTCGAAACCTGTGGAATCAGAAATGCGGAACTGGTTGTTTGATTAACGAGGTTCCCGTTGTTTTTGATCGTCTCGTACAGTCCTTCGCTCTGCAGCAACCGCTGCGACAACACGCCGATCGTACATTTGTCAGGCTGTCCCAACACGACTCGTACGCCTGGCTTGGCCAAGTCCGCCAGCGACTTGATCTGTTTCGGGTTGTCCTTCTGGGTGACGATCACAATATCGGTGTCGGAAACATTGACCGCCTCTTGGAACAACTCGTTGACGGGCTCCAAGTAGTACACGTCGCACGCCATATATACATCAGGAAAACTCCCGGCCTGTCCGCCGAGAATTCCTCGCATCGTCGCCGTCAGGATACCGCATCCATTGAACACGGCATTAATGGTTACGCCTTCACGTTCTTCAAACTCTTTGATAATCGGTTCGAGTGCAGCGCGATTCACGGCACCAGCAAAGAATGTCAACTCGGGGTGCTCTTCCCACACGTCTCCCTCGACAGCCGCAAAGCCCGTTGCACGAAACGTTTCTAAACCACGGTCGCGTGCTGACAGATAGCGGGCAAAGTGAATCGCTGCCCGAGGATTCTTCGAGAAGCTCACCACACCGACTTCAATGTTAGCGGTACCGGCATCGAGTTCGGAAACTTCCACCGCAGTCAGCTCGTTGTATTGAACGACCGTCGAATCCCAAAGGATGCCGGCGTCGACGCTACCAAGCTTGACCGCATTGGCAACTTCGTTAACCGTTGGCTTAAAGACACCGCTCTGCGTCACACGAGGTTCGAGTGTTGCCCAATGCCCGGAGGCGGAAAGGAGTTCACGCGTCGTCTTGCCGATCGCCGCTGCATCAGGATCTCCGAGCGCGACTTTCACATCCTCACGAGCCAAGTCAGCGACGCTCTTGATGTTCTTCGGGTTCCCGGCTTTAACTGCAATCACCGGCTTCATTACCGCCAACGGAAATGCTTCGGCCGTCAGCCCTTTCTCCTCGGCCAGTCGAACATAGCTGGCGTCGCCCGCCAAGAATAGATCCCCAGTCTTGTTGACTTCAAGTTGATTGAGCAGCGTGTTGGAGCCACCGTATTGCAGGTTAACGCGAACTCCACACTCGGCTTCGTATTTCTCGGCGATCTGTTCGAGCGGATAGCGCATCCCGGCTGCACAGTACATCAGCAACTCACTCGTCGCTTCGCTACCACTAGGCGTCGCCTGTGTCGTGTTGGTAGTAACGTTAGCGCTGCGACCGATTTCGTTAGATCGTTTCTCGGGGCTAAAAAGCAGGTACGCCAACAATCCAACGACAGCCAAAGAACCGAATGCGAGGACGTACAGTGAATTCGACGAGCCGCGAGGGCGACGGATGCGAGACATTACTTAACCTGAGAAGCAGGGTGGGGGTGCGTGCGCGAGAGGGTGTTTGGACACATAAATCGACGATGCGAGCAATCGCGACTCGACGCCCCTCATTCTGACAGCGCACGAATTGCAAAACAACGGTACCCACAGCCCGAATTGACGCTGCGTCTCCGTGCGAATTGCTAACCTCTCGATTCCACTTTACGACAACTGGACGAAGAAATGTCGTCGTCGTAGGATGAACCACGGAGGTTCCACGAAGATGTTGAACGAACTGGATATTTCAGGCATGCTGGAACTTCGCCTCAAGCATCAGAGGCGGAATGCCCAATGTGAATCGGTAGAGGAGCGACTGGCTCGTTTTATTAAGTTGCAGGCGGCTTCGATGGCGTTACTTCGCACGTCGCCGAAAGGCTATCAGAATTTCCTTCGCAGAAACTATAAATCACGTCGCGCCGAGGTCATTGATGGAGTATGGCACCCCGTTTCAGTTGATCGACGTACTCCTGAAGCATAACGTTCCCATTGTGATCATTGGAGGCCACGCAGTCACCTATCACGGATATGTGCGTGCAACCGAGGATGTCGATGTCGTCTTATCGCGGACAGCCGAAAGCGAGCAGGCGTTGTTGGCTGCGCTCACTGAAGTGAACGCCCACTGGATTGGCGACGAGATTGATCCGGCGACGGGGCTGGAGCGAGTCTTCCCAGTTTCGATGAGTTATGTCCATGGGGCCCGATTGATGATGCTGACGACGGACCTTGGCTATCTCGATATCTTCGACTTCATTCCTGGTTTTCCAGGTCATTCGGTCAGCGAACTCTTCGACTCGGCAGTAGAAACGGATGGCCGCAGATTCGCATCGCTGGCATGGTTGCGGAAGATGAAGGCGGCTACGGGGCGTGCGAAGGATCGGCTCGACTTAGACAACTTGCCGGAAGATCCTTAGGCCGCTTTTGTCGTAGCGGTAGTCGACGTTTCTTCCTTGAGCCGTTGCCAATTCTCGATTGGCAACTCCATCGCGAGCTTGAGCGCTCCAGCCGCACCGGCGAAGACACTGTCGTAGACCTTCGTGACGCTGCCGCCGCCGTATTCGACCAGTTCCGCTTCGATGACGCGATCAAGGCCTTTCAGCTGACTGCCGCCGCCGGCAAGGACAATGTTTTGCAGCAACGCTCGCTGGTGCTCGGGGTCGAATCGCGTGACGAGGGATCTGATTCCGTCAAGGATGCCCGGCACGATGGCTCGTGAGGCTTCGCGAAGCAAGTCGGTGACGTCGAACTCTTTTGGACGACCGTCGACCGGCAAAGTCACCACGGCGCGCTGTTGATCCTCGGTAACGCAGCCGTACTTCTCTTTGATCTGGCGAACCATCCGTTGCGAGATCCGAGCCGCTGGATAGGCGTCTTGAACCAAGTTGAAGAAGTGGGCATCGATATGATCGCCGCCGATAGGGATCGTGACTTGATCGTCGTCGGCAGGATAGGCACCGAACATGGGGCAGAGGTCGATCGTTCCTGCGCCGATATCAATCATGAGCGTCTCCGTCAGTCGGTCCATTCCGTAAGCGACGGCAAATGGCTCGGGCACAATCACAACGGCATCGAAGGCTGCTTGAGCGGCGTCGACGATAACTTGTTTGTTTTCGAGCGTTGCACGCGACGGAGAACCAACAACGCCATAGACCGACGCGTCGACATGTACGACGCGCGACACCGCATGCCGCACGAGGTGCTGGGCGGCCTTGCGGTGCAATTCAACCACCTCCGCAGTGATTCCCGCGACACGATGATCGTTGAATTTAAGCGATCCCATCGCGAATGGTCGGACGACGTCCAATGCCAATGGATGACGTTCGATATCAGCACCAAAGGCGATATCACAGCCGACTAAGTGTCTGGCGATGTGATCTTTCGGCCAGCCAACCTGGCTTTGAAGTGTTTCGCGCTGTCCGTTCGAGCAACACACCGATGTCTTGAAAGTGCCCAGGTCCATTCCCACAAACATGACTTGCTGTTGCTGGCTCATATATTCCTGCTCCTAAGTTCGTTGATCTGCTTTGCGTTGGCGTTTGTTTGTCTTGGGAAGGGGCAATTACTGCTTGACGTTTCGGCTCTGTTCTCGCAACTGATCTCGGAGGTGAAGGTTCTGTTCGTAGATTTGCGAAAGCAGCGAGTTGGATGCGGATTCAGCTTGTGTGCTTCCCGGCGTTGTCGGTTCGCGGCCCGACGAGGGACTCGGCCTGTCGACACGGCGGTGAGATCGCGACTCGTCGTGAGACTCAGCGTGCGGCTCCACGACGGAAGGAGCGACGCGCCGAGGCCGTTGCAGCGTCTCGTGCCCATCTCGGTCAAGGAAGACAACACGGATATCCGACTCGCGCCGCGAGTACTCGATATAGTCGCGAACAATCTCCACACACTGCGCGTGCACAAGCGAGGGCAGCATGAAATGTACGACTAACAGGCACGCGCCGAATCCAACTGCAAAGCATAACGTAGCGCTGATGATCGTGTTCGTTTCAAGTTGGGAAACTCCAACACGAGGAACTGTGGTGGTCGGGTCGGAATGTCGTTCGGACTCGAACGTGGCGGCCTCCGCCTGCCCCCAAGGTCGGTCTTGTGCTGAGGTAGGGGGCGGCGCAGACATCAACAGAAGCGAGAGGGTGACAAACCCGACTCGGCCTACGATTACCAGAATTTGGCGTCGTGGCAGCATGCTTGCGATCGACAAACGAGTAATTGGTGCGCGCGGTTCCTTACCGAGAGCATCGGCTACAACGATCGGATCGCTTGAAGCGGAAGTGCCGATCGGCGCAGGTCGGTGCCGGCGCTGCCGGTTACGTAAGATGTGAGGGCGAAGTCCAGGTCATTAGCACGATTGCACGTGCATTCTGGAGCGGTCTATGCGTAAGTGTAGCGTTGTTTCGTCAAGATCCCCTGGGAACTAGACAACCACAGCAGCTGCACGTCAGTGCGACTCGCACTAGTCAGAGAGGAAACGAATCGAATCGCCGATTCGCAGCGTACCACCCCGAATCACCTGAGCTCGCAAGCCACCACGATGGATCAGCGGCTTCATGATCCCCGGATGCATCCCTTCGAGGTAGCTGCACGGCTCGCACAGCTCGACTCCACGCAATTCAACCTCGCCGATGGAAAATGACTTGCCGACGAGTTGATTTAAGGGAACATCTTCGGTAAGCAAGTTTCGACGAGTGTCGGCATGCGAAAACTCCGCGCCGGATTCATGCTTGATCGCGGCGAGGGTTTCAGCTTCGATCAACGTCACTTCGCGTTTGGGCAATACATTCCCGTCTTCATCCGCTGGGTACTTGCCGTTGCATGCAGCGTAGCGGTCGCCAATGAGCCCCTGGCCGGCAACTGCTTCGATTTTCTCGCGAGGTTGCATCGGAGCCGCAGCGGCGTCAGCAACTTGAATCGCCAGTAGTTGTCCATCTAGGTTCACAATACTCTCCGCAGTTCTTACGTCGACGAAGCCGATTCTTCCAGATTTATCGATTGTGGCGTGGAGCGTGGAACGCGCCAAGGTATTGAACCTGGACTCTTGAGCCCAAACATGTTGCTTGCCTTACCGTCGAAGCTACCCTTTGTTAGCGGGCGACAAATGGCGACTGACTGAGTTCATCCCAATTGTCAAGAGAACACATAACTTGCGAACAGGGCGATGCGAGTTCGATCAACGCTTGCGCCGAATGAACGGCGGTGGCTCGGGGTTTACACTCGTTGAACTCGTTATCGTTGTCCTGATTCTCGCGATTCTGTCAGTTGTCGCTGCGGGAAAAATCCGCGAAACATCGTCCGAGGCAAAGATCAATGCGACGCTGACGCAACTCGACGCCTTCGCCGACGCGGTCGAACTCTATCATGCTCAGAACGGCACCTACCCGGCATCGACCAACGCGACAAATGCGACCACGAACCTGGGGCCCTATTTGAATCCGAGTTTTTTCAAGCGGCAGCTGGCAATTGCGTCGGGACAGTTCAGCCAGTCATCAAGGCCGGTGTGGGTTTATAACAAGAGTTCAACCATTGAATATGGCTACTTGGTCCTTCCGTACGTCAACGCAGAAGTGGCGGTCAAAGTCGAGGCAAGCCGAGACGACGGGGTCGGCAACTCCGGAGATATCTGGGTCTTTGATTATCGCCCTTCCGGCTACGATTTCGGGCATCTTTACCTGTTCGTAGTGCGGAGCTTCTGACATCCGAGCGAAGCGTGGCATCTTTGCATTCTTGGCGAAATACTCAATAATGGCCGCAAATTAGAAGCCCTGCGATACGTTGCGGCGTTGCCTCGCCTTCCCTTTACAATAGGAATGGACTCCATGCCTTTGCTCGTTGTTGGTTCAGTTGCTCTCGATTCGGTCCAGACTCCCCAGGCTTCGCGCGACGATGTGCTTGGCGGGTCGGCTGTATTCTTTTCGTATGCAGCCAGCTATTTCACCTCCGTCAAGCTCGTTGGCGTCGTGGGAGAAGATTGGCCCGCGGAACACACGAAACTGTTGACGGATCGCAGAATCGACGCGGAGGGATTGCAGGTAGTGCCAGGCGCGAAGACCTTTCGGTGGCGCGGCAAGTACCTGCCGAATATGAACGATCGCGAGACGCTGGAAGTCCATCTCAATGTCTTCGGCGATTTCGATCCGGTGTTGCCCGAAGAGTATCGCCGCAGCTCCTTTCTGTTTCTCGCCAATGGTTCACCAAGGGTGCAACTGAAGGTAATGGATCAGGTCGTTGGGGCACGATTGACGGTTGCGGATACGATGGACTTGTGGATTCGTGAGGATCACGACGCGTTGATGGAGCTACTCGGACGAGTCGATGGGCTCGTTCTGAACGACAGTGAAGCGAAGCTGCTCACGAACGACGAGAATCTTGTCCGAGCCGGTCACAAGGTCCGTGAGATGGGACCGAAGTTCGTCGTCATCAAGAAGGGCGAGCACGGTGCGATGTTCTTTTCGGAACACGAGACCTACGTAATGCCCGCGTTTCCGACGGAAGACGTTGTCGACCCGACAGGTGCCGGCGACAGTTTTGCGGGCGGTATGATGGGATATCTCGCCGAGCAAGGCAACTTCGAGCCGACGACGCTTAAGAAAGCGTTGGCTTATGGCGTCCTCGTCGCGAGCTTTAATGTCGAAGACTTCAGCCTCGACCGAATGAAGAAGATCGAGCGTGAGGATATCGAATTGCGAATGACACAGTATCAACGCATGTTGAGCTTTTAGTAGTTCGAGAGTCTAGAGTCGAGGGACAAGAGCCAGAACATTCCGAGAGTCGTTCGGCTCGTGCCTTCATCCTTCAACCTTAATCACCTATTCCTCGACAATGGCGCGCATCCGAACATTTATCGCTGTTGATACGTCACCTGCTGTACGCCGGCGCGCCGCGGATCTGCAAAACAAGTTGCGCGAGAGCAATGTCGACGCCAATTGGACCGACCCAGAGAGTATGCATGTCACATTGCAATTCCTTGGGGATGTCGACGATCCGCTAATCCCAGAAGTTTGTCAACGAGTTGCCGCAGCGGCTGCACCGTTCGCACCATTTCTTGTTGAGTTCTCGAAGGCGGGTGCTTTTCCTTCGTTAGATCGGCCTCGTACGGTCTGGATTGGCGTCGATCAGGGAAATCAAGAGCTTGTCGATCTACAACTCGCCATTCAGGAATCACTTTTCGAAATGCGATTTCCACGCGAGCGACGCACCTACCGGCCTCACCTCACACTCGCCCGTGTCCGAAAGGTCGGTGGGGGACAGAAACGACTGGCCGAGCTGATCTCGCACTATCGCGACTTCAAGGCCGAATCGTGTGATGTCCCCGAAGTGTTGATCATAGCTAGCAACCTCGATCGATCGGGCCCCACGTACCAAGTCATGGGGCGAGCACCGCTTGAAGGGTGAGTGATCTCCCTTGCTGGTGTCTCGAGTGTTTTGCTATAAGCCCCGCACGGAGTCTCGTGGGGAGAGGCTGCGCATATCAAATTTTCCATTCGGGTCTTTAGCTCATGTTCATCCAACGCCTTAGCTATCTGGTGCTAGCCGCGTCATTCCTGCTGCCTCCAATGTCGGCATTCGCCCAGTGGCCGACTGACACGCTGTTAGATCGCCTGCCGCGGACACAAGATTCTGTGGCGGCAAGCTCGCCGCAGTCTGCACCGAATACGATCGTCGAGTTGCCCGAGCCGCCCGCCCTCGAAGAGCTGCCTGTGACCGACGAGCTGACGTCGGAAAGCTGGATTTTGCCTAACTATTGGCTCAACTTCATCGATTGGGAAGGGAGTCTCGAAGTTGGGATCAACGGAACCTCTGGCAACTCTGAATCGACGAGCTTTATCATCGGCGCAAAGCTAAAGCGGAAGACCGAACAGTACGACACGACTTTCGATTTCAATTATGTCAACACCACGGCAAACAGCCTTGAGACGCAAAACAACGCGATTCAGAACTACCGGTACGAGAGAAAGTTCGGCGATTCGCGTTGGACCTTCTTTGCGCGAGAGTATCTGGAGTATGACGAGTTTAAGCCCTTCGACGTAAGAATCGCTCTCAACTCAGGCGTCGGGTATAAGTTCATCGACACGGAAGCGACGAAGCTCAAGGGACGCTACGGTTTGGGTGTGTCGCACGAAATCGGAGGTCCGAACGACGACTGGGTATTGGAACTTGTCTATGGAGCGGACTTTACGCGACAGCTCACCAAGCGGCAAAAGCTAGATCTGACCATCGACTACTTTCCCGAATGGGGCAACTTCAGCAATTACCGCGTCGTCACACAATTCGGTTGGGAGGTTTTGCTCAGCGAGGAACACAACCTGAACCTAAAGCTTTCGATCAACGACCGATATGACAGTACGCCAGACGGTGCCAAACCCAACATCATAAACTACGGCTTACTGCTGCTGTGGAAGCTGTAATCCCAGTGGCTGGCACTTCGTCTCATGGGCGTTGTTCTTTGAGACAGGAAGCATCCATCGGTACAGCTTTGCCAACTTGCTCGACGGGATGGGTGAACAAGTAGCGCCAAACGTCTTCGTGCAAGTACGTCTTCGTCGCGCGGTCCATCTTTGCACTCTTGCCGGGGACGACCGAACCATGAGCGCGATTCGCATCGCCACCTACTTCGAAATCGGTGATCAAGCGACGCGTGTTGTCATACGGTGGCGTGGCCTTGTCAACGTTCACGATGGGGCCGAACTTGTGCATTCCGATCAACTCCCAACTGCGGCAGTAATGGTCGCCTGTCCATCCGCCATCCAGCACATGCGAGAAGCCGAAGTAACGGTTCTCGGGAGTCGCTGAAGGTAGTGATTGCCAACTCTGGTACTGGTCGCGCGGACCGCAGAACGCGACGACGCGACTCACCTTCTGATGCTTCGCGAATCGAGCCGCTGTCGTGGAACCGTGTGAGCTTCCCGAAATGATGACATCTTCCCACCGCAAGCCTTTTCCGTCCTCGCTAAGGAAATGCTCCCAGCCGCCCTGCGGATTTTCTTTGGCGAGCCACCTCACGAATTGAAAGGCTCGTTCCATCATGCCATCCGGTTTGGGAATGTCGACCTCATCGCTGAAGTCCTCGCCCGTGGCTGCTTCGAGACGGATGTTGCCACGGCAATGTTCACCTACCGGATTCTCGCGGCAACAGATCGAGAACCACTTGTTTGCGTAGTGAACTTGAATCGCATGCAGTCCGTAGCTATTGACCCGATCGAACAGTTGCTCGTTATGACCCATCAGCCAGATCACCAACTTGCCGAGCGGAGCAACTCGCGTGTCGACCGCCGCGTGTTGTACATCGGCAGGTGAACCATTCTTCGCTTGGAGCAAAAAATCGATTTCAGGATGGGCGCGAACACGTTGATCAATCTCGCTGGCTCGGGCCGTCAGTTTATAGTGCTGGGGTGCGGGGTCGGATAGCACAAGCGTGCGAGGAGAACTCGTCTGTGCCGAAACTTGCGATACAACGCAAGCAAACAACAGGACGAACAGGTTGAAAACTCTCATCGAATCCCGTTTCGTAGGTGTAGGTGTGGGGGTGGGAATGAATTGACAGACAGGAAACGCTCGGCGATCACCGGTCGTTTTGATCTTGGAGTGCGGCCAACAGCTTTGCCATTTCGGCGAGCTTGTCAGCATTTGCTCCACCGACGTCATGTAGCTCGCCGCGATCTCTTGACAGGTCGTACAAAGCACCGGGTTTCTCCACCTTGACGTTGTTCCAAGGTCCAAGTTTGTCTCGAGAAGTGGCGGGCGCGATGTACTTCCACTTACCAACGCGCAGCGCCAACGACTTGGCTTCGTGAACAAGGTGCGGACGGCCCACGGAATCTTCGCCCAGCAGCGTGTCGAGTTCGTTCTGACTGTCCGGCAATGCCTTCTCGGGACGTGAAACACCGACCAGCGACGCGAGGGAAGCGGCAAGATCGACTTGGCCGAACAATGCGTCCGACTCGCTGGCCGCATCGACATGCCCCGGCCAACGCACGATGAACGGGACACGAGTTCCGCCCTCAAACACCGAGTACTTGCCACCGCGCAAACCACCCGCCGGATCGTGATCGCCCAGTTTCTCGTTCGCCATGTCGACGTAACCATCGTCAAGCACGGGGCCGTTGTCTGAACTGAAGATCACGAGCGTATTGTCAGTCAGCTTTAGTCGATCCAGCGTGTTCAAGACTTCGCCGACGCACCAATCCATCTGCACGATTGCGTCACCACGAAGCCCCATCGTACTCTTGCCGACAAATCGCGAATGCGGCACGCGGGGTACATGAATGTCGTGTGTCGAGAAGTAAAGAAAAAACGGCTTCTCTTGATGTTGCTCGATGAAGGAAACGGCCTTGTGACTAATCACGTCCGCCATATCTTCATCAACCCACCGAGCCTTCTCGCCGCCCGTCATAAAGCCAATCCGTGAGATGCCGTTCACGATCGTGGAATTGTGACCGTGCGACCACTTCTGCTTCAACTGGTCGGGAATGTCGGTACCAAAGGGTCCATCGCCAATTGGTTTTCCATAGCTGGTTTCGATCGGATCGGCGGGGTCGAGATCGACGACGCGGTTTTGCTCCAAGTAGACGCAAGGCACACGATCGCCTGTTGCCGGAATCAAGAAGTGATAGTCGAAGCCGATCTCATTCGGACCGGGCTTCACCGCTTCGTTCCAGTTGGCGTTTCCATCTCCGAGTCCCAAATGCCACTTACCGACGACACCGGTTGCGTATCCCGCCTCCTTCAGCAGCGAAGGCAGTGTCGGTACGCCGGGCTTGATGATCATTCCGGCGTTGCCCGAGAGAACACCCGTCCCCTTCTGTCGGAACGCGTACGATCCGGTGAGCAATGCGAACCGGGACGGCGTGCATGTCGCTGCCGAGCAGTGGGCGTCGGTGAACCGCAGTCCTTCCTTAGCGATTCGGTCGACGTTCGGAGTCGCGACGCCTTTTGCACCGTAACATCCAACGTCAGCAAAGCCGACGTCGTCCGTGTAAATCACGACGATATTGGGCTTCTCCGCAGCAATGGCGACGGTTGCACAAACGCTAATCAAAGCAAGGAGCATTCGGCACGTGTTCATTCGATTCTCTCGGAGGGTATGTTTTCGTCGGGCAAGTTCTACTCCCGTCATAAACTAGTCACTCGTACCAGCAGATGCTACCCAGCAGACGACTACAACTGGGATACGGCAGGCCAGATGATGTTCTTCACCGGCAGCAAGAACGAGGTTCGCAAGTCGATGATTCGTTGTGGCGGAACGGCCGTGGAAGTAGCCGGCAGCCAATTCTGTTCGGCACGTGGTTTGCCGGAGTCATCCTACCTGTCGCGGGATGCTGTGTCATGTGCTTCGTCGAGTGATGGTTGGCGGCAGGGTGTGGCGAGCGGTAAGGGAGTGCGCAGCGTGAACCGCCGCGAGGCCCGGGCCAACGCGGTGGCGACTACTTCGGCGGAAGTTGTTGGATGTGGGCCTCCAACTCGTCCAACTCGGCGAGGCCAAGCAAATAGAAGCAGATCATTTCATACGTCCGCTTCGTCGGCAGCTTACCTGTCATCGCCAAGATCATGATGCAAGCGATGATCGCCATGTAGATCTGAATCGTCACGCCGTTGGCTTTCGTACTCAGCAGATGGCGACAGCCCAGCAATTGTTTGATAATGCGGAAGTACAGCTCGATCGTCCAACGCAATTCGTACAGCGCCGCAATGATCTCGGCGGGCACGTCCAGATTGTTGGTCACAATCCGCAAGTAGCCATCGCTGCTCGCGCCGCTGACGCCGTTCTTGCTGCGACGACTATCGTGAGGCTTGACCTTGACAATCACCAGTCGCGTGGAGTGATCGGGTGGAGTCGTGCGGCTGTTGGCCGTGCCAAACTGTACGATCTGGTCGCTCACGATGCTGGCACTTCGATCCGTGTCGGTCAGTGCGTTTTCGCGGACCACTTCGTACGGTATCGCGTCGCCCAGCCGACACACATACTGGCTGTCCGCCGCAGCGATGGCGTTCCACAGCACGTACTTGGCATAGCCACGATCGATGAGATAACAACGTCCCGACTCAACGGTTCTCTCCAATACGCGTCGCTCGTCCGCTTCGCCTTTGGGATTGGCACCGGTCACGTCGATGCGGCTGGGCGTGCCTTTGAAGACTTCAAATTGAGCATGCAAGCGATAGCCGCAGGACGACTTGCCATCGCCTTTGGGCAGCCAAGCCAGCTCAGCGATCTGAGCCAGCAAGCGAAACACCGATCCATCCACGGCGGTGATCTTCTTGTCAACGCAGGCGAAGTTCTCCGGCGTACGATCAGGCAGCTTGTCACTCAGTTCTTCGGCCAGTCCGGCGAGAGGCGTTGGATCGAAGATCGTGACCGATTCGGACAGCGACCCCAGCGAAGCCCGCCCGACGCCGAGTCGCTTCTGCACGTTCTTCAAACCACTGCATTGTTGCAATCCGCGAAACGAATCGATGATGGGGTTGTAGAGCCACATCAGCACAAGCAAGCAGTACTGATCCATGTGCAAGTCACGGTTGTTGGCCTTGTCCCGTTCCGTGCCGATTCGGTGCAGCGGTTTAAGCAGCTTCGCCATCGCCTGCAGATCGCGGAGCCCCGAGAGGTCGCTTTCCTGGATGCCTTTGTCGGTGTTATCCTTGGACGCCATGCCCACAATCATGACAAACACAACCACGGCTAGCTAGCCCAATTCGTAAGAAAATCCGGCTAGCAAATGTCATGCCGAACAGAATTGGCCGGCAGCTTCCACACGGACTTCCCCAGAAGATTCATCCAGGCGGAGGTCATGGCCTGCGACGACTCGATCCGCCGCACCAGCCAGCGCGACTTCAAGGCACACAATCCCAGGCGGCAGAAGCACAAGGGGGCAAGAGTCGAGGGACAAGAGTCGAGAGCCAAGCAAGTCACGAAACATTCAGACGCTTGTCGCTCGACTCTTGCCCCTCTGCTCGCTCAGCCGTCCGTCTTCTTTTTCGCGACCTTTTTCTTGGCGGGTTTCTTTTTGGCCGCCTTCTTCGGCGCGGCCTTCTTCTTCTTTTTCTTGGTCGGGCCTTTCGCAGCTCGCTCTGCGAGCAAGACGACTGCCTGATCGAACGTGAACTCCTCGGGGTTGGTTCCCTTGGGGAGCGACGCGTTGGTTTCGCCGTCTGTCACATACGGTCCGTAACGTCCCTCGAGCAACTTGATGGGCTGTTCGGTGACGGGCGAAGCCTCGAACTCTTTTATCGGTTCCTTTGCCGCGCCGCGACCGCGTGTCTTGGGCTGGGCCAGCAGTTCGAGTGCCTTTTCAAACGTCACGTCAATCGGCGAGAGATCCGCAGGCAGCGATCTCGTCTCTTTGCCGCAACTGATGTAGGGTCCGAAGCGACCGTTCTGCGAGACCACGGGTGCTTTCAGCTCCGGATGTTCGCCCAACGTGCGCGGGAGCGTCAGCAGTTTTAATGCGATTTCCAACGAGATATCTTCGGGGACCATGCCCTTCAGCAGCGAGGCGTTCTTAGGCTTCTCGTCATCTTCGGGAGTACCGCGTTGAACGTAGGGACCGAATCGTCCGACTTTAAGAAACACTGGCTTATGTGTCTCGGGGCAGATACCCAGTGGTTCGTCGCTCGCAGCACCCTGGTCGAGCAACTCCATCGCACGCGCCAGAGTGAGTTCGTCGGGTGCCATCCCTTCAGGCAAGCTGGCTTTGCGTTCGCCCTGTTCGACAAACGGGCCGAACTTGCCAACCCTCAAGACGATTTCTTCACGATGTTCTCCTTCGGTCGGCGTACCAACGGGAAAGCGACTCATCACGCGTGGATCGATCTCCTCGGTCTTCGCTGCCAATCTGGCCTTTAGTCCCGGCTCGTCACCAAAGTAGAAGTTCTGCAGATAGTCGACGCTATCGGCTTCGCGACGGCTGATCGAATCCAGCAGATCTTCCATCTGGGCCGTAAATTGATAATCAACCAGCGAGCCGAAATGATCTTCGAGCAGTCGGGTAACTGCGAACGCTGTCCAAGTAGGAACTAGTGCATTGCCCTTTTTGAAGACATAGTCGCGAGCTTGAATTGTATCGATAATCGAAGCATAAGTACTCGGTCGACCGATCCCCTTATCTTCCAATTCTCGTGTCAACGAAGCTTCCGTAAACCGGCTTGGTGGCTGAGTCGTATGATCATTCGCTTGCAGGTCGCGGCAATCGACCCGCTGTCCTTGCTCGACGGACGGAAGCAGCGTCTCACGATCCGCAAGTTCGGCGTTCGGGTTATCTGATCCTTCGACATAGGCTCGCAAGAAGCCGGGGAAGTCGATCGTGCGACCACTCACTCGGAATATGGCGCCGTCGCCTTCGATCGTGATCGTCGTGTTGTGTCCGCGTGCATCGACCATCTGGCTGGCGATCGTTCGCTTCCAGATCATCTCGAACAAACGATATTCATCCGAGTTCAAGCTGTTCTTTAACGCACCTGGCAGCTCGAATGGATGGCCAGCGGGGCGAATCGCTTCGTGAGCCTCTTGAGCGTTCTTTACCTTGTTCGCATAAGTGCGAGGTGTTTCCGGCAAATAGTCGTTGCCATACTCGGAGTTGACCAAATCACGTGCGGCATCGACGGCGACCTGAGCGAGATTCGTCGAGTCGGTTCGCATATAAGTAATGTGCCCGTTCTCGTACAAGCTTTGCGCCGCGTTCATCGTGCGACGTGCCGTAAAGCCGAGCTTGCGGTTCGCCTCTTGCTGCATCGTGCTGGTCGTGAACGGAGGCGCAGGCTTGCGAGTGTAGGGCTTGCTTTCAACGCTCAAGACCTTGAACTGTGCAGACCGCAAGCGATCGTTGAGTGCTTTCGCGCCCGCTTCGTCCAACACCAACAAAGAATCGTCTTTGATCTTGCCTGTCGCAGCGTCGAAATCCTTGCCGCTGGGGATCTTCCTTCCATCAACCGACATGAGCGTGGCTTGGAATTCTTCGCTCGACTCGGAAGCGAAGGTCGCCATCAGGTCCCAGTAAGTCGCCGAGTGGAACGCCATGCGTTGGCGTTCGCGTTCGACGATCAAGCGAACCGACACGCTCTGCACGCGACCGGCGGAGAGACCTCGACCCACTTTTTTCCACAGCAACTGCGAGACGTCATATCCATAGAGCCGATCGAGAATGCGGCGAGCCTCCTGAGCTCGAACCAGTCCGTCATCGATCTCGCGAGGATTATCGATCGCCTCTTGAATGGCCTCTTTGGTGATTTCGTGAAAAACGAGTCGCTTTACAGGAACCTTCGGTTTCAGCACTTCGTGCAGATGCCAACTGATAGCCTCTCCTTCGCGATCTTCGTCCGTCGCGAGATAGAGGTCTTTGGCATCCTTCAACGCGGCACGCAGCTTCGCAACCTGCTGCTTCTTGCCCGGCGGCACAATATAAATCGGAGTGAATCGATCATCGACGTTCACGCCAAGATACGACCACGACTCCTTCTTGAACTCTTCGGGCACTTCCTTCGATCCCTGGGGGAGATCGCGAATATGGCCAATACTGGCTTCCACGGTGTAGTCTTTGCCCAGGAATTTTCCAATCGTACGAGCCTTGGCAGGCGATTCGACGATCACAAGTGACTTCCCGCCGGAGCTGGAGGCTTTTTTGGCCATAGGTAAACATCAATCTGGGTGGTTTGCGTTGGATTCGGAAAGACCGTGACTATCTATCAGGTTTTCTTAACTAGCTTCCTGAGAACCTTCCCGCCGGCCCTCACGGTCGCGAGAAGCGGTGTAATTGCAACGGCAACTTGTCGACGACATTCCTGATTGGGATTGAATTTACGGCGACTGTCCATACAATCTGCAAATCCAGGTTATGCCTTCCGACAGGGCAAATCATTAATACGTGATAGCCCGTGCTGTCAACCCGTCTTGCTACTCACCGTGCGTGTTTGGAGAGCTTTCGATGTCCCGTGTGATGCATCTGTTTCGTAAGTATCAGTACATGCTGCTGATTGTTTTTGGCGTGCTGCTGATGTTTGTCTTCGTCATCGGAGATGCTCTCACCGGCTTGATGGGTGGTCCTGGTCAAGGCGGAAGCGAACAAGCTGACGAGGTCGTGCTGACTTGGAAACGCGGAGCCGTCAGCGGCAATGACTTGTACAGCCAACGAGTTCGCCACAACATGGCCGTGGAATTCTTGAGCGAAGTCGTTCAAGAGACCGTGCGCCGAGAAGGCACACCCAAGGGGCCGGGAGTTTTTCGCGATCAATTCGGTCGGTATAACCCCGGGATCACCGTCGCCGAGAACGATGAAACGATTGTGCAGAAGATGCTGTTGGCGGCCAAAGCCGAGTCGCTCGGTGTACGAGTCGACAACGAAGCTGTCAAAGCGTTCTTGAAGCAACTGAGCGATGGCGAGTTGAACGACAACGATCTGGGGGTGATCTACAACAAAACGATCAATGGTCGCATGACGCAACAGCACCTGATGGACCAACTGCAACACGAGTTGCTTGCCCAGCAGATGTTGATGATGACACGGGCTGGCTTGTTCGTCGTCCCGCCACGCGAGGCCTGGGGCTTTCACAATCGCATGCGTCGCCGCGTGCAAACGGAAATGGTCGCGTTGAGCGTCGATAGCTTCAAGGACAAGGTGACGAAGACGCCGACGGAAGCCGAGATCAAGAAGTTATATGACGAAGGCAAAGATCGCTTTCCGAACCCCTATAGCCCTGAACCCGGCTTCATGCGTCGCCACAAGATCGCATTCGAGTACGTTCGTGCCGATTCGGGCAAGCTGCAAGAAGAGGAAGCCGCCAAGATTAAGGACACGATCACGGACGAGGATATCGAGAAGCATTACGAAGAAAACAAAGAACGCTATCGCGTGATCGACCTGCCCGAAGAGGAACCACAAGCCGATCCGCCGGCCTCCACACCAGAAACTCCGAAAGAAGGCAGCGAGCAGCCTGCCGCTCAGGAAACTCGGAAAGAAGATGCTGCGCCGACACCACCTGCCGAAGAAACGCCTGCAACTCCCGCAGACAAGCCGACGGAGCCAGCTCCCGCAACGGAAGCTCCCGCAGAGCCGAAAGCAGAAGAAAACTGCAGCCCACAGGACGAAGCGGCTGCGGAAACAGCGGAGCCTGCAGCAACTCCCGAAACGCCAACTCCGACGGAGCCAACTCCACCTGCCGCAGCCGATCCGCCGGCGCCTGCGACCGAGGTCCCCGCCGTCGCGACAGAGGAAACGCCACAAGCTTCCCCACCAGCCACAGCTGTTCCCGAAGCGTCTGCGACGGAAACGCCAGCCGCTGAAACGCCAGCCGCTGAAACACCAGCTACCGAGCCTGCGGATACACCTGCCCCAGCGGACAAGCCAGAAGAACCAAGGTACAAGCCTTTGGACGACAAGTTGCGAGCAGAGATTCGCGACGAGATCGCAGCGGATCGCTCGCGACAGCCAGCCCAGGAGCGACTCGATAAATCGCTCGACGAGATTAAAGCCGCGATCGATGCCTACGGTCGGCAGATACGTCGCAGCGATATCTCCAAAACCGCGCCCAAGTCAACTCCTGTAGACTATGAGGCGTTGGCTGCCGAGCGCGGTTTCACAGCTGGCAAGATCGATCCTACGGATGCGCTCGGTATTGAAGAGTATGAGTTGGGCAAGGCCTACGAGATGACTTTCACATCCTGGCCGCCACAGCGCGTCTCGTTCGCACAGATGGCCTACGGACAGGAAGCACCACCCTATCGTGCGGCACGAATCAAGAGCGCTGAATTAGACGTCGAGTTCTTGTACTGGAAAGTCGCCGAGGAGAAAGCGTTTGTTCCAGAATTGAAAGATATCCGCGATGAAGTCATCGATACTTGGAAACGACGCGAAGCGTTCGTCATTGCTAAGGCAGAAGCCGAGAAATTGGCCAAGCAAGCCGCAGGCGATAAACCACTCGGTGAGTCATTGAGCTCGCATGATGGTCTCGAAATCATTCAACCAGCACCGTTCAGTTGGATGTCGACCGGAACAACGCCGTTCGGTGGAGCGGGAGCGCCGACGCTGAGCCAGGTCGATGGCGTAGAAGCGGCGGGGAACGAATTCATGCGATCCGTCTTCCGCCTGAAGCAAGGTGAAGTCGGTGTCGCTGTCGATCAACCCGAGAAGATGGTCTACGTGGTCCGCATCGCTGCGGAAACGCCTTCGGAAGATATGCTTAAAGAACAGTTCCTCGCATCAGGCGTCACCCCTGAAATGTCGCAGATCGCGTTCGTCGAGATCGAAGACGTCTGGCAGAATTGGTACAAGGATCTGGAAAAAGAGATGAACGTAAAGTGGAAGTAGCACCGCGATACTGCTTCGTTGGACAGCGCCAATTCTGACATAAGTCATTGGGTATCAGCGGGTAAGGGAGTGGCGCGAGCCACTCCCTTACCCGCTGATTGTCGTGAAAGTGGTGCTGTCCAATTAGCGATTGCGTTTGGCAACAAACTGCCGCAAGTAATCCGCGCTTTGAGCTAAGGAAGCCTGTCGCGAGTCAAGCGATTCTTCGTAGGCTCGATCTTCGACTTCGACACATACCGGGCCGCGATACCCGACATCTCCCAATACCGAGAAAAAGCTCCCCCAATTTACGTCTCCAAGGCCGGGCAACTTCGGGGAGTGGTACTCGAGCGGATGCGCCATGATGCCGACTTGATCGAGCCGATGTCGATCGACGCGGACGTCCTTGGCATGCACGTGAAACAACTTGTCGCTAAAGTCGCGGATAGGAGCCAAGTAGTCCATCTGCTGCCACACCATGTGCGACGGGTCGTAGTTCAAGCCAAAGTGATCGCTCGGGATATCTTCGAACATCCGTTTCCAGATCGTTGGTGTCGTGGCAAGGTTCTTTCCGCCCGGCCATTCGTCGTTCGTGAAGAACATTGGGCAATTCTCGATGCCCACGCGAACACCTTGCTCTACCGCAAATCGAATGATCGGCTTCCACACTTCCAGGAATCTAGGCCAGTTATCGTCAACGGAACGCGTCCAATCACGACCGATGAACGTGTTCATCTGATTGACGCCGAGCAGCTTGGCAGCCGCGATGACGTGCCGAATGTGTTCCGCGTACTTTGCGCCTTCCTGCACGTCCGGGCACAGTGGATTGGGATAGTAGCCGAGTCCGCTGATCGCGACGCCGAACTCGCTTGCCAAGTCATTCACTTCGGCAGCCTTGGCCGCAGTCAATTGTTCGACTTCGATATGCGTGATGCCTGCATAACGCCGCTCGGCCTTTCCCTTTGGCCAGCACATTACTTCCACGCAATCGTAGCCGTAACGCTTGGCCGACTCGAAGACTTCGCGAAGCGACAAGTCGGGGAGAATCGCACTAACGAATCCGAGTTGCATGAGGTCACTCCTGACACGGGAAGGAAATACGTTACTTACTGTATCGTCACCCACCGCTCATTGCGATGGCTCTCGAATATGGCATCGCACAGAACGATCTCGCGATGTCCATCGGCGAAGGTTGGATAAGTCGGCGGTAAGTCGAAGTTGCCTTCTGCGACTTGTCGATAGAGCGGACTTTGGGGAAGTGCAGCGTTGTTTCGTCAAGAGTCCCTCGGAACTAGACCGCCACAGCCTCCTCGGCTGCCGCAGCATGCGACTTCAACGGACTTGATCCCAAAACGCCCGTGATCGCAACACCGACAAGCCGTAAAGCCTCCGCATGCAACCAGTCCAAAAAGCCAGTTCCTACGATGGTGGCGCCGATCTCTTTCATTCCTAGCCTTCTAAGTCTTCTTCACAATTCTTGGACCAAGTTTACCCAACACAAACCGCGTTCAACAGAACCGACTTGCGTTCGCGAGCGGGTCGTATGATACTCAGCAAGCATCCATCGCCCCGGCGAGCCAATCGCGATGCACCACGCGAATCCATTGGGAGTATCAGATGAATCTTCGAACGCTCATTCATATGACGGCGGTTCTGGGCTTGGCCTTCACCAGTTCCTCACAATTGCTCGATGCGGCTAGTCGCAAGTTCATCGCCGCCGATTCCTCAAAGAAGCGGGTCGCGATCATCGACGAAAACGGTGTCACCGAGTGGGAGCATCCGATCGGGCCGCTTCATGATCTGCACGTCCTTCCCAACGGCAACCTGCTCTTTCAAAGCTCGTGGACGCACGTCGTCGAGATGGAACCCAGCAGCAAGAAGATCGTGTGGCAATACGATGCTAAGCAGTCGCCCGGCAACGAGAATCTCAAAATCGAGATCCATGCCTTCCAGCGACTAGCTGACGGCAACACGATGGTCGCCGAATCCGGTCGCGGGCGGATCATCGAAGTCGACGCGCAAGGCAAGATTGTCAAAGAGTTGAAGCTTCAGATCGACCATCCACACCCGCATCGCGACACACGACTGGCACGCAGGCTCGGCAATGGCCACTATCTCGTTTGCCATGAGGGAGATGGAGTCGTTCGAGAATACGATGGAAATGGTAAAGTCGTGTGGGACTATGAAGTACCGCTATTCGGGCAAGAGCCACGCGACGGACATGGTGTCGAAGCGTTTGGCAATCAATGCTTTGCTGCCCTTCGATTGGCGAATGGCAATACATTGATCAGCACTGGCAATGGACATGGCGTGATCGAAGTAACACCGCAGCAAGAGATCGTCTGGAGCCTTCATCAAAATGACTTGCCGGGAATTCAGCTGGCATGGGTTACAACGCTCCAAGTCCTGCCCAGCGGCAACATCGTCATCGGCAACTGCCATGCTGGTCCGGAGAATCCGCAGTTGATCGAAGTCACTCGCGACAAGAAGGTCGAGTGGGAGTTTCAGGACTTCGAGCGTTTCGGGAACGCTTTGACAAATTCGCAAATCCTGAGTGCGGATGGCGTGTTGATCAAGTAGTCAGCGATGCCTCAACCCGAATAGGCATTTGACGGCACACCGGCGACATTCACTCGACAATGGAACAGCCCACCGGCATGCGGCTGATTCTTGAGAGCTTCACCTTCCAAATCGCGTCTCGCGGTTGTGATATATAAATCCTTGAGTTCGGGGCCGCCGAAAGCACAGGCGGTAACTTGTGACGCTTGGACGTCGATCTTTTCCAACAGTTTGCCCGAGATCGGATCAAACCTCGCGACGCCCCAACCCGCCCACAACGCAACCCACAGTTTATCTTCTGAGTCGATCGACATACCATCGGGATAGCCCATGCCTTCGGGCAGTGTGATGGCAGTCCGCCGATTGCTAATCTCGCCCGTTTCATGGTCGTAGTCAAAGGCGTCGACACGCCGCGTTGGGCTGTCGATGAAGTACATTGTTTTCTTGTCCGAGGTCCACACGATGCCGTTCGAAATGCCCACGTCAGGTACTCGCCTTTCGACTCGGCCATCTGGGTACAAGCAATAGAGCGAGCCGGCTTTCATATTCTCCTCGACCAACTCCAACGTGCCCGCCCAGAAACGGCCCGCCGGATCACACTTGCCGTCATTGAAGCGGTTTTGTGGCAGGTGAGCCTCCGGATCGGCGACGATTTCGAGTTTTCGGGTAGCGGGTTCGTAGGCAGCGAATCCGTGCTGCACCGCGAGCATCAAACCACCGCTTGCACGGGGCACGACGGTCCCGATTCGCTGGCCGATGTCAAACGTCTCGTTGTTTCCGGTAGAAGGGTCGAAGCGATGCAATCGGCACTCGTTGATATCGATCCACCACAGGACATTGTCACGAGTATCCCAAATCGGCCCCTCGCCAAGCGTCGCTTGCACATCGAGAAGAAGAGTTGCTTCAGACATGAGGTTCGTTCGCCATATCAGTACGCAGGTTGTGATGCCCCGACGGTGGAGCATTATGCAGAAAATCAAGGCATGGTGCTACCGGCTAGTCGTCTCGGATCGGTTCTCGCAGCGAGCGACCATTCACGTTATCATTCGGGGGCTAACATCAAATGATCGCCAATCCAAAGGAACTTACGATGAAGTTGGTACGCGTAATCGACGAGCAAGGCTCGACACACTATGGTTCGCAAGGCAAGGATGGGACGACGACACGCATTGAAGGTTGCATCTTCGGTGAGTACTCGGACACCGGCGAAGTAATCACCGTTGCAAAGCTACTTGCGCCCGTCCAACCCGCGGCGATCCTGTGCATTGGCTTGAACTATCGTAAGCACGCCGAGGAGGGTGGTGCCGCTATCCCGGAGCACCCGGTGCTGTTCATGAAGATGCCGAGCACCGTGCAAAATCCCGGTGATGCAATCCTGCTACCCAAGCAACTCGCCAGCACACAAGTCGACTATGAATGTGAACTGGCAGTCATCATCGGTAAAGAGTGCAAGAACGTTTCGCGTGAGAACGCGCTTGAGTATGTGCTCGGCTATACGTGCGCTAACGACGTGAGCGCCCGAGATTGGCAGCGAAATGGCGGCGGCGGGCAATGGTGTCGCGGAAAGACCTTCGACACGTTCTGTCCCCTCGGCCCCGTCTTAACGACGGCGGATGAGATTGTGAACCCCAACGCGTTGACTATCAAGACTGAATTGAACGGCGAGGTCATGCAAGATTGGAATACGGACGACATGATCTTTGACGTCCCCGCGCTCATAGCGTTCCTCAGCGGCAGCACGAAACTTGTACCAGGAACCGTGATTTTGACCGGCACACCACACGGCGTCGGGTTCGCGAGAAAGCCGCCGGTCTTCCTGAAGGATGGCGACGAGGTCACGATCGAGATTGAGGCAATTGGGCGCTTGACGAATCCGGTGCAAGACGAGGCGACATAGTGCTTATTCCAAATCTGAAACTAAGGTAGTTCCTTGATCGTCCGACGGACGTGGGCGTCTGTCATGGACAGAAATGTCCGCCGGGAACGAGATGTGGTCGCATCGTTTCGTCGCGACTCAATCCTTGTTGCTGAGCCAGCGTTCGAGTGATGGCCATTCGACGTCGATCCGCGTGTGCAGTCGGCCCGCAACTTTGGCAAGGTCGTTGCGGGTTCCAACGAGATGCGCGACGACGTTTTGGAGCGGGACTCGCTGTGACTCACAACAAACGACGAGTGAGTCTTCGGTGCCGGCAATCATGCTCACGGAACCGCCCGCAGCTTCTTCGAACTGCTGACTCCAATTCGCTGGCCAGTCGGTAGCACATTCGGGGGCGACGAGCAGGTATCTGAATTCGCCGCCGCATTCGAGAAGTAGGGGCATCGCCGAACGCACTGTATCTGCGGCTGAATCGTTGTGTTCGCCTGAACGTTTGACGCCACCCTGAATCACTTTCGAAACTTGCATGCGTTTGATCACGTTACCGGCCAAGCGTTGTGCCGTCGTGCGCATCGTACTGACGAGATTCGTCCAAACATCCGAATTGGCGGTCAGGAGATCCGAGAGCGACATGTGTTTGCGAACGAGAGCAGGCGTCAACTCGCGATCGAGCTGTTTCGTCAATTCCAAATGATGTTCTCGCAACGAACGGATCAGTTCTTTATCCACTTCGGCCGGCGCCAATCGTGAATTATCGAATTCGTTGCCAAGGTGTAAGATTCTGCGTGAGAACTCGCGCAGTTGATCTTCGCACAACAGGACTTCGGCCTTTAATCCGCGAATCAATTGCAAGACGGCGTCCAGAGTGATTCGCTGCAATTCGGTCATGGCGTACTGGAGCACGACTTGCTCTTCGTCCATCGTGGTTAGGTCGGTCACGCGCTCCAAGGGGATCGTCGCCTGCTGTACCTGCGACTCCAGTTCCGCGAGCAGGCCCTTGTACCACCGCACCGCATCTTGCGCGCCACGTACACGCGACTTAGGTGCATCGACCAGGATAAAGAACCAATCGCGAAGTGTTTGCCGTTTTGTCGTCGTAACGTGCGCCACTTTGGCTTGAATGCTACTCTGCAAGGAGCTGCCCCCTTCGCTTTGGCCAACCAATTCGCACTTGACCGCGTTCTTTGCGGTCTCGATCTTCGATGTTGGATCGGTGCTGTGGCCCTGCGCTAACGCGACGTCGATCTGCCGCCGGAAGTAGGCCTCTGGCGAGTCGACCAACTTGCGTTCGACGATACCATTTACCCAAGTCAGTAACTTATCAAATCGCAGATCCATTCCGTTGGCAAACTTTCGAGCCAGGTTCTCAATTTCCGGGTCGATGGTCTGCGGCGAGCCTGGAGGTGCGGGCCCCGACAGACGCCCCGCCCAACGAGCGACCAGTGATTGGCACAGCGAATTGGCTTCCTCACCAACGATCGCGTCGTTCGTGCCACCGACCTGCGCGAGCCCGAACGTCCGGACCATATCGGTCATTGACTTCCGGGGTTGGGAAGTGGGTGTCTTCGAACTATCTCGATTGTGAGCAAAGAATGCTGCAGCGGAAGTAACGGAGTTCTGATAGAGATACTCGCCAATGCGAGCCGCACCGCTGGCGAATTCCTCCTCATTCAACTCGTCGCCGAGATGCGTCACGTAGGTGTGTCGAAAGGGAGCACTGTTGCCGACTCGCGGTGGGAGCTTGCATGCTGGTTCACCGGGATAGCCGGCGGGCGATGAATAGTGATGCAATTCCGTGAGCAAGCTCAAACTGTTCGCGAGCGACAAGTCGCGTTGATTCGTGCGTCGCGAAGTCGAATGCACCAGCACGCCATGCAACTGTTCGTCCGAAATGTGCAACTCTTCGAGCATCGTACGAATCAAGTATCCGAAGTCGAGCACGAGTCCGCTGCCGACTCCGCCGGCCATCGACGCGACAACGAAGATGCGTGGCGGTGCTTTGACAAAGTGCAGGCCGGTTGAACTCGATGACGATGCCAGCGACTCTTCCGCGATAACGCTGGTCAACGCATGATGCAGTACATTCGCAATGGCTTCAAAGTGATCGACCAGCGCCAGACGGCCCAGCGGGCGTATTCCTTCCGTGGTCAGCGAGCGGGGTATGTTGAACAACCAGCGACGATTCAGCCACTCGAGCAATGAACTTGCGTCACTCCGATACTCCTGCGGCTGCCGCAATGTGAGAGGGACGAGTTGGCTGGAACGCAATGCGGTCGATCGTTCACCGCGAGCGGCGTCGTGCAAGGCCGAGGCATCGGTGTCGAACAACAACATCTGCAAGGACGGAATGTCATCCACGTTGCCAAACCGTTCGCACAAGCGGGCACGCAGGGATCGCAACACGACCGATCCGGTGCCACCAATGCCGATGAACACGGTAGGGTGGCATTCGGCGCCGCTGTTACTGGCCACGTCGAGCGGGGGGAGACGGAGAAGTTCATTTGAAACGGGATAGGCGACCCGCGTATGTTCTTCGTCGACATTAATCGCGAGGACGTCTTTGGATTCAGCTTCGGGCGTAATACGAGTCGATTCGACGATTGGTCGGCGAACACGACTGGCCGCCTTCGGCGCTTCGGTCAAACTATCTATTAACGCTCGACATGATGGAAAGCGGCGGTCAGGATCTTTCGCGAGTGCTCGTGCGATGACGGCTTGATCAGTTTTGGGAAGCGGAGCGAGGCAAGGGCTGCTGTGTAGATGTTGAGCCGCGAGTTGTGCGACCGTCCGCCCGGCAAACGCTGGCTCGCCGGTCAAGAGCTCTTGATATACCATGGCGAGACTGTATTGGTCGCTATTGCGATTTGGTCGACCATCAAAGACTTCTGGAGGTGCGTACAAAGGCGTCAGACCACCAACCAGCGATTCGCTACGATCTCCTAAATCTTTGACCAATCCAAAATCGGCGACTTTGACTCGATTGGCGATCAGCAGCAGGTTCTCGGGTTTGACGTCGAGGTGCTGAAGCGAGTGTTCTTCGTACAGGAAGTCGAGAGCATCTGCGACATCACGGAGATAAGAGAGCAACTCGCCACGGGGAATCCCGCGCTGACCCTCTTTGACATATTTGTCAAAGCGTTCCTTGAGACTGCCCTGAGCCAGTTCCATCACGATGATCAAGTGCTCGTTGACCATCTCGATCCGTTCGAGCGACAACAGCAACGGATGCTGGACTTGCTTGATGCGACTGAGCGCTTTCAACTCGCGTTCAGCTCGCCCGGCCTTCAGGGGGCCGTAAACGATCTTGACCGCTTTCGACAATCCTCCAGGCGCGTCGGCCCGCCACACTTCGCCATAACCGCCGGCACCGATTCGCTCGCGCAGGATGTACCCTGGGATCGGTTCCCGCAAGTTGAAAGCTTTCGGCGCTGTGGCGAGTGTATCCATCGCTTTGTCACCCAGAGATCGTGTGCGAGGCTAAGACTTCAAAACTTTGGCGAAGTAGGTGCCTACGACTCGATCGAGGTATTCCGTTTTCAGTTCGAGTGGCAAATCGTGATAGGCACAGTAGCTTCGAATCTGCTTCATCAGATCACGAGGGTGACATCGGCGCAGGCCCCGACTATGCGGGCGATAGTGCGTCGCGAGCAAGTAAGCAACTGAATCCGCGTTGTACGTGCACCCGAATTCGTCGGCGTACATTCGGAACAGGTCTTCAAACTCCTGCTCGTCGGGGTCGCCAACTTCGATCTTGTACGGAATGCGTCGCATGAAGGCTTCGTCAACCAACTCCGATGGCTCCAGGTTTGTCGAGAAGATTATCAGCTGGTCGAAGGGCACTTGAATCTTCTTTCCGGTACCAAGCGTCAGGAAGTCCTGTCGGCTTTCCAGCGGGATGATCCAGCGATTGAGCAATTCTTTCGGCGCGATTTGTTGACGGCCAAAGTCGTCAATCAGCAAGCAACCTCCGTTACTCTTCAGTTGCAACGGAGCCTCGCTGACGTTGGTCCGCGGGTCATGGCGTATGTCGAGGCTGTCCATCGTCAGTTCGCCGCCGACAATCACGGTAGGTCTACGGACCTTGATCCAACGCCGATCGCCTTCGCTCGTTTTGACGATGCCGCGTTTACGGCCTTCGACGGACTGGTGATAGGAAGGATCGTACAGCTTGATAATCTGACCACTATCGATGATGGCATGCGGAATCCAGATCTCCTGTCCGAAACAGGAAGTCATGCGTTGCGCGAGCGTCGACTTTCCATTTCCAGGTGACCCATACAAGAACATACCAGCACCCGAGTTCACAGCTGGACCAAGCATATCGAAGAGTTCTGGGTCGATCGTTATTCCATGAAATGCGTGTTCAAGCTCCTCGCGTCGGGGCGACTCAGCGGTAATCGACTGGGCATCGACAGAGATTACATAATCCATCAACGGCACCGGAGCCGGGCCGACGTAAGCGGATGCCTTCGTGGCGTTCTGCGCGTGCCGACTGCCTTGATCGGTTAGCGTGTAATAGTAATCGCCGAAAGGTGCTGATCCGGTATGAACGAGTAACTGCCGAGTACGAAGCGAACCGAACACTTCTTCCAAGATTCCAAAGGGCAAGCACAGATGATCGGAGATGTTGCGACCACTGCTGGTGCCCGTGATAGCGATCGACTTGAGGATCATTCCTTCAACAAAGGCGACCGGCAATCCCGTCTCTTTCAGCGTTCGCGGTTCGACCGGGAGAAAAGCGTCTTCCGCGAGCAAAGTGGCGAGTAGATCACCTTCAATTTCAAGTGTTTCCGTTACCATGATTGCCTCTCGTCACTCAACTATTGCCTGGAAAAGATGCCTTGCGGGCAACGATAAGCGCAGAGCGCAGCATCTTGCCTCACGCAATCGTAGGTCATAGCTATTCGCGTGGAGCAACTTGCGTTGGTAGCGATTCTAATTCCTCGCGACGTCATGCGTCTGACCCGCATAATCGGCCCAACGGGAGCGAATATCGTCGGGGCAAAGTTCCGTTCACCCCTGGGCAAGTTGCCGTGTTTTTAGCCCACGTTTCATTCTGCGTGACCTAGACTATTGCTGAACCGGAGTATTGATATGCCTTTATTGGCCCCCCCACATTCAATTCCACACACCTGCGTCCCTTCGGCGGCGTTATGGTTTCTCGTTGGGCATTTGAATCCTACAGGCCACAACGGCGAACAAGTCCATATTCCGATTAACGCAAAAAACTTCTCGGTGGGACGTCGCCCCGATTCGTCCTTGTGCCTACCCTTTCGGACCGTATCAAGTAACCACGCCGAGTTCGTGTCGGATCACGGGAAACTGATTTTGAGGGATCTTGGCAGCACCAACGGCACGTATGTGAACGGAAATCGTCTGTACGGCGAAACGGAACTCAACCAAGACGACATCGTCCAGTTTGCAGACGTCGCGTTACGGTTACAACGACAGTCCAGTGCGGTCACCTCGGCGACGCTGCAAGAAGACGTTTACGACCAGGCACTGGCGCTGGTCCAGTTCGACAAGCTGATGAACGAGCGTCAAGTCACGCCGTACTATCAACCCATTGTCGATTTCGCGAGCGGCGAGACGATCGCCTACGAAGTCTTGGGCCGCAGTCGCTTATACGGTATCGAAACTCCCGGCGCAATGTTTCGGGCCGCGGCAAAGCTGAACCTCGAAGTACAACTGAGTAACATGCTGCGCTGGGAAGGTGTGTTACAGAGCTCCTGTTTCGCGACGCCTCCGCACTTGTTTGTGAACACACATCCCCGCGAATTGAACGAAGACGGTCTGATTGAAGCGATGCGAGCGGTGCGTGAGACCCGTCCGCTGCAGCCACTGACGCTGGAAATCCATGAAGGCGCCGTAACCAACGTCAAACAAATGTTCGAGATCCGCGAAGCTCTGGCTGACCTTGATGTACGCCTTGCGTTTGACGACTTTGGAGCTGGTCAGGCACGACTCGTCGAGTTGGTCAATGTCAAACCTGACTATTTGAAATTCGATATCGCTTTAATTCGAGACCTCGATCAGGCGTCGCCTCAGAAGCAGCAGATGATCTCGTCGCTCGTCAGAATGGTCCGTGACATCGGTATCGTGCCTCTCGCGGAAGGCATCGAACGCGAGGAGGAGTCCCAGGTCTGCCGCGATCTTGGGTTCGACTTGGGGCAGGGCTACTTCTATGGCAAGCCCGCTCCGGGAACGTGCTTCTAGTGCGAGTCGCACGGACGTGTAGCGGCTGTGGCGGTCAAACTTCCGGTAACTCTTGACGAAACAACGGTACACTTATCCAACGACCGCTCTAAGAGCCAGGGCTTTTAACATGTTTCGACCGACCATTGAGTGGTGGTTGTGCTGGGAGAATAAGCCCGATAGAGCTGACACAACCCTTGCCGGGGGCTGTAAAGCGCTGTAAGGCCCCGGTTGCTAACACCCAACTCGGCCAAGCCCCGATAGGGGCGACACAGGTGGTGTGCGGTGTGAAGTGTGTCGCCCCTATCGGGGCTTTCAGCACCTATCGCAAGTGATTCCGGGGCTTTACAGCCCCGGCAGAGGTTGTTGCGACCCTCCGGGCCGGTGATACTATGCCCGTCTCCAAAGATGTTAAAAGCCCTGGCTCGAAGGGCCGTATTCTTTACGGTTCACTTCGCGGTTCAACGCCGAGCAAATGCCGCACGAAGAAGTCGCGGCGACGACGGGTGCCATAACGGCTCTCGGCAATGCCGTGTCCGCCGCTCGGCACAACCAGCAGATCGAAGTCTTTGTCCGCTTCAATCAACGCATTGACGACTTGCATGTCGGCCTTCCGTGAACTCGATCGTCTCGAACGGAAGGCGTTCCCCGCGAACTTCCCTCTCAGCAGCCTCGGCAAGCGACTGGGCAAGACGTTCGTGGTCGAAGGCTAACTCACGAGTGCCTGCCTTCGCATCGACAAAAACAAACTCCAGCTTGTCTTCAGGCAGAGCGTTGCGATACCAGAAGCGGCGATTCTTGTCGAACCAATGAGGTTCCACTTCATCCTTGAACACTTTGCCGGAAGTCATCGCACGCAGATTGTCCGCTCGTTCGTAATCCGATTGGGTGCCCTGCGACCGGGCAACGGCAGACGGCAGAATAAACAGCAACGACAGCAGCAAGTGAGAAGGTGTCTTCATCGAGAGTGATCCCGCAGCGAAACTGGACGGTTAGTTCAGCTCTCGATTGTAGTCAGAGGTCCTGCAGGCTGCTGAAGAGATGCAGCCGATTGGTCGACTCGCCTATTCGAAATACATCGTCCAGAGAACGCGCGTCTCGGGATCGGGAATCGGCTTGCCAGGAGGCGGAGTCAACTCGATCCGATGGCTGAGTTCAACGCGATAAACCTCACGTCCTTTCTCTCCCGTGGCGTGCTCTTCGTTCCAACGTCGTGCAAGCCATTCACAGAAAGGGATTCGATAGGCTGCGTAGGGTTCCGTCGTGATGTTGTCGAGGTACTTTCGCCACCGCTGCGTGTGGTAGGTCGCGCTCACCAGTAGCGGCTTAGACCAAGGCAATGGCTTATCGAAGTCCCACAAGTTGACGATGGTGCCGTCGCGTAGCGTGCCTTCCATCACCAACCACCCATCTTCGGTACGAGGCAGCGGCGCAAACATCGACCAGTTTTGGTCCAGCCCGAAGATTCGAGCAGGCGCATTCCAATGACGGGACATCACGCGCGATTCCCAATACTTAAAGTTGATCTCGCGGACATTCCAGAGCACAACGTAGACGAGCAGACATACGATTCCCATTTCGACATACCAGCGGCGACGAATGTATGGCGTCTCAGGGCGGGCGAACCAACCGCGAACCCGCGTGCGTACTCTGGGCGGAATGGCGTCAGCCACCAGTTTTACGAGAGTGGCTAAGCCCGTGATGAAACGGCGGCTAGCGTCGTGCCGTTCGTTTGCTTGCTCTGCAGAGTATGAGAGCGGGGCTGTAGCGTTCCTTGCTCGAGTCGCGATGACATCCCAGAACTCGCTGGGCAGAAATACAAGCCAGCCGACGATACAGATTGCCGGGAACAGTCCGATCGTCAGGCATAGTCCCAATCCGATATGAAACACAATGAAGATGCCTACGACGCCGCTACGAAACCACTTGGTTAGCCACGGCGAGAAGGCTAGTAATGGCCCGACGACTTCCAGCCACAACGAAAATCCCGTCAATAACTGCATGACCATCGGAAACTGTCGTAACCACAAACCGATCCGACTGGCGAAGGCATCGCAGTTAAGCGCATAGTAGACGGCGGAATAGTCTCTCATCCAAGGCGAGGGCATGTCGTCTAGCGACTTCATTTTGAAGATCGTTGAGAACCAGTACATCATGCACAGCTGGAGCAGCATTGCGATGGACGCCATCGAGATGACACGAGTTGGGAACTGCTCCGTCTTTCCCGCGTACGCCGCGTCGATACTCCACCTTGCTCCCAATGGCAAAAACAAACTCCACAGCAACATCGATCGCAACAAGACATCGCCGCTGTTTAGGAGGACCGGGTTGCGGCTGTCGATTGACATGAGCAAAACCCAACTGGCAACGGCGGCCAGTCGCGTGCGGTATCCCAGCAACAGCCAACTCGCAAACATCGCGGCTAACAACATCAAGCCGAGTTGTGCCCAGTATTCACCACTGAGCAAGTGCAGTGACCACGTATGGCGAAAGCCAAACTCGTCACCGGACTCGAGGATGTTGATTCGATCCATGCGAGGCAGCACGCCGACATCGGTGAAATACGCGGTGATCTCTTGGCCGCGATACCACAAGTCGAGCAGCAACACGCAAGCCGCACCAATACGAAACGCCGCCAACGATCTCAGATCGATGCCAAACAACTCGGTTGTCTTTCCTCGAAGGCGATTCATGCTCGGTCGGTTGTGCCTCTTCGTACTTGGGCGTGCGCGGAGGGTGGGCTCTGTCCACCCTATCAGTCTGCCGAACGCCAATGTTTTCTCCTCTCTAGCGTAGAACATTCCCAGTTGCTTCGCTGACGAATGCTATGGTTTCAATACAGTATGCGTCAAAAGATGCGCAACCACAGGGCGATCGGCATAACCGTTATGACACGAACAACACGACCTAAAAATCGTCGAGGCTTCACGCTTGCCGAACTGATGATCGTTGTGTTGATCATGGGCATCCTTTCGGCGGCGACGGTTCCGAAGTTGCTGGATTCCGTGGCGTTTTATTCCGTCGACGCGGCAGCCAAGCGAATCAAGCAGGATCTGGAACTAGCGCGGCGGCGGGCACGCTCAAAAAGCGTCGCTCAGTCCGTGCAGTTTGATTCCAATACAAGCACCTATGTGCTACCAAACGTCCAGCACATCGATCGCTCCGGGGCGACCTATTCGGTCAACTTGACCCGCGCACCCTACTCCTCGTCGCTATACTCCGTCAACTTCAACGGTTCCGAAACAGTGACGTTCAACGGTTACGGTGTGCCGAGTTCCGCGGGAACGATCGAGGTCGAAGCCGGTACCTATGCTCAGACGATCACCGTCGATGCGACGACAGGCAAGGTGACCATCCAATGACAGCGAAAGCAGCTACATTTCGTTTGACCGCGAAACAACGTGGTTTTACGCTCGCCGAGCTTGTTATCGCCGTAGCGACATCGTCGTTGCTGGTGGCCGGGATGACGTCTGCAATCTTCTTGGCAGTTCGTTCTGCCGATACCAACTCGGGAACGGCCTTGGCGATTCAAGGGAGTATGGTTTTAGAGGACATCGCGGCCGAGTTGCGGGATGCAGTGTACTTCAAGCAACGAACCGCGACCTCGGTCATGTTCACCGTCCCGGATCGAGATGGCGATGGCGACGTGGAAACCATTCGCTACTCCTGGACGGGCACGGCGGGCGCGTCGCTCTTGCGAGAGTACAACGGTGGAAGTGCGATCCCCACGGTGGATGACGTACATGGCTTCCAACTGGCATACACGATCGACACCAATGCCACGGCGAACAAGATACTGTTCGTCGTTCCCAATGAATCGAGCTTGGACGCGGACGACTCCGCGAAACAGACCTCTTTCCAAAGCTGGGGATATTCGGTTCAACCCGTCACCGCCGCTAGGACAAATGCTCAGATAGACGCGTTGGCCGCGGCTGCGGATGCGATCTACATATCTGAAAACATCGTTGCAAGTGATCTCAACACCAAACTCAATGACGCCAAGGCGGGGATCGTCAACGAAGTCGGAGCCTTACATGACGATCTCGAATTGGCCTCGTCCGCAGGCGTGTCTTACACCGGCACTCAAATTCGGATCGCAGACAATACGCATTATGTAACCTCTCCGTTCAATATCGGTGTGTTGAGCATAACCGCAACAGCACAGTACCTAGGACGCATGAACGGCACGTTGGCAACCGACTTGCAAACGATCGCACAGGATTTCGGCGGTACGAATTCATCCCTGACAGTGATCGGCACTGGCGGCAGGCTTGAAGACGGTACGCCAGCCTTGGGACCACGGCTCAACTGGCCCATCGGGAACGACTTTAGCTTCTCGGCGCTGAACAGTGCCGGTTTGACGTTGCTGCAACGCGCTGTCGATTGGGCGGCGCGCAAGTACACGGTAACGAGCGTCGGGATCACTTTGCAGGTCGGCAGTGACGGTTCGTCTGCGGTGCAGACAGCCACCGAAATCCGCAGCAAACCACGAGCTTGATTAGACAGATCTAGAAGGGTTCGACATGAGTGCAACACAACATCCGGGGAAGCGCTCACCATCGCGTAGTCGCGTTGCTCCGCAACGCAGACTCGGGCGTTGGAGTCTGCATTGCGGAGCAATGCGACTACGGCGACATCCTGGCTACACGTTGGTTGAAGTTGCCATATCAACGTTGATTGTCGGTGTGCTGCTGGTTGCGGCGCTCAATACAACCGGCTACGCCACGCGCGGGCAGATCGACAATAAACAGCGAGCCCAAGCCAAACTGATCGCCAACGCGATGCTGGCCGAGATCCTCGAATTGCCTTACCAGGAACGAACGACCACGCCGGCATTCGGGCCGGAGACCGGCGAAGCACGCGCTACCTATGATGACGTCGACGACTATATGCTCTTCAGCGATTCGCCTCCCGTGGATAAGCAGGGTGTTGCTTTGGCAGGCGGCGAAGGGCTGACGCGATCCGTTGTCGTCAGCTACGTCGAGCCCGATAACTTGACGGCCACGTCCAACACGGACAAAGGCATCAAACGGATTGTTGTGAGTGTGGCACGAGGCGGCACGCAATTGGTGAGTTTGACGACTGTCGTGGTGAAGTAAAACGCATGGGCGAATTTAGGAAACAACACGTACTGCGACTCTGGGGGCCGCTGCTGGCAAACCGTTACACCGGCAACACGGCGCGTCGCCGTCGCGGTTCGATCTACGTCCTGGTGCTGGGGACGACGATGATCGTGGCCGTACTTGGATTAGCGGCCTTGACGAGAGTGCGTATCCAGCGATTGCAGACGGACAGCGGCAACGACATGCGAAATGCGCAAGCCTACGCCAAAGTCGCGCTCGATATGGCGTGGCACCGCGTTCAGAACGATTCCAGTTGGCGAACCAAGATGGCTAACGGAACCTGGTCCACGGATCAAGTGATCGGCGATGGATACTACAGCTTCACTGCGACCGACCCCATCGACGGGAATCTAACAAACTCGGCCGTCCATCCCGTGGTGATCGTCGGTGTGGGAAAGAGTGGCAACTCGATCCAGAAGTTGCAGATGGAATTGCGTGCATTACGACCCGGCATCCGTTGTTTAGAGCCGATGATCCACGCTGACAACAAGCTCAAGTTCGACGGGGGTACGGTCACCAGCAATCGCATGGTCAGCGCCAATAGCGACGCGGAAGTGAAGAACAATGCGCAGGCTTATACCGACGCGGAAGCGGCTGGCAGCATCAAAACAGGCAGCGGCGGAGTCTGGTACGGGACGACGACCACTACGGGCGCGTGGCCACGTTCACTGCCAAACACCGCCTCGCTGTACAGCTATTACACGGCCAACGGTACCACCATCAACTACAACGATTTGCCCACTTGGGACGAGAACCTGATTGACAATCCGGGAGCGGAAGACAGCTCGATCAGTATTTCACCCTGGTACGCCGTTAGTTGTGTTGCATCGTCCACCGATTGGCAAAAGAAATCGGGCGCTCGTTCATTCGGAATGGCGTTTCGGGACAGCACTGGTGATTACTTGGCGCAGGACGTCACCTCGAAACTGGAGAGCGGCGTCGCCTACTATACGGAAGCGCAAGTTCGTACGTTTACGAACAATGACGTCTTCTATACCGTCAAGCTCAAAGTTGTATCGTCCGGCAGCGGAACTCAGATTTTCGACTTGACCAGCACCGACAAAACGAATGACAGTTGGAAGAAGATCAGCGGAACACAGACGATCACTTGGACAGGAACATTGACTCAAGCCGAGTTATACGTTCACTCAAGCAGCAGCACGCAATGGTACTATGTCGATGACGTCGTCATGCAGATAGACGCAGCGCCCAGCGACGTGAAGGTGATCCACCGCAAAGTACTGAGTCCGGCGAGCAACCCTTTCGGTTCGGGCGTCAAGAATGCGCAAGGCATCTATGTTCTCGATTGTGGCGGCAACAAGATCAGCATCCGCAACTCTCGCATCATCGGAACCTTGATTCTGTTGAACCAGCACGAAAATGGCTCGGAGATCGCAGGTTCCCTGAACTGGGCTCCAGCCGTGATCAGTGCCGACCCCATGACGACCAACCTGCCCGTACTACTCAGCAACAAACGACTCAATCTGTTTTTCACCAATACGGCGCTTGATGAAGGACTCCGCAACGCTAACTTCAACCCCACAGGCACGCCGTACAACGACTCGCAAGACAGCGACAAAAGCGACTCGTATCCGTCGCTTCTCAACGGCGTCATCTACACGGAAAAGGATGTCGAAATCCAAAACAGTCCTACGATTACAGGTGTCTTGGTGGGCGACAACGACATCACCGCCACCAACTCCACCTTGAACTTGAAGTACGACTCGACCTACTACGAGCGGAATGCTCCGCCTGGATTTCAGGCTGCGGTGACGTACTACGTGGTGCCAGGTTCGTACCGACAAGTGGTGAATTAGCGCGGCGTCACCGCTCTAAACGATTTGCTGGAGCGCAGCATTAGAGCGGTCTTTGGGCACGTGTAGCGTTGTTTCGTCAAGATTCCCTGGGAACTAGACCGCCACAGCCGTGACACGTCCGTGCGACTCGCACCTAGTGCTTGGTTACAGCTTAATCTTAGGGTTGTGTGCCATCTGGCTCGGCCAGTGCCGTCACGGGCGTGATTGGTCCGTGCAGCACTGGCCGAGCCAGTGGCAACCGAATTCTTAGCGGTAACACAGCACTAGGGTGAAGTATCACGCGAAAGCGCAGACTCCAGCGCAAATCGCTCGCCTGAACGCACTGGTGATTGCCCGACCCGCTCACCGCGCGACCCATCCCCATGGTGTCGACACAGAAACTTCGCCTCTCTTTGACTCGCCGCTTCCCCATCGGCGTCCCGCGGCACCGTCAAGCTGCGGGTACACTCTCGCTTCGTTGCCTGATGGCCTTCGTCACATTCTCGGGAAAACATTGCGTGGTCTCGTTCCGTCACAACCGTTACAATCCGGAAAAAACTTGGTCGCTTCTCGTCGCCTCAAGTATTTCTACCCCCCGCAGCAAGCCACCTCAATCGGAAGGCTCTCCGAAGGCGATAGAAGGCTGAACTCGAATTTGAGGAACGCAACATCTGCGTTTGCACGACCGTGTTCTATACTTCATCGGACTTACCTTTCGTGTCGCCTGCGGGATCTCGCTTGCGAAGTTTCGGCAACCAGCGGCAGGAAAGCCAGAGCCTGGCAGGGTAGCGACGTTGGGGAGACACAGTCGCCATATTCTGCCCCACCCGTATCGAGAACTCGGAAAGCATAAAACTACGGAGGATGTCGCGCGATTCGATTGTCGGCCTTCTCACTTGCACCACAGCGTTTCGCCACTTCGTTTCCATTCGAGGCGGGCAGAGACCAGTATCGTAACGCAGACACGCACGAGAAGTACCAAATTGCAACTACCGGTAGTGGTACACTTTGCCGTAGGTCGGGCACTCCTGCCCGATAAAAGACGGCCAAGAGTGGCCGGCCTACTTTCCGGGATTTCAAACTGTACCACTACCCAACTACCGCACGGTAGCCGACTGACGAAAGAGAGCAGATGTCTCACTGCGTTGTTATCGATATCGATTCGCTCATTCTTGGGCGTTCGTTACCGTGTCCAATTCATGACCAAAAGGGCACGCTCTTGTTGGCCAAGGGCGAAGTATTGACTTCGGAACACAAACGACGCATGAGAGCGCGCGGGACGAGCAAAGCCGTCATTGCTTCCGAGTATGCTTCCCAGGTTGCGTTGTTTGGGAATGACCCGAAAGAGGTCGAACGGTATGAACGCGAACTGAACCATTTCGTCGACGAAGCGATTCAGACTGGCAGATTCGACATCAGAAACGAAGGTCCCGCCGTCGCTGAAGGGGTCGTTGACCGAGGGTGCAGTAGCTATGACGCGCGACATATTGAATCCGTTCGCGGCCAAATCGCGTCCGGCAGTACACTGGTGAAAGACTTGATGGCGAACGTCCATGAAATCGGCAAAACGTCAGCGACTAGGATGAAGGAGTTCGTCACTTCGTCGACCGCTCTTCTGGCAAATGATTTCGGAGGTACCTTGAGTGTCGCGCTCGCGCATCACGAGCAAAGCGGCCTGTCCGAACACGCGTTGAAGATGGCGACCCTGGGGATGGCAATGGCTGTCGATCTGAACTTTGACGCCTCCAATGTGCAAATCGTTGGTATCAGCGGACTGCTCGCGGACATCGGGATGGCCCAGGTTCCGAAAGAGTTGCGAGAAGCCGATCGACGTTTGTCGGCGAGCGAATTCGCTAAAGTCCAACGGCACACGATCTATACGGCGAACCATGTGGAGCGAATTCCCACGATTCCCGATGTGGTTCGCGTTGTCTCCTATCAAGTCCACGAACGACCCGACGGGTCCGGATACCCGCGGGCGAGGACATCGAATACCATTCATCCCTTTGCGATGATACTGAACGTGGCAGATGCCTATATCGCCATGACCACGAGCCGACCTCATCGCCCCCCAATGATGCCATACGCTGCCGTCAAACAACTGCTCCGTATGGCACAGCTCGGGCAAGCAGATGTGCAAGCAGTTCGTGCTCTGTTACACGTCTTGTCGTTGTTCCCGATCGGGAGTTACGTGGCGATTTCGGATGGTAGCGTTGCCAAAGTCATGCGCAGCAACCGCAGGGACTATACAAAACCTATCGTCGCACGGATTCAAGATGCCGACGGTAACCGCATCGGCCTCGACGACAAGCGATTGTTACTTGATCTGACGTCGACGGATCTCTCAATCGTCCAAGCGCTGCCCCAACCAGGCAGCAATGAGGTTCGGTTAGAGGGCAGGGATGCGGAGGCCACTTTGGAACGCTGTTACTCAAACAGCCATAACTGACTGAGAACGAGAAAGAGAAGTCGCCTTCGTGCTGTAGCGGTTACGCTGAGCGAGAGACCTATCTGCTCTTCGTTTCACGTCCACCAGCGTCGATCGAGGGGCAGGCTTCTGTTCGTCATCACATGGTTCTGGCGTCGCTTTCCGGGGTAGTAGTACAGTTCGCGATTTCTGAAAGTAGGACGGCCACTCTTTGGCCGTCTTTTGTCAGGCAGGAGTGCCCAACTTACGGCAAGCTGTACCACTACCCTTTCCGGACCCCAGCGATCCACCGCCCGCTCTTCCCTTGCATTCGGATTGGACCGGAGTTGTCCGGGTACCATACGCCGTCATGTACGACGGCTCTCGGAAACCGTCGAATCCGTTGACCGACGGGCTACGGAGGTCCGTCGTACATGCGAAAGCGGACAGATTCCTAGGCTCTCTAGCGGCCTGCCGATGCAGCCCCAAGCGATTCTGTCCATGCAGGATGCGAAACTCTAGTTAGACTCGCTCGCGGTCGTTCCTTTGGCAACCATTGTCATCGTCACGATCGCCCCAGAACGATCGGGGGGTGCTGAGTTGGCGGGTGACCACCGAACCGATGGGTGGTGCATCTGGCCAACCTATTTCCAATAGTCCCCCTCAAGCACGTAGGATAAACCTACTTTTGTGTGGGCAGGGTGGGGGAGTATCTTCATCACTTGCTTTTCGGTGGGCGGAAATGGGAAAGACAAATACACATTTTACTAAACCATTGCGACGGTTTCGCGGCTTTACGCTCGCGGAGCTTGTGATCGCGGTGGCCACTTCCTCGTTGCTAGTCGCCGGAATGACCTCGGCGATTTTTTTGGCAGTTCGATCGGCGGATGGCAACTCCGCCACTTCGCTCGCGATCGAAGGTGGGCTCGCTTTGGAAGACATCACCGCAGAGTTGCGCGATGCGGTGTACTTCAAACAACGGACGGCGACTGCGGTCATGTTTACGGTCCCGGATCGAGATGGCGACGGAGATGTCGAAACGATTCGCTACTCGTGGTCTGGCACCGCCGGCGGGGCGCTAAATCGCGAATACAACGGCGGCTCAGCAGTTGCAATTCTCGATGACGTGCATGCCTTCTCTTTGGTCTACAATCTGCAATCTGATGCCAGCGTCAACAGGCTGTTGTTCGTGGTCCCCGATGAATACAGCTTGGACAGCGTCGACGTTTCGAAAAGGACGGCGTTTCAAGGATGGGGGTATCAAGTCACTCCGATCACCGCCGCCAAAGCGAAAACCGCCCTCGACGCCGCTGCCGCGTTGGCCCACGTCGTCTATATTTCCGAAAAAATCAGCTCGAGCGACCTGACCTCGAAACTCAAAACGACGGCCATCGGCGTAGTGAGCGAAGAGGGCTATCTCAATGACGATTTCGGTCTGACATCCACGGATGGGCCGGGGCACAGCGGCTCTCATATCGTCATCACCGACAACTCGCATTACATCACCTCTGCTTTCAGCATTGGCTCGCTACAGCTGATCACGTCGGGCACTCAGACCTTGCGATCGATCGATGGAACGATCGCGCCGGATCTACAACTACTAGCGGTCAAGAACGGATCAGGCACACAGCCGGCCACGATTGGCGTGATCGGTACCGGCGGAGCGCTTACCGGCAGTGGTACGGCGGCAGCTCCTCGAGTCATTCTGCCGTTTGGAGACAATAGCTTCGACTACAACAAGCTGACGAGCAATGGATTGAGCTTAGTTCAACGTGCGGTCGATTGGGCGGCCCGCAAGGTCATGGTGTCCAGCGTCGGCATCACGCTGCAAATCGGCAGCGACAGTTCCTCCGCCGTGCAGACGGCGACCGAGATCCGGTGCAAACCAAGAGCCTGAACGACCAGAATTACTACGCGTGGAATGCCCAGCCTGACTTCACGGCGGCGGTGACCTACTACTTGGTGCCTCGTTCTCACCGCCAAGTCGTCGATTGATGTTGGCGTCAGCGGTCCACCCACCCACGTTATCATCTTTTGGAGTTGCGCTATTATGAGCCCGGGAGGGGGTGCTGGATAATAGCCCTCGTCATTACCGACAATTCCAGATGTTCTTGTGAGTGCTTGGTTTTCGGTAAATGGTTGATCAGTGGCGTGTTCGCTTTTCTCTAGCAATCCAGCGTGACTTGATCGTTTCGAGCCCCCTGCAATGATCAATTTGCTGGTCGGGATGGTAGCCGACCCCAAATCTTCTGCGCTGCACAGCTACTGCGACTGTGACGCATCCGCCCGTGGCAAGGACGCGTCGGTCGTTCCCCCTACTTGCACCCAGGCGGCTCCCAGCGTCAGTGCTTCGCTAACTTGTTCTGGCGCGCCACAGTATCCAGCCAACCAAAATGGCAACCCAATCGAGATCGTATCGCGTTCAAGTCCGGAACCATTCCTAAGACAAGCCACAGCGATAAGCACTTTATCGAGTTTCACCTCGTGGAGTTCTTCGATCGAATTGTGCAAGATTAAAACCTGCCGGCGCACTTACGGCGGCGGCTGTGTAGCAAGATCGTGTGGAGACGAATGGTCGATACCGCGCGAATGCAACACGGACTGTTTTTGCTGATCAACGTGCTGTAGTACGGCGTCGATGAGATTGTGAAAGTCATCGTCGGCCGGTAGCGATGCATTCTTGCGCACACCCAAGTCATGTAAGCGAATGTGGGCATCGATGTGCTGGCGGATTTGATCGAATACGCCGAGACTGCACTCAATTGGGCAGCCATCAATGACCCACACTTCCCGTTCCGACAACCTTTTGAGAAAAGGCGGCTTCGCTGCACCCATCCCGGCGAGGCACGACATTTCGGCAATCCCACGACGGTCTAACTCTCGAGCCAAACGGTCGGTCAAGTGCCCAGCATTGGAACACCCTGAACAAGCAAACACCAAGGGGATTCGTTGCGTCATATCACTTACTTCTCAACGGGAAGTCGAGTTGTTTCCAATTCAATTGCCTTGGGAAACAGGATGCTGTTCTCTTTGTGGACATGCCGGTGCATGTCCAATTCAAGTTGCCGGAGTCCGGCCAGCATCGCGCGATAGGTGTTGCAAGCGCCCTCCGGAACCTGATAGTCCCGAGTGAGTGTATGGATGCGCGAGAGGCCGTAACCGGCGTCGTCATGCTCTTGTTCCATCATGCGGATGGGGTTCGCCACCGTGCCAAATGGGAATGACGGATCATCGGTCGACTGTTCCAGTTGGCGGATGGCCGGAAAAAGTACCTTCTCTTCTTTGAACATGTGCGGCTCCAACTCAGCACGTAACGAAGTGAAGACATCTTGAACGGTCGCCAATTCCGGATGGCTCGCGCCGTGCGCATTGACCACCTTCGCGATCATGTTCGTTAGCCGAGGTAGCTCCTCTTTCAGGTAGGCATGATGCGTCTGCTCGATATGGTCGCACAACTCCGTGAGTGAGGCGTCGAGCCAATTTTCGGTCGATTCCTCATTCTCGGTTACGGCTTGCTCAAGTTGCAGCACGACCTGGTTTGCATCGAGCCCACGGTCCCAGCATGCTTGTTCCAGCGACTTTCCGCCTCCACAGCAATAGTCGATCTTGAGCGCCTCGAAAACACGCGACGTTTGCGGATGTGCGGTAACCCAATTGCCGACGGATGAATTTAGGTTCACTTGTGCCATGACTGGCTCCTGTTGGTTGAAGAAAGATTGTGTTCATTCGTTACGTGCCGAACAGTGTCTTCAGCGTGTGCAGCGTCGCGGCTCGACCGGCCCGTCCCCATGATGTCATGAGCGGAATTTCCTTCGGACAAACAGCTTGGCAGTTTGCCGCCTTGCCGCAATTCTGAATTCCGCCTTGCGCAACCATCGCTTCGATTCGCGAGGTTGCCGTCATCTTTCCGGTCGGATGCGAGTTCATCAGAACGGCCTGATTCATCGAATGTGCGCCACTGAAACTCCGATCGAACGCCTCGTCTTCCCGCTGTCGAAGTTGTTCGCTTGTTTCATCGGCCTCGCGTTGCACCTCCACCTTGGTGTATTGCGGGCAGGCCTCCAGACAGCAGCCGCAATACAACTCGCCTTCAACCGCGTGGCTTTGATGATCCGCTTCCTGTTCCTCGGCAAACCACATTGCAGTCAGACGGGTAAACAGAATCCAAAGTCGCGTCATGTTTTCCCTCACAACGTGCAATAAAGCTGCGTAACTGCCAATAGTACACATCCACATGCAGTATCGTACCGGCCAGATCGTTCACGTCAAGGTGTAGTATGCGAGTGGAGCTTAGAAAATGTTGCTAGAGACTGCTAAGTATGCCTTGCAGGCGGCGGTGTGGCTCGGTCGGCCCCAGGGCAAAGCAGAATCTGCCGACCATCTTGCCGAGGCAATACACGTGCCCAGACGCTACCTTCACAAAGTGCTGCAGGGTTTCGTGAAACCGGCCTTCGTCCGGTCGCATTCCGGTCCTGCAAGGTGGCTACCGGCTAGATTGTGACGCCGACGAGATCTCGACGTGATCAACTCAGTTCGTCGGATTGAGCGAATCAACACCTAATGGCAGAACGGTGAGTTGACATTCTCTATACCGGATTCAACCTACGACGATCTGCAAATAAACCTTTCCGAATCCTTACTCTCCCCTACGCCTGCCGAAACGGCGAAGAGAACGATAGATGGACGGATTAGGTCGCTTGGTCCCGCCCTCGTAAAGCGAGTGACACCAGCCGTGGTAGATCAGATGATCTCCACTGCGCGAGACTGTGGCTTTACAGAGCTACAGCGAAAGGACCTTATGAAGACCGCACACGATGCCAGACACCAATGGCTTACGTTTTGTGCAGGTATAGGAGGCTCCGAGCGTGGTTGAGTATCTGAAGAAAGTAATCTGTTTGATTTGGCTACTTCTACTACTGTTGCTGTTACGCGCTTCCGCGCACACATCCCGCCAGCATATGGGCTGGCGACTGGGAGTCGCGTCCCACAGTAGAGACCTAGGGCGAGCAACAACACGTTTTTGGCGAGGAGAGTGAAAGCAAAGGAGCGTTGACGATTTAGCACCACATCACCGGGAATCACCGAGCGTCGGAGCAAATTTGCTCGCCGACTATGCGATGAAACTTCGCGCCCAACTGCCTTATGAGCCCCATTGCGTTCAGTGCGTGGCGGACGCAGAAGCTCAGTAGGACGTCCTGTCGCCGAGGAACGGAAGACGCCGTGCGCAAGTCACGAGGTGTGGCGCGCGACGTGCACCAATCCCTCGCTATTTGTGTGCGGTGAGCTTGCGGCGTTGTCCGATTATCTAACGCGGTTGACCAGTGTTGGGCAGACGTTTTCCGATGGTGCCTATAGAAGTTCTGATAGTGTGAGGCCGATCACAGCAACGTCGCTGCATCTCACTATCACAACACAACTTGCGAAAACAAGAATCGAAAGGTGCAGTGAAATTTCGGAATTCCCGCCGCCTCCACCTGTTAGCCACTTGCGAACAACGCAAGCAGCTATTTTCTTTCATTGCATTTAGCGACTATTCCGATTCCCAGGTGTGGCCGAGGTTCCGTGTCCTATCGCGACTCCAGGCAGCTAGCACCACGAAATCCATGAAAGACTCGCTTGCGCATTTCCTAAAGGCTGGCACCAATTCATCCGGCTGGAACTGCTGTGTTTGGGGAACGATTCTTCTGATACTTTTTACGCGACTGACTTACTTTTTACGCGACTGACTGTTCTCCGCGTCATCAGATAGAAGCACGAGATGCCATGAGTTTCTTCGAAAACAATGGAACGGAAAAGATGCCTACCCCACTCTCGTTGCAGGGGCGTTCGACGGTCCAATTCGGTAACCTCGGTTTCGATCCACAAGAACACCTACCGAAAAAGGCCTTTTTGAGCGTCATCCGCAGCCGTGCTGATCTCGGGGTCCATGCGTTTGTCGAAGGCATTACCTTGCTTGGCCGCAACCCCAGGTGCTCGTTCCCGCTGCATGACTTTGGCGTCTCCTGGGAACACGCGACCATCACGCCTCGCAGTGATGACGAATACGTGCTCGAAGATTTGGACTCCACCAATGGCACGCGAGTCAACGGCAAACCAATTTCGAGCCCGCGCATTCTGCAAGACGGCGACAAGATATTCGTCGGCGATACGGTCGTCCGATTCTCGCTCGCCGACGAGATGGAAATAGACTTCCACAACGAAGTGGCGACGCTCGTGGGTACCGATCCGCTCACCGGCTTGGAATCAAAGCGTCGCTTCGACCAAGCCCTTGAATTCGCCTTACGGACGGCAAAGGAGGGAGGGCACTCGCTTGCCATTTTGATGATGGACATGGACGGCGTGAAACAGATCAACGACACACACGGACATTTCTTTGGCGCTCACGTAATCGGCGAGACCGGTCACCTTATCGCGCGCGTACTCGGCTCCAGCGGACATGCTTGTCGATTTGGCGGAGATGAGTTCAGTGCCTTTATACCGGTGCACAACGCAAATTCAGCATGTGCCGTTGCAGAGCAGATTCGTCATGCGATTGAGACCGCTGGCATGGAGAAAGACGGAATCCCGCTCAAGCCCACGATCAGCATCGGCGTCGCATGTTATCCCGAAGCCGCAGGTGATCAGCAGAAGCTTATCTCGATGGCTGACGAGGCACTCTATCGGGCGAAGAAGCAGGGCAAGAACTGCGTCGCGAGATAGAGGCAGCGTATTGGGCGACGGTCGCCGATGCATTCCGCCTTACGAACTCACTTCGAGCAACCAGCGACGATGGTGACAACGGCGCGATCAGTGCTTCTGTCGTGGCGATACTTCGGTCTGTGATCGTGGGATCGTGCAGCTCCCGTTATTGGCAAATCCTGTCATTGACAGGTTTACGCCTTGGGAAACGGGCCGCACTGCCGACCGTCGGCAGGTATCAGAAGTGCTTGATTCGGCAGGGGTTAAGTTAAAAAGTACGAGAGACAGGACTTGAACCTGCACACCTTTCGGTACTAGATCCTAAATCTAGCGCGTCTGCCAATTCCGCCACTCTCGCATCTATGGCAATGTTCAATCGTCGAGGGCTAAGTCTCCCTCGGTGATCATTGTAAAGCCTTTGGCGTTCAACGTCTCCATGGCTAGATCGGGATTGTCGACCATCAGCGCGACGGCGGCGTTGCCGTGGGGACGGACGATTAAGGGATACGCTTGGACGATGTTGATCTCCGCTTGAAGGAGCGCCGTACACACTTGTAATAAGGGTTGCGATCCGTCGGGGAGTTCAATTCCGATCAAATCCGACTCGATCATTGCCAAACCAGCACGTTCCAGGATCTCGCGGCCCTGTTCCGGGTGGCTGAGCAGAAAGCGAACAAAGGCGCACTCCGTAGCATCGTTAATCGAAAGCGCCACGATACGCACTTTGCTCCCCTCGAATCGCCGCACGACTTCGAGCAATTGCCCGACGCGATTCTCCAAGAAAACCGTGAATTGGCGTATCGTCGGGTAATCTCGACCGCGAATCGTTGCAAAATCAAGGCCAGTGCCTTCGCCAATGCTCATTCAATCAGTTTTCGGAGGGGTCAAAGAATCGGAACCACTGAATGACCCTAACTATAAAGACACTAGTAAGTTTGGTCAACTCAAACATATCCGTAGACGTGCTTCGCCATCCCGTCTTAAAATAGATCCATGCTCTACGAATCAGACAAGTCGATCGGTCGGACTGTTTCGAGCCGAATCCCCCTCTTCGCCGTACTCCTGGTGCCGGTATTGCACCAAGCGTGGCAGCCCGCGCAAGCGGGGGCAGTCGAGCCAAATCCGAGGACTCTCGCGACTGAATTGGTCAGCCAGCTGGGGCATGAAGAGTTTGCCTTACGCGAGCGAGCGGCGGCGAAGTTAATCGCGTTAGAAGTCGACGCAGCCGCAGCGCTCCGAGTGGGCGCCGAAAGCCCGAATCGAGAGATCCGATATCGCAGCAAGAAGCTCCTTGCGCTGGTGTCTGAGCTTGATCTGCAACGTCGATTCGAGCAGTTCAAGAACGATACCGACCCGAATCAGGATTTTGGTTTGCCCGGCTGGAAATCGTACCGAGAAGTTGTCGGCGACAGCCTCGCTGCCAGATCGATCTTCGTTTCGATGCATGAAGACGAGTCACAATTGCTAGGTCATATTGAAGACTCACCACGACAACTTGCCGCCGCGATTGCGAATCGCTGTGATCAGCTGCGAGGTCAGGCGATGTTCGGAAGAGTTCAGGTGCGACTAGGTACGATCGCCACGCTGCTTTTTATGGCGACTCGCGACGATCTCGAAGTCGCTCCCCTGGTGCAATCGGTTGTCTATATGGCTTGCGGTAGCTCGGTGTTTGAAGACGCCGTGGATACAGGGCCTGGACGAGAAGTCCTGGCAATACTGACCGAACGCTGGATCGCCCGACAACCGCTACAAGGCATTACCTACGCCTTGCATCTCGGCCTCTACAACGGCCTAAAAGGCTGTTTGCCGCGTGCGCGAGAAGTGTTGGAATCGCCGGTCGCTTCCGCTTCCGATCGGATCTATGCGTGTTTGTGTCTCGCCAAGTTCGGGGATGAGACGGACGTCCCGAAGCTAGGTGCCTTCCTCGAAGACGTCAACATCTGCGCACAGGTGCAAGTGGATGGGCAAGTCGTTGTTACCGAAATGCGTGACCTAGCGCTCGCGGCGCTCGTGCATCTCACCAAGCAGGATCTCAAGGACTTTGGCTTCGATCGCGTGGTATTGGATCGGCGATTAGTCTTTAGCCTGCCTTCGCTCGGATTCCGCGACGAGCAGAGTCGCGTCGTTGCGATCGCTTCTTGGCGCGAGTACGAACGATCTAACGCAGGAGAAGCTGCATCTCGCTAGATTGCCGCAACTTTTAGCGAACCGCGAACAGCTCGCTGCCAACGCGCCAGCCGATCTCGTTCCTGTTGCACGACACTGATCAGCTGATCGTGATCCACAGGTTTAAGCAGATAATCTGCCGCTCCGTGTTCGATCGCTTCACCAATTCGATCCCACGTTGAGTGCGCGGTCATAAAGACCACGCGTGTCCACGCATTGTACTTGCGTGCAAGTTTCAGCATCTCAATCCCATGTACACCTGGCATTTCCATATCCGAGAGCAAGATGTCGCAGCGGCGTTTGCTGATGTAGTTACGAGCTTCCTCGGAATCCGTCGTCGAGAAGATGTCGACTTCGCTGCCTAAATTGCGGCTCAATACGGCCTGCACAATTCGCACGACACAAGGTTCGTCATCGACGAGAACCACGCTTGTTCTTCGAGTCATAGCCATCACACGCCCCACCCAGCAAAGGTTCCGCCGACACGACACGCAAGCCGTGCCTAATCAAGCCTATGCCACTCCCCGCCAAGCGGGGAGCCATTTCCTCCTGTAATTCGCACTTGACGCACTCCATCGGTTCCGGTTGTACTGCCCGCGATGGTGATGCAATCTGAAAATCGCACATCCATTGATGACTGCGGACGGCAGTGGTTTGCAAGCAAATTGGACCCCGAGAACGAACACTGTGACCGATCTCGTTTCACTGGCAACGGACTAGCCGGAATCTGAAACAGCAGTCAGCCGGGTGGCCCATGTGGAATTGGTTGTGGCAATACGAGACCTCAGCGACGAGCAATTGGCCGCCGAAGCCGCACGCGAGGGTTCGGACGGACCGGCATTCGTTGCGCTCGTCGACCGATTCCAAGATCGCGTGTGGCGAGTCTGCTATCGGCTTATGGGTAACTCGGAGGATGCTAGCGACGCAACGCAAGAGGTTTTCGTCAGCCTGTTCCTGCAGCGAACGCAGTTTGAAGGACGCAGCAAATACTCGACCTGGATGCACGGAATTGCGATCAGGACGTGCTTGATGATGCGGCGCGGCCGAGGTCGTCGCAGGAAGCACGAGGAAGTTGCTCAGCAACGCGGAACGGAACGCCACGAACGGTCACAACGCGACACAGCATCAACAACAATCGACTTGGCCGAGATGCTAAACACGCTGGACGAAGAAGACCGAGCCATGCTGATTCTTAAGTACGCCGAGGGATACAACTACGAAGAACTGTCCGAGATGTTTGAGCTGTCGGTGAGCGGTTGCAAGATGCGACTCAGCCGCGCACGCGACCGCTTGCGGGAGCGTTTTCCCGAGCACACTTTTGGGAACGACGAGGATTAACAATGGCCAGCGACCTGTTGCAAACACTTGCAAACGACGATGTGCCGAAGCGACCGGTGGAAATGAGCCTTCAGGTTCACCAGCGGCTGAATCCCTTGCTTGTAACCTTACATTTGGCAGAGTTTGTCCTGCAAACCTTGCCCTACGCTTTCTTTCACTTTTTGAGAGCACTACGCGGTGCTTGTCTGTTTAGCTTGACCGGCGAGTTCCGGAATGAAGGAGAAGACCATGCAGAATGAAACGAATCCTGTCGCGGAAGTTAGCCAGTTCGCCACGAACGAACTCACCCAAACAGCATCGGAATCGACGAGCGCACTTGTCGAGAGCTTTACGGCGGCCTTTTCGCAAGTCATCGACCTCGCCCCGAAAGTACTCGCGGCCGTGGTCGTGCTGGCCATCGGCTACATCATCGCCCGACTGGTTGCGAACGCGGTGTCGGCTTTAGCCGACAAGCTTGGGTTGCAGCGCGCTGCGGAACGCAGCGGACTGTCGAAGTCGATGGAACAAGCGGGCGTCACGCGAACCATGCCGCAGATTGTTGGAACGATCATGTTCTGGCTGCTGCTCTCCGTCTTTCTGGTCGCGTCCTTCGACATTCTGGATTTACCGGGCGTGACGGGCGCAATCGAAAAAGTGGTAGCGTATATCCCCAAGGTACTTGTGGCGACCGTCCTGGTCGTCATTGGCTTGCTTCTCGCGGCGTTCCTGCGCGGTGTCATCGCGACAAGTGCGGATCGTGTCGGCGTGACGTATGCTCAACAACTAGCCAACGCCTGCTACTACATACTCGCCCTGATGACGTTCATCGCCGCCTTTGAGCAGCTTCAAATCACTTTCGAACTGCTGAACTACGCCATCTTGATCGCGTTCGGAGCGATTGCTCTGGCCTTAGGATTGAGCTTCGGGCTCGGCGGTCGCGATGTGATGGCGGGCATTCTGTGCGGCTACTACCTACGTCAGCGGTTTCAAGCAGGTGATCGAGTCACGGTTGCCGGCTACGAAGGAACGGTACGCGAAGTCGGTCCTGTTTCCACGATCGTGGAAACCGATGAAAACGGACTTATGAACCGTCACTCCGTCCCCAATAGCATGATGTTGAACGAGGCCGTCCGTTAGACCTTCGTCATCGCGCCGCAATCGTTCGACAAGAAAGCAAGCGACCGCGCCGGAATCCTTCCGGCGCGGTCGCTTTTGTCAACAGCTACGAGATCCATCTCGATGAAGGTCTCGGCCATAATCCTTCCCGTGCGGGCGAGGAGGACTACGCCACCAAGCGGAAAGCCGACTGCCGTTCCCTCACGCCATCAACAAACTCTTCAAAGATACGGACATCCAACGCCGAAGCCGAGGATGCTTCAGGATGGAACTGTGTGCCAATCGCGAGCCAATCGTCCGTGACGCTCTCGATGGCCTCTACGACACCGTCTGGGCAACGAGCGGTCACTGCGAATCCTCGTGCCACTTCATCAATCGCCATGTGGTGCATACTGTTCACACGAATTTCGCCATCGCCATAAACTCGCTCCATCAAGCTGCCTGGCACAACTTCAAGGCTGTGACGATGAGCCGGATCTTGCAGATCTTTATGCGGAATTGCGTTCGGCAGATCTTCCGCGATATGCAGGAACAAGTTGCCGCCTTGCGATACGTTCAGCAGTTGCATGCCGACACCAATGCCGAACACCGGCATGCGGCGATCACCGATCAACCGAATCAGTTTGCGGTCGAACGTCTCGCGACGCGGTTCCATGGGGCGAACGGTTGGATGCAGCATAAACCCATCGCGTCGTGGATCAAGGTCTTGGCCGCCGATCATCACAAAGCCGTCGAGTCGGTCGAGGACCGCCTCGATATCAGATCCGTCCTCGAGCGGAGGAAGAATGATCGGAATACCACCGACGGCAGTGATGCAGTCGTAGTAGCCGGCACAGAGGTAGGAAAAGGCGGGGGCGTCCTTCTGAGCGTTGCGATAATCTGCGTTCAGACCGATAAGTGGCTTCGATTGCATTGGGGTGAACCTCCCTGATTCGTTGTTGGTGTCTCCGTGACACCTGCGTTAGCGGCGAAGTTGTCGTTAACGTGGTCGCAAAGTCTACGTTTCCGGAACAAGTTCGCAACACTCGATCTGTATCTTGGGTGGCGAAATGTTAAAGGCACTACATTGTGTGCAAGCACTACCTGTTGCTAGCACTTGAGTTGCGAATTTCGTTCCTCGCAATCGCTCGTCGAATTACCAAGCAGGGAGGTGCGCCGCCGGTTCACGAACTGCGTCATTCAAGTGCTTTACGGTGCGTGCTGCGACCACTATTCTTTAGTATCCGAGCAGTTTCGCGACCTTGCCGTTGCACGCTGGCCGCTCACCACTCTTGCCCCTTAGGCTTCAGATTCATGCAGTACCGAAATGTTTGTATCGAGGCGTTGGGCTATACCTTGCCCGACGAAATCGTAACATCCGACGACATCGAGCAGCAGCTTCAACCGCTTTACAACCGGTTGCGACTGCCGGAAGGTCGCTTGGAGTTGATGACAGGCATACGCGAACGACGGTTCTGGGAACGCAACACGCTGCCCAGTGATAAAAGCATCGAGAGTGGCAAGAAGGCGATCGCGAACGCCGGAATTGATCCGAGCGACATTGGCGCGTTGATTCACGGTTCGGTCTGTCGCGACCACCTCGAACCTGCGACGGCCTGTCGCGTGCATCACCACCTTGGTCTGGCGAGCAACTGCGTCATCTATGACGTTTCGAATGCGTGCCTTGGTTTGCTGAATGGCATGATCCAGATCGCGAATATGATCGAACTGGGGCAAATTCGCGCTGGCTTGGTCGTGGGCACGGAAAGTGGCCGGCAACTCGTCGAAACCACGATCGACACGCTCAATCGCGATGAGACACTGACTCGCAATCAATTGAAGATGGCCGTGGCTTCTTTAACGATTGGGTCTGGCAGTTGTGCGGTACTGTTGACGGATCGCGAGCTTAGTCAGACCGATAATCGATTGCGAGTCGCCACCGCGCGAACGAACACGAAGTATCACGAACTTTGTCACAGCGGCCAGGATGAAGCCGGTTCTGGCATGCAGCCGCTGATGCAAACCGACTCGGAGCAACTAATGCGAGAAGGTATCGCGACCGGCGTCGATACCTTCACGCGGTTCATGAACGAGACGGAATGGACACCGGACGACATCGACAAGACATTCTGCCACCAAGTCGGATCGGCCCATCGCAAGACGATGCTCGATTCGCTTGGCTTGCGGCACGAGCGCGATTTCGCGACGCTCGAGTGGCTCGGTAACACGGGCTCCGTCGCCTTGCCAATTACGATGGCGATCGGACTTGAGAAGGGGCACATTGATTCAGGCGACAAAGTCGGACTGCTAGGCATCGGCTCCGGAATTAACTGCCTGATGCTGGGAGTGACCTGGCAACAAACGTTGATCAACGGAAAACCGCAGTCGCGAGCTACCAATCGAGAGAACACGCCTTCGCCGGTGGTCGCTTAGGCTTGCCACGATACGAAATCGGCCTTTGTCGTTAAACCGGCAGCCGCAGGCGTCGTCCGTCATAATCCCTCGACGCCTGCGGCGACTGGTTAAACTTGGAAGGGCTTGGCTGAATCCCACGCGTTATATGAGTGAACGAAGAAGTGACTGCGACTGTAAGCAGTAAGACGTCGCGGCGGAGAACGGCCACGTTTCGCGTGCTGGCCGTCTTTATCGGATTACTGCCATTCGTCATCTGCGAGTTGGGTCTACGCATCCTTGGCATGGGGGCACCCACCGAAGCAAACTTTCCCGCAATCGGCTTTGAAGCAATTCACCCGTTGTTCACACTCAACAGCGCGAACAATCGCTATGAGATCGCCGAGTCGCGTCGTGCGTACTTCTACCCGGATGCATTCGATGCGGAGAAATCGCCCCACGAGTTTCGTGTCTTCTGCTTGGGCGGTTCCACTGTTCAAGGTCGACCCTACAGCATCGAGACTTCATTTACGACTTGGCTTGAGCTAAGCCTGAACGCCGCCGATCCAAGCCGCGACTGGGAAGTCGTCAACTGTGGCGGCGTTTCTTATGCGAGTTACCGCTTGGTGCCAATCTTAGAAGAACTGTTGGCATATGAGCCCGATCTATTCGTAATCTACACCGGGCATAATGAGTTTTTGGAAGCGCGCTCGTTCGCCAACGTTCCCCCACTGACTCCGTTGTCTCACGTAAGAACCATCAATGCCGTGCGACGAGTGTGGTCGGGCGACTCGCGACTGGAGGGCCAAGGTGCGCCGCAAGAGATCTTGTCGACGGAAGTCGACGCGTTGCTGGACTATCGCGGTGGGTTGGCAGACTATCATCGCGACGACGTTAGGCAAAGAGCCACCGTCCGGCAATACGCGGAGAACTTGCGTCGCATGATCGACTTGGCGGAAACTGCCGGAGTGCCGATTGTGCTGATGGACCCAGTATCCAACCTGAAAGACACACCGCCGTTCAAGGCGGACCCTCGCGACAATCTCGGCGAGCGAGAGGCGAGGGAGTTTGAACAATTGCTTCAACAAGCGAGGTCGACGAGCGATGTTGATCAGAAACTCGAGTCGCTCGAAAAAGCAGTTGCCATCGACGGTCGGCACGCAGACGCCAGGTTTTTGCTCGGGCACGCCTACTTAGCCAGAAGGCAACTGGCGGACGCCCGCGAACAATTCAATCGGGCCAAGGACGAAGATATTTGCCCGCTGCGGATGATCGAACCACTTCACTCGGCTCTTCGAACCGTGGCTGATTCGACAGCGACACCGCTCATCGACGTGCGTCGGGACTTCGAGTCGCGAGCGCCGGACGGAATTCCGGGAGACAGTATGTTCCTGGATCATATTCATCCCTCAATCAACAATCATCAAGCGATCGCACAACTGCTCGTCGACCATTTCGTCGCGGCGGGTTTCTGCCGTCCACAAGCCGATTGGGAACAAATTCGAGACGAGCTCTATCGTGAGCACCTCGGCACCCTGGACACGCCTTACTACGCCAAAGGCAAGCAACGTCTTGAGGGCCTCATCCGTTGGACTCAGGGCCGCGCCAACAAACTTCGCGATGGAACTTCGCTTCCTCCCGGCCTGGATTAATCTGCCGAACGTGCGTCATAGCGGTTCCCGCCAGCGGCATTTACAATAGTCCAGTGACCAAAAGCCCACTAACGAAACTCCTCTCCCCACCGGCATCTGCACCGGCATCTGCTACGCGAAAGCCGCTCTGCGCCAACACTGCTGCGCTGTGGGGAACGATCTACGGTGCGATTTCTGCCGTTGGGTACACGGCGACGAACATTTGCCTCCGCAGCGTCACGGATTGTGATCCCGTTTGGGTTTCGTGCATGAAAACCATTCCAACGGTCGTGGGTGTTGCGCCTTGGTTGATCGTGCGCTGGTCGCGGGGCGAGCGAGTGTTCCCTCCAGTTCCAATCGTTGCCACACTGCTTGCGGTCGGGTTACTCGGACAGTTTGGCGGCAATGTGTTGTTTCAGTGGGCCCTGGGCATCATCGGCATCGCGCTAACGGTGCCTTTGTGCATGGGCATGATTATCATTGCCAGCGCGATTCTCGGGCGAATCCTCCTGCAAGAGTCCGTCACCAAATTGACAGCGTTGGCACTTGCTGTACTGTTGGCGGCGATCTGGATCTTATCACTCGGCGCCCACGGTGCCAGTGAATCGATCTCGAATTTGGGGGCGGCGAATCCGTGGTTGGTGACGGCTGCCGTAACAGCTGGCTGCGTCTCCGGGCTCGCTTATGCAGTGCTCGGTGTTACGATTCGAAAGGCCGTGCTGGGTGTATCAACCGTTTCGGCAACGACATTTTGCGTAGCACTTGTCGGTTTAATCAGCCTCACGCCGCTGACCATTTATCGCATCGGAATCGAAGGGATGCGGGAAACAACTCGCGGCGACTTCGGGATGATGCTGCTGGCGGGGATCTTCAACGTTATCGCCTTCCTCGCTTTAACGCGAGCGTTACAGATCACTTCGCTTGTCCGTGTCAACGCCTTGAATGCGTCTCAGGTCGCGATGGCTTCAGTCGCTGGAATCGTACTGTTCCAAGAACAAGCTTCGCCGGCATTAACCCTTGGCGTCGCGTTGACTGTTGTCGGCTTGTTAATCATGCCACGCCATAAAAGAGTCGAGGAGTAACCTCTACCACGATATTTAGTTATCGGAACACGATTCGTGTCGTACCTTAGCCCGTCTCAAATTCACTCGTTCGCTTCGCAACTGCACTAGCTCGCCCCCCTATCATTAGGTAGAACGACAGTATCTATCCTTTGCCTTCGTGGAGCGCGAAATCGTGCCGGACCTACAGATACAACGCTTGATTGAGTACGTCCTTGAGGGCGAATCGCGGACGCTTGAAGCGAACCCCTCTGAATTGCAATGGTTGGGCGAGGCGACGGATGCACAGTTCGACGAGTTTCTTCAAGCGTTGTTGGACACGGAGTTAACGGCTGCGAACAACCCTGCCCTAGGCGACGTGTTTCGACATATGATGTATCGGCTGCGACCGTGGGACCCGAGCAATCGTCGCCGACTGCCCACCACGACCGTACCGAAAATCGCCGCGTTATACAGGAAGCTGGGGCCGTCGAGTTCATCTCGCTGTCATCTGCTGCAACTACTGGCCGCATCGGCGATCCCTTACGAGTTGGCTGAGTTTGCAAATCTTGTGGTGGAAGACCCGCCCTCGGACGCGCCATCAGCACTCCTGGCATTCGGTCCGCTATTTCAGCACACGTCCTACGATGCGAACCAACTGTTCCCACGTTTACTAGACGCGTTGCAGCATCAAGTCGTGGCCGCGTCCATCATCGATCTAGCGAATTTCCTCGTCCGGCATGGACTTATCGATCCTCATCCGGGAGTAACGCGAAAAGAACAGTTGATTGCGTTGCTCGGTGCCGTCGTCCAGCGACTGGCCCGCATGGAAGAGGACCCGACCAAGTTCGCTGCCACGCCTGAGGAGATCGCACAGCAAATTGATGATGCCATCGCGTTGGCAGTCTCGTTGTGTGACGCACTGGCGTTGATCGGTGACCGCGAAGCCGTTGGCAAGTTGTATCAGGCTTTGGAAGTTCGCCACCGACGACTGCACACGGAAGCCGCCGCAGCATTGGCAAAATTCGGCGAGGAGCGAGGCAAGGACGCGCTGGTCGCCTTGGCGTCCGAGCCCGTAGCTCGATTGCGAGTGTTGGCGTATGCCGAAGAACTGAATCTGAATGAGAAGGTTGACGAACAGTTCACAACCCCAGTCGCCCGTGCCGAAGCGGAACTTGCCCTCTGGCTGGCGCAGCCTTCGCAGATGGGTATCCCGCCCTCACAGTTCGAGTTACTCGACTCGCGCGTGCAGCATTGGCCTGGGTACGACGAGCCCGTCGAGACCTTTCTCTTTCGCTTTACGTACCACTTGCCGGCAGGCGAGTACAGCAACGTCGGCATCGCTGGACCGCTGACCCATGCATTCGGCGCGGACTTGTTGGATCTGCCACCGGACGACATCTATGCGGCGTTCGCTGGCTGGCACGTCGAGCACGAAGATATCTTCGAGATGGATGCCGCAACGTTGACCGAGGCGCAACGGGTCGAGGTAACGCGTCTTGAGAGACGCCTTCGCGACCACGACTATGACGCCATTCAACCGACCATTTTCGGGATGTTCCTGGGTGACAAGGTACTCGTTGCTCGCGCGGTCAACGAGGGGCATGCGGGGATTGCGGTCATCGACGAGCACGAACCCAGCTGGTTCCCCACTCGAAACACGTCGCGACCGATCGCTTCCTACGAAGCCTGTTGTATCTACAAAGGGCGCCGCCTTTTGCGGGCGTTTAACTGACAGCAAGCCGCGTTTCGCGCATACTATCGTTCAACGCCCAAATCCTCGACTTGCCTCTTGGGAGTGCCTGATGAATCGTCAACTCAATCGCCGTCGGATGATGCAAACCAGCGCTCTCGCAAGTGCGGGATTCTGGATCGGTACACAAGCCAAGGCAGCTGACTCGCCGAACGAGAAGTTGAACATCGCCTGCATCGGCATCGGTGGCCGCGGCGCCGCAAACGTCGGCGGCGTGGAAAGCCAGAACATCGTCGCGCTGTGCGATGTCGATGACAGCCGTGCCGGAAAGGCTTACGAAAAGCATCCCAAGGCCAAGAAGTACATCGACTTTCGCAAGATGCTCGACAAGATGGACAAGGAGATCGATGCCGTTGTCGTGAGTACACCGGACCACACTCACTTTCACCCATCGATGATGGCCATGCAGATGGGAAAGCATCTGTATTGCGAGAAGCCCATGGCGCACACCGTTTGGGAAGCTCGCGAGATGACAAAGATGGCGGCCAAGATGCGAGTCGCCACACAACTCGGAGTCCAGCGACATACACTGACGAACATGCACCGTAGCGTCGAGTTGATCCAAGCTGGCGCGATCGGCAAAGTATCCGAAGTTCATTGTTGGATCAGCGGTGATCGCGGCATGCCCGCGATGCCAACCGATAAGATGGCGGCACCGCCGGGCTTGGATTGGGATTTGTGGCTTGGCCCGGCGAAGGAGCGGCCCTACCACACGGCATACTGTCCGTACGGCTGGCGGTTCTGGTGGGACTTTGGCACGGGCGAGACAGGGAACTGGGGCTGTCATATCCTCGACACTCCCTACTGGGCACTCGGCTTGAAGTACCCGACAAAGGTCGCAGGCTCGGGCCCTGCGATCGACGATCAACGAACTCCCAAGGCGATGACGACTTCGTTCGAGTTCGCCGACCAAGGCGTGACGCTGCATTGGTATCACGCCAAGAACGGCCCACCGATTCTCCAAGAGAAGGGCTTATCGGATCGCGGCATGAACACGCTGTTTATCGGTGCCGACGGGATGTTGTTAACGGGATTCAGCAAATACAAGCTGTATCCCGAGGACAAATTTGCCGAATTCAAGGCACCGGAACAAACCATCGAAGATTCACCGGGCTTCTACAAAGAGTGGTTCACGGCTTGTAAAGGTGGCCCACCCGCGACCTGTGACTTTGACTACTCCGGCCCGTTGTCCGAGACTGTGTTGCTTGGCAACGCCGCTTATCGAGCCGGTGGCGGCTTCGATTGGGATGCCAACGCGTTGACGGCCAGCGGAAACGAGAAAGTCCCACAATTCCTTCGCACCGAGTTTCGCAAAGGTTGGGAAGCCTATTGAGTTTACGTGTGGCGTCGCGAGATTCGGCGAATGTCTTGACGACTTTCGCGACGCCGTGAATGAACGAGAACGACGTGGAAGTTTCGCGAGATATAGTTGGTTTTGTCGGCGCCGACAGACCACGATTCGCCGACGAGACGGCGGCTCTAATACGCCGCCGGTTAGTGGCAGTTTCGCTGATCATTTCGATCGTTCTTGCCGCCGCCTTCCTGGGCAACCTTCTCCTCCCCAATGTCCCATTGTTAAAAGTCCGAGCGATCGTTCTGCTGATCTTCGTGACAAGCTGTCTTGTGTTGCGGAGCCGCGTGACGCTAAGTGCGTTTCAGCTTCGCGTCTTCGAGTTGGTTGATTTCGGTGCACTCGCCATTCATTTACTGCTGATGATGTATTTGCGAGTTGCGACGTTCGCATTGAGCGGCGACGCGGCTTCCGCGATCTCGGCACAGCAGCAATTCCTTTGTGCTTGCAGCGTGTCGATCCTGACCTATGGCATCTTCATGCCGAACACTTGGAAGCGGGCGGCGTTGGTGCTCGTTCCAGCAGCCAGCGCGCCCTACATCGTACTGGGTATTTTGCGATCGCGAGTCGTCGAAGTCACCGCAGCTCTCGACTCCAGTAACATCATGAGCCCTGTCCCGATGCCTTTTGTCGCGGCGATCATCGCCATCTTCGGCACGCACATCATCAACTCCGTCCGCCGCTCAGAATTCAAAGCTCGCCAACTCGGGCAATACCATCTTAAGGAGAAGCTTGGCATCGGGGGCATGGGGGTCGTCTACGAGGCGGAGCATCGCATGCTCAAGCGCCCTTGTGCCATCAAGCTGATCAAGCCCGAGAGCGATGCCGATACAAAGGCCATTGAGCAATTTGAGCGCGAAGTTCGTTCTACCGCAAAACTCTCGCATTGGAATACGGTCGAAATCTTTGACTATGGCCACACCGAGGACGGCACGTTTTACTACGTCATGGAACTGCTGCCGGGATTGAGCTTGGAAGAACTCGTCGAACGGCATGGTCCGATGCCTGCTGCCAGAGCCGTGAGATTGCTTCGACAAACCTGTTGTGCGTTGCGAGAGGCTCATGCCGCTGGCTTGATCCATCGCGACATCAAGCCTGCAAACATCTTCGCTGCCCGCCGCGGTGGGATCACCGATGTCGCGAAGCTTCTCGACTTTGGCTTAGTCCGGCAAACCGTCGAAGATTCAGACGATACACAATCGGACAAACCTGGCAAAGGTTTTAGTGGTTCGCCCGCCTACATGGCCCCCGAGCAATCGGTCGATTTCGACAAGACCGATGGCCGCTCGGACATTTACGCATTGGGAGCGGTTGCCTACTACATGATCACCGGTCGACCGCCGTTCACCGGCAAGAATGCCTTCGAGGTGTTGAGGGCACACCACACGCGTGCCATCGTGCCGCCTTCTCAAGTCAACCCGTCCATTCCTGCGGACGTCGAGCAAGTGCTGCTTCGATGTTTGGCCAAGGAGGCCAAAGACCGCTATCAAAGTGCAGAAGCGTTAGAAGAAGCACTCGCAAGTTGTGAGTGCGCCGACGCCTGGACCGACAAGATCGCCGCCTCGTGGTGGTTGGAACACGAACCGCGAAATTCTGTGCAGCACAGTCGGAAGAACGCTGATGCGAGCGATACGGAAGCGGTCATCAGTGCGACCGTCGAAGTACAAACACCACCCGACGCGGATTAATTTCTATCGACCCACACGGATTGCGCGGACGCGTCATTCCTTGCGATGTGCCATTCCTCCACGCGAACTCAATCATCTCTAATCAGTAGCCCATTCCCCGTTGGAGACAAACCTGTGTCGACGCGATTCAGTGACTTTAAACTACGAGATGCGACGTCGGTTCCGATGCCTGCCACTTCCCTGGCTTTTACGGAAGGTCCCGCCGTACACGCGGATGGATCCGTCTTCTTCTCAGACATCGAAAATAATCGGATCATCAAGCTCGCGCCCGATGGCACGCGCAGCGTCTTTCGCGAACCCAGCGGTCGCACGAATGGAAACACGTTCGATCAGCAAGGACGTTTGTTGCATTGTGAAGGAGCCGAGTTTGGCCCCGGTGGCGGAAGGCGGATAACTCGCACGAACCTTGAAACGGACGAATACGACGTTCTGACAGATCGGTTCGACGGAGTGCGGTACAACGCGCCGAACGACATCTGCGTAGACGGCAAAGGGCGAATCTACTTTACCGATCCCTGCTACGGCGACCGCACGCAGATGGAGATGGAGATCGAAGGCGTCTATCGCATCGATCTCGACGGCACGGTCACTCGAATTATTCAACAACCGGATATCGAGCGTCCCAACGGGATCGCTGTCACGCAGGACTCGAAGCGGTTGTACTTGGTCGACAGCTGTCCGACGCTCGGTGGTAATCGCAAGATCTGGGCTTTTGATTTGGACTCTCATGGCAATCCGTCGAACCAACGCGTCGTCATCGACTTTGCACCCGGTCGCGGTGGTGATGGTATGCGGCTGGATCTGGAAGGCAACTTATTGATCGCCGCCGGCATCATGTCACCGCGTGGGCCGCACGAGACGGCGGATGTACCACCAGGAATCTATCTCGTCACGCCGGAAGGCGAGCTGAAATCCCGCATCCCGATCCGAGAAGATGTACTTACCAATTTGGCGTTTGGCGGCGCGGATGGTCGCACGCTTTACATCACGGCAGGCAAGACGTTGTTCACGACTCGGGTCGCAATACCGGGGCAAGTCGCTTATCCGGTATGGACAGAGTGATCGCGTCAAGCGTTGAAGTCTACGTGATCAACAAACTTTTGATCCGACGCGCACTATCATTCCGATAGCACTCGAAGACGCGCACCCTTGCGCGATTCGATCTACTCTGGATTTGAGGTGGCAGCATGTGGTGGTTTCCTTGGCTAGCGGGCGCGGTCAGTCTCGTTGCGATTTGGGTTTTGGTTGATATTGGCCAACGCCGACATGCGATCATTCACAACTTCCCGATCATCGGACACTTCCGCTATTGGCTCGAAACCATCGGGCCGGAACTGCGTCAGTACATCGTCACCAGCAACAACGAAGAGCGTCCCTTCAGCCGCGATCAACGCAGCTGGATCTATGCCTCGGCCAAGAAGGAAAACAACTACTCGGGGTTCGGCACAGATAACGACTTGGAATTGTCGGCCAATCATCTGATCCTCAAACACGCGGCTTTTCCGTTGAGCGGACCAAGACCGGGCGACGCGGGTTACGACCCACGCTACCCGATACCTTGTGCGAAGATCATTGGTCAGCACCGCGGTCGCCCGAAAGCCTTCCGTCCTGCGTCGATTGTCAATATTTCCGCGATGAGCTACGGATCGCTCAGCAGCCGCGCCGTCGAAGCCATGAATCGCGGCGCGAAGCTGGCTGGTTGTATGCAGAACACGGGTGAAGGTGGTGTCTCGAAGCATCATCAGAACGGCGGCGACCTGATGTGGCAGATCGGTACGGGATACTTCGGGTGCCGAACGGAAGATGGCCGCTTCAACGAACAAAAGTTCGTCGAGGTCGTCCAAACGAATCCGATTCGAGCCATCGAGATCAAGCTGAGTCAGGGCGCCAAGCCGGGCCTGGGCGGTGTTTTGCCCGCAGCGAAAATCACCGCCGAGATCGCCGAGATTCGTGGTATTCCGATGGGCAAGGACTGCATCAGTCCTTCGTCACACCGCGAGTTTCGTGATGTCGACAGCTTGCTTGATTTCGTCGAACGATTGGCCGACTTGAGCGGATTGCCAGTCGGTATCAAGAGTGCCGTCGGGGAACTTCAGTTTTGGAAAGACCTTGCCAATCAAATGGCGACGACGAACCGAGGTGTGGATTTTATTACCGTGGATGGTGGCGAAGGTGGCACCGGCGCAGCTCCGTTAGTCTTTGCAGATCACGTTGCGTTGCCATTTAAGTTGGGTTTCGTGAACGTCTATCGCGAGTTCGTACACGCGGGCCTGACCGATCAAGTCGCGTTCATCGGATCCGGAAAGCTCGGGTTCCCGGAAGCGGCTTTGCTGGCGATGGCCTTGGGCTGCGACATGGTCAACGTGGCCCGAGAAGCCATGTTGTCGATCGGTTGCATCCAAGCGCTGAAATGCCACACGGGACACTGCCCCGCAGGCGTCGCCACCCAGAACAAGTGGCTCATGTCTGGACTGGACCCCACCTACAAAGCCGCTCGCCTGGCAAACTACGTCGCGACACTGCGAAAAGAACTGCTTCAGTTGAGCCATGCCTGTGGTAGACAACATCCGGCGCTCGTTACGACCGACCACTTCACGATCCTGGACGACCACTTTGGCGGGATGAGCGCCCGCGAATGCTTCCACTACGAAGCTGATTGGGGCGTGCCGAGCCAAGCGGACCGAGACGAAATCGTGCGGCTGATGTTGGGTGAACAGCTCGATATTCGGGAGTTGGTTGCCACCTAACTGACGATGTTGTCGTCCGTGGTCGGCAGGTCGTGAGCGGGAAGGTTCTCGTGTGGCATGTTGATCTCGTCGAGTCGCGGGGGCCCGACGATCGTTGGCTCGTCGGCGAGCGATTGGACCGCGCGAGTAGATCGCCCGACGCCCAGTATGGGCGAGCCCACTCCCATGATTTTCAAGGCCAATCGTCTGGACAACGCTCGCAGCGTGGTGAAGTCTCCTACTCGATTACCTGTTTGTCGTTTAACCATGTCGCAGCGCGACGGCATCCGGCAGAGGTCCATCGCGCGGCGACGGTGTTCAACGAGATAATGCCGAAAAAACGCGTTAGCATCGGCCAAACAATTACTGTCGCAAAACTCTTGTGGGATTGGCTTCCAGCCTGTCAATTCAGTCATGACAGGCTAGAAGCCTATCCCACTTATTGTTTGGGCGGTGCTTAGGGTGCCCGATGATTGGTGATCGCAGTCTACCTCAGCCTCCAGCACACTTACCGAAGTTGAGCGAAGGGGGAACCCTTGAGCGACTCGTACCAAACTGTTAACGCCAATCCGCATCACTGCTCGGAGGGCAAGGGACCCGCCAACCTTACAAACGGTTTACGGCTAGAACAACCCGCGCAGAATGAAGCCGCTGACGACTCCCGCTAACGCCGCAAGCGATGCGACAACGGCGAGCAGAATCGTCTGATTCTGACGCTGACGCCGTGGCAATTGTACCAGTGGCAACGGAGGAGGCAGCGGCCCAGAACGCCGCCGCGTCGGCAATTGTCTTGTATCTTGGCTCGCCGCACTTCCCGATTCGGTTCCCTGGGACCACTGGCTGACGCTCTCAGCGCGACTCGAATCAAACTCTTCGGAATCGATGCGGGCACCGTCCGTTTCTTGAGCGGAGTCCTCAGATCCTGTAGGCAACGGCGGCGGAGTCCACGGCGACTTGGTCAGCGGTGCCGGGCTAACCCCGACTTCGGTCGCCCAAGGCTCAAGCCGCGCGGCAACTTCCGCTGCAGTCGGTATTCGCGACGCTGGATCCTTCTCCATCATATCCGCGATGACTTCGACGAACTCTTCGCTGATATCGGGATTGAAGCGTTTCGGGTGCCAGGGCGTTTCCGCAAGATGGCGTTGTGCCTTGCTGTTCGGTGTGCCACCTGGAAATGGCACCTTCCCCGTAATTGCATAGTACAACGTGCAACCCAGCGAATAGACATCACTGACGTTACTCACTTCGTGCGGATTGCGAATCTGTTCCGGCGAAAGGTAATCGGCGGTTCCAACGATCTTGCCGGCTCGAGGGTCCGCATCGCCTTCGTTGATAAAACCGGCAAGCCCCAGGTCGGACACCTTTGCGATGCCTTCGGGAGTCACGAGGATGTTGCCGGGTTTCACATCGCGATGAATGAGATGGCTTTCATGAGCGTGGTGCAGTCCGCGCGCCGCTTGCATGATCACGCTGGCCGCTTGCTGCATCGTGAGCGGTCCATCGGAGCGAATGAGCCGACGCAAGTCCGTTCCTGGTACATACTCCGTCACGAGGTAATGAACGCTGCCGTCTTGTCCTGCGTCGTAAGCACGCACCAAGTTCGGATGATCCAGCTTGGCTTGCGTGCGAATCTCGCGAGTGAAATTAGAGATTGCTTCGGGAGTGGATTTGTGAACGGGCAAGATCTTGACCGCACATTCACGTCCCATGACGTTATGGACGGCTTTGAAGACTTGCCCCATGCCGCCCTGGCCGATGAAGTCGGTGACCAGATAAGGACCCAGGTTCAGCTTGTTCCGACCGGTCAACATTTGATCCGCTTGGTAACGCGTAATCACATGTGTGTCGACCAGCTTGTTCGCCAGGTTTTCGTCGGAGATCTCGCCCGCTGTGTCGCTGCCTACCGCCTCTTCGCGCAAAGCGCTCTCCGCGGCGTCCAGTTGAGCTTGCGCAACGAGGCCACTAAGGAGTGCAGCGTTGCGGAAGACGGATCGCGTTTTACTGGGCACGACTTCGTTCCAAGAGAAGTATTGGAGCGGAGGAATTGATCGAAAGGACGCTACAACTTACCGCGTCATCATCATCCGCGCCAAGCGTTTCGGAAAAGTAAGGTCAGCCTTTATTGTAATTCACGAGCCGGAAATGCCGAATTCCCGACAAATCGTGGTAGTGGTACAGTTTGAAACTCCGGAAAGTAGGACGGGCACTCCTGGCCGTCTACTGTCGGGCAAAAGTGCCCGACTTACGGCAAAGTGTGCCATTACCCAAATCGTTGTGAATCACGCCATCTCCCAACGCGTTTCCGAGCCATGTGTTAGCCTGATTTCGCCGAGTGAGGCGTCGGAATAATGAGGCTAATCACGAGCCCCACCATAATGTTCACGAGCAAGGAGGTGGGGCCGATCCACTGAAAACTGACGGGCGGTAAACCACTAATAGGATCAACGCCGAAGATCTGCCCAGAGAAAGCGATCAGGCAGGCCGTCGTCATTCCGCAGGCCCAGCCAATCCAAACGGCGGCTGGCTTTGAAAACGGCACGAACAGCGCGAAGAAGAACAACGAGAATATCATCGGCACCATGAGGTTGACGGTCTTGTTCGTAACCTCCGTGATGTTGCCTGGGATCTGTCCGACGAACATGCTGCCGACGACGACGGTGGCTCCGATACCAAACGCCAAAGACCTTGCCACAAAGACGTGTTGCCGTTCCGTCTCGGGCTTTTTTCCGAAGCGATCGAGAAGATCTGTCATCACCACAGCCGTAATCGAATTCACGCCCGAGTCGATACTCGACATCGCGGCCGCGAACATCGCTGAGACCACGAGTCCCGATACGCCAACCGGCAGATGAAAGGCGATGAAGTGTGGAAAGATTTTATCCGCGTCGGTCTTGAGATCCATATGTGCCGGAACGAACTCGGGATGAACTTGGAAAAAGGCGAGCAATGCGAAACCGACCAAGCACAGTGTGATCGGAACGAAAATTGAAACGATCATCTGCGTCGCGAATGAACGGCGGGCCGCGGCGGCGTCTTTCGTCGACATGAACCGTTGCACAGACACTTGATCGCCACCAGCCGTGCATACTTGCCACACAAAGACCGTGAGCATTGCTCCCAGCACGGTGACCCGCGTGCTGGGATCAAAGCTGAACAGCGGCTGTGTGTCCCAGTTATCTTGCCATTCGGTCGGAAACCATCCAAAGCCGCCGAAGTCGACCGTGACCATCACGATCACCAGTATCGCGCCACTGAACAGCAGTATCGTCTGCAGCAAGTCCGTAATTACCACAGCACGCAATCCACCCAGCGACGCGTACGTCACTGACACAAGGCCCGTGATAAGAACGATCGCCGGAAACCAATCTTCGTCGACATCGATCATCACGGTCAATGCTTTGGCGGTCAGATAAACTAACAGCGACATCCATACCAGCCGCAGGCTCAAGAACATGACAACGCCAAGCATGCGGACGCTCAATCCCAGCCGCGTTTCGAGCAGCTCGTAGGCGCTCGTGACGCGATATCGCATGTAGACTGGAAGCAGAACGTATCCGACCACGACGAACACAAACGGCAACGCCAGCAGGTTCGTCATGTAGACGGGGCCTTTTCCGAGTACTTCTCCGGGCATCGAGAGATAGGAGATCGTGCTGAGCAATGTCGCGAACAGCGATACGCCCACGAGCACCGAGTTCATGCTGCCGCTGCCAGTGAAGTACTCCTGCGTGTCGTTCTGTCGTCGGCTGAAGTACCAGCCCAGCGCCAGCGTCGACGAGCAATAGATCGCCACGATCACCCAATCAATCCACGTCAGACCACCCATCCTGCAAACTCCCAAATTGGCGAGTGTGTATCAGCATCGATAGGGTGGACAGCCTAAGGTGCGTAACGCGGAAAGGCAACCTTCGAGGATAGTTTCGAAGTTACGCCATATTGGTCGTCCCGATGCAATGTCAGATAGTAGCCCCAGCATTTATGCCTGAGTACTACCCACATCTGGTCCAGTAGCAATCGATGGCGCGGACGGCCAAGTGGAGTTTTTCGAAGCCTCGCCAGAGCGTGATCCAACCGGGCTCGCCATCGCCTTTGCGCAGCATGTGACCGCCTAGGCCAGCTAACTCGCGATAGAATTCACGCACGGTCCCGATCCTTCGACTACCGCGCAAACGCCGAAGCACCGTCACCCAATGTCGAGGCACGACTTCCTCCGCCGCGCGATCAGGAGTCTCGCGAGCCGCACTGCGAAGTTGCAACAAGCGAACCGCGGTCACGCTCAACAACCCAGTGATCGCTTCCAAGCGTTCGCTCGTTTCGTACTGACGATCTTCCACACGACAGCCCGTCTTCAACGCTTTGTGAAACTCCTCCACGAGCGGGCGTTTTTCGTAGTACTCGATCACCTGCCAAGCCTCCTCAAACGTCGTCACCGGCAGCGACGTCAGCAACACCCAACGCAACGGATCGACGCCAGCCGGCACATTCACTTCGCGCACTTCGACCACGTTCATCGACATCAGCGTAATCCCCACTTCACGCAACCAAGGACTACGCTGACGCGGAGCAGGCATCATCAGCCTGCCGAAACGGACTTCGATCTGAGCCGTCCGCGAACCGTGGGCATGGCTGCGGTACGACAGCTCGTACGTACCCGCCAGCGGCAACGAGTCCAGGAAACACGACAGTGGCATTTCCTGTTCCTGGGATTGCACAATGCGGTGCAGGTCTCGCGCCCGCACGACCCAATCGTGACGATTCAACAACAGCTTGCAATAGACCTCGAAATTGTCTCCACCCCGATCACAGAGATCGACGAAGCGAACGCCTTTTGGCGGAGGACCGATTTGATCAATGAGTTCTCCCCACACACGCGATTCGCGATCACGGGCCAGCCGACGTGTTCGCGATTCGTTTTTGGGTGCTGGCTTTCGGTAGCGGATCTTCTGTCCGGCCAGGCCAATCACGGCTTCGGTCGCGGGATCAATCATCAATCCCGAATGCAACAGGAAGCCGCGGCCAAACCCTCCGCCTAACGGTCCCAAGCCAGTGGCTTGGTTGGTCGCTCCGAACTCGACTTCCGTGGTGTCACAGGAAATCAGGCGGGTTCCGACCGGCTGTTGTCGAGTCTGCTGCCAATGACGCTCGGCGATGGCATCGAACGTGACTTGCTCGTTGTCGATCAAACGATAAGCAGCTTTCAGGTCGCACCACTTTTCCGTCTGTCCCGGCGTCGAAGCATCGGGAGCAGCGGCCACTTGTGCAGCGAATTGGACCAGTCGCCGTGTGCGTCGAACATCGCCCAAGAGACAAGTTCCGAATTGTTGTTCCGCCCATTCTTGAGTTTCCAGAATCACAGCCATCACTCACCTCCGTGCCATTGTGCTGGACTCTGCAATCCCAAGCTGCCAGCCTCAGGTGACCGCTCCAAACCCTGGTCGCCTCACTAAACCTTTCTACGACACCGAAGTCCGGAATGCTCATCGCGAAGACAAACTATCATCTACCCACCACTTAGCCGTGCTATCAACCGCCTGCTGCCACGCTAAAATCAACCACATAGATGTGGGTAATACTCAGGGCTTCAGCCCAGGGCTCTTATCCAGCGTCGCCTCCTGGGCACATACTGGCGCGACTTCAAACCTGACGCGTCTGGCTAACGAAAAATCGCAACTTCAAAGTAGGCGTCTGCGGATCGACCTTTGGTGCTACTAACGACAAATCTTTGGCTGACATCAGTCAATTTATCCTGTGGCGGCGTAGCGATCCGCCGAATAATCCGGCAATGCCGGACGCGTCCGGCACAATCGACGGCAGTTCGTCCGCTCGTGCCCTCTCATTCTCAATCGGGTTGTGCGGAATGAAACGGTTGGGTCGTAAAGTCGAGCACAACCGGCGCGCCGTGGAAGATGTGCGGTATTCCGCACGGCGACGATCGCTCTAACACGTTACAGCGTGCTAACTTTGGATATCACTGCGGTGTAGTTGCGCTCGTTCTCCAACGTCGCAGCGTTCCCCGCGCTCTGTTGGATTTTATGAAACGAATCACCATTTCATTTCGGATCGCCATGTGCTTAGCACTGCTTTCGCTGTGCGGCGTTCTGATTGCGCGAGTCTTTGGGCTCTTCCCCGACACGCACAAGATTCGTTTACAGGGACGGATTGCGCTGTGCGAATCACTAGCGATCAATTGCTCGATGCTCGCCAGTCGTGCTGATTTTCACGGAATTGAACGCAACTTAGTGGCGTTCGTGACTCGCAACGAAGACGTTCGTTCGGCAGCACTTCGGCGAGCGGACGGTGAATTGGTGATTCAAGTTGGCAATCACGCGGTTCATTGGACCGGCACGGGAGACGGTCAGTCGACCGATGGCCAGATCTATGTGCCGATTGCATCTAGCAATCGAAACTGGGGCAATGTGGAAGTGGCGTTTCAGCAGGTATCGTCTGTCGGCTCGACGACAAGTTGGCTGTCGCAGTTCATGGAATTTGCTATCTTCCTGACCGGCTTCAACGCGGTCCTGTTCGCCTTCTGGCTGCGGCGAGTTCTGATGCACCTCGATCCATCCCGCGTCATGCCACAACGAGTGCGCTCGGCGCTCGACACGCTTGCTGAAGGACTGCTGGTTCTCGACAGCCAAGGTCGAATCGTGATGGCGAACAAGTCGTTTGCCACGACCATCGGTCAAGAACCTCATCAATTGCAAGGACGAGTCGCATCCGATCTTGCTTGGATGGGTGATCAGGATCCCGATAAGCTTCCTTGGAACGATTCGCTACGTGACAATGCACAGCGTGTCGGCGTGCCGTTGCAACTGAAGACCGGCGAGTATGACGAGCGGTCTTTCCACGTGAACGTCGCTCCGATCTTTGGCGAAGATGGAAAAAGTCGCGGCGCGTTGGCCAGCTTTGATGACGTGACCGAACTGGAAGCGAAGCGGTACGAGTTGCTGAAGATGCTCAAGACGTTGAAGGCTTCGCGTGAAGAGATCCAAGAACAGAACGAGCAGCTTAAGCTTTTGGCGACCATCGATCCGCTCACCGAGTGCATGAATCGGCGCTCCTTTTTCCCGTTGTTCGACCAGCACTGGGAAGACTCGCAGACAAACGACAAGCCTCTTTGCGGGTTCATGGTCGATATCGATCACTTCAAATCCATTAACGACAACCATGGACATGGCAAGGGAGACGAAGTCCTCAAGGGCGTCGCGGCATGCCTGCGTGAACAAGTCGGTACCGAAGGTTTGGTGTGTCGTTTCGGTGGCGAAGAGTTCTGTGTGCTGCTGCCTGGGTATGATGTAGAACGGGCTGTCGCTCTCGCGGAGACCATTCGAATCGCGATGTCGGAGATTGATTTCGAGATTCTAACAATTACAGCCAGCCTCGGTGTGTCGTCGATCCATCTCGGAGCGAGTAGCCCACAAGAGATGCTCGAACAAGCGGACAAGTGCCTGTATGTCGCGAAGCGAAGCGGTCGCAACCAAGTCGTGGCTTATACGTTAGAGATGGAGAGCGTGGAAGTCGACGAATCCAAGGTTCGGCGGACTAAGCCCGATGCTGACGAATCTTCGCACACCCACATTCCTTTTCCTGCGGTCGCATCACTCATGTCCGCATTAGCCTATCGCCACGCCGAAACAGCGGAGCACAGCGCGCGAGTCGCGGACTTGTGTGTAGCTGTTGGCCGCAGCTTGATGTCGGTAAGTGAGGCCTACATTCTCGAGATCGCTGCGTTGCTGCATGACATCGGCAAGATCGGCGTGCCAGACGCCATCTTGTTGAAACCCGGCGAACTCACGACCGAGGAATGGCGTGTGATGAAGATGAATGAGCGGATTGGGGTCGAGATCGTAGGGTCCGCCTTCTACTACGAACCATTGGTCGACATGATTCGCCTTCACAAGGCGCCCTATGATTCCCGAAACGAAGTCACGCGTTTGCCTATGGGGGACGCACTGCCGTTGGGAGCTCGCATCTTAGCGATCGCCGACGCTTACGACGCGATGGTTACCCAGCGCAGCTACCGCAAAGCGCGTCTTCGAGACGAGGCGTTCTGTGAGTTGCGTCGATGCGCAGGTACCCAGTTCGACCCTGATCTCGTAGAGCGGTTCATCGAAGTCGTCTGTGACAAGCCCCAGCTTTCTCAGACGTCGTCCGACAAGATGTCGCGACAAACGGCCGTTCAAATGGCGACCCAGATCGAAGAGTTAGCGCGAGCTTTGGACGAACAAGACCTTGCGACGATCGAAGCCTTGGCCGGTCGACTGCAAGCTACGGCGGCGTGCGCTGGCGCAACCGAGATGGAATCGTTGGCGGCTAAACTGAACCAAAGTGTTACGGAATCCGACGATGCTTCCGAAATCTTTGAACTGACGATCGAGCTAATGGATCTTTGTCGGTCGGCTCAACGAGCCGCCGTTGCAACGAACTAAGCGGGGCATCAAATCGAGCCGTCCTGCGCAACTGGTTTCGCATCGATGTGCGCGCATCACTCTTCTACGAACGGCATCACGACAAGAGCCACCTTGGTGCCAAGACTCAACCGACGGCAAGTTCTCGAGCGGTCGTAGCAGTGGGTTCTTTCATCGCCGAGGCAAATCTAATTGAAACATGCAATGGAAAGTCCTTGGGTGTCACCTCCGTGAAGGAATGAAGTGGTCCCACCTCATCCTACCGAAGGCCGGCCCCCTTACTAGCAATGTTTGGCGGCGAGAGTCGAACTTACAGAGGTGAGTGGGTTATGCTCACGCCAGCTGGCTTGGTGGGCACCGCCGCCCTCTAAGGCCGCTCACAGCAAGTTGCGCAAATATTGAACGGCTTGGCCGACTTCGAGCACTGGATCGCTGGCGTGTTGGCGTTCGATCGTAAAGTAGCCTCGATACTCGTGCTCTTCCAAGATGCTAAGGATCTCAGGAAAATCCGCAGCACCTCGTCCCAGTTGTGTTTCGAGTCCTCGGCCTTGGGCCAGATCACGTACTGCATCCTTGGCGTGAACGTGAATCACGTGCTCGCTAAGTCGCTTCGTCGCTTCGCTGGCGGAGAATCCGTTAACGATCAAATTGCCGGGATCGAGATTGATGCCGATCGACCCGTCCGGCAACGCGTCCAACAACCTAAGTAAGGTCTCAGCGTCTTCGGCTCCCGTTTCGACGGCGAGTGTCGCTCCCACACGTTGCCCAAAGCGACCAACATCGGTCAGCACCTGCACCAATAACTCCCATTTGGGATCGTTTGGCTCGGTCGGGATCTTGCCAACGTGATTGATAACGACCGACGCGCCGAGATCGTAAGCGAACTGCATGGCTTGCTTGGTGGCTTCCACGCGGCGGTCGAGTTCGTCCAAAACGTCGTAGCCACGACGGGTCTGAAACCCAATCGCGCAAACCCGCAGATTCCGATCATCCAGCGTTTTCCGCAGCTGCCGAAGCCCTGTGCGCGACAAATCCTGCGGTTTCAAGTCATTCCGGGCATCTATTTCGATCCCATTGGCACCCAATTCCGCAGCAATATGCAAGGCTTTCTTAAACGGAAGCCGCAAGCTCGCTAATTGAATGCCAATCTTTAGTTCCAGCACGGGTACGTCCTTTCAGAACGATCGCGACACATTCGATGATTCACTGTCTCTTGCCACTGCTAATTCTATCCGCTGACGCTTCGGCGCATACGGCGAGTCCGATGTCGCAGGCACAAGAGGTGCGGCACTGGGACTTTGAGGAGAAAGACGACAAGAACTACGATCGCTGGCCCGATGATTGGACCCGCCGCCGAGGTAAGGGCTACCCGCTGTACATAAACGTCGAGATTGCCGAGGACTCGCGACCGCGACTCAACAGCCAACCGGCGAATTCCGCACAGCACGCGCTCCAAATCGAACTTGATGGCGGTGCGGCGGCTGTTTACAGCCCGATGGTCGAAGTCAGTCCCTTGTTCAGTTATGTCTTAAACGGCTTCCTCCGAACCGAAGGCCTGACACACGACGTGGCTTACGCTGCCGTGATGTTCTACGACAACGACCGCAAGCTGCTGGATACCGTCGAGTCTTCGCGTCACACGCAGACGAACGGTTGGACCGGGTTCCAAATCGGCCCCTTGACACCTTCGAGCGATCGAGTGCGTTGGGCAGTCGTCTCGCTGCACCTATCACCAACGAGCAAAGCCGATCTTACGGGCTCCGCCATGTTCGATGATTTGGTGCTGGCCAAGTTACCCCGCGTCTCCGTCGAAACGCTAAGCCGCAATAACATCTTCACACATCCGAGCGACGTCGAGATAACCTGCCAAGTCTCGGGGATCTCGCACCCCGATCCAAGGGTTAGGTTCGAGTTAGAAGACATCCACGGAAGACTCGTGGCAACTCATGAAACGGCAATGAAAGCCGATCGCCCGAGTGCGGCATCGGCGCGCGTGTTCGCGGGCTCTGCTACGTGGCGTCCTCCTAACCTGGATTACGGTTTTTATCGCGTGCTCGTCTCCATGTCGGGGCCGACAAGCGAACCGATGACGACGAACATCGCCATCCTGCAGAGATTGCCGAAGAGCAAGCAGGGTGAGTTTGGTTGGTCACTTCCGGATGGCGATGGTCCGATCGCCTTGAAGGACTTGGTAAACCTGCTTGAGGATGTCGGCATTCACTGGGTGAAGTTCCCTGTTTGGTACGGTGACGACGACAAGGGACGTGCCGATGATTTGGCGTGGTTTGCCGAGCGGATGTCCGCGCGCAGAATCAATCTGGTCGGAATGCTTGACCAACCACCTAGAGAAGTCCGCGAACTGTTCGGCGAACAGAGTCAAAAAGTCCCTGTTGCATCTGTGTTCGTCGAGCCCGAAGTCTGGCACCCGGCGGTCGATCCGGTGATGACCCGGCTTTCGCTGAAAGTCCAATGGTGGCAACTCGGCGGGGATCGCGACACCAGTTTCGTGAATTTCCCTAATCTTGAAGAGACCGTCGGGACGATTCGGAAGGACTTCAATCGTTTTGGTCAGCAGATCAATCTCGGCATTCCATGGCGTTCGCTTGACGAAACTCCTGTCGCGAGTAGGCCTCCCTGGTCGTTCCTGTCGTACGTCGCTAATCCTCCGCTCACAGCGGAGGAGATGGAACACTATATGTCGGCGGATCCGCAGACGACCGCCAAGAAATGGCTCATCATGGAGCCGCTGGGTAAGTCACATTACAGTCTTGAGACTCGTGCCCGCGATCTTGTCTCGCGAATGCTGACCGCCAAGATACAGAAGGCGGATGGGGTTTTTCTTCCTGATCCGTTCGACGCCGAACACGGCGTAATGACGCCAGACGGCTCGCCAGATAAGTTGCTTCTCCCCTGGCGCACAACTGCCATGATGCTTGCCGACGCGACTTACGTTGGAAGTATCGAAATGCCCAACGGCAGCTCGAATCAGATTTTCTCGCGCGGCGATGAAGCCGTGATGGTCGTCTGGAACGAAGCGCCGGTCGACGAGGTCATCTACCTCGGTGAGCGGGTTCATCAGATCGACGTGTGGGGCGGCAAACAGACTCCTCGCGTTATCCGCGACGATGGATTTTCACGTCAGGAAATCAAAGTGACTCGTCTGCCAACGTTCATTACGGGAGTTGATCCTCAGATCGCTAAGTGGCGGATGGAGTTTCAGTTCGACGAGGATCGCATCGCAAGTATCTTTGGTCGAGAACAAAGTCTTAGCTACTCCTTCAGCAATACGTTCGACCAAGGAGTTGGGGGGACTGTTAAGTTGCACATTCCAGAGCTCTGGGAAGCAACGCAACATACGGCGACTTTCAAGCTCTCGGCGAATGAAAGACATCGAAGAGGATTCCAAGTCACCTTGCAACCCAGCGTTACCAGCGGCGAGCAGATGATTCGCGTGGACTTTCAGTTTAATGCGTCGCGAGACTACAAGTTCAGCATCTATCGCAAGCTCACGGTCGGTCTGGGTGACATCGCTGTCGAACTGTCGTCGCGATTGGACGAGCACGGAAATCTGATCATTGAACAGCAATTGACCAACGCGACGGACGAGTTCGTCAGCTTCAACTGTAACCTCACCACCAGCAAACGGCGGCGTGAACGACAGCAAATATTCAACCGAGGTCGCGGGACAACGACAGTCATGTTCGTCTTTCCGAATGGAGCAGAATTGCTTGGCGAGATGATGTGGTTGCGCGTCGAAGAGATTGACGGCCCGCGCATTCTGAACCATCAGATCATCGCTCGCGAATAGCCTGGGTTGTCGACGACCTCGTCGCAGGTTACCGTTTGCGACACGGATATCAGGCTTTTAGTCGAGACGAAACCATGGCAACCGTTCAATCGATCAGCGATTTCCTCGAAACTTTTGCTCCCAGCCGACTGGCGGAGGACTGGGATAATGTCGGACTGTTGGTCGGAGATCCAACGCAGTCCGTGCGGCGTGTGATGACATGCTTGACCGTGACGCCCGCCAGCGCCGACGAAGCGGTTCGGGAGAACGTCGATCTGATTATCAGCCACCATCCGCTCCCGTTTCATCCACTTAAGCGTTTGACAACGGAGTCCGTCCCAGGGCGATTGCTGTGGCAATTGATTCGCAGTGGTGTCTCCATCCACAGCCCTCATACGCGATTCGATTCGGCGGCGATGGGTATCAATCAGCGACTCGCCGAGGGACTGAAGTTGTGCGACATACAACCATTAGTGCCTGCTGAAGATGATCCCGACGGACTGGGATCGGGACGTTACGGCAAGCTTGAGTCTCCGTTATCTTTGGCAGAGTGTGCTGCTTGCTTAAAATCGTTTCTGTCGATCGATGGTTTGCATGCGGTCGGCGACGCAGGGCGTTCGATCAAGCGAATCGCTGTCGCTTGCGGTAGCGCCGGCTCGTTTCTCGGAGCGGCAAGACGAAAGGGATGCGACTTGTTGGTCACTGGGGAAACGACGTTCCACACTTGTCTCGAAGCGGAAGCAACCGAGGTCGCATTACTCTTGCCGGGCCACTTTTCCAGCGAGCGGTTTGCCGTTGAAGTACTCGCCGACGTACTCAGTTCGCAGTTCACGGATCTCACAATCTGGGCGAGCCGCGACGAAACCGATCCGTTACGGTGGACCGACTAAGGAACGGGCGAAGATTAATTTCCGGCTGTGAGCCGAC